>NZ_JAVTSC010000001.1:0-773661 GCF_032678725.1 Pedobacter heparinus
TTGCTCATTATGGCTGCCGGCTGCCTGTTATTTGTTCCTGCCGCAATGCTGCGGTATTATCCACTTTTCCTGCTGGGCTTATTTGTAGTGGGTACAGGAACTACTTTGCTGCAAACTGCTGTAAACCCCTATATCACCAAATTGGGCGATCCGGCCAGGGCTGCCCAACGCATCAGCATAATGGGGATCTGCAATAAATTTGCTGGCATTCTGGCCCCGATGATATTAGGTGCCATTATCCTTAAAAATTCTGATGGTTTGCTGGCCGAACTGGAAAGCCTGGCTCCCGGAGCAAAAACCATACGTCTGGATGAGCTGGCCCATGATGTGATCATGCCTTATATGGTTTTAACCCTGGTGTTGTGTGTAATCGCTTTTGGTATTAAATATGCACACCTGCCCGAAATTACACCCTCAGCAGATGAACTGGCTGTTAATGAAAAGGAAGAGCTGACCAATGCAGGTAAAAGTTACAATGGTGTATTTATGCTGGGTTTTACAGCCATATTTGTAACGGTAGGTGTAGAAGTTATCGCCGGCGATACGATCGGCAATTATGGAATTTATCATGGCGTCAGATTGGATGTAGCCAAAAGCTTAACTTCCTATACACTGGCATCCATGCTTACTGGTTATGTTTTAGGGGCTTTATTTATCCCTAAACTCATCACCCAGGAAAAGGCATTTTTATACTCTTCCCTGCTGGGGATATTGTTAACCCTGCTTGCCGTGTTTGTACCTGGCGAAGCTTCTATTATTTTCATTGCCTTACTGGGTTTTGCCAATGCCATGTTGTGGCCAGCCATCTGGCCGCTTGCTTTAAGAGGGCTGAGCGGTGCTTTGCTCAACCGCGGATCGGCCATACTCATCATGGGTATCGCCGGCGGTGCCATTTTACCATTGGTGTACAGCTGGCTTTCACATATTTCCAATAACCAGCTCGCTTACCTGCTGCTCATCCCTTGTTACCTTTTTAATGTGTATTACCAAATTTCCAGGACCAAAAAAACAGTAGATCATTCACTAACCCAATTTTAATTATGCGAAGATTCTTATTCCTCTTATTGACAAGTTTTACCATCCATGCCCTGGCTGCTGACGTAACAATAAGTACTTATGGAGCCAAAGGCGATGGAAATACGGTAAATACCTTAGCCATACAAAAAAGCATCGATGCCTGTGCCGCTTCGGGAGGGGGAAAGGTTATCTTTCCTGCAGGCAATTTTATAAGTGCAACTCTGGTGTTAAAGAGTAATGTTACCCTTTACCTTAGTGAAGGATGTACCCTAACCGGCATTAAGGGTGCTTCCAATTATCCTTATCAACAGGCAGGAATACCTTTTTACGGAGAAAACTGGGCGAAGCAGGCCCTGATCTATGCCAATAAAGCCGAAAATATTGGCATTGAAGGTGCCGGAACAATAGATGGACAAGGGGGCAGTTTTGAGGTCAACACGATTAAAAAACCAGATCGTTACAAAGACAGGCCCTACCTGATCTGGTTTATAGCCTGTAAAAAAATAAGTGTCAAACAGGTCCACCTGCGTAATTCAGCCTTCTGGATGCAGCATTACCTGGGTTGTGAAGACCTGGTGATTGATGGCATTTCCATATGGAACCATTCCAACAAGAACAATGACATGATTGACATTGATGGTTGTAAAAACGTGCGGATTACCAATGTAACGGGTGATTCGGATGATGATGGCCTGACCTTAAAAAGTACTTCTAAACTTATTTCAGAGAATATTGTGATCAATAATTGCGTGTTCAGCAGCCACTGCAACGGCCTGAAGTTCGGAACAGAATCTACCGGTGGTTTCAGAAATGTGACCATCAGTAATATCGTGATCAAGCCTTCTGCACAGCTCAATACCATTTATGGCAAGCCGGCAGGCAACAGCGGCATTTCACTGGAAATGGTAGATGGGGGTATTATGGAAAACATCAGCATCAGCAATGTGGTGATTGATGGCCCGCAAGTGCCTTTGTTTATCCGCCTGGGTAACAGGGCAAGAAAGCATACCGATGATGCAGCTGCGCCTGGAACAGGCATAGCCAGGAACATTCACATCTCTAATGTAACCGCTACGGGAGCAGATATTACCGGAAGCTCGGTAATAGGGCTTGACAATGCCATCATTGAGAACGTTTCCCTGAACAACATTTCCATTTCTACTTCTGGCGGCGCAACGGCCGATGCAATGTTCAGGAAACTGGAATCACTGGATGACCATTATCCTGAGGCTACGATGTTCGGACCACTCCCTGCCTACGGATTGTTTGTGAAAAATGTAAAAGGGATCCAATTGAATGACATCAGATTTACCTTTACAGGCAAGGATGAGCGGCCAGCGGTAGCGCTAGAAAACACCAGTGATTTCGTTCTTAAGGGCCTTACCATGGCCAGTACAGCAAATGCAAACGCAGCAATTTATCTGAAAAATGTTGCCAATGGTTTGATTACTGCAAATTCCTTATATACCTATGCAAAGCATTTTATCTGGAAAGAAGGAAGCGTAACTGCGGTTTCTGTTAGCAATAACCAGCATCCTAAAATTAAATCCAGCAGCAATCAAAGCCAGAAAAAATGAGCAGCCGTATCCACATATTGACCCTGTTCTTATTGCTAAGCAAGACAATTTTAGCTGTTGATGTGCCTGTATTGCCTTATCCACAGCAGGTACAGCAGGGGCGGCTTGCCATCAGCTTAAGTAAAGAAATTTCGCTTGGCGCTGGAGGCATAGACCAGGAGATGTTAAAACGCTTAGCTGCAGTAACCAAACTTTCGCTGAATGTAAACGGACCTGTTGCTCAAGGTTTAACCCTCAGCTTAACAGGACGCAATAAACATATTGATGCACTGATACCCGTCTATGGCTCCCAGCTAAAAAAGGACTGGAAAACACAGATAGGAAAAGAAGGTTATGTGCTGGTGCTGAATAAAAAGCAACGTTTATTGATTGCGAATACAGAAGCGGGTTTATTTTACGGTCTGCAAACCTTAAAACAACTGCTTGATGCAGGCTGGAATACAGAACTGGTCATTGCCGACTGGCCATCACTGGCGCACAGAGTAGTGTTTGACGACATCAGCCGGGGACCCATTTCTAAGGTAGCCTATATCAAACAGCAGATCGAAAGGATGGCCTCCTTAAAAGTAAACGGGCTCTCGTTTTACATTGAACACGTCATTCAAACCAATGCCTATCCAGATTTTGCGCCTGCAGATGGCAAGCTGACCATAGCCGATGTGAAAGAACTGGATGCCTATGCTGCCAGATATCACATGGAGCTTGTGGGCAGTTTTCAGTCATTCGGACATTTCAGTAACATCTTGTCCTTGCCACAGTACCAGTCAATGGGCGAAACTTCTACCATGATCTCGCCGCTTGACCCTAAAGCCAGGCATTTTCTGGAAAGTGTAATTACTGAAATGTGTGCTGCTTTCAGTTCTCCTTATTTCAATGTCAATTGTGATGAGACCTTTGATCTGGGTAAGGGTAAATCTAAAAAATATACCGATAGTGTGGGTGTTGCGAAATTTTACGCCGACCACCTCAAATTTCTTTATGATGTGGTCAAAAAGAACGGTAAGAAACTGATGATGTGGGGAGATATCGCCCTGCAGCATGAGGAAATCCTGGACATGTTGCCAAAGGATATTGTTTACATGACCTGGGAATATGGCGATCCGCAATCCTATAGCAAGTGGATCGATCCTTTTGTGAAACGCAACCTTACTTTTATGGTATGTCCGGGTATTTTAAATACCAACCGGCTTTTCCCCGACCTGGCGATTGCCAAAGCCAATATCAATGGTTTCATCAATGAAGGTTATGCAAAAGGCACTATAGGTGCCTATACCACCATTTGGGATGAAGGTGGTGACCAGCTGTTTTCCGAAGACTGGTATGGTGTGTACATGGCTGCAGAAAAAAGCTGGAATGTGCAATCATTTTTTAATGACAGATTTGACCAGCGTTATGAACAAACAGCCTACGGAACAGCAAACGGAGCTTATGTAAAGGCGGTCGCTAAGCTGATGGAGCTGAGAGATCTTCCGCTTACCTATAACCTGACACACGAAATCTGGTGGCAGCACATTTTACCACAAAACGGGGAAACGCTCATTTTAAACAATAAGGATGTGGCCGAAGGCCTAAAAGTGGTTAAAGAGGCTTTGGAACTGCTTCAAACCGCAAACCCTAAACATCATCTTTCCGATCTGGCCACCATCAAATACATTGCAGACCGGTACATATTGCTTTTTGACACTAGGATCCAGATCGCTGAACTGGCAAAATGGTATCAGCAAAACGAGGGGAAGATCAGCAGTGGTTTAAACGAGCGTATGGCTGCTTTAAAAGTTTTGAAAAACCGGTATGAGCTAATGGCAGCTGATTTTCAGCACAAATGGAACCAGGAAAACCAGCCCTACACCCTGGATTATGCCTTAAAACCTTACAAAACCCGTATCACTGCTTTGGCAGATCTTGAACATAAGTTGCTGGCCCTGAATAAAACAGGTACGCGGTTACCTCAGGCAGCTGTTGTCGGCTTAAATGTAGTAGAAAGCGATCAGACCTATTTCAATTACTGGTTGTTAACCGGGCCTTTTAATGGTACTGGAGCCTCTTTTCCCGCATTTATGTATTCAGAAGATCCGGCTGCCAACCATCCGCCTAAGCCTGGTGATTTTGCACAGTATAAGGGAAAGCAGTTTCGCTGGATGAAATACAACACGGACAATGGGGGGATCATCAACAAATTTAAACAGCTTGCTGATGATACCTATGTGTACGCATTTTGTACCATTACCACCGAAACGCCAAAACAACTACCTGCCTGGATAGGAAATGACGCCGCCGTAGAACTGTTTTGTAACGCTGGCCGCATTGCTGAAGCCGCTGCTGCTGGCTCAGGTAATCCGGCCCTGCCCAAAGAAAAACCTTATCACCTTTCTTTAAAAGCAGGCACCAATTACATCCTGCTAAAAGTTAAAAGCAGCAATGCCGGTGCGGCCTTTACTTTCAGACTGGAGACCACTGAACCTGTAACCAACCATAAACACAAATATACCATTAATGCAAACCAGAACAGTCATGAAGCAGATTAAGATCCTGGCCAGTTTAATCCTGGTCTCTAGTTTTAGCCTCTCCAACCTTGCCTTTTCCCAGGTTAAAAAGGAAGAAATTGTAAGCGCAATTGATCAGACGGCCAATTGCATTGTAAACGTGATCCTGGATGAGCAGGGTAAATCACGTTGTGATTACAATTTAACAGAAGGAAAATGGTATCCCTATGAAGTGCCCTGGCATACCGGCCAGGCCATTAATGCTTTGCTGGCTGGCTACAAGGTCAGGGGCAATGAAGCCTGGTTAAATGCAGCTAAGAAAGCAGGTAATTACTGGATAAGCCTGCAGATCAAGGACCATCCTAAGTTAAAAGGAATGCTTGGCGCTACCCACGGCGATTTTATCGGGGATGATGTGATTGTGTTTGCTACCATATCCGATGGTACGCCAGGCATTTATGAACTGAGCCGGGTAACCAGGGATCAGCAGTATGCAAAAGTGGCTACAGAAGCTGCAGGCTGGATGCTAAAAAACATGTACGATGCAGAGAAAGGGGTGTGTTACGATAATGTAGACCTCAAAACCGGTGAGGTACAGAAAGAATACAGTCCTTTTTGGAAAGATAAAAAGCTGGGAACGCAAACTTTATTCGATGTTTCCCGCCCAAATACAGAAGGTTCCCTGTTTAAGGATGCCTACGGCTTTTCGGGAAATAAAGCTTTTAAGGATGCTTTTATCAATCTGTGCAACAGCCTGCTGAAGCTGCAGGATGAGCACGGGATCTGGTCAGATTTTATGCCCAATTTTAAAGATGTACATTCCTTTCATCCCCGCTTTAACCTCTGGTATGCTGAATCACTGATCGAGGCCTTTAAGCTCACCAAAGATAAGAAATACCTCGAAGCGGCTGCCAAAACTGCACGTACCCATGCCAAAGCCCAGCAAAAGGATGGTACCATGTATTACGAAAATTACACCGATGGAAAAGCGCCGGATAAGGGGTCTGTAACCGGTTCAGAGGTTGCCCTTTCGGGTATTGTATGGATGGAACTCGCTAAAGAGGGCTATAAAGAATTTGATGCCAATATCGAAAAATCAGCCTACTGGCTGGTACACAACCGTTTTGCTGAAGACCATCCGGATAAAAACCTCCGGGGCCAGGTGATTGAAACCCGAACGCGGTCGAAGGGCAAGGTCTGGCTGGTCAACCGCGATATCGGGACCAGTTTCGCGCTCCGCTTTTTAAGCGATTACTACCGGTTTAAATCATTCTAGAACTAACCAATATATCAACCAACAACCAAACTCAAAAACAAAACTTGTCATGAAAAAATCTATTTTTAAATCCTATCTCACGTGGATATTCGCGGTCATCATTTCCGCTGCAGGGATGAGTCTTCCTGCATACGCCCAAACAGTGGGCAACATCAGGGGTAAAGTGATTGATGACCAGGGCGGCGCTTTACCCGGTGCTTCCGTAAAAATCAAGGGCACCAATAAAGGTGTTTCTACCAGTACCACCGGTGATTTTCAGCTAAATGACCTGCAGCCAGGGAGTTACGTAGTGACCGTATTTTATATGGGCTTTAGCCCGGTTGAAACCAACATTCAACTTAAAGCCGGGCAAACCCTGGTACAAAATATCAGGCTGGTAACCAGCAGTGTTGCTTTACAGGGCGTGACGGTGTCAGGAGTAATTGAAGGACAGCAGAAAGCGCTGAACCAGCAAAGAAATGCCGATAACATCAAGCAGGTGATTTCTGCCGACCTGATGGGGCGTTTTCCGGATCTTAACGTAGCAGAATCACTGCAAAGGCTTCCTGGGGTAACCATAGGCCGGGAGCAGGGCGAAGGGTCAACTGTGCAGTTGCGTGGTACGCCGGGTGGTTATACCAATATCAATATCAATGGGGAACAGATCATGGGTACCCAGGAACAGGGACAACGCAATGCACAGCTGGATCTTGTTCCAGCTAATGTTCTGGCTTCTATGGAAGTGATCAAAACCTTAACTCCCGATCTGGACGGTGATGCCATTGCAGGAGCAATTAACTTAAAAACGCCAACTGCCATCAGTTTAAAACCACAATTGTCTGTAGATCTGGGTGGGGGTTATAATAAATTGCGTGACAATTCTAATGGCATTGGCAACATCAGTTTTGGCCGGCGCTATAATGCTACAGAGGAGTTGCCAAATGGTAAACTTGGGGTAACTGTATCTGGCAGCTATTACAAAACCAACAATGGCTATGATGAGATCAATGCACAGCAATGGCAGTTAAAGGATTTTGCTGATGGAAAGGGAAGCATTTACTTCCCAACGGATATCCGTCTGGTTTATCTGGAAAACGAACGTACCCGCATGGGGGCAACCACCACAATAGATTACAGTTTTAACCCTACTACTTCTATTGTCGCCAATTTAACTTTCAATAGTCTGGATAACGATGCCACACGGTATCGCAAGCGTACGCGTATGCAAACAGCCAATACTACGTTTGCAAATGGTGTTTATACTACCACACGCGGCAGAGGTTACAATGAGGTGCTGGACAGGAAAATGGGCAATAACAACATTAACTTAAGCCTGGAAGGTGAAACGTTGTTGGGTAAGGCAAAGCTGGATGGAGGTGTTTTTTATACCGCATCTAATTTTGACCAGCAGGCCTATGCCTACAATTACGTTACCGGAAACGTGCCAATGACGATTTCACAGATCTCCGGTGATTACATTCAGGCCGTTGGAGCAACGGATCCCAAAAACAATGCTGCCTTATACACTTATAATACCATTGAAGCCAATAACTTCAATACAGAAGGAAGTAATTTTGTTGGTCGTTTAAATCTTACCCTACCCTATAAAATAGGTAAAAATGATGCTTATTTTAAAATGGGTGCCAAAATGAAACGTATGCACAATGAGCGTTTCCGGCCTGTAAACAGCACTTTTGTAGCTACTTACTCTGGTACAGCAGCTGTTGGTAACCTCAATAATTTTAGGGGCGCAGAAGAAGTATCTGCCGATTTTCTGGATGATAACATCAATTTTGGTTTAGGCGTAAGCAAAGATGCCACCCTGAATTTCTATGCCAACAATCCAAAGCTTTTTAATACCAGTACCAACCTGACCCAGGTGTCTATTGATTCTTACTTTTATGATGCTACTGAAAATGTAACCTCAGGTTATATTATGAACCGCATCCAGTTTAATAAATTCATGTTGCTGGGTGGTTTACGTATGGAAAGGACAGGCGTAGATTATGATGCCAGACTGGTAAATCAGGATCTTGCCGGTAACCTGACCTCTTCAGTACCTACCAACTCCAATTACAGCTATACAAAGTTCCTTCCTAACCTGCAGGGTAAATACGACCTGGCTAAAAATACTGTAATGCGTGGGGCCGTTTCTTTCGGGTATTCCAGACCGAATTTTAATGATCTGGTACCCAGTCGTGTAATTAGTATTTTGAATACCACACTTACAGATGGTAACCCAGACCTGCAACCTGCATTTGCCACCAATTATGATCTGTCCATTGAACAGTATCTCAGTAACCTTGGTATTCTTTCTATTGGTGGTTTTTATAAAAACATAGATAAATTTCAATACAACAGCGTAATCAGGCTTACCGGTACTGAATTCCCTGATGCTGCCAATTACAAGGATTACCTGTATTATAAAACTTATAACGGTGATGTTGCGAAAGTGTTGGGTGTGGAGGTAAATGCGCAAACCAATTTAACATTCTTACCTGGCATTTTGAAAGGCATCTCTTTATATGCCAATTATACCTTCACCAAATCGGAGGCAGATGCGCAGGACAGGAAAAAACTGAGGTTACCGGGACAAGCCGATCACAGCGCTAACGGTTCCGTTTCTTATACCTTAAAAGGCTTTACTTTACAGGGGAACCTGAATTATAATGGCGCCTATACTTCAACTTTGGGTACGGATGATGCCAGTGATGTAATCAGGGCCGCGCGTTACCAGGTGGATGTGAACGCCTCTTACCGCATTACCAAAAACCTGACCATTTATGCCGAGGGTGTAAATTTAACCAATGAACCACAGGTAGAATATTTTGGTGATCGTTCCCGTATCTATACGAAAACATTTTATGATTATTCGGCCCGTGCCGGATTAAAATACCGTTACTAAATCAAGATGATGACTAAAGAATTTTTAAAAGACAAGTTAAAAGTTAAAATTTATAATACCAGGAAGGAAATGGGGAAAAGCGCTGCTAATTTGGCAGCGCAATGCCTCAGGAATTTGTTGCAGCACAAAGATGAAGTAAACATCATCTTTGCTGCGGCAGCATCTCAAAATGAATTCCTGGAGGCCATTGCCGAAGAGCAGGACATTGCCTGGGCACGCGTCAATGCTTTCCACATGGATGAATACACCGGCCTGCCGGTAACGCATCCCCAGCGTTTCGGAAATTTTCTAAACCAAAAGATCTTTTCAAAACTGCCCCTTAAAAAGGTGTATTACCTGAATGAGGACGGAAACGATACGGAAGTAGAAAGTACGCGCTATGCAGCCCTACTGGAAAAGATGCCACCCGATGTTACCTTTATGGGCATAGGTGAAAACACACACCTGGCCTTTAACGATCCGCATGTGGCAGATTTTAATGATCCCGTGCTGGTCAAAATCATTGACCTCGATGAGCCTTGTAAAGTGCAACAGGTACACGATGGCTGCTTCCCTTCCGTAGCAGAGGTGCCATCTTATGCCTATACCTTAACCATCCCGGCTTTACTGCAGTCTAAACACATTTTCTGCATGGTACCTGGTAAAAATAAGGCCCTGGCAGTAAAGCATACCTTAAATGAAGCGGTCAGCGCAAAATATCCCTCCACATCCTTGAGAAATCATCCCGATGCGATTTTGTTTTTAGATCAGGACAGCGCATCCTTAATCCTTTAAACTTAAGCCAGAAATGAACTTATTCAGCAGGTTATTTTTAAATATAACAGGTACTTCAATTATACTGAGCGCAGTTGTACCGGTACTGGCGCAATCTGGTGATGCCCTGTCTGTAGTTAAAAAAGTAGCAGATAAGGTCATTGCCGATACGCGTTTTGGTTTTACCCTGTTGCCCCAGAAAGAAGTGCTGGGTATGCAGGTGATAGATTTCAGGAGCCTGCAAGTACAAACCGGTCAGCAGGCATACGCCAAAAGCCAGCTTAGCGCCAGCAGTGATACTATCCTGAGTTTTGGTTTAAGTTATGCCGGTGCCATCAGCATATGGCTTAACCGGAAACAGGTATTCAGTGAAGAAAATTCAGTTATCCGGATCCCCAAAGAGATTTCCTACAACCGTTTTACTTTTAACAGGCATTTTTCGCTGGCTTTGAAAAAGGGAGATCATGAGCTCATGATCCGTTATACTGCACAGGCAAATACACTGCCGGTTGTGTTTCTGATGCCGGTTACCAAAGCGGGCGATCTGGATTTTGCTGTGAAATTCAGTTCAGGGATCAAAGATGATGTTCAAAATACCACCTGGATGCTTTTAGGACCGCTGGGTAAAATGCAGCAAGCTGGTCCGGAAACCGGACTGCCCCTGTACCTGATGGAAGATTCAAAAGCCATTACCTGGATTAAATCTCCGCAAAGGTATATTCCGGAACTGGAAACACCTGTAACAGCAGCCTATCAGCGCGATCCATATACCGACTGGCATTATTCGCACGGGGCAATGGTATGGAGTATGATGGCCCTGGACGATGCGGGGAAATATGCTGCATTTGCAAAGCAGTATATAGATTTTACCTTGCAACAACTGTCATATTTCAGTTATCAATACCACACTCTTTTTGCCTGGAGGGGCAGCTATCACCGTATTTTCAGACGGACCATGCTGGATGATACGGGTGCACCAGTTTTGCCTTTTGCAGAACTGTACCTGAAAGAAAAAGAGGAAAACCTGAAAGCACTGGTATTGCCGATAGCCGAATATGTTAGTAAAGAACAACTAAGGTTGAAAGATGGTACTTTTTGCCGCCCGGAGCCGGTCGAATCAACCGTCTGGGCTGACGATCTGTTTATGAGTGTACCTTTTCTGCTGCAAATGGCGAAAATTACAGGCAACCATTCCTATTATGATGATGCTGCAAAACAGGTACTGAACTTTAGGAAATACCTGGCAGATCCTAAAACAGGTTTATACAAACATGCCTGGTTTGACCATACGCAGCAACGATCAGCTGCCTGCTGGGGCCGCGCCAATGGTTGGGTAGCCTGGGCTACGGTAGAGCTGCTGGCCAAACTGCCTAAAACACATCCGGCCTATAAGCAGGTGCTCCACAATTTCCGGGCGCAGATGAAGGTACTGGTCAGCTATCAGAACCCGCATGGCTTCTGGCACCAGGTACTGGACAGAACTGATTCGTATGAAGAAACTTCCTGTACAGCGCTGTTTACCCTGGCGCTGGCCCGTGGCGTACGGCAAGGCTGGCTAAGCGCTGCTTATAAAAAACCTGCACTTGCTGGCTGGGCAGCAGTACGGACAAAGATTGATGAAAATGGAGTGGTTCATGGCATTTGCCAGGGAACTGATATTGGTTACGACGAGGAATTTTACAAAAAAAGAAAAACGATTGATAACGATCCGCGGGGCATGGGTGCAGTCATTACCGCGGGTGTAGAAATTTCAAAGCTGCAATGATGATAAAGCGAAGGAAATTAAATCTGATTTACCAGCTGTTATTTTTAGCAGGCATTGCCATTGGCTTTTCGGCATGTGGTACCAATGCCGGTAAAGCCAGCTATTTGTATGATATGGGTACAGAACGCTCCCCGGTGGCCGATGGTTATACTGCTGTTCATCCGGGTACCCTATACCGGGATGAAAGGGGCTATGGTTGGTTAAACAGGCCTGAAGGTGCTTTTGATACCCTTGCCGGAAAATGGAATACGAACCTGAACCGTGATGGAGTATTGGCTAAAGACAGTCTGGTTTTCAGAACAGACCTGCCAGATGGAACATATCTTTTAACGGTTACGCTTGGCAACAACAGCACAAATGTCTTAAATCAGGCTGTTTATTTCAATGGCGAGCTCATCGCAGATTCGGTGATTACCCCATGGTACCGCATCCCCATTAAAAGTGTAAACAAAATGGTAAGTGTCCGCAATGGAAAGGCCCTGGTCAAAATTAGCTCCAGGTCACTGATTGCGGTTCAGGATATTGAATTCAGAGCAGTTAACCGGCAGGCCATTGGTTCGGTAACCGGCTTTGAGCAAGATACTGTAGCAGTGAAACAAATTGGGGGCGATTTTGCGGCCAGATACCTGCTGGCCGCCCGCTATTACGATTTGGGTGCATGGTCCAGATCGGTCAAAGCTGCCGGAAATTTCAGTTTGCGCATGTACCTTGCTGCAGATATGCTGGAACAGATTGCCGCAGTTGAAAATGACCCCCTGTATGATAGGGCGGTTTATCTGCTGGCTAAAATCCATTATTGGATAAACCGGGAAGATTATGACCCTTACCATGATGCGGCTTATAAAAAATACTTTGCCATCCTGAAAAAAAAATATCCGGATGCAGAAATGATCAACATGTACCTGGGTGAGAAGATTCCATTTGATGTGGAAAATACCACTGATCTGACAGGCGCACCGCAATGGGCTGCCAAACAGCATGAAGCCATGCAAAGGATGCTAAAGATTATCCACTGGTGGGTAAATGAAAAGCAGGAGGCCAATGGCGAGCTGGGCGGTAAATACGGTGATGATGTAGAGATTTTGCGCTGGTGGCTGCCTGCAATTTTAGGTGCCGACGATGCAACTGCAAAAAAAGGTTATGTACGGCTGGCCGATGGAGTTTGGAACAGCGGCATACTGGAACGTGGTTTTGCGAAGAAAGTAGATGATGTGGAACATTCAGCTGAGCTGTTCAGGGATACCCATCCGTCTATGTTCATGATCAATTATGGTGATCCGGAATACATTGAGCGCTGTCTGATCAGCATGCAGAATTTTGAAAAGGTCTGGACGGGCATTACGCCTATGGGCCACCGTCATTTTAGATCCTGTTACCTGTCTGCCACCGAGGTATTGGAACAGGCGCCGATGAATGTTGACGTGCCTTTAAATGCAAGAGCGGTATTGCCGGGCTTATGGGCTGCCTGGTATAACCGGAACCCGACCCTGATCCGTTTGTTCAGCGAATGGGGGAAAGCCTGGCTGGCAGATGCCGAACGTGCCGGGAATGGCAAGCCAGCCGGGATCATGCCTGCCGCAATCGCATTCGCAAATGATGGGATAGGGGCGCATACCGGCAAGTGGTACGATCCCGGGCTGGCCTACGACTATTACAAATGGGAAAGTCTTGGCCATATCAATGAAATGCATGCGCAACTGATCGGTATGTATGGACTCACTAAAAATACTGCTTTTCTGAAACCTGTTAATTTTTGCTACGACCTGATGCTTGCTGCCAGGAAAGAACAGCTACCCGAAAAACCGGAACCCGGTTCCTTGAACTGGGCAAAAAAGGTATTGCTGGACGGCGGCGTAGATAAAGGCGCTTCTGATAATCCAATGGCTGATGTATTTGCTATGGCCGGACAGATCAGGGGCAGTAAGGCCTATGACCAGCTCATTGCCGCTCATGGAAATCCTTACAATAAATACCTGATCAGCAAGGATACGGCAGTCATTAATAAGGGGTTTGATGAAGTACTGAACTCATTAAGGTATAACCTGCCGCTTTTAACCAGCGAGGTTAAATATACCGACAGGGTCTATGTGCCGGGCAGCGATCTGTTGTTTGGTATGTATACGGGACATTTCGGCTCAGGTTACGAATATCCTGCAGCGGTGGCCACCTGGAAAAATACAGGGCCCGATATGGGAATATTTGTTCGCGGAGGCAATGCCAGATCAGCTGTAGTTTCTCTTTATAATTTTGGAGATGCACGTACCATAACCATGCAGACCTGGTTGCTTGAACCGGGTGTTTACAGGTTAACCCTGGGCAGCGATACGAACGATGACGGAACAATTGATGCTGATGAAACGAAGCGCATGATGGTGTTGAAGGAAAGGGTAAACCAGATCACCATACCTGTGCCTTCAAAAAAACTCCAGGCAGTGATTATTGAACAGGTAACAGCAGGAAAAAAATCAGATCAGGCCGCGGATCTTGCCTTTGCTGCGCGTGATGTTTCCGTGGCCAATAATACGGTTACGGTGAAAGTCCACAATGTGGGAAATGTTAGGGCTAAAAATATTACTGCAGAACTTTGGGATGGAAAAGAAAGGATGGCCTTGGGCAAAATAGCTGGTATTGATGCGCCAAATGACCTTGTTCCGCGATGGAAAACGGTAAATTTTGAACTTCCGGCAGGTAAAATGGGAAAGGAAATCAAGATAAAGGTATTTACCGGTCAACCTGAAATTACTACCTTAAATAATAGCCTGTCTTATCCGCTCAAAAACTAATGATATGGGTATGAAAAGTGATAAATTCCAGTTGTTTGTTACGGTATGGCTGCTGTTCTTTTCGTCTTCAGCAGTCAGGGCACAAGTTATTGACCCTAAAAAAGCTTACGCAGAAACCCTGATCAAATTAGCCGATGTGTTGCTGGACCATCAGTTAAAAGATAAAGGGCAGGAAAATTTTGGAGCACTTAGGTGTGATTATGATGAGGTGTTGCATACCCGGGCATCGGAGGCGGTATATCCCTTTGCTGTTGCCCATGAAATTACCGGTCAGCAAAAGTATTTGCTGGCGGCCATCCGTACCGGCAACTGGCTGATCCGGCAGCAGGAAAAGAACGGGAGTTGGAAAGAAACGCCCGAGGAATGGACGGGGACCACCACCGATCAGGTTTTAATGATGATGTTGTCCTATGAATATTTGTCTGTAAAACTCAATGCCGCAGAAAAAAACAGCTGGAAATTGGCCATTCACAAAGCGGTTGATTATTTATACCAGGTGATGACACCTGAGTTTGCGAGTATCAATTACGTGGCGACAACCTGTTCTGCACTGGCTAAAGCCGGCCATTTTTTTAAGGAGGAAAGGTACCTGAAAAAAGCAGCAGAGCTGGCGCACCGTACGGTTTCTAAAATGGATGAGGATGGTTTTTTAAATGGGGAAGGGGGACGTACGCATGCCAATAAGCTGGGGGTTGATCTGGGTTACAGTATGGAGATGTCTTTATGGGGATTGGGCTATTATGCGAAACTGACAGGTGATACTTTGGTCAATGAGGCGGTTAAACATGCACTGAAAAGCCATCTTTATTTCATTTATCCGGATGGTTCGCTCGACAATTCCTGGGGCATCAGGTCTAACAAATGGACTACTTACGGGGGGGCTACTTCTGATGGCTGCCAGGTTTTATTTTCTTTGTATGCCGATGAAGACCCCAGGTATGCCAGCGCTGCACTGAAAAATCTGGAATACCTGCAAAAGAATATCCTGTCGAATGGCTTGATCGCCTATGGCCCCCAGCATGAGGAGGTAATGCAGCATGCACCTTGTATTTACCCGACATTTACCAAAGCCAAAAATCTGGCAATGGCTTACGAACTGGAAACAAAACAAAGCAGGATAACGGCTAAACTGCCAACCGAGGCTACGGGCTGGTTCAAGCAATTTAAAACGGTAAATGTAACACAGGTGCGTACCGCAAATTTTATGGCTACCATTACGGCTTATGGTTACAAAGATTATAAGGCGGCTGCAAAAAGTAAGTATATGTACCGTCCGGCTGGTGGTGCCATTTCCAGCCTCTGGGTTAAGGATCATGGTTATTTAACGGCATCGAGTGTAACAGCGTATTCCAGACCGGAGCCCATGAGTTTTCCTGAGGCGCCAGGAATTAAATCTTTAACACCGAGAATAGAATTTACGGATAGCCTGGGCTATTTTACCAACCTGTTTGAATTTGACAGCAGGATAGAGGCTGGTCAGGTTGGAAAGAACAAATTTGAAGTTAGCGTTGCGGGGGAGTTAAAAGATAAAAACTGGCTGGCAGCCGGCGTTGGGTATGGTTTGAAGTACCTGTTTTCGGATAGTGCTTTGCTCAAAACCATCAGCCTGGTTTACCATGATGCCTGGCCGGTGATCAGGATCATTGAGCCGATGATCAATTATAAAGGGACTGTATTTACCAAAATTGATGCGCATACGGTTTTAATTGATGCAGGAGTGAAGCAATTTAGGTTTAAACTGCTTTCTGGCAATGCGGTGATTCATCTGGGACGAGATGCTGAACATTACTGGGCACCATATCCCGCTTTAAAGGCTTTTCCTTTGGAACTGGAAGTTAAGCCTGTTGCAGGTAGTTTTAAACAGGAGATCCGGTATGAGATTTTAGTAGTGAAGTAAAAAACTATTCTCGTATATTTCCGTCATATTTTTTTATAATAAACCTGTTTAAAGCTCCGGTCCAAATGAAAAGACTACTCCTTGCGTTACTGCTATTCCCTGTGCTTACTTTCGCTCAGCAAATAAAAACAGACCATAAACTGGAAAAAGAACTAGGCACACTAATTAGTGGCTTTAAAGGAACGGTAGGTATATATGCCATGAATCTTAAAACGGGTAAACAGGCAGGTATCAATGCTGATAGTATTTTTCCCACAGCCAGCATTGTTAAAGTGCCCATTTTGCTGGGCTTGTTTGATAAAATAGAAAAAGGGGAACTCAGTTATCATCAGCCGCTGATGTACCGGGATTCTATTAAGTATGGTGGCTCTGGAATTATGCAGTTCTTTAAAGACAGTTCGGCGACCGAGCTGAGTGTGCTGGCCAATTTAATGATGACCTACAGTGACAACACCACTTCCTTATGGAACCAGCGTCTGGCTGGTGGCGGGGCTCAGATCAATGCGCTCCTGGAACAATACGGATTTAAAGATACGCGGGTAAATTCCCGTACCAAAGGGCGCGAAGCCATATGGAAAGTATATGGCTGGGGGCAAACCACACCCCGGGAAATGGCGACTATACTGGTAAAGATCCGTAGGGGTGAGCTCATTAGTAAAGCGGCCAGCGAAAGGATGTACCGGCTGATGACGAAAGGTTATTACGATGAAAATGCCTTGTCGCAAATACCTCCCTACGTGCAGGCAGCAGCAAAAAGCGGTTCCGTAAATGAATCCCGTTCTGAAGTGCTGCTGGTAAATGCACCGCATGGAGAATATGTTTTTTATGTAGGCACAAAAAACATAAAGGACCAGAGCTGGACGCCGGATAATGAAGCTGAACAATTGATACGTAAGGTTTCCGCCTTACTATGGAAACATTATGAATCGAATTAAGTGTTCCCGAATGCCTGTTCCATCGCTCCTAAAAAGCTTTCTGGTGGCTGAGCGCCAGATACCGCAAGTTTTTGATCAAATACAAAAAATGGAACCCCTCTTACACCTATGTTTTGGGCAGTCTGTTCATCATAGCGCACTTCATCTGTAAAGTCTGTTCCGTTCAGCATGGTCTGCACAGTTAACCTGTCCAATCCAATTTTGACGCCGATTTCAATAAGTGTTTGATGGTCACTGATGTTCTTGCTGTGTGTAAAATAGGCCAAAAAAAGCTGTTCTTCTACCTCATCGCCCAGTCCTTCTGTTTTCGCAAGCTGAATTAAACGGTGCGCATCAAAGGAATTTGCAATAACAGATTTTTCCAGGTGAAAAGTTAAGCCAACTTCTGCTGCGGTTTTTGTTACATTTTCCTGCATTTCTGTGGCCCATTCCAGAGATCTGCCATATTTGTTGGCCAGATGCTGTGCCGGATCTGCATCAGGTAAGGTTTCCGCATGGGGATCCAGTTCAAAACTGTGCCATTCCACCTCCACCTTGTCTTTATGTGCAAACTGATTTAAAGCGGCTTCAAATTTTCTTTTTCCAATATAACAGAATGGACAACGTACGTCCGACCAGATGTCAACTTTCATAGGTACAAAGGTAAGGGGGATCTGTGCAGGCCCCATCATCTTTCTATAATTATGAGATTGAATTGAAAAATCTCCTGATTTTGTTTAGATTCACATATTAAGATGAAACAACTGATCCCTATACTGTTCTTTTTTTTGATGGCAAGCGGTTTTTTGAGCAATGCCCAGCGTCTAAATCTGCCGCAACGTCCAATAAATGCTTTATCCGGATCCGAATTTTCGGCTGCGATCCGTGATTCTTCACTTTCTCCTGCAGCACGTGAACAGCGCATATTAACAGAAGTAGAAAGCGGCAATGTCCCAGCTTTTTACCGCAATTTTTTGCCAGTTACAGATAGCCTCATCGTTGATGGTAAACTGTTTGTGGTTAAATATTTTGCAGCACCAGACTACCTGGTCATTGGTTCAGACAGCGATTATTTCTATTGCCCTTTAACCGCATCGGCTGCACAAAAGATCGCGGATCAACTCAAATGTACGCTCCCTACCCGGAAAATGGCTGACCGCATCTATCAATCGGCCAGTTTTAAATTGACACCGGAACCCATTCCACCCTCTATGCGGATGATCACAGTTCCGGTATTTGAAGACCACAACAAGCTGGTGCATCAACAACTGGAAAGGATAGGGGCAAAGCCAGGTAAACTTATTGCAGGAAACAAAAAAGATGTAGTGCTGTCCAATAAGATCATTGCCAGTGACGGAATACCAAGAGTAGTCATTTACGGATGGCATAAGCCAGATGGGAAAGCCATTCAGCCCCTTTATAACGGTCACAAATACGACTGGGTTGATTATAGTCATGGCATCAGACTGATACAAGATCAAGTATACCTGAATGGCCGTAAAACCACCATCAAAAAAATATTGAAGTCAGATGAGCGTCATGGATTGTTATCTGACGAAGGGGTTATTAACCGGCCGGCATACCCGCATTATTAAATTAAACAGGGCATTTATTTTTGATTTTTTAAGATTCTTTTTGCAGCATCTGAAGCGACAATCAGGCCTGCCGTCATCATGATCACATCTTTGATCACCAGTCTTCCGGCCCCGCTTAAATAGGGGAAGCCGTGATGGGGCCCGCCTAATGCCGGTACATAAACTTGAGGAGTGGTGATCAGAAAACTCAAGGTAACCAGCGACATGATAAATGTGAACAGACCACCGAGTAAACCCAGTTTTTCATTCCATATTCCGGCCAGGGTTAAAGCACCGATCATTACAATTACCGTACCCAGGGCGTAGGAAAAAATATAAGTTCCGTTTGCTTTATGCCAGGCTACATTTTCAGGAACCAGCTGCCCCTCCATGTTTTTGTGTTGTTTGTATTCTGGGGCAGGTTTATTTAGTAAAAAACTCATCACCGGACTGTTGGCCACAAATGGAATGATACCCTCAGCCTCGTAAGGGAAGACTTTTAAACCACCAATCCAGACCATTACAATAAAAATTGAAAGCCTGCTGAAATTGACGAATCCGTGCTGCGCAGATGCCAGTAGTTGAAGAAATTTTTCCATAACACAAAATTGGGGTTTGAAGGGATGTGCTGAAATGGACAAAACTGCTAATTAATGGACAGATCTGCTACAATAGAGATCCCAACTTCTGCCCTGAACTGCGAAGGAGATACACCGGTGTGATTTTTAAAATAGCGGCTGAAATAATGCTGATCATCAAAATTCATCAATGCTGCAATTTCCTTGCTGCTTTGATGTGTTAAATGGAGTTGTTTTTTCGCTTCCAGCACCACTCTTTCCTGGATCAGTTTGGAAGGGGATTTTCCGAAATGTTTTGTACAATATTTGGTAAAGCTGTTGGCTGGCAAGCCCAGCTCATTTGCATAAAACAACGGACTGCGCTGACTAAGGAAATGCTGCTCCAGCAATTGCTGAAAACCGGCAACCGGGCTACCATTATCCTCGTCCGGAATATCCTGCACTGTTTTTTTTATCCTGGAGGCAATCGCTAAAACCAGCTGCAGGTAACTTTTTAAAATCGGTTCTGTAAAGGCTTGTTTCTTTTCTGTTTCCAACAGGAGCTTTGTAAAAATGTGTTGCAGTTCATCGTCTGGTAAATAAATGAAAGGTTGCTGGTAAATGTTGTTAAACAGCAATCCATTGCAGGCAACCTCCTGTTTGTGGTATTCAATGCAGTAAAAATCCCCATGAAAAGCCAGTTTTTCAACAGGTATACAGCTTTCTCCACTAATTTTTAACTGCTGGTAAGGCGTAGTAAACAATGCGATTTTTCCGCTAAAATCAAAGCTGACCGCATCAATAAAAATGGTTCCTTCCCCATTGATCAGCAGGATGTTGTACAGGGGCGTTGATGTGTACTGTTCAAAGTATTGCAGCCTGAGCTGTTGAATTAAAAGGTAATCTTTATAGGCAGTCATAACTTTAGGGCTGTGCAATGTATCAAATCGTAAAAATAAGCTTTTAAACGATATGGAAATGTGGTAAGACTGGCATCATCTGTTTAAATCATCAATTATAAACCCGATTCGCTCCAGCGATGTTAAACAAAAAATCATGGCAGATTTAAGCACCTCCAGAAAAGCAGCTCCTAAAGTAGATTTAACCGCAATGGTAGATCTGGCTTTCCTGCTCATTACGTTTTTTATGCTGACCACTTCACTTTCCAAATCCAAAGTAATGGATATTGCCAAACCCGATGAAATTGACAATATACGTGAGCCTGTTCCAGCCTCCAGGACGATGACCATCTTGCTGGGAAAAAATAATAAAGTAGCCTGGTATATGGGCGAACCCGGTAAAAGCAGCCCGCATATCGAAGGAGTCAGCCAGCTGAGAACTGCCCTGATCAGGAACAGGGACCTGGTAGCACTGAACAACAATCAGGATGCGAAAAAAACACTTTTTGTGATTGTAAAGCCAACTTCAGGGGCCAGTTATAAGAATTTTGTAGATGCGATGGACGAGTTGCACATTGCAAAGATTACGGCTGCACCAGCCATTGATGATGATCACCTTACTCCTGAAGAACAAAACTTTATGAAGCAGCACAACTTGCTTTAAAATATTTATTCTGCATAAATTTGTCTTTGAATAAGTATATCTTCAATCTTTGGTGTCATTGTTAATGACACCATCCCTTTTACAAGGGTTAAAAAGGTACCCGATGCTGAAGCCAAAGAGATCAATTGTTCTGCTGTTCAAAGAGATTCATGAAGGAAATGAACTGGCTTTCAATGAACTTTTTTTAGCTTATTACGATCGGCTGGTCAGCTTTTCCATGACCTATGTAAAACAACAGGAACATGCGGAAGAACTGACCTCGGAGTTGTTTGTAAAACTCTGGCTAAAAAGGGATACCCTGACGGGCATTTTAAAGCCGGAAGTTTACCTGTATATCGCTGTTAAAAATGCGGCCCTGAACCACCTTCGTGGTCACAAAAAAAGTACCCGGCTATGGATAGATGATGAGGAAAACACCCTTATGCAAGAGTCCGGGCAGGACAAAACTGAACTGGAAACCAAAGAACTGAGCCGGAAACTGGATGAAGCCATTGCAGCTTTACCCGAACAGCGCAGGATCATATTCAGGTTGATCAAAGAAGAAGAGCTGAAATGCAGGGAAGTTGCCGGCATTCTGAACATCTCTGTTCGTACAGTTGAAAATCAGCTATATAAAGCAGTGAAAACACTTGCCGACGCAATAAGTCCCTACCTGGGCTATCATCCACAGAAACGGTCCGGCAAAAAACAGGTGCTCTCCAAACTATCTGTTTTATTTTTTTTATAAGGAAGTAAGTAGTTTTCAACATCAGGGTGTCCTGTAGGTATAATACCATTGATTATGAATAAGCAATACTTTCTGGACCTGTTAGCTAAAAGTTGGAGCGGGGAAATATCCTCAGCAGAAAACCTGCAATTACAAGAAGCTATGGAGCAGGATGAGGAGTTAAGGCAGATAGCCCATGAGCTGGAAGCCTATTTTCAAAGCAAAAAGGATAATGCAAATAGCAGGAACGCTGCTGAAAAATTGCAACGCGTCTGGAAAACAATTGCCCTGGCCGGGCAGCAAAACTTTGTGCCGAAATATAACCATACTGAACCTGTAAAATCAGGATTTTCCCGTGCCTATCTGCTAAAAATAGCAGCTGTTTTTTTAGTGACGCTGTGCTGCGCAGTCATTACCTTTAACTATTGGAACAGGGAGAAAACTGTAAAGTTTGACACCTTAAATACCACAATTGATAAGCTGTATAAAACACTTGACGATGGCACTAAGGTTTGTTTAAACCGGGGTTCATCGATCCGGTTCAATTCCAATTTTGGAGCGGATAAAAGGGAGATTTTCCTCGAGGGAGAAGCTTTTTTTGATGTAGCTAAAAATAAGGAAATCCCGCTTTACATACATGCACGTAACCTCAATATTGAAGTAAAAGGGACGGCTTTTAATGTAAACGCCTATAGAGAAAAGCCTAATATTGAGGTTTCTCTGTTCAGGGGGCTGGTAGAAATTACCAGCAACCTGGACAAGGGGGACAGGCTTTTACTGAAACCGAACGAAAAACTGATTGCAGCTGCGCAGGATGGAGGATCTGGTATGGCTTTTATGGTGCTTCCTATGGCTACAGCAAGGCAATTGCAGGAAATAAACTGGACACAGGACTCGCTGGTATTTAAAAAGGAGAAACTAAAAGACCTGGTCATCCGGTTAGAAAAGAAATACGTCATTAAAATCGACATTCAGAAAGAGGAATTGAAAGACAAAAGGTTTAGCGGCAGCTTTGCCGCAGAAGGTCTGAAAGAAGCGCTTGAGGCACTGAAGCTCTCTTATCCCTTTACTTACACCATCAATAATAAACTGGTAATCATTAAATAAGCCAAGATGAAGAGATATCTCCAAATGATTGCCGTGCTGATGGTATTCAGTTATTTTAATGTAGCAGCACAAAATCGTAAACTTTCTGTGTCCGCCAGCAAACAACCACTGACCCGGATTTTAGAACAGATTGAACAAAGCTGTGGTTATCAGATTGTTTACAGCAATGAGGTGGTGCCGGATACCATGCTGGTAACCATTAACGTACAAAGAATCTCCGTTGCCGAACTGATGGCTAAAATTCTGCCGGAAAAACAGCTCTTTTATAAAATGATGTCCGATAACCTGATGGTGATTGGCAGCACTCGCATAGGGAAACTTCCGGCCGGCGGGGCAGAAAAAAAAATCTACTTATCGGGACGGGTGCTTGATCAGAAAAAAAATGGCTTGCCTTTTGCCTCACTTGGTCTGATGCAGGACCATGCTTACGTAGGGGGGAGCATCAGCGATGAAAATGGATATTTTCAGTTCAGCTATGCGTTTAAAGATCAGCTGAAATATTCGGTCAAGGTTTCCTCCGTAGGTTATCAATCGCTGGCTGTTGATTTTATATATCCCGACACCAGCGCTTTACGCAATATCCTTTTGAAAGAAGAACAGAATACCTTAAAAACGGTCAGCATCACTACGGCCAGGCCATTGATAGAAAGGAAAACCGACCGCTACATTGTAAATGTAGAGGGGAGTGCGCTGGCAGATGGAAATACGGGGCTGGAAGTATTACAGAAGTCTCCGGGCGTATGGGTTAGCGGAGATGGGTCTATCAAAATCAGGGGAAACCAATCGGTAATGGTAATGATCAATGATGTGGTACAACGCATGTCGGAGAGCGACCTGGCAGAATACCTGCGTACTTTGAGATCGGAGGATATCAGTAAGATCGAGATCATTTCCAGCCCCCCTTCAGAATTTGAAGCAGCTGGTTCTGGAGGCATTATCCATATCGTGTTGAAAAAAACCAGAAAGGACGGATTGTTAGGTTCGGCGTCTGCACAATACCGGCAGCAGGTAGAACGTCCGGCCTATGGTGCATCCACCAGTCTGAACTATAAGGTTAAAAACCTATACCTTTCTGGAAGCCTGTCGGCAGGGAAAGATGAAAGTGAATATATTGCAACCAACAGGATCAGCTATCCCAATCAGGATTATTATTCTAGCAATACGGACAGGTACAACAACAACGGAAGATTAATGTACAGACTTGGCCTGGCTTATGACCTTAGTGCCAACCAATCCATTGGCATACAATCGATACAAACACTTGGTAAATTGAACCAGTATTTTGATACATACATTGATTTTACCGGGATGCAGTCTTTGACTGGGGTAGCCAGGTCTGAATGGTTCAGAAAGCCGTCTCTGAATGGTACAACAGTTAACTATTCATTAAAAACAGATAGCCTTGGCTCTGGTCTGAAGATCATTGCTGATTACGTTTACAGTACCAAAACCGAGCGGAATGATTTTTCTTCAGTGTACACACTTGCTGAAAAGAACTCGGTATACCGCAACAATACACCAAATACAACCAACTTATATAGTGTGCAGACTGATTATACCAAAATTCTTCGCAAAGCATTTTCCTTTAAAACAGGATTGAAGTTTGCAGCTACCAAAAGGGACAATGAAGTACTGAACGAGAATTATATTGATGGGACCTGGCAGATCAATACAAACCTGAGCAACCGCTTCATTTACAAGGAATACCTTTCCATGGCTTACGCCTCGCTGGAAAAGAGCTGGGACAAGTTGAGCATCAAGGCCGGGCTCAGGGCAGAGCACACTACTATGAACGGGAATTCGGTAACAGGAAATGAGCAGTTTGAAAGAAATTATCTCAGTTTTTTTCCTTCGGTTTTCCTCTCCCGGAAATTAAATATAGAAAAGAACCATGTGGTTTATTTTAGCTATTCCAGGAGGCTGCAGCGGCCTTCTTTTGCCGATCTGAATCCTTACCGCCTGCAGTTTGACAATTATCTTACCCAATTGGGCAATGCCAACCTGCTGCCGGAGTATACCCATAAGCTCGAACTTGGAACAATGCTCTGGAAAGGAATTTCGGCTGAGGTATATTATTCTCTGACCACTGATAAGATCGCCCAGCTGGCGAGTCCCGTTGCCAATAACATTATTGAATACCAGCGCAGAAATTTTAACAGCAGTAATGAATACGGATTTTCTTTGAATGCGCCAGTCAAGTTCTTAAAATGGTGGTCTGCAAATAATTCATTTTCAGCCTATAACCTTCGGTACGCATTGGATGATTATCGTATCCGGCAAACTACTTTTTATGCCAGGTCTCAGCACAATTTTTTGTTTAAAAATATAGTGGATGTGGATCTTTCTTTTGACTATCGTTCACCTTATGTAAGCGCCAATTCAAATGTTGCGGAGGTGTTTATTGCAGATATGGGAATGTCAAGAAGATTCGTGAATAAAAGTTTACTGCTCCGTGTATATGTTTCGGATCTGTTCAATACCTTCCGGGAGAAGGATTATACAGAGTATGCCGGCACAAGAATCGATTTTTACCAGAAAAGACCTACACGTACCTTTAGTTTAACGTTAACCTATAATTTTAGTTCCGGGAAGAAATTCAGCAACAAAAAAATAGAGCAAAGTAACGAGGAGGAAAAAAACAGGATTGGCAATTGACATGAATTTGTTTAATTTACGGCATAATTTATTAAAATATTAGCAAATGAACGTCTTTAAAATTTCTTTCGCAGGCTTAAAACTTAGCTTGGTTGCTTGTTTTGTTGTATTTTCAACCTGCCTGTATGCGCAGGCTCCCAAACCGGAAAGGTTTGAGAAAGAAGTGAAAAATTTCGATCGTCTCGATAGCCTGGAGCAGGTAAGGCCTGGTTCAAACTTGTTTGTAGGTAGTTCCTCGGTAAGGCTTTGGAAAGATATTGCTGATTATTTCCCGGGTGCATATGTCATCAACCGTGCTTTTGGAGGTTCTACCTTTGCAGACCTGCTGCATTATGCAGACCGGGCCATTGTGCCATACCAACCAGCTAAGATATTTATCTATGAGGGGGACAATGACATCTCATTTGGTGTGCCTACAGATACCATATTTAAACAGGCCAGAACCTTAAGAAAAAAGATTGCTGCCGCCTTTCCTGATGTTCCGGTGGTTTTTATTTCTGCAAAACCAAGCATATCCAAATGGCACCTTAAAGATAAATACATTGAACTCAATAAAATGTTGAAAAAGTATGCATCAAAAGAGAAGCTGACTGCCTTTGCTGATGTATGGACACCAATGCTGGATAAAGACGGCGTGGTATTCCAGGATATCTTTTTAAAAGACAACCTGCACATGAAGGCAAAAGGATACCTGATCTGGCAAAAAGTACTGGAGCCCTATCTGTTAAAAAAATAGGCAGCTCAATCCAGTTCTTCCATTTCTTTCACAGGTCGTTTTTTAAATACCCAATAGGTTTGGAGTACATAGTTGAACCCCAGCGAAACGATAATGTCTATCATGATCCGGCTGATCTTATAGTCTATATGCAGCCAGTTGGTAAATAAATAAGTTCCTGATGATTTCAGGGCAATACTTCCTGCCACTACAAAGATGAATTTAACCAATTGCACACCTACAGGGGCATTGCTGGCCTGGTTATCCTTAAATGTCCAGTACCGGTTTAAGCTGAAATTCCATACAGCGCCGATGATACCGCCGATAACAATAGAAATGGTATAATGAATGTGCAGCAGTTCTGTACAAAGTATCATCACTGCGTAGTCAATCAGCCCGCCGGTAAATGCTGAAACCTGTGCCTTGGCAAATACAAAAACAGATTTCTTTTTATTCATTAAGCTGCATTCTTCTTAGCTTTTCGTTCCAGGTCATCCCTGATGTCTCCAAGTTTTAAAAGTTTCCGGGTATCGACAACATTGATGATGAACAGGGTGATACAGATACCGCCGGCAAAATATTCGATCAGGTGACCAAATGTCACTTCCAGAATCAGGATCAGCGCCAGAATTACCCTGATTTCCGTTGGCCCGACCAAACCTGAATCTATACTGTAAATGTCTGTAATTTTATACCTTAACTGAGAAATGATCATGGCCCATCCATACAATACCACAAATACAAAAGCAATCAGTTCGTAAATGCTGCGCGCATATACCATATAGCCTAAACCGATCAGTACGGTACTTACCCAATCCATAATGATATCCAGTGAAAAGCCGTACCATTTGCGCGGAATGTTCCGATAATAGGCGATGCGGCCGTCCAGGGAGTCGCCAAACCAATTAATAGCCAATCCCAGTACACCCAGTAAAAGGTAATTCCGGCTCATATAGGTAGCCAGCATAAAACCAGCCAAAACCAGTACAGAACCAAAAGTGCCCATAAATGTGAGCATGTTTGAAGAGATGTAACTGGGAACCCTCGTAACGAGAAAAGAGATCGTCTTTTGTTCTGCCGCGTTTAAAATATTGGTTCTTTTTCTATCCTGAAATACTCTTTTTAAATCGTCAGTATCAGCAGATGCGATCAAAGTTTCTTGTCTCAATTTATTTTCTTCCATTAAGGGGCTATCAATATACTTTTAAGTATACCTTGCAAAAGTATAGAATTTAAACAATTCAAATTCCTTTTTGTTGGAAAACAACCTTTCTGTGATAAAATTAAGTCCTGGTTTTCTTCAATTCAATGACGGTAATTTCCGGCCAGATACCCACACGGCCCGAAAAGCCCAGAAACCCGAAGCCTCTGTTGATGTTCAAAAACCTGCCTTGTTCGCTGGTGATGCCCGCCCAGTGGGCGTAGCGGTATTTAACAGGGCTCCATTTGATGCCAAAAGCTTCAATGCCGAACTGCATGCCATGGGTATGGCCTGATAAAGTCAAATGAACTTTTGAGGGATATTTTTTTACTTCAGCGTCCCAGTGCGTGGGATCATGGGAAAGCAGCACCTTAAAATCGTTAGGGTTTACTTTGGCCATTGCTTTTTCCAGGTCGCCGCGCTCGCCAAAGCCCAGGCCCCAGTTCTCTACCCCGGCAAGTGTGATCTTTTCTCCATGTTTATATAATTCTACATGCTCATCCAGCAGCAACCTGAAGCCCAGTTCAGCATGGTAATCTTTTAACTGCTGTAAGTTAGCCCGTTTTGCCTGTTCGCTTTCCCATTTCACATAATCGCCATAATCATGGTTCCCTAGTACAGAGAATTGACCGTATGGTGCTTTAATTTGCGAAAAATGACCAATCCAGGGTTTAATTTCTTCAGCCTTATTATTCACCAGATCTCCTGTAAAAACAAAAAGATCTGATTTTTGCGCCTTGATCAGGTCAATACCTTTTTGCACTGCTTTGGGATTCTGGAAGCTGCCGGCGTGTACATCGGAAATCTGGGTAATGGTAAACCCATCAAAACTTTCGGGCAGGTCGTCAAAAAACAAAGTATGTTTAATTACCCGGTAAGCATATTTTCCCCTGATCATTCCGTATAGAAATACCAGTATGGTCAGGATAAAAACAGCTGTGGCAAATTCAACCCAATATAAATTTCTTGCTGTGCCGGAAAAGAGCCGATAAATATCGCCGGCCAGCAATACCATTGCAAAAAGCAGGGCTGCAGTAAGCCAGATCACAAATGCATGGGTGGCAATTTTAAAAAGCAGCCCCATGCCCATGGTATTGATCCTGTTTACAGCAGCAATTAACGCCAGCGTAATTATGGAAACAGTTAGCCAGAAGGCTAAACTTAAAAGCGGGTTAAGCGTATAAATGAGCAGGCCGGATAAAACGTACCAGTTTAAAATGAAAAATAATATGGCTATAATGGCAATGGGTAACAGGCTGATTTTTCGTTTCATCTATCAATATTAAGTATATAATTACAGCTTGGATGGTAAAGTGTTTGTTGTGTTACAATTCATGACATTAAGAAAATAAAAGTAAAAATAAGCCATTCTACTCTGAGGCTGGCATAATAGAGATTTTTTATGTTAAAAATCTCAATGAAGCCTATGCCTCTTCGCAGAAGGCATATTTTTTGTAAAGCTGGGTGGCTGCATATGAGTTTAGTCGCACTGTAACCGGGGTATGGCTACGGCTGCACCAGTATTGACTAGGGCTTCAGTGGGGGTTGATTAGGTTAAAGGGTATACCAAGGGGTAGCCAACCCCTATCCAATCCCTATCCAACCCCTAACCAACCATAGGCACATCATCAGCGCACCACCAGCTTGTCCTATACCGCGATAAGTTTGCATACTTTCTTATAGGAAGATTGGTTTCCAAATTACGAGAATGGGTACAAAATGGGAGTAAGATTTAGAAAAAAGCATTGTATTTGCAATATAAAATAAATAGCTGTAAATTAGTTTATTACAAGTTTTTTACAAAAGTATGTACTACTATTCCTGTATACTTTATATATTTGCTTTATGAACAAGACTGACAACAGCCCCATTTGCCTGAATATGCCTTGCATGTTTAGGTAAAAATATGGACTGTTGAGATAAGATATTGAAGCTTCTCCAGTCTTAACCGGACAGAGAGGCTTTTTTTAAATAAGACCAATTAGTATGCAAAGTTTTAGGACAGAGTTAGAGAATCCTATTGTCGAAAAAGACATCATTGATCTGGAAAAAAAGATCAGGGCGTTTCGCGAAGGTAAAATCCATGATGAAAAATTCAGAAGTCTGCGTCTTGCACGTGGAATTTACGGACAAAGACAGCCGGGAGTTCAAATGATCCGCATTAAGTTGCCTTTTGGTAAGGTGACTTTTAAACAGATCCTACGGATATCTGATGTGTCTGATAAATATGCAAGCAGGAACCTGCACCTGACTACCCGTCAGGACATTCAGATCCACTATGTGAGTTTAGACAGAACACCAGAGCTTTGGGAAGAGCTGGAACAGGATGATGTCACCATCCGCGAAGCCTGCGGTAATACGGTAAGGAACGTAACTTCCTCACCTGATGCAGGAATCAGTCCGAATGAACCTTTTGACGTGTCGCCTTATGCGCACGCTTTTTTCAGCTACTTTTTGCGTAACCCGATTTGTCAGGAAATGGGCAGGAAAATTAAATTTTCCTTTTCTTCTGATGACAGGGATACTGCCTTCAGTTATATCCATGACCTTGGTTTTATTCCTAAAATAAATGAAAAAGGAGAACGTGGCTTTAAGGTATTGTTAGGTGGAGGTTTGGGCGCACAGCCTTTTCTGGCCGAACTGGTACATGAGTTTTTACATGAGGATCAGATCATTCCTTATGCTGAAGCCATGTTGAGGGTGTTTGACCGTTATGGCGAACGTACCAACCGCAACAAGGCACGCCTTAAATACCTGGTGCAGAAACTGGGATTAGAAGAGGTGTTAAGGTTAATAGAAGAGGAACGTACTGCCAATAAGGTAAAATCCTTTAAGATAGACCGGGATGCGGTACCTCCAACCAATGCGCCTGAACTGATAGATTATCCGGTATTGGATGAGGTAACAGAGAGCCTGGATTATAAGCACTGGAAAGCAACCAATGTAACCCCTCAAAAACAGGAAGGTTTTTTTGCCGTATATATTAAGGTTACCAAGGGTGATATTCCTACGGAAGATGCCCGTAAATTAATAGAAGCCATCCGTCCGTATGTGGCCGATGAGATCAGGATTACACAAAACCAGGGGCTGATGCTGAAGTTTGCCCGGGAAGCTGCGTTACCAGGCTTATACGTGGCTTTAAAAGAACTTGGCTTTGCAAAGCCTGGTTTTGACAGTGTTGCCGATGTCACTACCTGCCCTGGAACGGATACCTGTAACCTGGGTATTTCAAATTCTATGTCGCTTTCTGTGGCGCTGGAAGAGGTGATCTACGACGAATATCCGGAGCTGATCTATGAAAAAGACATTAAAATAAAAATAAGCGGCTGTATGAATTCATGCGGTCAGCATGGCCTGGCGCATATCGGCTTCCACGGCAGTTCTGTAAAAGCCAATGGAAAGGTAGTGCCTGCAGTTCAGGTGATGCTGGGTGGTGGTACAGTAGGCAATGGCGAAGGCCGCGTAGCGGAAAGGGTGATCAAAGCCCCTTCTAAACGTGCTACTGATGTATTGAGGTGGTTGCTAAACAATTTTGCGGCCAATAGCCAGGAAAACGAAAGTTTCCATGCGTATTACGACAGACAGACCAAAGATTACTTTTACCAGTTGTTGAAACCACTGGCCGACCTGAGCAATCTGAAAGATGAAGAGTTTGTAGACTGGGGCCATGAAGAAACTTTTGTAACTGCCATTGGTGTTGGAGAATGTGCCGGTGTAGTGATTGACCTGGTAGCCACTTTGCTGCTGGAATCTGATGAGAAACTGGAATGGGCAAGGGCTTCGTATGCTGCGGGTGCCTGGGCTGATGCCATTTATCATACTTATGCCGTATATGTAAGTGCGGCAAAAGCTTTGTTACTGGATAAAGGGGTAAATAGCAGTACACAGATCGGCGTGATCAGGGAATTTGACAATCACTATGTACAAACAGGGGAAGTACAACTGAATGGATCGTTTAATGACCTGGTATTAGAAATCAACAAACACGAACCTACGGAAACTTTTGCAACTGCTTATTTGAAGTCGCTGGAAGATTTTTATGCAGGTGTTAAAAATGCGAGAGCGGAAAAAGTGTCATGATTAAAGTGAAAAATATATACAGCAGGGAACCAAGGATCACGCTGGTAGGTGCTGGTCCTGGTGATCCCGAACTGCTGACCATAAAAGGTGCCAATGCACTTAAAACAGCTGATGTAATTTTATACGATGCATTGGTTAATGAAGGTATCCTGGATTATGCCAATCCTGATGCGATTAAAGTATATGTGGGCAAAAGATCCGGGGAACATTCTTACGGACAGGATGCCATTAATAAACTGATGGTAGATTATGCCCTTAACTATGGGCATGTGGTTCGCCTGAAAGGCGGTGATCCTTTTGTTTTTGGGAGGGGTTATGAAGAACTGGACTACGCGGCGGGCTATAGCGTCCCGGTTTCGGTGATACCTGGTTTATCGAGTTCCATCTCTGTACCTGGATTGCAGCAAATTCCGGTAACGCATAGGGGATTAAGTGAGAGTTTTTGGGTAGTGACTGGCACAACAGCTTCAGGGCTGATTTCCAATGACCTGTATGAAGCCGCAAGGTCTAAAGCTACTGTAGTGGTATTGATGGGATTGGGAAAGCTACCGGAAATCGTGAAACTATTCCAGAACGAAGGTAAAAATCAGTTACCTGTTGCCGCGATACAAAGCGGTTCAACAGCAAATGAAAAACTGGCGGTAGGTATAGTAGATACCATCGTAGAACTGGTGAAAGAAAAAAAGATCAAAGCACCTGCATTACTTGTGTTTGGTGAAGTGGTTTCTTTGCACCCTTCATTTCAGCCGATCAGGGATTTTTACCAGGCTTTAAAAGAAGAAATATAAGTTAATGGAAGGCAACCAGTTATTTCCTGTCTTCATCAAATTGAATACCATTCATACGGTGTTGGTAGGGGCTGGTCCTATCGGCCTGGAAAAGCTTTCGGCCCTGCTGGACAACAGTCCGGAGGCCAGGGTTACCGTTATTGGAATTGATGTTTTGCCCGATTTACAGACCCTGGCTGATGGGTATGCTGGGGTAAATGTATTGCAAAAGTCTTTTGAACCCGGCGATTTAAATGGTGCAGACCTGGTGATCGCGGCTACCAATAACGAATTGTTAAATCAGGAGATCAGGATACAGGCCACTCAGCGTAATTTGCTGGTCAATTTTGCTGATAAACCGGAACTCTGTGATTTTTACCTGGGCTCGGTGGTTAAAAAGGGGGACCTGAAAATAGCCATTTCTACCAATGGAAAATCGCCAACCATGGCAAAACGTTTAAAAGAGGTACTGAACAATGGTTTGCCTGCAGAGCTGAACGATACTTTGCAAAATATGCAGGCCCTCAGAAACACGCTGAACGGCGATTTTGCGGCAAAAGTTAAAAAACTGAATGAAGTAACTTCGGCCCTTGTTGAGGGAAAAGCTGCGGATGAAGAAGAGGTACCTGCTGAAGGAAAACCAAAAATAAGTAAAATGAAATGGCTGATATGGCTGGCCATTGTATTTGCTTTTACCATTGTCGTTACCGCTTTCTGGCATAAGGAACCTGAATTTCAGGCTTTCGCAGCCAATATCAATCCTATGTTTTATTGGTTTTTGCTGGGAGGCTTTGTATTTGCCATGATAGATGGCGCTATTGGGATGTCGTATGGGGTAACTTCTACTTCCTTCTCTCTGGCCCTGGGCGTGCCACCCGCATCAGCAAGTATGGGGGTGCATCTGTCGGAAATTTTAAGTAACGGTATTGCAGGATGGATGCATTACCGTTTTGGCAATGTGAACTGGAAATTGTTTAAGCTTTTGCTGATACCGGGTATTATTGGTGCAGTAACAGGAGCTTATCTGTTGTCCTCGCTGGAGCATTACAGCCATTATACCAAGCCGATCGTTTCTTTGTATACTTTAATATTAGGTTGCGTAATTTTGTCAAAAGCCTATCAGGCTAACCGAAAAAGTGCAGTCAAAAAAAATAAGATTAAAAAGATTGGTTTACTTGGGCTTTTTGGTGGTTTTATCGATGCGGTAGGTGGCGGCGGTTGGGGTTCTATTGTATTGTCCAGCTTAATTGCGGGGGGAAGAAATGCGCGCTTCTCCTTAGGTACGGTAAAAATTACCCGCTTTTTTATCGCGCTGATGAGCTCGCTTACTTTTATCACGATGCTGAATGGTGCGCATTGGGAGGCAGTTGCAGGTTTGGTAATTGGCAGTGCGCTGGCCTCGCCCATAGCTGCCAGAGTTTCCAATAAGATCTCTGCCAAAACGATTATGGTATCTGTAGGTATCCTGGTGGTTTTAGTGAGTCTGCGCAGCATCATCAAATTTATTCTCGAATTAGTATAGTCATGAAGGAAAAATTAACAGAAATAGCAGAAAGAATAAAGGAGCTTGACCCGGTTGAAGCGCTGAGGTACTTTGCGGATCAGTTTCCGGGGAAAATTGTTTTTTCGACCAGTTTTGGATGGGAAGACCAGGTGATTACACACATGATCTTTGCCAATGATATTCCTATAAAGGTTTTTACCCTGGAAACGGGCCGTTTATTTCCCGAGACCTATTATGTATGGAACCGCACGCTGGAAATTTATAAAAAGCCAATTCACGCTTATTTCCCACAGGCACAGGCCTTACAGGAAATGGTGGATAAAAAAGGGCCGAGCAGTTTTTATGAATCAGTTGAAAACAGGAAGGAATGCTGCGGAATCAGGAAAGTGGAGCCATTAAGAAGGGCTTTAAAGGGGAATGATCTATGGGTTACAGGAATCAGGTCTGAACAATCTGTAAACAGGCATGATATGGCTAACCTGGAATGGGACGAGCAAAACCAGATGATCAAATTTCATCCTATCTTTTTCTGGTCTTTGGAGGAAGTGAAGGAATACATCAAAAAAAATAATATTGTTTACAATACACTGCATGATAAAGGTTTTCCAAGCATAGGCTGCGCCCCTTGTACAAGGGCGGTGCGCGAAGGCGAAGATTTCAGGGCCGGAAGATGGTGGTGGGAAGATCAATCGAAAAAGGAATGTGGTTTGCATGCCACTCAATAACTGCAACAGCATATGAGTAAATATAATTTAGATTATTTAGACGAATTAGAGGCCGAGGCCATTCACATTTTACGTGAGGTGGCAGGGCAATTTGAAAAGCCTGCCTTATTGTTTTCAGGCGGTAAAGACTCCATTACACTGGTTAGGCTGGCTGAAAAAGCCTTCAGACCAGGTAAGTTCCCTTTTCCGCTGGTACACATTGATACGGGGCATAATTTTGAAGAAACGATAGTATATCGTGACCAGATGGTGGAACGCCTGGGCGAAAAGCTGATTGTGGGCAGCGTTCAGGAGTCCATTGATCAGGGAAAGGTAGTGGAACAGACCGGTAAAAATGCAAGCAGAAATTCTTTGCAAACGGTTACTTTGTTGGATACCATTGCTTTACATGGTTTTGATGCCTGTATAGGCGGAGCCAGAAGGGATGAAGAAAAGGCTCGTGCCAAAGAGCGTATTTTTTCTGTAAGGGATGAGTTTGGACAATGGGACCCTAAGCGTCAGCGCCCGGAATTGTGGAACATTTATAATGGTAAGATTCATAAAGGTGAAAATGTAAGGGTATTTCCGATCAGCAACTGGACGGAACTGGATGTCTGGAACTACATCAAAAGAGAAAATATCAGCTTGCCTTCTATTTATTTTGCGCATTACAGGGATGTGATTACCCGTAACGGGCAGCTGATGGCTGCTTCACCGTTTTTAAATATGGACGATGAGGATGTGGTTGAACACAAAAAGGTGAGGTTCCGTACAGTAGGCGATATGAGTTGTACTGCAGCTGTGGAGTCGGATGCTGACGAGCTGGATAACATCATTGCAGAGATCAGTGCATCAAAAATTAGTGAACGTGGTGCCCGTATGGACGACAAGGTGTCGGAAGCTGCTATGGAAGACCGCAAAAAGGGAGGATACTTTTAATGAATATACTTAAATTTTTTACAGCTGGTAGTGTTGATGATGGTAAAAGCACACTTATTGGACGGTTGTTATACGATACGGATTCCATTCTTGCCGATCAGTTGGAAGCTTTACAGCAAAGCAACCGCAAAAATGACGATGGATCAATTGATCTGGCCATTTTAACGGATGGTTTAAGGGCGGAACGTGAACAGGGAATTACCATTGACGTGGCTTATAAATATTTCCAGACGGATAAACGTAAATTTATCATTGCGGATACCCCTGGACATATTCAATATACCCGTAATATGGTTACTGGTGCTTCTACCGCTAAACTGGCCATCATTTTAATTGATGCCAGAAATGGTGTAGTAGAGCAAACGATCCGTCATTCTTACCTGGTTTCGTTATTGGGTATTGAGCATGTGGTAGTTTGCTTAAACAAAATGGATATGGTTGGCTATAGCGAAACTGTATTTACTGCCATTACGGATAAATATAAAGCACTTGCTGCTGAATTGAACCTGAAGGATGTGAACTTCATCCCTGTAAGTGCCTTGAAAGGCGACAACGTGGTGAACGAGTCTGAAAATATGGCCTGGTATAAAGGGCGTAGCTTATTGCATTTCCTGGAAACGGTAGATGTGGAAACAGGTGCTGAATCTGACCTGGCCCGTATGCCGGTGCAATGGGTAGTAAGGCCGCAAACGGATGAACTGCACGATTACAGGGGTTATGCCGGCAGGATTTTGAGTGGCGAATTTAATGTGAACGATAAGGTTACCGTATTGCCATCAGGCAGTAGTTCTGTAATTGAAAGAATAGAAATATTTGACCAGCATCCGGCGGTAGCCTATGCGGGACAGTCGGTAACGCTTCACCTGAAAGATAATATTGACATCAGCAGGGGCGACGTTTTGGTGAATTCAGACCATTTGCCACAGAACGCTAAGTTAATTGAAGCCGATGTTTGCTGGATGGATGCGCGTCCGCTTGATGAGAATATTACTTATTTGCTACAGCACAACAGCAAGATCACCAAATGTAAGATTCGCGAAATTGTTTACAAAGTGGATATCAATACACTGGAAAAACAGGAAGCTCATGATTTCCGCTTGAATGACATAGGCAGGGTGATTTTGAAGACTGCTGATGAACTTGCGTTTGATTTTTATACGGATAATAAGGCAAATGGTGCGGCAATACTGATAGATAGCAGGACCAATCTGACAGCAGCGGCTTTGATGTTCAGGGCTATTGCGGAATAGTTTTTTATAAGAAAGATATTTTTATATTTTCTACAAAAAAGGATACCCTATTCTGCGGCTGGAATAATTTACTTTTCCCTTTTGGGAAAAGTAAATGAACCGAGCTTGCGAGTTCAACGAATTCATTAAAAGCAATAGATTCTATGAGTTAATCCTAGGCCGCTTCATAGGATATCCTTTTTTGTTGGGCGCATACCTGTATGGTGCCAATAATCTTGAGCCAGTTTAGGAATAGCCTGCTTTTTTTTAAAACTAAGCGGCTTGTAAATTATTTTCTGCTCAAATATTTGCTTTACGTTTCTTAATCCCTATTTTGAGATACTTTTAAACCCTCAGATTATGGAGATTATACACCTTAGTGCGGAATGTTATCCTATTGCCAAAGTTGGCGGTTTGGGCGACGTTGTAGGTGCCTTGCCGAAGTATCAGAATAAGCTCGGCCATGTTGCTAAGGTAGTGATGCCTGCGTACCAGACGAAGTTTATGCAGGAGAATGAGTTTGAAGTAGTTTATGATGGATGGGGTAAACTGGGTTTTCAGGATTTTACGGTAAGGATATTCAGGGAAAAAACCAATAAACTGGGCTTCGATCTGTTTCTGGTTCATATTGCAGGCTTGCTGGACAGGCCAAATGTGTATGGATATACTGACGATACGGAACGTTTCCTGGCCTACCAGATTGCCGTATTGGACTGGGTCGCCCAATGGGAGCATCGTCCTGATGTAGTGCATTGTCACGATCATCATACTGGTCTGGTACCTTTTATGATGGCTTATTGCCAGCAATTCAGATCGCTTAGTCAGATTCCAACCGTTTTAACCATACACAACGCGCAGTACCAGGGACAATTTGGCTGGGACAAATTGTATTATATTCCTGCTTTTGACATCTGGAAATCCGGACAGCTGGATTGGAAGGGTGCCATCAATCCTTTGGCATCAGCCATAAAATGCGCATGGAGGGTAACTACGGTTTCACCCAGCTACCTGGACGAGATCAGTTTCAAAGCCAATGGCCTGGAAGACCTGCTGGCGCAGGAGCGTGGTAAATCTGCAGGTATCTTAAATGGAATTGACAATGAGGTCTGGAATCCGCAAACGGATCCGATGTTGGAGAAGAAATTCACCTTGCGTACAGTTGATGCCGGTAAAAAGGCAAACAAGGCGGCACTTTGTGCGGTATTCAACTTGGATCCGGCCAAGCCCCTGTTTACTTTTATAGGCCGCCTGGTAGGAGAAAAAGGTGCAGATCTGTTGCCTGATATCTTTTATAATGCGCTGATCACCTTTCCTGGAGAAATTAATATATTGGTGCTGGGCTCGGGAGATCCGCAGGTGGAAGGCCGGTTATCACATTTAAAGGAAGCTTTTCCCGGGAATTATAATGCTTACATTGGTTATAATGAACAATTGTCGCATCAGATTTATGCTGCGGCAGACTTTTTGCTGATGCCAAGCAGGGTAGAGCCTTGTGGTTTAAACCAGATGTATGCTTTAAGGTATGGTACCATTCCGATTGTAAGAAGAATTGGCGGGCTTAAAGATACGGTGATTGACATTGGTGATGGTGGTTTTGGTATTTGTCACGACCAGACCAGTGTATGGGATGTTGGGCATGCCATCGGACGTGCACATGACTTGTACGGAAATGAAAAAAGTGTAAAAGAAATACGTAAGTTTATAATGCAGCTGGACCACTCATGGGATAGGGCAGCGCAGGAATATATTGATCTATACCAAATTTAAATAGGAATGAACATGACTGACAAAGTATTGGGAGTGATCCTTGGCGGTGGCCAGGGTTCAAGGCTGGCACCATTAACGCAAACACGCTCTAAACCAGCGGTACCGATAGGAGGGAAATACCGTTTAGTAGATATTCCAATCTCTAACTGCCTGAATTCGGGGATACACAGGATGTTCGTTTTAACACAGTTCAATTCGGCATCCTTAAATAAACACATTAAAAACACCTACCATTTTAGTCATTTCAGTGCGGCGTTTGTAGATATTCTTGCTGCTGAACAAACACCTGAGAACCCGACCTGGTTTCAGGGAACGGCAGATGCGGTTAGGCAAACGATGCATCATCTGTTAAACCATGAGTTTGAATACGCACTGATCCTGTCAGGAGACCAGCTGTATCAGATGGATTTTAATAAAATGGTGCAAGCCCATGTGGAAAAAGGAGCTGAGGTAAGTATTGCCACCATTCCGGTAACAGCCAAAGATGCTACTGATTTTGGAATTTTAAAGGTGAACGAGGATAGTTTCATCACTTCGTTTATTGAAAAACCTGCTGCGGGCTTATTACCAGACTGGTCTTCAGATACCGGTGAGGAGATGCAGGCAGAAGGCAGGGATTACCTGGCTTCTATGGGTATTTATATTTTTAACAGGGATTTGCTGGTGAAAATCCTGATCGATAATCCTGAAGAAAAGGATTTTGGCAAGGAGATCATCCCAAGGGCTATGGCGCACAATAAGGTGCTGAGTTTTCAGTATGAAGGCTACTGGACGGATATAGGTAACATCTCTTCATTCTTTGAGGCTAACCTGGGCCTGACTGATGACATTCCGAAGTTTAACCTGTTTGATAGCCATCAAAGCATATTTACCAGGGCCAGGATGCTGCCACCTTCTAAAATACTAGGTACTACCTTAAATAAGGCGGTAATTGCTGAAGGCTGTATTCTGCAGGCCGCGGAGATCTCACATTCGGTGATTGGTATACGTTCGAGAATCGGGATAGGTACTGTTATTGAAAACGTATATGTGATGGGCAGCGACAGATACCAGACCCTAACGGAGATAGCTGAGGAAACGGAAAAACAAAAACCGCTGATCGGTATTGGAGACAGGTGTAAAATTGTAAATGCGCTGGTCGATAAGAACTGCAGGATAGGTAATGATGTACAGATCATTGGGGGCGATCATTTGCCCGATGGTGACCATCCTTTATATACCGTTAAAGATGGAATTGTAGTGGTTAAAAAAGGAGCAGTGATACCAAACGGAACCGTGATTTAGGTGCAGCGCAGTTTTACCGACCAGCTTAACCGGGATATTGAAATCAACTATCCACCAAGAAGAATCATTTCATTGGTGCCTTCGCAAACAGAATTATTGTTTGATCTTGGCCTGGATGCTGAAGTTGTTGGAATTACTAAATTTTGTATTCATCCAATCGATAAGTTTGCTTCCCTGGCCAAGGTTGGAGGAACTAAAAAGCTAAACCTTGAATTGATCCGGGAGCTGAGGCCGGACCTGATTATTGGAAACAAAGAGGAAAATGAACGCGGGCAGATCGAAGTGCTGATGGCGGAATTTCCGGTGTGGATGAGCGATATTTACACTTTGGAAGATGCCTGTAAAACCATTGTACAGATAGGAGAACTGGTAAACAGGGAACCGGAAGCGGCTTACCTGGTGCATCTGATCAGTGCTGGATTTAATGACCTGCAGACCTTGGCATTGCAGCATGGTATCGATAAATCTGTTGCATACCTGATCTGGCGGGAACCTTATATGCTGGCAGGTCCGCATACTTTTATAGACCGTATGTTAACCCTGAATGGATTGCGGAACGTGGTTAAACAAAGCAGGTATCCTGAAATTGATTTAGAAGGCCTGACTTCATTAAAGCCAGATCTGGTTTTTCTTTCTTCTGAACCTTATCCTTTCAGAGAAAAGCATGTTGAAGAGATCAGCGCTGCAATTCCCGCTGCCAAAGTTATGCTGGTAGACGGCGAGATGTTTTCCTGGTATGGAAGCCGTTTGGTAAAAGCTGTACAGTATCTGTTCCAGCTTCAACAGGAACTTTACTGATCGGTTGTTTATTCGGAATCTAGAGAAGGTGTAATTTGCGGATGGTTAATTTGAGCAATTAAGTCTTTTAGCTCATCGTAAAACAAGAGCATGTCGATCATTCTGTCGCTGTCAACTTCTGTAGCATTGTGCAAGAACCAACCTTTATACATATCCCAAAGCAGCGCCCTCATTTCTTCTTCGCTGTAACTTTCAAAGATACCTTTGGTACTTATTAAATATTTGTCGTTATCCATGATGTCAAATATAAATAATTAACAAAATTATATGTATAATATTGTTATAATTAAATTATGTAACCGAATTTGCTGTTTTTAGCTATTTATACGGCTTTTCGTTGATTAAGACTCTAAGATCTGGACTTGCGTTTGGTTATTTTTTGGCAATCGTGCGGCTGCTCAACGGATGTTCGGGGAAATTACCCCTGCAATATTCCTATAGTATCTGGTAGTATCTGGTCAATATCCGAACAAGAGCTGGTCAATATCAGTTAGCAAACGGATGAAACTATACCGATACAACGCTGAAAATTCAGACCGATGGAATTGAAAATGTTTTTGCTGTAAACCAGTAGGTTAACCGAAGCGTCGTAAAATAATTTAAAAACCCTTTTGACTTTTGATAACAATCTCTATCTTTGCAGTCCTTAATAAATCCTAACTGCGGAAGTGGCGTAATTGGTAGCCGCACCAGACTTAGGATCTGGCGCTTCACGGCGTGGGGGTTCGAGTCCCTTCTTCCGCACAACAAAGATTCCCCCGCAACACGGGGGAATTTTTATATAAAGACATTAATACAAATATTGATTCAGAAAGATGAACATTACACAGGAAAAAATTAACGACTTAAATGCAGTTGTAAAAATTAAGATTGCGCCTGAAGATTATACTGAAAAGGTTGATAAATCTATAAAAGAACAAGCTAAAAAGGCTAACCTTCCGGGTTTTCGTAAGGGAATGGTTCCTGCAGCCCACATTAAAAAGATGTATGGCAGAAGCATTCTTGTAGAAGAGATCAATAATTTGTTAAGTGAAACCTTAAATAAGCACCTTACTGATAATAAAGTAGAAATTCTTGGCCAGCCTTTACCTGTAATGGATGATACCAAAGAATTCAAATGGGACTATACAGATGAATTTGAGTTTGATTACGAACTGGGGCTTGCGCCGGCGATTGATGTAGCCATCACTTCAAAAGATAAATTTACACAGTATGTGGTAAAGGCTGATGAGGAAACGCTGGCTGCGAGGATCAAAAATATCCGCAAAAGCTATGGCAAAATGACAAATCCTGAAGTTTCGGCAGGTGATGATGTACTTTATGCCGAATTAGCACAACTTTCGGTAGATGGTTCAGTTTTTGAAGGAGGTATTACTGCAACCGGATCTATTCGTTTAGATCAGGTTACTGATAAAAAGATATTAAAATCTTTAATCGGTTTAAAGAAAGATGATGTTGTAGAGCTGGATGTTCAAAAAGCTTTTGATAAGAATGAGGTAATTGTTGCCAAATTGTTAAATATTAGTGAAGAGGATGCGAAAGATTTACAGTCTAAATTCCAGGTAACGGTTAAAAATGTGAACCGTTTAGCCGAAGCTGATTTAAACCAGGAGTTCTTTGATAAATTGTTTGGTGCAGGTGTAGTAACTGATGAGGCTGGATTTACTGCTAAAATCACTGAGGAAATTGAAAGTATGTTTAAGCAGGATGCTGACCGCAAACTGCAGAACGACATCTATACCAAGCTGATTGAAAGTGTAAAAATGGAGCTGCCTGATGAATTTTTACGGAAGTGGTTAAAAGCTACCAACGAAAAATTAACTGAGGAGGAACTGGCAGAAGGTTATGATGATTTTGCCAAAAACCTGAAATGGACTTTAATCGAAAATAAACTGATTAAAGACAACAGCATCGAAATTAAATATGAAGATGTTTTTCAGACCGCAAAGCAACGTTTAGACGCACAGTTCAGAATGTATAGCCCTAGCCCGATGCCTGAAGACCAGCTGGCGCAATACACGGCTACCTTCCTGAAAGAGAAAGACAATGCAAACCGCATTTTTGATGAAGTTAAAGCCCTTAAGGTTTTTGAATATATTCAGTCGGTTGCTACTTTGGACCAAAAAGAAATAGCTTATAATAAGTTTATAGAATTGAAATAAAACGAGTTTTTCGCAAAAAAAGTTTTAATAATAGCATATAATGGATAAGGCGGCTTTATAAAAGGCCGCCTTATTTATATAAAAACGAATTCAAATTTTACAATACCACAATAAATTACCAATTTAGTTTTATTACTATTGGTGAAGCAAAAGAGAATTAAAGTTTTAGACTGAAGAAATACTTCAGAATGATGACAGTAACAATTAGAAATCATGAAGATAGATAAAGACGAATTTAGAAAATACGCAGTTAAACATCACCGTATAAATGGTTTAAGTGTAGATCGTTATATCGGTGCTACCAATAATTCACCAAAAGCAATGACACCTTATATCATTGAGGAACGTCAGTTAAATGTTGCGCAAATGGATGTGTTTTCCCGTTTGATGATGGACCGTATCATCTTTTTAGGTGATGCCATTTATGATGGAAATGCAAACATCATCCAGGCACAGCTGTTATTTTTACAGTCAACAGACAACAACAGGGACATTCAGATCTACATCAATTCACCAGGTGGGTCGGTATATGCTGGTTTGGGCATCTACGATACCATGCAGTACATCTCACCTGACGTAGCTACGATCTGTACCGGTATGGCAGCATCAATGGGTGCAGTATTGCTGGTAGCCGGTGCCAAAGGAAAGCGTGCAGCGTTGCCACATTCCCGTGTGATGATTCACCAGCCTTCAGGGGGCGCACAAGGTGTGGCTTCAGATATGGAGATCAACCTGAGGGAGATGCTTAAATTGAAGAAAGAATTGTACGATATTATTTCTAGCCATTCAGGACAATCCTATGAGTGGGTAGAAAAGGCTTCAGACCGTGATTACTGGATGAAGGCCGATGAAGCAAAAAGCTTCGGAATGATTGATGAAGTGCTGGGTGCCAGCAACAAAGACTAAAAGATGGCTAAACAAAACAAAGAATCCCGTTGCTCTTTTTGCGGCTCAGGTAAGCAGGATACCTTAATGCTTATCGAAGGACTGGATGCATTTATTTGTGATAAATGTGTAACCCAGGCCAATCAGTTGCTGGTACAGGAGCTTGGGAGTAAAAAATCGAAAGCATTGGATACCTCGATCACCTTGCTAAAGCCCCTTGAAATTAAGGCGCATATTGACCAATATGTAATTGGTCAGGATGATGCCAAGAAGGTACTTTCTGTAGCGGTATATAACCATTATAAAAGGTTAAGCCAGAAAGTAGATAAAGGGGATGAAGTGGAGATTGAAAAATCCAATATTATGCTGGTAGGAGAAACCGGTACAGGTAAAACTTTACTGGCTAAAACGATAGCTAAAATATTGCATGTTCCTTTTTGTATTTGCGATGCGACCGTGCTTACTGAGGCAGGTTATGTAGGTGAAGACGTGGAAAGTATCCTCACGCGTTTGCTGCAGGCAGCGGACTATGATGTGGCTTCTGCAGAACGTGGAATTGTATACATTGATGAGGTAGATAAGGTGGCCCGCAAAAGTGATAATCCTTCTATTACCCGGGATGTGTCAGGCGAAGGTGTACAACAGGCCCTGCTAAAGATACTGGAGGGTACGGTAGTTAATGTTCCGCCTCAGGGAGGACGTAAACATCCGGACCAGAAAATGATCCCGGTGAACACGAATAACATCCTGTTCATCTGCGGTGGTGCTTTTGATGGCATAGAACGTAAAATAGCCAACAGGCTACGCACGCAGGCAGTAGGTTATAAGGTTAAAAAAGATGATGCTGAACTGGATCTTAAAAACCTTTATAAATACATCACTCCCCAGGATTTAAAATCTTTCGGGCTGATACCTGAATTGATTGGCCGTGTGCCGGTTTTAACGCATCTTAACCCCCTTGACAAGCAGGCTTTGCGGAATATCCTCACGGAGCCTAAAAACTCTTTGTTCCGTCAGTATGTCAAACTGTTTGAACTGGAAAATGTAAAACTGACCTTCGACAATGAGGTTTTGGATTTTATAGTAGACAAGGCGATGGAATATAAGCTTGGTGCAAGGGGCTTACGCTCCATTTGCGAGGCCATTATGCTGGATGCCATGTTTGAGATCCCATCTGATACGAGTGTCAAGGAATTGAGCATTACACTCGATTATGCGGTGGAGAAATTTGAAAAGGCCGACTTTAAAAAGTTAAAAGCTGCTTAGAAATTTAATCCCCGGTTAACCGGGGATTTTTTTTTAACCTAAAAAGGAGAATAGCCATGAACGAAGAAAAAGATGTAAAAAAAGAGGAAGTAAAAACTGGAAGGGCGAAGAAGGTAAAAGAAGTGGAATCTCCGGTAAAATCGGGTTTGAAATCAAAGGGAGATATTGTACAAAACTGGCTGCCGAGGTATACAGGAAGGCCACTGGAAGCATTTGGCCAGTATATATTGCTGACTAACTTTAGCCAGTACGTACAGATGTTTTCGGATTGGAACGACAACGCTCCGATCATGGGACTGGATAAACCGATGCAAAGTGTAACAGCCAACGGAATTACCATTATAAATTTTGGCATGGGCAGTCCAATGGCTGCAACGATGATGGATTTGTTAACGGCAATCAGCCCAAAGGCTGTTTTATTTTTGGGAAAATGTGGCGGATTGAAAAAGAAGAGCCAGCTTGGCGACCTGATCCTGCCTATTGCGGCCATAAGAGGGGAGGGAACATCTAACGATTATTTACCTGCTGAGGTACCGGCTTTACCGGCTTTTGCGCTGCAGAAAGCCATATCAACCACGATACGTGATTATTCCAGAGATTATTGGACAGGGACCTGTTATACCACCAACCGCAGGGTTTGGGAGCACGATAAGGCCTTTAAAAAATACCTGAAAACGCTAAGGGCGATGGCTGTAGATATGGAAACAGCAACGATCTTTACCACAGGCTTTGCCAATAAGATACCGACAGGTGCTTTATTGCTGGTTTCAGATCAGCCCATGATCCCTGAAGGGGTAAAAACGTCAGAAAGTGATAGTAAAGTGACTTCGAACTATGTGGAGACCCACCTCAGGATAGGGATCGATTCCTTGAAACAACTGATCAATAATGGGCTTACGGTTAAGCACCTGCATTTTTAATCGTCGTTAAGACTTTTAGGATAGTCAAACTGGAGTAACCTGCCGGTATGGTGACTGATCAGTTCCCAATTGTCATCAGGGAAGCTGATCAATACAGTACCACAGGTAGGGATGTTGTAAATGTCGGCATCACTGAGGTAGTTGGCCAGGTCTGTAAATCCGGGATTGTGCCCAAAAATTGCAATGTAATCGTATTTGTTGTCGAGGTTGTTGACCACCTTCATCAGGGTTTTGACATTTGCTTCATAGATTAAAGGTTCTTCCCTGATCTGTGCCACTGATTTTTTCCAGGCTTGTACAAAATGTTTGGCCGTAGTTATTGCCCTCAGCGCCGGACTGCTGACGATCTGTTGTGGAACCAGGTCTTTTTGAAGTAACCTGGCTGCCATTTCGGGTGCATTTCTATGCCCCCTTGGATTCAGTGGTCTGTCAAAATCTGCAAGATGTGCATTTCCCCATTCTGATTTACCGTGTCTGACTAATAGTATTTTTTTCCCCATCGCTGATTTTATTGAGTACACTATTTATAACAACTGATTCTTGTAAATTGTTCATACAGGCAAAGTCTCCCCGGTAGCATGGAACATTGCCGTAGACAGCGCAGGGACGGCAATAGAGATCTGTTTGTACTGCATCATTTATGGATTGCCCATAGCCTAAAAAACCGGCATAAGGATGGGTTGCACCCCATACAGAAACTACCGGTACGTTTTTTAAGGAGGCAAGGTGCATACCGGATGAATCCATACTCAGCATTACATCCAGATTTGAAATGAGTTTTAATTCTTCTTCCAGGTTGATTTTGCCAACTGCGGAAATGATATTTTCATGTTTTTGTTCCCATTGCCTGGCTGTTTCGGCTTCCCCTGCCGAACCGCCAAATATAAAGAGCTGATGTCCGGAATTGGCCAGGGCAAGCAATACGATCTCTGTTTTTTGCAGGGGATATACTTTCTGTTTATGCTGTGCAAATGGACTGACCCCAATCCATTTTTTTGTTTTGGGTAAAGGGATAAAGGGAAAGCGCTCGGGTTTTAATGTTTCAGGTTGCCTTTCTTTTATGGTATTTTTAAGTTCAAATGGGAAGCCTAATGCTTTAAATACTGCTGCGTAGCGCACCACAGTTAGTTGAATAGGCCTGAGTATTTTATGGTGTTTGCGGGTTAACGCTGCTTTTTCCTGCCTGCCCTTATCTATCTTGGCAGTTTTTATGCCTGTAAGAAAAAACAACAGGCACAATATTTTGCTCCTGAGGTTATTGTGCAGATCGGCAACGGCCGTAATCTGATGCTTTCTGAGTTCCAGAAAAAGTTTGATCAGACCCCAAAAGCCTTTGTGCTGATGCCCGGGTTCAAATGGGTGAAAACTTAGATTGGCAATGTCATTAAAGAAAGGTTTAAATAAAGTACGGCTCACTACCACCAATGCTGTATCCGGATAATTCCGCATCAGCTCTTTTAATACCGGGGCAGTCATCGCTACATCTCCCATGGCAGAGAAACGAATCACCAGTATTTTATTGCTGCCCCTCATTCATTATTTGTATTGTAGAGTACCGGGTTAAGATTCGGGTCGTTATACATTTTCATCTGCTTGTATACTTTCATATACTTTGAACCGTTTTCAATATCCCGTATCAATTCATCTAAGCTATTGGAAAGATCGGTTCTCTGGTTTAGCAAGATGTTAAGTTTTTGTTTACAAAGGTTTTGATGTTCTTCAGTAGCATCCGTCCTTACGGTTTCGGCTGCCATGTGGTATACCTTTAAGGCCAGGATCGATAGGCGGTCAATTACCCATGCCGGGCTTTCAGAATTGATCCTGGCATCAGGTCTGGCCTGAACATTTTTATATTCTTCCAGGAAATAACTGTCTATGTATTCCACAACATCTGTCCTTTCCTGGTTGGAGGCATCAATCCGTCTTTTCCATTGCAAGCCTTCAACAGGATTGATCTCCGGATTCCGGACCACATCTTCCATATGCCATTGCACCGTATCTATCCAGCATTTTAAATAGAGCAGGTGCTCAATAGAACTGATGCGGTATGGATTTGCTATGGGTTGATCTATATTGTTGTGGATGTGATAATCATTAATTGCCTCTCCGAATATTTTGTTGCAAAGCTTACTAATCATAACTCAAAGGTAAGGATAACTATTTTTTATTACCGAAGTATTGGGAGATATTTGCTAAGGATAACGCATTCAAACATTGCTTCGCGCTTAAACCACCTTTTCTGCCTACCAGAATTCCGTAGTGCATGTCATGAAAACCCTCTTTTCTATGGGCATCGGGATTTACAGAAAGCAATACACCTTTTTCCAGGGCGTAGTGGTGCCAGCGCCAGTCGAGATCAAGACGTAGTGGATTGGCGTTGATCTCGATCACCACGTTATTGGCAGCACAGGCATCAATAACTTTGGTATAGTTAATGGGGTAGCCTTTTCTGCTGAGCAGCAACCTGCCTGTGGGATGGCCTAAAATGGTGGTATAAGGATTTTCTATAGCTTTGATCAGACGGGCAGTGGCTTTCTCCTCGTCCATGCGGAGATTGCTGTGTACAGAGGCCACTACAAAGTCGAATGTTTTCAGGATCTCTTCACTGTAATCCAGGGATCCATCATTCAGGATATCACTTTCTATCCCTTTGAAAATCCGGAAAGGGGCAAGCTTGACATTTAAGGCTTCAATTTCCTGATGCTGGGCATATACGCGCTGTTCATTTAGTCCGTTTGCATAAAATGCTGACCGGGAGTGGTCGCAGATACCGAGGTATTCGAGTTGCAGCTGCTCTTTACAGAAAACAGCCATTTCTTCGAGGCTGTGCACTCCATCGCTCCAGGTAGAGTGGTTGTGCAGGCTGCCTTTCAGATCAGCATCAGTAATCAGCAATGGCAGCTTATTTTCTTTTGCCAGCTGGATTTCGTTGAGCCCCTCTCTCAATTCGGGTTCCACAAACGCCAATCCCGCTTTTTGATAGATTTCGATTTCGCTTTCAAATGGGCCCGGACCTGCCAGTTTGAGTACCTCATTTACATGTTGTTCATTACCTGTGCGCTTAAACCAGTCCAGGTAAAAATTTGATTTTGGAGTTACGTAAAGCTTTATTTTTAAGCCAAACGGGCTGTTGGCCAGGTAATTTCCATCGGCCTGTTGTTCAAACAACAAGGCCTCGAAAGCGCTGATCTTGTCTTGTATTTCTGCCTGATCTTCAGCACCGATAAGCAGTTCAATTTCCTCTACGATCTCAGCGCATCGCCGGTAGGCCCCGGCAATGCCCAGCAAAGGTTCTCCACTGACTGTATTTAACCATATGGCCAGGTCTGCATAGAGTGTATTGACCAGGTTTTCAGTTTGTGCATATAAGAACTTACCCTGGGCGGCCATTTTAAATTCAATGATCTTTTTGATCTCTTCCTGGGTTTTTAACCCGAAACCTTTGGCTTCGATCAGTCTGTTTTCATTACAGGCATAGTAAAGTTCACCGATGTGCTCTATAGCCAGGTCTTTCCAGATGACTGCAATTTTTTTTGGCCCTATGCCTTTAATGCCCAGCATTTCCACAATCCCGTCTGGTGTTTGGGAAAGGATTTGCTGCAGTTCGATCATTGAACCCGTTTCCAGGAGTTCACAGACCTTGGCTGAAATGCTTTTTCCCAGGCCATCAATCTGGGCAATCTCCTCCAAAGTTTTTCCAGACACTGCATAGGGGAGTTTGTCCACTTTAAATGCGGCATTGGCAACAGATTTGATTTTAAAAGGATTCTCATTGTGTAATTCCATCAATTGAGAAAGCAGTCGCAGGTTGCGGGCAATGGTTTTATTTTCCATTTAATCAGGAAGTTTTATTGAACTTTAATTTCAAATGGCATCCTGGTCTGAATACCAGATCTGGATATCGCCGATTTTATTTGCTGAAAAACCTGGTAACTGGCACCAAGTTCCTGTTTGGTATAATAGGTTCTTACTTTGTCAGTCGTGTTTTCCATCAATGATTTAAAAGGATCGCGCATTTCAGGGTACTCAACTACAGTGTAATCTTTGATTTTCGCTTTTTTAGCAGCAGCAGTTATGGCATCGTTAAAGCTACCTGTTCTATCAGCCAGCCCGATCCTGACGGCATCAGTGCCAACCCAAACCCGGCCGCCGCCAATGCTGTCAATATAAGCTTTTGTTTTCTTACGTCCATCTGCTACCCGGGTAATGAAGCTATCGTATACCCGGTTCACGTCATTCTGAACAATAAGCCTTTCGCCGGCTGTCATGGGCCGGTCTACACTCATGATATCCGCATATTTCCCGGTTTTAACACCGTCAAAGGTAATCCCGAGTTTATCGTTAAACAACTTTTGGAAATTTGGGATGACTCCAAACACACCAATAGAACCGGTTATGGTATTTGGCTGGACAAATATAGAGTCGGCCGCACAGGCAATGTAATATCCACCAGAGGCTGCTACATCTCCAAAAGAAGCAATCACAGGTTTTACTTTTTTAGTAAGTACAATTTCCCGCCAGATCACATCAGAGGCAAGCGCGCTGCCCCCCGGGGAATTTACCCGTAAAACAATGGCCTTGATGTTTTCATCCAGGCGTGCTTTCCGGATTGCTTTGGAGATGCGCTCTGAACCAATCTGCTCATCAGAGCCTTCTCCTCCTGTAATGTCGCCGTTGGCATAAATTACAGCCACCTTGCGGTCACCTGAGGTGTTTTGATCTTTCGCCACATTTCTGGCATAATCGTTAATGGAAATGGTAGTCAGGTTATTTTTTTTAACTGTTCCGCTAAGGGCTTTCAGTTCTTCTATAATCTGGTCTTTATACTTCAGTTCGTCTACCATTTTATAAGCAAGCGCATCTTTGGGCTGCTGAATCTTATAGTCATCTGCGATCTGGAAAAGCGTTTCGGTACTGATGTTCCTGCTTTTGGCTATGCCATCTAAAAAGGTAGAGTATAAACCATGCAGATAAGCGGTTACCTGTTCGCGGTTTTTGTCGCTCATTTTCTCTGCAAAGAAAGGTTCAACAGCACTTTTATAATTGCCAACTCTTACAATCTGAGCTTCAATGCCTAATTTATCCAGGGCACCTTTAAAAAACATGGTCTCAGATTTTAATCCTTTAAACTCTAATGCACCTTCGGGATTTAAATAGACTTTATCGGCTACTGAAGCCAGGTAATAAGCACCCTGCGTATAAACCTCGCTGTAAGCGATGATTTTCTTTTTGCTTGTTTTAAAATCAATCAGCGCATCCCTGATTTCCCGCATGGTAGCAAAGCCAGCCTGGGGAGAACTTACACTGAGGTAAATACATTTGATGTTGTCATCTGTTCTGGCTTTTTTTAAAGCCCGGATCATATCATTAAAACCGATGCTTTTATCGCCGTCAGAGCCAACTATTGGTAATCTGGACAAAGGATCCTCGGCGGTACGTTCAGTTATGGCCTGATCCAGGTTGAGGAGAAGTACAGAATTGTTACTGACATTAACTCTCTCTTCCTTCAGAGAGGTTTTAACCACCCCAACGATCAGCACCACAATAAATATTAAAAACAAGGCCAGTGAAATAACTACGCCTACAACTGTTGCAAAAACATATTTAAAAAATTCTCTCATGTGCCAGGTAAATATTTAATTTGTAAAGGTAAATAAAAAAAAGCCTCGGATCTTTATATGCAATTGGATAGTGAAAATGTTTATTTGTTACTGGGAAGTAATTTAGGGGATAGAAAGTTGCTGATAAACGAAGCGCTGGAGCAGATCGGAAACCGGATAGGGAAAATATTGCTGACCTCGTCTTTTTATGAGACAGCAGCATGGGGAAAAGAAGATCAGCCTGGTTTTCTTAATGTTGCCGTTGCTGTTACTACGGTTCTCGATCCTTTGCAGGTATTAGAAAGGGTTTTGCAGATTGAACTTGATATGGGAAGGGTAAGAAAGGAAAAATGGGGTTCCAGGTTAATTGACATTGATATTATACTTTTTGGTGATCAGATTGTAGATGCCGGTGAGCAGTTACAGATCCCGCATCCGCAGATGGAGCACCGGAAATTTGTGCTGGTACCACTGGCAGAAATCGCCCCGGATAGTGTTCATCCGGTGTTTAAACGCACTGTATCTGAAATATTAGAAAGATTAAGTGATAATTTGAATGTATCAAAAGTATAAATTCGTTATTTTTGTCTATGATGATAAACTTACAGAAAAATAATGATCCTTTGGACCTGTCTTATTTAAGAGATATGTCTGGAGACAGCGCGGAATTTATCATAGAGATGATAGATATGTTTAAGCTTCAAACGCCTTTGTATATCTCTGATCTTGGGCAGGCAATTGCAGATGAGGATTGGCCGAGAGCATCAAACTGTGCCCATAAAATAAAGCCCACATTTGCCTACGTTGGCCGTGAGGATGCAAAAGAACACATGCAAATGATGGAAAACAATGCGAGAGACCTTAAAAACATAGCCGAGCTGCCGTTGGCATTTCAGCAGATCAGTGCTTTTGTAGAACATTTATATACCCAGCTTGATGAGGCTAAAGCAGACCTGGAGAAGCAGATTTAGGGCTGAATTGGTAAATTGCTTTTATTCAGGAACATTCCTGAAATGGACAAAAGATAGTCCAATGTAGAGCACCAGTATCAATGGTACAGCAGTAAACTGCAAAAAAACGATCAATAATGCCGACAAGATCAGGAAAACATACTTGACACGGTTCTTTTCCCAGGCGGCTGAATTGAATTTAAGCGAGAAGATCTTTATTTCACTAACCAGTAGCCAGCTGAGTAAAAAGGTAAGCCCGATCAGTAAAGGGGCAGAACCAATAATTAACGGATAGTCTTTTTGGATAAATGGTAAGGCTACGATGAATATGGTATTCATTGGTGTATTCAAACCAATAAAATCTTCAGTTTGCCGCTTGTCAATATTAAATTTAGCCAACCTCAGTGCTGAAAACACAGTGATGATAAATCCCAGGTAAGGCAAATACGTAGCAGCAGGGTTGCTCTTTGCCAGCAATTGAAACATGACCACTCCCGGCAAAAAACCAAAACTGACCATATCAGCCAGAGAATCCAGTTCTTTTCCTATGTCGGATTTTACCTGTAGTAATCTCGCTGCAAAACCGTCAAAAAAATCGAATATTCCCGAAAGCAGTACAAAATAGGCTGCCATTTCCAGCGCGCCATTGAAGGCATAAACAATACCTATGCAACCTGAAAACAGGTTGGCACAGGTAATGGCATTTGGAATATGTTTTTTGATCATGGAAAAGAAATCCTTTCTTTCAATTAACTATTCATTGAAATTAAGAACTCTTCATTGGATTTAGTACCTTTTATTTGAGCCTGGACAAACTCCATGGCTTCCTGGGCGTTCATGTCTGCCAGGTGGTTACGCAGGATCCATACACGTTGTAAGGTATCTCTGTCATGCAGGAGGTCGTCTCTCCGTGTGCTTGAAGCAGTAATATCGATCGCAGGGAAGATACGTTTGTTAGATAATTTACGGTCTAACTGCAGTTCCATGTTACCGGTTCCTTTAAACTCTTCAAAGATCACCTCATCCATTTTTGATCCGGTGTCTGTTAATGCAGTAGCCAGAATAGTTAAGGATCCGCCTCTTTCAATGTTACGTGCTGCACCAAAGAAACGCTTAGGCTTATGCAGGGCATTGGCATCAACACCACCAGATAAGATCTTCCCGGAAGCTGGGGCAGTCGTATTATAAGCTCTGGCCAGCCTGGTAATGGAATCTAACAGAATGACTACATCGTGTCCACATTCTACTAAACGTTTGGCTTTTTCCAGAACAATATTGGCTATTTTAACATGGCGTTCTGCCGGCTCATCAAAAGTAGAGGCAATTACTTCAGCCCTTACGCTCCTGGCCATATCAGTTACCTCTTCCGGACGTTCATCAATCAATAAAATGATCAGGTAAACTTCAGGATGATTTTTAGCAATAGCATTGGCTACCTCTTTCAGCAAATTGGTTTTACCGGTTTTAGGTTGTGCAACAATTAGACCACGCTGACCTTTACCAATAGGGGTAAACAAGTCTATAATACGGGTAGAATAGTTATTGGTTTCTGTAAAAAGATTTAATCTTTCGGTAGGGAATAACGGAGTCAGGTAATCAAAAGGCACACGATCCCGGACATCGGCAGGTAAACGGCCGTTAATGGTTTCAACCCTTACTAAAGGGAAATATTTTTCGCCTTCTTTTGGTGGACGGATGCTTCCCTTTACGGTATCACCTGTTTTCAGGCCAAACAATTTGATCTGTGACTGCGATACATAAATATCATCTGGTGAGGACAGGTAATTGTAGTCTGCAGACCTTAAAAAGCCGTATCCATCGGGCATAATTTCCAATACCCCTTCATTGGTGATGGTATTGTCAAAATCAAGATTGGAGTAACTGTTTTCGTTTTGTTTATGGTTGCCGTTGGCATTTTGGTTTTTTGGTTTGTTTTCCTGTTGTGGCCTCTGCTTTTTTTGATCCGGGTTCAAAGGGGCAGCAGGGCTTTTAGGCTCATTCGGAAAAGAAGGTGATGCTACTTCAGCTGGTACTGCTGCCGGTGCCTCTTCCGTTAAAACTTCTGCAGGTGCTTCAAAAAAGGTTTCCTGCTTATAAGCTTCGCCAGCAGGCTTAGGCTCAAACAAAGAAGCCCTGTTAAAAGGTCTTTGCATTTTCTCTTCAGCAGCTTCTTTAGGAGAAATGCGGATTCTTTTCCTGGCTGGTTTATCGCCTTGGATATCTTTTGCAGAACTATCGTCTGAGCGTGCTTCCTTTACCGGATTCCCGGACAATTCGCTTTCCAGATCCGGTTGTTCTTTGGCTACCGGTGCTTTACGCTCTTTACCAATGCGCTCTTTATGGGTGTTTTCTTTAGCAGGACTGTTCTTTACAGCACTTTCCTTTACAGCTTTTGTTTTTGCAGCTTTTACAGGAGCTGCTTTTGGTGTAGTTTCAGCTTCCGCTTCTGCTTGCTGCTCAGTTATCTGGGCAATGATTTCAACCAGTTCAGCCTTACGCAATTCGTCTGCATTTAGAATGCCCTGAGTTTTTGCTATCTCACGCAATTCAGCAGTGAGTTTTTCATTTAATTCTGTTTTATTAAACATTATATGGATGTAGAGAAATTTTAAATGTGTTGTTTTTCTAAATTTTTATGATTGATAGCACAGAATGATACCAACTGAACAGTGCAAAAAATGCAATTATAAAAGGTGTTATAGCACAAAATTTTATGAGATTTTCTGGAATGGTCAGATAAACTTTAGAGAATTATGGTGCAATTGTATGTATTTGAAATCTAATCTCCAAGAAAAAGTTAAAATTGTTTGTAATAATTTACATTAAAACTTTTAAACACCAGCTTAAATCAGGCTGAAAATTAACATCTTTGTGTCCAAAATTACCCCCAGATGAATAAGAAACAACTATTTGAGCAAATCAAAACCAAGAAATCTTTTTTATGTGTTGGCCTCGACCCCGTTATGGACCAGATTCCAAAACACCTGCTCAGGTACGATAACCCGGTACTGGAATTTAACAAACAAATCATTGATGCTACAAAAGATCTGTGTGTTGCTTATAAACCCAATACTGCTTTTTTTGAATCAATGGGATTAAAGGGCTGGGAAACCCTGATCAGGACCTGGGCATATATTCCTAAAGATATCTTTACCATTGCTGATGCAAAACGAGGGGATATCGGCAATACTTCAGCTATGTATGCCGATGCATTTTTCAACCAGGAAAAATCGGGAATGAGTTTTGACGCCATTACCGTTGCTCCCTATATGGGTAAAGATTCTGTAGGGCCATTTTTAAACCATAAAGACAAATGGGTCATTCTTTTAGCCTTAACCTCAAACGCCGGGCATAGTGATTTTCAGCTGCATCAAACTCCCGATGGGAAATTATATGAAGAAGTCATCCGCATCTCCTCGCAATGGGCTGATAGCGAGCAGCTGATGTATGTGGTAGGCGCTACAAGAGGGGCAGAGTTTAAAAACATCAGGAGGCTTGCACCAGATAATTTTTTATTGGTGCCCGGTGTTGGTGCGCAGGGCGGAAGCCTTGCAGATGTTTGCGAATATGGATTAAATGCAACATGCGGCTTACTCGTCAACTCGGCCAGATCAATTATCTATGCCGGCAAGGATGAAGACTTTGCCGAAAAGGCACGTGCTGAAGCTTTGAAATTGCAGCAGGAAATGGAACAAATACTTGCATCTGCCAGCTTAATTTAAAGATATATAGATTGTTGCACCGCAAGTCAAAAAAAATGCTTAAATTGTAGTATGATAATCTTTAAAACATAACATGTTTCAGCGGATCATTACTTTTTTTGAAAAACGGAGCTTTGGTGTATGTACTTACTTAGCAGAGCGGCTAAATATATCCATTAGTAAAATCAGGCTGTTTTTTATCTATTCCTCTTTTTTGGCAGTAGGTTTTCCAATTGTATTTTATGTACTGGCAGCACTGGTACTTGATGTGCGGCATTACGTTAAGAAGATCAGGATGCGGATCTGGGATGTTTAATTGATGCCAAGGATGTCTGCAATTTCCATAAAACCTTTTTCCTTTGCTAAATCTGCAGGTAGCTTGCCACCTTCCATTCGCATGTCTACCTCCGCACCATTTTCAAGTAATAAGATGATCAGCTCAATTTCACCCAGTTGTGCAGCCGCATGTAAAGGTGTAAAACCCGCCTGCTGCGTCACGTTTACCTTGGCCCCGGCATTGATCAGCATTTTGGTAATGTTATAGTTTTTAGCGGCAACCGCCGAGTGGATCGGAAACACATTAAATCCGTTATTGGCAGGGATGTTTACTTCAGCGCCTTTTGAGATCAATAATCTGGCTATTTCTTCATTCCCAAAATAGGCGGCCAAACCCAATGCGGTAAAGCCGTCCCTGGAAAAAGAGTTGACTAGTTCAGGATTTTTTTCAGCTAATAAAGTGGCTTCGGGCAGTTTACCTAAAGCACTAGCCTCAAAAAGATCGATTGAGGTAGAAAAATTAGCTATCAGGGCAGCAATCTCAGGTTTCCTGTAATAGCAAGCCAACAAGACGGGCGATATGCCGTGGCTGGTAGTTTTACTGGCCAGCGCGGGGTCTTTGGTCAAAAGGTCAAAGATCTCCGGTTTGTTACCTGTTTCGATTAGTGTCTCAAGATCCGCCATTTTTAATGTTAAATTTCGGTTAAAATTGGTTAAATTATTTAATAATGGCAAATCAGTGATGGGAAAGTTATTCGTTATAAAAGTTTTTTCAGGAGCGAATTTATGATAACTTAGATCGATAAATTTGTTTTATATGCAGGATGCAAATTGTATATAAAACAAATTTATCTAAGTTTGTTAATTATTAATATTAGTAACGAAAGATGTCGGTAAGGGGAAACCAATTTAAGTCCAATTCATTCAAAAATGAACCAGGAGATAAGCAAAGCACAAGATCATCTGCTACCAGGCCCTTCAAGGAAAGAACAGAAATTCTGCCCCGGTTTAATTTTCAGGATGGCAGGTTATTTAAGATCATAGGCCTGTTGTTTATCGTCCTGTCCTTATACTTTTTGATTGCCTTTACGTCTTATTTATTTACCTGGCAGGAGGATTACAGCTATGTTATTGATGCAAATGGCGGCTGGAAAAATCTTTTTAAAACTTATGAAGAGCTTCAGCAGGTAAATATTCCTCCGGTTGTGCAAAACTGGCTGGGAAAAATAGGCGCTTTACTGGCGCACCAGTTCATTTATGAATGGTTTGGTTTAGCCTCATTCCTGTTCATTTTCGTCTTTTTTGTAATCGGTTACCGGCTGTTGTTCAAGGTTAAGATATTTGCAATAGAAAAAACATTGGGTTATAGCCTCTTCTTTTTACTGTTCACTTCATTGACCCTGGGTTTTGCACACGCCTTTTTTTCTAAAACACCTCATTACATTGAGGGTGAGTTTGGGTACTGGACAAACAAACTGCTGACTGCGCAGATCGGTGTTGCAGGGGTAGGGGGCTTAATTGCATTTCTTGGCTTAACGGTGCTGATCATTGCGTACAACATAGATTTTAAAATTCCGGAACGGAAAAAGAAAGACGAAGCCCTTATACCAGATGTTCCTGAAAACATTGAACTGGAAACAGAAATCCTGTCGGAACCGGTTGAATTTACCCTCAATGATAAATTAGGGAAACAACGCAAACAGGAACAAAACATTGTCATTACCCCTTCCAGGTTCGAGCCGCAGGAAACTGAAGAAGAAGTTGTGCCTGAATTTACTCCCGCTGTAAATGTGATGGGCCCTCCGCCGGTAGTACTTTCACCGGCATTGGAAACGACAATCCCTAAAGTGGAACCGGAACTGACCATCGAAAAAACGGAGGAGGATAAAAAATCAGAGGAACTGGTTGAGCAATTTGGTAATTATGACCCTACGCTTGATTTATCCAGCTATAAATACCCCCACCTTGACCTGTTAGAAAATTATGGTTCTAATAAGATATCGGTAAATTCTGAGGAGTTGGAAGCCAACAAGAATAAAATTGTGGAAACACTGAACCACTATAATATTGAAATTGACAAGATCAAGGCAACCATTGGGCCAACAGTAACGCTTTATGAGATCATCCCCGCTCCGGGCGTGCGCATTTCAAAAATCAAAAACCTGGAAGATGACATTGCTTTGAGCCTTGCTGCGCTGGGTATCCGGATTATTGCGCCGATGCCCGGTAAAGGAACAATTGGTATTGAAGTGCCGAATATGCATCCAGAGATGGTTTCTATGCGCAGTATCCTGGCAACAGAGAAGTTTCAGCAAACAACCATGGACCTGCCTATTGCCATGGGCAAGACCATATCTAACGAAGTGTACATTGGCGATCTGTCTAAAATGCCCCACCTGTTGGTTGCGGGAGCTACCGGACAGGGTAAATCTGTTGGTATCAACTCTATCCTGGTTTCATTGCTGTATAAAAAGCACCCTTCGCAGCTTAAATTTGTGCTGGTAGATCCTAAAAAGGTAGAGTTAACCCTGTTTAATAAAATAGAGCGTCACTTCCTGGCCAAATTGCCAGGCGAGGCTGATGCCATCATTACGGATACCAAAAAGGTAATCAATACGCTGAATTCCCTGTGTATAGAAATGGATCAGCGTTATGACCTGTTAAAAGACGCACAGGTAAGGAATTTAAAAGAATACAACGAGAAGTTCATCAAACGTAAGCTAAATCCCAACAACTCGCACCGCTTCCTGCCTTATATTGTGCTGATCGTAGATGAGTTTGCCGATTTAATGATGACGGCAGGTAAAGAGGTGGAAACGCCGATAGCACGTTTGGCACAGCTGGCCCGTGCGGTAGGTATTCACCTGGTGCTGGCCACACAGCGCCCTTCTGTGAACATTATTACGGGTACCATTAAAGCCAATTTCCCGGCCAGACTTGCTTTCAGGGTATTGTCCAAAATTGATTCCCGTACCATCCTGGATAGTGGTGGTGCTGATCAGCTGATCGGACGTGGTGATATGTTGTTGTCAACCGGAAACGATCTGATCAGGTTACAGTGTGCTTTTGTGGATACGCCGGAAGTAGACCGGATCTCGGAATTTATTGGTGCGCAAAGAGGCTATCCGGAAGCTTATCAGCTGCCTGAGTATATTGATGAAGCTGCGGAAAATGCTAAAGCTGATTTCGACCTGAGTGACCGGGATGCTATGTTTGAGGATGCGGCGAGGCTGATCGTTATGCATCAGCAGGGTTCAACATCCTTAATTCAAAGAAAACTGAAATTAGGTTACAACAGGGCCGGCCGGATCATCGATCAGTTGGAAGCAGCAGGTGTAGTTGGGCCATTTGAAGGCAGTAAGGCCAGGGAAGTGCTGATCCCTGATGATTATGCTTTGGAACAGTTCTTGAACAACCTGAATAACGAGCAATAGCGTTCGTAAATTTAATACACATGCTGATGAAATTATTGAAGAAAATTACCCTGCTGTTTATAGCTATAGGAATCGCTGGTGCTGCAACTGCCCAAACAGATGCAAAGGCAAAAACGATATTGACTGCAGTAAGTAAAAAATACCGTTCTTATGATGTGGTGAAAACTGATTTTACTTTACTTATTGAAAGCAAGCAGGCTAACGCCAGGGAAACGCAACAGGGTACGCTTTACATCAAAGCCAGATCCAATAAATATAAGGTGAGCATGACCGGACAGGAGATGATCAGTGATGGTAAGACCTTATGGACTTATTTAAAAGAAGAAAAGGAAGTTCAGGTTACAAATGTAGACCATAGTGATGATGCCCTGAACCCCGCAAAAATTTTTACCATTTACGAAAAGGGTTTTAAATATCTGTACACCGGCGATAAAAAGATAGGTGCTAAAGTTTACCAGATGATCGATCTGACGCCTACAGATATCAACAAGCCATATTTTAAGATTCGACTGAGCATAGATAAAGTAGCCAAACAAATTGCTACTGCTCTGGTTCTGGAAAAAAATGGCAACAGCTATACCTATAATGTAAAAACCTTTGTGCCCAATGCAAAAGTACCTGAATCTACTTTTACTTTTGACAGCAAGAAATATCCTGGCGTAGAAGTAGTTGATTTAAGGTAAATTGTTATTTTTGGTAATATGCTTGCAACAAATATATTTTGAAGATCACATTTTTAGGTACGGGCACATCTCAGGGCATACCTGTTATTACTTGCAACTGTGTAGTTTGCCAGTCTGCAGATCATAAAGATAAACGCTTAAGGGTGTCTGTATTGATTGAGACGGCTGATAAGACTATGGTGATAGACAGTGGTCCCGATTTCAGGTACCAGATGCTGCGTGCGGGGGTAAATGACCTTGATGCCATATTGTTTACGCACGAGCACAAGGACCATATTGCCGGCCTGGATGACATCCGCCCATTCAATTATCTTTTAAAAAAGAACATTGACATTTATGCTACTGAAAGGGTGCAGCATGCGCTGAGAAAAGAATTTTCTTATATATTTTCCGAAGTTCATTATCCTGGTTTACCGCAAATAGACCTGCATACAATTGATACTGAAACTTTTTATATTGGCGAAACTGCCGTAATCCCGTTGGATATCATGCACTATAAGTTACCCATTCTGGGTTTCAGAATCGCCGGTTTTACGTACATTACTGATGCAAAGACCATACCTGAAGCAACTGCGGAAAAGATTAAGGGTACCCGTATTCTTGTTGTAAACGCACTGCAGAAGGAACAGCACATCTCTCATTTTACCTTGGATGAAGCCATTACCTTTGCACAAAAGATGGGTGCAGAGACTACTTATTTTACGCACATCAGCCATAATTTAGGCTTGCATGCCCATGTGGAAAAAGATTTGCCAGCTAATATAAAATTAGCCTATGATGGCTTGACGATATTAGGTGAATAAGTATATATTTGCAAAACCAAATACCCGGGTGGCGAAATTGGTAGACGCACCAGCTTGAGGGGCTGGCGCTGGCAACGGCGTGGCAGTTCGAATCTGCTCTCGGGTACATGTCTTTAACACTGTGTTAGTATGGTGTTAAATCTTCTTAACAAAATTATTAAAGGAGCTGTAGATTAATTTCTGCAGCTTTTTTGATTTCGAGTATGATTTTCTAAATATACTACCGAGTAATATTCAAATTTAATTTGAATATTACTCGGTAGATTGCTTATCTTTGATTTATGATCGAACGTAGAATACAACAAGAACTGGATATGTTGCTTAAGACATTTCCAGCTGTCGCTTTGCTAGGTCCAAGACAAGTAGGCAAAACTACGCTCACCCGTGAATTGTTAAAAAACAGTCTACGGGAAGTGATATATTTTGATCTTGAAAATGATGATGACATAGCGCGTATGGAGAATCCTGCATTCTTATTTGAACAATATAAAGATGCTTGTATAGTTCTTGATGAAATTCAGCGTGTACCCGATCTATTCCGACAATTAAGGCCTGTTATTGACCAGAATAGAATGGTCGGAAGGTTTATACTTACTGGTTCAGCATCACCAGCATTGGTCAAAGGGGTTTCTGAATCTTTGGCTGGTCGTATTGCTTTTGCTGAAATGTCGCCGGTGAATCTATTGGAAGCGATTGGTAGTGGTATTTCGCGAGAGCAGCATTGGTTTAGGGGGGGCTTTCCTACTGCATTAACAAGTACTACCGATCAGCAATTTTCATTATGGGCAGAAAACTTTATCAGGGCATATATAGAGCGTGATCTTAGCCTACTTTTTGGAGTCAACCTTTCCGAAGTACTTATTCGTAATTTTTGGTATATGTTGGCTGCAAATACAGGAAGCATTTGGACCGCAGAAAATTATGCCAGGGCATTGGGTGTGAGTAGCACGACAATAAAGAGATATCTAGATTTTATGGAGGGGGCTTTCATGGTTAGGCAATTACCTGCATGGTACATCAACGTGGAAAAACGAGTAGTAAAAGCACCCAAAGTTTATATTCGGGACAGTGGCTTACTACATCAGTTAAACCGAATCAAAAGTAGTACTGAACTTCCCTTAAATCTCATTGTCGGTGCTTCCTGGGAAGGTTATGTCATTGAGCAGATCTATCAGTTGAAACCTAGATACCTAGAGATGTATTATTATCGAACGCAACATGGAGCCGAATGTGATGTCATACTGGTAGATGGGCTTAAACCTGTTGTGGCTATTGAAATTAAATATGCCACAGTTCCCTCTCTTTCTAAAGGTTTTTACAATGTTTTGGAGGATTTACAGATCGAAAAGGCATTTGTGATCACTCCTGGTGAAAAGCAGTATGCTTTGGATGAAAAAACGACAGTTAGCGGATTGCAATTTTTCTTGAAAAATATTTTAAGTGAACTGTGATCTGATGGTTCATTTTAATATGCTTTCGTATTACTAATAGTCTTGAAATGTATGGATATCCTTGATTTTCTTCATATCCTCAATGAAATTGTTCGTTAAATAAGAGTTTGGGAGTACACCAACTTATCAGCACCGGATAAGTTCACCGAAACAATTGTATCGGAATTGATAAAAAGCCTTCGGAAATTTCCGGAGGCTTCTTTATTTAATCATGCTACTGTGTCGCCATTTCCCTTTTTCTTTTCATATGCCTTTGCAGTTCCGAACCTTTGTAACTCGGATGCCTGCGCAGTTCGTTGATGTTGATTCTCAGCTGCTGGCCTTTACGCCATAGATATCCACCAGCGCTGATCAGAACATCATTTAAGGCATAGTGGATAAGTGCATTGTCTATGCCAGTAAGCCTCGATGCCTCATAGCAGTTCTTAAAAGAGCGGATCCAGCGTCCGTCCATATCGTATTGTGCAACCCCCGCCAGTTTTGCTGTTATTCTCGGGTCAACAGCAATTTTCTTCTTAATGGTCTTGCTCCAGATAAAGCCCCCATAGGTCATGCCCCGGCCTTTAATCACATCCCGGATGCCATTTTGATGTACACCCACTGCTTTTGCAGCCGTCAGAGTATTGATATGTGTGTCAACCAGGTTACCTTGCAAATCATATTGCCCAACGGTTTGTTGTTTTGCTGCTAATGGTGAGGCATGGTACCACTTTTTCTTAAGTAGGGCCTCAATGTCAATTTGAGGTTCATTGCCTGGCCGCCAAAGATAGCCGCATGCGGTAACGGACCTGCCGTCGTTTTTGGTTGCAACATGGATATTGCTGGTATTGGTATTCATGGCTTTAGCTGCAACTGAAGTATTTTTATAGGTTTCCAGCAATTGCCCGCTTAAAGAGTAACGGCTGACAAGCCATCTTCCTGTTTGTTTAACTGCCTTTGGTTTTTCTGTGATCTGTTCCATTTTTTAACGAATTAAGCTTAGACCTGTGTTTACCGGAGGGTTGATTGGAGAGCGGCTTGGACAGGAACACCTATTTGTGCGATATATGCAAATATGTTCATATTAAATTAATTAAACCAAATAATGTTGATGGAAGGATTTGGTAAATATTTTAACGTTTATTTTCTGGTTTTGTTTCACTAAAGCAATCCGCTTTCTGCATCAATTGTGCCAGAGTTTAGCGCTATGCTGGGTTTGAGAAATTAATACCGGTGTTTTAACATTTTTTTCTGGCCTGAGATCATCCTAAGCCGGATTTTCATAGTTTTTAATTTTTTTCAGGAGGTAATCTGATGATTTTGGTATGTGGATTGTATAGACTTATGTCTCTAACCTTAAACAAAATTTATCTATGGAAAACATGACCCTGAATGCTGAGATCTGCAAGCACCAGAATTGCCTGGAAGCCTTTGCCCTGAAATTTACCGGAAACACTGAAGATGCCGGAGACCTGGTGCAGGACACCGTCATTAAAGCCATACGCTATCATGCCATGTATAAAGAAGGGACGAATTTACGGGGCTGGCTGTATACGATCATGCGGAATACATTTATTAATGATTATAGAAAAGGGGCAAAGCGCAAATCCATCATGGATACCTCTGAAGATCTTTCTTCTCATCAGCTGAGCCGTAGTGCGGCCAGTAACCTGGGAGAAAATAAATTTGTGATGGAAGACATCAATAAGGCTTTGGATAAATTGCCTGCTGATTATTCAGTTCCTTTTTTAAAGTATTTTGAGGGATATAAGTATCATGAGATCGCTGATGAGTTACAAATACCAATCGGCACCGTAAAAACCCGCATTCACATGGCACGTCAGGCCCTGAAAGCCCAGCTGAAAATGTATAGCGAGCGTATGGCAGGGCAGGCAGCACTTATTTAATGCTTAGTGTATAAATACACCGTATAAATCGAAACAATTTTCATTTCAATAGGTTCTTTACATACATCAGTCAATTCTTGCTGAAGTTTAAAAATTTATGGCCCGGAAAAAAGAACGGATCCATTTAAAACTAACATTATGGCAAAAAAGAATGGCCCGGTAAAACCGGGAAACCAACCCGAAAATGAAAAAACTAGATCCCTGCAGCCGCATACTGCTGATGCTACAGGTGAATGGATGACAACCGATCACGGTGTCCGGATCAATGACGATCAGAATTCGTTAAAAGCAGGCGAACGTGGCGCCACGTTGCTGGAGGATTTTATACTCAGAGAGAAGATCACCCATTTTGATCATGAACGAATTCCAGAGCGGATTGTTCATGCAAGGGGATCGGGAGCCCATGGTGTATTTAAGCTGTATAAGTCGCAGGCTGCTGTTACCAAGGCCCATTTTTTAAATGATACGGAAACAGAGACTCCTGTATTTGTACGGTTCTCTACCGTAGCAGGATCCAGGGGATCTACGGATCTGGCGAGAGATGTGCGCGGATTTGCGGTAAAGTTTTATACCCAACAGGGCAATTTTGATCTGGTAGGAAATAATATGCCAGTATTTTTTATCCAGGATGCCATGAAATTCCCGGATCTGGTTCATGCTGTAAAGCCAGAACCCGACAACGAAATGCCACAAGCTGCCTCGGCACATGATACCTTTTGGGACTTCATTTCACTGATGCCCGAATCTGCTCATATGATCATGTGGGCAATGAGTGATCGTGCCATTCCCCGGAGCTTAAGGATGATGGAAGGGTTTGGCGTACATACTTTCAGGCTCATTAATGAAAAAGGGGAGGCCTGTTTTGTTAAGTTTCATTGGAAACCTTTGTTAGGCGTGCATTCCGTAGCCTGGGATGAGGCGCAGAATATTTCCGGAAAAGATCCGGATTTTCACCGCAGGGATTTGTGGGATGCCATTGAAAGCGGGGCTTTTCCTGAATGGGAGCTTGGCCTGCAGATCGTTCCTGAAGCGGATGAATTTAAGTTTGAATTTGATTTGCTTGACCCGACTAAACTCATACCTGAAGAATTGGTGCCGGTACAGCGTATTGGTAAAATGACTCTGAACCGCAATCCTGATAATTTCTTTGCCGAGACCGAACAAGTTGCCTTTCATGTCGGCCACATTGTGCCTGGAATAGATTTTAGCAATGATCCTTTAATGCAGGGCCGGTTATTTTCCTATACCGACACTCAGCTGATCCGGTTAGGCGGACCAAATTTTCATGAAATTCCGATCAACCGTCCGGTTGTTCCGGTACACAATAACCAGCGAGATGGTTTCATGCGGCAAACCATCAATAAGGGGAAAACAAGTTATGGCCCCAACTCAATAGGTCACAATGATCCTGAACAGGCCAAATCGGCTGACGGTGGTTTTACTTCCTACCAGGAGCGGATTGACGCAAAAAAAGTAAGGGCAAGAAGCAAAAGTTTTTTTGATCATTTCAGTCAGGCTACACTATTTTTCAACAGCCAGTCTGAACCGGAAAAGAACCACATTACTGATGCCTTAAGTTTTGAACTTGGAAAAGTAAAAACAATAGCTATCCGCGAAAGGATGCTGGGTATTCTTTCGCTGATTGACCTGAAACTGGCTGCCAATGTAGCATCTGCCCTGGGATTGCCGGTATCTAAAGCACCACAGCAACCCATTAACCATAGCATTCCTGCCGATGGTAAAATTGCAGATTATCAGCCTTTAATTGTGAAGAGTAGTTTAAAATCATCTGCTGCTTTGAGTATGGCGAATACTGTTAAAGACACCATTAAAACCAGGAAAATAGCGATTCTTGCAGCAGATGGTGTGGCTGCAGATTCCTTAAACCTGGTAAAAAAAGCGCTGGTAGCTGCTGGAGCAGTAGTGGAACTGGTAGCTCCGAAACTTGGGGTGATAAAAGCTGCTGATGGTAGCGGTATTCCGGTTGATCAGAGTTTTTTAACTGCTGCTTCTGTACTTTACGATGCGGTATATGTACCTGGAGGTGCAAAAAGTATAGCCGTATTGGAAACGGAAGCCAATGCCATTCATTTTCTAAACGAGGCCTTTAAACACTGCAAAGCGATTGCCGCAGACCAGGATGCCATAAAAGTGCTGGAAGCGACTTACTTTTCCAAAAAGCTTCCTAAGGATGCTGCAGATGAAACTATACGTAGAGAAGGTGTGGCTATTGGGAGCGATGCAGCTAAGCTGGCCAAACAATTTATCATGGCCATTGCTCAGCATCGTTTCTGGGAACGGGAAAAGCCGCGAAAAGTTCCGGCATAAGTAGAAATACCCTAATAGAAATGCCCGGCAGCTCAACTGCCGGGCATTTCTGTATATACAAAGTTGGGTTAATTTTCTAACAGTTCAATTGCAGCTTCATTTCCCTGTTGCGCAGCCAGATCAACCACTGATAAGCCGCGAACATCCAGTACCGTTTTGTCGGCACCATTGGCCAGCAGGAGTGCTAATACATTATTTCTTCCAAACATGGCAGCAAACATCAGGGCTGTTCCGCCATTGCCGTGTTGCAGGTTCAAATCAGCTCCGCAATTGATCAGCAGTGCTGCAATATCCCCATAACCTTTAAAAGCTACGCCCATTAATGCGGTGTTTCCTCCCTGATCCTGCGCATTGGCATCGGCGCCAGACTCCAGCAGCAACTTGGCCGCCTGATATTGGTTGTTGTAGCAGGCGATGATCAGCGGCGTATACCCTTTTTCATCCCTTGTGTTGAGGTCAGTTTTTTGCCGGATCAATTCCTGTAATACTTCTATGTTCCCTATCCTTGCGGCATGGATAATGAGCTGTGTAGTTTGTGTCATAATTCAAATATGCTGATGAATGTTTAACAACAGGCATCCGTAAAATGTTTTGATGTCAGCCAAAAACAGCCGCCATTAATGTCCGCTTAAAAGGATAGAAAACCGGGGATTCCCGGAAGCGCTGATACAATTGCATTTGGTAGTGCCCGGTAAATGTTTTTTTGAGCTCTTCCGGCAATTTTTCCAGATAAGGAATCAATGCTGTGCCAGAAACCCAGTCTGCCAAAGCTGCTGCATCCTTGAGCACATGAGGATAGACCTTTTCGAAAACAGTAATTTCTGAGCCACCCAGATCAAACAGTATCTTTGCATAAGATTCAATATTCAGTACCGGGGATATCCTTGTCCAACCGTTTAACGCAGAACAGTAAGGCTCCTGCGCAGCTAAATTACGAATGGTTTCATGGGTAAAATGGTCATGATTAGAAGGTATCTGGACCAGCAATTGTCCGCCAGGTTTCAGCATCCCTATAACTGAAGGAATCAAAGTTTCGTGATTTTGCAGCCATTGTAAAGCTGCATTTGAAAAAACGAGATCCCATCTGGAATCTTCTTTTAGCTGCTGTTCAATACTCCGCTGCTCAAAATTTAACCCCTCAGCTTCAAATTCAACCGCCCCTTGCAGCATCTCTGCGGAAGCGTCAATGCCAAGTACGTTTGCATTTGGCAGATAGTCTGCCAGTTTACGGCTAAGTTCGCCCGTACCGCAACCCAGATCGATCACCTGCAGATCTTGCCTGACCTTTAGTAAGGTCAGTAAGTCGTAAAATGGCGCGAAGCGCTCGGCTTTAAATTTATTGTATACTTCAGGGTTCCAGGGCATTGTTATTTTTTGATTGCAGGATTAAAATACGAAATCATGTGCATAAAAAACTAATTGCTTTGAATCTTGTTATTATTGTCTATATTTAATTATTAAATATCTAGACAAAATGAAGTATTCTATTTCCGATCTTGAACAATTGTCGGGCGTACAGATCCATACCATCCGTATCTGGGAGAGGAGATATAATGCCCTTAAACCTATGCGCTCGGCAGGTAATACCCGTTTTTATGACGATAACCACTTGCGTAGACTGCTGAATATTGTAGGCTTAAGCCAGTCGGGCATGAAGATATCACAGGTGTGTTCGCTTTCTGACCAGGAAATTGATTTGCTGTTGAAGCAGGAAATAGACGATACGGTATCTGATGATGCCCAATTTGAATATTACATTTCACAATTGCTTAATTTTGGTTTGGCATACAATGAGCATAAGTTCAGTCAGCTCATCTCAAAATGTATCAATGACCATGGCATGACAGCCAGTTACAAAAATGTAATCTATCCGTTGCTTGTACGGTTGGGTTTGATGTGGCGAAGAGATCATATTTGTCCTGCACAAGAACATTTTTTATCAAATATCATCCGGCAAAAATTGTTTGTGGCCATCAATGATGTGGTCATAAAAGGTGCTGCAGGTTCATCCTGGATGCTTTTTTTACCAGAAGATGAGGATCATGATATCGGTTTGCTGTTTGCGTATTATATGTTAAAACTTTCGGGCCAGCAGGTAATTTTTTTAGGTGGAAGAGTTCCGCTTGAATCGCTTAAAGATGCGATGGTACATAATAAGGTGCAGCACATGCTGCTGTTCATGGTTCGCTCAAGGACTTTAACTGACGCATCAGCTTATCTGGATGAATTGAGTGCTGTTTTTGGAGATACAACAATTCACCTCGCAGGCAACTCCAGACTGATCAGTCAGTTAAAGCTGGCCGAAAACATCAACTGGTTCCAGTCGATCCAGGATTTTGAAAAAAACATTAAAAACATAACGCATGTCAACTAAAACCAGAAAAGAAAGGCCGCGTATGGCTGTAATAGGTGCTGGATTTGCCGGCATCAGTGCGGCGGCATATCTTGCAAAACAAGGTTATCAGGTTGAAGTTTACGAAAAGAATGCAGAAATTGGCGGAAGGGCAAGGCAGCTGACTACCGAAAACGGTTATGTGTTTGATATGGGCCCAAGTTGGTATTGGATGCCGGATGTTTTTGAGCGTTTTTTTAATGACTTCGGCTATAAAGCGAGTGATTTTTATGAGCTGAAACTCCTTGATCCGGGCTTTTCGATAGTGTTTGATCTGCAGCAACAACTGGATATTCCGGCAGATTTTGAGGAATTATGTAGTTTATTTGAATCGATAGAGCCCGGAAGCGCCTTAAATCTCCAGTTTTTTCTGAAAGAAGCAGCATATAAATACAAAGTTGGTATGGAAAAACTGGTGTATAAACCAGGACTTTCCTTGCTGGAGTTTGCAGATAAGGACCTGATAAAAGGAGTATTTAGGCTAGATGTATTTACAGCATTCAGCAAACACGTCAGAAAATATTTTAAAGATCCCAGGCTGATCGCTTTAATGGAATTTCCCGTACTTTTTTTAGGTGCAATGCCCGAAGATACCCCTGCCTTATACAGTTTAATGAATTATGCGGGTTTAAAGCTGGGTACCTGGTATCCAACGGGCGGTTTTGGAAATGTCATTCATGCAATGAAAACAGTAGCTGAAAAACAAGGGGTAAGATTTCATTTGAATCTGCCTGTAAGCGGTTTAAAGAAAACCGGAAAAAATCTGATTGAACTGAGTACATCCACCGGCAGTCAGAACTTTGATGGAGTTATTGCTGCAGCCGATTACCATCATGTTGAAACCTGCCTGTTGGATGAATTGCAGCGGAATTATACAGCAGAATACTGGGCTAAGCGGGTTATGGCACCGTCCTGTCTGATTTTCTATATTGGTGTAACCACAAAGATTGACAGGTTGAACCACCACACTTTGTTTTTTGATGAAAACCTGAAACAACATGCTTTTGAGATTTATAAGGAGCCACAATGGCCTTCTAAACCCTTGTTTTACGTGTGCTGTCCCAGTAAAACAGATGATACGGTTGCGCCAGCCGGACACGAAAATTTATTTATACTGATGCCGCTTGCACCTGGTGTAAAGGATAGCGAAGATCTAAGAGCGCAATATTTTGGCCTGATCATGAAGCGCCTGGAAAACCATGCTGGCCTGGACATCAGGGCAAATATAGATTATAAAAAAAGCTATTGTGTAGCTGATTTCATTTCAGATTACAATTCTTACAAGGGAAATGCCTATGGTCTTGCCAATACGATCAGGCAAACCGCCAATTTAAAACCTTCTTTAAAGAATAAAAAGATTGACAACCTTTTTTATGCAGGGCAGCTTACCGTCCCCGGACCAGGTGTGCCCCCATCCATCATTTCCGGAAATATAGCTGCAAAACAAATGATAAAGTACTTTAATGATTAACCTATGAAAGAGACCTTCGACAAGTTAGCTGCGGAATGCAGTATGCTCACCACCAAGCGTTACAGTACAAGTTTTTCTTTAGGGATTTATTTTTTAAATAAAAAACTGAGAAATCCAATTTATGCCATTTATGGCTTTGTCAGGCTTGCCGATGAAATTGTAGATAGTTTTCACGACTACGATAAAGTGTTTTTACTTTCCAAATTCAGAAGCGACTGCTTTGAGGCCATTGCGCAGGGCATCAGTCTGAACCCCGTTCTCCATTCCTTTCAGCGGGTTGTAAATGACTATCAGCTCACCGAAGATTTAGTGGACCTGTTCCTTAAAAGTATGGAAATGGACCTGGAAGAGAATAGTTATACCCCCGAAAAATACAACCAGTATATTCTGGGTTCTGCGCAGGTGGTAGGACTGATGTGTTTAAAAGTTTTTACTCATGGTGATGATGCACAGTACGAACGCCTGAAGGATTCGGCTATGAAACTGGGATCTGCCTTTCAGAAAGTTAACTTTTTGCGGGACGTAAATGCAGATTATTATACTTTAAGCAGGACTTATTTTCCTGATGTTGATCTTTCTAAATTCTCTAACGAAGAAAAGCGAAGGATTGAAGCCGATATAGAAGGCGAATTTAAAGCTGCACTTACCGGCATCAAACAGCTCCCTGTTTCGTCCCGGAGTGGGGTATACCTGGCTTATATTTATTATAAAGAGCTGTTTAATAAAATAAAAAATGTAACTGCGGAAAAAGTAATGAGCCAGCGCATCCGGATCTCCAACAGCCAGAAATTCGGGTTAATGTTCGATTCGATGATCCGTTTTAAGATGAATGCCCTATGAAATTTCTGATGTTTTTATTTTTGTTTGCAGGTCTCAGCTCTTTTGCAGAACCCAAAGTGAGGGAAATCAGAACTTTGTATTTTCGTGCTGCTGAAGATAAAGCTTCAGCAGATAAACTTTTAGCCATGTTGTCTTCAACTGAAGAAAAATCAATTCCTTTACTGATTTGTTATAAGGGAGTAGCTGAAATGCTACAGGCTAAACATGCTGGTAATCCGATCATGAAATGGAAAAGATTTAAAAGAGGAAAGATCTGGATCGAAAGTGCCGTAAAAAAAAGCCCGGAAAATGTGGAGATCAGGTTTTTGAGGTTTTCTGTTCAAACCAATCTGCCCGCATTTCTTGGCTATAATGGCCATATTGCTGCAGATAAATTTTTTTTAATGGAAAAACTCAATACGATTGAAGATCTTGAATTGAAACAACGGGCTGTTAAATTCTTGTCTTCCTCAAAATACTGTTCTGAAGAAGAACGTGAGCAGGTAAAAATATTCAGCAAACAACAAAGATGAACAACTGGATTATAAGTATAGCAATTGTTGCAGGTACATTCATTTTAATGGAAGGAGTTGCCTGGTTTACCCATAAATATATCATGCATGGACTGTTGTGGTCTTTGCATAAAGACCATCACCGTAAAGATCATGAAGGCTTTCTGGAACGAAATGATTTTTTCTTTCTCATTTTTGCTATTCCTGGGATTATTTGCCTGGCAGCAGGAACGTTTTATGACTATTCATTCGCATTTTTTATTGGCCTGGGTATTACGATTTATGGAGCTGCTTACTTTTTTGTCCATGATATTTTTATACACCAACGATTTAAAATATTCAGAAATTCAGAACATTGGTATTTTAAAGCCATAAGAAGGGCGCATAAAATGCACCATAAGCACCTGGATAAAGAACATGGAGAATGTTTTGGCATGCTGTGGGTACCGCTTAGCTATTTTAAAGAGAAAAAGAAAAAATCTGCTGTAGTATGAAATATACTTATCTCCTGATTGACTTTTTTACGATCATCATTCCGTTTATCTTTTCCTTTCACCCCAGACTGAATTTTTATAAAACCTGGAAGGCCTTTTTCCCGGCTGTGATGTTGACTGGATTTCTTTTTATAACCTGGGATATTTATTTTACCGGCATTGGGGTGTGGGGTTTTAATGCAAGATACCTAACCGGTATTGAGATTAGTAACCTGCCTTTAGAAGAGATCCTATTCTTTTTTTGTATTCCGTATGCCTGTGTTTTTACTTTTCACTGTCTAGATCTTTTCCTCAAAAAATCAATTCCGCATGCTACGGAGCGCATACTGAGCCCTTTCTTTATGAGCATATTTGCCGTTGTTGGTTTTTTAAACACCGATAAAATGTACACTATAGTTACGTTTACGGGTCTTTCGCTGTTGCTGGCCTTGAGCAGATATATATTAAAAGTAAACTGGCTGGGTAAGTTTTATATCATATATGCCATCTTACTCTTTCCATTTTTGATTGTAAACGGGTTGCTTACCGGAACAGGGCTGGACGAGCCTGTGGTATGGTACAATGAAGCGGAGATTTTTGGCCTAAGGATACTCACCATACCTGTTGAAGATGTGTTTTACGGAATGGGCCTGATTTTAATGAATGTGCTCATTTATTCCTATTTAAAGCAGAAAACTTTAAAAACCGGACTTTCCTGATCAAAATTTTATAAACTATTTACTGAATCCTGTAAAAATACCGGCCCTTCTGCAGGCTACCTTTGTATAGTTAATTAAACAAGGATAGCCATGAACAAAAATGTAGAAACAATTTCGATGCCGGTACTGGGGATGACCTGTGCAGCCTGTGCCGTTAGTGTTGAATCTATCATCGGCAGCCAGCCGGGCGTAGATAAGGCTGCTGTGAATTATGCTACACAAACGGTACAGGTCAGTTATCAGCCCGATGTGATACAGCCCGATGTCATGCAAAAGGCTGTTCAGTCTATTGGCTATGATTTAATTGTCGCACAGGAAGGCGCTACGAAATTACAGGAGGAAGCACAAAAGAATAATTACAAAACGCTAAAAAAAAGAATGATCTGGTCACTGATCCTGACCATCCCGGTTGTGGTTATCGGAATGTTCTTTATGGACATACCTGATGGCAATTATTATATGTTGGCCTTAACCACACCGGTACTGTTCATTTTTGGCAGAACCTTTTTTATCAATGCATGGAAACAAGCCAGATATGGCAAATCCAATATGGATACCTTAGTTGCTTTATCAACCGGTATCGCTTATATTTTCAGTGTTTTTAATACTTTTTATCCCGGATTCTGGCATAGTAAGGGCTTACACCCGCATGTATATTTTGAGGCCGCGGCAGTGGTAATTGTATTTATCATGCTGGGTAAGCTGTTGGAAGAAAGGGCGAAATCCAATACTTCTTCAGCCATTAAAAAACTGGTTGGCTTACAACCGAAAACTGTGGTGCTGGTTACACACGATGGCGAACAGGAAATTCCGGTAGCTGATGTACGTATTGCTGACCAGATCCTGGTACGTTCGGGGGAAAAGATCCCCGTTGACGGCCTGATGTATGAAGGAAGTTCTTATGTAGATGAAAGCATGATTACCGGTGAGCCTGTTGCGGTAGCTAAAAAAGAAGGTGATAAAGTATTTGCGGGAACCATCAACCAGAAAGGGAGTTTTAAATTTAAAGCGGAAAAGGTAGGGGCGGAAACCATGCTGGCGCAGATCATCAAACTGGTGCAGGAGGCCCAGGGTTCTAAAGCACCGGTGCAAAAACTGGTGGATAAAATTGCAGGTATATTTGTACCCATTGTGATCCTGATTGCGGTTGCCAGTTTGGGCGCATGGATGATCTTTGGAGGTGAACATGCCTTTACACAGGGATTGCTTGCTATGGTAACTGTACTGGTCATTGCCTGTCCTTGTGCCTTGGGCCTGGCTACGCCTACGGCAATCATGGTAGGTATTGGTAAAGGAGCCGAAAATGGCATCCTGATCAAAGATGCCGAGGCTTTGGAACAGGGACATCGGGTAAATGCCATTGTTTTAGACAAAACAGGCACCATTACTGAAGGTAAACCCGAAGTAACGCATGTAGCATGGGCAAACGAACTTCCCCGGGACAAACAGAAGCTGGAACAGGTATTGATTGCTTTGGAACAGGCCTCAGAACATCCATTAGCTGAAGCGATTGTTCGTCACCTGAAAGCATCCGGCATCAAAGGAGCTGCGGTAACTGGTTTTGAAAGCTTCACTGGCAAAGGTGTTGGCGCAGGCTTTGAAGGTGAAAGCTATTGGGCAGGCAGTCATAAGATCTTAAAAGATCAAAATGTAGTGGTGCCGGCGGTTCTGCAAACTAAAGTTGAGGAGCTGCAGCAACAGGCCCAAACGGTAATTTATTTTATCAATACTGTGCAGGTGCTGGCTGTTGTAGCGATTGCTGACCAGATCAAAGCTGGTTCTGCGAAAGCAATTGCTGCTTTAAAAGATGAAGGCATTGAGGTGTATATGCTTACCGGGGATAACCACCAGACTGCAGCTGCTGTGTCAGGACAGGTAGGGATTGATCATTTTCAGGCTGAAGTACTGCCAACTGATAAAGCCGGTTTTGTAAAACAGCTACAGGGACAGGGAAAAGTGGTAGCAATGATTGGTGACGGTATCAATGACAGCCAGGCACTGGCGCAGGCTGATATTTCAATAGCCATGGGCAAAGGATCGGATATAGCCATTGATGTGGCGAAAATGACACTGGTTTCTTCCGATCTGCAGCAGGTACCTAAAGCTTTGCGCCTATCCAGGCTAACCGTTAAAACCATACGTCAGAATTTATTCTGGGCGTTCATTTATAACCTGATCGGCATCCCGATTGCTGCCGGCATGCTGTACCCGATCAATGGATTTTTGTTGAATCCGATGATTGCAGGTGCAGCGATGGCATTGAGTTCGGTATCAGTAGTGAGTAACAGCCTCCGTTTAAAACTGGCAAAACTTATATAAATCTATTTAAATCAATAATATCATGGAAACACTAAAATTTAAAACAAATATCAAATGTGGCGGATGTATTGCCGCAGTATCCCCATTTCTGAATGAACTTCCGGAAATTGCCAAATGGGAGGTCGATACCGATAATCCGGAGAAAATTTTAACGGTAGAAACCAGGGAAGAACTGAATGCCGAAAAAGTAGTCCATACCCTTCAAAAGGCCGGATACGTGGCAGAAGAGCTATAGTGAACGGGGTTTTATAAAAAAAGAACGGAATTATATAAAAATATATCCGTTCTTTTTTCAATCTTTGAATGATAATGAAAAGAACACTGCTAACCATACTTGCCATTTTTTACCTGGGCGTATCCAGCGGGGCAACTGTGCATTTTCATTATTGCATGGGCGAACTGGTAAGCTGGGGACTGGAAAAACAATCCCGTACAATTTGCGATTTCTGCGGAATGCCGAAATCAGCATCCAAAAAAAAATCCTGCTGTAAAGACGTAGAACAACAGGTTAAGGTGGCGAAATCCCAGAAAGTAAACCAGGTCATCTATAAATTTGATCAGTTGCCGTCTTTGAGTGTCCTGCCTGAATTGTTTGTCAGTTACCAGGCACCTGTACCTGTAAAAATTACGGGAACAGCATGGAGTAATGCCCCGCCTGATGAACAGCAAATTCCTGTTTACCTGAAAAACTGTACCTACAGAATATAATACCTGCTGCCCGGTTATCTACTTAAAAGACTATTGCTTTAAGTATCGAGATGCTGTAAACTCACAGTAATCCTAAGCATACCTGCTTTAAATTCAATTTCATATATTTTTTACTAACGTTTTTTTAATCAGCGTTCCTGCTATTATGAAAGTATTTTATTATTACATTATCCTGTTAAAATGGTACATAGTATTATAGAGTGGTCCATGCGCAATCGCTTTATAGTACTTGTACTATCAGCAGGTCTGTTTGTATGGGGAGTATTTGCTGTACAAAAGAATCCGATAGATGCCATTCCCGACCTTTCAGAAAACCAGGTTATTGTGTTTACCGAATGGATGGGGCGGTCGCCGCAACTGATAGAAGACCAGGTTACTTATCCGCTGGTCACCAATTTACAGGGCATCCCAAAAATTAAATATGTAAGGGGTTCTTCGATGTTTGGGATGAGTTTCATTTACGTAATCTTTGATGATGATGTAGATGTGTACTGGGCACGCGAAAGGGTAATGGAAAGGATCAGTACCATTTCAAAAACACTGCCTGAAGGTGTTGCTCCACAGCTTGGGCCTGACGGCACTGGTGTAGGCCATGTACTTTGGTATACACTGGATGCGCCGGATATGGACCTTGGTGAGCAGCGTGCCATACAGGACTGGTACGTGAAATTTGCATTGCAAAATGTACCGGGGGTAAGTGAGATCGCCTCCTTTGGTGGCTTCCAGAAACAATACCAGATAGCTGTAGATCCCAATAAACTGCTGTATTATAAGTTGTCCGTGCCACAGGTGATCGCAGCCGTGAGAAGCAATAACAATGAATCAGGCGGACGCAAGTTTGAAATGAGTGATATGGGCTATATCATTAAAACTTCAGGTTACCTGAAGTCACTGGAAGAAATCGCCAATATCCCGGTTAAAAGTCAGAATGGGACACCTGTAAGGATATCCGATCTGGCTACCGTGCAAATGACTGGTGAAACCAGGCTGGGCATATTTGATCAGGATGGAGAAGGGGAACGTGCAGGTGGCATTGTGGTGATGCGCTATGGCGAAAATGCCGCTGAGGTGATTGACAGGGTAAAGACCAAAATGAAAGAGGTGGCCAAAGGGCTGCCAAAGGGGGTGAAATTTGACATAGTTTACGACCGGGGCGAGCTGATTAAGGAATCGGTGGCATCCATCAAAAATACATTGATAGAAGAGATGATCGTGGTCTCACTCATTGTATTCATATTCCTGTTCCACTGGCGCAGCGCACTGAGCATTATCATACAAATACCCATCACTATTGCAGCCAGTTTTATCGTGCTCAATGCTTTTGGTATTTCCTCAAACATCATGTCACTCACAGGTATTGCGCTGGCCATCGGGGTAATTGTAGACAATGGCATCATCATGAGTGAAAATGCTTATAAACATCTGGCAGAGCGGTACGAACTGTGGGAAAAGGACCAAAATAAAACAACAACATCATGATAACCTGGTTTAAAAATATATTTAAGAAATCACCTGACTGGATTACAGAAGAAGACCGCCTTGCGATAATCACCAAATCCAGTAAACAGGTTTCCAGAGGCGTGTTCTTTGCAACCGTCATCATTATTACCTCTTTTTTGCCGGTGTTTATGTTAACCGGACAGGAAGGTAAGTTGTTCCATCCGCTGGCCTATACCAAAACATTCATCATGATTGTGGATGCACTCCTGGTCATTACTCTGGCGCCTGTGCTCATTTCTTTTTTTATGAAGGGAAAATTTAAACCTGACCATGCGAATCCTGTGAACAGGTTTCTGGAGAAGATCTATGAGCCTGTCATCAGAACCGTATTGAAATGGAGAAAAACCACTATAGCGATTAATCTGATCGCGCTGCTGATTACCATTCCACTGCTGAAGAACCTGGGCACAGAGTTTATACCTCCGCTGGATGAGCAGAGTATTCTGTTTATGCCGGTAACTTTGCCGGATGTATCAAATGCGGAGGCAAAGCGGATTTTACAGGTCCAGGATAAAATCATTAAATCGGTACCTGAAGTGGATAAAGTATTGGGTAAGGCCGGGCGGGCCAATACCGCTACCGATAATTCGCCGATCAGTATGATTGAAACAATCATTACACTGAAACCAAAAAGTGAATGGCGCGAAGGCATTACCAAAAAAGACATTGTAACTGAACTGGACGCCAAATTACAGATACCTGGTGTGGTAAATGGCTGGACACAGCCCATTATCAACCGCATCAATATGTTGGCTACCGGTATCCGTACTGACGTAGGAATTAAGGTGTTCGGGCAAAACCTGGATACGATCGCTGCGGTATCTGAAAAAGTTAAAGCTGCGCTGGAAGGCACACCTGGGGTAAGCGATCTTTTTGTAGAGCCTATTACGGGTGGGAAATACTTGTCCATCAATATCAAAAGGGATGAGCTGGCACGTTATGGCTTAAATGTAGATGACGTAAACCAGGTAATAGAAAGTGCACTGGGTGGCGCTACTGTTGGCAATACCATTGAAGGCCGGCAACGTTTTTCCATTAGTGTACGCCTGGCACAAGACTACCGGAATAGCGTGGAGCGCATACAGCGCATCCCAATACAGTCAGCAGGTTTTGGCGAAGTTCCCCTATCCGCTGTAGCGGAAGTGAAATTTGAAGATGGCCCGCCAATGATCAGTTCTGATAATGCCATTTTACGGGGAGCGGTCATGTTCAATGTGCGTGACCGGGATCTGGGCAGTACTGTTCAGGATGCTATGGAAAAACTGAATAAAGAAAAAGGGGTATTACCTGAGGGCTACTTCCTGGAATGGAGCGGACAATACGAAAACCTGATCAGGGGTAAACAAACCCTGATGTGGATCGCACCAGTAGTTTTAGTCATTATCTTTTTTTCCCTATACTTTGCTTTTCATTCGGTAAGAGAAGCTTTTTTAAGCCTGATCACTGTTCCTTTTGCTTTAATTGGTGGAGCTTATATGATATATTTCTGGGGCGTGAATTTGTCAGTTGGTGTAGCAGTAGGTTTTATTGCCTTGTTTGGAATTGCTGTAGAAACAGGGATTGTAATGGTGATTTACCTGAACGACGCCATGCAGCAGCTGATTAAGCTGAAAGGCAATTCGAGTGAAACCATAACCAGGGATGACCTGAGGGAATACGTGATCCATGGGGCGGCAAAAAGGTTAAGACCAAAGTTAATGACCGTATGTGTGTCTTTATTCGGGCTGATACCTGTGCTTTGGGCAACCGGGGTTGGTGTGGATGTGATGCAGCCCATTGTTTTGCCCATGATAGGTGGGGTACTGACTTCATCTACACACATTTTACTGGTTACCCCACTGATCTTTTTAATGTCCAAGGAGTATGAATTGAGAAAATATGGAAAACTGGAGGTGCATGATGTACAACATTAAAAAAATAACAGGCATTTTATTGCTGCTGCTGCCTTTTTATTCGATGGCACAGGAAAAACAGCCGGTACTCTCGCTGGATACCATTTTGCAGCGTATTGATCAAAACAACCTCATGCTGCAATCGTATGGTTTAAAGGCAGAAAGCTATAAGCATACGGCAAGGGCGGCAACGGCCTGGATGGCGCCGATGGTAGGAATTGGAACATTTATGACCCCTTACCCGGGGCAGGTGCTGATGGACGACAGGGACAAAGGTTCGGTAATGGTACAGCTGGAGCAGGACATTCCAAATCCCGTTAAGCTGAATGCCAATAAGCGTTACATGGAATCAAAAGGGAAGGTGGAAAATGAAACCCGTGGTATAACCTTAAACGAGTATAAGGCACAGGCCAAACGCCTGTATTTTGGCTGGCTGATAGCAGCGCAGCGGATTGTGATTTTACAGCGGAACCAGAAGATCATGGAGATGATGAAGAAGATTGAGGAGATCAGGTATCCGTATAACCAGTCGAAATTGAGCAGTGTATATCAAACCACCGCTAAGCTGGAAGAGAACCAGAACATGATCCGCATGCAGGAGGGAGACATTGCAAAAGCGCGCGCCTGGCTAAACAGCCTGATGAACAGGCAGGGAAATGCCGGATTTGCCATTGATACTACTTACCAGCCCTTATTTGTTCCGGCTGCAGTTATTGATACCGGAAGCCTCGCAATGGCGCGTAATGATATTAAAAAAATGGACTACAGCATACAGGCTATGCAGCTGAACATTGAAGCAATGAAAAAACAAAGCAGACCGGATTTTAAGCTGAGGTTCGACCATATGTCGCCCTTAACCAATATGATGCCCAAAGCCTTTAGCGTAATGGGAATGGTGAGCATACCTATTGCGCCATGGTCGTCCAAAATGTACAAATCGGAAGTAAAGGGTATGGAATATGAGGTTCTGGCCATGGACAAAGAGAAGGCAGCCATGCTACAGGAAACCCAGGGGATGTTATACGGCATGCAGTTTGAGATCGGGTCTATGGAAAAACGCATTGCTGCGATGGAGAACAAGATCATCCCAACCCTGCAAAAAACATTAGACCTGAACTTTTTAAGCTATCGTGAAAACAAAATGGAATTGCCGGAAGTAGTTGGGGCCTGGGAGGCACTAACCATGATGCAAAGCAATGTGCTGGATGAGAAACTGAAGCTTTATTTAATGATTGCAGATTATGAGAAAGAAATCTATCGCTAAGCCACTGTTTTTGCTGCCTGTTTTGGTAGCCGTGTTGCTTTTCGCTGCCTGTAACCGCAAAAAGGTAAAGCAGGATGTACACGGGCATCCTGCACTTGTAAACATTGACAGCAACCTGTCTCATTTGTTAAAACCCTCCAATGAGCAGGTAGTAGCCAAACTGCCGGTAATTAAAGCAAGTTATGGCACCAAAATATTCACAGAAGAGGTACAAGGGGTGGTGAGTTATGATACCCGTAATGAAAAAAGCATTGCCAGCCGGGTAAGTGGCAGGATAGAACGTTTACTGATCAAATACAATTACCAGCCGGTTAAGAAAGGACAGCTGATCATGGAAGTTTATTCACCTGATCTTGCTGCGGCACAGCAGGAACTGCTGTTTTTAAAGCGTTCAGAAACAGATCCTGCAATGTTGAACAGTGCCAAACAACGTTTAATGCTCCTGGGGATGAGTGCTTCGGCAGTTAACCAGGTGTTAAAGACGGGTAAGGTTAATTACCGCATTCCAGTGTATAGCAATGCTGATGGGTATATTCTGGAAAAAACTGCCGCCACTGCTGCTCCGGCTGCTGCTGCGGCCGGAGTGCCATCGTCTGGAGGTGATGGAATGGGTGGTATGGGAGGTGGAACTTCGTCAGGTTCAGCTGTGGTGCCCGCGCCGGCAGCTCCTTCAAGCAGTCCCGTAATGTTAAGGGAAGGACAATATGTAAGTGCCGGGCAATCGATCTTTACCATTTACAATTCAGACCGTCTTGTGGCCGAATTCTCTTTAAAACCTGCGTTAGCTTCACTCCTGAAAAAAGGACATCGCTTTGTGTTTTATAAAACCAGTAACAAGAACAGTCTGGAAACGGCAAGTATTGGTTTGATCCAGCCTGTATTTAAAGATGGAGCGGATTTTACGATTGCCAGGGTATACCTGCACAAGCCCAATTTTAGGGTGGGTGAACTGCTTACGGCAAAAATTCCTGTATTGCTGCCAAAATCATGGTGGCTGCCAGCGTCGGCCATGGTATCCCTAGGAAATAAACGGATAGTTTTTAAGAAAGAAGGGAATGTTTTTATCCCTAAGGAAGTGGATGCCGGGGTCAGCATTGCAGGTATGGTACAGGTTAAAACAGATATTCACAATTGGGCTTTGAGTAAAAATGCGGCTTACCTGGTAGATAGTGAGAGCTTTATTAAAACATCAGAATAGGTATGGAAAGGAAAATATTCATCAAAAACATTGCGCTGATGGTGCTGCTTCCATCGGTGTTTATTGCCGCATGCAATGACGGAAAAAAAGTGGAAGGGAGTGCTGTGAAAGAAAAAATGCAAACTTTTACCTGTCCGATGCACCCACAGGTCATAAAAAATGAGATGGGCACTTGTCCTATCTGCGGAATGGACCTGGTCCCTTTTGAAAAGAACAGCAATGACAAAGCATTAAAAATTGATGAAAAGCGCCAGGCACTGGCCAATGTCACCACAGTGCTGATTGGCGAAAATAACCTTTCCGGTGCCAAACAGTTAAACGCAAGGCTGGTGGTTAATCCAGAGCAGAGCAGCTATATTTCCAGCAGGATAGCTGGGAGAATTGAGCAACTCTATGTAAAAGAAACCGGGGTAATGGTAAATAAAGGACAGGCCCTGTATCAGCTTTATTCTGAACAGCTGGCTACGCTTCAGCAAGAATACCTGATGGCGATTGCCCAGGAAAGACAGTTTCAGGGAGACCGGATAGAAAAGCAGATTGTGGCTTCGGCCAGGCAGAAGCTGCTGCTGTACGGACAATCTGAACAGCAGGTACAGCAACTGGTTAAAACGCAGAAAAAAGATCCTTTTGTGCTGTTTTATGCACCTGAAAGCGGTGTCGTTGCTGAAGTATCCGTAACTCAGGGGCAATACGTAAGCGAAGGTAGTCCGGTTCTGCGCCTGGAAGGCTACGGACAATTGTGGGTCGAGGCCGACGTTTATCCGGATGAAGCAAAAAAAGTGAAACCGGGGCAGAAGGTTAAAGTGGTCATTGCAGGCTGGGAAGAACAACCTCAGGAAATGACCATCAGCTTCATTAACCCATCATTGCAATCCGGAACCCAGCTTACCCAGATCAGAGGCGCGATACCCAACCCTGGAAACCAATGGCAACCAGGTTTGCAGGCCAACGTGTTTCTGCCTGCTGAAAATGCAGGTAAGGTACTCAGCCTACCTGTAAATGCAGTAGTAAGGGATGGAAAAGGCATGCATGTCTGGCTCAAAAAAGGTAAAGATAGCTTTGTACCTCAACTGGTGAAAACCGGGCAGGAAAACGATGACCGGGTAGAAATAGTTAAGGGGCTGAAAAATGGTGATCAGGTGGTGGTTACCGGGGCATACCTGTTGTACAGTGAGTATATCCTTAAAAAAGGAAAGAACCCTGTTGATGGGCTCAGTCAAAAATAATTATTAAATATAAAAAACAGAAAAATGAAAACAGTAATCAATTTCGTTGTTACACTTGTAGCAGTAACTTTATTTGCGGCTTGCGGAAACACTCAGAAACCAGCAGAAGCAGATCCTCATGCAGGACATAACCACGCGCCGGGCGAAGGTCATGGCGCTGCTGCTGAAAAATCCGTTGAAGGGGTAAGCATCAAAGATGATCAGTTAAATCCCGTATACCAGCATTACATCTACCTGACCACAGCATTGGTAAACGCAGATATGGCAGAAGCGAAAATAGCGGCAGCTGCAATTGAACTGGGGGCAAAAGAAATGGGTAGTGGTGCGGCATTGGCAGCCTTAGCTTCAAAAATAACTGCGGCTTCTGATATTGAAACCCAAAGAACCCTGTTCTCGGATTTAAGCAATGATTTTATTGCACGTGTTAAATCCTCCGGACTAACTTCGGGCGAAGTTTATGTAGAATACTGTCCGATGGCACTGCATGACAAGGGCGCCAGCTGGCTAAGCAATAGTAAAGAAATCAGAAATCCTTATTTTGGCGAAAGCATGATGACATGCGGAGAAGTAAAAGAAACGATCAAATAATTTTTCTGATTATATGCTTCATTTAGTATCTTTAGAAAACACTAACTTATATACCTAATGAAACATTTAACTTTTATATTGCTGTTTACAGCAATTTCTTTTGCGGGCATTGCCCAGAACAAAGATGCCATTCTTGGCAAATGGATCAATTCTTCAGCTGAAGCACATGTAGACATCACTAAAAAGGGAGAAAAATACTTCGGTAAAATTGTATGGCTAAAGGATCCTAGAGATGAAAAAGGAAATGTAAAAACGGATATCAAAAACCCGGATGAACGTTTAAGAAAACAACCTATTCTTGGCCTGGAAATTCTGAAAAACTTTGTTTTTGAAGATGGTAAATGGACAGATGGTAAGATCTACGATCCGAAATCCGGTAAAACCTATAGCTGTAACATGACCATGAAGGGTAAGGACATCTTGAACATGAGGGGGTATGTGGGCATCTCACTCATCGGCAGGTCTGAAACCTGGAAGCGTGTAAAGTAAATAATGGGGTCATCTTTGATGATCCCATTATGCATAAAACTATTATATTTTCCTGATACTATTTGCTTGATCCAGCCGTTATAACAGTAGCTAAATTTCAAGCCTCATGTCTATATATCTAGAATTCCCTGCAATTGAAGATTATCCGGTATATATTCCCCTGGAACAAATTACCGTGCTCATTCCTGAATGGGTAGTGAATGCTGTACAAAATTGCCTGCCAGATCCGGAGGTTTTCAATACCAATGAACTTTAATGGTTTTATTCGCTGTTTTCATTTTTAATTCCTTTTAGTAAGGCGTAAACTGCCATCGAATGCCCGTGGCCCAGGTCATATTCTTCTTTCAGCCAGTTCACAATTTCTCCCGCTTTTACATTTGCCTTAAGCTGCCCATGTTCTGTAAATTGCTTTTCTGCTGCTTTCTTTCTGAGATCGTCGGGCCCCAGGCCGGTTTTTTCTTTTATGGTTTTTAAGTATCCCTGAAATGACATGTTTTATAATTTGATGTAACTACACAAATATAGGATTAAACTCATCAGCGGATGCTGGTTGAAAACGGCAATTAACCGGGGGAATTACGACATAAAATTTAATCATATGATTAAATTATTTGATTAATTTAAATATTTGTTTTTATATTTGCAGTAAATCAACGCCATAATTAAATGAGCAAGAAGAAACCAGACGCAGATAACTCGACAGAAGAAAAGATTAAGGCAGCAGCGAATGTTGTTTTTATTAAAAAAGGTTTTGCCGGTACACGTACCAGGGATATTGCAGAAGAAGCAGGGATTAACCTGGCTTTGTTAAATTATTATTTCCGGAGTAAGGAGAAGTTATTTGATATCGTAATGATGGAAAACATTCAGCAGTTTCTGGCGGGGATGAGGGGAGTTTTAAATGACGAGACATTGAGCTTAACAGCGAAGATCACTGCCATTGCCGAAAATTATACCAATATGCTGAAGATTCAACCGAACATGCCATTGTTTATTTTAGGGGAAATTAAAGCGAATCCTGAAAAGCTGGTCACCAATATGAAGGTAAAGGAGATCATGATCAGCTCACATTTCTATCAGCAGTTAAAAGCTGCTTTAAATGATAAAGTTAATCCTTTGCATTTTTTAATCAATATCATCAGTCTGGCTGTTTTTCCTTTTGTTGCCAGCCCGATGCTGAAGGTTATTGGTGAACTCAAAGATGCTGATTTTGATAAAATGGTAGAAGAAAGGAAAAAGATGATCCCCGTATGGGTGGATGCCATGCTAAAAACACATTAAAAAAATTTATACAGCAATTAATCATATGATTAAAACAAATTAATAATCAGAGAAATGAAACTTATATTTTTTACCATTATCATTGGTTTTGTATGTTTCCAGACAAATGCGCAAAGCTCCGTACAAATTTCCATTGAGGAGTGTTATCACCTTGCACGGCAAAATTATCCGCTGGTAAAACAGGGAGAACTGATCTCGAAAGCCAGTGCTCATTCTATAGAGAATGCAGCGAAGGGTTACCTGCCACAATTTAATGTGAGCGGACAGGCAAGTTACCAGTCGGAGGTTACCAGGATTCCCCTCCAGATCCCGGGGATGAATATTCCTGAGCTGAGTAAAGACCAATACCGTTTAAGCGCTGAGGGTACACAGGTTTTGTTTGACGGGGGTGTGATTAAACAGCAGAAACAGGCGGCAACGGTTAATGCGGAAGTGGAAAGCCAAAAGCTTGAAGTGGAACTGTATAAGCTGAGAGACCGGATTAACCAGCTTTTTTTTGGAATATTGTTGATAGATGCCCAATTGAAGCAGAATGAGCTGCTTAAAAAAGACCTGCAGCTGGGGGTTGATAAAGCAAAGGCCACAGTTGCTAATGGCACAGGATTTAAAAGCAATTTGAATATGCTGAAGGCCGAATTGTTGAAAGCAGTGCAGCGAAGTACAGAATTAAGGTTTACCCGCAGGGGATATATTGATGTACTGGCTTTGTTTACCCATAAACCGCTTACTGAAGATGTGGTATTGCTTAAACCTGCCATACAGCTTGTATCTGATGAAATCCGCCGGCCGGAATTGGGCTTATACGACAGCCAGCGTAAAAGCGTAGCTGTTAAGGAACAAGCTATAGCAGTCAGGAACCTGCCAAAGTTTAATTTGTTTTTGCAGAGTGGTATTGGACGGCCCGCACTAAACATGTTAAACAATGCGCTTGAACCTTTTGCTATTGGTGGCATCAGAATGAGCTGGTCCTTATCGGGGCTGTATACCCGTAAAAATGAAAAGTCAATTTCAGGGATCAATAGGAAAGAAATTGACCTTCAGCAGGAAAATTTCCTGCTGAATACAAAGTTTATGCTGAAACAGCAGGAGGCGGAAATTGACAAACAAAATGAGCTGATGCGCAGTGATGAGGAGATTATTGCCTTGCGCACAAGCGTAAAAGAAACTGCAGCAGCACAGCTGGAAAATGGGGTGATCCATACCAGCGATTATTTACGCGAAGTAAATGCAGAAGACCAGGCCAGGCAAAGTAAGCTCATGCACGAAATACAACTGCTGATGGCACAGTATAACAAACAAACTACAACAGGCAATTAATCTAAAATAAACGAAATCATGAAGAAGAGCTCATTTACAGTAGTTATCGTCCTTTTCCTTGCTGCATGTGGCCATAAAGAGCAGGCCTATGATGCCTCAGGTACTTTCGAAGCTGTTGAAACCATTGTTTCTGCTGAAACTACAGGGCTGATCAAACAGCTTGACCTTGAGGAAGGGCAGGTATTAAAGGCAGGGGAAACCATAGGTTATATTGATACGGTACAACTTCATTTAAAGAAGAAACAACTTGAGGCGCAGATTACGGCAGTTTTAGGGAAGAAACCTGATGTTCCGGCACAGGTTGCCGCTTATCGGGAACAGTTAAAGCAGGCCCAGAAGGAACAGCGACGCACCACAAACCTGTTAAAGGCAGATGCGGCTACACCAAAACAACTGGATGATGCCAATGCACAGGTTGCGATCCTGAAAAAACAGATCGCTGCCCAGGAATCGGCACTTGATATTACTGCTGCAGGTTTAACCAAAGAAACCCTGCCTTTGTCTGCACAGATTGAACAGTTGAACGATCAACTCCTCAAGAGCAGAATTATAAATGAAACAGCGGGTACCGTGCTGGTTAAATATGCGGAACCAAATGAAATGGCAGTAGCAGGTAAACCACTTTATAAAATAACTGACCTGAGCACTATTGTTTTAAGGGCTTATATAACTGGTAGCCAATTGTCTGGGGTTAAAACCGGACAGAAAGTAAAAGTGCTGGTAGAGGAAGCCGATGGAAAGTATAAAACTTATGATGGCACCATCACATGGATCAGTGGTAAGGCCGAGTTTACCCCTAAAACGATCCAGACCAAAGATGAAAGGGCCAACCTGGTATATGCAGTTAAAATAAGCGTGAAAAATGATGGCTTTCTTAAAATCGGGATGTATGCCGATTTAGCTTTAACCAATAAACCATGAACAGCCATTACGCCATAATTGTAAATAACCTTACCAAACAATATGGTAAAGCAGCACCGGTTGCGGTTGATGACGTTTCCTTCCAGGTAGAAAAAGGGGAAATATTTGGCCTGATCGGACCTGATGGCGCGGGCAAGACAAGTATTTTTCGGATGCTGACCACCTTACTGCTTCCTGAAAAGGGGAACGCAACAGTGGATGGGTTTGATATCGTGAAGGATTATAAACAGATCAGGAAAACGGTGGGATACATGCCCGGAAAATTCTCCCTTTACCCAGACCTGAGCATTGAGGAGAACCTGCATTTTTTTGCTGCTGTTTTTGGAACCAGCATGAAAGAAAATTACCACCTGATCGAAGATATTTATGTTCAGATCGAACCATTTAAAAACAGGCGGGCCGGAAAACTTTCAGGAGGAATGAAACAAAAACTGGCTTTATGCTGTGCCCTGATCCATAAACCAACCGTGTTGTTCCTGGATGAGCCCACTACAGGGGTAGATCCGGTTTCCAGAAAAGAGTTCTGGGAAATGCTGAAGCGATTAAAGGCACAAGGCATCACCATCCTGGTATCCACCCCATATATGGATGAAGCAGCCATGTGTGACCGGATAGCGCTCCTGCAGAATGGAAAAATATTGTCGATTGATACTCCTGATCGTATGACAGCACAATATCCTGGGGCCTTATATGCAATTAAGGCCGATCAAATGTATAAATTGATTAAAGCATTGGAGCAATATCCTGAAATACGTGATTGTTATGCCTTTGGCGAATATGTACACGCTTCTTTTAAGACTGATCTTAAAACAAATCTGCTGCAGGAATACCTGGAAGCCGCCGGATTAGCCCGGGTAGAGATAAAGCCGGTAAAAGCCGGTATAGAGGATTATTTTATCCTGTTATTAAAAGATAAGCCATGAAGGAGATTGTGATCAAAGCAGACAAGCTGACCAAAAAATTCGGGGATTTTATGGCAACGAATGAAATTACGTTTGAAGTGGAAAAGGGAGAGATATTTGGTTTTTTGGGTGCAAATGGCGCAGGGAAAACTACCGCAATGCGCATGCTCTGCGGCTTGTCTATGCCGAGCTCGGGAACTGCTACCGTAGCAGGTTTTGATGTATACCGGCAAACGGAACAGATCAAAAGAAATATTGGTTATATGAGTCAGAAATTCTCTTTATATGGCGACCTGACCGTTTTAGAAAACATCCATTTTTTTGGCGGCATTTACGGTTTGAACAATAAGGAACTTAAAGAAAAAGGAGCGGAACTGGTTGCCCAGCTGGGATTGCAAAATGAAGCGGGGAAACTGGTGGCAGATTTACCCCTGGGATGGAAGCAGAAACTGGCCTTTTCAGTTGCCGTACTGCATCAGCCAAAAATTGTATTTCTGGACGAGCCAACCGGTGGGGTAGATCCGGTAACCCGCAGGCAATTTTGGGACCTGATCTATGAAGCTTCTGCAAGAGGCATAACCATTTTTGTAACCACGCATTATATGGACGAGGCAGAATATTGTAACCGTATATCGATTATGGTAGATGGAAAGATTGCTGCCCTGGATAGTCCTGCAAACCTGAAAAAGCAGTTTAATGCGGGCTCGATGGATGAGGTTTTTTATCAGTTGGCAAGAGCAGCAAAACGAAGCGATTAAAATTTAAGGCTATGAAACAGTTTCTGAATTTTGTGAAAAAGGAATTTATCCATGTATGGAGGGATAAGAAAACCTTGCTGATCTTATTTGGCATGCCAGTAGTTCAGATCCTTATTTTTGGCTTTGCACTAACCAATGAGGTGAAAAATTCCAGGATTGTGATCCTGGACCAGGCAAAAGACGAAGCTTCACAGCAGCTGATCACCCAGATTGCGGCAAGCAAATACTTCGATATTGAAGAAACCATGACAGACCGGCGCCAGATGGAGGCAGCTTTTAAGCAGGGGAAGATCAAACTGGCCATGGTTTTTCCTGCTGGTTTTAACGCAGCATTGCTTCATCAGGGAAAGGCACAGCTCCAGATATTGGCAGATGCTTCAGATCCCAATACGGCCAGCGCCTTAAGCAATTACCTTTCTTCAATTGTGCAGGATTATCAGCGTTCCCTCGATTTGACCAGCAAGGTTCCTTACCAGATACTGCCAGAACTGAGGATGCTGTATAATCCGCAGTTAAAGGGGGCGCCTAATTTTGTTCCGGGGGTAATGGCCCTGGTATTGATGCTGGTATGTGTAATGATGACAGCCATCTCCATTGTAAAGGAAAAGGAAACGGGCACTATGGAGATCTTACTGGTGTCGCCTTTTAAACCCATCCTGGTGATACTGTCTAAGGCTGTTCCTTACCTGATCCTTTCGCTGATCAACGTAGCTTCCATTTTGCTGTTGAGTGTATATGTGTTGGATTTGCCGGTTAATGGCAGTATATGGTTGCTTTTTGCCGAAAGTACACTATTCATCATTACCTGCCTGAGCCTGGGGATCTTTATTTCTGTAAAAACCGGCTCCCAGCAGTTGGCCATGCTGATCTCATTGATGGGAATGTTTTTACCAACCGTGCTTTTCAGTGGATTTATGTTCCCTATAGAGAATATGCCCCTTCCTTTGCAGTTCATTTCAAATGTAGTTCCGGCAAAATGGTTTTATATCATCGTAAAATCGATCATGATCAAAGGACTGGGCTTTGAGGCAATCTGGAAAGAGACCCTGATCCTTGGCGGTATAACAGTTGTTTTACTATTGGTGAGTTTAAAAAGTTTTAAAATCAGGCTTGCATGAGAACAATCAGGTTTTTATTGGAAAAAGAATTCAGGCAGATCTTCAGAAACAAAGCCATTTTACTGATGATCGTAGTGATGCCGGTAATGCAGTTGCTGATATTGCCTTTAGCAGCCAATTATGAAGTCAGGAACATTAATATATCGGTGGTTGATCATGACCATTCCAGCTACTCCAGAAAGCTGGTCAGTAAAGTAACTGCATCAGGATATTTTAAGCTGAGTGGTTACAGTAGTTCATTTAAAGAAGGACTGAAGCTTATTGAAGCCGACAAGGCCGATCTGATCCTGGAAATTCCTTATGGTTTTGAACGCAACCTCGTGCGGGAAGAACAACAACAGCTGTTTATTGCCGTAAATGCAATAAACGGGGTAAAAGCCAATTTAGGAGGAGCCTACCTGGGGCGCATCATTAAGGATTATAATGCCGATATCCAGGCACAATTGCTACCTGTTTCAAAGTTTAACAATTCCAAGGTTATCGAAATTACTTTCGCTAACTGGTTTAACCCTTTGATGAAATATGATCTTTTTATGGTACCAGGCATTCTGGCCATTCTGGTTAATATGATAGGTGGTTTTCTTACGGCGCTCAATATCGTAAAGGAAAAGGAGTTTGGAACGATAGAACAGATTAACGTAACACCCATCAAAAAACATCATTTCATATTGGGGAAACTCATCCCTTTCTGGATACTTGGCAATGTGGTGTTTACTTTGGGCTTGCTTGTTTCCTGGCTGATTTACGGGATTGTTCCGGTAGGTAGTCTTTTTGTGCTTTATACATTTGTTGCTGTTTTTTTGCTGGCCGTTTTAGGTTTTGGCTTACTGATCTCTACTTTTTGCGATACCCAGCAGCAAGCCATGTTTATCATGTTCTTTTTTATGATGATCTTCATTTTGATGGGTGGACTTTTCACCGCGATTGACAGCATGCCCGATTGGGCAAGATTTATTTCGGCATTTAACCCGGTCAGTTATTTAATTGAAGTGATGCGCATGGTGATACTAAAGGGAAGTGGCTTAAAAGATATATTACCTCAGCTGGGCATCATGACCCTATTTGCAGTGGTCTTAAATTCGTGGGCAATACTGAGTTATAAAAAAAGAAATTAATTTTTTTTATAACCGATACAATAAATCAGGTATTTGGTCGTCTATATATCTGAGAGCGTTAATTTAGATAGCGGGGATACGGTGGATTGCTGTATCCCCGTTTCTTTTTCCAAGATTTTTTGAAATAAAAAGCCAGGTCATCCAACCTGGCTTTCAAACAAAACTTAGATCTAACCAAACATCTAATTACAGTCAATATAGAAATTGTACTGGACGTCAAGGGCGGATTCGAACCGCCGTCAAAGGTTTTGCAGACCCTTACCTAACCACTCGGCCACATGACTATAATTGAATCGTATAACCGATTGCTGACACAAATATATATAAAGTCTATTAACTTACTAGACTTTTTTTAAAAAAAAATATTTTAGCTTTTTGAAGATGGACTTTAAAAGGCTTTAATGCGGGTTTTATAGAGAATTTTAAGTAGTTTCGCCATAGCATGGATAGCCCGGAAAAAAAGACAATCAAACTGGATAAGAAGACGGCTTTGGCTAAAGCTGAGCATTACTGCGCTTACCAGGAGCGCGCGCAGCAGGAGCTGCGCGACAAATTGTACGAATGGGGGCTTTGGAGTAACGATGTGGAAGAAATCATCTCCGAACTGATACAGACCAACTTCTTAAATGAGGAGCGTTTTACACAGGCTTATGTTTCGGGTAAGTTTAACATCAAACACTGGGGTAAGGTTAAAATCAAGCAGGGGCTTAAATTGAAACGCGTACCCGATAAGATGATCTCGAATGCGCTTAAAGCAATAGATTACAATGAATATTTAAAGACCATACTGATGCTGGCGGAGAAAAAGTTACCGTCAATAACTGAAAAAGACCCCTATAAAAGAAAATATAAACTGGTGTCTTACCTGCTTGGGAGAGGTTTTGAAAATGATTTGATTGCAGAGGTATTGAAGGCCAATGACTTAGCCTAGCGGCTTCATTTTTATCAAAAATAACTTGACGTTAAACTAAAAGTATTTATATTTGCAATCCCAAACGGAAACAAGGTTATTCCTTACAGACCTTACCGTAAAAGGAAAGACATCGGATGATGTTTAACAATGCGAAAGTAGCTCAGTTGGTAGAGCACGACCTTGCCAAGGTCGGGGTCGCGAGTTCGAATCTCGTCTTTCGCTCTAAATGTTTTCAATACCAGGAAGACATTTATAAAATTAATCCTATCAGATTTTTGATAACGATTATGCTCAGATGGTGGAACTGGTAGACACGCAGGACTTAAAATCCTGTGACCTTAAAAGTCGTGCGGGTTCGATTCCCGCTCTGAGTACATAAAATATACCAATGCGAAAGTAGCTCAGTTGGTAGAGCACGACCTTGCCAAGGTCGGGGTCGCGAGTTCGAATCTCGTCTTTCGCTCTAAAGCCTTCCTTAACGAAGGCTTTTCTTTTAAGCAGTAATTGTTCCCATGGATATTGGGATATGCTCAGATGGTGGAACTGGTAGACACGCAGGACTTAAAATCCTGTGACCTTAAAAGTCGTGCGGGTTCGATTCCCGCTCTGAGTACAGAAAAAAGGTGCTGATGAATTCATCAGCACCTTTTTTTATACATCACTGTGCTGTTTATCCGGCAGATCGGCAAGCTATCTCCAATAAAAAGATAGATGAACCTTTTTTAAGCATTTTTTGGGAATGTTCCCGTAAATTGGGAACATTCCCAAGTATATTTTAACCTGAGGATATGGTGTTGTGCTGAATTTAATGGGCAAATTTAGACAACCAAATTATAAACCAAATGAAAAGAACACTGGTATCCCTGCTTGTTGTTTGTCAAATTCAGGCTATTGCTCAAGCCCCCCCTGGCTATAAGCTTGCCTGGTCGGATGAATTCAATGCCGCGTCCCTGGATACAAACCTTTGGAAATACCGTACAGGTGCCAGTGGTACCAGTTACCAAAGGCCAGAAAATGTTATGCTGGAAGGTGGCAAGGTAAAAATCATTTTAAAAAAAGAACCTTATCAAGATAAAGCATTTACCGGTGGAGGTGTCATTACAAAAAAACCAAGTAGGTATGGGTATTATGAAGTCAGTGTAAAAATTGATGGCGGCTATGGCTGGCATGAAGCTTTCTGGACCTCCTGGATGAGTGGTTTTGATGACAAAAATCCTGCCTATAAAGAGATGGGTAAACTTGAAATTGATGGCTTTGAGCATTATTCCACTTATGCCAAGAATTACTTCACTTATGGCGCAATCCAGTGGGCGCCGGTGAAGTCAGCCATAAACAGGAATTATCATACTGCAGCACAGGATTTAACGGATTCTTATCATAAATTCGGATTCGAATATACACCCGATTATCTTAATTACTATTTTGACGGCAAAATGCTTGGTACGGCAGATATTCGCGGCCTCCCCAAGCATGATATTTATTTGTGGCTAAGCTGTATTGCTACCAAGCCGGATGCAACTGAACATGGCGCTGTTTTTTTTGACTATCTAAGGTGCTATGAAATATCTGCTGTAAATTATAACCTTCGGAAAAAGCAGTTCATCGAAGAGCTGGATTCCCGTAAATTACCTGTAAAAGCTACAGGTACAAATTAAATCCTAATTCAACTGATACAATTAATATGAGAAGACTACTATTAACCATTTTTATTTCTTTGCTCAGCATCAGTTTGTATGCGCAGCTTAAAACTATTACAGGAAAGGTGCTTGATGAGAAAAATAACCCATTGCCAGGTGTTACCGTAAAAGTTAACGGTGTAACCAATGCAGGTGCCATAACCAACAAGGACGGAAATTATACCCTGCAGGCACCAGAGCGTGCAACAACACTGACCTTCTCTTTTCTGTCTTATATCTCCCAAACCATCGACATTAGCGGAAAAAGTGTTGCAAATGTCATTCTGCGGGAAAATATTACAGAACTGGATGAGGTAGTGGCCGTTGGTTACGGTACACAGACCAAGGCTAATCTTACCGGCGCAGTAAGTACGGTTTCGGTAAAGGAAGTAGAGGGGAGGGCATTGTCCTCAGCTGATCAGATCCTGCAGGGGAAGCTTTCAGGTGTAACCATTGTGCAGAGTTCGGGAAGGCCGGGGGATGACAACTCCGAGATCAGGATCAGGGGGGTATCTTCAATTGATAACAATAATGATCCACTGGTCATCATCAATGGTGTGCAGGGCAACATCAACGATGTAAATCCCAATGACATCGAATCTGTTTCTGTACTAAAAGATGCCGCCTCGGCAGCTATTTATGGTTCCAGGGCATCTGCCGGTGTCATCATCATTGAAACAAAAAAAGGAAGCACCGGGAAAGGCCTGCAGGTGGAGTATAATGTAACAGGCTCTATGGTCAATGCAACCAGGCTACCTGAAACGGTAGATTCATACACCTATGCATCTTTATTGAACGAAGCCAGGGCAAATGTAGCCCTGGCGCCGATCTATAACCAGACCCAGCTGGATCTTTTTAAAAACCAGACTGATCCTAATTTTCCGAATACCAACTGGTACGATGTGTATTATCAAAAAGCCTTTATGCAAAACCATTATGTGAGTTTAAGGGGTGGGGAGAAAAATTATAAATTCTCTAATTCTGTTGGCTACCGGGATCAGGATGGGATACTGTCTGGTACTTCTGCTAAAAGGTTGTCGTACAACAGCAGTTTAAGTGGCAGCTTTATTAAAAATAAAGTGAGGGTCAATTTAGGGCTGGTAGGTTATTCTGAGAAAGGGAAGGAACTGATCTCGGCCACAAATACAGTGCTTGCCGAAATTTCGGGATCTTTACCAACGGCATTTATCCAGTCTATAGATACCCTAACCGGCAATCCCAACTTATACAGTTATCCGGGAAGATTTCTTGGGGCCATGGATCTTGGCGGAGGGACAGAAAATAAACTGAATAACCTGAATTCCCGGGCGAGTGTAGAAATAGAGCCCGTTAAAGGGCTGATCGGAAAACTTTTGCTGAGCAATAATAAACTGAAAACCGACTATGTGAATTTTACACCAAGATTTTATACCTCTGGCACATATGAAGAAACATCTGTCAACTTAAGGGAATCCAGTCTTGAAAAAAGAAATTCACAGAGTGACCTCAATACTTTTCTGGCCAGCCTGGAGTATTCATTAAAAAAGAATAAGCATGATTTTAAGTTTTTAGCGGCGCATGAACGCCTGGAAATGATTTATAATTATGATGCGGGGAGCGTGAAAAACCTGTCTTCAAACCAACCGATATTCAATTATGGCGATCCGACTTCTCCATTTTTAACCAGCGCTGCCAACGAAACAGCAACTGCATCTTTTTTTGGAAGGTTAAATTATTCGTATGCGGGGAAATACCTGCTGGAACTCAATATGAGAAGAGATGGATCCTCACGTTTCGCTGATGGCAGAAAATGGGGTAATTTCCCTTCAATTTCTGCAGGATGGAGGCTTAGTGAAGAAGGGTTCTTTAAAGACCTTCAAAAAAATATATACCTAAAGTTAAGGGGATCATGGGGGCGGCTGGGTAACCAAAACATCTTTACCCAGTACGCCTTTGCCGATCAGATGAGCGGTTCTGAGTATTATGCTTTCGGAAATGCCATTGTACCGGGCAGAGGGACCATCATTCTTGCCAATAAAGATACCAGGTGGGAAACTACAGAGCAGTTTGATGCGGGGCTTGACATGATCCTGTGGAACAGGTGGAATATCACTTTTGATTATTTTAACAAAAAGACCTACGACATTCTTGCACGGGTAACTATTCCGCCTTCATTGGGTGTTACCGTACTTCCTTACCAAAATATCGGGGATATGGTAAACAAAGGTGTGGAGCTGAGTATCGGTTACAACGCCCCGCAAAGGGCCAACAAGATAAATTACGGCTTTACAGTAAACGGGAGTTATATTACCAATAAACTGACTTCACTGGGTGGTTTGCCTTATGTAGACCACAGTGCAACTAACAGGAGTGTTGTTGGACAGCCTTTTTCTTCATTTTATGGGTATAAGGTAGCGGGCATATACCAGGTATCTGATTTCACCTGGCAGAACAACAGTGATCCTTCGGTACCTCATGCCAGCCGCAGTTATGTTTTAAAAACAGGTATGCCTAACGTATCTGGAGTAATGACAAGTCCGGCGCCTGGGGATATCAAAATCAGCGACGTAAAAAATGATGGCGTGATCAATGCAGATGATAAAACCCTTATCGGTAATCCTATCCCTAAGCTGCAATATTCATTTTCGGCAAATGTATCGTACAAAAATTTTGGTTTGAATGTGATTGCGCAGGGTACGGGGCGAGCAGACGCATATATGAATGGCAACCTGATTGCCCCTTATTTTAATACTACAGGACCATTGCTGACCAGTATGGTAACCGACCGCTGGACTTTTGATAACCCTTCCGACCAATACCAGCGAATATATGTGGATAAGGGCCGGGATGCCTTGATCACCAGTTATAACATTTATAACGCGGCCTATTTCAGGCTTAAAAGTTTACAGCTGTCTTATACGCTGAGCAGTGCGTTTACCAAAAAATTTGATGTAAACAGGTGCAGGATCTTTGTAAATGCGGAGAATTTATTCCTGGTTTCTGATTTCCCTGAGGGTTTTGATCCGGAGCGGCGTTCTACCAACGTTACTGCAGCATTTCACCCTCAGGTAGCTACGTATTCTGTAGGTCTTAACCTTAATTTTTAACTCCTAATTGTAAAAGATATGAGAACCATAAGATATATACTTTTAAGCTGCCTGGCCTGTGTGCTTTTTGGCTGTACCAAAGACTTTCTGGACCGGAAGCCTATCGATTTTCTTGCACCTGATAATTTTAAAACAGAAAATGATATCCGGGAGGCCGTTAGTGGCATTTACCGGGCCTATATTTCTGATAAAAACGAACCCATTTATACCGATTTTATTGTTGATAATGGTTATTTTCCTGATTACAGGGATATGTGGAACAGAACCTATAACAACGAAACAAGTTACATTGGAAATAAATGGTCCAGAGATTATAAGGTAATTTTAAGGGCAAATACAGTGCTGGCCTATATTGACAATGTGAAACTGACAGAATCGGCCTATAAACAATATAAAGGAGAGTCCCTGTTTTTACGTGCGCTTGCCTATGCTGACCTGTCCTTCTTTTTTGGTGGGGTGCCCATGCGTTTAAAGCCTGAAGGACTGGAGGAAGCCAATAAAGCCCTGAGCTCAAACGCGGAAATTGTTGAACTGGTGCTTAAAGACTTGGAAGACGCTGCCGCACTGCTGCCGATATCTTATGCGGCATCTGAAAAGGGGCGGGCCACAAAAGGTGCTGCACTGGCCATTAAAGCGCGTGTATTGCTGTACAATAAAAGATATGAAGAGGCGGCAGCTTACTGCGTTAAAGTTAAGGCCCTTAATTATTACAAGATCATGCCTGATTATAAAACCATGTTCCTGCCGGAAGGCGAGGCGGGTAACCTGGAAACAATTTTTGACATGCAGTTCCAAACCAATGCCTTACCGCAAGGGCTGTCCAATTCCTGGTACGACAGGTTTTACCTGTTCTCCGGTTACCAGGTTTCGCATGACCTGTATGAGCAATACTATTCTAACAATGGCCTTTCTATTACCAATCCGGCCAATAAGGTATATAATCCTGCCGTAAGAACCTCAGACCTCGTTGCGCCTTCAACTTATGTGTTAAACGGGGGCTACGACAACCGCTTTCAAAACCGCGATCCCAGGATGCACTTTACCATTGTTGTTCCTTATACCATTGATTCGTATAACGCGACTACCAAAGCGCCGGGCGTATTTTATCCTACAGATAAGAAAGCAGCTAACCTGACCAGTTTCAGGGTAAGGAAATATGTGGACTATACCAATTACAACGTTTCGGGTATTTCGGGTGTTAATCCTATTATTATCCGCTACGCAGATGTACTGTTGATGGAAGCTGAAGCCCTGGTTGAAAAGGGTGGTTACAATGAGACTTATGTATATGGTTTAATTAACCAGGTTAGGCAGCGTACCAGTGTGATGATGCCAAAAGTTGAAGTAGCGGAGGGGCCTGGACTGTCACCGCAGGCACTAAAGGATGTGATCAGGCATGAAAGAAGAGTAGAGTTTGCCTTCGAGGGTTTAAGGATTTTTGACATTATGCGCTGGGAAACCGGTGCAGATGCTTATAAGGACCTCAAGGGTTTTAACCCGGCAAAACTGACGCGTTTTGCTTCAACAGGAATTGTTTATGAGATCACTACAGCTTTACAGCGTACACCGTTTGATGCTTCGAAAGCTTACTTGTGGCCAATCCCGAAAACGGAAACTGATGCGAATAAGCTGATCAAGTAAGTGGAAGAACTTTAAGCTTTTTAAGGAAGAGGTATTGGGCAAAACAAGGATTGATCAATGTCTGCTCCGGGTTTTATTGGGAAAAAGGTACACTTATCCCATAAAGTGCCCAAGCAGGCCTTGAGCAGCTCCTGATCAGGTATAAATCTAGCAGTTCTTCTTCCGTATTGGTATATTCAAAGAAGAATTAATTGTTTTAAAAAGCCGCAATTACCCCCTCTATTTGTCAGCATTGCCCAGTATGGACTAAAACAAGTTTATGTAACTTTCCATAAACTAATAAGTACGATGTATAAAAAAAATGAACAGGCTTATGAACAATTAAATAAGTTTATAGGGAACTGGAATACAAAAGGAATTATACCTTCCTCCAATAATCAGTCAGAAATAGAAATCATAGGAACTGACACTTACGAATGGATTGTGGATGGTTTTTTTCTGCTTCATAAAGCGGATGTGCTCATAGGAAATGAAACCAGTAAAACACATGAAATTATTGGTTATGATCACCTTAATAATCTCTACACCATGCAACATTATAACAACCGGGGCGACTCGGGGTTTATGACCGCAACAGTTAATGGTAATATATGGACTTTCACTGGTGACAGTTTACGTTTTAAAGGTGGGTTTAAGGAGAATGAAGATGTGTTTTCTGGGGTTTGGGAACAATTTACAGATAACAAAACCTATACTCATTTAATGGACATAAAGCTATCTAAAAAACCTTTTGGCTATTAGACCTGTAGCTAAAGAGGGGTTTATATCTGCTATGGTTATTACTGCATTGCTATAAGCTGCATGCGCAATGCATGTTCCATCTGGAGCAATGACTGAACTCGCTGCTTCGGGATAACGGGAAGCATAGTTTACGCTTGCAAAGTAAATGGTATTTTCCAGTGCCCGCATCATCATTGCTTTTTCGTAATAAGGGTTGTTTTTATTGCCCCATTCTTTTAGTTCTTGTCCTTCGGTATTGCTACCTACGAAATGCGGATGGAATACAATTTTCGCATCATTTTGTGCTGCCCATCGTACGGATTCCGGATAACGAAATCCTTCATGACATATGGTAATTCCGAATTTCACGCCATTAAGCTCAAATAGTTGTCTTTCGGTGCCGGGGATCCAGAGCTGATCTTCGGTGGGATCTAATTGATTTTTGGTTTGATAACCCATTATTTCACCTTTTGGAGAAATCACATAAGCCAGATTGAGTATTCCTTGCGGGCTATGCCAGTCCATAGGAATAATGATCGCTATCGCATTTTCAGCAGCGATTTTACAGACCTTATCCAGTGCTTTCTGCAGGCTTTCTTCGCTTCGGTCTGCTGGCTGGTATCCCATGCCTGGATAACCGGGAAGATAGGATTCTGGAAAGCAAATGATTTCCGATTGCTGCCCGGCAGCTTCTTTTACAAATTTTTCAAGCCTGTATAATCCATCATTTATGGAGACTGGAAATGGTGGAGAAGCTAAAGCTATTTTCATATATCCAAAGTTACAATATGGCATTATATATAGTCATGGCATATGAGTAAATAATAAATAAATTAGTAGTTCTGTCTATTTGTCGAATGTTCAATTGTTATTAGGGTATAGCAATTTAAAAAACTTAGATATGCAAAACTTCTTATTCGTTTACAGATCTGAACCCAACAGTAACCAGCCATCGCCTGAAGAAATGCAGGCAAATATGAAAAGAGGGATGGATAGGATTGGCAATATTGCTGCACAGGCTGGATTTATGTTGAACTCCTCAGGATCAGCTCAGTCTTTAATACCTTCGTTACTGCTTTCCAGTCGTTCACATCCCTGTTGATCTGTTCAATTAATAACTGCGCAGCTGTACGGCCAATTTCCGATATGGGCTGCGCAACGGTAGTTAAAGCAGGAGCAATCAGGGCTGAAGCATAATCGTTGCTGAAACCAATTATTGCAATGTCATCCGGGATGTTTAATCCCTTTTTTTTAATGATCTGAATGGCCTCAATTGCGGTTGGATCATTTACAGCAAAGATGGCATCTGGTGGGTTATCCAGACTAAGCAAGTGATTCACGTAGATCTTAACTTTTGATATTTCCAGATCATAGGAAATAATAAGTTCTTCATCAATCGCTATATTGTGCTTTCTCAGCGCATCTTTGTACCCTTCCAGCCTGCGTCCACTGATCCGCAATGACGGAGGGCCTGCCAGGTGTGCAATCCGTTTTCTTCCACTTTTGATGAGATAATCCACCGCGTTGTAGGCGCCCTCATAATCATCTACTATAACTTTTGGTACCTTCATTTCGTCGCATACCCGGTTAAAAAATACAATAGGAATACCTTTTCGCTCGAATATTTTTAAATGATCGTAATTTTTGGTTTCCCTGGTGATAGAGATCAGGATACCGTCAACCTGATTGGCCAGCATTACTTTGGTGTTGGCAACTTCGGTTTCGTAGGTTTCGTTAGACTGGCTGAAAACGGTATTATAGCCGGCCTGGGTGGCCACTTCCTGCGCAGCGATAATAACCTGCGGAAAGTAAGAACTTGAAAACTCCGGAACGATGATGCCAATGGTATTGGTTTTTTTGCTGATCAGACTAATTGCAAGCATATTTTTCTGGTAATCCAGTTTTTCTGCGAGTTCCAATACTGCTTCCCTTGTTTTCGCACTTACATTGGCATGTCCGGTTAATACCCTGGAAACTGTAGATTTGGACAGGTTAAGTTCCCTGGCGATATCTATAATGGTTATCTGATGTTTCTTCATGGGAATAGGTGTTGATTGTGGTAACGAATTTCAAGATTGCTAAATATAAAGCTTATTATTTTATGGGAAAAATAGATTGGGAATGTTCCCTAATATTGGGATCGTTCCCAAAATAATAAGCTTTTTGAAAACTACAGTATTGTAAGGTTGAAACTTATATTTGAAGGAACCAATTATAAATTCATACCCGTATAGTGGAGATTAAAAATCAATGTTGAAAAAAAACATATTATTTGTCCTTCTTCTTTTTCTCGCTCTTGCAGGGAAAACGAGCATTTTAAATGCTGAAATAACGATGCGGAGCCCTTCAGGGAATCTGTCAGCGAAAATATATCATAAAAACGGAAAGTTGTTTTACAAGATAGCAGCCGGCGAAAAGGTATTGATCAATAATGGTTCCATGGGACTTATTGTAGACGGTATCGCTTATGGAACCCAGGTGAAGGATATTTCCTCGCTGAAGAAAAGCACCATTCAATCGAAAAGCAAAACCTATAATTCCTACCATATATTGATCACGGAAGCAGGTAGAAAATACAGGGTTGAATTTATGCTCTCCAACGAAGGTACAGCCTTCCGGTATATTTTTGATGGAAAGACCGATCAATTGGTAAGCAGGGAACTGACCACTTTTATACTGCCGGCATCCAGGGTCTGGTTTTTTGAGCGCAACAGCAGCTGGAAGCTCAAAAGTTATGCTGGCTTATGGCAAAGTACTTCGGCAGACAGTTTGGATGTAGTATCCAGCCAGGGGCCGATACAGGGTAAACCTTTGTTGTTTGAACTTCCGGGTAAAAAATACGCTATGCTTACAGAGGCTGCCTTGTATAATTACAGCGGGATGCGTTTTAGAGCGATGGGCAAACGGACACTGCAGGCTGATTTTACAGAAAAGGATGGATTTAAAGTAACGGGTAAGATCATTACACCATGGCGGGTATTACTTTATGCTTCAGGTTTGAACGGCCTGGTTAACAATACCATGATCAATGACCTGAACCCTGAGCCTGATAAAGCATTGTATGCGGATAAAAGTTACATTAAACCTGGGAGAGCTGTTTGGAGCTGGATAACACGGACAGATAATTATATGCAGCCTGAAGAGGAAATGAAATTTATAAATGCTGCGGCCGAACTGAACTTTGAATATACCATGCTGGATGAGGGCTGGGAAACCGTATGGCCCGACAAATGGAAACAACTAATAGCAATCTGCAATTTTGCGGCAAGCAAAAAGGTGGGGGTATGGGTTTGGAAAAATTCTAAGGCTTTGAGAGATCCTTTAACCAGGGATGCCTTTTTGGATAGTGTGCGCAATGCAGGTGTTGTGGGCATAAAAACAGATTTTATGGATAGTGAAGCGAAAGAACTGATCGATTTTGAGATTGGTTTTTTAAAAGCCTGCGCAAAAAGAAAGCTGATGGTAAATTTTCATGGCTGCCATGCACCTACAGGAGAAAGTAAAACCTATCCCAATGAAATGACCAGGGAAGGCATCCGGGGTATGGAACTGAACATCATGAAAGAGCCGATACCTGCATGGCACAATGCTGCATTGCCATTTACCAGGCTGATCCTTGGGCATGGCGACTATACTCCCGGTTTGTTCTATAACAAAGCCAATACCAGCTATACCCATCAGCTGGCTTTGTTTTACCTGTTCAACTCGCCCTTCCAATGTCTGGCAGAAAATCCGGTAAAATTATTGGCGGATGAAAAATTTAAGCCGGTTATTCCCTTATTAAAAACATTACCGGTAACCTGGGATGAAACGATTGTTTTGCCTGGCAGTTCAGTAGGTGAAATTGCTGCGATTGCCAAAAGAAAAGGAGAAGTATGGTATGTGGCCGTGATTAACGGAACAGCTAAAAACAGGGAATTTTCTTTACATCCATCCTTTTTAAAGACAGCAAAAAAATATACAATGGTTACCATAACAGATGCTGCGGATGGTTTTTTGAAAGAAACAGCAACACTTGTTGCGGCTGATGATAAAAAAATAGTTATTGGTCCGAATGGAGGGCTTTTAATAGAAATTAAACCATGAAAAAAAATATCCTCTCTATTGTATTGATACTGCTGTCCTCAGGAGTTTTTGCCCAGTTTAACACGCAATCCCTTTCTGGTGCCTGGACATTTGCTCTTGACCCGCTAAAGATCGGGGCAACTGAAGGCTGGACAGCTCCTGCTTTTCCGGATAATAAATTGGATAAAGTAACAGTTCCCCACTCTTTTTCTGTTGACAAACGTTACTTTTTTTACACTGGTAACGCCTGGTATTTTAAAAAGTTTGACACCAGGCCTATCCAACAAGGTAATAGAGCCTTTATAAAGTTTGATGCTGTATTTTACAAATGTGAGGTATGGTTAAATGGCAGGAAAGTAGGTTCACATGAAGGCGGTTATACTCCTTTTGAGCTGGATGTTACTTCTGCGTTAAAAGAAAAAAATGTGTTGTCGGTGATGGTCGACAATTCTTGGGACAGGACTACTATTCCGGGAGCAAGGTCTATCGATTCAAATTATAACGCAAGTGCTGCACAGGTTTATCCCTGGATGAATTACGGTGGGATAACTAAGCCTGTTGAACTGAAGATCCGTCCTGAGGTTTACCTTAGTAAAGTTAAAATTCATACCGATCCGGATTTGAAAAAAGGTACTGCAAATATTGGCATTATTGGGTTTATTAAAAACACCTCTGCTTCCAGGGCTACAGTAACGTTGACTATTCATGTTCAGGATGAATCTGGTAAATTCTTATCATTATTTAAGCCGTTTAAAATTAGCATTCCTGCAAATGCTTCAAAAGAAGTAGTTGTTAGTAGCAATATGAGTGCGGGCCAGGTAAAACTTTGGAACCAGGATCATCCATACTTGTACACCTTGAAGGCATTTACTGGTAGGGACACATTGAGTCATAATTTTGGGATCAGGAAGATTGAAATAAAAAATGCAAAATTCCTTTTGAACGGAGAGCCTATTAGGATGGCAGGTGGAAACAGGCCTGCGGATTACCCTGGTTACGGTTCTATAGATCCAGACAGCATACTAAAGAAAGATCTTATACTGATGAAATCGGCAGGAATGGAACTTTCCAGAATTGGTCATCATGCGGTATCTAACGACTTGCTCGATTGGGCGGATAAACATGGAATGCTGATCATCACTGAAGCAGGAAATTGGCAACTGGCCTCTTCACAAATGGCCGATACGATGATGCGAAGGAAATTTCAGTCGCAAATGAGAGAGATGGTGGAGAGAGACTGGAACCACCCATCGGTAATAGCTTATTCTTTAGGAAATGAGTTTTACTCACACGAACCAGAGGGACAAGCATGGGTAAGAGATATGAGTAAATTTACGAAGGAGCTTGATGCTACCCGGCTCATTACATTCGCTACCAATATTGTTTTTAGGGATTATATAAAGAAACCGGAAGACGAGGCGTCACAATATGTTGATTTCGTAAGTGCCAATGTTTATGCGAACCATGATAAATGGGTGGCGCGGATTCATGAGCTATATCCGTCAAAACCAGTTTACATTAGTGAATTCGGAATTATGAGCACACCAAATAAGACGGAAAAAGACCGCATTGATCATCTTAAGAAGGCTATAGCAGCATTTAGAAATAAAGATTATGTGGTTGGTGCATCCATTTGGGCCTTTAATGACTATTTAAGCCGTTTCCCATTGTCCAATGCCGATGGTTACAGATCTTGGGGAGTAGTTACACCAGAACGTGAGCCAAGAGACAGTTACAGGTTCTTGCAGCAAGAATTTTCGCCTGCATTGATAGCTGTGTTAAGCGCTAAAGACAGAAAACTAACCATAAATATAACAGCCCGGGCAGATTTCCCTTCTTACGTCTTAAAAGGCTACCGGGTAAAAGCAGGAGAGAAAAGTGCACAGCTTAAAACTTTAAGACCTGGTGAATCACAGGAACTGAGTCTGGACATTTCATCCCTTGATAAAGTTAGACAGATAGAATTGATAAAACCAGGTGGTTTTGTAGTACTAAGGCAAGCATTTTAATTAAAGAACAACATAGATATGATTTTGAAGTATACCAGGGGCTTCGCATTGCTAATCACCTTTGTTTGTGTAGCATCCTTCTCAAAAGGGGGCGGAATTGTTAGGTTATCAAACTTATTTAGTGAGAACATGGTTCTGCAAAGGAATAAGCCAATTAAGTTTTACGGTACAGCCAATAAAAAAACATCTTTTGAGATAGAGTTTGCCGGAAAAAAGCAAAAGGTCAATACCAATGATAACGGTAAATGGGAAATTTCATTTGTAGCTATGGAGGCGGGTGGCCCGTATAAACTGAAAGTTATGTCTGACAGTTTATTTACCTGGAAGAATATTCTGATAGGTGACGTTTGGGTTTGTTCAGGCCAATCTAACATGGAATGGGTATTACGACGTACGCTTAATGCGCCATATGAATTGCGCAAAGCCAATCATGAGGGTATCCGTTTCTTCACCGTCCCTAAGAATGCAAGTTCTTTTCCTTTAGAAGAAACAAAAAATGCGACCTGGAAAACCTGTAGCACGGAGAACGCCTGGGAGTTTTCGGCAGTAGCCTATTTCTTTGCAAGATCATTGAATGAACGTTATCAGGTACCTATTGGGATTATTCATACATCCTGGGGTGGTACACCTGCTGAATCCTGGATCAGTAATGCCGCGCTTGTTACGCATCCTGATTTTAAAGTTAAAGCAGATAGCTTGTTACAGACCTATAAAAATGGTGCTACAATAGACGTGATCCAAAAACAGATGTACATGAACAGCAGTTTCCCATATGCGAAAAAATTGTTGGAAAAGGACAAAGGTTATATCGAAAAATGGAATAAGAATGAATACAGTGATGTAAATTGGAAAACATTCGTTGTGCCAGGAACGCTTGATGAACAAGGGCCTGTTAACTATAAAGGAAGCATATGGCTACGTAAGCATATTATTATTCCTCCATCAATGAACGGCCAGGATCTCACGCTGATCATGGAAAAACTGAATGAACGTGACATTACCTATTTCAACGGAACAGAAGTAGGTAGGGTTGCGGGGTTTGGGGGCAAAAGAGTATATCGCATTCCAAGAGAACTGGTGTTGAAAGGGGAAAATGTAATTGCCATCAGGCTGGAAACATTTGACAGACCTGCGGGATTTGAAGCGAAAGACGCAGCTGTAATCAGGTTAGAGCAAATGGTAGAGTCAGCTTCACCAACGACTATACCACTGGCAGGTGAATGGAAATATGCCATGGGTTTACCGGCGACAGCATATCCAGAACAGCCAAAGGGGCTGATCAATGTAGCTTCGTTGCCTTCGGTTTTATACAATGGTATGATCGCTCCACTTGAAAAATTGCCGGTAAAAGGCTTTTTGTGGTATCAGGGAGAGAATAATGCTGGTAAGGCTTTTCAATATAAAACACTTTTCCCGCTCCTGATCAATGATTGGAGAAAGCAGTTTGGACAGGGGGATCTGCCTTTCATCTTTACCCAGTTGGCAGGCTATGGGGCCATTACAACTGAGCCTGTCGATCATTTCTGGGCAGAACTAAGAGAGGCACAGACTGAAGCCCTTTCATTGAATAAAACAGGTATGGCCGTTACCATTGATGTTGGTGACCCATATGATATCCATCCACTTAATAAACAGGTAGTTGGTAAACGATTGGCAATTCAGGCTATGAAAACAGTGTATGGTGAAAATAAACTCAATACTTCTCCATTGTACCAATCGATGAGATTAAGCGGTGACAGCATCCGCATGAAATTCAGTAATTCAACAAAGGGATTGATCACCAAAAATGGTACAGTTCCAAAAGGCTTTGCAATTGCCGGAGCTGATAAGAAATTTGCCTGGGCCAATGCAAAAATTGACGGTGATGAAATTGTGGTATGGCTGTGGAAAGTGAAGCCGGCGGCCGTAAGGTATGCCTGGACGGGCAGCCCTGTAGAAAGTAATGGTGCCAATGTGTTTAACACAGAAGGATTTCCTTTGTCACCATTTAGAACCGACGATTGGAAAAGTATAACTGACGGAAAAAAATAATACAAATTAGCGTTTATGATAATTAATCAGGGAGGTGAAAAGCGGGTTTTGCAAGCTTTGGAACTGGAGGCAGATCTTGCCGTGATTGGTGGCGGGGTTTCTGGAACTTGTGCAGCAATTACTGCTGCAAGACAAGGCTTGAAAGTAGTTTTGGTACAGGACAGGCCTGTACTTGGCGGAAATGCCAGCAGCGAGGTAAGGCTTTGGATGCTGGGTGCAACATCGCATATGGGGAACAACAACCGGTGGGCCCGGGAAGGCGGTGTGGTGGATGAGCTGATGGTGGAAAACATGTACAGGAACCCGGAAGGAAATCCTTTGATGTTTGACATGGTACTCCTGGATAAAGTGATAACGGAACCGAACATTACCTTGCTTTTGAATACTGCCGTTTATGATGTAGAGCAATCATCCGCAGATGAAATTAATGCAGTGAAAGCTTTTTGCAGTCAGAACTCTACGGAATATATGGTAAAAGCCCCTTTGTTTTGTGATGCATCGGGTGACGGAATTGTGGCTTTTCTGGCAGGTGCGGCATTCCGGATGGGTGCCGAAAGTAAGGATGAATTTGGAGAGCTTTTTGCGCCTACAAAAGAATATGGTGAACTGCTTGGGCATAGCCTGTATTTTTATAGCAAGGACACAGGTAAGCCTGTAAAATTTATTGCCCCTTCTTACGCGTTGGACGACATTACAAGGGTGCCGAGATTTAAAAATTTCAATGCCAGGGAATATGGCTGTAAACTTTGGTGGCTGGAATATGGGGGCAGACTGGATACGGTACATGATACAGAGCAGATCAAATGGGAATTGTGGAAGGTAGCCTACGGGGCATGGAACTATATCAAAAACTCAGGTAATTTTCCTGAAGCAGAGAACTTAACACTGGAATGGGTAGGAACCATTCCAGGAAAAAGAGAAAGCCGCCGTTTTGAAGGGGAATATATCATCAGACAACAGGATGTGGTAGAACAGCGGCTGCACGATGATGCGGTGGCTTTTGGAGGCTGGAGTATAGACCTGCATCCTGCTGATGGCGTGTTTAGTGAAAAGCCAGGCTGTAACCAATGGCATAGCAAGGGCATCTATCAGATCCCTTACCGCTCGCTGTACAGCCGTAACATTAAAAACCTGTTTTTAGCGGGCAGGATCATCAGCGCTACACATGTGGCCTTTGGTTCTACAAGGGTGATGGCAACTGCTGCACATGCTGCACAGGCAATAGCTATGGCGGCAAAAATTTGCAAGGATAACCAGTTGTTGCCTGCGGATATTTATCACAAAGGCTTCATACCAGCTTTGCAAACTGCATTGCTGCGTACCGGGCATCACATTCCAAACCTGGTATTGAATGATCCGCAGAATCTGATAAATGTGGCTGATGTTACTGCCTCCAGTGAGCTGTTGCTTACTGAACTGCCCTCAGCAGATCTGCTGAAGCCTTTGGACTGTTCTGTTGCCCAGATGATCCCTTTAAAAGAAGGAAAGGCACAAACGTTTAGCTTTCATGCAGAAGGGGAAGAGGCAACAGTACTGGAAGTTGAATTCAGGATCAGCAGTAAGCAGTCTAATCATACACCAGATGTCATCATCGACAAAGTAACTTTGCCTGTAACAGCAGGAAGAAACTGTCTGCAGGTGAATTTTGATGTGGTGATGAAGGAGGAAGCCTATGCTTTTATCACCTTTATCAAAAATCCTAAAGTGAAATTGCATTATTCTGCCAAACGCGTAACAGGTTTGCTTTCTGTATTTAATTCTGTAAATAAAGAGGTTTCCAATTTTGGAAAGCAAACCCCTCCTGAAGATATAGGAGTGGATGAGTTTGAATTCTGGTGCCCTAAACGCAGGCCGGAAGGACAAAACATCGCATTTAAATATGAACAGGGAATAGCTGCTTTTAAAGCCGGAAACATTACAAATGGAATAGACAGGCCTGTGTATGGGCCAAATGCCTGGGTGGCCGATTGGAACGATCCGCATCCTGCAATGACCATCAGCTGGGAAGAAATTCAAACAATTAAAAGGATAGAGCTGCTTTTTGATACAGATTACGATCATCCAATGGAATCGGTGCTGATGGGGCATCCGGAAAATGTGATGCCTTTTTGTGTAAGGGATTATGTAATTAAGGATGAGCAGGGCAGGGTGATCTTTAGCAAAGCGGGTAATTACCAGAGCAGAAACGTGATTGAACTGGCCGAGCCGGTAAATACCAAAAGTTTGATCATATCTTTAGCACATCCATCTGCAGATATACCTGCGGCTTTATTTGCCGTACGCTGTTATTAACAATTAATTGCATAGAAATAAATGGGACAATTAGATTTTGTGGTAATGGCAGTTTTTGCCTTACTTATATTTGGTATCGGGCTTACTTTTACAAGGGTAGGCAGTAAAAGTGGCCAGGCCTTTTTTGAGGCCGGGGGAGAAACGCCCTGGTGGATTAATGGATTGTCGCTGTTCATCAGCTATTTTTCTGCAGGGACTTTTGTGGTATGGGGATCTATTGCCTATAAGCACGGATTAGTTGCCAACGCCATACAGATGACTATGGCCATCAGTGGTTTAATTGTGACTTTGTTTATTGCTGCCAGGTGGAAAAAAACCGGGGTGGCAACTGCTGCTGAGTACATTGGAAAGCGTTTTGGTGCACGGGAAAAGCAATTTTATACCTATTTGACACTATTACTCAGTCTTTTTACAACTGCAGCGGTATTGTATCCTGTGGGGAAAATGGTGCATGTAGCCACACCTTATTCGCTGGAAACCTGCATCATTGTGATTGGTTTAATCATTGTCGTTTATACTGCTGCCGGTGGGTTGTGGGCAGTTTTGGTTACCGATGTGGTACAATTTGTGATTTTAACTGCTGCGGTATTGATTGTAATTCCAATTGCTTTTTCGCAGATTGGCGGACCTGCAAACCTGGTAGCCAAGGCACCACCTCATTTTTTTGAACCGTTTAACCAGGATTATACTTTTGGTTTTATGCTGGCCTTTGTGGTTTACCAGACTTTTTACATCGGTGGTAACTGGTCGTATGTGCAGCGTTATACCAGTGTGTCCAATCAAAAGAACTCCAGAAAAGTAGCCGGTATCTTTACGATATTGTACTTTATCAGCCCGTTTATCTGGATGGTGCCTCCAATGATATACCGCGTAATCAATCCGAACCTTCAGGGTTTAGAAACGGAGGACGCCTATATGATGCTGATACAGCGGGTAATGCCGGCAGGTCTGATCGGATTGGTACTTGCCGGAATGGTTTCGGCCACTTCCAGTAAGGCAAATACCACCATTAATATGGCCGCTACGGTTTTTGCGCAAGACATTTATAAGAATTTGCTAAGGCCCAAAGCTTCTGAAAGTGAAGTGATATGGATGGCCCGGTTCTTTACCTTGCTTTTTGGCGCATTGACTATTGTGGTAGCCATTTGGATACCAAGTGCTGGGGGAATTGTAGAAGTGGTGTTAAGTACAGCTTCTATTGCCGGTGGAGCCCTGTTTGCGCCGGTCATCTGGACACTTTTTTCCCGGCGTCAAACCGGGGTATCTGTGGTGACAGCAACGGTATTGTCGCTGGTGATCAATTTATTCTTTAAGGTAATTACACCTGGTTTGTGGGATTTAAAATTGGACCGTACGATGGAAACCTGTTTGGGAATGGGGATTCCAATGGCTATACTGCTGTTTTTTGAAATCTATTACCAAACTAATGGGCGGGTTTCCGGAAAGGCTATTGCCATGGAAGAAGAAAAACTTGCGATGGAAGTGAGACCTTTGGATCCGGCGGTGCATGCGGATGCAGCAAAACAAAATAAATTCGGGATTCGGGTAATTGCTTTGTCGATGGCTGTGGTTGGTATGGGGATCGGGATTTTAGGATACATTGCCAAGGATTTTTCTGTCATGGTAATGACGGTTGGCGCGGTGATTTTTTTAGCTGCTATTTTGATTTGGAGACTGGCTTCCAGGAAGATGTAGCCTGCTAATTTCTAAAACTTCGCCGGTATTCTAAAGGCGACTTCCCGGTTTGTAATTTAAAGTACCTGTTGAAGTTTGATAAATTGCTAAAACCGGAGTCGTGGCAAACTGAAGTTACACTGTCATTGCTTTCCCTTAATAGTTTACAGGCATGCTCGATCCTTACTGCGATCAAAAAATCGAAATAAGTTCTGCCGGTACGTGATTTAAAATAATGACAAAATGCATTGGGGACCATATGGATCACATTTGCGATTTGCTCCAGCTTAATCTCTTTATAAAAATTATCCATGGTATATAGATATACCATGGTCAACCTGGTCTCGTCTATTTTTTTAAACGGTTTTTTTTCGTTGTATGCCGACAGGCCTACTATTTCTTCACATACGCCAATTCTGTTTAAGAGCTGCAAGACCAATGGCAGCTGTTCATAATGAAGCGATGATTCTATTTTTTTTAAGTATTCAATCACAGCCAGTTTGGTATGTTCAGGAATTAAAATACCTTTCTTTGCTTTTTCAAGCAGGTTTCTGATGACGATATTTTCCGGAAGCGTCAAAAAATCGTTGCCCATTTTATAGGGGTCAAAGTGCAGGGTTAACAGTTGCAATGGAACAAGTTTTTTAGCGTGTTTCATGGCGTAATCATAATATCTGTTGCTTTCAAACTTGAACATGTGGGGGATATTTGTGCCTATCAGAATCATGGTGCCGCTTGAAATCCTTTTGGAGGTATGCCCTATGGAGAAAGTTCCCTCACCTGATCTAACATAAATGAGTTCTATCTCCTGATGGTTGTGGAAGCTATTCAGCGCATGGTAAGCGCTTCCCTCTGCCAAAGTGATGGTAGAGGTGGTCACTTTTAATACCTGCTCAATAAAATCCTTCATTTATATTATATTATAATAAAAATATAAAAATATAGAATATATTGTTAATATAATATCAGTTTTTCTTAAAATTTAACAATTGAAGCTGCAGGCAGGTCTATACTTTTGTGTCATAATATTTAAGATATGAAAGGTAATATATTTACGATGAAGCTTATAGAAGCTGCTATTGAAGACATTGATTTGGTTGGTGGTAAAAATGCATCACTCGGAGAGATGCTGCAGAAACTTGCTCCCCAGGGTGTAAACATACCTGATGGATTTATTGTTACCAGCGCTGCATATTTTCAATATCTCAAGGACAACAGTTTGGATCAGCAAATAAAAAATATTGTTGAACAAACAAATATTGAGCAGTTGCAGGAGCTGTCGTTGTGTGGCAGTCAAATCAGGCAATTGATACAAAACGGACAATTCTCTATTCACATGGAGACTGAAATTATAGGTGCTTATAGAAAACTGATAGGGCAGAACGAAGATAAGCTGGGTGTTGCTGTGCGTTCATCAGCAACTGCTGAAGATCTGCCAGATGCATCTTTTGCAGGCCAGCAAGATACTTTTTTAAATATCAGGGGCGCTGAAAACCTGCTGACTGCAATTAAAAATTGTTTTGCATCCCTATTTACCGACCGGGCCATCAGCTACAGGGAATCGTTTGAATTCGGTCACTTTAATATTGGTCTTTCTGTTTGTATCCAGAAAATGGTGCGCTCCGACATCGGGGTTTCGGGAGTTGCATTTTCAATCGATACGGAAAGTGGTTTTAAAGATGCGGTCATCATTAACGGTTCCTACGGTTTAGGCGAAATGATTGTACAGGGAGCAATCAATCCTGATGAATTTATTGTTCATAAACCACTGCTTAAAAAAGGGTTTGCAGCTATCATTGAAAAGAAATTAGGTAAAAAACAGGAGCAGATGATTTATGGAACGCAAATTGGAAAAGCAGTTGAAGTGATCACTACGCCTGTAAAAGATGCAAAGCGATTTTGTTTAAATGATCACCAGATTCTGCAACTGAGCAATTGGGTAATCGTAATCGAAGAATACTATACGAAACTGAAAGGCCACTGGTGTCCGATGGATGTGGAGTGGGCGGTGGATGGCCTTACCGGTGAACTTTTTATTGTGCAGGCAAGACCTGAAACCATTCATTCCCGTAGTAAGCTTGATTGTTTTACTGAATACCAGATCAATGATACGGAGCGATTGCATAAAATTCTATTGACTGGTATTGCCGTCGGTGATAAAATCGCGTCTGGCAGGGTGCATAACCTGGTTGGACTGGAAAAACATCTTATTCATGAAATCAACTTTTTGCCGGGAGACATTATGGTCACTGAAATGACTGATCCGGACTGGGAGCCTGTGATGAAGAAAGCTGCTGCAATTATCACCAATAAAGGCGGAAGGACCTGCCACGCTGCTATTGTTGCCCGGGAATTAGGGGTGCCTGCCATAGTGGGATGTGATCATGCTACAGAAATATTGAAAACCAGTGATGAAATTACGGTTTCCTGTGCAGAAGGCGAAACGGGTATTGTTTATCGTGGCAGAATTGCTTTTAGCAGGAAAGAACACCGCATTTCTGATTTGCCGGAAATCAATACGCCGGTGATGATGAACATTGGCTCTCCTGATATTGCTTTTCGTTTTGCCCATTATCCTGCAAAAGGGGTTGGGCTTGCACGTGAGGAATTTATCATTAACAATTACATCAAAATCCATCCCCTGGCATTGCTGCAACATGGGCAATTGGGTGATGCTGAGCTAACTGCACTGATCAGGGAAACCATTTCCGGATATGAGTGCGAAGAACAGTATTTTGTGGAAAAACTATCTTACGGGGTAGCAAAAATTGCAGCCGCTTATCATCCAAACAAGGTTATTGTTCGTTTTTCTGATTTTAAAACCAACGAGTATTACAATATGCCAGGGGGAAAATATTTTGAACCCTACGAAGAAAATCCAATGATTGGATGGAGAGGGGCTTCCAGATATTATTCGGATGCCTACAGGGCCGCTTTTGGGATGGAATGCAAAGCGATTAAAAAAGTACGCGAAGTTATGGGGCTGGACAATGTAATTGTCATGATCCCATTTTGCAGAACCGTTGATGAGCTTTTACTGGTGTATCAAACCATGGAGGAGTTTGGTTTAAAACGTGGAGAAAATGGGTTGGAAGTATACCTGATGGCGGAAGTTCCTTCCAATGTGATTTTAGCAGAGCAATTTGCTGTGCATATTGATGGCTTTTCTATCGGTTCTAATGATCTTACGCAATTGGTATTGGGGCTTGACAGAGATTCTTCGTTGGTGGCCAGCTTGTATAGTGAAAGAAATGATGCGGTTAAAATAATGATTGCTAACCTGATCAGGTCTGCCAGGAAAATGAACGTAAAGGTTGGGATATGCGGGCAAGGACCGTCTGATTATCCGGATTTTGCACAGTTTTTAGTAGAAGAAGGAATTGATTCCATTTCAGTTACACCTGATTCCTTTATGAAAACTGTAAATGCAATAAAGGAAATAGAGGATAAGTTGGTGGTACGGTGATTTTAAAAAACGTTCTATATATTTGATTTAATTTCTTTGTAAAATAAAATCTATGCAGCCGTTAAAGCGTCATTATAATACGATAGTCCTCCTTGTTCTTGGTGCGGTACTCTTTTTTTCCGACCAGTGCTTTGCGCAATCCAAAAAATCGCGCAAGAGAATATCCAGGGATACTGTAATGATTATACCCAAGAGCGAATGGAAAGCACAGGAAGCCAGGCCATATAAGCAACACATACCTATAAAGATCACTGTTCATCATGAAGGCGGAAAGATCCTGACCACTGCTGATGATGCGAGGCAACGTTTAAAGAATTTACAAACCTGGTGTATGGGACCAGACCGTAAATGGACTGATATTCCATACCATTTATTAATTGCACCGGACGGATCTGTTTACGAAGGCAGAAGCCCGTTTAATGTTGGCGAAACCAATACTGAATATGATCCTACCGGTCATTTGCTGATCTGTTTTTTAGGTAACTACAGTCAGCAAAAATTAGACGATAAGCTCCTTAAGGTTTTGATCAACTTACTCGCAGATCAATGTGTCAAATACCATATATCTCCTAAAGAGATCTCGACCCACCGTGATCACAGCCAGCAAACCACCTGCCCCGGAGCGGATATCTATTCTTATTTTGAAAACGGATATATATTAGGTGAGGTGAAAAAGGTGGTAAAGAGCTATTAAACCTGCTTTGAAAAATGCAGCATGTTTCCCATGTAATGGGCGGTCCGTTCCAGGTTTTTACCGGTATTTTGCATGGCCTCAGCTAAAGTTCCAGGTTCATTTCCAATTGCAGTTAGTACGGTAAAATACTTTAACAGTTCTGCTTCAGGCTCGAGAGGAACCTTTCCTGCAAGGCCAATAACCGGAATGTTGCTTTCAAAAGCTATTTTGGCTACGCCAAAAGGGCCTTTTCCCTGTAGCGTTTGCAAGTCTATGCTTCCTTCGCCTGTAATCAGCAGGTCGGCATGTTTTAATTCCTGGTCAAAATTGGTTAAGGCTAAAAAATATTCAATGCCGTTTACCAGCTTTGCATTTAAAAATGCGTGTAGCCCAGCTGCTGCGCCACCGGCTGTACCTCCGTATTTCAGGTTTTCTAAAGGTTTATTAAATTGCTGATCGGCTATTCTGGCAAGTTTGCTTAAAAAGCTTTCCAGCAGTTTCACCGTGGCTGCATCTGCTCCTTTTTGAGGTCCGAATACTGCTGCCGCACCATCAGGCCCCAGTAAACCATTGTCCACATCGCAGAGAATAATGAACGCACAATTTGCCACCCTGGGGTCCACTTTTGAGGCATCTACTTTTTGAATGTTGATTAAGTTTTGTGGCGTAGCTTTTAGTGGTTGATTTGCTGCATCTAAAAAAGTAAAGCCCAATGCACTTAATATTCCACAACCCCCGTCAACGGTTGCAGAGCCGCCCATTGCAATGATGATTTTATTTACGCCTTTATCCAAAGCTGCCCTGATCAATTCGCCGGTACCAAAAGAGGAGGCGGCCATTGGATTTAATTCTGAACTTTTCAATAACCTCAAACCAGATGCATCTGCCATTTCTATTACTGCCGTCATTCCCTGATCAATCAGGCCAAATGAGGAAGGGATTTTTCTGCCAAATGCATCATTGGCGTGGAGTTCAATTCGTTGCCCCGCACATTTTTTGATGATCAGACTGGCGGTGCCATCACCCCCATCGGCAATTGGAAAGCAGGATGTTGTGCAGTTCAGTTTGCTGGAATGTAATCCCTTTTGGATAGCATCTGCTACCTCCATAGCAGTAAGGCTGTTTTTGAAAGCGTTTGGGGCAATCAGGATATGCATCATTATAAAAATTTGGATAATATATAAACCATGGCAAACGAGGTGATTCCCATGAGTATGGTAGCCACAGAATAAACCTTGAGCATTGTTTTCATATCGAGCCCGGAGAACTTGGCGATGACCCAGAAATAGGCATCATTGGCATGTGAGATCATCATTGAGCCTGCGCCCATAGCCAGTACACAGAGCAGTTTGCCGGTTTCGCTGTCCAGCCCCAATACCTGCAATAAAGGCAGCACAATAGATGCGGCGGTGATAATGGCCACTGTAGATGATCCCTGGGCAGTTTTTAAAATGAAAGTAAGCAGAAAAGGAAAAAAAAGGCCCATGCTGTCTAAAGCAAGTGATTCGCTCAAATGTGTGCCGATCTTAATGGCTGCGAGTATAGCACCAAATGCACCACCTGCTCCAATGATCACCAGAATTCCACCGGCTTTTTCTGCTGAATCTTGCAAAAGATGGCTAAGTTCTGCTCTTTTCCAGGATTTTCTGCAGAAAAAAGTGAGCAATATGCCAATAATCAGGGCAATGACCGGGTCGCCAATGGAAAGCATCCGGGTAATCCATGCATTTTCCGGTGTGGCCTCTATGGAAATAAAAGCTTTCAGGGCGATAAGGGCAATGGGAACTATGATGGGTAAAAATGATTGGATAACAGAGGGCTGGTGTAGCCGGGCATCGGCCGCTACCTCTTCTGCCATGATAGGGGCCGGAAGATCTTTGGCTGCATACCTGGCCCATATATTTCCAACGATCATAGCTGGTATGGCTACCAGACTTCCTATGAGGATCAGTTTGCCGATATCAGCTCCGATTATTCCTGCTGCTGCTGCGCTTCCCGGATGGGGTGGGACCATGCAATGCACCGAATATAATCCTGTAGCCAGTGATACCGACATAATTACGATGGATATACCGGCGCGTTTGGCTAATGTTTTATTTAGCCCGCTAAGTACAATATAGCCGGAATCGCAAAAAATAGGCAAGCCAACTACAAAACCTGTAATACTGATACCCCATACCGTTCGTTTTTCGCCAAGTTTTCTTAAAATATAGTTGGCCATTACCGAAGTACTGCCGGTATATTCCAGTAAGATGCCCAATGTGGTACCCAGAAGTATGATCAGCCCCAGCGATTTGATGATATTGCCAAAGCCGTCTTTCATAAAATTGACCACTTCGGTTAAGGATAAATGTGCACCCAGACCCACAAAGAAACAACCTATGATGAGTGCAAATGCTGCGGGGACTTTAAATTTTGTGGTGAGCAATACGATGAGGGATATGCCTGCAAGCAGACAGATCAGCAGGTATATAAAAGAAGTTTCAGCTGGCATAAGTTCATTTGGTTTTTTGTCTGGATACTAATGTAATGTTTTGTTATAATCTTTTATATTTATAGCAGGTATTACAGCTATGTATCTGTATTTTTTATTAAAATCATTAAGATGAAGCAGTTTTTTGGGTTGCTGTTGCTGCTTTTAACGCAAACAGTTTTTGGTCAGGATTTGTCTGATTTATGGGATCAATACGATAAGTATAAGGAACCAATGCTGAAAGACCGGTTTTTTAAGCATGCCGATCTACTTCCCTTAATTCAAAAGCAGAAAAAGTCTGACCTTTTTAAAGTGGAAACTGCCGGGAGTTCTGCGCAGGGGCGCAGCATTTTTCAGCTGACTGCTGGCAGGGGAAAGATAAAAATATTGTTATGGTCGCAAATGCATGGTGATGAAACTACGGCAACAAGGGCCTTGTTTGACCTGTTTAATTTTTTAAAAGCCGATGATCAGTATAATCAACTGAGAAAAGAATTGCTAGATAGGCTGGAGCTTCATTTTATACCCCTGCTTAATCCGGATGGGGCTGAAGTTTTTAAAAGAAGGAATGCGTTTGATATTGATATCAACAGGGATGCACGTATGCTGGTGAGCCCGGAAGCGAGATTGCTAATGGATGTTGCCAAAAAAGTTAAACCTGATTTTGGATTTAACCTGCACGACCAAAGTACATTGTATACAGCCGGGCCTACTAAAAATACGGCCACAATTTCTTTCCTGGACCCTGCTTATAATTATGCAAAAGACATGAATGCCGTGCGTAAAAAAGCAAGACAGGTTATTTTGCTGATGAATAATGTATTGCAGCAGCACATGCCGGATAAAGTTGCGAAATACAATGACGATTATGATCCCCGCTGTTTCGGTGATACCTTTCAGGGTATGGGGATTTCGACCATCTTAATAGAGTCTGGTGGTTATTCTGGAGATCTTGAAAAAGAATACATCCGCAAACTGAATTTTTACGCGCTTTTAAGCGCGCTAAATGGCATAGCACATCAATCCTACCTGAAGGAAGACATTGCGGCATATGAAAAGATCCCTGAAAACAACAGGTCTTTATACAATGTGCTGATCCGGAATGTAAAAATAACGAAGTCGGGGAATTCTTTTGTAACCAATCTGGGGATCAACCATTCGCAGATTAAGGACGCTGATTACCGTGGCGTAAGTTTTCAGGGCAGCATTGAGGAACTGGGCGATGTAGAGCGGGTGTTTGGCTATGATGAGGCGGATGCAAGTATCCTGGATTATACACCCGGGAAATTAAAAACGCTGACAAAAAAGGAATGGAATGCATTAACTGCAGCTGATGAGCTGGAGCTGATCAGAGCCGGATATTTATTTGTGAAATGGTCTGATGGGAAATCGCCCATTGGCCCGGTTAAAAAGAGGATGCTGAACCTAAGCAATAGAACTGCAGTGTCTGGAGAGGCAGGCTTAAATCAACCGGCAAATTTCCTGCTGAACAAACAGGGTAAGCCACTTTATGCAGTAATTAATGGGTTTTTACTGAAACTGGACCAACCTGTAAAGGTTTTGCACAATACTTTTGGATACTAAGTTATGGCTTGATCTTTTCTGCCTCGGGTAAATTGGCCAGTTTGGAATTACTGGTATGAAATTTTTGTATCAGCTGATAGGTAGAGGGGATTACTGTCTGAATGCGGTTGAGGGTTTCAGCAGGAATGTTGTTTCTGCTGAAGGGTACCACTTTTACATATTCCTGTATCTCTCCGGCATTTCTTCCGTATTTGTAGCTATAGGTAAACCTGCCCTGATCGTCCGTGATTACAGCTTTATTGGTTGTGTTGGGTACACTGATGAAGAATTCACTGGCATTCATATTTCCTGCAGGATTAAAAAGGTTTTGCTGCCTGAGGTAGGAATAAAGTTCTGTGGCAACATTTACTGCAGGGTCAATGATCTCGATGTGCTTATTCATAAACGGGCGGTAGATAAAATCACCGTTTTTCTGAAAATTGTACAGGTCGTCAAGTATTTTCCGGATATCAGTAATTAGGAAGGGATAATGGGTACAGCCCAGAACAAGGGCTTTAAGTGGCTGTGCGCCTTTGGTTTTTCTGATTTTTTCCATCAGGGACACCAGGTGGTACCGGGCATAATTGTCGGCAGCGTTCAATTGCATATTTCCGCAATCATCTGTTTTGCTGTCGCACAGCATTTTATGGTTGCTGAAATCAAAATTATACACATCGAGTAAGGTTTTTTCAATTTTATAGGCACCGCTATCCAGTTTTGGCCCGCGGTAGTTTGCTGTTGGTGCCGTAGCCTTACGGTTGATGAAGTCTGGTTCTTCATCTACAGCTTCTGCAAGTCCGTATCCGCCCTGGTTATACACCTGCAGATTGCCGGTGTAGCCCAATTTGTCCTTTAGAGCTAGTATGGTGTTTTCATAGCCCTTGGATGCGATGGTGCCTACCGTAGCAAAAACACCTATGGAACCGTTTTCGTCTTTTTTGAAAACATCAAGCGTACCCTGGGCACCTGCATCTATTACGCCAATTACCTTGAGCTGAAGCCCCGTACTTTTTATAAACTCTTCTATATATTCTTTTCCATAAGCAGTAGCGGTATTGCAGGCAATTACAATGGCTTTTACTTTCTGTTTGTCTGAACTGTAATTTTTAGCCTCGCCGTTTAAATAGTATTTGTCTGATAAAAGGAATTGTGCATCCTTAATGATGTGTTCGACCAGAAGGTCATTTTTCTTTTCGCTGTAATAATTTCCGTAGGGCATATTGGCCTGATCAGCCAGGTAAATGAATTTTTCTTTTGCAAAATCGGGAAGATTGTCTTTTCCTGCTGACTGTGTAGTGTTGTTGTGCTGGTCAAATTGGACTAAGGTATTTAATATGGTCAGACCGCCTGTTCCGGAATCAAAAACTCCGATAGGAAGCGAGCGGTCTGTGGCATTATAATTTTTAAAATCAACGTAATAAAAATTCTTTTTATCTTTTAATATGGCGTTTTCAATGGCTTCTGGTTTAGTGCTTTGGGAACGCGCCTCAGTAGTGCAGAAAGCATGTATTATGTATATGCAGAACAAAAATGATCTTTTAAACTTCATGGGAGCTGGCTGATAACGAATTAGACTAAAAAAATAATGTTTTATAGTATATAAAGATATTAAAGTATTTTAATACCAACGACAAGTTTAATAATTAAGCTCTTGTGTCCTGATATATTATTATGCAAAATGGTTAAGAATAGTTATATTGAAAAATATTTATTTTTAAGTATATGAAATTAACCTCTCATTATATGAAAATGCAGCATACGTTGGTAGGATTGACAGTGCTGTTAATTTTTATAGTTACATCTGCCTTTCTAGGGAGTGCCGACCCTTTTTTAGAGATGCTCGCTAAGCTGGAAGCCTATAATAAAAACAACCAGCAAGAAAAAATACACTTGCATCTGGATAAGCCTTATTATGCGATTGGAGAGGATATATGGTTTAAAGCATACGTATTGAATACCGTGACTGCGGAGCCTTCTCAAATCAGCAATACTTTATACGTTGATCTTATTAATGACCTGGATAGCGTGGAGAGGCAATTGATTATACCGCTTTCTTTCGGTATGGGCTGGGGTGATTTTAATTTGAAAGATTCATTGGCTGAAGGCAATTATAGAATTAGAGCTTATACTCGCTGGATGCAGAATTCAGGATCTGAGTATTTCTATGATAAAACCATTAAAATTGGCAGTTCATTAGGAATAAAGACACTGGCAACTTATACTTATAATGAGGAAGGTAAGGTGAATTCATTGCTTAAATTCACTCAAAAAAATGGAACACCGTATGCTTTGAAGGAGGTAAATTATGAAGTCTATTTTGGTGGTAAACCTATTAAGGGTAAAGCCACTACAAATTCGAAAGGGGAAATAAACGTAGGTTTGACGAACCTGAATGAAAATGCGCCACAAACAGGGAGGATTGTTGCTACACTTGCAATTTCTAATAAGGAAAAAGTCACAAAAGTGGTTCCGATTAAATTGAGTTCAAACCAACTTGATATACAGTTTTTTCCGGAAGGTGGTAACCTGGTTGAAAATATACCATCTAAAATTGCTGTAAAGGTATTGGGAAATGATGGTCTGGGCAAAAATATAATGCTGTCGATAAAAGATCAAACCGGAACTGAACTAAGCAAAATTGAAACTAAACATGTGGGGCTGGGAAGTTTTATCCTGAATCCACTTCCAGGACAGCGCTATACCGCTGTTGCTACTTTTGCTGATGGTTCTAAAAAAGAAATACCCATACCAAAACAATTAACAGCGGGTTATGTCTTATCTGTTAATAACTCAGATAGTTCGAAAGTTTCCGTTAAAATAATGATTAGTGATTCGCTGTTGGGAAAGGGTGACCTTAAACTTATTGTTCAGCAGAATAACAATGTGATTTTTTCAACAAAAGCGAGTTCCGAACGACAAGTCGTAGCTGTCAACTTTCCAAAAGAGAAGATCAGGTCTGGAATTGCAAGGCTTACCTTATTTACACCAGATAATAAGCCTGCAGCCGAAAGACTGATATTTATCAGCAACATGTCAGACAAATTAGATATTCAGTTTGAAAACAAACCAGGTGAGAGTTTACGAACCGCAAAAATTACCACTGGCTTTAAAGTTTTGCATGCCGGTAAATCTACTCCAGGCAGTTTTTCTGTCGCTATTAACAATATATCGAAAGTTGAAACTGACGAACTTAATGAGAGCAATATTTTTACGGATTTATTGCTTAGTTCTGATTTGGCTGGATACATAGAGAAACCGAATTATTATTTCCTTAACGATGATGTACAAACCAGAAATAATTTTGACCTGCTCATGATGACTCAGGGTTGGAGGCGCTTTATCTGGAACGATTTCTTAGACGGAAAAACTAACGCTGTTAAATTTCAACCAGAGAAACTATTGGTAATTAGCGGCAAGGTTACAACAAGTGGGAATAAGCCAGTTGCGCGCGGAAAAGTTACATTGTTGTCTTCGTCAAGTAAGTTTTTCATGATTGATACGCTCACTGATGAAAATGGGAGATTTGCCTTCAGGGAGATGTTCTTTGGAGATAGTACAAAGTTTGCTATAAAAGCGGAAACAGACAAAGGCAAAAATAATGTAAATATTCAGATGGATGCACGGCCTAGACAATTGGTTTCCAGGAATCGGAATAGCGGAGATATTGAAGTTAACGTGAACGAAGCGATAGCCGGATATTTAACTAAAAGTGATAACTATTTTAATGAATTGAGACGTTTAGGTTTGTTGGGCAATACTATCAATCTGCAAACAGTTGAAATTGTTGGAGAAAAAAAGAAGGTCACTGAATCTTTAAATTTTAATGGTCCAGGGGTAGCAGATTATGTTTTTACAGCAGAGCAACTGGAAACAAAACAAGATTTACGCCAGGCTTTGGTAGGAAGGGTGGCAGGCTTAAGTTTTAGGTTGAATAATGAAGGACAAGAAATTCCTTACCTTAATAAGGCGCAGACTTCTGACAACCTTTCTCCTATGAAAATAATTCTGGATGGTATGGAAATTAACGCTGATATGATTGGCGATATCATAATGAACGACCTGGAAAGTATAGAAGTGCTATCTAGTACTGGACTTTCATTTGTATATGGTACTAATGGCGGTGTTTTAGTCCTTACTTCCAAAAAAGGCAAACGGGATAGTAAAAATATAAGTGCAGCTCCGGGAATACTTCCCTACCAGCCTGCCGGGTATTATACTGCAAGACAGTTTTATATGCCCAAATATGAACCAAACAAAACATCGAATCTTTCAGATTATCGTACAACCATTTACTGGAAGCCTAACATCATTACTGATAAAGAGGGAAATGCCAGCTTTGAGTATGTTAATGCTAATGAACCTGGAACTTACCGGGTTGTGTTAGAAGGTATGGATGCATTTGGAAATCTGGGCCGAAAAGTTTATACCTATTTGGTGAACTAATGCAAATGTAAATCTTACATTTCTCTGTTTATACTATTTTGTATAAACAATCCAACAGGGTATCTTTGTATCATATTCAATCTTTCAAACCTAGAAAATCATGAAAGAACAACAAGATACCCTGGATCATGCCGTATTAAGTGAATACAAGTACGGTTTTGTGACCGATATAGATACTGATGCGATTCCTAAAGGGTTAAATGAGGATGTGATCCGGCTCATCTCCGGTAAGAAAAATGAGCCGGAATGGATGCTGGAATGGAGGCTTAAGGCTTATAAACACTGGCTAACCATGGAAGAACCGACCTGGCCTAATGTGAAATATCCGCCCATTAACTATCAGGATATCATTTACTATGCGGCACCGAAACCTAAAAAGCAATTGAACAGTTTGGATGAAGTAGATCCGGAATTGCTGAGTACATTTGAGAAACTGGGCATTTCTATTGGTGAGCAACAACGCCTGACCGGTGTAGCCGTGGATGTGGTGATGGACAGCGTTTCGATTGCTACTTCATTCAAAGAACAGCTATCTGAAATCGGGGTCATTTTCTGCTCCATAAGTGAAGCCATTCAGTTGCACCCTGAACTGGTAAAGAAATACCTGGGGTCTGTAGTGCCGATGACAGATAACTATTTTTCTGCCTTGAATTCGGCAGTATTTACTGATGGGTCTTTTTGTTATATTCCAAAAGGAGTCCGCTGCCCGATGGAACTGTCTACCTACTTCCGCATCAATACGGAAAACAGCGGACAGTTTGAACGTACGCTGATTGTGGCGAAAGATGAAAGTTATGTAAGTTACCTGGAAGGCTGTACGGCGCCCATGCGTGATGAAAACCAATTGCATGCTGCGGTGGTAGAGCTGATCGCCATGGAAAAATCAGAAATCAAATACTCTACTGTGCAAAATTGGTATCCTGGTGATAAAGAAGGTAAAGGTGGTATTTATAATTTTGTAACCAAACGGGGCATCTGTAAAGGTGCGCATTCAAAAATTTCCTGGACGCAGGTGGAAACAGGTTCTGCCATTACCTGGAAGTATCCAAGTGTGATCTTAAAAGGTGACAATTCTATCGGGGAGTTTTATTCAGTTGCTTTTACAAATAATCACCAACAGGCCGATACGGGTACAAAAATGATCCATCTGGGTAAAAATACCAGGAGCAGGATTGTAGCTAAGGGCATTTCGGCGGGTTATAGCCAAAATAGCTACCGCGGCCTGGTAAGGACGAGCAAACAGGCGCTTAATGCACGTAATTATTCGCAGTGTGATTCCTTGTTGCTGGGCGACAAGTGTGGTGCGCATACCTTTCCTTATATAGAGGTAAAAAATAAAACTGCCATAATAGAGCATGAAGCGACCACCTCTAAAATTGGTGAGGACCAGCTTTTTTATTGCAGACAAAGAGGGATAGATCCGGAGGCTGCTGTAGCGCTTATTGTAAATGGCTTTGCCAAAGAAGTAATGAACCAGCTGCCGATGGAATTTGCCATTGAAGCGCAAAAACTATTGGCCATTAGCATGGAAGGTAGTGTAGGATAATAAAATATATGAATATGTTGTCAATTAAGAATATACACGCAAACGTTGAAGGTAAACAGATATTAAAAGGAATTAACCTGGAGATAAAAGCAGGGGAGGTGCATGCGATTATGGGACCAAATGGTTCAGGTAAAAGTACACTTGCTTCTGTTTTGGCTGGCAGGGAACAATATGAAGTTACGGAGGGTGCAGTGAGGTTCCTGGAAAAGGATCTCCTGGAATTATCGCCTGAAGACAGGGCCCGTGAAGGACTTTTTCTGGCTTTTCAATATCCGGTAGAAATACCTGGTGTGAGTACCACCAATTTTATCAAGGCGGCTGTAAATGAAAAACGTAAATACCATGGGCTGGAACCCCTGGATTCGGTTGCTTTTTTAAAAACCATGAAAGAGAAAATGGCCCTTGTAGAAATTGACCAGTCATTGTTGAGCCGCTCAATTAACGAAGGTTTTTCCGGCGGCGAAAAAAAACGCAACGAGATCTTCCAGATGGCGATGCTGGAACCGAAACTGGCCATATTGGATGAAACGGATTCTGGTCTTGATATTGATGCCCTTCGCATTGTTGCCAATGGGATCAATAAACTGCACAATCCGGACCGTTCGGTATTGGTGATTACCCATTATCAACGTTTGCTGGATTATATTCAGCCTGATTTTGTGCATGTGCTGTACAATGGGCGGATCGTTAAATCGGGTACCAAGGAGCTGGCTCTTGAACTGGAAGAAAAGGGATATGACTTTATTACCGATGAAGTTGACTTAACTGCACTGTAATATGACTGATTTAAGCTATTTTAAAGCACAATTTGAAGCGTCTCAGCACCCGGATACTGCTGACGGGATTGCTGCGATCAAAAAACAGAGCTTCGATACTTTTAATAAAACTGGTTTGCCTACATTTCGTACAGAAGAATGGAAATATACCGGGATCAGCAGCCTTTTTGATAAAGTTTATGAACTGACAAACACTGCTTTGGAAAGTTCGGTTACTGTTGCCGATGTGGATGCCATTCGTTTGCCTGGCCACAAAACTGCAGATGAGCTGGTTTTTGTAAACGGGCATTTTAATGTAGCATTGTCTAACATCCGTTCTGATGCTGCATCGCTAACGGTACTGCCATTGAGCGTGGCTGCCACTGGTGCTTACAAAGCTATTGTTGCTGATCATTTAAATAAAAGCAGCAGCTACATCAGAGATGGAGTCCATGCACTTAACGGCGCTTTTATTGAGGGTGGTGTTTTTGTACACGTTCCTAAAGGAAAATCTCTGGAGCATCCGGTGTATGTATATCACATTTTGGATGGAAGAACCGGGCATATCATGGCGCAGCCCCGTAGCCTGATCTATTTGGATGAAAGCAGCAGTGTACAATTAACTGAGGCTTATACCTCATTGGGTACGGCTGATAGCTTTTGTAACGAGGTAATGGAGCTGGTGCTGCAGCAGAATGCCTATCTGGAATATTATAAGATACAACATGATCATGCCAATGCGAGCCAGGTAAGTACCACACACATTACCCAGGCCGGACGCAGTTATGTGCATACGGTGACCATCACGCTGAGCGGGGGTATTGTGCGTAACAATATGAACCTGGTACTGGATGCACCTGGCGATGAAACACATTTATATGGCCTGTATCTTTTAAAAGGAAAAACCCATGCGGATAACCATACACTGATAGACAACCGGCAGCCAAATTGTTTCAGCAATCAGTTCTATAAAGGAATTGCCGACGATTTTTCGACGGCTGTGTTTAATGGAAGAATTATGGTGCAGCCTGATGCGCAAAAAACAAATGCTTACCAGTCTAATAAAAATATCCTGTTGTCGGATAATGCTACCATAAACACCAAGCCTCAGCTTGAAATTTTTGCTGATGATGTAAAGTGTTCACATGGTTGTACGGTAGGGCAATTGGATGAAGAGGCCTTGTTTTATTTAAGGGCAAGGGGCATCCCCAAGGCAGATGCTGAAATATTGTTGCTGCAGGCTTATGCGGCAGATATACTGGATCAGATCAAATCTGAACCTTTGCGTAAGTATGTAGCACAGTTAATATATCATCATTTATCCTTTTAGCAATGGCATTAACCGATTTAAGACAGCAGTTCCCTATATTGTCCAGGATGGTTAAAGGCAAACCACTGGTTTACTTTGACAATGCAGCCACCTCGCAGAAGCCACAGTGTGTAATTGATGCATTAACTCATTATTATACTTACTATAATGCAAATATCCATCGGGGTATTCATACCCTTGCTGAAGAGGCGACCATGGCGTATGAGGCTACCCGTGAAGCGGTGAGGGAATTTGTTGGAGCAGGTGCTACCGAAGAGATCATCTTTACCAGGGGAACTACCGAGGCCATCAACCTGGTTGCTTTTACCTGGGGCAGGCAAAACATTGGCCCGGGTGATGAGATCATCATTTCTGGCATGGAACACCATTCCAATATTGTGCCCTGGCAAATCCTGTGTGAAGAAAACCATGCTGTTTTGAAGATAATTCCCGTTACCGATGAAGGTGAATTAGCGATAGAGGCTTTTAAGGAATTACTGAGCAGTAAAACAAAACTGGTGTCTGTAGTCCATGTTTCTAATTCGCTGGGTACCATTAATGCTGTGAATGAAATTGTAACTGCGGCGCATCTTGTTGGTGCCAGGGTGCTGGTAGATGGTGCGCAATCTGCAGTGCACCTGGATATTGATGTGCAGAAAATGGATTGTGATTTCTTTGCTTTTTCCGGGCATAAGGTGTACGGCCCTACGGGGGTCGGCGTTTTGTACGGTAAGCGGGAATTGTTACAGGATATGCCTGTTTTTCAAGGTGGTGGGGAGATGATTAAGGAGGTTACCTTCGAGAAAACAACCTTTAATGACCTGCCCTATAAATATGAAGCTGGGACACCCAATATTGCGGATACCATTGCTTTAAAGGCTGCTTTGGATTTCATTTCAGCTGCGGGAAAGGATCAGATCAGGCTGCATGAGGCCGCATTACTGGCCTACGCAACTGCGCGGTTAAAAACCATTCCTGGTTTAAGCATCATTGGAGAAGCTAAGGATAAAGCCAGTCTGGTCTCCTTTATTGTCAAGGATGTCCATCCGCAGGATATCGGGGTGTTGCTGGATAACATGGGGATTGCTGTGAGAACCGGGCACCATTGTACCCAGCCATTGATGAAACGTTTTGGTATTCCGGGTACAGTAAGGGCGTCTTTTGCCTTGTACAACAATCTGGAGGAAATAGATGTACTGATTGCCGGCTTAGGTAAAACCATAAAAATGTTAGCGTAATGGAGGTTAAATCAATACCGGAAATTGAACAGGAAATTGTTGAGGATTTTGCACTTTTTGACAGCTGGGAAGATAAATATGAATATATTATTGATCTGGGAAAAAAGCTGGCTGTGCTGGAAGATGTGTATAAGATAGAAGAGAACAAGATCAAGGGATGTCAGTCGACCGTTTGGCTTAAATCCTTTTACGAGGACGGTAAAGTTATCTTTAAAGCAGATAGCGATGCCGTAATTGTTAAAGGCCTGATCAGCATGCTGATCAAAGTTTTATCTGGGCATACACCTGAAGAAGTACTGAATGCGAGAATGGATTTTATCGGGACGATTGGCATGATGACCCATCTGGCCCAAACCCGCTCCAATGGTTTGCTGGCAATGATTAAACAGATGAAAAACTATGCCTTAGCGTATCAAATGATGAAGGCAGGAAAATAAATAGATCATGGATAAAGAAGCATTAAAACAAAAGGTAATTGATTGCTTGCAAACGATATACGATCCCGAAATACCGGTGAGTATATATGAGCTGGGGCTGATCTATGAGACGGAAATTTTGCCGCCCTTAAACAATGTGCAGATTGTAATGACACTTACTGCGCCGGGTTGCCCTGCAGCACAAAGCATTCCGCTGGAGGTTGAGCAGAAGGTAAAAGAAATTGAGGGGGTGAACGAAGTTACGGTTGAAGTAACCTGGGATCCACCCTGGAACAGGGATATGATGTCTGAAACCGCAAGGTTTGAACTGGGAATGATGTGATAAATATAGACCTATGAAAATTACTGCACAAGAGGAATATGGTTTGAGGATTTTGCTTCGCATTGGAAGACATCATCAACGGGAGGGAATCAGTATTCCAGCCATTAGTGAAGCGGAGGGCTTGTCTGCAGCCTATGTAGCCAAACTTACACGAATTCTGCGTATCTCGGGCTATATCAATAGTACGCCCGGTTATAAAGGTGGTTATGTGTTGGCTCAGCCTGCAAGCCAGATCAATATCAACCAGGTAATGAAAGTGCTGGGTGGCGCACTTTATAGCAAGAAATTTTGTGAGGATTACACTGGTGCGTTAAAATTATGTACAAACTCTATAGATTGTTCTATACGTTCTTTATGGCAAATGATCCAGCTTACGGTTGATCAGCTACTGGATAAAGTGAGCCTGCAGGACCTGATCAGTCCTGAAGAGGAATCGAGCTTGCTGCTGGAATCAATATTACAACAGCAGACACTATAATTTTTTTTCCATCTCATATTGACAGATATATGGGAATAATCCGATGGAGCCTAAAAATGTAATGGTTGTGCAGGATTCGATATCAACATTGATGATAAAGATTTCGGTTTTGTTTGTCTGAAATACATGTTGGAACAACGCTTTTCCATAACCTGCCCGACGATGGGACTTATGCACTGCAAATTGTGCAATTCTATTGTTTAGGGGATTGTAGCTAAGGTAGGCAATCAGCTCGTCCTTCAGGTAGATGCCAACCGTTTTGTTGTGTTCTCCTAAATTTTGCATTGCCGCTATTGAATTTTGCCAGGAGGGCTGCCAGTCCCAAAACGTGCTTAGCATTGTCCAGTCTACCTGTTCGATTTTCCGGATATCCGCGCTTCCGGAATTGGTATCCGCTATTTTAGGGATGCCTTTAAAGCATACCAATTCTCTTTTAAATTGATATCCGATTGCCTGGTATGTTTTTAAGGCAGGAAGGTTTTTTTCAAGAACCTCAAGTATGCATGTTGTTACTCCTTCTTTTTCCAGCAGGGGTAAAATATACTGGTACATGGCTTTGGTTAAATTATGCCCTCTTTTTGAAGGTAAAACTCCTGTTCCTGCATTGTAAGCAACTTTCTCGTGGCCCATGTCATTGATTCCATGCAAAATAAATCCAATAAGCCTGCCATCTTCGTAGGTTCCCGCGGATAACCTGAGGTCGATGGCATCTGCCACTAACTTTCGTTCCAATTGTTCCTTCGTCAAATGCATCTTCACCAGGTAATCAGAGAACGCGTCATTGAAGGTCTGGAGAAGGGTGTTTGTTGAAATGTTTTTTAAATCGCTGAATTCTAGCATCTGTTGTGTTGCTTTCCCTATAAATTTATATAAGATATGTGACACCAGCCAACATTTTAACCGTTTTCTTTTTATTCTTTTTGTTCAGTGTGTTGGCGCTCAGAAATCTTGTAAAAAATAGGATTAGTGTTTACATTAAGTTTATTTTTGTCAGATGAGCAATTCTCTTTACACCATCAGTCATATTGCCGGTATCCTGGGTATAAAATCCTTTGAAAAACAAAACGATGCCATAATCAGTAACCTTGTAATCGATAGCAGAAGTGTAATAGATCCGGAATACTCTTTGTTTTTCGCCCTAAAGGGACAAAGAGACGGACATGATTTTTTGAAGGATGCTTATGCCAGTGGAATACGGAATTTTGTAATCAGTGATGCCAGGTATAAGGATTTGTTTGCCGATGCCAGTATGCTGGTTGTTCCGGATGTGCTGGCGGCACTGCAGGCGCTATCAAAATACAAGCGCAATCAGTATGATTTAAAAGTGCTTGGCATTACCGGAAGCAATGGAAAAACGATCGTTAAAGAATGGTTATATCAATTGCTTGCCACTGATTTTAACATCATACGCAGTCCTAAAAGTTTTAATTCTCAAATAGGGGTATCGTTATCTGTCTGGGAAATTGCTGCGGAAAATACGTTGGGGATTTTTGAAGCGGGGATTTCCAAAACAGATGAAATGGAATCGCTGGCTGACATCATACAGCCCAACGTCGGTATCCTGACAAATTTGGGCGAAGCACATGCTGAGGGATTTTCATCTGCAAAAGAAAAGTTGCTCGAAAAATTAAAATTTTGTGAAGGTGCTGACTTGTTTATTTATTCGCCGGAGTATACGTCTGGCTTAAGTATGGCTGATTTACCAGGTAAAAAGAAGTTTTCCTGGAGTATAAAACAAAAAGCTGACCTGGAAATCTTATTTATTGAGCCTGTGGATGGTAAGAATTATATCCGTGCAAATTTTGAGGGAAAAGAAATAGAATGCCTGATTCCCTTTAGTGACCAGGCTTCTGTTGAAAATGGTATCATTTGCTGGGCCACTTTACTTGCCTTAGGTTATGCACCTGAAGAAGCCGATAAGCGACTGGAAAAATTAACCAGGGTAAGTATGCGCCTGGAGTTAAAAAATGGAATTAACCAATGTTCGGTAATTGACGATTCTTATAGTGCTGACATTTCATCGCTGGCGATTGCACTCGATTTTTTGAATCTTCAGAACCAACATCCTAAGAAAACGCTGATCTTATCTGATCTCCAGGAAACGGGAAAAACCAAAGAGGTACTTTACGCTGAAATTGCAGCCCTGTTAAAACAAAAGCATGTAGACCGTTTGATCGGTATAGGGCCGCATATTGATGAATCTGCAGCGCTCTTTGATATGGAAGCTTCTTTTTTTGAAGATACACAGGCCTTCATTGATAATTTTCCAGCCCTGCATTTTAATAACGAAACGATTTTGGTAAAAGGTGCCCGGAAGTTTGAGTTTGAACGGATCAGTAAGTTGATGGCACAGAAAGTACATGATACTGTAATGGAAATTGATTTGAATGCTTTGGCTGGTAACCTGCAGTTTTACAGGAATAAGCTACATCCGGGTATAAAAATTATGGCCATGGTAAAAGCATTTTCCTATGGCAGCGGTAGCTTCGAAATTGCCAATTTATTGCAATATCATAAGGTGGATTACCTGGCTGTTGCCTATGCAGATGAAGGAATTTCTTTAAGGAAAGCCGGAATAAAGCTGCCGATTATGGTGATGAGCCCTGAACCTTCAGCTTTTGATGCCATTGTCAGGTACAAGCTTGAACCGGAAATTTACAACTTAGAAATTTTGCAGCGTTTTATTGGCTTTTTGCAGGATGACCAATATCCAATCCATTTGAAAATAGATACCGGAATGCATCGTTTGGGTTTTGAAGAGCCTGATTTGCCTGAATTGTTACAGGTACTGAGCGAAACTACTAAAGTAAAAGTAGCATCTGTGTTTTCTCACCTGGTTGGTAGTGAAGATGGCTTACATGATGAGTTTACCAGGCACCAGGTTGACCGTTTTACCGCCATGACTGACCTGATCGCCGAAGCGCTTCATTATCGTTTCATCAGACACATTTCTAATACTTCCGGAATCTCACGCCATGCTGATGCGCAGCTGGATATGGTAAGGCTTGGAATTGGTCTCTATGGTTTTGATGCGGCGTTGAAAAATAATGCCGGTTTGCAAACGGTGGCAATATTGAAAACTACCATTACGCAGGTAAAGCAGCTTAAGCCGAATGAAACTGTGGGGTATGGACGTAAGGGCTTACTGCCACAGGGTGGGACAATTGCTACTGTGAAAATTGGTTATGCCGATGGATATAGTCGCGCTTTTGGCAACGGAGTTGGTTGTATGCTGGTTAAAGGGAAATTGGCGCCTACTGTAGGGGTAATTTGCATGGATATGTGTATGCTTGATGTGACTGGTCTGGATGTGAAGACGGGGGATGAAGTGATCGTATTCAATGATCAGCTGACCATTTCCCGGCTGGCAGACCAGATCGGGACAATTCCCTATGAAATCTTGACAAATGTATCCCAAAGGGTAAAGCGTGTATATTTTTATGAGTAGAATTCTGCTCCATTGCAAATTATTTTCATGAATATTTTAGCTAAATTTGCAACATGAATAAAGTTGGCAGGGTACTACTGAATTACCTGATCAAAGGATTGTTAATTGTACTACCCATTGCATTAAGTATTTTTATAGTGATATGGGCTGTTACCACGGTAGACAGCTGGTTAAATGTGAACAATATTCTGGGGGTTGACCCTAAAACCGGGGCCAGCCGGAATATACCTGGCTTGGGGCTTGCACTGGTGGTGTCGCTGATTTTACTGGCAGGCATTTTTGTGACCTATTTCGTTACAGAACCGATGTACAACTGGTTTCAACGGTTACTGGATAAAATCCCGCTTTTGAAGTTCATCTATTCTTCTATTAAAGATCTTACGGAGGCTTTTGTGGGGGATGAGAAGAAGTTTAATAATCCGGTGCTGGTAGAAGTGGAAGGGGATTTAAAGCGGATTGGTTTTCTGACCCAGAACGATCTTAAATCTATTAACCTACCGGGGGAGTCTATTGTATATTTCCCATTTTCTTACTCATTTGCCGGTCAGGTTTATGTAGTAAAGCATGAAAAGATCAAACCTTTAAACATGAGTGCGGCCGACGCCATGAAATTGGTGGTATCCGGAGGTGTCAGCCATTTTGGATAAATACAGATAAAATCAACGAGATCTTTCGCTAGAAATTCGGTTTCAACACATATTTCTCGTAGAACCTGAAAATGTGCTCAGCAGCTTCAGCAGCTGTATCTACCAGGCGAAATAAATTCAGATCTTCTGCATGGATGTTGTGCTCTTTTTGCAGCATAGTGCTCTTGATCCACTCTACCAGTCCACCCCAATATTCCTTTCCAACAAGTACAATGGGGAAGCGGGCAACTTTTCCGGTTTGTATCAGCGTTATCGCTTCAAACAGTTCATCCATGGTTCCCATCCCTCCGGGCAATACAATAAAGCCCTGGGAGTATTTCATAAACATCACCTTTCTGATAAAAAAGTAATCAAATTCCAGCAATTTATTATGGTCAATATATTTGTTGTGGAATTGTTCAAATGGCAGGTCGATGTTTAAACCTACTGATTTCCCGCCATTCATGTGGGCGCCTTTATTACCTGCTTCCATAATTCCAGGGCCACCTCCGGTAATTACTCCATATCCACGCTCGGTTAAGAGCCTGCCACATTCAACAGCTATTTCATAGTATTTATTAGTTTCTGCAGTTCTTGCGGATCCAAATATGGATACACAAGGGCCAATTTTAGCCAATTTTTCAAAGCCATCTACAAACTCCGCCATGATCTTAAAGATCTGCCAGGAGTCTGTAACTTTTATTTCCTGCCAGTTTTTATTCTCAAAAGCGCTTCTTATTTTCTCTTCACTTGTCATTCTGTAGGTATTATATTAAGGTATTAGAATTTGGTTTGGGTTAATGATGTTTTACCCGTAACCCAAAGCAAAATAAATGTAATCAATCCATTTAATATGATGAGTTCAAAACCTAAAGCATAGCCAAACCAGTTCATAGAATTGATGTCAATGATGAAACATAATATCGGTGAAAGGATACAGATATAAGGCACAATTTTATCTGTCACTGCCCTTTTGGTGAACATGCCCAAAGCAAATAAACCAACTAAAGGCCCGTAAGTATAACCTGCAGCTTTAAAAATCGCATTTACTACGGAATCATCGTTGATGATCTTGAACACCATGATCACCAGCACCATCAATACAGAAAAACCAACATGTACCAGGTGTCTTTTCCGAACAAGTGCAGGGTCATTCTGATCTGCCTTTTTATCAAAATGTAAAAAATCTACACAAAAGGAAGTAGTTAATGCAGTTAAAGCCGAATCCGTTGTTGCAAATGTTGCTGCTGTTAATCCCAGCATGAAAATAATTCCTGGTATCACATTCAGGTGATTCAATGCAATTTCCGGGTAGAGGTGATCTGGTGTTTTTAACGCGGCAACATCAATTCCGTTGTTTGCTGCAAAAAGATATAATAAAGCACCAACACTTAAAAAGAAAATGTTCATGATCACAAAAACAGTGGTAAAGGTAAACATGTTCTTTTGTGCCTCGCCAATGGTTTTCATACTCAGGTTTTTCTGCATTAAATCCTGATCCAGACCTGTCATGGCGATGGTTACAAAGATGCCGCCTAAAAACTGCTTAAGGAAGTGGGTCTTGCTGCCCAGGAAATCTTCCCAGAAAAAAATCTTGGAATAGCTGCTGTTTTTCACAGCCTCGAAAGTGCCTGCAACATCCAGGTTTAACGATCTGGCAATAAATATGATAGATAAAACTACAGAAAGCAATAAAAAAACCGTTTGGAGTGTATCGGTAATGATGATGGTTTTTAATCCGCCTTTATGCGTATACAGCCAGATTAGCACCAGGCAGATCACAATCGTTAACCAAAATGGCACGTTCCAGGCATCAAAGATAAATTTTTGCAGGACGATGGCTACCAGGTAAAGCCTGAATGCTGAGCCTATGGTACGAGATACCAGGAAGATTACCGCTCCACTTTTGTAACTCCAGAAGCCGAGACGCCTTTCCAGGTAAGTATAAATTGAAATGATGTTTAACCGGTAATATAAGGGTAATAATACGGTCGCTATGATGATAAAACCAACTGCATTTCCTAATATGAATTGAAAATAACCAAAATCACTTTTGCCTACAGCACCAGGTACAGATATAAAGGTAACACCGGACAAGGCAGTTCCTATCATTCCAAAAGCAACGAGGTACCATTTGGAATTTCTGTTTGCAATAAAAAACGAAGCATTGTCTGAGTTGTTCCGGGAGGTGAAGTAAGCCACGCCAACTAATAAAACAAAGTAGCCAATAAGAAAGGATAAGAGAATAATCGGACTCATATAGTGGTTTAATTAAGCTGATAAATGTAAGAAACCATCATGAGTTTATCCTAATAAAACCCAATAAAAATGTTGGCCAAATTTATTTAAATTTGTAAAATGAACTTTTCTTCTAAACTGCTTGAAGATGCTGTCAATGAATTTTCCAAGCTACCCGGAGTTGGACAAAAAACTGCTTTGCGATTGGTACTGCACTTGTTGAATAAAGAACAGGAAGATGTAGAACAGTTTGGGAACGCCCTGATCAGGCTCAGAAAACAAATTAAACATTGTAACATCTGTCATAACATTTCTGATCAGCAGACCTGCAACATCTGTACTGCGGCCAAAAGAGAAAAAGAAGTAATATGCGTGGTAGAAGATACCCGGGATGTTATGGCTGTCGAAAATACCGGGCAATATTTTGGCGTTTACCACGTGCTTGGTGGTTTAATCTCGCCAATGGATGGTATAGGCCCTTCTGATCTTTTTATCGATTCTTTGGTTCAGCGTGTTGCAACAACCCCGGTAAAAGAAGTTATCCTGGCTTTAAGTGCTACCATGGAAGGCGATACCACACTTTTTTACCTGTATAAACGACTTAAAGACTTCCAGATTCCCATTACCACCATAGCAAGGGGCATTGCTTTCGGTGGCGAGCTGGAATATGCCGATGAAATAACCCTTGGGAGGTCTATAGTTACCCGGATACCTTACCAAAACTCATTAATCAAATAATCAAATGGATTTTAAGCATAAAGTAGTCATCATCACCGGTGCATCTTCAGGTATTGGAAAAGCCTGTGCAGAAGAATTTGCCAAAAGAGGTGCTAATCTGGTGCTGGGTGCCCGGCAATATGTAACACTTTGCGAAATTACCGCCGATCTGGAGAAGAGATATGGTATAAAAGCCATTGCTGTTCAAGTGGATGTAAGCAAAGAAGAAGATTGTAAGCTGCTGATTAAACAGGCATTGATCACCTTCAATAAAATTGATGTGCTGATCAATAATGCCGGTTTATCTATGCGGGCACTTTTTGATGAAGTGGATTTGTCTGTATTAAAAAATCTGATGGATGTGAATTTCTGGGGTACCGTGTATTGTACAAAATATGCTTTACCGGAGATACTGAAAACAAAGGGGAGTGTAGTAGGCATATCTTCCATAGCAGGTTATCGTGGTTTGCCAGGCCGTACTGGTTATTCCTCTTCTAAATTCGCTATGAATGGGTTTATGGAATCTCTGCGTACAGAATTGCTCAAAACAGGAGTGCATGTGATGGTGGCTTGTCCAGGCTTTACTACTTCTAATATACGTGTTGCTGCTTTAGCTAAAGATGGCAGTTCGCATGGTGAGACCAGTATGGAAGAAGGAGAAATGATGAGTGCTGAAGAGGTTGCCTCCAATATTGTTAATGGAATTGCTGCACGCAAGCGTACGCTGGTGATGACAGGGCAGGGGAAACTGACTGTATGGATCAATAAATTGCTGCCCGCACTAGCCGATAAACTGGTCTTCAACCACTTTGCTAAAGAGAAGAAAGCCCTAATTAAATAATTTTTTTTAAGAAACATTTGTTCCTTTGCAAAAACAATTCCATATTTGCGCTAATGATACAAACAAACGGACTTAATAACTGGTGGTGGCACAACGCAAATGCGTAGTGTAACCCTGTATTGAACGTTTTTATTTTATATAATAATATTTGAGGGTTGCTTTAAGGCAACCTTTTTTGTTTTACAACCTTTTGAAGCTTCAGGTGAAGCCATTGATATGAAAAAGATACTTAACCACTTATTTGAAAACAAAACTTTTAGCAGGGCTGAAGCGCAGCGGATTTTAACTGCGATTGCCCTGGGCGAGTTTAACACCTCACAGATTGCGGCATTTATTACGGCTTACGGGATGCGTAACATTACTGTTGAGGAACTTCAGGGTTTTCGGGATGCCATGCTTGATCTTTGCATTAAGCTTGATTTTTCTGATTATGAGCTGGTAGATCTCTGTGGTACTGGAGGTGATGGTAAAGATACTTTTAATATTTCTACGCTGGCATCTTTCGTAGTTGCGGGCGCTGGCCACAAAGTAGCCAAGCATGGCAATTACGGGGTTTCGTCTGGCTGCGGTTCGTCCAATGTTATGGAATACCTTGGCTATAGCTTTACGAATGAGCAGGATGTTTTAAAAAGGAGCCTGGATCATGCAGGCATTTGTTTCATCCACGCGCCTTTGTTTAACCCCGCAATGAAAACAGTAGCACCCATCCGTAAAGAACTTGGGGTAAAAACATTTTTCAATATGCTGGGGCCAATGGTTAATCCGGCACAGCCTAAAAACCAGATTGTAGGGGTGTTCAGTTTAGAACTGGCGCGTTTATATGCGTATCTATATCAGGATACTGATAAAAACTATACCATACTTCATGCGGTGGATGGTTTTGATGAAGTTTCTTTAACCTGCGATATCAAAACTTTCAGCAAGAAAGGAGAGGCCCTGATAAAGGTGAGTGACCTGGGGTTTACGCAAATTACGGAGGATAAGATTAAAGGTGGTGATACCGTAGAATCGTCTGCAGAGATATTTATGGATGTTTTGAGTGGAAAGGGAACAGACGAACAGAACAATGTGGTGCTGTGTAATGCGGCACTGGCCATCAATACTATAGATCCGTCAAAGGCTTTTGCAGATTGTTTTTACCATGCTGAATCATCCTTAATGGGTTTAAAAGCAATGGATAGTTTTAAAAAACTAATTGGAAGATAAACAGGTATATATATAAACCCCAATTGAATGGAACCTAAATTAAAAATTTGCGGAATGAAACTTCCTGATAACATTCAGGCAGTAGCGATGCTGAAACCGGATTATTTAGGTTTCATCTTTTACCGGGGGTCTAAAAGGTTTATAGAGGGTTTAACACCTTCTTTTGTGCGTAATCTCCCTGCCGGGATTAAAAAAACAGGGGTTTTTGTAAACGAAGAACTGAACAAGGTTGTTGAACTGGCAATTTTATACGGATTAAATACTGTACAGTTGCATGGTTCGGAACCTGTAAAATATTGCATTGCCTTAAAGGGTTTGCTTGCAGATCATGGCATCACATTAATCAAAGCATTTGGGCTGGGTGAACATTTTGATTTCAGCCAGCTAAAAAACTATGAAACTGTGGTTGATTATTTTCTTTTTGATACCCAGACACCCGCTCACGGCGGTTCAGGTAAAACCTTTAACTGGAAACTCCTTGAAAGGTATACTTTGGATAAACCTTACTTTTTAAGCGGGGGAATTGGCCCGGAACACCTCCTGCAACTAAAAGAAATAACAGATACACGTCTTTATGCCATAGACATCAACAGCAGGTTTGAAACTGCCCCCGGTTTAAAAGACATAGATAAATTGATAGAATTTAAAACTGCATTATGAGCTATTTTGTAAATGAAAAGGGATACTATGGAGATTTCGGCGGAGCTTACATTCCCGAAATGCTATATCCTAACGTAGAAGAACTGAGGGATAATTACCTTAAAATAATAGCAGATGAAGCCTTTCAGAAGGAGTTTCATCAGCTGCTGAAAGATTACGTAGGCAGGCCATCACCATTATACCTGGCTAAAAGACTTTCAAAAAAGTACAATGCCAATATATTTTTGAAACGTGAAGACCTGAACCATACCGGGGCACATAAGATCAATAATACTATCGGACAGATCTTGTTGGCTGAAAAGCTGGGTAAAAAACGCATCATTGCCGAAACAGGTGCCGGTCAGCATGGGGTGGCCACCGCAACAGTATGTGCTTTGCGTGGCCTGGAATGTGTGGTATATATGGGCGAAGTTGACATTCAGCGCCAGGCGCCTAATGTGGCCAGGATGAAGATGCTGGGTGCCAAAGTAGTACCGGCAACTTCTGGAAGTAAGACCTTAAAAGATGCAACCAACGAGGCCATGCGCGACTGGATCAATAATCCTGTTGATACGCATTACATTATCGGGTCTGTGGTAGGACCACATCCTTACCCGGATATGGTTGCTATTTTTCAATCGATCATCTCTGAAGAAACTAAAAAACAACTGATCGAGCAAACCGGAAATGACCAGCCTGATTATGTATTGGCCTGTGTAGGTGGTGGCAGCAATGCAATGGGGATGTTCTATCATTTTCTGGATGATGATAAGGTTAAACTGATTGCCGTTGAAGCCGCCGGTAAAGGAGTGGAGAGCGGTTTTTCGGCAGCTACTACTGCCTTAGGGAAGGAAGGAGTGTTACACGGCAGCCGGAGCATCCTGATGCAGACCCAGGATGGGCAGGTGGTAGAACCACATTCTGTGTCGGCTGGTCTGGATTATCCTGGTATCGGCCCTCAGCATGCCCACCTGTTTAAAAGCGGGCGTGGTCAATATGTATCTATTACTGATGATGAGTCTTTACAGGCAGGTTTGCTGCTCACCCAGATGGAAGGTATCATTCCGGCAATAGAAAGTGCGCACGCACTGGCATATCTGGAAAAAATGACCTTTACAGGTAAAGAAAATGTGGTAGTTTGCCTGTCCGGAAGAGGAGATAAGGACATGGATACCTATATGAAATACTTTAATTTATAAATGACGGCAAGAATATCCTGATATGAACAGACTACAACTATTATTTCAAGAAAAGAAAAATATACTTTCCATCTACTATACTGCCGGTTATCCTAGCCTGGAAGATACAGTAACCATTGCAGAGGCATTGGAAAAATCAGGCGCCGACCTGTTGGAAATCGGCTTCCCTTATTCGGATCCCGTTGCAGATGGCCCTGTCATACAGGCCAGCAGCAAACAGGCACTGGACAATGGGATGGACCTGAAATTATTGTTCCGGCAATTGAAAGACCTTCGGAAAACCGTAAACATCCCGGTTTTGCTAATGGGTTATGTGAACCCAATGTTGCAATTTGGGGTAGAAAATTTTTGTAAAGCCTGCGCCGAAGTGGGTGTAGATGGTTGTATTGTTCCCGATTTGCCGATGGTGGAATATGAAGAACTGTATCAGCCTGTATTTGCTAAGTATGGTCTGAGCAATATCTTTTTGATCACTCCGCAAACGGCTGCAGAACGCATTCAAAAAATTGACGGGTTAAGTAATGGGTTTATTTATTTGCTTTCTTCATCGGCAACAACCGGTCAAAATCTGCAGGTTTCCAATCATACTGAAGCTTATTTCTCAAGAATAGCTGGCCTTAAATTAAAGAACCCTACCATGATTGGGTTCGGCATCAGCAGTAAAGAGACTTTTGATAAAGCCTGCCAGTATGCCAATGGTGCAATTATCGGGAGCGCATTTGTAAAAGCGCTGGATACAAATAACCTGAAAGGAAGTATAACGACTTTTATGCAAAAGTTTAAGCAGGCTTAATCACGTGATTTTTACGAATAGATTTTAAAAAGGTAAAGCCTGCAACACCTGATATTACAGAAGCGCAGAGTACAGCAAACTTCGCTTCTGTAACATGAAGTTCGTCGCTGAAAGAAAGGAGTGATATAAAGATAGACATGGTAAAGCCAATCCCCGCAAGCATACCTAGTCCAATAATGTGTTTCCAGCCAGATCTTGAAGGTAGACTGCCCAGCTTTAGTTTTACTGCCAGCCATGAAAACAGGGTCACGCCAATTGTTTTCCCCACAAATAAGCCGGTGATGATCCCAAACCCAAGTGGGGATACCAGACCGCTGATCATTTCTTTCTGGAAAGTAATGTTGGTGTTTGCCAGTGCAAAAACAGGCATAATGAAATAATTTACCGGCCCGTTAAGCAAATGTTCCAGTTTTTCCAGCGGTGATTCGATGCTGGTTTTATTTGTTGGGATGGTTAAAGCCAGTAAAACGCCTGCAATGGTAGCGTGTATACCTGAATGATGGATAAAATACCATAAAAATGCACCAGGTACCAGGTAAAAGTAAAGTTGTTTTACATTAAAAAAGTTAAAGACAAGCAGTAGTGCAACAATTCCTCCTGCCATTAACAGGTAATCAAAATGAACTTCGTTGGTATAAAAAACAGCAATTACCAGAATGGCTCCCAAATCATCCACGATCGCCAGGGCTGCTAAAAATACCTTTAAAGAAGTAGGTACACTTTTACCCAGCATGGAAATGATGGCCAGGGCAAAAGCAATGTCTGTAGCCATAGGAATACCCCAGCCCGATGCTGTGGTTTCGCCTTTGTTAAATATGAAGTAGATAAAGGCGGGTACCAGCATACCTCCCAATGCAGCTACCACCGGTAGGGATGCTTTTTTTACGGATGACAATTCTCCCTCTACCATCTCCCGTTTAATTTCCAGACCTACCAGTAAAAAGAAAACGGCCATTAAGGCATCATTAATCCAGGCTGATATCGAAAAAACATAGGCCTGTGTTCCAAAAGAAAAACCAAAATCTGTAGCTAAAAAATCTGAAAATGGCTTTGCATAAGTTGAATTGGCGATGAAAAGAGATATCGCCACACAAAACAGCAGTATCATACCGCCAATTTGGCCCGAACGGAAAAAATCCTTAAAAGCTTGTAGATTGAGTAATTTAGCCATGTGGTAAATATAGTTTATTTCGAATAAAAACTATAAAAAGCTATCCAGATCTCCTTTCCCTTCACGGATGATCTCAAACTCTCCGGCTGTACAATCTACTACGGTCGATGCTTCATTGTCTCCATAACCACCATCTATAACAAGATCTACTGTATCTTCATATTTTTCATGGATCAGGTCAGGGTCTGTTGAGTATTCTATTACTTCATCATCGTCACGGATGGAAGTAGATAAAATTGGGTTGCCCAGTTGTCTTACAATTTCCCTTGCTATGTCATTGTCCGGTACCCTGATACCTACTGTTTTCTTATTGGAGCTTAGTAGTTTTGGTACATTGTTATTGGCATTTAGAATAAAGGTAAAAGGGCCGGGAAGTGCTTTTTTTAATACCCTGAAGGTTGCTGTATCAATGGGTTTAATGAAATCTGAAATATGTCTTAGATCTGAACATATGAAAGAAAAATTGGCCTTTTCAGGTTTTATACCTCTAAGCCGGCATATCTTTTCTATGGCCTTCTGATTGGTAATATCGCAGCCCAAACCATAAACTGTGTCAGTTGGGTATATGATTAAACCACCCTTTTTTAACACCTCAACAACTTGTTCAATGGCCTTGGGATTTGGGTTTTCCGGATAGATTTTGATAAGCATATGTAAAATTAAACAAATCTTAGGCCGAAATCCGATTATAATTGTTCAATTGGCATGTTTTTTAGTAAATTGATACGTATGAGAAAAGCATTCATCGCTATTGCAGCATTTTTAGTAGCGCTTACCGTAATGTTAGGCCTTACCTATGCACCTTTATGGTGGTTGTTCATTTTTACCGGTCCGCTGGTTTTACTGGGTATTTACGATTTGTATCAGCCTAAACACAGCATTGTCCGAAACTATCCTGTAGTGGGCAGGTTAAGGTATTTTATGGAAGATCTGAGACCGAAAGTATACCAGTATTTTGTAGAAAGTGATACCAATGGAAAGCCTTTTAGCCGGTTAAACCGCTCCCTGATTTATCAACGTGCAAAAATGGAGAACGATACCATTCCATTTGGTACGCAGCTGGACGTCTATGAAAATGGCTATGAATGGTTAAGTCATAGCATTTCAGCCATCAGCCACCATGAACTGGAAGAAAGTCCACGCGTTTTGGTGGGTGGCCCCGATTGTTCCAAGCCTTATTCGGCCAGTATCTATAACATCTCAGCGATGAGCTTTGGCTCTTTAAGTCAGAACGCCATTTTGGCTTTAAACGGTGGTGCAAAACTCGGTGGTTTTGCACACAATACCGGAGAAGGAGGAATCAGTGACTATCATGCCAATCCGGGTGGAGATCTGATCTGGCAAATCGGAACTGGCTATTTTGGCTGTAGAAATCATGATGATGGTTCATTTAACCCTGCGGCATTTGCTGAAAGGTCTCAGACAGATCAGGTTAAGATGATTGAGATTAAGTTGTCGCAAGGCGCGAAACCTGGCCATGGAGGTATCCTTCCAGCCAAAAAGGTAACACCTGAAATTGCGAGGATCAGACTGGTAAAAGTAGGTTATGATGTGATCTCCCCGCCTTCACACTCGGCTTTCAGAACCCCGCTGGAGCTGGTGGCTTTTGTAAAACAATTGCGGGAACTTTCTGGTGGTAAACCTGTCGGTATCAAATTGTGTATTGGCCGCAGAAGCGAATTTTTTGCGATCTGTAAGGCAATGATGGAAACGGGTACTTATGTCGATTTCATTACTGTAGATGGAGGAGAAGGGGGGACCGGGGCTTCACCACAGGAATTCTCTAACGCCGTTGGTATGCCCTTAAGAGAGGCTGTGGCATTTGTGTACGATGTGCTGAGTGGTTTTAATCTGAAACAACATATTAAAATTATCGCCTCTGGAAAAGTAGCATCAGGGTTTGATCTTGTGAAAAACATTGCACTTGGGGCGGATTTGTGTAACTCTGCAAGAGGAATGATGTTTGCTTTGGGCTGCATCCAGGCTCTGGAATGCAACAGCAATACCTGTCCTACCGGAGTGGCTACGCAAGATCCAAGCTTAATGAAAGGTCTGGTGGTGGAAGATAAAAAAGTGCGGGTGTTCAATTTTCACAGGCTCACCGTTGCCAGCGCAGTTGAATTGCTTGGCGCTGCAGGTTTACACCATCCTTATCAGCTTACCCGGGCTTACATCAACAGGAGGATTGCACCCAATGTGATGCAATCCTACATGGAGAGTTTTCCTTATATTCCGGAAGGGAGCTTATTGCAAACACCTTATCCGCTCCGTTTTGAGTTGGGTATGGCGCTAAGTTCATCTTCCAGCTTTAATCCAACCGATTATAAGGTATCGATGGTAGATTATGCTCATGCAAACTCTTATTCAGACGAAACGAACGCAGATAAAAATTAAAATTCTGCGTTCTTAGGGAAACGGGGAAACGCAATCACATCCCTGATATTCGTCATACCGCTTACAAACAGTACCAGCCTTTCAAAACCTACGCCAAAGCCGGAATGCGGAGCAGAACCAAAACGTCTGGTGTCTAAAAACCACCAAAGCTCTTCCTGAGGGATTCCAAGTTCTTCCATTCTGGCTACCAGTTTATCCAGACGTTCTTCTCTTTGCGATCCGCCAACCATTTCACCTATGCCCGGAAAAAGGATATCCATAGCAGCTACCGTTTTTCTGCCTTGGTCATCCGGCTCGTTCTGCCTCATGTAAAATGATTTGATGTCAGCAGGATAATCCGTCAGGATTACTGGTTTTTTGAAGTGTTTCTCAACCAGGTAGCGTTCATGTTCAGATTGCAGATCGGCACCCCATTCGTCAATCAGGTATTTGAACTGTTTTTTCTGGTTAGGTTTTGACGATCTTAAAATTGCTATAGCTTCAGTATACGTTAACCTTTCGAAATCATTGTTCAGGCAGAAATTAAGTTTGTCTTTTAACGACATTTCACTGCGTTCGTTCTGAGGTTTTGTTTTTTCTTCTTCCTGTAGCCTGTTGTTCAGGAAATCAATTTCTTCGGCACAATTGTCCAGCGCATAACGGATCACATATTTCAACATGTCTTCTGCAAGTTGCATGTTGTCTTCCAGATCGGCAAAAGCAACCTCAGGTTCCACCATCCAGAATTCTGCAAGGTGGCGGGTCGTATTTGAGTTTTCTGCCCTGAAAGTAGGACCAAAAGTATAGATCTGTCCAAATGCCATAGCGGCAAGTTCACCTTCCAGTTGCCCTGAGACCGTTAGGTTGGTAGAACGGGCAAAAAAATCTTCAGAAAAATCTATTCTTCCATCCGCTGTCCGTGCTGGGTTTTCAAGGTCGAGCGTGGTTACCTTGAACATTTCACCGGCACCTTCCGCATCCGAAGCCGTAATGATAGGAGTGTGCATATACACAAAGCCTCTTTCATTATAAAACTGATGGATGGCAAAAGCCAGTGCATGACGCAATTTAAATATGGCATTAAAAGTATTGGTGCGGAAACGCAGGTGTGCAATTTCTCTCAAAAACTCCAGACTATGTTTTTTTGGCTGCAGCGGAAATTTTTCAGGATCGCTGTCGCCCAATATCTCTATCGATGACGCTTTAATGTCCACTTTCTGCCCTTTCCCCAATGACGCTACAAGGGTACCTTTAACGGCGATTGCGGCGCCGGTAGTTATGCGTTTTAGTAGTGCTTCATCCGTATTGTTAAAATCAACCACAATCTGGATGTTTCCCATACAGGAACCATCATTCATAGCAATAAACTGATTGTTACGGAAGGTGCGTACCCAACCCATAACCGTTACTTCTCTGTTAAACTCTTCTGTCTCGAGCAGACTTTTTACTTTTTCTCTGTGTATCATGATTTTATTATGGAGAGCGTCAAAATTAAGGAATTCTTCTAATAAATAACAGGTTAATGTTTCTTAGTTTGTTTTTGGGTATTTTTGGTTTATTGTGTGTTTTTAATGTGTTTTGGTGTTTTTGTACTGGTGTTTTGTGTATTTATGCTATATAATTTTGGTTTTTATGTATTATATGTGTGTATTTTGCGTACTTTTTGATTTTTGTATATTTTATTTATGTTTTAATATGTTTTTTTGTTGTCGTTTTGTGTGTTTTACAAGTTTTATATGTCTTTTTATGTGATTTTTATCATTATTTATCGAATTTTTATAATTATTTTTTATTTTTTGTGTATTTTATTGTGTGTAATTGGAATATATATCTATATTTGTAATGCTCGTTTAATTTATATTTGGTTAGAGAGGCCTATATCTGGATGGATATAGGCCTCTTCTTTTTTTTATTCCTGGTAGCTCAAATCAAAATCTCAGGCATAAAAAAAGCCGCACCGGTTTAACGGAACGGCCTTCTTATAAAAGGAACTATATTTTAAGCCAAAACTTTCGTAACCAGATCCGATGCGTCCTGTAAAGCAATGGCTGAATAAACTTTCAATCCTGACTCATCGATCAGTTTTTTAGCTTCTTCTGCATTTGTGCCTTGTAAACGACAGATAATTGGAACCGGAACATTTCCGATTTCGTTATAGGCATCAATAACACCTTGTGCAACACGATCGCAACGTACAATTCCGCCAAATATATTAATCAGGATTGCTTTTACGTTCGGGTCTTTAAGGATAATGTTGAAACCGGCCTTTACTGTTTGCGCGTTTGCGGTACCGCCTACATCAAGGAAATTAGCAGGCTCGCCACCGGCAATTTTGATGATGTCCATAGTTGCCATTGCTAAACCGGCACCATTAACCATACAACCAACGTTTCCGTCAAGTTTGACATAGTTCAGGTTAGATTCGCTGGCTTCTACGTCTGTAGGGTCTTCTTCCAGTTTATCACGCATTGCTGCATAATCAGGATGACGGAACAAAGCATTCTCATCTAAATCAACTTTAGCATCAACAGCAATGATTTTATCATCAGATGTTTTTAATACCGGGTTGATCTCAAACATAGCAGAATCTGTGCTGTCGTAAGCTTTGTAAAGGGCAGTGACAAATTTTACCATCTCTTTGAAAGCCGCACCACTTAAACCTAAGTTGAAAGCAATTTTGCGGGCTTGAAAAGCCTGCAAACCGACTTTAGGGTCAATTTCTTCTTTAAAAATTAAATGAGGAGTATGCTCAGCAACTTCTTCAATGTCCATACCACCTTCAGTAGAATACATAATGATGTTTCTTCCGTTTCCACGGTTTAACAAAACACTTACGTAGAATTCTTTGGTTTCTGAAGCTCCAGGATAATATACATCCTGTGCAACTAAAATTTTATTAACTTTTTTTCCTTCAGGGCCAGTTTGTGGAGTTACCAGCTGCATACCTAAAATTGCAGCTGCTCTTTCCTTAACCTCATCAAGGCTTTTAGCCAGTTTTACGCCACCGCCTTTACCCCGTCCACCTGCGTGGATCTGAGCTTTAATTACAACCCAGTCAGAATTGTAGTCAGTTTTCATTTTTTTAGCAGCTTCTACAGCCTGCTCTACCGTGTCGGCTACTATGCCTTCTTGTACGGCTACTCCAAAACTTTTAAGTATTTCTTTACCTTGATATTCGTGGATATTCATTCGCTGAAAAAATTTGTCCCAAATCTACAACTTCAAAAGCTTTATAACAAATGGCTACAGGTATTTTCAACGTTTATGTTTTGAGTTTCCGGTTTAAGTTTTTTTATTGTCCTTTTAAACTTAAGTTTCATCCTCATCAGATACTTGCTGAAATTGACTTTGCCAGCTTTAAACAGACGTTTGTGGGCAAACCATACCACCAATGTGGTAGAAAAATAAAATATGGTATAAAAATAATAGGACACTACCTTCATAAATGCGTTTTTACTGTTGTATAACAAGCTTAACCGTTCAATCTGAAATGTAATATGCGCAGCTTCGTCGATTAAGATGTCTGTACATATCTGTTTCAATAATTTGCATTTGGTCGCATCCTTTAAGCATTGATAGAAAATCTGGGCGGTACTTTCAACTGTGATCACTGCTATAGTCCAGAATTCCATATGCGTATTTAAACCTCTTATTTTCCTAAATAAACTATCACCCCAGTCTTTTTTTATTCTCTGTTCACCTATAAGGTCGATGTAATGTCCCAGGTTGTTTCCATGTTTTTGCTCTTCTTTGATGAAGAGTTTAATGGCATCGGTATAGTACGGATGGTTAAACAGCTTGGCATGTTTGGTGGCAGCTTTTACAAGACTGGTACCTTCAGATGTTTCGCCCAGTTGCCAAGCCTGCAAAGATTTTAGAATGTTTTGTTTTTCTGAGATAGCTAAAACGGGTTGAATACTCCAGTCGATCCTTTCGTTTTTAAGATTGCTATTGAAATAGTCTATCCAATACAATGTGTTGTGCATAACGTGAAGTTTTTTAGGAATTATAGCTGATTTTTAAATAAGTATTGTTGCGTTTGCCAGTCGCGGTAGTTCCAGGAAAGCAGTGATCCGCGGTCGTATTCTTGTTTGAACCTGCTGATCCTTTTTTGTAAGTCGTTCTCAAAAGCGAGCTTCCTTTCCCCCTCGGTTGTTTTCTTTAATATGTTGCGTTGCGTTTGGAGATCATATTCGTATTGCGAAGCATATACGGAAGTTTCAAGATATTTACTAAGCAGCTGTTTATTCTGATGTAATAGTGGTAAGGTTTTATCCGAAAAGCCTGTTAAATGATCAAGATCGAGGCGTATGGATTCCTTATGATTGATGTTATAGGATACGATAAATACATCCCAATTTATAAAGCCAAAAACAAGAAGCAGGACATACCAGGCAAAGCCATTTACTTTGCAGAGATAGAAAAAGGATTTTTGTCTGGATACTTTAATGTAAACGGTAGCCAGACCAATTATACAAAGCAGCAGGAAAACCATTACACCAATGCGTTTATAGGTTAAACCCAGCGCATTAATATAGTGCAGGTCTCTGAGCAGTACAGAAGCGACCAGGAAGGCATTCTGGAAGATCCACAAATAGGCCAGTAAACGAAGTGTCTTATTCTTACTATAGAAATTCAGGTTCCCGCTAAAAAAATAGACAATGACCAGCATGGCCATAATAATGCTGAATATCAACGCTTCAGCGCCATCGTGCAATGCCTCACTATAGTTTGTACCAGCTGTTCCTCCAAACCACAACGTGCTAAGGTCAATTAAATTTAAAGCAAGTATCAAGAGGTTTAAGGCCGAAAAAGAGATGATGCCAATGATATTCTCGGTTTTTAGTGCGGTGTTGCGTTTCAGCAGGTTGCCAGCAAAAATAGAAACGAGTTCGTACAGAACAGAGCTGCTTTTTTTATTCTTTCGCTGGCGTACGAGTTGTTCATGGCAGCTGGCTTCCGCTTTTTCCAGTTCAAGGTCTTTTAAGCTTATAAAAATTGCAGCAGCAAGCACAATGCCTAAAATAATGTGCAGAAAGCGTGGTAAACTTAAATCTGCAAATAGAAAATTGAGTATATTGTTAATAAAGGTACTTATACCTGAAAAAAAATGCTCCACGTAGCCAGCAAATATGTTATTCGCGGCGCTATAAAGTATCATGAAAAAAGTAATGGCAATTAGGGGGATGATGATGTACTTAATAGATCTCAGCATAGGCTTAAAAAACATCCCGCTAAAGCGTGCGCCCAATATTTTTTTTACCAGGTTTACAGGGGCTGTTACAAATTGTAATGCCGCTGCCAGGAGAATGGTAAAGATGCTTCTGAGCAATTGGAAGTGTGTAATGCCAATCACTACAGCCAGACTGATGTACCAGGCAATAACAGTAAGGGCAGATTTATTAAAGACAACCAACAGAGAGGTCAATAGTAAACTGGCACCGGTTAAATAGCTTTTTGTGTTCTTACTCTTTTCTTTATCCAGCAAGATGATGGTCAGTATAAAGATAGCGTAGACCAGGAGATTGATCGCTTGTTTTTCCATCCAGAAGAGGTAATTGAATAGCAGGCCTCCTGTTATGGTTGCCAGGATCTGCAGGTTTATCGATTTTTTCATGAGTATGGTATTTTTGTTAGGAGAGTTTACTAATGCCTGACGCTGGAATCAGACCATCTGAAAGATGGGTAGGTTGAGCTGTCATTTGTTGAACTGAATTTGCTTCCATTTTGCATGTTTTAAAAGTGCTTTGTATTTCAAAGTGTATGTGTAAAAAAAAATTAAATGCCTTTAATCATTTTCTCTAAAGCATCCAGATGTGCTTTAAAGGCATATCTTCCCGGTTCAGTAAGTGTATAAGTTGTATTTGTTTTTTTTCCAATAAATGATTTCTGGACTTTCAGGTATTGGGCTTGTTCAAGTGTGTTTAAATGGGAGGCAAGATTACCATCTGTGAGTTCCAGCAACTGCTTCAGTTCATTAAAACTGACACTTTCGTTGACTATAAGTACTGACATTACGCCCAGCCTGATCCTACTGTCGAAAATCTTGTTAAGGGCTTCTATTGGATTTTTCATTATTTGGCCCTTTCGTATTTAAAATACATGATCATCCCGTAAAGGATATGTAGAAAACCAAAACCGGCCGCCCAGAAGTAAAGCCCATAACCAATATTGAACATGGCTATTAAGCCAAGAATTACTTCACAAAATCCTAAAAACCGGATGTCAGTATAAGTATACTTGCTGGCGTTGATCAGGGCCAGCCCATAAAATACCAGGCAGGAAGGTGCAATTAAACCATAGGTATTTGGATGAACGAGCAGCAGGGCAATGATGAACAGACCGCCAGATATTAGCGGGATAGCCAGATTAATGAGCAGATTTTTAGTCGTCCTGTCCCAAAATGGGAGGTTCTTCTTTTTGGTTTGTCTTAAGGTTAGCAGGAGGCCACCCACCAGTGCTACAAGGAGTACACCGAGACCTATTTTAATCAGGTTAAATTCTAAGTCAAGGTCAGATTGTCCGTAGGTGTACTGCCCATTGATATAATCAGTTATTTCTATATGGGCAAGATAGGCGCCTATAAGGGCGGTAAAACCCGCAAAAACTCCGGATAGCCCGCTTAAAGAAATGAATCTTGATGAACGGTTCATGATGTTCCTGATGTCGTTCAATGCATTGAGTTGTTCTTTCTGATTGCTCATTTTAAAAGTACTTTGTTTTTCAAAGTTAGCTCATATTTCTGATTTTCCAAATAATACTGAAGAAAATTTGTTGGGACATTTTTAGTTTATGGTTTTTTGTAAGTTTGCATCTATGCTAAAAGCCACAGGTATAAAAAAAGCTTATGGAAATCTGCCAATATTAAAAGGTGTTGATTTTGAAGTTGAAAAAGGGGAGATTGTAAGTATCATCGGTGCTTCGGGAGCCGGTAAAAGTACGCTTTTGCATATTTTAGGTACACTGGATAAACCTGATGAAGGAACTGTAGAGCTGAACGGAACAAAGGTGAGTAAGCTTTCGGGCGAACTGCTCAGTGTTTTTCGCAACCGTAACATCGGCTTTGTTTTCCAGTTTCATCACCTGTTGCCGGAATTTACAGCATTAGAAAACATCTGTATCCCGGCTTTTATTGCTAAAACGGCTAAGAAACAAGCAGAACAACGCGCTGCTGAATTGCTGGAGTTACTGGGTTTAAAAGACCGGGCAGATCATAAACCTAACCAGTTGTCAGGTGGAGAACAGCAACGGGTAGCGGTGGCCAGGGCATTGATCAATAATCCTGCAATCATTCTTGCAGATGAACCTTCAGGAAACCTGGATTCTGCAAACGCAAATGCCCTGCACGATTTTTTTATCACACTTAGGGATAATTTTAAACAAACTTTTGTCATTGTTACACATAATGAAGATCTGGCGAAGATCAGCGACAGGGTAGTAACCATGAAGGACGGTTTAATTATATATTAATGAAGATTTTGATTACCGGGGGGATGTCTTCCCAGGCATTAAAGCTGCTGGTCAAATTTACAGGAGATACCATAGTGCTGGCAGAATACGGTGAAGTACCCGCATTTCCGTCTGCAAAATATCAGTTCATCTCGCTGGGTGTCCGGAACGACGATATTATCGCGCACAATTTATTGAGCCATTGTCTTGATGAAGAGGTGGAAGCTATTTTGCCACTGCATGCTTTTGAAATTGCGGAAGTTGCAAAGTCGACCCTGCTTTTTAAAGAATTTAACATCCAGGTTTTAATGCCTGAGACAGATCAGGTTATCCAATAAAAAACAGGTAATGGCATTTGAGAAATATTTAAAAGACAATGAAGCTTTTATTTTTGAACTGGATGATGTGATTTATCCTGAAAAGGATTATCTGTTGCAGGTGTATTATCTGTTTGCCCAGTTTATTGAGTACGGGGAGCAAATGAGCGCCACCGATATAATTAAATTTATGCAGGCCACTTACCTGGAAGACGGTAGCACAAACCTGTTTGCTAAAACAGCTGCAAAATTCAACATCCCTGATAAATACCAGGTTAATTTTGACATGTTATTGCTAAGTGTACGGTTGCCGCTTAAGCTGCTTATATATGATAAAGTACTCCGTTTTTTACAGGAAATAGTGCTGGAACGAAAACAGATTTTTTTATTGGTACAGGGAAGTCCGGTAATGCAGCTCAACAAAATTAAGCAGACCGAATGGAATGGCCTGGAAAAATACCTTACGGTATATTTTACTGAAGAACTTACAGAGACGCCGAACCCTCTTAGGTCTATTGTTGAAAAACACGGGCTGAAAAAAGAAAAGACATTACTTCTGGGCCGGTCGGAATTTGCCAGGAAAAGTGCTGCAAATGTTAAAATATGTTATTTACCGGCTGAAGAACTATTTACTGATTAATTACGTTCATATTACTCGTATATTTATATAAAATATTGAAGATGATGAATGTAGTTTGGCAAAGGAAATATGCTTTCCTTTTGGTGCTGCTTATAATTATAGCCCTTGTGGCATGCAAAAAATCTAAAGTAACACCCGAGCCGGATCCGCCAGCATTAGGCTCAAATGCGAAGCAGACACCGACCACTAACAGGATGGAACTGACCAATGATTCTTTATTTTTGTATGCTCAGCAGATCTATTATTGGAATGCTTCTTTACCATCTTACGATGATTACTTGCCCCGTCAGTATAACACAGCCAGCTCAGAACTGGTGAATTATGAGAACAACCTGTATAATCTGGTCAAAACTTCCGCTTCTGCCGATTATATTGCGGGTAATTCTACTCCTAAATACTCTTATATTGAAGATATAAATGATAGAAACCCAAGTCCTACATCAAATGTGCCGAATTCAAAATCGGCCGTTGATCTGAATGGAAATGGAAATGATACTGGGGTGATGTGGATCCCCTTTGGCACCAACAGCAACTATACTATTTTTGTAACCGTGGTTTATCCGGGGTCTGATGCACAGGCAAAGGGTGTAAAAAGGGGCTGGGCAATTACCAAAATAAATGGCCGTTCATTTGGTACGAATTATAACAGCGAATTCAATGCCATTTATGACGAATTTGCTAAAAATACGGTGACCATAGAGGGATATAAATTTACCAATGATGTACAAGGTGAAACATTTAATGTGAGCTTAACCAAAAAATCTTACAGCAGCAGCCCGGTATACGAGTCTAAAGTAATTACTGTTGGAAATAAAAAAATAGGTTATCTGGCTTATGGTCGCTTTTCAAATGAAAGCAATTCTTTTACCGCTTTAGGTGATGTCTTTAGTAGTTTCGCCACACAGAATGTTACCGATCTGGTAATTGATTTAAGGTACAATGGTGGCGGCTACATCAGTACTGCCGAACGTTTGATTAACCTTATTGCGCCAATATCGGCTACTGGAGTCATGTACAAGGAGTATTATAATGCAACATTGAGGGACGGAAAGGCCACCATTATGAAAAAACAGCCGGTGCTGGATGACAATGATAAGGTACGGTATAAAAACGGACGGATCATGAATTATTTTGATGATATCGATTACACTGTTGCCGGAAATACCTATTCCTTTAGTAAAATAGGAAACCTGACGGGTGTAAACAATATTGTGTTCCTGGTTTCCCGCAATACAGCATCTGCAAGTGAACTGGTGATCAATTCATTAAAACCCAAAATGAATGTTAAACTGGTTGGACAAACTACTTATGGGAAACCAATTGGGTTTTTTCCAATACGGCTTCAAAACAAGTATGACGTGTTCTATTCCTTGTTCGAAACTAAAAATTCGGCTGATCAGGGTGGATATTTCTCTGGGATGGTACCTGATATAAGTGCGTTGGAAAATCCAACATACCAGTTGGGTGATGAAAAGGAAATTTACCTGGCCAGGGCCATTAGTCTATTAACGCCGGTTACAACAACGGGCACTGCATCTGGTGCAAAAGCAGTATTAAGTATTGGAAACAAAACCATTTCTCTTGAAGGTCAAAATTTCACAGCCCCTGTGGGTGAGGGAGCTGGCTTTGTAGGAATGATTGAAAATCGCCATAAAGCCAAGTGATAAATTAAGCGGCTGTTAATCAGAAGACTTTGTCATGTATCAGAAATTTTATTGACACAATTGTGTGAATGCCTTTGAAGTATGGCGCTTTTTTTGTTTATTGGTATTGTAATTAGGGGGTTAAACGAGTGTTTAACCAGTATTTAGCTAGTATATTATGTTAGGGGAATTAATCGCGAAAGAAGCAATAGATATCAGCCAGATTGTGCCAGCTGATCAAAATCATACAGAAGAATTAAGGGATAAATTAAATTCAGCCCAACGTTTGGGTAATGAGTTTAAGTCAAAAGCAGACATCACTTTCAATACCAAAGAAGGACCTAAAACGGTTTCGACTACGGTATGGTCAGTTACAGAAAAATACATTCAACTTAAAAATGGAATCCACATTCCATTGACAAGCTTAATCGAAATAGACTTCTAGGTTTTATTGTTTTTTCATACGTTGCTTTTCGTGGAAAAGCTGTTGGATATCACGTTCTTTATCGATGTTATTGATGATCTCTAAGATTGCATTGCTGGCATCAATAAAAAAAGTTTTGTTAATGTGCTGATATTCATCGCTTGCTTTGTGGTAATCTTTATGGTCCTCCACGCCGAAATAGATAAACGGAATATTTTTATCGTTAAATGCCGAATGGTCACTTTGTCTGGTCCAGTCATCTTTGCCCAGCGCGGGGTCATCATGGCCAAATAGTACTTTGAGGTTGGGGTTTGTGGTATAAAAATAGTTTTTTAGCAGTGGGTATTTAAATGTGCCACAGGCATAAAGTTCTCCCTTGTCGTTATGACTGATCATATCCATATTGATGTTCATGATGATCTGCTCAAGGTTTACCGGTGGGTTTGCTACAAATGCTTTTGCCCCTTGCAGGCCCATTTCTTCCCCATCAAATGCGGCAAAAATTAGGGTATGGTTAGGTTTATGTGTTTGATAATAGGTGGCAAATTTGAGCAATGCGGCTACACCGGAAGCATTGTCATCTGCACCATTGTATATTTCGTTCCTGATGATACCAATATGATCATAATGTGCAGAGATCACCATCACTTTATCGCTTTTTCCAGCTATAAAACCGATGATGTTCTTGCCCCCAATCGATCCTTTGCTGGTGTTAAATGAAAAATCCTGCGCATAGCCCTTAAGCTGAGGAAACGATTTTAATCCAATTTCCTTAAAACGGTTGCTGAGATAGGTTCCGGCCATTTCTGCTCCTTTAGTTCCTGTTTTTCGACCTTCATAAGCATCAGAAGAAAGTATTTCCACATCGCTTAGTAAAGTTTGATCTGCTGCGTTCACTGTTGTGTTTTTTACGGAACTGCAGCTTAACAATAAGGCCAACGATAACAACAGGTAGGTATTCATATACATGGGCTTAGACATGGTATAAAGGTAATTATATTGGCCGATATAACGACAATGCTATTTTTGTAAAAACTTATGGAAGGCCCTGCTGTTTTAAACTAATCCGCCTAATTTGGGCTTATTGTTAATCATAAAATTTTTAAAATAGAATACAGGCGTTTAGGAAAATCAGGATTGCAGGTAGGTGCATTGTCCCTCGGTAGCTGGCGTACTTCTGCCGATAAATTGACTGTCCCCTTGTTAACCGGGGAAGTCATGATAAAGATTGAAGACATTGTGCAGACTAAACCAAAGGTGGTTCAGTTTTAAATCCTAACATCAAGTGAAAAGGCCTGTTCAATATTTTGAACAGGCCTTTCGTATAAACGGAGTTATGGTTTTAGTAATAGGTCAGCCTGATTACACCAGCCATTTTTTTGGCAAGGCGGACCACTTGTCTGGTATACCCGTATTCGTTATCGTACCAGGCATAAAGTACAATCGACTTGTTGTCTTTTGCGATGATGGTAGCCGGACCATCGATAATGGAGGCATGACTGTTTCCAATCAGGTCTGTGCTTACCAGTTCATTTGAAATGGAATACTCAATCTGCTCAGAGAGGTCACCAAATAAGGAAGCTTGTTTTAAAACCTCGCTTACTTCTTCTTTAGAAGTTATCTTATTTAAAGATAAGTTTAATATAGCCAGCGAAACATTGGGGGTAGGGACCCGTACCGCATTGCCCGTTAATTTACCACCTAAATGGGGGATTACCTTAGCTACTGCTTTATCTGCACCGGTTTCTGTGATAACCAGGTTTAGTGCTGCGGAACGTCCGCGACGGTATTTTTTATGGTAGTTGTCTAGTAAGTTCTGATCATTTGTATAAGAATGTACAGTTTCTATATGACCTTTTTCAATGCCGAAAGCATCATCAACAATTTTCAGCACAGGAACTATAGCATTTGTAGTGCAGGAAGCATTTGATAAGATGTTTTCAGCTTTGAAATCTACACCTGTATCGTTTATGCCAGCCACAATATTGGGGATATCGCCTTTAGCCGGTGCGGTAAGCAGCACCTTGCTGATCCCTTTAGCCTTCAGGTGTCTGCTTAAGCCTTCGCGATCACGGTAAATACCTGTATTGTCTATTAAAAGCGCATCTTTAATGTCGTAAGCTGTATAATCTACAGTTTCCGGAGCAGTAGCAACGATAAATTGAATGGTCTGACCATTGACGATCAGGGCCCTATTCTCGAAATCTTCAACTATAGTACCATTAAAAGGGCCATGAATAGAATCTGTGCGTAGCAGTTCAGCTCTTTTGATCAATTCTTCATCGCTGTAACTTCTGGTTACAATTGCCCTTAAACGAAGCTGCTCTCCTTTACCTGCCTGCAGAATAAGTTCACGGGCAGCTATCCGTCCAATGCGACCGAAGCCAAATAATACCACATCTTTTGGTTTCAGGCTGATCTTGTCTTTTCCAATATGTTTACTGAGTTTGCTAACTACAAAATCATGAATAGAAGAATAGTTGTTGTTGTCTGTCAGCCATTCTGAAGCCAGACGGCCAACATCGACCCTGGAGGGCGCAAGATTACATTTTGCAATGGTTGTGGCAAGTTCTAAAGTCTCATAAATGCTGATGTCTTTACCGCTTACTTCTTTGGCGTACTGGTGATGTGCCAGGATTTCACTACTGCCTACATCAAATAAAGGCTTTCGGAACAATACAAGCTCAACAGACCTGTCGAACCATAGCTGACCAACAATATTGATGAGCTCAATAGCTTTCTTTTCTTTTTCAATCCAGTTTTGGAACTCGGACTGGTACTTCTTTAACATGTCAGGAATTTTTGGTTAGAATGGCACAAAAATAAAAAAGATCGGGCGAGTACCCAATCTTTTTACTTTATAATTTTGCCGCTTGCTTATCCCAAATATGATTTTAATATTTTGCTTCTTGAAGTATGACGCAAACGCTGCAGTGCTTTGTCTTTGATCTGACGAACACGCTCGCGTGTCAAATTAAATTTCTCGCCAATCTCTTCTAAAGAAAGCGGGTGGTTTGTACTTAACCCAAAGAAGAGCACAATGATTTCACGTTCACGTTCAGTTAAAGTGGAAAGGGAGCGTTTGATCTCTTCTGAAAGCGATTCATTGATCAGGCTGCTGTCTGTATTTGGTTCATGATTTTCCAATACATCCAGCAAGGTGTTTTCTTCACCTTGAACAAAAGGTGCATCCATAGACACGTGGCGACCAGAATTGCTTAAAGTGTCGGAGATTTTATCAACCGTTGTTTCTAAAATATCTGCCAGTTCTTCAGGAGATGGCTCGCGTTCATATTCCTGCTCTAATTTAGAAAATGCTTTACTGATTTTACTTAATGAGCCAACCTGGTTCAAGGGCAAACGTACAATACGGCTTTGCTCGGCAATAGCCTGCAAAATCGACTGACGGATCCACCAAACCGCATAAGAGATAAATTTAAAACCCTTAGTTTCATCAAAACGCTTTGCTGCTTTAATCAAGCCCAGGTTACCTTCGTTAATTAAGTCTCCCAAAGTTAAACCCTGGTTTTGATATTGTTTCGCTACCGAAACCACAAAGCGTAAATTGGTTTTTGTTAAGCGTTCTAATGCAGCCTGATCACCTTCCCTTATCTTCCGTGCCAGTATTACTTCTTCTTCTGCTGTGATTAAATCCACTTTACCAATCTCGTGAAGGTATTTGTCTAATGATTGACTTTCGCGATTGGTAATTGATTGCGTGATTTTGAGTTGTCTCATTTATATGTTTTGGTACTCGTTATGTATTTTGAACGTGCAAAAGTAAGAATTTTAAGGCAACTTATGAAACATAAATTCCTGAAAATGTTACACTTTACAACTGTAATTTGCATTATGTTAGATCAGCAATAATTATTCCAAAATACTTTTGTCAGCATTTCATGTTTATGCTTGTGATTATCGTTAATTTATTGTTAGTCAATGATTTGATGTAAGATGTTGATAATATCCCGATAAAGTTTTATCTAAAATATTACTTTCTTCTATAAATTCTGTCAATAAAATTAGATTTGGCCGGTTTTTATTTGGAGTGATTACACTACAGCTGAATTTTTATAGTTTACAAAAATAAACAGGCCTGTCAAGACTATGTTCAGCACAGCATTGACAGGCTCGGATGGTATTTGGTTTGAAATAACTAACTCAGATCTGAAACTTCTGCATCCGGTGCATTCTTCTTTACAGATTCAATTCCGTTATCTCTGCTTGATTCACTTTCATACATTTCACTATTTCCGATCGCCTGTCCGTTTGAGGCTTTTAAATTAAAATAAGGCTTTCCATTTGAAGAGGTTTTTCTTTCAAATTTGCTATCGTCTTGCGAATTTTTTCTAACAGATTCGATGCCGTTGTTACATGCACTTTTAGTGGTATAACCTTCGCTGCTTAAAATGACCTGTCCGTTTCCCGCTTTTAAATTGAATTGGTACTCTCCATTTTTTCTGGTAGTAATTTCAAACTTACCCATGATACTTTTCTTTAATTTGTTTTTTAATTAGGTTGACTTTACAATTCAATGTATAAAAAACAAATATTAAACAGAAATGATCGGCAACTTTTTTTTGTTTAACCTGTTAAATATTGAATTGGGTAGCTATTTAACAAGGTCAGCCCTTAAACACTGGCCAAATCGAAACTCTGGTCCAGTCTGATGCCTTTTTCAGTCTGTTGTAGTGTACAACATTCGTTAACCGGGTCATGCTCCAGGTACAAAATATATTGATTGTCCAGCGCTTCCTGTAAAAAGTTTTTCTTCTCGCTTAGTGTTTTCAAAGGAAACATATCGTAAGCCATTACATAGGGAAGAGGGATATGTCCAACAGAGGGCAGCAGATCTGCCATATAAACAATAGTTTTTCCTTTGTATTGTATTTGCGGCAGCATCATAGCATCTGTGTGCCCGTATGCAAAGCGAATAATTATACCGTCATGAAAAGCTACACCATCGGTATCCGCAATAAACCTGAGCTGTCCGCTTTCCTGTATCGGCAGGATGTTCTCTTTCAAAAAGGAAGCTTTTTCTCTGTCGTTGGGATGAACTGCCCAATCCCAATGCCTGGCATTGCTCCAGTAAAATGCATTTTTAAATGCAGGACGAAGTTTATCACCTGTTCGGACAATAGAACCTCCGCAATGATCAAAATGCAGGTGCGTTAAAAATACATCAGTAATGTCGTCACGGCTAAAACCCTTTGCTGCCAGGGATTTATCTAAAGTATCATCGCCATGGAGGTCATAATGTCCTAAGAATTTGGCATCCTGTTTATCACCGATCCCATTGTCAATCAATATCAGCCGCTCTCCGTCTTCAATCAGCAAACAGCGCATGGCCCAGGTACAAAGATTATTGCTGTCAGCCGGATTGCTGCGCTGCCATATCGATTTAGGTACCACACCAAACATGGCGCCCCCATCCAGTTTAAAAAAGCCTGTATTAATCGTATATAAATTCATGGTCAGAATAAGTTAGTGCAAAATTCAAAAAAATATGCTGTGATCATAATAAATGTAAATATAAGGAAAGCACCAGTAAGGGTGGAGCACAAAAAATATCCTGAAATATGAAAAAAAAATGCGCAAAAAAAGAGGTAGTTAAAAACCACCCCTCAATTTTTTATCAACTAATTTTGTGTCTTATAAATGTATAACCTCTCCATACGCATCAGCAGCAGCTTCCATAATTGCTTCGCTCATCGTTGGGTGCGGATGTACAGACTTAATCATCTCGTGTCCTGTTGTTTCCAGCTTACGGGCAACAACAATCTCAGCAATCATTTCCGTTACGTTGGCACCAATCATGTGTGCGCCCAGCAACTCACCATATTTTGCATCAAATATCAGTTTTACAAAACCATCTTTAGCACCCGCTGCGCTTGCTTTACCAGATGCCGAGAATGGAAATTTGCCAATCTTTAGTTCATACCCTGCTGCTTTTGCTGCCTTTTCTGTATAACCTACAGAAGCAATCTCGGGGCTGCAGTAAGTACATCCGGGGATGTTGTTGTAATCCAAAGGTTCCGGTTTGTGGCCAGCAATCTTCTCTACACAGATAATGCCTTCCGCAGAAGCAACGTGAGCAAGGGCCTGTCCACCAACGATATCACCAATGGCATAATAACCCTTTACAGAAGTATTGTAAAACTCGTCTACTACCACTTTACCTTTTTCTGTTTTGATACCAGTTTCTTCCAAACCAAGATGCTCAATATTGGCAACAACTCCGGCAGCAGAAAGCACGATATCACATTCTAAAGTTTGCATACCAGCAGCAGTTTTTACCTGAACTTTACATCCTGCACCGCTGGTATCTACAGACTCTACACTGGAAGAAGTCATGATTTCAATTCCTGCTTTTTTGAAACTGCGTAGCAATTGTTTAGATACGTCTTCATCCTCAACAGGAACTACATTGTCCATAAACTCTACAATAGTAACCTTAGTACCTAAAGTAGCATAGAAATAAGCGAATTCTACACCGATAGCACCAGAGCCAACAACAACCATTGATTTTGGTTGTTCAGGCAATACCATCGCCTGTCTGTATCCGATCACTTTTTTGCCGTCCTGCTTTAGATTAGGCAATTCTCTTGATCTTCCACCTGTAGCCAATATGATACTAGTTGCAGTGTATTCTTTTTGTGATCCGTCAGCAGCTTTAACTTCTACTTTATTGCCAGATTTAACTTTGCCGCTGCCCATGATCACATCAATCTTGTTCTTTTTCATCAGGAACTGAACGCCTTTACTCATGCCGTCGGCAACACCACGACTGCGTTTGATCACAGCAGCAAAATCCGCCTCAGCTTCAGCAGTTTTAATTCCATACTCAGCGGCATGGTTAATATATTCAAATACCTGAGCGCTTTTTAGCAATGCTTTGGTTGGTATACAGCCCCAGTTAAGGCATATTCCACCTAAGGATTCGCGTTCAACTACTGCAGTTTTCAAACCTAACTGAGAAGCTCTGATCGCAGCCACATATCCACCAGGACCGCTGCCAATTACAATTACATCGTAGTTCATATCTTTATTAAAAGGAATTTAACTTTAGTACGCACCAAAATTATAAAAAATTGTTCATTAAACCTGTCATGCAGTATAGGAATGTGTGATTTGAATGATAAGTGTACAAATAACACTTAATTCCAAAAAGCATTGTTATATGGAATTGATATAAATAACTGATAAACTGTAGGTTGCATATTTAATCCAATTGTTAAATGTTGAAAAATACCCGCATTATTAATAATTATTTAACATTGAAAAAGAAATGCATGCATAATAAATATTTAACTTTGCGGTGATATTTTAAGTATCATGATTAAAAAACATTATTAACTAACTTAAAAAGTATGAAGAAATCTTTACTAGTTTTCTCTTTACTGCTACAATTTGTTGCTATAGGCGCATTTGCCCAGCAAACAATTAAGGGTAAAGTGATCGATTCATTGACTAAAGAGTCATTGCCAGGAGCTGTTGTAGCTTTAAAAGGAACTGGTGTGTCTACCTCTACCTCATCAGATGGTGCTTTTTCTATTAAAAAACAGGATGGGGCCAGTATTCTGGTTATTTCTTACATCGGTTACAACCGTAAGGAAGTTGTTGTACCTGCGGGTAAAAATGATCTTGGCTTTATCACTTTAACTTCCAGTTCAAATACAATGGATGAGGTAATGATTGTAGCCAATAACATCGCCATTGACAGGAAAACGCCAGTTGCAATTTCTGTTGTTAATTCGGAAAGAATAGCAGAAAAAGGTGGTCAGCAGGAATTTCCTGAGCTGCTTAAATCTACGCCGGGTGTATATGCAACAAAAGGTACCGGTGGTGGTTTTGGTGATTCAAGGATTAACATGAGGGGATTCCAGAGTGCCAACATTGCAGTAATGATCAATGGTATTCCTGTAAATGATATGGAAGACGGGCGTGTATTCTGGTCTAACTGGGCCGGACTTAACGATGTAACGAGTTCTATACAGGTACAAAGAGGTTTGGGAGCTTCTAAAGTAGCAGTTCCTTCCCTTGGTGGTACCGTCAATATTCAAACCCGGACTACGGACGTTAAAAAAGGAGGTTTTATTTACCAGGGACTAGGTAGCTATGGTTTTAATAAAACTACATTTTCTTACTCGACAGGCTTAACAGATAAGGGTTGGGCATTTTCTGCCATGGGCTCCAGAAATGTGGGTGATGGTTATGTAAATGGTTTGGCGTATGAGGCATATAGTTATTTCTTCAATGTATCTAAGATAATTAATGCAAAACATACCTTATCGTTAACAGGTTTTGGCGCACCTCAGTACCATGCGTCCAGATTTGAACGTTTTAATCTTGCCTATTACAAAGAGGCCCCTCAGGGTAACAAATTCAACCCTAATTATGGTATTCTTGATGGAAAAGAAAAAACGATCAGCGGTAATTATTATCATAAACCTCAGGTTTCCCTGAACCACAGCTGGATCATTGACGAAACATCTTCATTATCTACGGCAATATATGGATCGATGGGTAGAGGAGGAAATGAATTCCCGAACAATGCCAATCTTTTTCTGACTACCAGAACTGGTAACAAATACACACCGGTTGATATAGATGCATTGGTAGATTTAAATACGGCAGCACAGGACGGTAAAGCTGTTGCATACCTGCAGTCATACAGAAACGACCATACCTGGGGTGGTTTGTTGAGTACTTATAAGAAAAAGCTGAATGATAAATTTGATTTGTTAGCCGGACTTGATTTAAGAGAATATAAAGGAGTACACTACAACTCAGTAAGAAATTTGCTGGGTGCTGAATACGTTTTAGACGTGTATAGTGGAACACCTACAACAAGCAGAGGCGGTGGTAACATCAATAATCCAATTAACATGGCTAAAACCGGTGATAAAATTGGATTTTACTATGATGGCTTAGTAGGCTGGCAGGGTGCTTTTGTTCAGGGAGAATATTCATACGAAGATTTATCTGCATTTGTGTCCTTGTCTGGATCCAATACCTCTTATCAGCGTGTTGATCATTTTCGGTATTTAGATACTGATCCGTTGCGCAAGAGTGTAAAAGTAAACTTTTTTGGATATCAGGCTAAGGGAGGTGCGAACTACAACCTTGATCAGAACCATAATGTATTTGCTAATGTTGGTTATTTTGAAAAAGCGCCGATTTTTGAAGCTGTTTTCACAGGCTATCAGAATACAAAGAACCCTGACGCACTTACAGAAAAAATTCTTAGCTACGAATTGGGATATGGCTACAGAAGCACCAGGTTTTCTGGTAACGTTAATTTATATCGTACAACCTGGAAAGACAGAACTACAAATACAGCCTTTTACGATACGCAAACTCAACAGTTTTATACGGCAAATTTAACTGGTGTTGACGCATTGCATCAGGGGGTGGAAGTTGATTTCAAATATACCCCTGTGAAATCGTTAACAATTAACGGGATGCTTTCTGTTGGAGACTGGAAATGGTCAAATAATGTTCCGCAGGCCATTGTACTGGATGTAAATGGTAACCCTTTACAGAATGGTGGTACAATTGGACCTATTTACACCAAAAATCTTAAGGTTGGTGACCAGCCTCAGACAACTTTAGCCTTGGGCGCAGCCTTTAATGTAACCGAAGATTTAAAAATCGGAGCTGACTATAATTACTTCACTAATTTTTACTCTTCATTCGTTCCTACTGCAATCACAAAGGAAAACCTGAAGCCTTGGCGTGTGCCAAGCTATTCTCTGGTAGATGTCAATGCTGTATTTAAATTCAAATTTGCAGGGGTGGGTTCCTCTTTATTTGCAAACGTAAACAACTTGCTTGATGTTGAATACATTTCTGATGCAAATGCATTTTTTGACAATACAACGGGTGTAAGCGATGCAAATAATGCCAATGTATACTATGGTGCCGGCAGAACATGGACAGTTGGGTTAAAAGTTAATTTTTAAAATAATTCTTATGAAAAAGAACATATTATACCTTGTAGCGTTTATTAGCATGATATTCACTGCCTGCAATCCTTTAAAGGATGAAATAAATAATTTGAAGCCAAATACGGACACTAAAACAATGGCGCTCACAGTCACCACCAACTATTCGTCAGCAGCAGCAGCTAACACGGGTATTGTGGCAACGCTCAACAAAGACTATGCTCAAATGCCGAACGGCACCAAAGCTAACGTGGTTTACAATGCAATACCAGCGCAGATCAAGCCCGCTGATAGTTTGTTGAAGAAGATCACTTACATAGTTACTGATGCTGATTATGCAGCTACCAACGGTAATGCTTTTAAGAATTTTTCTGCTATCAATGTTTTAAAATTCCTAGGAACAAAATATCCGGTTGCTGTTGATAAGCAATTGGCTGTGCTAAGCTATGTTTACTTTGAAAGCGGGGCTACCAGCAGTGCTGGTGTGGCGGTAGTAGAAACATTTATTTTCTTAAATAACGAATGGATTAAGGCATATCAGGTTTCGCAGGCACAATACATCTCTGCTGGTAAATTAACGGTCTTTAATTTTGGTGCAGCTGATGAGGCCAACCTTACAGGATTTTTTAATACATTTTTAAAATCTGACGCATCAGTTGCTGCAAAGGCCAAGGCAGGTGATATTAAATATGTATCGTTCGCATACTTTGCCTCAAGCAATACCTATCAGAGAATAAAGGCATTAATATTTGACGGAGTCAATTGGGGTACAAAGGCTATACCATCTGCGCCGCTGGCTTTTCTTAAGAAAAACGGAACATGGATCCCAGATCCTACTGTTTATTATACACTAATCCGGGCCGATTACAATACTATTGGTGCAAGCACGGTTGGAACAGCAGCCGCCAGAGCTAACCTGGCGCAATTTGGTTCCTTTGATGTAAGTGGAGGTGCTAATAACTGGCCTGATGCTGATATTAATGCGGGTTTAATCGTAATCTTAAATGTAAAATATGCTAGTGCGCCTGTAGACGAAACAGTGCTGTACAAAATTACATATGCATTGTTCAGAGGTGCAGGTCCTACAGGAACAAAAAGTTTTGCTAAAACAGCAACAGGATTTGTGTTTGTTCCGGAGACCAACTAATTTAAAATTAGCTATACCTTAATGAAAAAAAGCCCTGATTCATCATAAATCAGGGCTTTTTTTGTTCCGGCGATGCACCTAATAACAATATATTTTATATTTTTACCGTTTAAATCTCATTTAATATTATGGTAAAGATCTTTGTTGGGGGGCTAAAACCAAATGTTTCTGAATTGGACCTGGTTATGTTTATAAGTCTCCGTGCTCAGGTGAACACCATTAAAGTTGTACGCGATAAGGTAACTAAACGGTGTAAGGGCTATGCTTTTTTAGAAATGGCCAATCAGGCAGAAGCGGAAAAGGCTGTTGCTTTGCTGAATGGGGAAGAGTTTGAAGGCCAGGTGCTCAATATCAAAATCTCAGAAGAGGTGGCGCCTGCGCCTAAAGTAAAAACCGGTAACTCTTATCAAAAGAAGAGACCGAGGATTTAACAGCTATTAAGCCGGTATTTATATGGTAGAATTGATAAGACAACCCTGGCCGTGGTACTTCTCCGGCCTTATGATCGTACTCATCATGCTTATGCTGATATTCTGGGGCAAGACCTTTGGTTTTTCGGCTAACCTAAGAACCATTTGCAGTATGGCAGGTGCAGGCCGGAAGAATAGCTTTTTTGATTTCGACTGGAAAGCACAGCGCTGGAACTTACTTTTCCTGTTGGGGGCAGTTATAGGGGGCTGGATTTCTGCCAGGTATCTGAGTAATCCGGAAGACATGGTGCTGTCGGCTGCTACGATTACTGATCTTAAAGTTTTAGGTTTCAGCTTTAAAGGGGGGGTGAACCCGGACGAACTGTTCAGCCTGCAGGCACTTACAGCGCCAAAAGTATGGCTGTTGTTACTGCTAGGGGGTGGGCTTGTCGGCTTTGGTTCCCGCTATGCCGGGGGCTGTACCTCCGGGCATGCCATTTCAGGTCTTTCTAATTTGCAGCTTCCTTCCCTGGTGGCGGTAATTGGTTTCTTTATTGGTGGTTTATTGATGACATGGGTAATTATGCCCTTAATTTTTTAGTGCAATGAAGTCCCTGAAATATATTTTGGCCGGAATACTTTTTGGCATTGTAATGGCAAAATCCCAAGCGATATCCTGGTACCGCATCCAGGAAATGTTCAGGTTCCAGGCTTTTCATATGTACGGGATCATCGGAACAGCAGTTGTGCTGGGGACGATTAGCGTATGGCTGATCAAAAAGTGGAAGTTAAAGGATACGTCAGGAATGCCGATTGTTTTTAAAGCTAAAGAAAGGGCATATCCACGTTACCTTATTGGTGGCAGCATATTTGGACTGGGTTGGGCCTTAACCGGTGCCTGTCCGGGGCCAATGTTTGTAAACCTGGGCTATGGTTACCTGGCCATGGCCATTGTAATTGCAGGTGCTCTGGGTGGTACCTATTTATATGGTGTCCTGAAAAATAAACTACCGCATTAAATCTGTTTAACTGAGCGAGAGCAGGCGGTTACGCACCAATAAGCACGCACCAACGATACCAGCGCGCTCACCCAGCATCGACATTTTCAGATTGGTGTCCTGGTTTACCAGGCTTAAAGAATACTTATTGATGGCACTCTTGATCGGGAGCCTGATGTATTCTTCAGTTGCGGCAAGGCTTCCTCCCAAAATAACAAGTTCGGGATTAAATAAATTGATCAGCAGGGCAATGCCCCGGCCGAGGTTATCTCCGATCTTTGCGATCAGTTCAATAGCAAGCACATCATCATTAATGGCCGCGTTGATGATGTCTTCCATCTTTAAGTCTGCAGTATTGGCATTGTTTTGAGATAAAATAGATGATGAACCAGCCAGCAGGCGCTCTTTAAACATCCTCGCTAATGCCCAGCCTGAAGCCTCGGTTTCCAGGCAACCTTTTTTGCCACAATGGCAAATGATCTCATTGTCAAAAAGAGGGATATGCCCAAATTCACCAGAATATCCGGATTTTCCATAATACAATTGTCCGTTTACCAGTATTCCTAAGCCGATGCCATAGTCCAGGTTTAAGAAAAGCACATTTTTTTCTGCATTCACTACTCCGGCAGAAAACTCTCCGTAGGCCATTGATTTTGAATCGTTTTCCAGGAAAACGCGAATGCCTACTTTGGATTCAATGATCTTGCTGAGTGGTTCTTCGTTGAAATAAAAAAAGCTATAGCTATATCCGGTTGCGTAATTGATCCTTCCCGAAAGGTTAATGCCAATGCCAAGTAATTTTTCTTTAGGAATGGTAAGCTCGTTAACGAAGTCTTTGATCAGGTTGCAAAGCGCTTCCAATGACTCTTTATTGTTATCGAGGTTATAAGGCAGGCTTTCGGATACTTTAATCAGGTTTTTCTGAAGGTCAGATAAGCCTATGTTGATATGGCTTTGTTTGATATCAACACCAATAAAAAATGCAGAATCAGGAACAAGGCCATATAAATTGGGCTTACGTCCGCCGGTTGATTCAACTTTTCCGTAATCCTTTATCAATCCGTCGTTAATCAGGTCGCTTAAAAGGGTAGTAACTTTAGGAGCACTCAGGTTCAGTTCCTTGCAAAGATCTGCTATGGTGGCATTGCCCACATTAGCACAATAACTGATCACGTTTTTTTTAAGGTTAACATTTTTGTATGCAACACCTGTTACATTCTCGCTATTTAATTCTTCGAAAAAAGTTTTTCCCATTTTATGTATTACAAATTCTTCTTTAAAACTTTCTGTTGCTATAATCGTGTTATTTTCTGCAAATTAAAGCTTATTTATTCAGAATTCGGGGAATCTTTTTTACCCTGATAAAATTTATAGTTAGGATGAATGTTCCAACAATTTGTTCCTGATCAGCAGACAGCTGCCGATTACACCCGCTTCTTCCCCAAGTTTGGACAGTTTCAGTTTGGTGTCGTTGTTCATCAGGCTTAAAGAATATTTATTTACAGCACTTTTTATAGGTAATTGAATATATTCTCCGGTTTCTGCGAGTATGCCACCAAGTACAATCAGTTCGGGATTAAATATGTTAATTAACATGGCTATGCCCCGACCAAGTATTTCGCCCATTTTGGCCAGTAGCTCTATAGAAAGTACATCATCATTATTTGCTGCGCCGATGATGTCTTTTACCTGGAGTTGATCCAGCCTTTTTTTATCAATTATAGTAGTTGATCCGGATTCCACACTGGCCTTGAACATTCTGATCAATCCTTGTCCTGAAGCTTCCGTTTCCAGACAACCCTTTTTTCCACACTGGCAAATGATTTCATTATCGAGTAGGGGGACGTGTCCCAATTCGCCTGCGAAGCCAGATTTTCCATAATACAGCTTTTTATTGAGCATAATGCCCATCCCTATGCCATAATCAAGGTTTAGGAATAGCACATCTTCTTCTTCCTTCACTACACCGGCACTAAACTCTCCATAAGCCATCGCTCTTGAGTCGTTTTCCAGGAGCGTCTTTATTCCAAGTTCTTTTTCAATAATAGTGCTTAGTGGATCTTCATAAAAATTAAAGAAACTATAGCTATAGCCTGTAGCATGGTTGATGCGACCGGTAAGATTAATGCCTAGCCCCAATATTTTATGTTTTGGAATTGAAGTGTTGTGGATAAATTCTTTGATCAACCTGCACAGCTCATAAAGGGCATCTTTATCATTGTTGAGTTGATAAGGGATGTGCTTGGTTATTTTTATCGTTGTTTTTTGAAGGTCAATTAAACCAATGTTGATGTGGTTATGTTTTACATCCACACCAAGAAAAAAGCCCGAATCAGGAACAAGTCCATATACATTAGGTTTTCGTCCTCCGGTAGAGCCAACTTTGCCAAAATCTTTTACTATTCCTTCTGCAATCAGGGTTGCAACCAGCGTAGTTACTTTAGGAATACTTAAGTTCATTTCCTTACAAAGGTCTGCTATTGTTGCATTGCCCTTGTCTGCCAAGTAGGAAATTATTATTTTTTTGACGCTGATGTTCTTGTAAGCCATTCCGCTTAATTGCTCATTCTGCTCTTCAAAAGTTGTCTTCATTAAATGAGGATATTACTGATCAAAAATAATATATAGTTAATATAGATTTTATTTTTTTTTATAAAGATATGAAAAGTACATATGATTTGCAATTTCAAATACATTTGATTTTAAATGATTTCATAACGTTATTTGAGTTTTAATTGGTTTATGATCGGTTTTATAAAATCAATGCAAAAGAAGATGGTAACAAAATCGTTAATCTTTAATGTATTTAATAAAAAATATTAAAAAGATTTGAATAGTAAATAAAATATATGTTAATTAGCATAAAATTGAAAATATGGTAAAAGCTTTGTTTCTGTCTGCGTTTTTGTTTATTGCTTCGCTTTCCTTGGCCCAGGAAAAAACAAGAGAATTGTATATAGCAGGATCGACCAATAACGATATGGTTAAAGTGCTTTCTGCCTGTAAACTTAAATTTTCTTTTTCTAACCATCCTGATGAGGCTATTAAAAAAGCAAAATTAAATTCGTCAGTATTGTTGTTCGCAGACGGCTATCCTCAGCATCGTTTGGCCATAAGTGAGGCTTCTTTTCGGGCTATCCGGGATAAAAAACTTAAAGTTTATATAGAGTTCCCTAAAGAAATTCCGGGGATAACTATGAGTTCACGGTCAAATTATATTAAACTGGAACGCGGTATTGTTCACAGTAGTAAAATACAAGGGCTTGATTCATTGGATTTGCTGGGCTTAACCGACCATCATTATGTAGTTGCCAAAGCTGCAAAATCTTTTCTGTTGTTGGGTAAGGTGGCGGGGTACGATAAAGCGGATTTTGGCATTTCAGATGTAGAAACCTATCCGCTTCTTTTTAAACACCAGCAATTCATTGTAGGTACAACTAAATTAAGTGACGCCATTTCCTCACGTTTTGGCCCTGCAGCTTCCTGGATAAAGGCATGGAGTTTTATTTTGCAGGAAATGGGAGTTGATTTACCTAAAGGTAGTTTGGAACGTCACTGGATTAAAGATCTTGCCCCAAGTTATCCGGCTGGTGCAACCTTACCAAAGGATGCAGTCAAAAAAAGCATACGTCGCGGAACCGACTGGTTCTATAATTCCCGTTTGCTGGTTCACCCCAGCTGGCAGGATACCTTTACAAAACGAACATCAAAAAACGGCGTAGATGTAGTTTATCCTCCAATTGACAAGACTGCCGCAATAGGAGATGGTACGCTCGGTATTCTGGAAGGACATTCTTCATTTATTAATGCAGACGGATCCCAACCCGTGCGCTGGTGGCTTAGGGCGGATTGTCAGGCCGAGGTGGCTTATGCTTTATCTTCTTCTGCAAAAACATTATCGGAGAAAAAATACAGCAAAACTGCAGTAAATCTGTTGAATCACCTCTTTAAAGTCTCAAATTTGCGCTCAGCTGAAAGAAATGTTCCTTCAAGTCCTTCCTTTGGATTAATTGGCTGGGCAACTACAGATCCTGATGCCTATTATGGAGATGACAATGCCAGAACCATTCTTGCAGCTATTGGCGCTGCGGTAAATCTGGAATCAAGCAACTGGGATAAATATATTGTTGAAGGCATTCTGGGTAATTTCAGAACGGCTGGCAAAAATGGTTTCAGAGGCCCCTGGTTTAGAGATGCAGCTATGCAAAAAACAAGCTGGACGGCATTAGGTCAGCGGGAGATCGTAAATGTACATCCGCATTATGAAGCCTGGCTTTGGGCTTGCTATTTATGGCTTTATGACAAAACTGGTCATGAGCCGCTGTTAAAGAAAGCAAAAGAGGCTATTGCCATCACCATGAAAACCTATCCTGATTGGAAATGGACTAATGGCATACAGCAGGAATACACCAGGATGATCCTGCCCCTGGCATGGCTGGTAAGAATAGAAAATACAAAGGAACATCGGGAATGGCTCAGTTTTGTATGTAGCAAATTATTGGAAGACCTGACCAAAGACGGTGCAATAACAGAAAAACTGGGTAAAGCCGGGTTTGGACGATATGAACGCATAGCTTCCAATGCCGAATATGGATCTAAAGAGGCACCATTGATTTCTACAAACGGAGATCCTGTTACTGATCTGCTCTATACCCTCAATTTTGCTTTCTTTAGTTTAAACGAAGCTGCTGCTGCAACAGGAGAGGAGAAATATGCAAATGCCAGCACAAGTATTGCCAATTTTATGCTTAGGGCCCAGGTAAGAAGCCCCGCACATATGGATTTAGATGGGGCCTGGTTCAGGGCGTTCGATTATAAAAGATGGGACTACTGGGCTTCAAATGCTGACTCGGGATGGGGTCCCTGGGGAACTTTAACCGGATGGACACAAAGTTGGATCATTAACGGATTGATCCTTAAAAGCCAGAACCAAAACCTTTGGGACAATTCCAGGCGCAGCTATCAGGCCCCCGGTTTTAAGATGCTGGCTCAGGAACGTATAAAAACCATGTTAAACGAAAAGTAAGAACAGTTTTACAACCTTAACCAAACAGAATAATTTATGAAAAGAACATTTACATTAAGTATTTTCCTGCTGTTTATTGCAAGCTTCTGGTCTTGCTCGGATAAAATCGACATTCCGGATAATATACTTTCAAAGCCGCAAAGTATTACAGGTCTCCGGAAGGTTACCGTAAAAGAGAACATGTTGTTTGGTAACACAAACATTAAGGGTATTGTAATCTCCGATGCACAGAACAAAAACATCGGTAATGGAAACATCATCGTACAAGAAGAAGGAAAAGACGCCGCAGTGATACTCAAAATGGAATCTGGTTCAGAACAATATCCATTGGGAGCTGAAGTTCAGATCGATCTTGCAGGTACAAATCCTGTTATGGTTAAAGGAGAACTTGTAATTAGCTCATTAAAAAGCAGCCAGGTAACACTAACAGGGAAAACAGTAGATCTAAGTCCCAAAGTCACCAATCTTCCTACATTACTTGTCAATGCCAGGTATTGGGGGCCAATTCTGGTAAAACTGGAAAAAGTAGAGTTGTCTGGCGGCGCCGCTGGAATGTTGGCCGGAGAATTGACCTTAGAAGATGGTATTGGTACTGTATTTTCCAATATCCTTCCAGAGGCCCTGTTCAGCACCAATCAGGCACCCGATTTTGTAGAAGCATATACAGGGATTTTGAGAATTCAGGATGAAAAATTCTTTATTAACCCTAGAAACCTGGATGATATACAAGTTGGCCTGAAAGAATTGCTGGAAGATTTTGAAGCAGCATCCAGTTCTGTTTATGATGTTAAAACATTGCAGTTTAAAATCGGAGGCTGGATTATAGATGGGGGAATTACCGCAAATACAGCTGCCGATCTGAAAACCGGATTACAAAGCATCCGTTTGCAAGGTACTGTTGACAACAACACCCGGAAAGGGATTGTTACTATGAATTTTGATGTAAAGGCAGTGAAAAGCATAAAAATTTCTCATGGTATTTACCCTGCAGCAGCGGAGACTGGAAATGTTAACCCAACTACTTTGAATGTAGAGATTTCAAGAGATGGAGGAAATACCTATAGCTTATTGGAGCAGTTGGAAGTTGACATCAAATCGACCACCCTTAAAACCAACATCATTCCGGTTAATGCTGGTTTCAGTGAAAACGTAAGGTTCCGTATTGTAAATTCTTCTACACCCTTTGCCAATAAGAACAAACCACGTATCAATATTGATGACATTCTGTTCCTATTTTAATTAAAGCCATAAATACTGCAACCAAAACGAATTACAATGAAACCACAACACTATATCCTATTTGTTGCCGTCCTATTTTGCTTTTTTATGAAGCAAAGCTATGCTCAGCAGAACAGCCAGAGCGAATGGACAATATCAGGAAAGGTCCTTACATCCGATCAACAACCCCTACCCGGAGCGAGCATATTGTTAAAAGGCACAAAAATATCAACCGTAAGCAACGCGGATGGACAGTTTTCTATTAAAGTTCCTCAAGTGCCGGGCGAGCTTGTGTATGCCTATATTGGCATGAAGTCCCAAACAATTGCTTTTCAGGCTTCAGGTACTTTCACCATTGTGCTTAAAGATGAAAATAACAGCCTGAATGAAGTCATTGTGGTGGGTTATGGTACTCAGAAAAAAGAAAACCTGACAGGTGCCGTAGATCAGGTCACTTCCGAGGTTTTTAAAAACAGGCCTATAACCAATCTCGCTCAGGGCCTGCAGGGAGCGATGCCTAACCTTAACCTTACGCCAGCCGATGGCAAACCTAATTCCTCACCTGCTTTTAATATTCGTGGGGCAACATCTGTAGGGCAGGGTGGAAGTGCACTTGTACTCATAGATGGGGTAGAAGGTAATCCAGCATTGCTTAATCCACATGACATCGAAACGGTATCCATACTTAAAGATGCAGCATCAGCTTCAATTTACGGTGCACGTGGTGCATTTGGTGTAGTGCTCATTACCACTAAAAAGCCGGCAAAAGATCGTACAGAGATCAATTATTCGAGTAACTATGCCATTAAAAACCCCACTACTGTACCTGATTTTGTAACCGACGGTTACCAATGGGCTTCTATGTTTAATGAAGCATTTTCCAGCTGGAACAATTATGCAAGTACACCGCAAAATGTGAACAAAACGCTTCGGTTTTCTCCACAATACCTGGAAGAATTAAGGAAACGCTCATTAGATCCCTCCCTTCCAAAAACCGGAATTGATCCTGTAACGGGTGAATATGTTTATTACGAAAACCACAACTGGATGGATGACCTTTATAAAGACCATACCTATTCACTTGACCAAAATATCTCCGTTTCCGGTAGCAGCAACAAAACCAGTTTTTATTTAACAGGAAGGTATCTGGATCAGCCAGGATTATTCAGATACAATTCTGATGATTATAAAATGTACAACCTGCGTGCAAAAGGGTCAATTGAACTTTACCCCTGGTTAACCCTGGGCAACAATACTGATTTTTCCAGTGTGCAATACCACACCCCTATGAATGTAGGTGAAGATGGTGGAATCTGGAGAAATATGGTAGCTGAAGGGCCGCCAATGGCTCCGATGTTTAACCCTGATGGCACCCTTACACACTCTGCCGCATATACAGTTGGAGATTACTGGTATGGTAAAAATGGAATGGACTACGATCGTAGGGTTTTAAGGAATACCACCAACTTTGCGACAAAGTTCTTTAACAATACACTGCGCATCAAGGGTGACTTTACTTTCCAGAATACACTGAACAATGAGACAAGGGTTAGGGTGCCAGTACCGTACAGCCGTGTACCCGGAGTGGTACAATATCTGGGACTTAATTATAATGATATCAGGGAGATTTTCAGAGAAACGCAATACATGAGTACCAACATTTATGGCGAGTATGAAAAAACCTTTAACAATAAGCATGATTTTAAAGCACTGGCAGGGTTTAACTATGAGCTAAGTACCTATAAGCGGATTGGTGCAGAAAGGAATGGTCTGATATATGAGAATGCAGAAGATTTGAACCTGGCCCTCGGCCAGTCTATCGCAGCTACCGGCGGTTACGAACAATGGAACATTAGCGGTGGTTTTTTCAGGTTTAATTATGCCTTTGATAAACGCTATTTAGTTGAAATCAACGGACGTTACGATGGATCTTCAAAATTTCCGAAAAATGAGCGTTTCGCTTTTTTCCCTTCCATATCTGCAGGCTGGAGAATTTCTTCTGAACCTTTCTGGAAGGTATCTAAAGATATTATCTCCGATCTGAAAGTGCGTGCTTCGTACGGTTCGCTTGGCAATGGTAACATCAACTCATACGTGTTTCAGGAATTACTGACGCTCAGCACTTTGCCTCGTGTCATTAATGGTGTACAGCCCGCTTATACCAGGAATCCCAATGTAATCCCATATGGCCTTACCTGGGAAACGGCTACAACCAGTAATATCGGGCTGGACATGTCCCTGCTTAAAAATAAGCTGACCATTTCCGGAGATGCATATATCAGGAAAACGGTAGATATGTTTACTCCCGGTGTAGAGCAGCCTGCAGTATTTGGATCTTCTTCTCCTCGAGGTAATTATGCAGATATGGAAACCAGGGGATGGGAACTTTCTGTAAACTGGAATGATCAGTTTATGCTGAGCAATAAGCCTTTCAACTACAGCGTAAAAGCAGTAGTTTCAGACAACGTTTCAAAAATTTTAAAATACAACAATCCTAATAAAAGACTGGATGACTATTACGCAGGACAGCGTTTGGGAGAAATTTGGGGATACGTTACTGATGGGTTCTTTATCTCAGCCGACGAGATCAGAAGATCAGCTGACCAAAGCCTTTTCAGTTCAACAGCAACCGGAGCATGGCGTACCGGTGATATTAAATTCAAAGACATTAATAATGATGGGGTTATCGATTATGGAGACAATACCGCAGACAAACCCGGTGATCGTGTGATCATTGGCAACGATCAGCCACGTTACCGGTTTGGTTTAAGCTTAGGAGCCGACTGGAATAACTTTTTTGTCAGCAGTTTCTTTCAGGGGGTTGGAAGGCAAAGCTGGTACCCAAGTCGTGGTGCAAATACTTTCTGGGGCCAGTATAACGCACCTTACGGTCACCCACCGGCAGCACAAATCGGCAACATCTGGTCAGAAGAAAATCCCGATGCTTATTTTCCAAGATATACAGGGTACCTGGCCTGGGCCGCTGGTGGAACCCTTCGGGAAGTACAGACACGGTATCTGCAAAACATAGCTTATGTCAGGTTAAAGAATATCCAGGTTGGTTATACCTTGCCGGCAAGCATCAGCTCAAAGTTTCGCGCAGCTAAAGCAAGTATTTACTTCTCCGGAGAAAATCTTTTTACCTATTCGCCGATGCATAAGATCACCAAAGACATTGATGTAGAGAATACAGGTGATTCCGATCAGGACCTCGCCAACTCTAACCAGGGTGATGGATTCAATTATCCGATGATGAAGAGTTACTCACTTGGTTTATCTATTACATTTTAAAAGGTCATCAGCTCATTAACAAAATAAAAAGATGAAAAAAATATTTTTTGTTTCGATACTAGCCGTTCTGTTAGCCGCATGCAGCAAACTAGATCAGCAACCAAAATCAACCGTAGGCAAAGAGGCGGTGTTCCAAAGTGAAAAGGGTCTGGAACTATATACCACTTCTTTCTATACCCTGCTTCCTACCCATACCGAGATCCTCAGAGGCGATAACATGTCCGATTACATCGCACGCAAAGATGTTCCCGATTTCATTAGAGATGGGGCATATGGTCCGCGTCAAAGCACCGGATGGACCTGGGCTGACTTAAGGAATATCAATTATTTTCTGGAAAATAACGTAAACCCAGCTATCCCTACAGAGATCAGGGAGCATTATAGCGGCCTGGCCAGATTTTTCAGGGCATGGTTCTATTTTGCGAAAGTAAAGCGTTTTGGCGATGTGCCCTGGATCAACAGAACTTTTGAAGTCAATGATCCTGAGATGATGAAAGGCCGGGATTCCAGGGTACTGGTTATGGACTCTGTACGCAGAGATCTTGATTATGCGATACAGCATATCCGCACTACCGAAGACGGTTCCAGATCTCTAATTACCAAATACATTGCCTATGCCCTTAAATCCAGAGTATGTTTATTTGAAGGTACATTTCGTAAATACCATACGAATTACAATTTGCAGCAAACTGCAGCAAGCTGGCTTACTGAAGCCGAAACGGCGGCAAAAGCAGTAATCGACCAAAGCAAGTTTTCATTGTATACCGGTGGCTCGGATTCGAAACCCTACCGGGAATTATTTGTGAGCAAGACACCTGTATCCGCTGAAGTGATGCTGGCCAATGTTTACAGTGATGCATTGGGTATATACCACGATGCCAACTGGTATTATACCAGCGCCACCTATGGCGACAGGGCCAGTTTTACCAGGTCATTTATCAATACCTACCTTAGCATAGATGGAACGCCATTTACCAGCAAGACAGGATATAAAACCATGGCTTTCGCTGATGAAGTAGAAGGCCGGGATAAGCGTCTCGAACAAACCATCCGCACTAAAGGATATAACCGCGTAAACGGTGGGAATATCCTGGTTTCTCCACCACTTTTTTCTTATACTTATACTGGTTATCAGCCTACAAAATGGGTATTAGACGATACTTTTTACGATAGTGGAAGTATGAACAACAACATTATTCCCTTATTTAGGTTTGCAGAAATCCTGTTGAACTATGCGGAAGCAAAAGCTGAATTGGGCACACTTTCGGATGCGGATTGGAATACAACTATCGGCGCGCTTAGACGCAGAGCAGGGATTACCCAAAATACAGCCACTAAACCAACACTTGCAGATCCTTATTTAACGGCTGAATATTTTCCCGGGATTACAGATCCGGTTATTCTGGAGGTGAGAAGAGAACGTGGGATAGAACTTGCCCTGGAAGGTTTCAGGTTTTATGACCTGGTACGCTGGAAAAGCGGAAAGCTGATAGAGAAGGCCTGGAACGGTATGTATGTACCGGCCTTAAATATCCCCTTAGACTTAAACAAAGACGGAATAATGGATGTCGCATTTTACAAAACACTACCCAATAACCAGGTAGCAGGCGTAAATTACATCAATGTTTCTGAAACCGTTGGTGGCCGTCCGAATGCGATGGTATTGTCCGAAAGTGACAAGGGAGAAATCAAATGGATGGTAACCACACCCCGCGTTTGGCAGGATAAGTTTTACCTGTACCCAATTCCTGAAAATGACCGTTTAATGAACCCGGCGCTTGGCCAAAACCCAGGCTGGAATAATTAAATTGATAACAATAGCTATGATGAAAACCATTAAAATACTGGCTGTCGCTACCTTTATGGTTGGTGCATCCTGTTCCAAAAGCAACGTTTCCGATCAAAAAGAGCCTGAAAAAAAGAAAGAAACCTTAATTGTAATGTCTTACAATATCCATATAGGCAATCCTCCCTCCGAGGCGGCTACTGTAATTAACCTTGAAGCTACAGCGAACGCCATTAAACAAGGCAACCCGGATCTGGTAGCCTTGCAGGAAGTAGACAAGTTTACGACCCGTTCAGGAATTAACCTGGACCAGGCAAAGAAACTGGCCGAGCTTACCGGCATGAATTATTATTTTGCAAAGGCAATAGACCGCTCCAATGGAGAATATGGGGTGGCAATTTTATCTAAGTTTCCGATTAAAACCAGCTCCCGCTATTCACTGCCTGTAAATTCCGGCACGGGTGCAGAATTAAGGGTAGTGGGTATCGTTCAGGTAGAATTACCTAATGCCAAAAGAATCTATTTTGTATCTACGCATTTTGACCACCTGGCCGAAAGTAACCGCGAACTCCATGCCCGTGAATTGTTGAAAGCCATTCAGCCTTACAAAGATGCTCCGGTAATTGTTGGTGGAGATTTTAATATGCCTCCGACCAGTGATACCTGGAACATCATTAAAACAGAAATGACTATGGGTTGTACCACTTGTCCGAGTACTTTTCCAGCAACTAATCCCACTACCACCATTGATTACATCCTGCTGAACAAACAGGCATCCAGTTATTTTAGCATTAAAAGCTATCAGACAGTGATAGAGCGCTATGCTTCCGATCATGTGCCAATTATAGCCGAACTACAATATTAACTTTAAACAACATACCTATTACAATGAGCGAAACCGAGTATATAGCGCTGTACAAATCAAACCTGTTAAATGATGTCATCCCTTTCTGGGCAAACAACTCGATCGACCCCGAAAACGGCGGCTTTTTTACCTGTCTTACTAAAGAAGGGCAAGTATATGATACCGATAAATTCATCTGGCTGCAATGCAGACAAGTATGGACTTTTTCTATGCTTTATCTCCAGGTAGAACAAAACCCTTCCTGGCTTCAAATAGCAGAAAAAGGTGCAGCTTTTCTGATTAAACATGGACGCGATGAAAACAAAGACTGGTATTTCTCCTTAACAAAAGAAGGGGAGCCGCTTATTCAGGCCTATAATATCTTTTCTGATTGTTTTGCGGCTATGGCTTTTGCCCAGCTGAGCAAGGCAACGGCAAACAGCAGCTACGCTGAAATTGCAAGAGAGACATTTGACAGCATCCTGAAAAGGAAAAATAATCCAAAAGGAAAGTATAGCAAAGCATATCCAGGTACAAGGGATCTGCAGGGCTTCTCCTTGCCAATGATTCTTTGTAATCTGGTATTGGAAATAGAACATTTGCTGGACGGTAACCTGGTAGAAACAGTGTTGAAAAATGGAGTAGACACAGTAGTAAACAAATTTTACAAACCAGAATACGGTGTGATTCTGGAGAATATCGATACCAGTAACAATTTTAACGATTCCTTTGAAGGGCGTTTGGTAAATCCGGGCCATGGCCTGGAGTCCATGTGGTTTGTGATGGATATTGCAGAGCGAAGCAATGACCAGGAACTGATCAGGAAATGTGTTGACATTTCGCTTTCAACACTTGAGTTTGGATGGGATCAAGAGAATGGGGGCATTTTTTACTTTTTAGATGTAAATGGAAATCCTCCGCTTCAACTGGAATGGGATCAAAAGTTATGGTGGGTGCATGTGGAAGCGATGATCACTGTATTGAAAGGATACCTGCATACCGGCGACGAGCGCTGTTGGAATTGGTTTGAGAAGTTACACCAGTACACCTGGGAACATTTCGTTGATGAAGAGTTTGGAGAATGGTACGGTTACCTGAACCGTCAGGGTGAAATTTTACTTCCGCTTAAGGGAGGGAAATGGAAGGGATGTTTTCATGTTCCAAGAGGCTTGTACCAGCTCTGGAAAACGATGGAAAAGGTTCAGCAAAAGAAAAAAAATGAATCAGAAAATCTTATAAATTCGTAATAAATGGCACTTTTATCATCAGCTGGCGATATCCAGGTTGCAACAGACAATCAAAAAGGAAGTTATGTTCCTGCACTAATTTCCCTGGCGGTATTATATTTCATGATGGGGTTCATTACCGTTCTGAATGATACCCTGGTTCCGTTTTTTAAACAGGGTTTTACCCTAACCTATTCTCAATCTTCACTGGTACAGTTTTACTTTTTCCTTACTTATGGGTTAATATCTATTCCTTCCGGAAAACTGGTTGAAAAGATTGGTTATAAAAATGGCATGGTTGCAGGCTTTATGATCGCATCATTGGGTGCCTTTTTATTTTTTCCGGCTTCGATTTATCATCAATATGCCTTGTTTCTGGCAGCTTTATTTATTGTAGCTATTGGAATTGTTTTGTTGCAGGTGGCCGCTAATCCTTATATTACAATTTTAGGCAAACCTGAAACGGCAGCATCCCGTCTAACTCTTGTTCAGGGAATTGGCTCTGTGGGCACTACGATAGCCCCTGTGTTCGGGGCACATTTTATCCTTTCGCGCCTGCACGAATCCAATACTTCCAGTTCTGCACTGATTAAGCCTTATCTTTTAATCGGGGCAGGCTTGTTAGCTATTGGTTTACTGGTATGGCGGCTTAATTTACCATCCATTACTACCAGTGTTTCCAGTGCAGCTAATGCCGGGACAGAAACAAAACCCATTTTTAGTTACAGAAACCTTAAATATGGTGTAATAGCCTTGTTTATGTATGTTGGGGCAGAGGTTTCTATAGGAACCTTTCTAACCAATTACATTGCGGATACTTTAGGCGTTCCTGAACATGCTGCAAATTTGTACTTATCCTTTTACTGGGGTGGAATGCTGGTGGGCAGGTTTGTCGGCGCTTATTTTTTAAAGTTTTTCCAACCGGCAAGAGTGTTGGCCATTGCTGCAGTTTTAGCCGCATCCCTGATTGTATGCTCCGTTATGAGTTCAGGAATATTTGCCGTATGGTGTATGGTGGCGGTAGGGTTATGTAATGCCATTATGTTTGCGGTGATATTTTCTTTATCAGTACAAGGGTTAGGCGCCCAAACTACCAGGGCATCAGGATTGCTGTCTACAGCAATAGTAGGAGGGGCAGTGCTCTCTTTTGCCCAGGGCCTGATCAAAGATCATTATTCCTGGCAACTGGCATTTATTATTCCTGTTCTCTGTTACCTGTATATTGTTTTTTATGGTCTGAATGGTTATAAAGAGAAAAACTAATTTTTATTTCCTGATATCGACCTGTTAAATGATGTGCCTGGCAACACCGATGCATCGATGTATTACATCCCTGTGCAAATACATCCTGGATAGATTTGTAAATAATTAAACAAAAAAACATGAAAAACTTAAAAGATTTTTTTAGAATTTTTAATTACCCGTATTTAGTTTTCATTTTGGTATTTGTTTTTACAGGTTGTAGTAAGGTTGATGATCATTTAAAATCTCCAGATAAAACGAAAGATAAAATTTTATCATCATCAAATTTAATGACCATCAATTCTTTGAATGTAAAATTGCTTACGCTCAATGTAGGTTTAGGAGCCAGTCGTTTGTACAGCGGCAGTTGTTTTGCGAACAGCAATCCAGCACTTAGCAACATAGAATTTGGAGATTTCAACGGTGATGGCATTACTGATATATTTTCAATTTTTTCTGGTCAATGGAGATATTCTCCTGGAGCAGAAAATGGATGGATTGATTTATTATCAGATGCTACCACCCTTGTTAATTTACGATTTGGGGATTTTAATGGCGACGGTATAACAGATGTGTTCACTAAAACTGGCAGTCAATGGAAATATTCTTCGGGAGGTACAGGTTCATGGATAAATCTGGCCACAGATGCTACCATCCCTTTTGCCGATTTACGATTCGGAGATTTTGATGGTGACGGTAAAACAGATGTTTTTTGTAAAGATGCTGTTCGATGGAAATATTCTTCGGGTGGCACTACTGCCTGGATAAATTTAAAAGCAAATACAGAAACCATTGATCAGGTGCGATTGGGAGATTTTGATGGCGACGGTAAAACAGATGTTTTTACTAAAACTGGTAGTCAGTGGAAATATTCCTCTGGTGCTGCAAGCTCATGGGCAAATCTGGGTACTGATTCTACCATCCCCTTTGCCGATTTACGATTCGGAGACTTTGATGGTGATGGTAAAACTGATGTTTTTTGCAAAGATGCTGTTCGCTGGAAATATTCTTCGGGCGCCACAACTTCATGGATAAACTTAAAAGCAAATACAGAAACCATTGATCAGGTACGATTTGGAGATTTGGATGGGGATGATAAGACAGATGTATTCACTTTAAACGCTGGTGAGTATTTATATTCTTCTGGTGGAGCTGCAACCTGGAAAAATTTAGATGAATCTTTTATGTTGTTTTGCAATTTACAATCTAGCTGCGTTAAACCACTTCTGCTTCTGGATGACGCATTTGAAGAACTCGCAAATTTACTTAGTACAGAATTTTCCGGTCAATATGGGATCATATGCTTGCAAGAGGTTAATCCTTCTATTTTGGACTTAATTAAGACTAAACTGGGAGGGACATGGGATTATGAGTATTATAGTCCAACCGGAACTACTCACGGAATTGGGACACTAAGTAATATACCGTATACAAAGTTACAACTGTGGGATTATCCCCAGTATGGCACAAAAGAAAAAAGGGCAGCAATCGCACAAAAATTTCTACTCCAAAACAAATTTGTTTGGGTTGTTAATACACATCTCGGTTTAGATGAAGCGGAAAGAGTGCAGCAAGCAGGAGAAATTATAACCAGATACCAAACATTTACTTCTATTCCAGTCGCTATTGTTGGTGACTTTAATATAACAGACAGATATAGACATGGTTCAAGCGTTACAATTACCCCAGGTCAGCAATCCCATTATGACAATACCATTCAGGCACTGATCAATTCAGGTTTAGAAAAGTTAGATTATCATAGCGCTGAAGTTCGCCCTTATTCTTTTCACTCTTGGAACGCAATTTCTAACGGTATAATCGTTGACTATATTTTATGGAAAGATCCGGTAAATAATACCATTCCTGATGTGTCAAATTGGAGGCCCGGGCCTTTTAATGCGGGTTGGACAAATGCTATCTGTCCGAATATACTTTCAGGATCTAGATTTGCATCTGATCACAACGGTATCCTTCTTGATTTTAACATTTTTGGATTATAGCATTACATTTTCATTTGGTTTAAAAACTGCTTATAGCCAGTAGGCACCGAAATTATTGGTGTCAATTCATATTGACCTGTTTCTGTGGGTACCCAGCAGAAACAGGTCATTATTCTTAATTATTTCTTCCTGATGTCAAGCTCGCTGATGATATTCTTCGCACCACCCAGTACATCGATGCACCACAGTACATAACGGATGTCCACACTGATGGTACGTTTAAATTTCTTGTCAAAAGCGATATCCCCGCTCATGGCCTCCCAGTTGCCATCAAAAGCAAGGCCAATCAGCTCTCCGTTACCATTGATCACCGGAGAGCCGGAGTTACCTCCTGTAATGTCATTATTGGTAATGAAGCCAACTGTTAAAGTACCGTCGTTGCCATACTGACCAAAATTCTTCCTGTTGTAATTCTCAATCAGGTTGGCTGGTAAGTCAAATTCACTGTCGCCCGGAATATATTTTTGCATCACACCGTCAATGGTAGTCGTGGTTTTGTATACCATGCCATCCTTAGGTGAATAATCCTGTACGTTCCCATAAGACAAACGCATGGTAGAATTGGCATCAGGATACATGATCTTACCTGCATTTTTTTCCAGGATCGCCTTAAGATAAAGATGGTCAAGTTCAGCCTTTTTCTTTTCAAAATCCGCCACCAGCGAACCGAAGTTATTCTTCATGTATTCGGACGGAACAATGTTTAATGCATACTGATATCCAGGATCATTGGTTACGGCTTCTGCCGGGGGATTGCTGGCAATAAATGCTTTCAGCTTCTCCGGGTTGATGAAATTACTGTTCGACCACAGATAATTGGCATACTTCTCAAAGGTAGTTTCCGGGGCGCCTGTCCAGTATTTTTCAGCAATTTCAGCAAAAAACTTAGGCTGTGATTTTACCGGAACATCTTTGTAAAAAGAAGCCAGTATCTGCGCAAATATTTTCTTGTCAGCGGTTTCATTATAGGTATCCTGATAAGCAGCCAGGGCTTTACTCAGATTTTCCTGAATCTGCTGATAAGCAGCAGCTTCGTATTTACTTTTGCTGAAATTGATCAATGCCCTGCCAATGCCAGACGCATTAATCGCCCATTGCGATGCATTAAAACCTTCATTGATATAAGTACGCTGTACCGAGATCGGGTCAATGTCCTTATAAATCTGATCATACTGTTCCATTAAGCCTGCAAATTCTGTTTTTTGCGCAGCCCATTGTGTAAAAGCTTTTTCTTCCGTCCTTTTGGCATCCGATACTTTTAAACGTTTCAATTGTTCAGTCTGTCCGATAAAGTATTTCCAGTAATTGGCAATCTGGGCATATTTTGAAGATAATTTAAGACGCAGGCCCACATCCTTGTCCATTTCAGCTTTCCAGGCTTTTAAGCGGATATCGCGAAGCTTAACGATAGTGGGGCTAACCTTTTCTGTGGCGAGATCAACGCCATAAGAAGTCAGGTACCTGTCTGTACGGCCCGGATAACCATAAACGATGGAGAAATCGCCGTTCTTTACCCCTTTAATGGAGATAGGAAGGAACTTTTTAGATTTGTAGGGTACATTCTGAACGTTATATTTAGCTGGTTGGTTGCCTGTTGAAGCGTATACGCGGAATACCGAAAAATCGCCTGTCTGACGCGGCCATTCCCAGTTGTCCGTATCGCCACCAAACTTACCGATGTTTTGCGGTGGGGCACCTACCAAACGGACGTCGTCAAAACGTTCATAAACGAACAGAATGAATTGGTTGGATTTATAAAAGTCTTTAACATTTGCTTCAATGGACGGACCTGTAACAGCTGCTTTGGCAATCAAATTAAAGATCTCTGTCATTTTTGCCTCTTTTTCAGCACCGTTTAACCCCCTGGTACTTTCATTAACCCGGGCAGTTACATCCTCCATTCTTTGCAAAAAGCGTACAAACAAGCCGTTAATCGGTTTTTCCTCGCCGTAATTCTTTGCGTAGAAACCGTTGTCAAGAATGTTGTTCTGGGCAGTTGAATTGGAGGCAATGGCCTCATAACCGCAGTGGTGATTGGTAAAGATCAATCCTTTATCGGATACAATTTCGCCAGTACAAAAGCCGCCAAAATGAACTATGGCATCTTTTAAGCTCGAACCATTGGCATTGTAAAGATCTTTAGCGGTAAGTTTAAAACCTTGCTTTTTCATTTGCTCATAGTTTTTACCTATCAGCATGGGGATCCACATCCCCTCATCTGCTTGAGCCGTATTGCCAAAAGACAATAGAATGGTGCACAACAGCAGATAAACTGTTCTTTTTATCATCATATAATAGTTAGTGTTGCTGCAAAGGTAAAAAAATAATATCAGGCTGCCATAGGGTTGTCAGTAAGCCCTGTTTTCTTTGTGTAAGAAATTAAAATTAATTTAGAAAATAGCATTATGACAACTGAAAACAGCAACACCGAAACACTTGAAATTGCCACTTTTGCGTCCAGTACTGATGTCCTGAAGGAATGGCTTGGACACCGTCGTTTGACCAGGAGGGTAATTGAAGCTTTCCCTGAAGATAAAATATTTGAGTACAATATTGGTGGAATGCGCCCATTTGCCGATATGGTGAAGGAATTGTTAGATATTTCAGGCCCTGGTATTAAAGGTATTGCAACAGATGAATGGCCGGAGGCTACAGGGTTTAGCAGCCATTCGGCTAAAGATGTAGCGCCGACCAAAGCAGTTCTGCTGCAATTATGGGATCAGGCAACGGATGAGATCAAATCCTATTGGCCCAAAATCAGCGAAAACCGGTTTCAGGAAAATACCGTTGTTTTTGGTATGTATGAAGGACAGGTATTTTCCAGCATCCTTTATTTCATTGACAATGAAATTCACCACCGTGCCCAGGGTACTGTTTATCTGCGCAGTTTAGGTATCGAGCCACCTGCATTCTGGAACAGGGATTAGCCTGTAAAAGAAGCCTCAAGTAGACCCTAACCAGTCCCTAAATGATTCAAGAGGGTCTGTCGCATTTAACCATGATGATTGTCGTATTCACACTGCAGTGAGACGTGATTTATTCGCGAGATTTATATCTTTAATAAACATCAATGTCATGAGAAAAATAATTGTTTTATCATTCATTACGTTAGATGGCGTAATGCAGGCCCCTGGAGGCCCAGAAGAAGATTCATCTGGTGGGTTTAAGTATGGCGGCTGGACTGCCCCTTATGCTGACGAAGTTTCTGGTAAGTTCATGCAAAAACAGATGGAACCTGCAGATCTTCTTCTTGGCAGAAAAACATTTGAGATATTTTCAGCTTACTGGCCAGAACATGCGAGCCAGTGGCCGGGTGTAAATGAGGTTACCAAGTATGTGATATCCAATACCATGGATAGTTCAAATTGGGAAAACAGCGTGTTCCTTACCACAGTGGCAGCTATTGAGCAGCTCAAGGATTCGGCAGGTGCTGACCTGAAAGTATGGGGCAGCAGCGAGCTCGTTCAGCTATTACTGAAGCATGATTTAGTGGACGAACTTTGGCTCAACATTCACCCGGTACTTCTTGGCAAGGGGAAAAAGTTGTTTGACAGTGACGCGATTCCGGCAGCATTTACGTTAGCAGACAGTATTATTACTCCAAGCGGCGTAATTATGGCCAATTATAAGCGGGCTGGAAAAGTGGAGACGGGTACTGTTGCTGAGTGACCTTTAAATCGGTATGATAACAGATCTAATCCAATAAAAATTCGTTTTAGCTTAATGTGGTCTGTAATTTGATATAGATGATATCATTAATCTTTTATGGGATATAAATTCTTTTTTGTTTTTAAACATGCGTTTTTTTTAGTTTTACTATTTCTGGTTATAAACGCTACAGGACAGGGGTATTTTAAAGAAATTCCTGTAATAGATCTGGGTTTTTTTAAGGGTAATGTTCCTAAAAATGCCGCTTTTGCAAGCATGACTTATATAGATTATGATTACGACTTTCAGATCCAAAGCAATAAGCAATCAACTGAGGTGAAAGTGAAGGTGAACATTTCACCAAATGGTGCCCGGAGTTACCTTGACCGGAAAAGGGTTAAAGAAGCGAATATCGATCAGCTTGTAGAACATGAGCAGGGGCATGTCATCATCGGGTTTATTATTGGAAAGCAGGTGGAAGAAGCCCTGAATGCCAGCAGGTATACAAGGAATTATAAGCAAGAGATCAATGCCAATTACAAGAAGTTTTATGCCAGGTTCGAAAAACTCCAGTTAAGGTACGATGAAGAAACGAATCATGGTGCAAACAGGGAGGCCCAGGCAAGGTGGAATAGGGAAGTGCTAAGTAAGCATTAAGAAATAAGGAGCAAGTAGCGCATTTCGGTATGGGTCATTCAATTAAAAACCTAATTTAGTGAAATGAGATCATCTGTTAAAATATATTTGGCGTTCCTTGCAGGTATTTGCCTGTTGCTCGTGAACATGAATTCATTTGCACAGCCTTTTTCGGCTGGCACTAAAAAAGTCTTGTTCCTGGGCAACAGCATTACCTACGCCGGGCAATACATCGTCGATATGGAAGCCTATTGTACGGCGAATTATCCGGGCCAGAAAATTGAATTCATCAATATGGGCCTTCCGAGTGAAACTGTTTCAGGTTTGTCTGAAACCGGGCATGCAGGGGGTAAATTCCCGAGGCCTGATCTTCATGAACGCCTGGAACGGGTAATGGCCATTACCAGGCCCGATCTGGTGTTTGCCTGTTATGGAATGAACGATGGCTTGTACATGCCCTTCGATAAAGAACGTTTTCAAAAGTTTAAGGAAGGTATTAACTGGCTGCATGCCACCTATGCTGAAAGGGGGATCAGGATTGTTCACCTTACGCCACCCGTTTATGACGAATTGAAGGGCGGAAAAAAAGGCTATGCTGTTGTGCTTGACAAATATTCAGACTGGTTGCTGAACCAAAAGAAAGCGAAGAACTGGGAGGTAGCAGATGTGCACTACCCCATGAAAAATTACCTGGAGGCGCACCGTAAAATTGATGAAGTGCAGCAGATCAACGGCTTTGCGTTGGCAGCTGATGGTATACATCCTGGTGATGTTGGGCACTGGATCATGGCAAAAGCAATTTTACTATACCTGGGCGAAAAGAAGATCAGCACCGCACCCGATGTGCTGTCAGCAATCCATCATTCCAAAAAGGTTGAGCTTTTAAAGCTGATAGCTGAAAAACAAAACATCATGAAAGACGCCTGGTTAACAGCTGCCGGACACAAGCGCCCTATGAAAAAAGGAATGCCACTGGAAGAAGCTGCAATCAAAGCCGCAGAAATCGATGAACAGATCAACAGCTTAATGAAATAGCAGGTTAATTAAAAGTAAGTGTAATCTCCGGTTTCACTGTGAATGCTTACCTGCTTTTGGGCCGCGCTTTCTACACGGCCAATAACCTGCGCATCAATATTGAAACTTTTGGAGATGGCAATGATGGCTTCGGCAATAGCTGCCGGGACATACAGTTCCATGCGGTGGCCCATGTTAAATACCTTGTACATTTCCTTCCAATCTGTTCCGGACTGTTCCTGAATCAGTTGGAACAGGGGAGGAACAGGGAACATATTGTCTTTAATGATATGCACATCATCATTTACAAAATGCAGTACCTTGGTTTGTGCCCCACCACTGCAATGTACGATGCCATGGATCTGGCTGCGGTAGTTTTCTAAAACCTTTTTAATTACAGGCGCATAAGTGCGGGTAGGGGAAAGTACCAGTTTACCTGCGGTTACTTCGGTTTGGGCATCAATCTGTACCTTGTCTGTTAATTTTTTACCACCTGAAAATACGAGGTCAAATGGTACAGCAGGATCAAAGCTTTCCGGGTAAGCGTTGGCAACCGATTTATCAAATACATCATGACGTGCCGAGGTAAGTCCGTTAGAACCCATACCGCCATTGTATGCAGTTTCATAAGTAGCCTGTCCGGAAGAAGAAAGCCCTACAATTACATCGCCAGCCTGAATTTTATCATTGCTGATGATCTTATCGCGCGCTATACGACAGGTCACAGTTGAATCCACAATGATGGTGCGTACCAGGTCGCCTACATCAGCAGTCTCGCCTCCTGTAGAATAAATAGAAATACCCTGTTCGCGCAGTTCTGCTAAAATTTCTTCTGTACCATTAATAATGGCCGCAATAACCTCACCTGGAATCAGGTTTTTGTTACGGCCAATCGTAGATGACAACAGGATGTTATCTGTAGCACCCACACAGATCAGGTCATCAATATTCATAATGATCGCATCCTGGGCAATGCCTTTCCATACAGAAATGTCGCCGGTTTCTTTCCAGTATACATAAGCCAGGGAAGATTTGGTGCCTGCTCCATCTGCATGCATAATGTTGCAGAATGCTTCATCATTGCCTAAAATATCCGGGATGATTTTACAGAAGGCTTGCGGGAAAATACCCTTATCTATATTCTTGATGGCCTGGTGCACATCTTCTTTCGAGGCAGAAACGCCACGCTGGTTGTACCTGTTATCACTCATGTTGCTGCAAAGATAAGCAAACGCCCGAATGTTAGGGCTTTTGATTAAAAAAATAACCCCTGCCAATTAAGGCCGGGGTTATAAAAACTAAAAAATTTATTATTGAGGTTTGGTTATTTTAAAAACAACAACTCTCTGAATTTAGGAAGCGGCCATACGCTGTCATCCACAATCTGCTCTAATTTATCAGTATGGTAACGGATGGTATCAAAGTATGATTTTACCTTCTCGTCGTAAGCAATTGCTTTTTCACGACTTTCTTCAATTGCATTTACTTTTTTACGTTGCTCTAGCATCGCATCAATGCTGGTTTTAACCACATTTAAGTGCTCAGATACCTTGTTGATGATGGCCAATGGTGTAGCCAATGCCTCCGCTGAAAGACCAAGCTCTTTTAAACCTTTAGCATTTTCAATTAAAGTATTCTGGTATGCAATAGCTGCAGGGATAATCATACTGTTGGTTACTTCACCCATTACCCTGGCTTCGATCTGCAATTTTTTGTAATAACTCTCTAACAGGATCTCATGACGTGCATGCAGTTCGCGTGGGTTAAAGATGTTTAATTTACCAAACAGCTCGGTAGATTTTTCACTAACGTATGCATCTAAAGCTTTAGGCGTAGTTTTGATGTTAGCCAAACCACGTTTTTCTGCTTCTGCAGCCCACTCATCGCTGTATCCATTACCTTCAAAGCGAATGTCTTTAGATTCTTTGATGTATCTTTTCAGTACGGTTAATAAAGCAACGTCTTTTTTCTCTCCTTTTTTGATCAGTTTGTCAACTTCAACTTTAAATTTAACCAATTGATCTGCAACGATAGCGTTTAACACGGTCATTGGTGCTGAAGAGTTTTCAGAAGAACCAACTGCTCTTAATTCAAATTTATTTCCTGTGAAGGCAAAAGGTGAAGTACGGTTACGGTCAGTAGAATCAAAAGAGATCTGAGGGATTTTAGGAATACCTAACCATAAAGAATCTTCATTTTTTACTTTCTTGATGATGCTTCTTGAAGATTCGATCTCATCCAATACTTCAGCAAGCTGAGAACCAAGGAAGATAGAAATGATTGCCGGTGGAGCTTCGTTGGCACCTAAGCGGTGATCATTGCTTACAGAAGCAATACTTGCTCTTAATAAATCCGCATGCTCATGTACCGCCTTGATGGTGTTCACAAAGAACGTCAGGAACATCAGGTTGTTTTTAGGTGTTTTACCTGGCGACAGCAAGTTTTTACCAGTATCAGTGATCAATGACCAGTTGTTGTGTTTACCTGATCCGTTGATACCTGCATATGGTTTTTCATGTAAAAGCACTTTAAAATTGTGTCTTAAAGCAACTTTTTCCATTAAGTCCATCAACAATTGGTTGTGGTCAATCGCAAGGTTGATTTCTTCATAAATAGGTGCACATTCAAATTGAGAAGGGGCAACCTCATTGTGACGGGTTTTCAAAGGAATACCCAGTTTTAAAGCTTCGTTTTCAAAGTCAACCATGTAAGTGAATACACGCTCAGGAATAGATCCGAAGTAGTGATCTTCTAATTGTTGTCCTTTAGCAGACATGTGTCCGAATAAAGTACGGCCGGTTAAAGCTAAATCCGGACGTGCATTGTATAATGCAAGGTCAACCAGGAAATATTCCTGCTCGATACCCAGTGATGCATTCACTTTAGTGATGCTTTTATCGAAATACTGGCAAACATCAACAGCCGCTTTATCCATAGCAGAAAGTGCTTTTAATAAAGGAGCTTTATAATCTAAGGCTTCGCCGGTGTAGGCAACAAATACGGTAGGAATACAAAGTGTTTTACCTGCTTTGCTTTCCATAATGAAAGCCGGAGAAGAAGGGTCCCATGCAGTATAACCACGCGCTTCAAAAGTGTTGCGGATACCACCGTTAGGGAAACTTGAAGCATCTGGTTCTTGCTGAACCAATGCACTACCTGCAAATACCTCAATTGCACCATCGCTGCTTGGCTCAAAAAATGAGTCATGTTTTTCAGCTGTAGTACCTGTTAAGGGTTGAAACCAGTGGGTGTAATGTGTAGCACCTTTGCTCATTGCCCAGCTTTTCATAGCTGTTGCAATGTGGTTGGCATCTTCATGGTTGATTAACTCACCCTGGTCAATTGAGGAAATAAGTTTCTGAAATACTTCTTTTGATAAGTAGTCTTTCATCTTTTTCTTATCAAAAACATTTACGCCGAAAAAATCAGAAATTTTATCCGAAGGAGACTTTACTTCTGGTGAAATTCTTGTTTGTGCCTCTTTTAATGCAATTGTTCTTAAGCTTTTCATTTATTTGTTTAAAGTTTGGTCAAAAATAGGTTTTTTATTGCTTATTTTCAATAAATTGTTTGCAAAAATACGAATGTAGATAAGTTTTCAAAGAATTATCTGGTTTTTGAGATGGTTTGTGGATAAAATGATACGAATTTTACAGATTTTATGAAATCATTCTGCTTTCTTTCTTTGCATGTCATTTACCATTCGATAAGATAAATATCCAATAAATACAATTAATACGGCTAAAGCTGACCAAATCCAGCTTTTACTCACAAAAAAGCTTTTACCTTGTTTTACTTCGGTATTGTTACGGCTAAAATTACCAACCTTAACAAAAGACAGCCCCTTGCCAATGCTGTCATTGAAATAATCAAGGTCATATCTGGGCGGGTTCATGTTTGCCTGGCCGGTTTTAATGGTATAACGCTTATCTTTTTCAAGATAAGCAGTTAAATGCATATTTTTCTGATATGCTTCAACTTTTTTTATTGTTAAAGCTGCATTGTCTTCGTTTGCTATGATCAGTTGTAATTGTTTGTACCTGGATTCTCCAGGAAGGTCAATTATTGTCGGTTTTCCCGATAAAATAATAAAGCTGAACAGCCTATGGTAAGGATCTCTATTCTTTTTATGCTTAAAATCCGGATTTGGTTCTGCCAGCCAGGCTTCCCGCCTGTAAAACCTGAACCCTTCAACAGTTAATTTTAACTTGTCAACCTGGTAGGCCTTGTGCAGCAGGACTGTTACCATAGATTGTTTGCTGGTTTTTATTTCCTGTGTTTTTACGGAAGCAACCGGTACGCTGCTGTAGTGTTTTAAATTGAGGGTTCCGGCCGTATCTGTGCTGTCTGTTCCCTTTCTTAGCAACCAGGCAATTTCTTTATTCTTTTCGAATATCCTGATGTCTGCCAGGCCAGGATCATCCGTTTTGGAAACCAGCTCAGGTGTCAGTGCAATATTGTAAAAGCCACTGACCGGTACTTCCTCCAGCACTGCGTGCCATTTAAAAGACTGCCCTTTGCCGGCCATACCCCACAAAAATAAGGTGATAAATAAGTATAGCTTACAATTCATTTTGCTTAGGCTAGGTTATTGCGCTTCTGTATCAGGCTGGTCAGTATCGGTTTTGACTATAGGGGCTTCCTTATCATTTGCCAGCAACAGGTTCTTTAAACGCTGGTACATAAAGGATATGACCAGCAGCAAGATGCCTAATGACAGGAATGCGGCAATTTTTCCACCTTCAGATAAGCCTCTTAAATCAAATATAAACAACTTAAGCAAAGTAACGGCCAGTATCGTAATGGAAATGATCCGTATGTTTTTCGATTTCCACTTCATACCTATATATATACATATTAAAGCAAAACATCCCCATAAAATGGCAAAACCTGTTTTATGCGCATTATCGAGTATCCCGGCTATGGTTTTACCTTTTCCATATTGTGTCATCACCAGCAAATGATCGAGCTCTGCACTGGCTACATAAAGGATGATAAAAGCTGTAAACCATTGAGATGCCAGCAGGCCAGCAGTGGAACGCATGCGTTTTTCATTTTTATACATGCTGTAAATGGTACAGCCAATTAAAATGACCGTCAGGTAATGGAACAGGTAATTGTTTGAGCTGCTGCTTGCTTTTTCCAGGTAGCTGTTCCTTAAAAATATCGTTTCCGAATTGAAAAGCAGGGGATAACAAAGCAGACAAACGGCTGCCAAAGCACCTACAACAAATTTAAACTCATCAATATCTGAATTGCGTACCGCAATCAATAAAATACAAAGAAACAGATAACTGTAGCAGGCCAGCGCAAGTATTCTTAATAAAGGGAAATAATTGTACGCCTGGTGATTTAATTCCAGGGCAATAGCCAGGTAGCCAATAACAATAGCGCCAATGGCGAGGATGGTCCTCGAAGTTTTAACCTCCCTGAAAAGTATAGACCTGATCTCCGATCTTAGCAAACGGGAGTACCATATCAATGCAGCAACCACTACTAATCCTGTGATCAGTCCTTTGTTTGCAATCAGCGGAAGACGGTTGCTGGTATGGTAAATGCTGCTGCCATAAACCTGCTGCCAGTCCATCACCAGACTAATTGCCATAAGTAAGAGTACAATTACCGAAGATTGTTTAAGGAGTGCAATACCAGATTTTTGGGAAAGCCAAAGCAGTAACACGCTTTCTGCTGCCCAGAATAAGGTAATCTGGTTACCTTTTAATTGTACCGGGGCGGCCAGGCTGATAAAAGTCAGCACCAGGCCGATCAGCAGGTAAATCAGGTTCCGGTCTATTTTGTCATTTTTGTACAGGGCATAAGCAAATACTAAATTTACCACCCCAATCAGTGCGGTAAATAACCCCCTGTAATCGCCACCGCCCAGGTTATTTAAAATTAATATCCCTACGGTATAATATAAAAAAGTGTTGCTCAGTAAAATACCGATTTCAAGGGCGTTGAACTCTGTTTTTTCTTTAATATTGTTGATGATGTTCATGAGGAGGAACACCAGGTAAAAAAGTGATGCAAAAACAAGGGCGCCTGCATAAGGCGGTGTTTTACTGCTCCCGTTAAATTCAACTGATATAAACCATCCACCAAATAATATGATGGTAAACAGATAACATATGATGTTGATGATGGGCCACTTTTTATAATAGGCCAGTACCAGCATGCCGATATTTAAAATGAGGATATATGTAAAAAGCACCAGGTAATTCCCCTCCCCGGTACTGACCATAAAAGGCGCACCAAATCCCCCCAATATGGCAAATAAGGCCAGCTCTTTGCGATCGTAGCTGATGGAAAGTAAAATGGTAAAACCTGTAATCACCAGGGTAAGGATAAAGGCAAGCGTCTGGCTAAACAACTGGTATTGATGAAAACCGATGCTTACCGTAAAATAAAGAATGGCCACGCCGCCGCCAACCAGTACAGAACTGAAGGTGGTAAAAGATTTACGCAGCCGGTGCGCCAAGCCAATTAAAATGCCACCGCAGATAAAGCCAATGCTGATACGGCCAATCTCATTGATCCAATCTTTGTCTATCGCATATTTCAGGAAGAAACCCATACCCAATACCAGGATCACTATGCCTATTTTATTGAACAGGTTTTCCCCTATAAATTTCTCCAGATCAGGATTCCGCTCACTGAAAGAAGGTTTTTTAACAGGTTCCGGAGAGAATTGCGGGATTTTGACAGGTATTTCAACTTTCGGTACCGGTTTAGCAAAGGGTACATCTTCAATGACGGGTGGGGCAGCCGGTTCGGGCACAGGAACAGGATCAGGTATTATTGGAGTAGGTTCGGGTTCGGGTATAGCTATAGGTTCCGGATTAAATACATCCTTTGGTGTATAAGGTGTATAAGGCTTAAATGGTTCCTGTTGCAACACTTGTGCCGGACTTTCAGCCTGATCCTTATCTTTTATATTTTGAGGCTTTGTTTTTTCCAGCTGACTGGACAACTGTTCAATTTTCAGGTATAAAAATTCCAGTTTTTCCGTTACGTTCTTCTTTAATTGCAATACAACGAGCAGCAGAATAATAACGACAATAAATATAACCGTTTCTAAAAACATAGAGGGCAGATGTTTGGTTCGGGTTTAAAGATAATAAAAAAGTACGCAGATGAAGCTTACCTTTCTACTACCCCTCCAGATCCAATAACCGTTTTCTGTATTTCTGGATTTCCGCTGTAATATACATGGCCTGATCCGCTAATTACAGCTTTTATGGTGCCGTCAGTGCTTATATTTATGTTGCCTTTACCACTTATCCTTGCCGAAAGCTCGTTTACAGACAGCGTTTTATTGCCGAAAGTTCCGGCGCCACTAAGGGTTACGCTGGCAAAATCCGCTTTTCCACTGATGTCTGCAGTTCCGGATCCACTCACTACCCCCGTAATTTTATCGGCAGTTACATTGGCCTTTATAAAGCCTGATCCGCTAAGTGTAGTTGCAAATTCTGAAGCCGTAATGGCGCCCGATACGGTAATGCTGCCATCTCCACTCATAGTTAAACTGCTCAGCTGTTTTGCAGTTACGTAGGCAACGATCTTTTTGTGCTCATATTTTCTTGCCCAGCTTACCCAGCTGGTTTGCGGGCGAATGACCAGTTTGTCGCCCTTTACTTCAGTAACCAGTGTAGCGATAGCCTCCTTGTCGCCCTCAAATCTCAGACTTTCTGTGCTGCCAAATTTAACTACTACCTCAATTGGGCCGCCAGCTATGATGCCGTTAAAGTTTTTTACATTTCTTTCCTCTAAAGTAGCAATAGCAGCAGTCCGGGTAACGGGAGTTGTTGGTGCTGATTTAACGCCGTTTGAAAATAACAGGGCTGCAAATAATATCGGGAATATAGGTTTCATCAGTATGTTGCTTAAATTTAATAATAGTCAAAATAACACGATTCTATGAGATCGGCAGTTATAAGACGCAGGATTTTATAAATTGTTGCATCACTGATTAAATTCCTTTTTTTTCAATCCATTTCCTGGCGTTTACGAAAGCTTCCATCCATGGCGATACTTCATCTTTACGGCCTTGCGGATAATTTGCCCAATGCCACTGGAATAAAGAGCGCTCAATGTGCGGCATCATCACCAGGTGACGGCCAGATTCATCACATAGCATGGCGGTATTGTAATCCGAGCCATTCGGACTGGCCGGATAACTCTGATAAGCGTACTTGGCTATAATGCGGTACTTGTCTTCTGCATATGGCAGTTGGAAACGGCCCTCGCCATGAGAAACCCATACGCCCAATGTACTTCCGGCAAGCGTAGACAGCATTACCGAATTGTTCTCGGCTATGGTCAGTGAAGTAAATATACTCTCGTGTTTGTGGCTTTCGTTGTGCAGCATTTTAGGCTTTTCAGCGTGGTCCGGATTGATCAGGCCCAGTTCTACAAAAAGCTGGCAGCCATTGCAAACGCCTACAGAAAGGGTGTCGGGGCGGTTAAAGAAGTTCTCCAATGCTATCCTGGCCTTTTCATTGTACATAAATGCACCTGCCCAGCCTTTAGCTGATCCCAGTACATCCGAGTTGGAGAAGCCACCAACAGCGCCAATAAACTGAATATCTGTTAAAGTTTCCCTGCCTGTAATGAGGTCGGTCATGTGTACATCTTTTACATCAAAACCGGCCAGATACATGGCATTAGCCAGTTCACGTTCAGAATTGCTTCCCTTTTCGCGGATAATGGCAGCTTTCGGTCTCGGTTTTGAAGCATCGATAACTGGTTTTTTACCGTCAAACTGAGCCGGGAAATGATATTTTAATACCTGGTTTTTATAGTTGTCAAAACGTTCTTTAGCCTTAACCGGGCCGCTTTGCTTTTTGTCCAGCAGGTAAGAGGTTTTGAACCATACATCCCTCAGCTGATCAATGTCAAAGTTTAAGGTTTCAGCAGGACTATTTTTTATGGTCAATGTAGCTGAATGGCTTACTTCACCAATTTTATGACAAGTAATGCCCTTTGCCGCAAAGCTGGCTTCAACAACTGCATCTGCCTGGAATACCACTCCAATATTCTCTGCAAAAAGTAGTTTTACAATATCCTGTTCGGCCAGCGCGGAAAGATCAATAGCAGCGCCCAGGTCACGGTCAGCAAAACACATTTCCAATAGGGTAGTAATTAAACCGCCACTGCCTATATCATGACCAGCCTGTATTTTTTCTTCTTTAATTAGTTGCTGAAGTGTATTGAATGCATTTTTAAATTGTGCCGCATCTTTAACATCAGGGGTATCGTTGCCTATTTTGTTTAAGATCTGTGCAAATGAAGATCCACCTAACTTGTAGGCATCATTAGAAAGATTGATGTAGTAGATGGCCCCACCGTTTTTATGCAAAACAGGCTCTACAACTTGTGTAATGTTATCACAGTTGCCAGCTGCCGAAATAATTACGGTACCAGGTGCAATTACATCACCATCTTTATATTTCTGTTTCATTGACAGGGAGTCTTTTCCTGTCGGAATATTGATGCCAAGATCAATCGCGAAATCAGAACATGCTTTAACAGCTTCGTATAACCTGGCATCTTCACCTTCATTTTTACAGGCCCACATCCAGTTGGCTGAAAGCGATACGCTTTTCAACCCGTCTTTAAGTGGTGCCCAAACCAGGTTTGACAGTGATTCTGCTATGGCAATACGACTCCCTGCGGCTGCATCAATTAAGGCAGAAACAGGAGCATGGCCAATTGAAGTTGCAATGCCTTCTTTTCCCTGGAAATCCAGCGCCATTACACCACAGTTGTTTAACGGTAATTGCAATGGACCGGCACATTGCTGTTTAGCAACCCGGCCACCCACACAACGGTCTACCTTATTGGTCAGCCAGTCTTTTGAGGCTACAGCTTCCAATTGTAATACCTGCTCCAGGTATTCATTTAACAGTTCAGCATCATAAGTTACGGGTTGATATTTTCTATCCATCGTTTTGTCTTCCATCACCACTTTAGGCGAGCTGCCAAACATATCTTTCAGCTCCAGGTCCATAGGTTTCAGGCCAGAAGTAGCCGATTCAAAGGTAAAACGATGATCGCCGGTAACTGTTCCTACTGTGTACATCGGTGAGCGTTCACGATCTGCAATTTTTTGTAAAGTATGGACGTGTTCCTGTCCGATCACCAGGCCCATGCGCTCCTGAGATTCGTTGCCGATGATCTCTTTAGCCGACAGGGTAGGGTCGCCAACAGGTAGTTTATCAAGGTCTATTTTTCCGCCAGTTTCTTCAACCAGTTCAGAAAGGCAATTTAAGTGACCACCAGCACCATGGTCATGTATAGATACAATAGCATTGTGATCGCTTTCTACCATTCCGCGAACTGCATTAGCCGCTCTTTTCTGCATTTCGGGGTTGGAACGTTGTATCGCATTTAACTCAATCCCGGTACCTAGAGCACCGGTATCAGCAGAGGATACCGCAGCGCCGCCCATACCTATTCTATAATTTTCTCCACCCAGGATCACAATCTTGTCGCCCGATGCAGGTTTATGTTTTTGTGCCTGGCTGGCCTTACCGTAGCCCACGCCGCCAGCAAGCATGATCACTTTATCAAAACCAAGCTTACGGTTGTTTTCTTCGTGCTCAAAAGTAAGTACTGATCCCGTGATCAATGGCTGCCCAAACTTATTTCCAAAATCAGTAGCCCCGTTGGAAGCTTTGATCAGGATGTCCATCGGTGTCTGGTAGAGCCAGGCTCTTTCTTCCACACCTTTTTCCCATGGACGGTTTTCTTCCAGTCTGGACAAAGCAGTCATATAAACGGCCGTGCCTGCAAGTGGCAGCGATCCTTGTCCACCGGCCAGTCTGTCCCTGATCTCGCCACCTGATCCGGTTGCAGCACCGTTAAAAGGCTCAACCGTAGTAGGAAAGTTATGTGTTTCTGCTTTTACAGAGATTACTGATTCAAAGTCGCTCAATGTATAATAATCAGGTTCATCGGCTCGTTTAGGCGCAAACTGCTGCACTTTAGGGCCTTTTATAAAGGCTACATTGTCCTTATAAGCTGAAACAATATCATTCGGGTTTTCTTCTGAAGTTTTACGGATCAGTTTAAACAGTGATGTTGGCTGTTCCACACCATCGATCACAAATTTTCCATTGAAGATTTTATGACGGCAATGTTCTGAATTAACCTGCGAGAAGCCAAATACCTCCGAATCGGTCAGTGCCCTGCCCAGTCTCGCCGAAAGTTCATTTAAATAATTTACTTCTTCATCACTTAAAGAAAGACCTTCCTGTTTGTTGTATGCGGCAATGTCCGTAATCTGAAGAATGGGCTCCGGTTTAATATTTATGGTGTAGATTTCCTGGTCAAGCTGATTGTATTTCTGAGAAAGCATGGGGTCATAATCCGCGAAATCTTCTGTTACCTGCTTAAACTCCTCAATGCGGATAATATCCTGGATGTCCATGTTTTGCGTAATCTCTACAGCGTTGGTACTCCATGGGGTAATCATTGCCGCGCGCGGGCCTACAAAAAAATCAGTTAAAGTTGTTTCTTGTTGCAATTTTGCACCGCCAAACAGCCATTCTAGTTTAGTGATATCTGTAGTATGCAGTTCTCTTTCTATTTGTAAAGCGAAAACTGTACCGGATGGGCTGGAGAAGAAATAAATCATGCTTTTTTTTTGAAGATGCAAATTTAGCGTTAAAATTTTAAAAGCGCTAAGATACGTTACAATAAATTCCTGTATGAAATGCAATAAAATTAAGATCAGCGCAGGTACAGATTTGGTACAACTGGCAGTCTTGAAGATAACAGGCTTTGTGGTTAATATTAAATTAATTAAATTTCATATAGATATAATAAGGATCATATAGGAATTTATCCCTATTAAGTCCCTATAAAGTCCCTGTTTAACCCCTGTTCTTTCCCTGTAATAAAGCAAGAGTTTATATGGAAGAATCGAAGTTGTATTAAACAGAGGTTAAAGCATTTAATCTTTGAGTAATAGTAGGTCCAGACATTAGATGTGTTGCCACTGTACTAAGATAGCGAATTAATTTCATTCTGTTACCTTTGCTTGCGGGTATAAAATCTGCTTTTTGAAACCGCCATGGCAAGAATGAAACATGCTTTTAAATTTAAACAGTTTGAAATAGATCAGACGGGCTGTGCCATGCGGATCAATACGGATGGGGTGCTACTGGGTGCTGTTGCCCTTAAGCCGGCTGCCACGAAGATACTGGACATAGGAACCGGAACTGGTGTAATTGCATTGATGCTTGCCCAGCGGTTTCCGGAAGCGAAGATAGATGCTGTAGAAATTGATGAGCAGGCTGCATTTATAGCAACAAAAAACGCATTGAATGCTCCTTTTTCTGAAAGGATTAAGGTGATACATTCGGCTATTGAAGATTATTCAACAGGTGAACGATATGATTTAATTGTTTCCAATCCGCCTTATTTTGTGAACGATCTTAAAAATCCGGAACACAGAAAGGGCATAGCCAGGCATACGGATGCTGTCTTTTTTGAACTGTTGCTGCGTCGGATAGCCGGAATGCTGAGCAGCGATGGCAGGTTTTGGTTTATACTTCCGGTGAAACAGGCGATTAATGTTATTGATCAGGCGGGGGCTTATGGTTTGAAAGCATCTGTAGTTTTACACATACATTCTGATGAAAGCAAACCTGAAATCAGGCAGATTGTTTGCCTGGATTATTCCATGCAGCCTTCACACCATCAAAATTTATATATTTATGCAGCACTGGGGGTTTATACCAATGCTTATAAACTGTTGCTTAAAGATTTTTTTCTTGCATTTTAATACAACGATGAAAACAATAGGACTGATTTCTGATACACATGGCTTTCTGGACGATGCGGTGTTTAAACATTTTGCAGATTGCGATGAGATCTGGCATGCGGGGGATTTTGGGCCCGACGTAGCGGAGCGGCTTGCTGCCTTTAAGCCCCTACGGGGTGTTTATGGGAATATAGACGATAAGGAGATCCGGTCAGTCTATCCCGAGCATCTCCGTTTCAACTGTGAAAAGGTAGCTGTTTGGATGACACATATTGGCGGATATCCTGGCCGGTATTCGCCGCAGGTGAAACCTGAAATTTACACTAAGCCTCCGATGTTGTTCATTTCCGGTCATTCCCATATTTTAAAAGTAATGTACGACAAAAAAATAAATTGCCTGCATATAAATCCCGGTGCAGCTGGTAATTCCGGTTGGCATAGAATAAAAACTTTAATTAGATTTTGTATTTCGGAAGAAAAAATACATACCTTAGCCGCCATAGAAATAGGGAATAGATAACGTATAAAATACACTAAGTATATGTCGGGTATAAAAACACTGGGTCAATTCATAATTGAGAAACAGGCTGATTTCTCTTATGCAAAAGGAGAACTTTCCAGATTGCTGAGAGATATTGGGATTGCTGCCAAAATAGTGAACCGTGAGGTAAATAAAGCAGGTTTAGTAGATATTTTGGGTGAAGCCGGGACTGTTAATATCCAGGGTGAGGGGCAGCAAAAGCTCGATGTGTTTGCCAATACGCAGTTTATCAGTGCACTTACCAGCGGCGGAGAATGCTGTATAGTAGCTACAGAAGAAGAGGATGACTTTGTACCTATCGATTCGCCGGTGTCAAAAAATGCCAAATATATTGTCTGTATTGACCCGCTTGATGGCTCTTCAAATATCGATGTGAACGTGGCTGTAGGCACTATCTTTTCCATTTACAGGAGAAAATCAACGGAAGGTATGGCAACCCTGGCCGATGTATTGCAGAAAGGGACACAGCAGGTTGCGGCAGGATATGTAATTTACGGGTCCTCTACCATGCTGGTTTATACCACCGGAAAGGGAGTGAACGGTTTTACCCTGGATCCTTCTATTGGTGAATTCTGCCTGTCGCATCCGGATCTGAAAACCCCTGAAGACGGCAATATCTATTCAATTAATGAAGGTAATTATGTCCATTTTCCGGAAGGTGTAAAAAAATACATTAAATATGCCCAGGTTGAGGATAAAGCAACCAACAGGCCATATACGTCAAGGTATATCGGTTCAATGGTAGGCGATATACACCGTAACCTGATCAAAGGGGGGATTTACATTTACCCGACTACCTCCAGTTCTCCAAATGGAAAATTGAGGTTGTTATATGAGTGTAATCCAATGGCTTTTATTGTGGAACAGGCTGGAGGGGTAGCCTCTGATGGCTTTAACAGGATTTTGGATATTGAGCCCACTGAACTGCACCAGCGTACTTCTATTTTTATTGGTTCTCCGAAAATGGTTCAGGTTGCCGAAAACCTGATGACGGAATTTTCTGCTGATAAAAACAATAAAGGCATAAACGGAGCTTCGGTTGATGGTAAACTGGAAGAATTAGGGGTAATAGGCGGTATTGATTAGTGGATTCTTAACTGGAACAGGTATATTTGCCTCAATTATGGGTTACGCAAAAGAAAGAGGAAAGCTGGAAAAGCTATTGACAAAAATCGCAGCTGTAAATACTTACGATGAGAAAAATTTAGCAATTCTGATTGATAGTCATGAAAAATACTCACATACGGTGAGAATATTGAAGAATAAGGATGCGGATATTTTTATGGGTCTATATACAAATGAATTGCAGGCCATAAAAAATAGCAGAATAGCGCTTAAAGAAAGTGATTCGGAAGAAAGCCGGCAACTCAGTTTTAATGCCTATAAAGCTGCAATTGTAACAGCCTTGGAAAATACAATCAACACTACACTGGAGACTTTGTAAAAAAGACAATTGGTACAGGCTGTAATACGGGGCTCAGACTTATTTACAGCAATGAAGTGCTGTTTCTCTCTGCTTCAAATGCGGCATCGATAGCTTGTGCCTCCCTGTTTTTTGAGGCGGCTACGGCAAGCTGGTCACATCTTTCATTTTCAGGATGGTTGTTGTGGCCTTTTACCCAAACAAATTTAACCTGGTGCAGTTTATAGCTATTTAAAAACTGCATCCACAGGTCTTTATTTTTTTTGCCCTTAAAGCCGGTTTTAACCCAGCCAAACACCCATTTTTTTTCTACAGAATCAATCACATATTTAGAATCAGAAAACACCGTTACTTCTTGTCCCGGAGTTTTTAAGGCATTTAAACCTACTATAACTGCCAATAGCTCCATTCTGTTATTGGTGGTTAACCGAAAGCCAGCACTCAGCTCTTTGTAGTGGTTACCTGAACGCAAAATTACGCCGTATCCACCTGGACCCGGGTTTCCACTGGCTGCACCATCTGTATAAATTTCTATCATAATGTGAAGCAAATCTAGCTTTTTAAGCCATAAAAGCAATTTTAAAGCTACAAATTATGTTAATGTGAAAATTCAATGGGTTGAAATTTAAAGGATTAAAAAAAAATCAATCCCAATCATTAAAAATATTTGAATAAAATGTTTTTAATCGTACTTTTGTAGCGTTGAAAAACACATGGTGGTTTTAGCTCAGTTGGTTAGAGCATCGGTTTGTGGTACCGAGGGTCGTGGGTTCGAGCCCCATATTCCACCCCATAAAAAAGCAGCTTATTTAAGCTGCTTTTTTATTTACGAGATATTTAGCAGGATTTGCTCATTTAGACAAAGCTTTAACCGTTCTTACCACTACTTTATTATCAAGCGGTTTTAAGCTCTTTAAATAAGTATATATTGCGGACAGGTCCTGTTGTGTCATTCCGGCGTACATGGTCCATGGCATTGGGCTATTGAGCTCATCCCTGCTGATGTGCTGTGGTTTAAATGAGCTATCTGCATACATTTTAAACCTTTGTACAAACATTTCCCTGGTCCAGTTGCCCAGGCCATTGGTTGGATGCATGGTGATATTGGGTGAGCGTATAGTCCCTGCAGGTTGTTTAAACTCCATACCACCTCCAAATTCAGAACCTGGTACAATATTTCCTTTGTCCATTTTACTATGACAATCTACACAACCGGCAACATTGATGAGGTAAGCTCCATACTTCAGCGTGTCGCTTGCAGCAGGTATTTTTTGAAAATCCGCGGGTTTTGGTAAAGTATTGTTGATCAGGCTTACCGGAAAATTCAGCTCAGTAGCAGGGATCTCGCTTTTAACCGGCTGCAAACTGCGTATATACGCAATAATGCTGTAAACATCTTCCTGATCCATTTTTCCAAATCTGTTGTAGGCCATTAATGGAAATAGCGCTTTCCCGTCTTTGTTTACGCCCGTGGTAATTGCTCTTAATATTTCGCCATCGGTCCAGTTGCCCAGTGCATGCGGGGTAATGTTACGGGCATAAATTTTACCTGGAAAACCCATATTTTCGTCGAACAATTCGCCGCCTTTACCTGATGTTCCGGCTACAAGAGGTCCTGAAAATACGCCCCAGTCACGACTGCTGTGGCAATCGATACATACTGCTACATGGTTGGCCAGGTAATGGCCACGCTCCAGACGTTCCGGTGTAGGTTCTATTTTTACTACAGCGGGCTTTCCGGTATCGGGAAGCGCAACATTGACATAAAAGCCCCCTGCAGTAGCAGCAATAATCACAAATAACAGGATTATGCCTAATGCTTTTAAAATTTTCATTGATAATTGGTTTGTTTGGTTTCTTTCTGGTTTTAAATATAATTCTAAAGTTTAAAAGTAGTAATTATTATTAAATGAAAGTACAGTTAAATGGATTAGGTATTAACTTGTTCGATTGATATCATCCATCCATTGCTTCCCCTCGGTAAACCTGCTCACTACCATGGAGGCCACTGTATCGCCGGTAGCATTGAGCAGGGTGGCCATTGGGTCAACCAGAGTGCCGATAATCATGGCAGGTGGGAGGGCTTCAATGGGTAGTCCATAGGCCGAGATGAACAGCAGTTCACCTACATAGCCGCCATTTGGAATTCCTCCTTCTACTATACTTACCAATACAGTCATACCCAGCGCAAGTACAATGGCATCGGCAGTATCAAAGCCTTTGCCAAATAAGGCAAAAACAACCGCCATTTTAACAATCGAAGAAATGCTGGAACCATCTTTATGTAAAGTTGCGCCAAGTGGAATGGTTACGTTGGCTATATAGTCGGGAATACCCATTCTTTTTGCCGCATCCAGGTTAGCTGGAATTGTTGCAATGCTACTGCAGGTGCCCACGGCTGTAGCAGAAGGGATGAGGTTATTTTTCCAATACCTTCTGATGCCCTTTAGCCCTCCGGCAATGAAAGCATAGAGGCTAAACACAACGATAAAATAAAAGGCGCCGAAGCCATAATACAGCCCTAAAGATTTGGCGTAGGTGCCAAACAACTGGGGGCCGAATACACCAACCTGGTATGCAAAATAGGCTCCCAGGCCCAGCGGGCCAAGCTTCATGATCAGGATAAACACACCCTTGAACACTTCGTTGCCTGAATGCAGAAAACCGACAAAATGATCAGCCGCTTTTCCCGCCTTTAAGGATGCAAATCCAATAATAATGGAAAAGATGATCATGGCCAGCATACTTTTACGGGATAGTAATTCGTAAAATTCTGTTGTGGTAAATAATTTTGTCAGTTGCTCAGAAAAAGGACTGTCTTCAATTTTTTCGCTGAGTTGTGCACTGCCCAGCGATTCGTGGATAGGAAATATTTTTACAGCAATGATAGTTAGTATGGCCGATATCAGTACGGTAGCGAGAAATACAATTGCAGTTACGCCCATCATTCTGCTGAGTTTATCTGATGGTTTGATGTTGGCTATTGCCGAAGAGATGGCAAAGAAAACCAGGGGGATTACGGCGGTGAACAACAGGTTTAGAAATATGTCGCCTATGGGCTTTAATACCTCCACTTTTTTTCCAAATATCAATCCTGCAATACTGCCTAAAGTAATGCCCGTTAACAGCCAGATAATGCCACTATAGTTTTTTACAAATCCTTTCATTATTTTAGTCCTGAACTGTTGCCCTTCAGGAGCGGGTTATGGTTGGTTTTTTAAATATATTAAATATTAATTGATGACCATGATGTTAAATAAAATGTGATCGAAGTTAAAACAACCAGATGAAGAAAAAACAACGTTCCTTTCTGATCATATTCGGCATCATTATCATTTTTATGACGATGTTGTTCCGGAATTCACTGTTACAACGTTCAGAGCAAAAAACATTGATAGCTACGCTTAATGAACTGCAGTCCAATAACCGGCAGCTCTCTAAGCTAGATACAATTACGCTGAGTTTACAGGTAGCGGAGAATAATTTCAGGATGTATACCGCCATCTGGGACCCTGCATATTTTGTGAAATACACTTCGGAAATAAGGCTCATCTCTGATCTGCTTGGTAGTCTGTCCGCTGAGGAGAGCAGTAACATTTCAAGCGATATTGTTGGTGATCTGCACAATAAACGTAAGCAGATGCTGATTTATGGTGAAATCAAGAAACTGGCCGATTCGATAACCAATATCAACCTGCAGTTAAACGTAGATAAGATTAATGGTCGTTTTGTACCGGCAAAACCCTTTCCAAAGCCTGTAGTAAAAAAAACAGTTGAAATAGAAGAAGTAAAAGCCGAGCCGGAGGTAAAAAAGAAAAAATTCTTTCAGCGCCTGAAAAGTGCAATTTTCAACAATCCTGAACCTAAAGATACTGCCACCATTAAGAAAAAAACAGAAACTACTTATGAACCTGTAGAGACCGGGGTAGAGGCTTATCATAAACAACAGCTGGAAAAGGTTGGGAATTATTATAAGGGTTTGCTGGATGACCAAAAGAAGAACCATACCAGGCTTAACGAGAAAGAGCAAAGTATTTTATCCTTAAATGAACGGATATTTGAAAATATCAAGCTGTTGTTTAATGCGTATAAAGACAATGCTGTTGTAAATGAAGCAGCCAGAAAAGCCGCACTTAAGAACAAGGCAAAAACTTCCCTGGATACGATAAACTGGTCAGGGAAAATTAATCTGGGTATCAGTATTTTATCTTACCTGGGGATTATATTTCTATTGTATAAGCTGTACCGTTCGTACAACAAAACGGTTAATGCAAATAACCTGGCTGCAGAACAGGTATTGAGCAAGTCAAAGTTCTTTACCAATATGAGTCATGAAATGCGGACACCACTAAATGCCATCATCGGTGTATCGGAACAGTTGAAATCAACCCCTTTAAATGAAGACCAGCTGGCCATGTCTAAGTTGCTGGACAATTCCTCTTCTATGCTTTTGTCGGCTGTTAATGAGGTGCTCGATTTTTCCAGGCTGGAAACTAAAAAGCTTTCACTGGCTAAAACGCCTTTCAGGTATAAACGGATCTTGACAGAGATGGCAGATACGACCAGGGTATTGGCTGATCAGAAAAAACTGGTATTGGAATTGCTGCTGGACGATGCACCTGACCTGGTGCTGGACGGTGATCCTTATCGCCTGAAACAGATCATGACCAATCTGACCGCAAATGCGATTAAATTTACAGATAAAGGAAAAGTTACCGTAAAGGCGGAAATTAAAAAGGTCGATGAACTTCATGTTTGGTTGTGTATTAAAGTTGTTGATACGGGAATAGGCATTTCTGCAGAAAATATTCCTGTTGTCTTTAATGAGTTTTCACAGGTCATCAATTCCAGTCGTGTAGACTGGCAAACAGGCTCCGGGTTGGGGCTTACCATTTGCAAAAAACTGGTAGACCTGCATAAAGGTAAGATTTCAGTAGAAAGTACGCTTGGAAAAGGAACGGTTTTTACCGTAGAACTGCCTTACCAGATTGCTCCGGTCGAAGAAGAAAACATGGCCCTGCAAAATGAAAGAATACTGAGCAGCGATCGATTTAAAGACATGCATATCCTGGTTGTTGATGACTCAGAAATGAACCTGCTGGTGATAAAGATGATCTTTAAGAAACTGGGAATTAGTTTTGATACGGCTACAGGTGGAAGAGCAGCACTGGGCCTGATGGAAACAAAGCAGTACGATATGGTACTGACAGACATACAAATGCCAGAGATCGATGGGCTCGAGCTCAGCAGGAGAATCCGGGCAAACCCTAAAATCAAGATAGCCCAGGTGCCTGTAATTGCCATAACCGGCCAAATATCCCCTGCATCCCACGAATTGTATGCCCTGGCAGGGATAAACGACTACCTGATCAAACCATTTTCTGAACTGGAACTGACCGAGAAAATTCTGGATTATATTACTTAAAAAGCCCATCGGACTTTATGTGTAAAAATTGCGCAAACGGTTGTTCTGACCGATACAAACGGTTGTTTGGCCATTCCTGGTTTAACAGGATATTTTTAAGCTGATTATTTCATTAATATTGCTTTAAGCCACCGGATTACTTAACCAAAAACAACCCTTATGATGAAATTAAACAAATGGCTGTTGCTTTGTTTTTTATTGATGAACACGCTAAACACCTTTGCACAATCGGACATTATTCCTTTGCCCAAAAATATCAAAGCAAACGGGAATTCTTTTACCATAGCTTCGGATACTAAAATATACTATGAAAAAGGCCTGAAGGCCGAGGCAGAATTGCTGTCCGCAGCCCTGTCTCCTGCTACCGGATTTGATTTTGCACTTGCCGAACTTGGTAAAGGCCTGCAAAAGGGGATCATATTGAGGTTAGATCAAACATTTGCTGCAAATAAAGAGGGATACCGTTTAAGCGTGCAGAACGATCAGGTCCTGATCCATGGTGCCAGTCCGGCCGGTGTTTTTTATGGTGTCCAAACCATGCTGCAAATGCTGCCGCCGGCTATTTACAACAAACAGCGCCAGAAACAAACCACCTGGAAAATTGAGGGGGCAGATATAGAAGATGCACCTTTGTATCCCTGGAGGGGGATGATGCTGGATGTCGCCCGGTATTTTTTCAGTAAAGCATATGTACTGAAGTTTATAGATATGATGGCCATGTATAAACTGAACGTGCTGCACCTGCACCTGGTTGATGATTCGGGCTGGAGACTCGAGATCAAAAAATATCCAAAGTTAACATCCGTTGGTGCCTGGAGCGGACTGGGTGCCGACCGACAGGGCGGTTATTATACCCAGGATGACATCAAAGAAATGGTAGCCTATGCTGCTGCCCGTAATGTGGATGTGATTCCTGAAATTGAATTGCCGGCGCATACTTTGTCAGCTATTGCCGCTTATCCGCATTTGTGCTGCACCGGCGAACAATATACGGTACAGACCCAACATTCTATCAGCAGGGAACTGTATTGCGTGGGCAAGGAATCGACTTTTGATTTCCTTGCAGACGTATTTGCTGAAACTTTTGCCCTATTTCCTTCTAAATATATCCACATCGGCGGAGACGAAGCCAAGTACGACCGCTGGAAGGCTTGTCCGTATTGTCAGAAACGTAAAAAAGAACTCAACCTGGAAAATGAGAAAGATTTGCAGGTTTATTTTAACCATCGGGTACAAAAGATGGTTAAAAAATATGGTAAAACGATTGTGGGCTGGGATGAGATTATCGAAGATGGTTTAACAGATAAGGTGGTTGGTATGATCTGGCATAATCCGGAAAAAGCCATTAAGGCGTCAAAAGCCGGCCATTATTCGGTGATGACCTTAACCGAATTCAGCTATCTCGATGCTGCTGAAAGTGATATGCCAGGAGAGGTTCAGGCAGCAACCTGGATCCCGCCGATCTCACTGGAAAAGGCTTATCAGCTCAATCCTATGATCAGGGGGCTGGATGAAAAATACCGTCCGCAGATATTGGGTGCGCAGGGTGCTTTATGGTCCGATCAGTTTATTCATGGTACTGCATTACAGGAAATGCGGCAATTGAATGAGAACCGATCGGAAAAATATATGGATTACCTGGCCTTTCCGCGCATGGCATCCCTGGCTGAGGTTTGCTGGACACCGCTAAATAAACAAAGCTGGACAGATTTTGAGCAGCGCATCAGCAGGCATTACCAGCGCTATGACCATGCGGGCTATGGATACAGAGTTCCGCTCCCCAAACTGATCAGTAATAAAAAAGGAACTGATGGATTTGTGCTGAACCTGGAGAATACGGTTAAGGGTGCTGAGATCCGCTATACAACAGACGGAACCAGGCCCAACGTTTTTTCGTCCGTTTACGCTGGCCCGGTAAAGGTTGACAGTTTGAAAAATTTTTATGCGATTACGGTGGTAAACCGCAATCAATACTCATTGCCGCTCTATTTTCCTGCAAAATATGACAAGTTTAAGCCTTATGGAGTCTTGGTTAAAGAGTGGGCCCCCGCAGCGGTTAAAGGAAAAACATTCGACAGTATGGAAATTAACGTTACCGGAAAAGTTAATCAGAATGGTAATTATCAACTTTCGTTCTGGTACACACAAGGCGCCTCGCGTTTGGATATACAGCGCATTGAGCTCTTTAAAAATGGTGTAAAAATAGCAGAGGATATTCATGATGGGTATACGGGTAGAGTTGCCAAAAACAATACCTATAAATTTAGCATCAGCGACTATGAAACCGGGGCTTCATTTAAGGTTAAGGCCCAGGTTCGCGGCGAGATCAGCAATGATTCAGCGGGCGCTGTATTTTTGAAAAAGGAATAAACATGACCAGCATCCGGACTTAAACGCTGTATAAACCAGGTATTTATTTTTTTAAAGGACAGGTTCAACCGAGCCCTGGTCCGGAAATGTAAAAAACTATTGCTGCATCGCCGTGTTTTTATTAAATTGGATACCTATGAAAATTGCAACTTATAATGTAAATGGAGTAAATGGACGTTTGCCAGTGTTGTTACGTTGGCTGGAAGAAACAAAGCCGGATGTAGCCTGTCTGCAGGAGTTAAAGGCTCCTCAGGAAAAATTTCCGGAGCAGGCCATACGGGATGCCGGTTATCATGCGATCTGGCATGGGCAGAAAAGCTGGAATGGTGTAGCTATACTTTCAAAAACCGCAGAAATTAAGGAAATCAGGCGTGGCTTGCCCGGAGATGAAGAAGACCTTCACAGCAGGTACATAGAAGCGCAGGTTAACGGAATAACTATTGGCTGTCTTTATTTACCTAATGGAAACCCCGCTCCGGGACCAAAGTTTGATTATAAACTGGGCTGGTTCCAGCGGTTAACTGTTCATGCTGCTGAACTTCTGGCATCCGGGCAGCAGGTGGTATTAACCGGAGATTACAATGTGATGCCAACAGAACTGGATGTGTATAAACCTGAGCGCTGGGTAGACGATGCCTTGTTCCGGCCGGAAACCCGTGCGGCATTCAAAAAACTGGTAGAACAGGGTTGGACAGATGCCATCAGGAAGCTTTACCCAATGGACCAGATCTATACTTTCTGGGATTATTTCCGCAATGCCTATGGCCGTGACGCGGGTTTACGTATTGACCATTTTCTGCTGAGCCCGAACATCAGTAATCAGCTTGTTGCTGCCGGTGTAAACCGGAATGTTCGTGGCTGGGAAAAAACAAGCGACCATGCACCGGTTTGGATTGAGCTGAAAGCCAAATAAATATGATTTTCAAGTTGTTTTTTGTTTAATTACCCACTGTTAGAAAATAACTGACGGATATTTATAATAATTAAATATTTTAGCGGCGTCATAACCAACCAAATTAAAATAACCAGATGACCGACCTCAGCAAAGAGAAAAGTGCAGCAGCTTACCTGTTCAGCGCCCCTGTTATTGTAGCCTCTTTAGGCTATTTCGTAGACATCTATGACCTGCTTTTATTCGGCATCGTGCGCATACCCAGCTTAACCGAACTGGGCCTCAACGAAGCTGAGGTCTCTATACAAGGCGCAAGCATTTTGAACTGGCAAATGACCGGTTTATTGCTGGGAGGCATTCTCTGGGGTGTGCTCGGTGATAAAAAAGGGAGGCTTTCTGTATTGTTTGGCTCCATCATTACTTATTCCATAGCAAACTTCGCCTGTGGTTTTGTACACGATGTAACCGTGTATAAAGCACTCCGGTTTATCGCAGGTATCGGCCTGGCCGGCGAACTGGGTGCCGGGATTACCCTGGTATCCGAAAGCCTGCCCAAAAGATTAAGGGCAATAGGCACATCGGTAGTGGCAGGAGTGGGCTTGTTGGGTGCGGTAGTAGGCTATTTTACTGTAGAACTGTTTAGCTGGAGAAATGCTTATTTCATAGGTGGGGGTATGGGCATACTGCTCTTGTTTTTAAGGATAGGTGTATTTGAATCCGGGATGTTCCACTCCATGAAAGAAAAACACCAGGTGGCTAAAGGTAATTTCCTTTCTTTCTTTACTAAAAAAAGCAGGTTGGTCCTGTACCTGAAATGTATTGGTATAGGTTTGCCTACCTGGTATGTCATAGGCATTCTGGCTACATTCAGCAATGAATTTGGCAAAGCCCTGGGTATTGCAGAAGCGATCAAACCCGGGCTGGCGGTAATGTGGTGTTATGTCGGGCTTGCAGCCGGCGACCTGGTCAGTGGCCTGGTGAGCTATTGGCTGGAATCGCGCATAAGAGCGGTAACTTATTTAATGATTTTTACTGCAATTGGCAGTATCATCTATCTTTACGGGGGCATCAGTACCGATAAGGGACTTTACGCGATGTGTCTTTGGATCGGTTTTGGAATAGGCTACTGGGCCATGTTTGTCACCATCGGAGCCGAACAGTTTGGTACCAATGTACGGGCTACAGCTGCTACCACCATACCCAATATGGTAAGGGGGACGGTAGTTTTGATGACCACATTATATACAGGTTTAAAGCCCGGCCTGCTGGCCATTAATTCGGCAGCAGTTGTTGGGCTGCTTTGTTTTGGTATAGGTTTCTATTGTATCCGTACCATTCCGGAAACCCATCACAAAGACCTTGATTTTATCGAGGATTAATCCAGTGCAAACACCGTCATGCTTTTTGGGCCATGAGCGCCAAGCACCAGCGACTGCTCTATATCAGCAGTTTTAGAGGGGCCTGCAATAAAGCTTCCAAAACCGTAATCAGCTGTGCCTATTTTTAAATAAGCATCATGCATGGTTTGCAGGATGTCTTTTTTGCGCACAACCACTGCTAGTTGCTGGCATATGAAAGGTACAGCCCTTTGGTGCATCAGGTCTTCGGTAATCCATAATGCGGCATTCTCTGCAACGCCAAAATGCGCGGCAATGATGGCCAGATCTACATTTGCATAAGTATGCGGATCCTGGTTTTCCCAGCCTTGTTCTGATACTGCTGCGAGTTCAGGCAAAGTAGATATGATCCTTTGCCCTGTAAAGTGCTCCGATATATATTGCTGAACAGACTGATGGTCCGGGGCATCAATAAATGCGCCACCTATGGCCGTCAATATGGTTCTAAAAGCCTCAACAGGGTCAATTGCCGGAAACTGAGTGCTCAGGTCTTCCGGAAGCACTTGTAATTCAGGCTGGTTTTGTAATACTTTGGCCAATATATCTGCTCTGCTACTCATGTTTTTTGTTCTTTTTATACCATTCTCCAAATGATTGTTCAGGCACTTCAGGCATTTCACGGTGCTGGTACCAAAGGTTTAGTTTATTGTTTACGGTAAAAGGCGCATGTTTCATAAACCAGCGGCCGGCCTTACCGGCATTTTTATAAACAAAAGGGCTCGACAGGGTAAATTCCATAGCTTTCATCGCTATTTTTTTTTTGGGATCGGCATAGCCCTCTTTTACAATCACCTGCCGCCATTTATACAATTGTTCGTGTATGTTGATTTTCACCGGGCAAACATTGCTGCAGGAGCCGCAAAGGGTAGAGGCAAAGGGCAGGTCTGCATATTCCCGCATGTCCAGGTTGGGGGCAAGGATAGAACCTATAGGTCCCGCAACAGCAGTATGGTAGCTATGGCCACCGCTTCTGCGGTAAACTGGGCAGGTGTTCATGCAGGCCGCACAGCGGATACATTTCAGGGAATTTCTAAAATCCGGGCGGCTCAATTGCGTGGTCCTGCCATTGTCAACCAGTACAATGTGCATTTCCTGTCCCGGCCTTGGTTTTTTAAAATGACTGGAATAGGTAGTGATCGGTTGTCCGGTAGCGCTCCTGGTCAGTAACCTTAAAAACACACCCAGGTTCCTGCGTTTAGGGATGATCTTTTCAATACCCATACAGGCAATGTGTACGTCGGCAAGGTGTGCGCCCATATCCGCATTTCCTTCATTGGTACAAACCACAAATTCTCCGGTCTCGGCAACGGCAAAATTTACGCCGGTGATGGCCGCTTTGCGTGTTAAAAAGGTTTCGCGCAGGTGTTCCCGGGCGGCAGCTGTTAAAAATACCGGATCGGCCATACCTTCCGGGGTACCCAGGTGTTCATGGAACAGTTCGCCGATTTCTTCTTTCTTTTTATGGATACAGGGCAATACAATATGACTGGGCGGCTCCTGCGCAAGCTGCACAATCCGTTCACCCAGATCGGTATCGATCACCTCAATTTCATTATTTTTCAGGTACTCATTTAAATGGCACTCCTCCGTAAGCATAGATTTACTTTTGATGAGCCTGTTAACGCCATGGGCTTTCAATATCCTGTGCACAATCTGGTTGTGTTCTTCAGCATTGGCTGCCCAGTGTACGGTTACTCCATTTTTTTGTGCCTGCGTTTCAAATTCTACCAGATAATCGTGCAGGTTAGATAAAACATTGTTCTTGATCAGCGAAGCTGCTTCTCGTAAAGATTCCCATTCAGGGATGTTATGGGCGGCCTTGTCACGTTTGGCGCGCACAAACCATAAAGTTTCATCGTGCCAGTTTACCCTTTCCTCATCCTGATTAAAGATGTCAGCTAAGCCGGCGTGATCTTTTGTTGCTGAACTCATGTGTTTTTTATTGCTTGGCTTTCCGTTTAAAACTATTCTGCATTTAATATCTCTGCAATGTGCAGCACCTTAACCTTACTGTTCTGTCTACGCAGGATGCCTTCCATGTGCATTAAACAAGACATATCTGCTGCCGTGATGTATTCCGCACCATTTTTCAAATGATCTGCTACGCGGTCTTTTCCCATTTTTACCGAAACTGCTTCTTCAGCAACACAAAATGTACCGCCAAAACCACAGCATTCGTCAGGTCTGTTCAGCTCCACCAGCTCCAGGCCTTCCACCATTTTTAACAATTGCAAAGGTTTTGAAAAAGGAGCCTCCACCAGCTCTGTCATCTGTGCCAGCATCAGTCCGCGTTGTCCATGGCAACTCTGGTGTACCCCAACTTTGTGCGGAAAACGGGCGTTTAGCTGTTCTACTTTAAGTATATCGGTTAAAAATTCCGTAAGCTCATAAACTTTCTTCCTGATCCCTGATGCCTTAGCTTCCTCCGTTGGAGAGTGCAGGTGGTCTTTGATGTGTAATACGCAGCTTCCCGAAGGGGAAACTACATAATCAAACTCCGCAAAATTATCAATAAACAGCTCATTACAACCCTGCGTTAAATGCTCAAATCCGGAATTGGCCATCGGCTGCCCGCAACAGGTTTGATTGACAGGATATTTTACTGTTATGCCAAGTTTGCTTAATAGATTTAAGGTAGCAATAGCGGCATTTGGATAAAACTGATCGATATAACAGGGTACAAAAAGGCCTACGTTCATGTATATATAGGGTTATGGGGCTAAAGATAGCGTTTTTAACTCATCAGACCATCCTGTGCCATCATACCCCGGGTAACATTCTCGATAAATTATGAAAACGTTTTCATATCAAGAAAAAAGTATGTAGCTTGCCAATTATTACAGGACCATGGCTACTGGAAAAAAGACTTATCAAAACACCATACTGGATATCGCAGAAGCGTTAAAGCTTTCTCCTGCAACCATTTCAAGGGCACTGAACAACCATCCTTATGTGAAGGAAAAGACACGGAACGATGTGGTGGAGATGGCTGCCAAGCTGGGCTACCGCCGCAACCATATGGCTTCGGGCTTAAGGAGCAACCGGACCCGTACCGTTGGGCTGATCATCCCAAGGGTGTCCATGTTTTTTCATGCAGAGGTAATTACCACCATTCAGAACGATTTGCACAAGCATGGTTATCACCTCATCATCTGCCAGTCCAATGATTCTGTGCGTATGGAGCGCGAACTGGCGGAAACCCTCTATGCCTCCAGGGTAGATGCACTGATTGCTGCCTGCACCTTGCAAACCATTGATTTCGGGCATTTTGATAAATTTGTAGAACACGATACCCCGGTGATCTTTTACGACAGGGTTCCGGTAAACCCTTATAAAGCAACATTGATTAAAGGTGACGATTTTCAAGGTGCCTATACTGCTACAAGCCATCTGATCGCTGCCGGTTCTAAAAAAATAGCCCACATATCAGGGCCTTTAACTTCTAACCTTTACCAGGACAGGGCTGCAGGATTTTTAAAAGCAATGGAAGAACAGGGTTTGCCTGTAAACCAGGACTGGATCTTTCATCAGGAGCTGAGCCATGAAAATGCGATTAAAGCCATGCAGAAGTTATTTGAAACAACTGAAGTGCCGGATGCGCTATTCGCCGATAATGATACCACAGCCATTGCTGCCATTGAGTTTGCCAAGGCCGCGGGAATAGCCATACCTGAAAAATTAAAAATTGCCGGTTATTCCAATGATCCCCGCACGGCGATCATCAGTCCGTCAATTACTTCTGTTGAGCAATTTCCAAACCTGGTAGGGAAGCGGATTGTGGAAACACTGGTTGATTTGCTAAGCCCTGATCATGAAGGCGCTACCTACAAAACTGAACCAGTGGTTGTCCCTGTAAAACTGATCAGCAGAATGTCGAGCAGTACCATTTAAATGAATCGTAAAACACAATAGCAATTCTTTGAATTGCGATGAAATAAATAAAAAAAAACAATGAATACATCTTTTGAAAGCCGCTATGCGGTTAGCCCGGGCGAAGCAAAACAATTTGATACTGCTGCTTTGCGTAAGAATTTTTTAATGGAAAGCTTGTTTGAAGCTGATGCTGTTAATTTGACCCTGTCCCATTTCGACCGTTACATCACCGGTGGGGTGATGCCGGTAAATGAAGCAGTAGCACTGTCTAATCCTGAAAACCTAAAGGCTGCTTATTTCCTGGAAAGAAGGGAATTGGGGATTATTAACGTAGGGGCAAAAGGTAAAGTTGTTGCAGATGGAATAACTTATGAACTTGAATTTAAGGAAGCCTTATACCTGGGCAAAGGGACTAAAGAGGTAACTTTTGCGTCTGATGATAAAAATAACCCTGCAAAATTTTACATCAATTCTGCGCCTGCACACCAGAGTTATCCCAGCAAAAAGGTTTCCAAAGCGGATGCTGAAATTGTAGAGCTGGGTACACCTGAAACTGCCAATCACAGGATAATCAACAAATTGTTGGTAAACAGTGTATTGCCAACCTGCCAGCTGCAGATGGGCATGACCGAACTGAAAAGCGGAAGCGTCTGGAATACCATGCCGGCGCATACGCACGACAGAAGGATGGAAGTGTATTTCTATTTTGAAGTGCCACAGGGACAAAGTGTTTGTCATTTTATGGGCGAACCTCAGGAAACCAGGCACATCTGGATGCAGAATGAGCAGGCGGTAATTTCACCCAACTGGTCTATCCATTCCGGAGCCGGGACCAGTAATTATACCTTTATCTGGGGCATGGCAGGTGAGAACCTTGACTATGGAGATATGGACTATTGTGCCATCACTGAATTAAAATAAGCTGTAACCTTAACTGATATATATGATGAATAAAATAATCGGTCTTTTACTGTTGTTCCCTGCACTGTGCCTACCTGTTATGGCGCAAAGCACCGGAGCCAAAGCGACAATAACCGTAAGCAATCCTGCAAAACTGGACCGGGTAAATGCCCTTGTAGCCCTAAGCTGGGATAAGGTAACAGCCAGGTATCCCCGCATTGATACGGCTAATTTTAAAGTGATCCATGCAGTAACCCGGAAAGAAGTCCCTTTTCAGCTGGAACACCGCGGACAGGCTGCGATACAAAACCTGTTGCTGCAGGTAAGCCTGAAAGCGAATGCCAGTGCTAAATTTTTAATCGTACCTGGCAAAGCTGCAGCAGTGGCTAAAAAAACCTTTGGGCGCTATGTACCTGAGCGTTATGATGATTTTGCCTGGGAAAATGACAAAGTAGCTTTCCGTATGTATGGAAAAGCCCTGGAGACCAGAAAAGACAATGCATTTGGCACCGATGTCTGGGTAAAACGGACAAGCAAACTGGTGATCAATGACTGGTACAAAAGTGGTGATTACCATACCGATCATGGCGATGGAATGGATTATTACAGTGTCGGACTTACACTGGGCGCCGGCGATATTGCGCCTTTTGTAAAAGATTCCGTTTATTTCCCGTTAAACTACCACCATTGGAAAGTACTGGATAATGGTCCGCTGCGCACCACATTTCAGCTGGGTTATGATGCCTGGGATGTTGCCGGAAAATCTGTAACGGTAACTAAAACCATTAGCCTGGATGCTGGTTCGCATATGAACAGAATAGCCGCGGTATATACTTATCAGGGTGACAGCTTGCCGGTAGTGGTAGGCATTGTGAAAAGAAAAGAAGCAGGCACCATTTTAATGGATGAGCAAAAAGGGATTTTAGCGTATTGGGAGCCACAGCATGGCGTAGACGGCACCACTGGTGTAGCTACCCTGATTGCAGCCGGACCAGTAACCATGGATACCGATAAAGCCCATTTACTAAGCCATACTTCAGCAAAAAGCGGAGAAGCTGTGTTGTACTATAACGGTTCGGCCTGGAGTAAAGGCAATGAAATAACCAATGCACAGGCGTGGTTTACTTATCTGAATAATTTTAAACAACAATTGCAGCAACCGCTAACAGCCGCTGTGCAATAAGATATAAAGCAATAAAAATGGCAGTACTAGATTTATTTAATTTAAAAGGAAAAGTAGCTTTGGTTACCGGTTGTAAACGCGGTATTGGCAAAGCAATGGCTGAAGCATTGGCTGAAGCGGGAGCAGATATCATCGGGGTTTCAGCCAATCTGGAGCTCAATGGCAGCGAGGTTGCTGCATCAGTAAACGCATTGGGCAGGAAGTTTTACGCTTATCAGTGTAACTTTAACGACCGGGAAGCCATAAAAACATTCTGTGAGCAGGTAAAAACAGATCACCCGGTGATCGATATCCTGGTGAACAACGCCGGGACCATCCTTAGGAAACCAATTGCAGAGCATCCTGATGAGTTCTGGGATGAGGTAGTAGCTGTAAACCAGACTGCTCCATTTATCCTGACCAGGGAAATTGGAAGAGACATGATTGCCAGGGGGAGTGGTAAAGTGATTTTTACCGCTTCTTTACTCACCTTCCAGGGTGGCATTACCGTGCCTGGTTATGCGGCCAGTAAAGGTGCCATTGGTCAGTTAACCAAAGCTTTTGCCAATGAATGGGCATCAAAAGGGGTAAATGTAAATGCCATTGCGCCGGGTTACATTTCTACAGACAACACTACAGCCCTGAGGGCTGATGAAGATCGCAGCCGCTCCATTATGGAACGCATTCCTGCAGGTCGCTGGGGTGAGGCAGAAGATTTTAAAGGCCCTGTGGTATTCCTTGCCTCAGCGGCATCAAATTACATGCATGGCACGGTCATGACAGTAGATGGCGGCTGGATGGGGAGGTAGTATATGAACGCCAGGTTGCTGATATTGTCCCTTTTTTGTTTTTCTGCTGGCTATGCCCAGTCTGGAAAAATTGATCAGCCTAATGTGATCATTATCAATATGGATGATATGGGCTATGGCGACACTGAACCCTATGGAATGACCGGCATACCCACGCCTAACTTTAACAAATTGGCAGCGCAGGGTATGCGGTTTACACATTTTAATGCTGCTCAGGCGGTTTGCAGTCCGTCAAGAGCAGCATTATTAACCGGTTGTTACCCCAACCGCTTAGGATTGAGCGGTGCGTTGTCCCCGGTCTCCAAAACAGCCCTAAATACTGCGGAGGAAACCATAGCTTCATTGCTAAAGAAAGCAGGTTACAAAACGGCCATGCTTGGCAAATGGCATCTGGGAAGTAAAGCGCCCAATCTTCCGGTTCATTATGGTTTTGACAGTTTTTACGGATTGCCCTATTCACATGACATGTGGCCTGTAGATTACTATGGCAAACCTGAGGATTCAGTTCCCGGAAAAAAGAGATATCCAAAGCTTCCCATACTGGATGGGGATAAAGTGGTTGCCTATAACAACACACTCGATGACCAGGCCAAACTTACGGGCACTTTTACCCAAAAAGCTGTTGGCTTTATTGAACAAAATAAACACCATCCTTTTTTTCTTTACCTGGCTCATCCGATGCCACATGTACCGCTGGCGGCTTCGGCCAGGTTCAGGGGTAAAAGTGAACTGGGACTTTTTGGGGATGTGATCATGGAACTGGACTGGTCTGTTGGGGAGATCATAAACGCCCTGGATAAAAATAAATTAGCTGCGCATACCATTCTTATCGTGATGAGCGACAATGGGCCCTGGTTGCGGTTTGGTAACCATGCAGGTTCTTCAGGTGGTTTTAGGGGTGGTAAAATGACGGTATGGGATGGAGGCACCCGGGTGCCCTGTATCATCCGCTGGCCCGGCAAGGTGGCAGCCGGCAGTGTGAACAGCGAGCTGCTGACCAATATGGATATCCTGCCAACCTTACTGGACATCACCCATGCGCCCCCGCCGAAAAATAAGATAGATGGCCTGAGCTTTGAAGGTTTACTGCTCGGTAAGTCTGACAAAGACCCAAGGCAGGTTTTTTATTATTACTACAACGCCAATAGTTTAAAAGCGGTACGGTATAAGCACTGGAAATTGGTGCTGTCCCATCAGTCTGTCTCTTATACCAGCGATATGCACGGTAAGGACGGTTTACCAGGTGCTGCAACAAGGCTGGAGGTAAAGATGGGCCTATATGATCTTGCGCATGATCCCGGAGAGGCTTATGACGTTCAGCTCCAGTACCCGGAAATCGTAAAAAAGATTTTGGTTTTGGCGGAGGACGCCAGGACTGATCTCGGCGACGATCTTACCGGCCGGAAAGGCAAAAATCTGCGCGAGCCTGCCCGGGTCAATTAAAAACTATTTTACTATATTTAAGCCATGTACCGGAAAGTCACCCTTTTAATGCTGCTGGCGGCAACAACGCATTTGTGTATTGCCCAAAATATCAGACAAAGTAAAATATGGAATCCTGCAAATGATCAGGCAAGTGCAGTGAACGGACAGGGCTGGCATACCGGCTTAAAAAATTATTATGACCGGTTTCCTGCAAAAGCAGCAACCTCGGTGCGTACAGACGTTTGGAAGTTATCCAGAAATAGCGCCGGACTCTACCTGAGGTTTAAATCCGATGCTCCCGGGATGATCGTGAGATATGGCACCTCCGGTTCCATACAAATGCCCAACATGGCTGCAACTGGGGTAAGTGGGCTCGACCTGTACGCAAAGGGTGCGGATGGCCATTGGGTTTGGGCTGCTGGAAAATATACCTATGGAGATACCATCGTATGCCGCTTCACAAACCTTAAAACGGCTGATCATTCGGTGCCGGAATATACCCTGTACCTGCCTTTATACAATTCGGTGAACTGGATGGAAATCATCGTGCCCGAACAAAGCACATTAACCCCTATACCCGCTTCGGTACAAAAACCAATTGTGGTTTATGGAACTTCCATTGCACAGGGGGCATCTGCAAGCCGGCCCGGGCTGGCCTGGACTTCCATCTTAGGACGTAAACTAGACCGGCCGGTTGTTAACCTTGGCTTTTCCGGTAACGGACAGCTGGAAAAAGAGGTTTGTGAACTGCTGTCGGAGATTGACGCCAGCTTGTATGTGCTGGACTGTCTTCCCAATTTAACCAGACCGGAATATACCAATGAGGAGATCATAAATAGAGTAGAAGCCACAGTTGCACATTTGCAGCTGAAAAGACCGGGAGTGCCCATTCTGCTCACTGAACATGATGGCCATATGGATGATGGCTTGAACCCTAATGCCAGGAAAGCTTACGAGCGCGTAAATTTTGCCTTAAACACTGCCTTTGCCAAACTTAAAGAAAAAGGAGTAAAGCAGGTCTACCTGCTTTCAAAGGCAGCCATCAATCAGGATATCGAAAGTACCGTAGATGGTACCCATCCAAATGATATCGGCATGATGCATTATGCCGAGGCCTATGAAAAAGCAATTAGAAAAATAAAATAATCCTTAAATCAAATGTATCGGAAACTCTTCCTTTTCATGCTGCTGTCAGCAACAACGCATTTCTGTATTGCCCAGAATGTAAAAGAATACAAAACATGGAACCCTGCCAAAGAACCAAAAAGCCTGGTAGCCGGGCAGGCCTGGGCAACAGAAGCAAAAGACTATTATGATCGTTTTCCGGCAAGAGCCGAGCAACTGGTGCGCCAGCCGGTCTGGAATTTATCTAAGAACAGTACCGGGCTTAACCTCCGGTTCAGGTCAAACGCCAGCGAGATCGTGGTGAAGTACCAGGTAAAAGGACCGGTACAAATGCCACACATGCCGGCAACCGGTGTTAGCGGGGTAGATCTATATGCAAAAGGCAGTAAAGGCGAATGGCTTTGGTCTGCCGGAAAATACGCTTTCGGAGATACCATTGTATACCGTTTCTTAAACCTGGAAACCGCTGATCTGAAGGAAAGGGAATATACACTTTACCTTCCTTTATACAATTCGGTGCGCTGGATGGAAATCAGTGTGCCTAAAGAAAGTATGTTTACACCATTGCCTTTATCCACGCAAAAGCCAATCGTGGTGTATGGTACTTCTATTGCACAGGGCGCATGTGCGAGTCGTCCGGGCCTTACCTGGTCTTCTATGTTAAGCCGTAAACTTGAGCGGCCTGTCATTAACCTGGCTTTTTCAGGCAACGGACGATTGGAAAAAGAGATTGTAGCGTTACTCCCTGAAATCGATGCCGGATTGTATATCCTGGATTGTTTACCTAATTTAACGGGAGAGGCTTTTACCAATGAGATCATCAAACAAAAAATTGAAGATGCGGTAGCCCATTTGCAATCGAAAAAGCCAGGTGTACCCATTTTGCTGACCGAACACGACGGATATACAGATGGAGGGATCAGCCAGCCCCGTACAAAAGCCTATGAAAGGGTAAATGCTGTATTGAAGGCAACTTATGCTGCCATGAAAGCAAAAGGTATAAAAAACATCTATTACCTGTCTAAAGCTGAAATTAACCAGGATATTGAGACGATGGTGGATGGGACCCATCCAAACGATATCGGGATGATGCGTTATGCAGATGCTTATGAAAAGGTAATCCGTAAAATAAAATAAACTTATTTACTAAGGTAAGATTTCTGATAATTTAGCGGGCTCTGGCCCGTTATCATTTTAAAATGTTTATGAAAGCTGGCAAAATTATGAAAGCCGCTTTCATAACAGATCTGCTTTACATTCATGCTGTCCTCTATCAGTAGCTTACAGGCATGACCCACCCTGATCTCACTGATGAACTGGGTATAGGTTTTACGCGTTCTTGATTTAAAATACCTGCAAAAGGAATTGGGGCTGATGTTGGCAACAGCAGCCATTTCTTCCATTGCAATCTTCCGTTTAAAATTCATTAGCGAATAATTGTAGATGGCATTGATCCGCTCATTCTCGGTTTCTTCAAAATTGTTCCGGAAACCCATGGAAGATAATGCTTTGTCCTGAACACTGCTCTCAATCGCCAGTAGGGCTTCCATCAGTAAAATAATTCTTGCCGGACCCGTTGCCTGCAAGATATCTTCCATCAGTACACCGATTTGTTTCTTGTTTTTGTCCCTGATCTGTATGCCTCTCTGGGCTTTTTCCAGCGTAAGTCTGATCCCCTTGTTTTCAGGAAGAGAAAGGAAATGATTGCCCCAGAAGTTTTCGCAGAAATGAACCACCACTACATCAGCATTGTTCTGTTCATCTTCATTAAAATATATTTCATCAAACTTCCAGTAATGCGGCAGGTATGCCCCAACCAATACGATATCGCCCGAACTGAAACGTTTGATGCTGTCGCCAATAAACTGGGTTCCGTTTCCCTTTTTAAAGTAGATCAGTTCAACCTCGGGGTGATAATGCCAGCGGTTGTTAATGTAAGGTACTTTATCTCTCCTGGCACTAAATGAATTTACCAGGTTATTGGAAACTTTAAGCAACTGGGGTTTCATCTGTTTATTATTTTATCTATCAGGATGATCATATTGGTTAGGTACGATTTTAAAATTAAAAAAAATGTTTTATAAATACGTAATAGTAGACAAAATTGCAATAGATAATGCCAAAAACGCTTAATATTTATTTTTGCAAGACGGGCAGCGATAACTTCATTACTCTTTTTTTCGGTTTTGTTTAGGCTGGCCTTGCCCGCTTATTGTGCGGTTTTTCCAGTAGGATACAGAATTTGAAAAACCAGGAAGGCTTTGTCACCACTAAACCTCCGAAAGGCAATAGCAAAAAAATAAATACTGCTGAAAAAGCAAATGAAATAAGGATGAAAAAAGTATGTTTAAACTTTCATTTATTAAAAAAGATAGTTACATTTGAGCTTACCCTTTCGAGGGTATGTTTTTCATAGGTAGATGTAGGGTCGAATATTTATATTCGGCCCTTTTTTGTTGGCAATGCATCCCGTATCTTTATGCCAGCTATGAGTAAAAGGAAATTAATCGTTGCCATTACCGGTGCCAGTGGATCTGTTTATGCTAAACTGTTGTTAGATAATCTGTTAAAGCTGTCTGCTCAGTTGGAAAAAGTTGGGGTCGTCATGTCAGACAATGCAAAAGAGGTATGGCGTTTTGAACTGGGCAACCAGGACTACAACAACTATCCATTTACTTTTTATCCGAAAATGGATTTCAATGCCCCTTTTGCCTCCGGTTCTGCAAAATATGACACCATGATTATTATTCCCTGTTCTATGGGTACGTTAGGGCGTATCGCACAGGGAATTTCCAATGATCTGATCTCCAGAGCAGCTGATGTGGTGTTAAAAGAACGCCGGAAACTCATTGCAGTGGTTCGCGACAGCCCTTTTAGCCTGATCCACATCAATAACATGAAAACCCTTACAGAAGCCGGTGGAATCGTCTGTCCGGCAAACCCTTCCTTCTATAGCATCCCTAAAACCATTGAAGAAGTGGCACAGACGGTAGTTAGCCGGGTTATTGACCTGGCCGGACTGGAGCAGGACACTTACCGCTGGAATGAGAAATAATATCAGTTAAAACCTTACCTTTGCAAATTCTCGGTGGGCTACGGCCCATTGGATACCAATTGAAAAGGATGAAGAAAGTTGCATTTTATACATTAGGCTGTAAGTTGAATTTCTCTGAAACATCAACTATAGGCCGTTTATTTACCGATGCAGGTTATGCCGTTGTAGACTTTACCGATGCGGCAGATGTATACGTGATCAATACCTGTTCTGTAACAGAACATGCAGATAAAAAATGCCGTAAGGTGGTTAAAGAAGCCCTAAAGTACGCGCCGCATGCCTACATCACAATAGTAGGCTGTTATGCCCAGCTGAAACCTACGGAAATTGCAGAGATTGAAGGGGTAGATATGGTTTTGGGGGCTGCTGAAAAATTCCGTATTGTAGAATACATTTCTGATCTGACCAAGCAGCCTAAAGCGGTTGTCCATCAACAAAATATAGAGAAAGTAAATCATAATTTCATTGCGGCCTATTCCATAGGCGACCGTACCCGTACTTTTTTAAAAGTACAGGATGGCTGTGATTACCCCTGTACTTATTGTACCATACCACTGGCCAGGGGTGGCAGCAGGAGCGATACCATAGCCAATGTGGTTAACCGGGCCAGGCAGGTCGCCGAAAGCGGCGTCAAAGAAATTGTGTTGACGGGTGTAAACCTTGGAGATTTTGGCATCAGGAACGGCGAACGTGAAGATCAGTTTTTTGATCTGGTCAAAGCTCTGGATGAAGTTGAAGGGATTGAAAGGATCAGGATATCTTCTATTGAACCTAACTTATTGAGCAATGAGATCATTGAATTCGTAGCGGAATCCAGGCTGTTTGTTCCCCACTTTCACATTCCATTGCAATCTGGATCCAATAAAATCCTTGGCTTAATGCGCAGGCGTTACCAGCGGGAGCTGTATACCGAACGCGTGGCCAAAATAAAAGCTGTAATGCCCAACTGTTGCATTGGTGTCGATGTCATCGTAGGCTTCCCGGGCGAAACCCAGGAGGATTTTTTGGATACTTACCAGTTTTTGAATGAACTGGATGTTTCTTACCTGCATGTATTTACTTATTCAGAACGTGAACAAACCATGGCAGCCGAAATGAAGGGACGGGTTGCAGGCAGTACCCGTGCAGATCGCAGTAAGATGCTGCACATCCTGTCAGATAAGAAACGCAGGGCATTCTACCAGTCACAGATCGGAACAATTGCTGAGGTTCTGTTTGAAGACGATCAGAAAAATGGGTTTATGCATGGCTTTACTAAAAATTATGTAAAAGTGAAGGCAAAATATGATCCTGTACTGGTCAATGAAATCAAAACGGTCAGCTTAGTAGCACTTAGTGCCGACGGAGAGGTAGAAGTTGCAGAAACAGCAGCAGTATTAGCGCATTAATCCTATATTCGCATAAAACTTTTATTCACGTATGTTTCCTACCGTATCTCATTTTATAGAATACCTTTTTGGTGTACAGGTCCCGCTTCCATTTAACACGTTCGGCGTTTTTGTAGCGCTGGCTTTTATTGCAGGTTATTGGGCCTTTACCAAAGAGTTTAAACGCAAAGAAGCCCTGGGTATACTCCATGCGGTAAAAAAAACGGTGACTATAGGTAAACCTGCCAGTACTGTAGAGCTGGTGTCTAATGCAGTTTTTGGCTTTTTGATAGGCTATAAACTGGTTTATGCACTGTTAAACTATAAGCTTTTTGTGAGTGATGCACAAACGGTATTGCTATCCCTCAAGGGAAATGTATTGGGCGGCTTGTTCTTTGCCGGCCTTTTTGCATGGTGGGACTACCAGGAAAAAAACAAAGGAAAACTGCCTAAACCTAAAACGGTTGAAGTAACCCAGCACCCTCACGAACTGATGGGTAACCTGATCGTTTGGGCAGCAGTATGGGGCTTTTTAGGCGCCAAAATATTTGATAACCTGGAGCACTGGGATACCTTTGTGCAGGATCCGGTAAACAGCCTGTTGTCCTTTAGCGGATTGACCTTTTATGGCGGATTGATCTGCGGCGGTGCTGCTGTATTGTACATCGCCCGTAAAAACGGAATCAAGCCCCTGCACATGCTGGATATTGGTGGCCCTGGTATGATGCTCGCCTACAGCGTTGGCCGTATTGGCTGCCATATGTCTGGCGATGGGGACTGGGGTATTGTAAACCTAAGCCCAAAACCATTTAGCTGGCTGCCAGACTGGCTTTGGGGCTACACTTATCCCAACAATGTGGCCAATGAAGGCGATCCGATTGCAGGTTGCGTAGGTAAATTTTGTAATGAGTTGCCACTTCCCGTATATCCGACACCTATTTATGAGGTAGTGGTTTGTTTTATTCTTTTTTTAATCCTTTGGCGCATCCGTCACCGTGTTAAATTGCCTGGAATGCTATTTGGTATCTATTTAATGCTAAATGGACTGGAGCGCTTCTTTATAGAACTGATCAGGGTAAATACCAAGTATGAGGTAGCAGGTGTCCGGTTTACCCAAGCTGAAATGATATCCAGCCTGCTGTTCCTGTCTGGCCTGCTTTTGGTGGCCTATTCGGTCAGGAATAAGGAAAAATTAGCTAATTATTAATATCTGCAGGATTTGAACTACGAAATATTGTGTGCTAAGGTTATTGCTATAGCCAGGTTGACCGGTAATTTTATCCGGAAAGAATCCATGAACTTCGATGTGACGGCCATTGAGTTCAAAGGACTGAACGATCTGGTCTCTTATGTGGATAAGAATGCAGAAAAGCAATTGGTGCGGAATTTAGCCAAGCTGATACCTGGGGCTGGATTCGTCACCGAAGAAAAGACTGTAAACCGGAACGGAGTTACTTACAACTGGATCATTGACCCGCTTGACGGGACAACCAACTTTATCCATGGTATACCGACCTATGCCATTAGCATTGCACTGTACGAAGAAAATAAACCCGTTATTGGTGTCGTCTATGAGATCAACAGGGGGGAGATGTTTTATACTTTTAAAGGAGGTCAGGCTTTTTTAAATAACAAACCCATAGTAGTTTCTTCCCGGACCAGGCTGGCAGATTGCCTGCTGGCTACTGGCTTTCCTTATTATCAGTTTGAAAAACAGGCCCAGTATATGAACCTTTTTTCTGAGATGATGCGGAGCTGCCATGGTTTACGAAGAATAGGGGCTGCGGCAGTGGATCTTGCTTATGTAGCCTGTGGCAGGTTTGATGCCTTTTTTGAATATAACCTGAATTCCTGGGATGTTGCTGCCGGCGCTTATCTGGTACAACAGGCCGGGGGACATATTCTCAATTTTGAGGGTGGAGCTGAATTCATGGAACAAAGAGAGATTTTAGCAACCAATGCTTTTTTAGACCAGGAACTATTGGCGCTGATGAACAAACACTTTAACAGTCAGTAAAATTGGAAAGCGTTTGGTACAAAAAAAGGGGATCATTCATCATGATCCCCTTTTTTGTATATTTTATATGGCTTATAGCGCTTCAGACACTACTTCTTTAACTTCAGGTACCATACGCTGCAATAAATTCTGTATGCCTGATTTTAAGGTGATGGTAGAAGAAGGGCAGCCACTGCATGAACCCCTGAGTTCTACGGTAACCACACCATCGTCAAATGACTTATAGCTGATTGCGCCACCGTCCTGTTCTACTGCCGGACGTACATAATCGTGCAGGATCTGCTGTATTTTAATCTCCAGGTCAGAACCTTCAAAAGCAGGTGCCTCAGCCGAGGTATCTTCTTTAATCTTATATTCCGATTCAACCGCACCTTTTACGAATTCTTTAAGGATAGGTTCAATATCAGCCCATTCTGTACCCTCTGTCTTGGTGATGGTTACAAAGTTGCTGGCAAAAAAAACGCCGTTAACAAAGCTGAATTTAAACAGTTCCTTTGCAAAAGGAGAATGTTCCGCGCTTTCTTTAGTTGCAAAGTCTTCACTGCCATTGATCAATAATTTATTGACCATGAATTTCATTGTAGCAGGATTCGGAGTCTGTTCTGTATATACGTTGATCGTCATTGTCTTAATTTTTTATACAAAAATAAATAATTCATTGATGCAATTTCCTTTACAGGTGTCTGTTTTAGGTCATATATCTTAAACAAGGCCTTTAATGCCTTTAAAAGATACCTGTATAATTAAAAGGCGTAATCTGTTTCAGTTCTTTTTTAATTTCCTCGTTTACCTCAAGGCCATCTATAAAATCTGCCATGGTAACTGCAGTAATCTTCTGATTGGTACGTGTCAGGTCTTTCAGCGCTTCGTAAGGATTGGGATATGCTTCCCGTCTTAAAATAGTTTGTATAGCCTCGGCAACCACTGCCCAGTTGTTCTCCAGGTCGGCATTGATGGCTTCGTTATTTAACAGCAATTTGTTTAAGCCCCTTAATGTAGATGCAATGGCGATGCTGGTATGCGCCATAGGCACTCCAACATTTCTCAACACCGTTGAATCCGTAAGGTCTCTTTGCAAACGGGAAATGGGCAGTTTGGCAGCAAAAAACTCGAACAGTGCATTGGCTATCCCAGCGTTACCCTCTGCATTTTCAAAATCAATAGGGTTTACCTTATGTGGCATAGCCGATGAGCCTACTTCCCCTTCTTTTATTTTTTGTTTGAAATAGTTTTTAGAGATATAAGCCCAGATATCCCTGTCCATATCTATGATGATGTTGTTGATCCTTTTTAAAGCATCACACTGTGCCGCAAACTGATCATAATGCTCTATCTGTGTAGTGTGTTGTGCACGGGTTAATCCCAAAATTTCATTCACGAAGTTATTGGAAAAGTTTACCCAGTTGATGCCTGGATAAGCAATATGATGGGCATTAAAGTTTCCGGTGGCACCGCCAAATTTAGCACTGTTTGGAATGCTTTTTAAGGTTTTTAATTGAATCTCCAGCCGCTCTGCAAATACCAGAAACTCCTTGCCCAATTTAGTTGGAGAGGCCGGCTGACCATGTGTATGCGCAAGCAATGGCACTGCGGCCCATTCCGATGCCAGTCCTTTTATTTTGTCAATCAGCGCAGTAATCGCCGGGTAATAGACCTCATCAAGCGCCAGTTTAAAGGTAAAAGGAATAGCGGTATTGTTGATGTCCTGAGATGTTAATCCAAAATGGATAAATTCTTTATAATCGGCAAGGCCAAGCTGATCAAATTGCTTTTTGATGAAATATTCTACTGCCTTTACATCGTGATTGGTGATTTTTTCGGTGTCTTTAATTTCCTGGGCATGGGTATCGTCAAACTGTTCATGAATCTGACGCAGCTTAGGGTAGCTAGCCTTATCAAACTGATCTAATCCAGGTAAGCCGGCCTCGCACAATGCAATGAAATATTCAATTTCTACATATACACGATACTTGATCAATGCAGATTCTGAAAAATATTTAGAAAGACTTTGTGTGGTGTTTCTGTAACGGCCATCTACCGGAGAAATCGCTTGAAGTGGAGATAAATTCATCAATTAAAGGGTTTTTTACAAGCGCAAAGGTAACATTATTAGTGATTTTGGGCAAAAAAAAAGGCTTTGGAATATCCAAAGCCTTTTATAAAATTAATTTAGCTTAGTGAGCTGGTTTAACTTCTTCAGTTGTAGTTTTAACTGTAGTATCTTTTACAGTTGAATCAGTAACTGTAGTATCAACTGTAGTAACAACAGCTGAAGTATCAGTTAAAGTAGTATCTGCAGATTCGCCAGTTTTTTCAGATGATTGACAAGCTGCTACTGATAAAGAGATTGCTAAAGCTAAAAAGCCAAATTTAAATGCGTTTTTCATTCTAATTCTATTTTAAATAATTAATTAATTTTACAGATTAATACCCGAAAGTTTAAAAGGTAACCCAGCTGTTTCAAAAAAAAGTAAAATTATTTTTACTAATCGTACTTTTTAACGTTAAGTAGTTGTTTTACAGGTAAATAAATTTACCGGGTAGTCATCCAACGGCGCAAAGATATCATAAAGGGTGTATTATTTTCGTCTGTTTGATAATTTTATTTTTTCTTTCTGACTGTGCTTGGCATTTGAGCCGTGTCTGTCAACCCCTATCCAACACCCTTCTAACCCCTAATCAACCTCTTGTGCACAATGACCTGCCGTATACTGGCACTTATCCATTAAAGGTAACAAAAAAGATAAGTATGGAATGGGTTACTCAGGCCTGATTTGCGTATTAAAAGTAAAATAGAGGAAAAAAATAATTTTTTTAGCTAACATTGGGTTACCATTCACGTATAAAGGTATTAATTGGTGAGTAATAAGTTAAGCAGTTCAGTTCCAACAGATAGAGAGGTTGTTTTAGGTATCTTAAATAACTCAGAAGAGGCGCTAAATAAATTGTATACGGGGTATTTTCCGATGATATTACAGTTTATTTTAAATAACAACGGTAATGAGGATGATGCAAAAGACGTGTATCAGGAAGGCATCATCGTTTTATACAACAAAATAAAAAGCGGTAATTTTGAATTAAGCAGTAAACTTAAAACATACATTTACTCGGTTTGCAGACGCATTTGGTTGAAAAAACTTGCACAGCAAAGCAAAAAATCAAATGATCTGTCAGACTTTGAAGATGTGGTAGCCGTTGAGGTGGATGTAGAACAGCATGAAGAGAAAGATCAGCAATTTGAAAAAATGCAATCGGCGCTCCTTCACCTGGGTGAACCCTGTAAGACGATTATTCAGGATTTTTATATAAATAACCTTTCCATGCAGGAGATCTGTGAAAAGTTTGGCTATACCAATACGGATAATGCCAAAACACAGAAGTATAAATGCCTGCAAAGGTTAAAGAAATTATTTTTTCAATCTTAAATTGATATGAGGAACGAGATAGAGTTAGCCGGTATAATTGAAGATTACCTGAACGGTAAACTTAATGAGGAAGAAACAAAAGCCTTTGAACTGCTGCGTTTAAATGATCCTGCTGTTGATCATAAAGTAGTTGCTCATAAGGTTTTTATGGAATCATTGGCTGATTATACGGAAGTTTCTGAGCTGAAAAATAAAATGAACCTGGTGCACAACCAGATTGATGTGAATGGCCTGAGCAGAAAACTTGGCCCGCATCCATCATTCATTGTTAACCTGTGGCGTAAAAATAAAGCCGCCATTGCTGTGGCCGCTTCTTTTATCCTTTTAACTGTGGTTACCATTTATTCTATACAGCAAACCACGCAGCAAACGGGTTCTTATGAAAAACTGAATAAAGAAGTGAACAACCTGAGAAGTTCAACAAACAGCCTGATCAGAAATGTAAAGTCGAACCAGCCTGCAAAACCGAGTAACGTAAATCCTGGTAAATTTGGGGGTACGGGCTTTGCGCTTTCTTCAAATGGTTATATTTTAACCAGTCACCATGTCATTGAAAAATCGGACTCTATATATGTTCAGAACTATAAAGGAGAATCCTATAAAGTAAAAATGGTATATAGTGATCCCGTAAATGATATTGCCATTTTGAAAATTACAGATAAGGGGTTTTCTCCGCTTTCAGCTTTGCCTTATTCCTTAAAAAAGAGCGTTGCAGGAATGGGCGAACAGGTTTATACCTTGGGCTATCCTAAGGATGATGTGGTATTTGGAAAAGGTTACCTGAGTTCTAAAACCGGGTTTAACGGCGATACCCTGGCGTACCAGGTTGCCATTTCAGTGAACCCGGGTAACAGTGGCGGGCCGTTGTTAGACAATAACGGAAATGTGATCGGGATCATCAATGCTAAGGAGAGCAATACGGACGGGGCAGCTTTTGCGGTAAAATCAAAATACATTGCCGAAGCATTGAACGCAATTCCACAGGATTCTCTGCTGAGAAGGGTCGCATCCGGTAAGAATAACCAGCTGCAAGGCCTGAAACTTACCAAACAAATTGAGAAGATGCAGGATTTTGTTTTTATGATCAAGGTTTACAACTAGTAATTAATTAAGGTTAATTTGAAGCACCTGCTGCTAAAAACTTTAATGCCTTGTGTGTGCTGTATTATAGGCTTGACATCGCTTTCAGTTGCGTACGCAGGCTTTTTCGGGCCAGACCTGAATGGTGACAGGTCAGTTTTATCCATTGAAAAGTACCGTTTTAATCCTGCAATAAGCTGGGGAGATGAGTTCAACTATACCGGGGCACCAGATTCGGCTAAATGGGGACTGGATGAGGGAAATGGCTATTACGGTTGGGGAAACAAAGAACAGCAATATTATACCCGCAGAATTGACAATGCTGTTGTAAAAGGCAATACACTTCAGATCATTGCCAGAGCAGAAGCATTCCATGGATTTCAGTTTACTTCAGCTAAGCTGAATACACTTGATAAACGAATGTTCCAGTACGGAAGGTTTGAAATACGCGCAAAATTACCGGTCAGCGGCGGGATGTGGCCTGCAATTTTTATGTTTGGAGAAGACCATCAATGGTACAATTTACAAAGCTGGCCTGATTGCGGAGAAATTGATCTGATCGAGCTTAACGGAAATGCGCCACATTTGATCCATAACCACATTCATTCCGGTTATTTTAATTATGCCAGGGGAAGACCAGCGGGGCACCAGACTTCTGTTTCCGGGAATGCAGGTAAATTTAACATTTACAGGATAGATTGGACACCTGATTATATCAGATGGTTTATAAACGATGTGCAAAGTTTTGAGTTTAAAAATGATGGTGGCGGTCATAGCCACTGGCCATTTGACGATTGGTTTAATCTGGTGCTTGCCTTATCTGTAGGTGGTAATTTTGTGGGCACAATTGACCAGTCAGCATTGCCCCAAACCTATGAAATTGATTACGTACGCTATTATAAATTGCTGGGAGGCTATGGCAAACCGCCAAAAATCCGGCCTGCCGCGCCTGTTCTTGCTGTTAAACACGCCATGAAACGCAAAGGGGAATCATTTACATTTGCCATCAAGTCCAAACCCTCAAAATCTACCATTAAATGGTATGCAAATGGTGGTTTTATAGCCAGTGGGGATGCTGTTACCCTTCCACCTGCCACCCCTTTGGGAATTTATACCGGTGCAGTAACAGCAGTGGACAAGACAACAGGTATTTCTTCCAAAGCGGTAGCCATATCGATCAAGGTTGTGGCAGAACCCTGATCCATATGATCATCCAATTTTTAATGCTATATTTATATGGCCTGGCATAAATCTTGTTTCGCAGGTATCGGATATTAATTATTTTTAACTATGGATTTTGGAAAGGTAGCCGCCTCTGCCCTTGCCGGCGTCGATTTTACACTGCCCGAAGACGGTAAACAAACTGCTGAGACCCTGAAAGGCCTTAAACCTGTTGCAGCTCCTGATTTTTATATTGGTTGCGCCAAATGGGGCCGAAAAGAATGGGTAAACATGATTTACCCCCCAAAAACGAAAGAAGCCGACTTTCTGGATCAATATGTAAAGCATTTCAATTCCATAGAACTGAATGCCGTTTTTTACAGCATCCCTAATGCTGAACTGATCCGCAAATGGCGGATTAAGGCGGAAGAAAATTCAGTGAACGGCTTTGTTTTTTGCCCCAAATTTTCCAGGACCATCAGCCATATCAAAAGGCTAAAGGATGCGGAAGTACCTACCGACCTGTATTTGTCCAGCATCTCTGAATTTGGTAAATTCCTGGGTCCCTGCTTTTTGCAGCTGGGTGATAACTTTGGCCCCAAAAATTTTGAAGTACTTGAAAATTACCTGAAGCATTTGCCCCATGATCTGGGAGTTTTTGTGGAGCTGAGACATGAAGAATGGTTTTCGGACCGGGATATGCGCAGCAGGCTTTTTGAACTGCTGGCCAGGTTAAACAAGGGGGCGGTAATTACCGACGCCAGCGGAAGACGGGATTGTCTGCACATGGAGCTGACTATCCCCGAAATATTTATCCGCTTTGTAGGCAATGGTCAGGAATTTAAGGATTCTGACTTTGCAAGAATTGACGACTGGGTAGCGAGGATAAAGACCTGGCTGGATAAGGGATTAAAAAAGGTATACTTTTTTCTGCACCAGCACGATGAAAAGGATACCCCGATCCTGGCAAATTATACGATCCAGCAATTCAACCAGCATTTAGGGGCTAAAGTGGCCGAAGTTGATTTCATCAATGAGCCTAAAGAAATTACAAAACAAAGAGAATTATTTTAAATACTATACTTAATTTGTAGACATTATTATTTACCTTGTATACGTAATTATTTACACCTTAAAATATATATTATGAGTTTAAGAATAGGGGACACAGCGCCCAATTTTAAAGCACAAACTTCTATCGGTGACATTGACTTCTATGAATTCTTAGGAGATAGCTGGGGGGTGTTGTTTTCTCACCCGGCAGATTATACACCGGTATGTACTACCGAGTTGGGCCGTACTTCCGCATTAAAATCGGAATTTGAAAAAAGAAACGTGAAAGTATTGGCCTTGAGCGTAGATTCTGCGGAATCACATAAAGGCTGGATCAAGGATATCAATGAAACCCAAAATACTGAGGTAGATTTTCCAATTATTGCTGATGAAGATAAAAAAGTGGCTGATCTGTATGATATGATCCATCCCAATGCATCAGAAACCTTAACCGTACGTTCTTTATTTATTATATCTCCAGATAAAAAGGTAAAACTGATGCTGACTTATCCTGCATCTACCGGCCGTAACTTTAACGAGGTATTAAGGGTGATCGATTCTTTGCAACTTACTGCCAACTACAGTGTGGCTACACCAGCCGACTGGGAAGATGGTCAGGATGTAGTAGTGATGAACAGCATCAAAACGGAAGACATCCCTGCAAAATTCCCGAAAGGGCATAAAGTGATCAAACCCTACCTGAGGACAACACCTCAGCCAAATAAGTAAGCTGATTATAGTTATAAAAAAAGGCAGGATATACATCCTGCCTTTTTTTATGGGCCTTTAACTTAGCGTTCTGCTAAAAATTTCTTCCAGTTCCTGAAATTTTGCCTTGATCTGCTGATTTAGTTTTGGTTCCCTGCCTTTTGCGGTTAATTCATCCAATTCGCTCAATACATACATGCCCAGTTGGATGTCACGGACAGAACTATGTTGCATCGCTGGCGTCAGGGACGCCATGTAACTCAGTTCTCCGTCTAAAAAGGAAAGCGTTTGTCTGGCCAGTAAGCTGGCGTTCTGCCGGTCATTCAGGCGGTTCAGGGTGCTGATGGTTTGCAGCCTGTTCAGGGTGTCATGAAGGGAATATAGCTTTAAAGGAAGTTCTTTTATGCTTTTTGTCATAACTTGCTGCGCCATGGTCTTCTTTCCTTCAGTAATCAGGTTGTTTGCCAGTGCATTTTGAAAAACCCAGGTATCATTGGCTACCCTGCGGCTTTCCGGATCAAGGTACTTCGTTTTATGGAAGGCTTTGAAATTCATATTACGCATGGTATTGTGGTACATGACCGCTGTATGGGTTACTTCAGATTTATCACGGTGGTCGTTCGCTGCTTTTTGATAAGGGAGCAGGCGGTAGGCATAACCTTCCAGCTGCAGGTATTTATCCAGGCCGATATAGGTGTCCTCTGACAGGGAAGAACCGAAGTAAACCGGCCTTTCCCAGTTGTTGTGTACCAGAATATCAAAAATGGCCAGATCAGCCTTGGTGGCAAAATCTTTTTTAAAATCCCATTCCATTTTTGCGGCCACTTTGTTCAGGTCTTTAGCAGCTATTGTTTTTGTTTTGACCAGCTGCCGGGCATCGATACTGAGTTTTAGCTTTTTGGTGGGCAGAAAGTTTTCAAAAGAACCGCCCTGCATTTCCACTTTATCTTCCTTGCTGTCTGAGGTGAGTACGGCCAGCAGATCTTTGAGTTCTACACTATCCGTAAAGCCGTAATCAACGTAAGGGAAGTAATCGCGTACCCCTTTCTGGTATTGATGGCGTTCCATGGCAATCGGCAGCGGGGCAGAGTGATAAGCTTGTTTTTTTAGCTGATCGATGTAGTCGCTGTCTGCTAAGAACTGCAGGTTCACTACCCTCACATCAGTTCTGATGCCTTCTACTTCCTGTGCATACCATAATGGATAGGTATCGTTATCCGCATTGGTAAAGAGGATGGCATTTGGCGCACAGGAATTGAGGTAGTTTTTGGCAAAATCTATTGCGGTCCGTTTGCCAGAACGGTTGTGGTCGTCCCAGCCCTGGCTGCCCATGAGTACCGGAGCTGCCAGCAGACCACATATGGTTGCGATGGCAAGGCTTACTTTAGCCGGTGCAAAACGTTGAAACAATGACTTGACGGCCAGTACACCAAAACCTATAAAAATGGCAAAGGCATAAAATGAACCTACGTAAGCATAATCGCGTTCCCTGACCTGTAAGGGCTCCTGGTTCAGGTAAAATATAATGGCCAGTCCGGTGCAAAAGAAAAGTGTGGCAATGACCAGCGTAAGCTGTTTGTTTTTCCGGTACAGAAAAACAATTCCCGCCAGTCCCAATAGCAGGGGCAGGCCATAGAATACATTGTTGCCTTCATTTTCTGTAACCGATGGCGGGAGTTTAGCCTGGTTCCCCAGACGCAGGGCATCCAGACTTTTTATCCCGCTGATCCAGTTGCCTTCCTTAAAGCTGCCCTGGCTATGGATGTCGTTCTGCCTGCCGGCAAAATTCCATAAAAAATAGCGCATGTACATAAAGCCAACCTGGTAGCTGCCAAAAAAGCTCAGATTTTGGCCCAGACCGGGTGTTTCGTTTTCTCCGAGGCCCAGCCAGTTGCGGTAAAAGGCGATGTGATTGGGTTTCTGGCTGTAAGTGCGCGGAAAGATCAGGTTGTTGTCGTATTCGGCCTTATAGGTTTTGCCAGATTCTTCATATTTTTCATCACCTTTCCTGTACTCGGTCCCGGTTTCTTTGATGCCGGTTTGCCGGGCATCAAAAGTACGGCCGTATAAAAGCGGGGTATCCCCGTAACTGGTGCGTCCAAGATAACCGTAAAGGGAAAAAGGCTGGTCCGGATTGGACAGGTTGATGTTTGGTTTGGCATTTGCCCTGATCACGATCATGAAATAGGAGCTGAAACCGAAAAGAATAAATGCAACACAGACCAGCGCCAGGTTAAGCTTATATTTTCGGTGTTTAACTGTATAATGAATGCCAAAAGCAATCAGGCTGATGACGATCAGGATAAATGTGATGGCACCGCTGCCAAAACCGAGGCCCAGGGTATTGACAAAGAACAGGTCGGCCTGGGCGGCACTGAGTACCAGGTATTGCACAATCGCAAACTGCACCAAGCCTACCAGCAGGCAGCCAAACAGCAATGCTTTAATGGTTCCTTTTACATCGGGCTTTGGCACTGTTTTATAATAATAGACCAGCACGATGGCTGGAATGGCCAGGAGGCTCAGCAGGTGTACCCCAATGGACAGGCCAACCATGAAAGCAATGAATACCAGCCAGCGGTTATCAGGTTCATTTTCCCATTTCAGGATCGCCCAGAACACAATGGCGGTAAAAAGTGTTGAAAGCGCATATACTTCGGCCTCTACTGCCGAAAACCAGAAGGTGTCAGAAAAAGTATAGGCCAGGGCCCCAACGCCGCCAGCTGCCATCACGCTGAAGATCTGGATATTGTTTTTTTCTTTAGGATAGAGTTTGGAAGCCAGGGCGGTGATGGTCCAGTACAGGAACATGATGGTAGCTGCACTGAAGAGTACGGAACTGAAGTTGACCCAGTAAGCGATCCTGGTGGTATTGCCCATGGCCAGCAGGGAGAAGAACTTGCCGATCATCAGAAAAAGGGGGGCGCCGGGCTGGTGCCCTACTTCCAGCTTATGGGCAGCGGCTATAAATTCTCCGCAATCCCAGAAACTAAGCGTGGGTTCCATGGTAAGCCAGTAAACTAGAGTGGCCATACCAAACAGTATAAAACCGGCAAGGTTGTTCAGACGCTGATAGGTGTTCATGATTTGTTTTTGATTTAGGGTTAATCAAAAATAAATAAATCATTAGGATACAGGTCTTTGTAAATGTTAAAGTTTGTTAAAGAATGTTAAAACGAAGTGGTTAATAATGCTGTATGATGGTTGCATCAACAACAATGTAGCCATCGTTCCTGCTTTGCGTGAAGATCAGGAACTGATGTTTGTCCGGTTTGATCTTATATTTTTGAACCAGGTTTTCGGCCCTGTCCCTGTAATTTCTGACGATTACATTTCCGCGGAGCATTTTTTCTTTCTTCAGCTCGCCAGGATTAATGACGCGGTGGATTTTAAATATCCTGCCAGGAAACAAGCTGTTGATCTGGTCTGAAGTGTACAGTTGGGTTTGTATGTTTAGTTTTTTCAGCCCATAGTTTAAGCCGATGAGGTTAAATCCACCACTTTTAAGCAGTGCGGCATCAGGCTCGTACAAATAGCCATGGGGAGTACTTTCCAGTAATTTAGCTGCGGTAACTTCTTCAGCGCCTTTAAAAAAACCAAATGCTTTTTGTGTTTCATTTAAGCTCACCGCAGTAACCTGTATGGTCTTGGTGGCTGTACTCTTCAACACCCAAAGCAATTCTTTTACTTCATTTTTTACGCTCAGGATGTAAATTTCGCTTACATTTTTAAGTTCTTTTAAGCCTGCGGAAAGGTCTAACAATGGCGCTGTTTTGATGATGATCTTTTGGGATTTAGCGAGCAGCAGGTCCAGGTGTACCGTTATATCCGGCGTGCAGTCTTTGAGCATAAATACCTTACCGGCCGTACTTCTTCTGGCCGGATCTATATAAATGGTATCGAATTTTGCCGTGCTGTCCTGCAGATACCGGATCCCGTCGGTGGCTATAAACTGCGTGTTGTGCTGCTTAAATATGCCGGCATTGTAAGCGGCGATTGCAGACAGTTCAGGATTAATTTCACAATGGCATACGGTTTCAGCAGCTTTTGCAAAATAATGTGCATCTACACCAAAGCCGCCTGTAAGGTCAATTACATGCTTTCCTTTGAGCAGCTTTGCTTTATAGGCAGCAGTGCTTTCTGAAGAGCATTGTTCGATGGAAAGGGCTGGGGGATAATAAATGCCATCCTGATGATACCAGGAAGGTAATTTCTTCGCTGATTTTTTTTTCGCGGCAATCTGGCCCGCCAGTTCCCGGGCTTCAATATCCGGGAAAGGACTTTTGGCCATGGCAATTTTATGCACATCATCGTTTAAGTGATGGCTGATGTAGTCCTGAACGGTGTTGTCTAAAATGTGCTTGTTCAATAACCTGTTTTATACTGTGTTTATTTTATCACGCATTACAATCTGGCAGGTATTCCTGCTTTTTACTTCCAAAAGTATGTTTTTATTTACCGAAACCCGGTCAATTGTTTCCTGGTTGTAATACCTGATGGTTACGAGTTCTACATTGGTATTGTATTTTACTTTGTAATCTTTAGAGAGATCGGCCATTAAGCGTTCCAGTTTCAGGGCGTCATGATCAAAGCTGATGGAGAAACTGATGGCCGAGTTGAGCATGGTATTGATTTTAACCCTGTGCTTATGGAAAAGGCTGAAAATCTCGCTCAGGTTCTCTTCGATAATAAAAGAAAAATCTTTAGGGAATATAGAGATCAGTGCCTGGTTCACCTTAAAAATGAAAGAAGGGACAGGCAGGTGGTTCTTCAATTCAGTAATGTCGGTTCCCTCGGCTTCCGGCTGAAGAAAGGAGCGGACATGCAGGGGTATGCTCTTGTTCTGGATTGGCTTTATGGTTTTGGGATGGATAATGGTTGCCCCATAATAGGCCAGTTCGATGGCATCATGATAGGAAAGTTGTGGAATACGCTCGGTTTCATCAAACCATTTCGGGTCTGCATTCAATACACCGGGCACATCTTTCCATATCGTTAAAGAGGACGCGTTTAAACAGGCAGAAAAGATGGCGGCCGAATAATCAGAACCATCACGGCCAAGGGTGGTGGTGAAGTTTTCACTGGTACTGCCAATGAAACCCTGGGTAACGGCAATGTTTTGCTGCAGTAAAGGTACCAGGTTTTTCCGGATCTCTGCTTCCGTTTTATCCCAGTTTACCAATCCCTCGCGATAGGTATTGTCTGTATGGACGTAATTGCGGGCATCCAGCCATTTGACATCGTTGCGCAATGTTGCCAGCCAGGCTGCCAGTATTTTAGAGGAAACGAGCTCCCCGATAGAAACGATCTGATCGTAAATATAATCGGCGGCATCGTCAGGCTCTTCTTCGATCAGCCAGTCTATTTCTACAAAAGTGTTCATCACCTCATCATATACCGGATGGCTGTGATCGGCAAACAACTGGTGTAAAACGTTAAAATGGTACAGTTTTATGGCCTCGAATATTTGCTGCATGTCGTCATGCCCGTTCAGATAGGCCCTGCACAAGTCTTCCAGCTGATTCGTGATTTTCCCCATTGCGGAAACCACAACCAGTAATTCATTGCCCTGATGGCGGTTGATGATGGATGAAACGTTCTTTATTCCTTCGGCATCTTTCACGGATGCGCCACCAAATTTAAATACTTTCATTGGATTAATATGTTTTTTAACTGTGATGAAGCTATCATGTTTAGCTCATTGCTATTGATAATCGTAAACTCATGATGGTCTCATCTGTTAATTTTCGGGGTTTAATAAACTGTTGGGCCTTGCAACTTCTTTGAGCGCTGCAAAAGGAACAAGCAGTTCCGTTGTGCCAAATGCGTAAGCTTTGATCTCGTAGGGGTTGTAAAGGAATTTTAATCCTTCTCTGGCAATGGTGAAATTCTGGTTTAAGCTAAATTTGTCATTTTCAAAGAAGTAGCTGTCCTTCAGGCTGGCCGTAGCGGAGATCTTTTCATTTTTTCTGAAGATCTTTTCTGCAATTGCAGTTAGGGCTGGCATGCTGCCTGGTTTGATCAGGGAATCGAGCAGGATTTCCTGATGATTTGTCGGGTTGTAGTTCAGGTAGGTAAAAGCACTGTTTGGATGTGCCCCGCCCTCGTAATTGACATAAGTGTACAATAGGGAAAGGTAATCCGGCTGTTGTGCAATAACTTCTACCTTCCCATTCATAAACCAGGTTTGTGCATAGGCTGCATTGTCTTTGCTGAAATCGTCAAAATTTTTAACAAAAGCAGTTGCGAAATCTTCATAAGAGCTGTAGTGTTCTCCTTCGTTGGCTGAATTCATTACTTTTTGTTCAATAAACTGATTAACTTTTTGATCTGCAAATACCGGGTAGGAGATCACTGCTTTAGTGGTATCCTTCAGATTTTCGGTGCCGGCTATAGGATGTTTGCTGTACACTTTAACCGAATCATATTTAAAAGACAACTGATCTGCAGCTTCAGCAGCAGTGGTATCTGCATTGCTGCTGGCTTTCTGCTCGCTTTGGCAGGCTGAAAAGCTGGCTGCCATTAACAATATATATAGTTTTTTCATCGGTATTTATTATTCGTTATATGCTATTGTTTTTTGTACTCATGAGTTCTGACGCGGTTTGTATTTTACCGGTAACATTATACCTGGTTTCGCAGTTCGGCAACCTTTTCTGTAGAAAAAGAGGCGTTTAACCAGCCGGCTTCAAGCTGGGCGTCGTATTTATCGTAAAAATTAATGGCTGGCCGGTTCCAGTCCAGCACCTGCCAGGTCATGCCCTTAAAGTTCTTTTCTTTTGTTTCTTTGATGACCGCCTCAAAAAGCAATTTTCCAATCCCTTTGCCCCTATATTCTTCGGTTACGATAAAATCCTCCAGGTATAAACGGCGGCCTTTCCAGGTAGAGTACCGGGTATAATAGATCGCAAACCCGGCAATAAACCCATTTTCTTCGGCTACGAATGCGTCCCAGACTTTTTCTTCGCCAAAACCGGCAGCTATGAACTCATCCAGCGTAACCGTAACTTCTTCCGCTGCCCTTTCATAAACAGCCAGTTCATTTACCAGTTCCAGTAATCTCGCGCAATCTTCTTTTACTGCTACTCTTATCGTAAAGCTCATTCTGCTGTGTAATGTTTAATCGTTCTTTTTCCAAAAATGTTGCTGCCAATGCGTACCATTGTACTGCCCTGCTCGATTGCCAGTTTATAATCGCCGGACATGCCCATGGAAATTTCTTTAAAATAAGCTGCCTTTCTAAAGAAACTTAGTTTAATGCCGTCAAACAGCACTTTAAGTTCATGAAACTCATCTGATGTTTGTTTTTCTAGAGCATGGTTACTGGCAATGCCCATCAATCCAACAATACGTACATTTTGCATCGCCGCAAATTCATCAGAACGCAACAGTGCTATGGCTTCGTCAAAGCCAAGACCGAACTTGGTATCTTCATCTGCAATATAGATCTGCAGCAGGCAATCGATCACCCTTTTATTTTTGGCCGCTTGTTTGTTGATCTCGGTTAATAATTTTAAACTGTCTACTGATTGGATCAGACTTACAAACGGAGCAATGTATTTGACCTTATTGGTTTGCAGATGGCCGATCAGGTGCCACTCAATGTCCTGAGGCAATTCAGCCTGTTTTTCAACCAGTTCCTGTACAATGTTTTCTCCAAATATCCTTTGCCCCGCCTGGTATGCGGCTAACACTGCATCGGCTTGCTGATACTTGGATACCGCGATTAATTTGACGGATGCCTGATCCAGTTCGCTTTTATATTTTAATAAGTTATCTGCTATACTCATTTATCAGTATTTTTGGTAAAATTAATAACCTTAGCGAACTTTGTCTAAGAAATAATGATGTTTTAACATAATGAGGAAAATTCTGTATATCCTAATTGTCTTTTTTTCCATTTCAGGCTGTAAACCGGGTATACCCAAGGATATCATACAGCCGGATGATATGGCCATGGTATTGCACGATATCCACCTGACAGATGGTTTGGTTAACAATGTAGGCCGTCCCGATTCTGCCAAGATCATCGCAGCAGCTTATTATAAAGGGATTTATAAAAAATACAATATTGATTCGGCCTTGTATGCCAGGAGCATGGCTTATTATTACGACGATCCTAAAGCATTGAATGCCATTTATATTAAAGTAACCGGTAAACTGGGCAAAGAGAGGGATGTCATTGTAAAAGCAGATTCGCTGATGAGTGCAAATGAGGTATTAAAAATAAGGCGGAGGGCTTTAGCTGATTCTACAAGAAAGGCAGATTCTCTGTTTTGGTCCAACTTTTTGCTGAGGGATACTGCCAGAAGCAAAGATCTGCCTATTGAGCATACGGAGGTGATCAAATTAAAAATGCGCTATAAGGGGCCAAAAGATTTAAAATAAGTATGTTATATCCGGAAAATTGTTTGGAGCGTTTGGGTTTTAATGAGGTAAAACAGCTTATCCACAAACATTGCTTAAGCCCAATGGGGCAACAAATGGTTGCAAAAATGCAGGTGATGGCCAAATTTGACCAGATCAATAAATTCTTGCGGCAAACACAGGAGTTCAAAAGTATCCTTGAAAACCAGGAGCCCCTGCAGATCAGTACCTTTTTTGACATTAAAAGCCTGGCCGAAAAGATCAGGGTAGAAGGTACCTACCTGGTAGAGGATGAGCTGCACCAGATGTACGCTTCATTGCAAACCGTATTTTCGGTATTGCGTTTTTTTGAAGAACGTGCGGCTGTATATCCTAACCTGGAGGCCTTGTTTGAACATCTGCCGGTAGAAAAGAACATCCTTAAAAAGATAGAAACTGTACTTGATCCAAAAGGTAAGATCAAACCAAATGCATCGCCTGCACTGCAGCAGATCATCGGTGACATTGCAAAAGCGGAGCAGGACGTACGTAAGCGCATGGATTCCATTTACAAACAGGCGGTAAGCAACAATTGGGTTGCCGATGGCAGTTTAACCATACGCGACGGCAGGATGTGTATCCCGGTGCTGGCCGAGAATAAACGGAAGCTGAAAGGTTTTGTTCATGATGAATCTGCAAGTGGACAAACGGTATATATTGAACCAGAGGAAGTTTTTACTTTAAATAATAAATTGAGGGACCTGGAATTTGACAAGCGCAGGGAGATCATCAGGATATTGATTGCGCTGACCACAGAATTGAGGCCTTACACACCTTTACTGTTGTCTTATCACGGTTTTTTGACCAAGCTGGACTTCGTGCGGGCGAAAGCTTTGTTTGCCATTGATGTAGAAGCGGATATGCCGGTGCTGATCAATGCGGCAAAGACCAGGCTGATCAATGCCAGGCATCCTTTGCTGTACCTTTCCTTTAAGGAAGATAAAAAGACGGTGGTGCCTTTAAATATCCACATCAACGAAGAACTGCGGGTCGTATTGGTTTCGGGGCCCAATGCAGGTGGTAAATCGGTATGTATGAAAACAGTTGGCCTGCTGCAGCTGATGGTGCAATCTGGTTTGCTGATCCCTGTTCATGAATCGAGTGAAGTGGGGATATTTGACCATATCTTTGCCGATATCGGTGACGACCAGTCTATAGAAAGTGACCTGAGTACTTACAGTGCCCACCTTACCAAAATGCGCTATTTTGTGGCCCATGCTACACCAAAATCCCTGGTGCTGATTGACGAATTTGGCACGGGTACCGATCCGCAGTTTGGCGGCCCCATGGCGGAAGCGGTGCTGGAAGTACTGAACAATAAAAAAGTAAGAGGGGTGATTACTACCCATTATTCTAATTTAAAGCTGTTTGCCGGCAATACGCCCGGGCTTGAAAATGCTTCCATGCTGTTTGATAATGACCGGATGAAGCCGCTTTATATCCTGGAAATGGGCAAGCCAGGCAGCTCCTATGCCTTTGAGATTGCACAGAATATCGGACTTCAAAAGGAAGTGCTTGAACTGGCAAGGGCTAAAACAGGGACCAATCAGAACCGGGTAGACAGTTTACTGGTTGACCTGGAAAGGGAGAAGAAACAGATCTACGATACCAAACTCCATTTGTCCAATCAGCAGAACAAGGTGAGGAACCTGGTAGCTGAAAACGAAAAACTGAAAGCTTTTCTGGACGAGAACAAAAAGGTGCTGATCAAGGAAGCGAAGCTGGAGGCCCAGAGCATCATTAGAAATGCAAATAAACTGGTTGAAAATACCATTGCAGAGATTAAAGACAAGCAGGCAGACAAAACGGTAACCAGGGAACTGAGGCAAAACCTCCAGAAAGTACTGGTGCAAAACCAGGTAAAGGAAACGGAAAAACCGGAGCCTGTTATGCCGCTGAACCTGAATACACCTATTGAAGTGGGCGATTGGATACAGCTGAAGGACAGTGAAACCACAGGCCAGGTTCTGGAGATCAACAGGGACAACATGGTGGTGGCGCTTGGCGACCTGCGTTCTGTTTTAAAAAAGAACAGGGTGTATAAGATTAGTAATAAAGAGGCAAAAAAGGCAGCACAGCGCAATTCTTATACCGGTAGTGTTGCTGAGGCCATCAGCAATTTTAACGCGGAGCTCGACCTTAGGGGGATGCGGGGCGAAAATGCGCTGCATGAAGTGGAAAAGTACCTGGACAAATCCATTATGCTGGGTTTTCCATTTGTGAAGCTGATCCATGGTAAGGGGGATGGCATTTTGAGAAAGCTGATCAGGGAATACCTTAAAAAGTACAGCCAGGTGAACCGTGTAGAGGATGAGCATGCTGACCGCGGTGGTGATGGTATTACATATGTTTATTTTAATTAAACATATTTAAAATGAGTGTGTTATATTATATAACTTATTTTCCTGACCTCAAATCTAAAAAATATGAAAACCCTCGCTATAAGTATCTTTACCCTGCTGCTTGCTTTTTATGCCTGCAAAAAGAATAAAACACCCGGCAAGGAAGAGGAGCAGCTTCCGGATGTGGAATTGAAAACAAGAACTGTAAGTACCGGTCTTTCGCACGTATGGGAAATGGTTTACGGCCCTGACCAGCAATTGTGGATCACCGAGCGTGGGGGCAAGATCAGTCGCGTAAACCCGCAGACCGGTGCGGTTACTTTATTGCTGAATGTGCCCGATGTGGTTTCAGATGGAGAAGGGGGCTTGCTGGGCATGGCCATAAACCCGCAGTTCAATACCAATCCATGGGTATATGTGGTTTACAATTACAATTCCGGTTCGGGCTATAAGGAAAAGGTGGTGCGCTATACCTATTCGGGCAGCAGTTTAGCCTCACCTTTAACGATACTTGATCTTATTCCGGCGGCATCTATCCATAACGGATCGAGGCTGTTGATTACCGGCGATCAAAAGCTGTTGATCACTACCGGAGATGCCAGTGCTGCTGCAAATGCACAAAACACAAGTTCGCTATCCGGTAAAATACTGAGGGTAAATATGGATGGATCCATTCCTGCTGATAATCCGATCCCGAACAACAGGCTCTGGACTTACGGGCACCGTAATCCGCAGGGGCTGGTACAAGTGGGTAGCAGACTTTATGCTTCAGAGCACGGGCCAAATAACGACGATGAGGTTAACCTGATTGAAAAAGGACGTAATTATGGCTGGCCGAACGTGGAAGGCTTTTGCGATAAGCCGGCAGAACAAACTTTTTGCAGCGCAAACAATGTGGCAGCGCCCTTAATGGCCTGGACACCTACCATTGCTACCTCCGGTTTAACCCATTACAACTCGGACTTCATCCCCCAGTTTAAAAACTCCCTCTTGCTGCTCAGCTTAAAAGCTTCGAAATTTACCCAGCTTAAGCTGAATGAGGCTGGTGATAAAATACTGGGGAGCAAAGATTTTTTTGTAAATGAATTTGGCCGCTTAAGGGCCATATGTCAGTCGCCTGATGGAAAAATATACATCGGCAGCAGCAATGGCAGCAACGATAAGATCATAGAAATTGCCAAATAGTTGGTCGGTTCGCCGGATATAGTATAATTTAGCAGCAAAATCTAAGGATATGATCAATAAAGTTGTTTCAGGTGCTGAAGAAGCGATAAAAGATATTGACGATGGCAAAACCCTGATGCTTGGCGGATTTGGCTTATGCGGTATTCCGGAAAACTGTATTGCGGCGCTGGTAAAAAAGGGCGTTAAAGGCTTAACCTGTATTTCCAATAATGCGGGAGTAGATGATTTTGGCATTGGTTTAATGCTGCAGCAGCGCCAGGTTAAAAAGATGATCTCTTCTTATGTAGGTGAAAATGCGGAGTTTGAACGACAGCTGCTGAGCGGAGAGCTGGAAGTAGAACTGATTCCGCAAGGTACGCTGGCCACCAGGTGTATGGCAGCCGGGTATGGAATGCCAGCCATATTTACACCAGCAGGAGTGGGAACTGAGGTGGCTGAAGGTAAAGAGATCAGGAATTTTAAGGGTAAGGATTATTTGATGGAATATGCCTTTGAAGCTGATTTTGCCATCGTAAAAGCCTGGAAGGGAGATACGGCCGGCAACCTGATCTATAGGTCTACCAGCAGAAATTTTAATCCGGTGATGGCTATGGCAGGCAAAGTAACCATTGCTGAAGTGGAAGAACTAGTGGAAGCCGGGGCGCTTGATCCCGATCAGGTCCATACCCCGGGTGTCTTCGTTCACCGCATTTTTAAAGGGGCGAATTACGAAAAAAGAATTGAACAACGCACAGTAAGAACCAAAGGATAGTTCCATAAAAATATGCTGGACAAGAACGGAATTGCGCAACGTATCGCAAAAGAAATACGCGACGGATATTATGTAAACCTGGGAATTGGTATTCCGACATTGGTAGCCAATTACATCCCGGAAGGAATCCATGTGGTACTGCAGTCGGAGAATGGCCTTTTGGGTATGGGACCTTTCCCTTTTGAAGGGGAGGAAGATGCCGACCTGATCAATGCAGGTAAACAGACCATTACTACTTTACCGGGATCATCTATTTTCGATTCGGCTTTAAGTTTTGGGATGATCAGGAGCCAGAAAATTGACCTGACCATTCTTGGAGCTATGGAGGTATCTGAGAACGGGGACATTGCCAACTGGAAAATTCCTGGTAAAATGGTTAAAGGGATGGGCGGGGCTATGGACCTGGTGGCCTCTGCTAAAAATATTATTGTTGCCATGCAGCATGTGAACAAGGCAGGGGAAAGCAAGTTGTTGCCCGAATGTACTTTGCCTTTAACCGGTGTAAAATGTATCAAGAAGATTGTAACCGAGCTTGCTGTATTGGATGTATTGCCCGAAGGAGGCTTTAAACTGCTGGAAAGGGCACCGGGTGTGAATGTCGATTTTATCAGGCAATCTACCAGGGGTAAGCTGTTTGCAGCTGATTATATCCCGGAAATGGTATTGAGTTAGTCTTTTTTGCAGTATTTTTCTTTCAGGTCTCCAGAGATCTTTTCCGTTATTTTAATGATGTCATCAGGTGTGTCGTTATTGTTGATCACGATGGTATCGCATGTCCCCTTATAGGGAAGCAGGAACTGCTGGTATGCAGGCACGACATGGTTATGCCATTTGTACAGCACATCATCTTCCGGATAACCGCGTTCCATTCCATCACGTCTGATGCGACGTTGCAGGGCAACGCTGTTTTCCGCTTCCACGAAGATCCTGTGGTTTAATAAAGCGGCTATTTCTTTAAAATGTAAAATGAAAAGGCCCTCTACAATAAGAATAGGTGCGGGGCTGATCTCCAGGATCTTGGTAACTGCCAGGGGATTGTTAAAATTGTACTCCTTTTTATAGATGACCTCACCTTTCATCAGTTTTTTAATGTCGAGCAAAAACTGTTCGTGATCGATGGTCGAGGGCAGGTCGAAATTGTATAATTTGTTCTCTTCCTGGGTCATTTCTCCGGCTGGGAAATAGTAATCATCCTGTGAAACCAGGGTTACTTCGTCCTGTTTAAAATGATGCAGAAAAGAGTTTAAAAAAAAAGTCTTGCCCGAGCCGCTGCCTCCGGCAATACCAATCAGGAAAGGTTTATTGTTCATTGTCCTGGCCGCCGTAGGTTAAATTGCAATAAAACCGCTTGTCTAAGGCACCCAGTGCGTCAGCAACAGCTTTAGTCATTACAATGATCACATCTTTTGTGGATTCATTCTCTGTGAATTTACCAACAACTTTGGCGAAAGTAGAGCGGTTGGTCATGGGATTGGTGATTTTCATTACCGTTCCAATAGGGGCAGTACGGTGCAGTACCAGCATTTTTGAAGGGTCCAGGTCTGCATCGGCAATCCAGATGCCTGTTCCTTTCTCGTCCATCTGGTTCAGGCCGTACCGGCTTGCAGGATACCTTAAGGCCGGATCTTTAATGGAATTTAAGGTGTCCGCAGGGTTATCTTCAGGTGTATGCGCAGTTTTTACGGGGTATTGGCCCCTGATCAGCAGTTTCTGACCAACATACAACGAGTTGTCTTTCAGGTTGTTTTTGACCTTTAACTGGTCCATTGTCATTTTGTAGGTGGTGGCTATGGAATATATGGTTTCATTAGAGCCAACGGTGTGTACCAGAAGTGCTTCCTGTTTTTCTGCTGCAGGTTCATTTTTTGCAGGAGCCTGTTCCGTTTTTTTATACCTGTTTTCAGGAGGTATGGATGTTTTAACGGGAGTTTCTTCTTTTTTGGGTTGTACAGTTTCTTTTTTGGGTTGTACAGTTTCTTTTTTGGGTTGTACTGCCGGTAACTGGGCACTTTGGTCAGGTACTTGTTCTGCTGGTCTTCCGGGGATTTTCAGCAACTGTCCAATCTGGAGGTTTATTGAATTCAGGTTATTAACCCGTTTAATTTCGTTAACTGTTGTGCCATACTTCTCGGCCAGCATGTTCAGGTTTTCCTTCTTCTGCACCACATGTTCTGTCAGTTCTGCATCGCCGGTACCCCTGGAAACAGCTGCATTATTTATTTTGCCGGGGGCAGTTGCGGTTGCATTAAAAGGGATGTTTGTAGGTATTTTAATGATGACGCCAATTTGTAAAAACTTATTGTCGTTAAAGGTCATGATGTCTTTGGGAACAACATTGTAACGCCGGCCCATGGAGTAATAGGTGTCTTTGGCAACCACCTGATGTACAATGAGTTTTTTTCCGTTATAGTTTTCTACTCCTATCGAATCCCTGGGCCTGGCCGCACTGGCCGACAGGTTTAAAAGAAGAGCGAATACGGATACTATATAATATTTATGCATTAATGTCTTTGTAAATTTTAAAGGGCAATTATACGAATAATATAAATAAAGCGTCGAATTCGATTATTAAACGTTCTTTTTATGGTCCTATTGTTTGTTTTGGAAACATTTTTAAAAACCATTTTTTAAGTTAACTGTTATGCTTAAAAGTATTCAATATACAACAAAAAGCATAAAAATAAATAAATACCATGGACGCAAAAGAAATCAGTTTAAGCGAAAAGCAAGTAAAACCTGTAGTAGACATGTTAAATGATTACCTGGCCAATTACCATATCCATTACCAGAAATTAAGAGGTTGCCACTGGAATATTAAAGGCCAGAATTTTTTTACCTTACACATTAAATTTGAAGAGTTGTATACCAACGCCCAATTGACTATTGACGAGATTGCAGAGCGTGTGCTTACCCTGGGCAAGCCACCGCACAGCCGTTTCGCAGATTATATCAAAGAATCAGCCATTAAAGAGATCAATACCATAGGCATGAAAGACCTGGATATGGTAGACGCCATTCTGGAAGATATGGCTAAATTAATTGAACTGGAGCGCGACCTGCTGGAAGCCACAGATAAAGCCGGTGACGACGGTACCAATGATATGGTAAACAGGTTTATGCAGTTTAAAGAGAAAAATACCTGGATGCTGCGTTCCTTTGCCGGGAAAAAGTAATGCCTGTTAAACAGAAAAGCCCTGCCCGCAAGCAGGGCTTTTCTGTTTAACAGGCATACTTAAAACCATAATTCTTTAATATCTTTGAACCGATGGGATATAAAAGCTTAGCAGATTGCGTGGCAGATCTGGAAAAACATGGTCATTTAATTCGCATAAAAGAAGAGGTGGATCCTTATCTTGAAATGGCGGCTATTCATTTACGTGTATATGAAAAAAAAGGACCTGCCCTGTTTTTTGAAAACGTTAAAGGGAGTAAATTCCCGGCTGTTTCGAATTTGTTTGGTACACTTGAACGTTCCAAGTTCATGTTCAGGGATAGCCTGCCCAAAGTAGAGCAACTGGTAAACCTGCGTTCCGATCCTGTTAAAGCCCTTAAAAATCCTTTGAAGCTTCCAGGTATCGGCTTTACAGCCCTTACTGCATTGCCCTTAAAACAAACCTTTAAATCGGTGTTCAGTAAAACCACCATCAGCGAATTGCCACAGATCGTGAACTGGCCTATGGATGGGGGACCTTTCATTACTATGCCACAGGTGTACACAGAAGATATAGATAAGCCGGGAATTTTGAATGCCAACCTGGGCATGTACAGGATCCAGCTGGCTGGTAACGATTATGAACTCAATAAGGAAATAGGCCTGCATTACCAGATCCACCGTGGAATAGGAGTGCACCAGAGTAAAGCAAATGCCAAAGGCCAGCCCCTGAAGGTTAGTATCTTTGTTGGCGGACCGCCGGCACACCCGCTTGCTGCAGTGATGCCTTTGCCGGAAGGGCTTTCGGAAATGACCTTTGCCGGGGCTTTAGGTAATAGAAGGTTTCGGTATTTTTATGATGAAGAAGGTTTTTGCCTTTCAGCCGATGCTGATTTTGTAATTACCGGAACGGTTTATCCGCAAGAGAATAAACCAGAGGGGCCATTTGGTGATCATCTGGGTTATTACAGCCTTACCCATCCTTTTCCCTTGATGAAAGTGCATCAGGTTTACCACCGTAAGGATGCCATCTGGTCCTTCACTGTAGTAGGCAGACCGCCCCAGGAGGACACCAGTTTTGGTGCCTTGATCCATGAAATTGCCGGATCAGCCCTGCCGAAAGAGATCCACGGTTTAAAAGAAGTAAATGCTGTTGACGCTGCCGGCGTCCATCCCTTATTGTTTGCTATAGGCAGCGAAAGGTATACTCCATTTCTAAAGGAACGCAGACCTCAGGAGATCCTGACCATCGCCAACCATGTTTTAGGAAAGAACCAGCTTAGCCTGGCCAAATACCTGTTTATTGCTGCCAGGGAAGATGATGAGCATTTGGATACGCATGACCTTTCCGGTTTTATGCAGCATGTACTTTCGAGGATGGACTTTAAAACAGACCTTCATTTCCATACCAATACGACTATAGATACACTGGATTATAGCGGTGATGGACTCAATAGTGGGTCGAAAGTGGTTTTTGCCGCCGCAGGCGTCCAAAAAAGAATACTGATCAATGCGTTGCCCAAAGGCTTTACACTGCCGGAGCCGTTTGAAAGTTATGAACTGGCTATCCCGGGTGTTCTGGCTGTTAAGTCCGATTCCTATATTGACCAGGCACATACTGAACAGGAGCTCATTTTACTGGAACAGCATTTAAAGGGACAGCAAACTGAGGGGCTTGCACTGATCGTTTTGTGCGATGACGCACAGTTTACGGCAAAGAACATCCACAACCTGGTTTGGGTCACTTTCACCAGGAGCAATCCCGCAGTAGATATACATGGACTGGGGAGTTTTATCCATCATAAACATTGGGGCTGCAGGGGGGCGGTTATCATTGATGCGCGTAAAAAGCCGCACCATGCGCCAGAACTGATCAAAGATGAGACTGTGGAAAGGAACATAGAAAGATTTGCGCTTAAAGGGGCTTCTTTACACGGGATTTTATCATAAAAAAAGCCGGAGTTTAAACCGGCCTTTTTATCATGTGAAGAAATGGTCAAATGTGTTTAGAAACGAATCCCAAAAGTAAGGAATACATTGTTATTGGCGTTTTTAAGGCTCGCAACAGGTGCAGTGCTGTTATTTAAGGTGTAAGGACTTAATCTGTCCTGAGATTCCATACGCTGATAAGCAAGGTCTATATAATACTCGTTTACCCTATAACCTAAGCCTGCGGAGTAATACCTGGTGTCAAATATGTTTTGGCTGTCATCTTTTAAAGGACTGCCATTTAAACCATAACCTGCTCTTAAGCTCAGGTTCTCTATTTTATATTCAGCACCAACCCTGTAGTTTACTGCTGAGGTATACAGGCGTTTAATATCTGCGTTGTTGTCTATTATGGTCTGGTCAGCCATCCCTCCACCTTCCTGAGAAAAACGGGTGCTGGCATAATCAATGAAGTCTACATCTGCAGAAATGATCGCTTGTCCGCCAATTACGTAGCTTGCGCCCAGTGATCCTTTTAAAGGTGTTTTTAAACGGTAGGTATAATTGTAGTTAAGCGAATTCCGGTTCGGAAAGCGATCTCCCGATAGGGTAGTATACAGATTTTCCGAGTACATATCTTCTACATATAACCAGGTAGGCGTCTGGAAAGTGGCGCCTATCCTGAAATTGCCCGCTGGTCTGAAAATCACGCCTAAACGTCCGTTTACACCTGAAGCCTTGGTTTCCTGGTTTTGCGCATAAACATAGCTATAGTTCTCGTTCCCGGTAAAACCGTCAGTAGGGTCATAAGGGTTGACGGTACCTTTTTCTGTAAATTCTGAATCGCTGGTGTAACGTCCATTCACCATTCCGATGCTTGCACCAATGTACAATTGGTTAGAGATGTTCAAGGCACCGGAAAAATTCAGTTCAGAAGTTCCGCCTGAGGTGATCTGACTTTTCAGCTGATTGGCCCCAACTACACCATTTGTAGTATAGGTATTGGCATTGCCAGGTGTTCCATAATTGATGAGGTAGTCTTCAAATGCATAGTTCTCCAGGGAATTTGCAGCCAGGTCGCCCTGCGCATTTTTGGAGCCATTGGCCAGCTCGGCAAAATAAGTACGCATGGAATTCGCAGTGTTGTCTCCACCATAGCTGGTATGCTGGGTAAAGTCCGCATTCCGGTTAAAACCGATCCCGAATACAGTACTCAATACCCCTTTTTTGGTGTCGGCACCCTGCGCGCGATAGGTAGGGTTATACCATACCACACCGGCCTGGTTTACATTTAATTTGTTTCCTGAGTCGTTCGTCCTGGTTCCCAGGAAATCAGATTTTGAACTTGCACTGTTAAATTCAGGGGTAAAACTGAATTCCGACCTGGTGAAAAGACCAAGGCCAGCCGGGTTGCCCCCTAAAGAACTCATGTCTCCGCCAACGCCGATTTGGGCATTTCCCATTCCTTTAAACCTTGCTGAACTGCCATAATTTCCATTAGAGAAGCGGATGGCGTCACCTGCGTACTGCGCGTATGTTGTGCCTGTGGTAGCTACTATAGCTACCATTAGCATTTGTGTAAATTTCTTCATCTGTGTATTTCGCTAAAATTATCTGCCACCACCTCTTGATGGTCTGCCACCGCCGCCTGCTCCACCGGAACCGCCAGATGAACCACCACCATAACTTCCACCGGAAGAGCTGCCTTCACTGCCTCTTGACGGAGGAGTGTAGGAAGGTGCAGGTCTTGAACTTTCTGTTCTTGTTGGCCTTGAAGTTTCCGTCCTGGTTGGTCTAGCACTTTCAGTTGTAGTTGGACGCTGCGTAGTACCACTGCTGCCCCTTGAAGGTCGTCCGGTACTTACGTTACCTGTATTGTTTTGTCCTCTTGCACTGGATCTCGGAGAAAGGTAATCCGTATTTCCTCTCGTTCCATTGTAGCCATTGCTGCTTCCCCTGGCAGGTCTTGCCCTGTAGTCGGGTACGTTAGTGGTTCTGCCGGTGTAATAACCGCCACCCCAGTAGCCACCGCCCCAATAGCCGCCACCTATATAATTGTTATAGCCCCAGTTGTTATAGCCATAGAAAGGAGAATAGTAATTTCCCCAGCCATAATATGGAGAACTCCACATCGAGCCCCAGAACGGACTTAAGCCGAAGCCCAGGCCCAATGACATGCCGTAATTACCATACCAGCCGCCATCGAAATAAGGATCGTAATAGCCCCTCCAGGAAGGATTGGCATAAGAAAACCTATTGATACGTGAAGAGTAATCCATGTCATAATAAGGATCACTGGTTCCGTAATAATCATCCTGAGCATTGTACTCCGATTCTTTTACCGGTACCTGCTGTCTATATTCCTTAGCCTGCGCCACTGAGTTATAAACATCATCATTCGAGTTTTGCTGCGCTAACCTGGGCGCAGAGCATGACGCCACAACTACCGTTGTCAGTGCGAGCACGCTGGTGAATAAATTAATTGCTTTCATAACTATATCCCTTGTTTGTGTGTTTGCGTTTTTTTGTAGGTATAAATTTATAAATTTGTAGCCTACTATACAAGGCATTTAACACAAAAAACGTTCCAAACAGCTATGAGCAAAGGTATTACTAGTAAAAACGAAGATTATTCCCAGTGGTATAACGACATTGTTATAAAAGCCGATCTGGCAGAGCATTCATCTGTTAAAGGATGTATGGTGATAAAACCCTATGGTTATTCCATTTGGGAGAAGATGCAGGCGGTTTTAGACCAAAAATTTAAAGATACAGGCCATAGTAATGCGTACTTTCCCTTATTCATCCCTAAGTCATTTTTTTCCAAGGAAGCGTCGCATGTTGAAGGTTTTGCCACCGAGTGTGCCGTTGTGACACACTATCGTCTGAAAAATGATGGAAATGGAAACATCATTGTGGATGAGACAGCTAAACTGGAAGAAGAGTTAATTGTAAGGCCTACTTCTGAAACGATCATCTGGAACACTTATAAAGGCTGGATCCAATCTTACCGGGACCTGCCTATTCTGGTAAACCAATGGGCCAACGTGGTCCGCTGGGAAATGCGGACCCGTTTGTTTTTACGTACTACTGAGTTTTTATGGCAGGAAGGACATACTGCACATGCGACAGCAGATGAAGCTATAGCGGAAACCAAACAAATGCTGGAGGTATATGCGGATTTCGCAGAAAGCTGGATGGCCTTACCAGTAGTAAAGGGCGTGAAAACGCCTAATGAACGTTTTGCCGGTGCGTTGGATACGTATTGTATCGAGGCTTTGATGCAGGATGGAAAGGCATTGCAGGCAGGAACTTCCCATTTTCTTGGCCAGAATTTCGCTAAAGCATTTGATGTGAAATTTACCAGTAAAGAAGGTAAAATTGAGCATGTATGGGCAAGTTCGTGGGGGGTGTCCACACGTTTGATTGGCGCACTGATTATGGCACACAGCGATGATGCAGGCTTGGTGCTGCCCCCAAAATTGGCACCTATACAAGTCGTTATCGTACCAATTTATAAGCATGATGAAGAATTGCAAAAGATTACCTCTTTTGTTGACGAGTTAAGTGCTAAACTGAAACGTATGGGCATCTCTGTGAAATATGACAACCGAGATTCGCAGCGCCCTGGCTTTAAATTTGCAGAGTATGAATTGAAAGGTGTTCCGGTACGTCTGGCGATCGGTGGCCGTGATATGGAAAATGGAACTGTTGAGCTTGCCCGAAGGGATACAAGGGAAAAGCAGACAGTTGCACAGGATGGACTGGAAATCTATATTGCACAGTTACTGGAAGAAATTCAGGAGAACATTTATAACAAAGCCTTAAATTTCAGGGAGGAGCACATTACAGACGCCAATTCTTATGAAGAACTGAAAACATTGCTGGATACCAAAGCTGGTTTTATTTCCGCACATTGGGATGGTACACCTGAAACGGAACAAAAGATCAAAGAAGAGACTAAAGCGACCATCAGGTGTGTGCCATTAAACAACAAGCTGGAAGATGGTGTTTGCATTTATTCAGGAAAACCATCTAAGCAACGTGTATTGTTTGCAAGGGCGTACTAATTTTTGATTATGGGGACAGAAAACTATCAGCAGATACTAACGGAATTTGAAAATAAGGCTTCCTTAAAACAGGCCATTTACAGAAGTACGGCTGAGGTATTTGCTTTGTTAAAAAAGCAGCTTGCAGCAATAGCCGTCAAATTGCAGCAGGATTATACCGCTAAAGATCCTTCAGTGGAAGTTCATTTCAATGAAAGCAATAAGTTTGAAGGGCAGCTTAAGTTTTCAGGCGATATGCTCATGGTATCCATGCATACTAATATCTTTACTTTTGATCCGTCGCATTCTATATATCAAACCAAATACATTAAAGATGATGATTCTTTGAGTTATTGTGGCATCATTTATATCCATAATTTTCTTGCGGATTCTATCAAATACAACCGCCTGGCAGATGAAGGTTCCCTCATTGCAAGGATCCTGATCAATAAAGAAAAGCATTTTATGGTAGAAGGTGAGGGGGCGCTGGATTTTCTATACCAGGATTTTGCCAATAATACGGTAACAGAAGAAAAGCTGACGGATATCATCGAAAGGTCGATTCTGTTCTGCCTGGATTCTGACCTGATCATTCCTCCGTTTGCACAGGTAAAAGACGTAACTTTAAATCAAAAACAATCTATGCTGGTGGCCAGCGGTTACCCCACAGGTAAACACCTTGGTTATCAGTTTAAGGCAGAAACAGAGCAAAATAACAACTTATGAAGTTCGCAACAAAAGCTATCCACGCGGGTCAGGAGCCTGATCCAACAACAGGGGCAGTGATGACCCCGATATATCAAACTTCTACCTACTGGCAGAAATCGCCGGGCGATCATAAAGGTTTTGAATATTCAAGAGGTACCAACCCAACGCGTAAAGCTTTGGAAGCCTGCCTGGCTGCATTGGAAAATGCAAAACACGGCCTGGCTTTTTCAAGTGGCATGGGTGCAACAGATGCAGTAATGAAATTGTTGCAGCCTGGTGATGAAGTGATTACCGGGAATGACCTTTATGGTGGTTCTTACCGCATGTTCACTAAAATCTATGCTAAATATGGCATTAAATTCCATTTTCTGGACCTCTCCAGACCGGAAAACATTTTGCCTTATGTAAACGATAAAACCAAGCTGGTCTGGATAGAAACGCCGACCAATCCAACCATGCAGATTGTGGATATTGCCGGCATTGCAAAACTGACCAAAACACACCAGCTGCTGCTCACGGTAGACAATACTTTCGCTTCACCCTACCTGCAAAACCCGATAGATCTGGGTGCAGATATCGTGATGCATTCTGTAACCAAATACATTGGTGGCCACTCGGATGTGGTGATGGGGGCTTTGCTGGTTAATGACGATCAGTTGTACAAAGACCTTTGGTTCATTTACAATGCCTGTGGGGCTACACCTGGTCCTCAGGATGCTTTTCTGGTGTTAAGGGGCATTAAAACCCTGCACCTGCGCATGAAAGCGCATTGTGAAAACGGGGCAAAAGTGGCACATTTCTTAAAAAAACATCCTAAAATAGACAAGATCTACTGGCCTGGTTTTGAAGACCACCCTAACCACGATATTGCCAAGCAGCAAATGCGTGATTTTGGAGGCATGGTATCTTTTACTTTGAAAGATGCTGATCTGCAGGAAACTTTCCGCATTGCGGGTTCATTCAAGGTATTTGCCTTGGCCGAATCTTTAGGTGGGGTAGAGTCGCTGATCAATCATCCGGTGTCTATGACGCATGGTTCCATTCCAAAGGAAGAGCGTGAAAAGGTGGGTGTTACAGATAATTTGCTGCGTTTAAGCGTTGGTGTTGAGGATATTGATGACCTGATCGCTGACCTGGAACAAGCACTTAAATAAGCAGGGATTGGAGTTTTTAGCACTTAAAGATTTCCTGGACATCAAAGTGGCGCAGTACAACCGGCCAGACTTTATCCAAAATGATCCGATCTGCATTCCGCACCAGTTCAGCAAAAAACAGGATATAGAAATTGCCGCATTTTTTGCGGCAATTTTAGCTTGGGGACAGCGCAAAACGATTATCAATAAATGCAATGAATTGTTTGCCAGGATGGATCATGCGCCTTACAATTTTATGCTGCACCATCAGGACGGGGATTTGAAAGGGCTTCTGGGCTTTAAACACAGGACCTTTAACGATACAGACCTGTTGTATTTTGTAGCTTTCTTTAACCAGCATTACCAGCAATCGGATAGCCTGGAAACAGCTTTTTTAGCACCTGCTGATGAATTTAGAAAGGAGTATATCGCTGATGTTACTGGCGGGTCCTTTTTGGAAAGTGCCTCTGCTGTTTGTCTGTTGCCGGAGTTAAATGCCGGAGTACCCAGAATAGAAAAAACACTCAATTATTTCCGGTCGTATTTTTTCTCTTTGCCTGATTACCCGAGAAGAACGATTAAGCATGTGTCTTCTCCTTTGCAGAAATCTACCTGCAAGCGCTTGAATATGTTTTTGAGGTGGATGGTTCGGCAAGACAATCAAGGGGTGGATTTTGGGATATGGAAGCGGTTGAAGCCTGCGGACTTAATTTGCCCTTGTGATGTGCATGTGGATAGGGTGGCGAGGAGGTTAGGGCTCATTGAACGCAGGCAAACGGACTGGCGGACTGCTGTGGAATTGACGGGGCGCTTGCTGGAACTGGATCCTATGGATCCTGTGAAATATGATTTCGCGTTGTTTGGGTTGGGTGTAGAGGAGAAATTTTAGCTCATAAAATCAGTTAGGGTTATTTTATGAGCTGTTTTTAAAAAGGCTTGTGCTGTTCGAACTGGAATATTTGTCCTGAAGAAGGACAAAAACTCCTAGGTTCTCACTTTCACAAGCCTTTTTTCGGATGCTTACCTTTCTATCGCATATATTTTGGGTGCAGACTATTCTTTTCTCTGCAGGTTTTTTTGTGCAGATTGTTCTGTTGCATGTTTTTTTTATACTACTGTTCTGATGCATACCGGGTTGGGGTCTTAAAAAGGGAAGTTTGGAAAAATTCCTATTAACGGTTGCAGAAATTTCCTAATTTTAGGGCGGTATGATCATTTTCAAAGCAGAAATAGAACGTTTTAATGAAATGGGGGAGAAATCCGGCTGGACCTATGTATTTATTCCGCAGGCCATTGCCAACCAGATCAAGCCAGATTGCAGAAAGAGTTTCAGGGTAAAAGGCAAACTGGACCATGTGGAAATTGAAGGCGTGTCTTTTGTTCCGATGGGCGAGGGTAACTTTATTATTGCTTTAAATGGCGCATTGCGTAAAAAGCTGAGAAAAGAGAAAGGAGCCGTAATTGAATTGAGCCTGGAGGAAGATAAAACTTTCAAGATCGGGATGCCGGAAGATCTGGAACTTTGCCTGGCTGATGAGCCGCATTTATTAAAGAACTTTTTAAAACAGCCCAAGTCGCATCAAAACTGGTATATCAACTGGCTGAATACGGCAAAAACAGAAGCTACACGTACCAAGCGGATTGTAAAGATCGTTTCTGCGATGGATAAGGACTGGGATTTCGGAACCATGATGCGCGATGGTAAGCCACGTGAAGAAAAATAGACTTATCGGTCGTATTTCCTGAACCAGCTCCAGACCTTCATCTGGATCACGCCTAAAAATGCTTCCCTGAATATCTTTGTACTCATCTTTGAGCTGCCCTCTGTACGATCGGTAAAAATGATGGGTACTTCAATTACTTTAAAGCCATATTTTAAGGCCGTAAATTTCATTTCTATCTGGAAGGCATACCCCACAAACTTAATTTTATCCATAGGTATGGTGGCGAGAACCTTAGACCGGTAGCATTTGAAGCCGGCAGTGGCATCCTGTATATTGATGCCAGTGATGATCCTTACGTACATCGATGCAAAATAGGACATCAACACCCGGCTCATGGGCCAGTTTACTACGTTAACTCCATTCACATACCTGGAACCGATGGACACATCTGCACCATTGGTGCAGGCTGTTCTTAAACGGATGAGGTCTTCGGGATTATGCGAAAAATCTGCATCCATTTCAAAGATATATTGATACTGTGGCCTTGCCAGGGCCCATTTAAACCCATGGATATAGGCTGTGCCCAGCCCCAGTTTTCCTATCCGTTGTTCGAGGTGAAGCGCGGGGTATTCCTGCTGCAGTTTTTTAACAATATCAGCCGTGCCATCCGGAGAACCATCGTCGATAATCAAGAGCTCAAAAAAGTAGTTCAATGAAAAAACCTTTCTGATGATCTTTTCAATGTTCTCTTTCTCGTTGTAAGTAGGAATAATAACCAGGCTGTCTGACACGTAAAATAAATTATAAAGCGAAATTATGGATTCTTTTTAGTTTAACTAACGCCCTGCATCAATTTTTTAATTAAAGGCGAAAACACAATTAAAAATACACCGGCTACTGCAGCATAAATGGCCAGCTGGTAATATCCAGCCGTGTATGATTGCAACTTGGTTACCAAAGAAGCATGTTCATCACTAACCGACATGTCGGCCCCCAGCTTACCAGCAGCAAACTGTCCGAATGCACTTGCCAGAAACCACATGCCCATCATCATTCCTGTTAAACGTTTTGGAGAAAGCTGGGTAACCAGCGACATACCAATCGGGCCCAGACACAGCTCACCCAGTGTGGTTACCAGGTAGCCAAAAGTAAAGAGGTTTAAGGAAGTGATGCCATTTATATCGGCAAAGAAGCGGGTGTAAAAGAAAACATAGAATGATGCGCCCAGGAAAAGAAAACCAATGCCGAATTTAATGATGGAATTGGGCTCTATTTTCTTTTTGGCCAGCCATAACCACAGCAGGCCGATCAATGGGCTGAACAGGATCACAAAAAATGAATTGGAACTGTTGTTTACTACATTTGGGTCGATGTTAAAGAACAACAGGGTGTGGTTTAAATTTTCAGCTGCAAAAAGAGATAGGGAGCCGCCGCTCTGCTCAAAAATGGCATTGAACAAAAAGTAAAAGAAGATAAATATAAAAGCAGCAAACAGCTTTAACCTGAACTTATGCTCTTTAACGGTATAGGTTTCGTATAAAAAGTATAAGATAGCCAGTGGTGCTATGCTGTACATAAAATAGTCGGTGTACTTTGTATTCTGTACCATGATCAGGATCAATGGGATAGAGATTAACGAAAGCAGGTAAACCCCGATTTCCCGCATTCTTTTTTTACGGACTGGCATGTGCTTTAGCGGAGAATCACCAATAGGACCTAAGGTTTTCTGGGTAAATATAAAAGTGACCAGGCCTAATGCCATTACAATGGCTGCGGCCAGGAAAGCATAGTTCCAGGATACGTACTTCCCCAGGTAAACGCAAAGGGCACCACCCAACAGGCCACCGATGTTAATGCCTGCATAGAACATCCCATAGCCGGCATCCCTGCGGCCATCACCTTCCTTATACAAATCGCCAACCATAGAGGAAACATTCGGTTTAAAAAAGCCTGTTCCAATAATAGAAAGGGTTATACCGATATAGAAGAAATCTTTTGGGGAGGCTGCAATGATCAGGTTTCCGAGTACCATAACCATTCCGCCAAAAAAAAGCGACTTTCTAAAGCCCAAAACCTTATCGGCAAAAATACCGCCCAAAAAGGTAAAGGTATACACAAAGGCTTGTATGGCTGCGTATTGCAGGTTCGCGCTCTTGTCGCTAAGGGCAAGGCCAAGCACTTTATCGATCATAAATATGACCAGCATTCCCCGCATTCCATAAAAGCAGAAACGTTCCCACATCTCTACCAGAAATAATGCCCAGAGCTGTTTAGGGTATTTACCCTTAAAATTCTGGATATCTTCCAATGACAATTGTTCGGCCATATTCGTTTGATTATCTGACACCGTGCATTAGTTTTTTAAGGAGTGGGTGCAGCAGCATTACCAGTATGCCCAGTCCAAGCGGTACCAGGGTGAAAATCAGGAAAAAAGTAGAGAGCGAATATTTATGGGTGATCTCATTGATCATACCACCCATCGCACCGGCCGTCTTATTACCAATAGCAATAGCCAGGTACCAGATGCCGAACATCACACCAATCATTCTCGCAGGCACCAGCTTACTTACATAAGATAAACCAACAGGCGATAAGCACAATTCACCGAGTGTATGGAACAGGTAGGCAAAGATCAGCCAGATCATGCTTACCTTGATTGAAGCATCAGGACCACTGATGGCCGATGCTCCATAGGCCAGGGAAGCAAAGCCGAGACCAAGCAGGGTCATCCCTAAACCGTATTTAAATGCTGCAGGTGGATTATATTTGCTTTCCCAGATCTTTGAAACCAGGGGTGCAAATGAGATGATAAAGAAGGAGTTTAAAATGCCAAACCAGGAAGCTGCAACGGTAGTGGTTTCTTTTTGAAATTCATTGTTCAGCATCCAGATCACCACACCCCAGATCACCACGAAACTGGTTCCCAGAATGAAATTTCCAACAGCAAACTTTTTAAAGGTCTGTGTAAACAATTTCCACAGTACAAAAGTGATGATACCAAGCGGTACCACAGTAAGGAGGGTATTGATAATTTTAAAAGTTGCAGCAGCACTGCCCGAGAAATCGCGTTGGGTATACTTGTCAGCAAAGATGGTCATAGAGCCACCGGCCTGTTCAAAAGAAGCCCAGAAAAATACGGTAAAGAAAGCAAATATGGTTACTGCAATTAAACGGTCTCTTGTTACTTTGGCATATCGCAGGATCCTGCCCACCAGTAAGATTAAAAATATGATCACCCCGGTAACTATGGTAAAACTTGGTCCGGACAGACCCAGGGCAGTAAAATCTAATAAATTATGGCCGCTGATTTTAGAATAAGGATCGTTTAATATCCATATCAATCCTAATAATAAGGAAATTACAATTAAAGTAAGGTCAAAACTAGTGAAAGGTACCCTTTTGTCACCATCATCATTGCTGGCTTTCTTAAGGTTATCTGCTGCTGTAGGTTTTTTACCCACATCGCCAAATATGCCCTGGGTAAAGTAGAACTGCAGCATACCAAAAAACATAAAAATACCTGCAAGGCCGAATCCCCAGCTCCAGCTTACGGTTTCGCCAATATAACCACAAAGCATAATGCCTAAAAATGCACCTGCATTTACGCCCATATAAAAAATGGTATAAGCACCATCTTTCTTTTCAGGATGATCTTTGTAAATGTGCGACACGATTGAAGTCATATTTGGTTTAAAAAATCCATTGCCAAAAATCAGGAAACCAATACCCAGGTACAGAAAAGTAGGGGTTTCTACAGCCATACTGGCGTGTCCCATGGTCATCAAACAGGCCCCGATCACAACAGCCCAACGGTAACCAAGGTATCTGTCTGCCAGATAGCCGCCCATAATGGTCGTCAAATAAACCAATGAGGTATAGGTCCCGTATAGGGCCAGTGCATTTTCTTCCGGCCAGTTCCATCCACCTTTATCCAGACTGGAAATTAAAAATAACACCAGCAATGCCCGCATCCCATAGTAAGAAAATCTTTCCCACATCTCGGTAAAGAATAGAACAAACAATCCTGCCGGATGCCCGAGTACCTTATTCTCGAAAAAGTTATTTGGTGTGTCCAAACTTTGTGTATTCATGTCAGTTTTTTATATAATAAGTTTAGTTAGTTATGCTATGAATATTTGTTTTTTTAATCGCGCAAGATACTTACATGTGGTCATACTCACAAATTTTTAACATGGATCGGGCTTGCATGATGCGCTTGTTTAAAGTTTTTTCGGGGCTTTGTTGTTTTTATCCTTTGGGTCCGCATAGAAATCATCCATCGCATTTGGTTCATTCTTCAGCTCTACATTTTCTACCAGTTTTAACCTGCCCCCTGCAATTCTATACGCATCAAAGCTTAAGTCGGATGCGTAGAATTCAAAATTTCCTTCCAGATCGGGTGTAAAAGGGGCAAGGTGATCAAATACGATCATATTTACAGACTTGTCCATGGTGAGGGTCATGGAATTTAACTTGTTGTATTCAAACACCACCCTGTTTTTAGGATTGCTGCCTTTTAAACCGTCAAACACCCCTTTGCCAAATACAGGCTGGCCCGTCCTATCGAATGAAAGGATCTCGATCACTTTTTTCGAAGTTTTAGCATTATGTCCTTTCCAGCCCATTAAAACATAGTAGGGCTGTTGTCCAAACTTTACTGGTATGATCTGGTAATAACGTGCACCATACCAATTCTTGTTGTCGGTAACCCCGTTTACATCCTGAATTTTATCAGTGCCATCAATTAAAGGGAACATGGATAGTTTTCCGTCTTTGGTGGCCATCTGTATGGTCCCAAAAAAGCGGTAACTACCTTCGTCTGTGGGTACATACCAGGAAATAAGTCTTAAAGCGTTATCAGGGGATTTTAAAACGGTTACTTTTTTTAAAGAATCGAAGGGGAAATTGAAAGAGGCATTGGTTTTTAATGCAGCCACCATGGTTTTGATGAATTGTGCATTTGCCGCAAACCGATCCTGATCATTTGTGGCATTATACATGGAATCAGTAATGGAGACCAGTGAATCCTGGTAGTTTTTTAATGCCGGAACATTTGTAAGGTCAAAGCTATGCTGCGCCCAAACCAGATTTGCAGCACAGCATAATGTAAAGAATACTATTAAAGCTTTTGAGGCCCTGATCATCTAGCTCATGTTTTCGATTACTAATGCACTGGCGCCACCGCCACCGTTACAAATACCGGCGACACCTATTTTACCAGCTTTCTGCTTCAATACAGCAAGCAGGGTAACTACAATCCTGGCACCCGAAGCACCAAGGGGATGCCCTAATGAAACAGCACCACCATTTACGTTCACTTTTTCTGCGTTTAAACCCATTTCTTTGTTGTTGGCTAACGAAACTACAGAAAAAGCTTCATTGATTTCAAAATAATCTACCTGGCTAATGCTTTTTCCTGCGCTTTTAAGAGCCAATGGGATGGCTTTTGCCGGTGCAGTGGTAAACCATTCCGGTGCCTGCTGGGCATCAGCGTAAGCCAGAATCCTGGCCATAGGCTTTAAGCCCAGTTCTTTTGCTTTATCGGCACTCATTAACACAAGAGCTGCGGCACCATCATTTAAGGTTGATGCATTTGCGGCAGTTACTGTACCATCTTTTTTAAATACAGGTTTAAGCCCTGGTATTTTATCAAATTTTACTGCAAAAGGCTCTTCATCTTTGTCAATTAAGGTAATGTCGCCTTTGCGGTCCTTTAGTTCCACAGCAATAATTTCATTGTCAAATCTGCCTTCAATTTGTGCAGCCTGAGCTCTTTTATAGGAGCTAATCGCAAAAGCATCCTGCTCTTCACGGGTAAAACCACATTCTGCAGCACACAATTCAGCTGCCGAACCCATGTGGTAATCGTTATACACATCCCAAAGACCATCTTTTACCAGCCCATCTGTGAGCTGACCATGACCCAGACGGTAGCCATTTCTTGCTTTTTCCAGGTAATAAGGTACGTTGCTCATGCTTTCCATGCCACCTGCAACAACGATATCTTGCTGGCCCAGGGCAATGCTTTGCGCAGCCAGCATAATGGCTTTTGTTCCCGATGCACAAACTTTATTAATTGTTGTAGCAGGAACATCCGGTAAACCTGCAAATTTAGCAGCCTGGGTGGCAGGTGCCTGGCCTAAATTGGCGGATAAGACATTGCCCATATAAACTTCCTGGATATCACCGGGCTTAATCCCGGCCCTTTCAACAGCTGCTTTAATTGCAAAACCACCCAGCTGACTGGCTGAAAAACCTGATAACGAACCCCCAAAACTTCCGATTGGGGTCCTTACAGCAGATACAATGACTACTTCTTTCATTAGTATTATAAAGTTAGTTGGCAGCAAAGTTATATTATTACAATCATTCAGTGGTTATAACTCCGCATTTTTAACATTATTGGTCTGTATCATTTTTGTTTAACCGCTTTCTCTTTTTAGCCTTTACCGCCTCATTTAGCAAAAACTCAATCTGCCCATTGGTACTCCTGAACTCATCACCAGCCCATTTTTCTACTTCCTTAAGCAATTCAGGATTTATTCTAAGAACAAAAGCTTTTTTATCTTTTTCAGACATATCTGATTATTGATCTGTTAATTATATAGTGTTCCCGTATTTACAACAGGTTGAACATTGCGATCCCCGCAGAGTACTACCAGCAGATTGCTGACCATTGCTGCTTTACGTTCTTCATCCAATTCTACTATATTTTTTTCAGAAAGTCTGTCCAGAGCCATCTCCACCATTCCAACAGCACCTTCAACAATGAGCTTACGGGCAGCTATTACTGCAGTAGCCTGCTGGCGCTGCAACATGGCACTTGCAATTTCCTGTGCATAGGCAAGGTGAGAAATTCTGGCTTCAACAACTTCTATTCCGGCGCGGGACAATCTTTCACTTAATTCAGACTCCAGCAGTGAACTGACTTTTTCTGCACCGTCTTTTAAGGTAATTGTTGCTTCTTCATCCTCAAAATTGTCGTAAGGAAAAATATTGGCCAAATGACGTACTGCTGCTTCACTCTGGATGGCTACATATTGCAGGTAATCCTCAACTGCAAAGGTTGCTTTCGCAGTTTCTTTGATCTGCCAGACTACAACGGCTGCAATTTCAATTGGATTTCCAAGCTTGTCGTTTACTTTAATCTGGTGTCCGTTCAGGTTTCTTGCTTTTAATGATACCTTCTTTTTAACGGTTAAAGGGTTGACCCAAAAAAAGCCATCGGTTTTAACCGTGCCCACATATTCACCAAATAAGGTAAGCACCTTAGATTCGTTAGGGTTGTTAATGATGAAACCGGGTAAAATTAAGAAACCGCTTACAAATAAAATAACTTCTATAATTACAAAATTTTGAACTGCTATTGCCAGTATTCCGCATAGTACAAGCGTAACAAACAGGGCAAGAATTCGATAGCCGGATGGCGGGGTAATGATTTTTTCCTGATACATAATGATATTAATTTGATATCATAAATTACGCCATAAATTTTTGTAAAAACAAATTATAAAAAGGATCATATGCTTCATTGCCTGTGAAAATATATAAACTGATGAAATCATCATGAGCAAACGTTCACAATTAGCAATGGATATGCTTATGATAGAAAATTAATGTTATTTTTGAATAATAATCAATTGATATCGCTTTGGCTAAAATCAGAAAGAATTCCCATAAAGTACTGTACAGAAAGTACTCATCCAACATCAAATACATCATGATGGTGCTTTCGGTAATCATTATAACCGTATTTTTGCCCAAGCAGCCACGTTTCAGGTATGAATTTGAAAAGGGGACAATCTGGAAAAACAAAGACCTGGTGTCGCCTTTTAGTTTTGCCATTTTAAAGACAAGCCCCCAGGTTATCATTGATAAGCAGGATGCTTTGGATAATGTTTTGCCTATTTATAAGTTAAATAAAGATTTGTTTAATGCTGTTGAAGAGGCTTATCTGAACGAGTTTGATGTAAAATGGCGAACAAATGCCTTTCCCGAAAATGAAAAACAAGGTTACCGGCAAGCCTCTTTTAAACAATTGCAGGATATTTACAGTAAAGGTATCATTGCTATTAATGTAAAACACCAAAAGGGAAACAATCCCAATTATGATTTCTCTTTGCTGAGCAATAACATCAGTAAAACAGTGAGTACACAGGATGTTTTTACGGTACAAACCGCATTGGCCTACTTTAAAAATAATTTTAAATCAGTAAACCTGAAAATCAAGGAAGTAATTGAAAACCTGGTAGAAGATCATTTACAGCCGAATATTGTTTTTGATGAAAAGCTCACTGCTGTGGTACAGAACAACACCGTCAGCAGCTTGTCTACTACACGAGGCATGGTGCAGAAAGGGGAACTGATCATTGCCAAGGACAATGTGGTTGACGATGAGGTGTACCAGAAATTGCTTTCTTTTAAGGAGGCTTACGAAGCGCAGACCAAGACCATAGGCGACAGTAAACTGGTTTATCTGGGGCAAATATTACTGGTTGGTTTTATTGTGAGCCTGCTGATGGTATTTCTTAAATTGTTCAGGAAAGATATTTTTGCCGATAACCGGCAACTGTCGCTGATTCTGCTGGTGATTACCACGATGCTGCTTGCATTAACCTGGGCGATTAAGCTCAACCTGCCCAGTATCTATTATATTCCATTCTGTATTGTCCCCATTATTATCCGCATTTTATTTGACACCCGGCTTGCGCTTTACCTGCATTTGCTGGTGGTGCTCATTTCAGGTTTTTTTGTGGCCAACAGTTTTGAATTTGTATTTTACCAGGTTACATCGGGCATGGTAGCGATTTACAGCATCAGGAACCTGATTAAACGGGAGCAATTGCTTCTGTCAGCTTTGTTTATTCTTTCTGCTTATTTTGTTTCTTTCTTAGGGATAGCCTTGCTGCGCGAGGGATCTTTTAGTCAGATTGAATGGATCAATTTTGTGCCCTTCATTGTCAGTGTATTGCTTTCACTGCTGGCATATCCATTGATCTATGCCTTTGAAAAGATGTTTGGCATTACCTCTGATGTGGCGCTGATTGAACTGACCAATACCAATAACAAGTTGCTGCGGGAACTGGCCTTTAAAGCCCCGGGTACTTTTCAGCATTCGCTGCAGGTAGCCAACCTGGCTGAAGCGGCTATATTTAAAATAGGCGGTAATTCTTTACTCGTTAGGGCAGGGGCCTTGTACCACGATATTGGTAAAATTGAGAACCCGCAATATTTTATTGAGAACCAGAATACAGCCCTCAGCCCGCACGACAAGCTTCCTTATGAGCAAAGTGCCCAGATCATCATTAAACATGTGCATAAAGGCATAGAAATAACCCGTAGGCATCAGCTGCCGGAAAGTGTAATCGATTTTATCAGGACACATCATGGCAATACCAGGGTGGATTATTTTTACCAGTCATTTTTAAAGAATTCGCCCGAGAAATTTGTGGATGAAAATATTTTCCGTTATCCGGGGCCTATACCTTTTTCTAAAGAAACAGGGGTACTGATGCTGGCCGATTCGGTGGAAGCGGCCTCAAGAAGTCTGAAAAATCCGGATGCACAGAGCATAAATGACCTCGTTGAAAGGATCATTGATTATAAACTGGAGCAAAAGCAGCTGGATAATTGCGATATTACATTAAAAGATCTCGAAACTATAAAGCTGATTTTCAAGACAATGCTTATGAGTATTTATCATGTGCGCATAGATTATCTGCAAACTCTGTAATTTTTTTTTGCAAACATCAATGAATTGCTATATTTGCACTCCCTCAACAAGGATTTGATGAGGGAATTCGGAGGGATGCCTGAGTGGCCGAAAGGAACAGTTTGCTAAACTGTCGTACTGGCAACGGTACCGAGGGTTCGAATCCCTCTTCCTCCGCTGAAATTGATTTCAAATCAACAAAAAAGCCTGCAAATCAAAAGATTTCAGGCTTTTTTGTTGGCTGGAAGTGGATGAATTACAAGTTAATCTACCAGCGCACCGCAAGACAAATTTACAATCGCCCCGGTCATTGCGCCGGCTCCTTCAGAGGCTACGAATGCGGCGGTTTCAGCCACTTCGGATAGCGTAGGGAGACGTTTGAGCAGCGTACTTTGCGCCATCGGGGAGTTTGGGAGCCACTCGCTTATCGGCTGTCCAGCTGCGTTTTGCTTATATTCTGCATGGGTCTTGAACAGATCTTTTGTATAAGAGCCTGCCGCCGGGGCGTCTGAGATGGCATGAGGACGGAGACAGACCACCCGAACATTTTTGGAGGCCATTTCGGCGGCCAGCACGCGCGAAAACGCCTCTGTGCCCGCAGATACGACACAATGACCAAGTACGCCCGGTGCTGGTTCTTTGGAACCTGGAGTAGTCAGGGTGAGGATAACCCCCGGACGTTTACCCCCCATATATGGGGCAACAGCTTTGCTGGTGATGAACAGGGGTTTAAGAAAGCCATTAACCGGCCGCATGAATTCTTCCATGCTGAGGTTTTCCAGATAGGTTCCCTGGTCGTGCTGGACGCTGACGGCGTTTAAAAGTATGTCAATACTGCCTTCTTTTTGTGCGATAGCTTGAGCATGGCGGTCAACGGCTTGCTGATCAAAGGCATCAACAAGTGCCGTTTCTACCTGTCCGCCAATGCCGGTTATGTCTTTGGCCACGACATCAAGCCCTTCTTGTGAGCGGGCAGCGATATAAACTTTAGCGCCTTCTCTTGCAAACACGCGTGCGACGGCACCGCCAATTGCGCCGCTCCCTCCGTAGATTACAGCAATTTTGTTTTTAAGTATCATAGGTTTATTGTTTAAGTTTGATTTATAACCTAAATTTCGTCATAAATTGGATAGCAAATGGGAGGCAAATTGGACAAATGCAAGGGGCGATATGGACTTGATTAGTTAGCTTAAGACTTTTTTGATTGTCCCTGGATATTTTTCAGCAGTTCATACAAATCAGAGACCACCCAGCGTTCCATCAATTTGTTGTTTTCTACACGGTATATCGCTACTCCTTTAAGGGTCACAGCTTGTCCGGCAGCAGGAATATCAATTCCGGGGAAAGCTCTCTGGTAGGTTCCGTGCATTTCCCAACGAACGGCTACCCGGTCTCCGTCGGCAAGAATATCTTGAACCTCATATTTCGCATCCGGCACAGCTTTGTTAAATACTGAATAATAATTCCGGAACGCTTTCGGCCCTTTTCCCAAACTCTGGCGCCAATCATGCGAGACAAAGTTGGGAGACAACATTTCATCCGCCATTTTCATGTTCCACTCCACATACACTTGTTTATAAAAGCGTTTTAAAAGTTCTTTGTTTTTAACAGGTGATGGAGTAGGGAAAGCGAATAATGGGAATAACGCGGTTAGCATAAATAGTTTCATGATAATTTCCTTTCTTCTTTAAATACGTTTTATAGCAAAGTTCTCTAAAAGAAGAAATAAAAACTTGTATAAAACTGCTAACTTTTCAGTGTATGGAATGGACTGCTGCCAAACATATCAGAGAATGCCCTGCAGAAATGAGATGAATCGGAGAAGCCTGCGTAAAGTGCCGCTGTGGTTAGGGAATGGCCATCGTTAGATTTTGAAACTGCCAGGCCTATTCTGTTCCACAATATGAACTGTCTGATTGAAACACCTAGTTGTTGTTTAAAAAGATGGGATAGACGGCTCTCAGAAAGAAAAGAAACTTCGGTCAGTTGTCTGACGGATAATTTGGCACAATCTGGGTTGGCGCGGATTTGCTGAAGGCAGTTTTGAATCCTGAAATCTATTTTTCTGAGCCCGTTCATATCCGCCGCTGAGCTCAACGAATTCAGCGACTGGAAATCACTAAACAGGTTTTCTATATCCGGAGGATTTGCCACGATGTCTTGCCTCAGGTATAGTTGATAACGATTAAAGACATATTGGCCCAGCGGAGACAGCGGGTCTAAAAATAAAAGCTGACAGGTAGCATCCCCGCATTGAAACCGGTGTGGCAAGTTGGATGGTATGATGGCGGCGTTCAAACGCAAATAACTCCCATTTTCGGTAAAGAGGTCAAAACCGGCTTGCTCACAAAGGATCAATTCAATTCCGTAATGCCGGTGTGTCCCAGTTTGGTGTGATTTTTTAGCCAGTAACGCATAGCCCTGCTGTAGGTTAAGCTGCTTTATAGACGTCATTTTTAAAATGATTTTTGCTAATGAGCTCTTAATAAATATTAAACGCTCATGGTAATAACGAAATAGGTGTGAATGTATTGTAAAAAAAGATACCCGTTAATCAATTTAAAGAATGTTCCTTATTGTATTTGCCTTTATATTCCAGTGGTGATATCCCGGTAATTTTTTTAAATACCTCGCGAAAGGCCTTTACATCCGAATAGCCAACTTCATACATTACTTCATTGATGGTTTTGCGCGTGGTTTCCAGTGCTTTTTTTGCCGATTCAATTTTTACCCGCTGTGTATATTCAATGGGCGTATTGCCTGTGGCTTTGATAAATCTCCGGTCAAAATTTCGTCTTCCGACGGCAAACATGGAAGATAAATCTTCAATAGATATTTTTTCATCCAGTTTAAGCTCGATATAAGCTTGAGCTTCTTTTACCATTTCATCCCCATGTAGTTTCTGGCCTGTAAATATGGTAAATGCCGATTGGCTTTGCCTGTCGATTTCAATCTGAAAAACCTTTGCGCAAAAGATGGCAGTTTGCCGGTCGTAATATTTCTCTACCAGATAAATGAGCAGGTTTAAAAAAGAATAACCACCACCATTTGTATAAATTCCATGTCCGTCTGTAATCAATTTATCAGCTTGTAAATTAACTTTTGGGAATGAGCTCCTGAAGACATCTGCAACACGCCAATGCGTGGAACAGCTTTTCCCATCCAGCAAACCTGACGAGGCAAGTATAAAGGCCCCAGTACAAATGCTGGCTACTTCCGCACCATTTTTATACTGATTCCCAATCCAGTCAATCATTAACCGGTTGCTATTCATCGCATCTTCATAAGTACGGATCGATGTAGCCGGTATAATGATGAGATCAGTTTTGCTGATCACGGAAATATTGGTCTGCGGCTTAATGTTGATCAAGCCGTTATAATAGTCTGTTTTTTTTGAGCTGCCTGCGAGTTCAATTTTAAACAGCTCTTCATTACCGGCATCTTTCCAAAAGGAATTTGCTCTTGTAAATACGTCGCAGGCGCCCACTATACTGGCTATTGTACTTAAGTTGCTTTGTCCGTTAGGAACGATTATAGTAAGGTGTTTCATTTTGACTCCTCCTTTTATTGGTGATATAAAGTTAAAAAACTATATCGTCTAAATCACCCCCCGATAAAGTCTATTTTACACCGCTGGCCGGAATCTGTCTTTTTATACTTTTGACATACAGGCGCTTGATCGTTAAACAGATAAAAATTATGTAATTAAATTAGCTAAAATGAAAACAAAAGATTTCACAACAACCATTCTGGTTGATGCAACAGCACAGGAAGTTTTTAATGCCATCAATAATGTACGGGGCTGGTGGTCTGAAAATATTGAGGGTGATACGGACAAGCTCAATAGTGAATTTGTTTACCACTACCAGGATGTACATCGTGCAAGGATGAGGATCATTGAAATTGTTCCCGATGAAAAGATGGTTTGGCATGTCCTGGATAATTTTTTCAAGTTTACCAAAGATGAAAGTGAATGGAAGGATACCAGGATAATCTTTGAAATCTCCGGCAAAAACGGGAAAACACAGTTGACGTTTACACACGAAGGCCTGGTTCCTGAGTATGAATGTTTTAATGTTTGTCATGATGCATGGACACACTATGTGCAGGACAGTTTGAAAGACCTTATAGTGACGGGCAAAGGCAGTCCGACGCCTAAAGATGCCGAGGAAACGCAGTCTCCCGATCAACATGTTTCAGCAGAACAAACTGGTACGAAAAGTATTTGCCACAGGCTGCTCATTGAAGCGCCGGCAGAAAAAGTTTATGCTGCACTGACCACACAGGGAGGACTTGCAGGCTGGTGGACGCCAGAAACGACTGCGAAGGCTGAGACTGGGAGTGTTTCAAGGTTTGCATTTGGGCCCACCTATTTTAAAGAAATGAAGATAGAGGAACTTAAACCCTATAGCCGCGTAAAATGGCTTTGTCTTCATGCTTATGAAGAGTGGATCGGCACCACGCTTACTTTTGAACTAGAGCCACACGCAAGGGGGTCGATATTGCTCTTTCATCATGATGGATGGGCGGCTTATACACCGGAGTTTGCCTCATGCAGCTACGACTGGGCGCTCTTTTTCCGAAGCCTGAAATCTTATTGCGAAACTGGCAAAGGCTTTCCATATCCGGAATTTAATAAATAAGGTAGCAGATGATAAACACTAAAATGAAACCGGCTGAATTTATTGCATTATCAGCCTGCACTATGATGCTGACAGCTTTAGGGATTGACATTATGCTCCCGGTATTTGGCGAACTCCGGAGGCACTTTGCCCTCCAGCCTCAATCAACCGCTACAGCACAAGTTATTTCATTTTTCTTTATGGGACAGATCGCCCAGATTATTTTTGGGCCGCTTTCAGACCGTTTTGGGCGACTGGCGATCCTGCGGATAGGTTTTCCGCTATATATCATTGGTGGTATAGCTGCAGCCTTTGCCCCAAACCTAGTGCTCATGTGTGCGGCCCGCTTTGTGGCTGGAATGGGTGCTTCAGCTGTTTTTATGACTACCATTGCAGGTGTTCGCGATCGTTTTGCCGGGGACAAGATGGCCCGCACGATGTCCCTTATTCTAACCATATTCCTGTCTACCCCGGTATTTGCTCCTTTTTTGGGATTGGCGATACTATCCGTTGCATCATGGAAAATGGTATTTCTTACGCCATCGTTATTCGCGGTTATCGTATGTGTATGGTCGCTCCGGCTGGAGGAGTCGCTTCCTCGGGGTGAACGCTCCTCATTGCATTTGGCAAGTCTTCTCAAATCAGTCCGGGAGGTTCTCGGCAACCGCACATTCATCAGGTACACAGGAATAACCACCATCCTTTTTACTGCTTTAAGCTGTTACGTATCCAGCTCAGAACATATTGTTGGCGAAATATACGGCAGGCCGGAAGCATTTCCCTGGATCTTTGGCGGCATGGGGCTTCTGATGTCTTTTTGTACTTTAATGAATTCCCATCTTTCATCAAAGTATGGAGCGAGGCGAACTATCAAAGGGCTCCTCCTGCTCTATTTTATAATAGCCGTTTTTTTATTATTGCTGGTATTAATCACCAGAGATCCGCCGGATATGCTCCTATTCTTTGTTGTCATTGCCATGCTGATGGCTATCAATTTAGCTGTCGAGCCCAATAGCAGCGCTTTGGCCATGGAACCTATGGGGAAGATCGCAGGAATGGCCTCGGCTGTTTATGGTACAATTTTCTTTTTTATCGGATCGAGTTTGGGCTCGGTTATTAGTCACTTACTGATAAAAGGCGTATTCCCTCTTATTCTAAGCTACTTTGTGATCGGGCTTATTGCTGTACTACTGGTTTTTAACGACCGCCGCCCCGTCCGGAAACAACCCACTTAGGTAATCCGGCGCAATCGTTGAAAGCTAACCCTTATATGGGAGGCGTCAGACATTTACCAATACTTTTTTTGATTACATGGCTGAATTTAAATTAAAAAGATCAGCTGATAAATCTGTAAGATGCTGATTTATAGAAAAAAGCCTTAAACTTGTTTAGAAAGCGTATTTTTTTAAATTTATTAGCAGGTAAATAATTTGCACCAATATATTTTTTTTATATCTTTGCGTCCCGTAGCAATCAAGGCTATGGGAAAGATACCAAGTTCGGGGTGTAGCGTAGCCCGGTATCGCGCCACATTTGGGATGTGGAGGTCGTAGGTTCGAATCCTGCCACCCCGACAAAATCACCTGGAAAGGTAGTTTAATATTGACCAGTAAAAAGAAGATACCAGTTCGGGGTGTAGCGTAGCCCGGTATCGCGCCTGCTTTGGGAGCAGGAGGTCGTAGGTTCGAATCCTGCCACCCCGACACAACAATAAAACCCTTTAGATCGTAAGATTTAAAGGGTTTTTTGTTATAGTCGAATCCGGAGATAGTCAATAAGGTTTTTTTGTTAAAAAATGTTAAACCTATTTGAAAATTTTATTTTGTTTTCTTGATTTGTTCCGTCAAATTAAAATATTGAAGAGACATTTTTTTTAAGCTATTATTATAAATTCTAGTGTTTAGATCATGTTAACAAAATTCTCAATTACCCACCTTCCTGCAAGGTTCAGATTCTTATTATTTTTCCTGTTTTTTTTTGCATCCCGCCTGGCATTATATGCGCAAAGCCCAGCTGCAAATATTGATGGGCAGTCCAGTTTCACGGCAAAACTGATCAATATCGAGGCTGCAACTAGTGAAACATTCCGTTACAATACCACCTTGCATAATGGATCCGGGAAACCCGCAGTATTCGAGTTTAAAGCCAATCTGCCCATTGGCTGGATGATCAGCTATAAAGTTGATGGCAACCAGGTTACCTCGTTAAATATGGATGCCGGAACTACCCGGGATGTATCCATCGAGGTCAATGCAGCGGCAAGTACTGCACCTGGCAAATACAAATTGCCCTTGAAGGCAATAGCTAATGCAGATACCCTGTCCCTTAATCTGGAGGCTGTGGTAAAGGGATCCTATGGAATAACCTTAACCACACCAACCGGAAAGCTGAGCGAAGAGCTTACCTCTGGCAGCCATAAGGAAATTCATCTGGAGGTAAAGAACTCAGGTACGCTGCCATTAAACGACATTGAACTTTCCTCTCAATTGCCCAGCAATTGGGAAGCCACTTTTGAACCGGTAAAGATTAAGCAACTGGAACCAGGTAAAACCCTGGCCATCACAGCAAAACTTAAGGTTCCTGATAAGACTATCGCTGGAGATTATGCCGCTACCTTTACCGCAACAAACAGCAATGGCAATTCCCAGGCTGCCTTCAGGATGGTCGTGACAACCTCATTGCTCTCGGGATGGATCGGTATACTGGTTATCCTGGCGGCCATTTCCCTGGTGTATTACCTCATCCGCAAGTACGGCAGAAGATAGAACAATGAAGGATCCTATCATACAACTCAAGGGCCTGACCAAATGTTATGGCCAGCAAAAGGCGGTTGATAATCTGAGCCTTGACATCTATAAGGGTGAGATCTTTGGCCTGCTGGGGCCAAACGGAGCAGGCAAAACAACTACGATTCTGATGATGTTGGGGCTTACTGATCCAACAAGTGGTTCTGCATTTGTCTGCGGTCATAACGCCACAAATAACCCCATTGCTGTGAAGCGAAAAGTTGGCTATATGCCCGATACCTTAGGTTTTTATGATAACATGACTGCATTGGAAAACCTGATGTATATTGCCAGGCTAAACGGGCTGACCGAAAGGGAGATTAGGAAACGCACCGTAGAGACGATGGAGATAGTGGGACTTTCCCCGGTTTTAAATAAGAAAACATCAACCTTTTCCAGGGGTATGAAACAGCGTTTGGGCCTGGCCGATGTATTAATTAAGCAACCTGATGTGATCATCCTTGACGAGCCGACCCTGGGAATCGATCCCAGCGGCGTACGCGAATTTCTGACACTGATTAAACGTTTAAGCATAGAGCAGGAGTTAACGGTTCTGCTTTCCTCACATCACTTACACCATGTACAACAAGTATGCGACAGGGTAGGGATCTTCGTGAAGGGCAAGCTATTGGCCCAGGGCAATATCGATACCTTATCAGGCAACATGTTTAGCAATAGTGAGCATGTAGTATCCATTAAATTAGCTCATGTTGTTCCCCTGCCCCGGTCGCTGGAGCAGGAGCTGGAACAATGGGAGGCCATTAAGCAGATCACGATAAATGAAAAGACAATAGAATTTGAATGTAAACAAGACATTACGCCAGCACTGGTCCGCTTTTTTGTGGAAAAGGGATACGACATCCTGGGTGTACATCAAAAAGACTATGGTCTGGATGACATTTATCAAAAATATTTTGAAGACATTAACTGAATACAATGAAGAGTCAACCACTTTCCAGCCCTTTTAAGGTGATGGTTCGCAAAGAAATGGCAGACCATATCCGAAGCTGGCGCTTTATCGTACTGATCGGACTGATCATATTAACATTCGTTGCATCGATGTATGTATCCCTGGGCAATATCCGATCGGCCATAGGCAATGCCAATGATCCGGACCACACTTTCTTGTACCTTAAACTTTTAACTACTACTGATAACTCTATACCGCCCTTTCACGTGTTCCTAAGCTTTCTGGCGCCCTTATTAGGTATCAGTCTGGGATTTGATGCCATCAATTCTGAACAGAACAGCGGAACACTGACCAGGCTTATGGCACAACCCATTTACAGGGATAATTTACTACTTGCCAAGTTTATAAGTGCCCTGATCATGGTAGGCACCCTGTTCCTGGTACTCACCTTGCTGATGACAGGGGGAGGGCTGGTCCTGACTGGGGTAAGGATGGAGCCGCAGGAGCTGCTGCGTATACTTGGGTTCATCGTGATCAGCACTACCTATGTTGGTTTTTGGCTGGCTTTGTCCATTGTGCTGTCTGTCAAGTTCAGGCAAGCGGCAACCTCGGCCCTTACGGCAATAGGTATATGGTTGTTTTTTACGGTATTTTACCAGATTGTGATCAACCTGGTCATCAGATCTTTTTTGCCTGATCCCACTTTTTTGACACAAGATCAGATCCTGCGCTATAATGAGTTCATCCTGGATCTATTGCGCATCGCACCCAACCAGCTTTATACAGATGCCAGCACTACACTGTTGATGCCTTCCGTTCGAAGTCTTGGTCCGATGACAATGGAGCAGATGGCCGGGGCAATACCCGCACCTTTGCCATTCAGGGAGAGTTTAATGATCGTATGGCCACAGGTAAGCGGGTTAATAGGGGCAACTTTAGCTTGCTTTGCGCTTGCCTACTACCTGTTCATGCGCCGCGAGATCCGGAGTTGACATTTCTACAGTGCCGCTTTAATTTTTTCTGTAACTGTTGCGTATTCAACGTCAGATAGCGTAACTTTTTGTGGGTTCATTTCAAAAACGCTGCCAAATCCATATCCATCTTTATACTTGGGAACAATGTGCATGTGTAGATGAGATAGGGTATCCGCATACGCTCCATAATTGATTTTATCAGGATTAAATACGGCAGCAATAGCTTTTGCTACCTTGGCTACATCTTTCATAAATGCATTACGTTGCTCGTCGCTCAATTCATGAAATTCAACTCCATGGTCTTTGTAAACCACATTACAGCGTCCGGGATGTGATTGTTCTTTAAATAGAAACAATTGAGATACAGATAAATCTCCGATTTTAATCATTAAACGATCTAGCGTTTCATTGTTCTGGCAGTACAAGCATTCTGAAATAGGCGTAGGCATAATATTATTTAATTTAATTGTGCCACTAATCTAATGAATTTTAATGTTCTTAAAAGTTTATCCTATTCTGGAATAAGTTGATCTTTGGCTATTAATTCCTTAGCTTTTTCCAGCAATTCATCCCTGCCTTCAATAATACCCTTAATAGTTGGCCTGATCACCCGATCAATTTTAACGCCTACCCTTTGAGTGGGGCTGCCATCAGGGTAAAATACACCTATTCCCGAAATCATGGTATAAATGCCGCCTGGCAATTGAATCTGAGACACATTCCCATCTGCCCCTGCTGTTGTGCTGCCAATCACGGTAACCTGTTGTGCACTCTGAAATGCCATGGTGGTGTATTCCGCCTGACTTTGAGCTGTCGAGTTAACAATCACTACAACCTTTCCAGGATAAGCCTCTTCTTTGCTTCCTCCGTTATTTAGCGATGGGGAATACATAAACAAACCGGGATGGTCGAGCGTGCTACTGCTGAATTTCACAAAAGGCGTATTAGCCGATTTGAGGTAATTCCCAAATGTAAAAGGCATGAATTCTGAAGGATAACAACGCATATCAACAATGATTCCCCTCGTATTTTTAAATAGTGTTTTGATTGCAGGCAAATCACTGTTTCTATACCGGCCAGGAAAGATATACCCAATATTGTTATCCAGTAATTTGAAACCTGTATTTTCTAGTTTGGAATTTGAATTGGCAAAATAGTTTGCTTTAAGTCCTTTGATACTCTGCTCTGTTTTTTTTCCTGCCCTAAGCAGGTTAACGTTGAACAGATCTGACTGTCCACGAAGCAGGAAATTAATGGGCAGATCGCGCAGTTGCGTATCATAATTGGATGCGGCGGTATAGGGGAGAAAGTATTTAACCAGTTCTGCTGTTGATCTGCCATTGATCTCCGATATCACATCACCAATAAGGAATTTTTGTTTAACGCCGAGTGTATCACCGAAAGCATAGTCGGTAACTACCAGTTTATTTTCAATAAACTCTGCCTTAAAGGGTAACTTATAGTTACCTTTAAATTCCTCGAGAGCGGTATTACTACTCCAGATATTGGCATGGGTATCGTGAATACTTGCGATTAGTTTTAGCGTGGCCAATACGTATTCGCGTTGGTCCTTTGCCTTTACAAAATCTGGAAGCGAATTGTTCAGTATGGTATTCCAATCTGTTCCAATCACATCCTTGTATGGAAAAAAGTAGTTGATCATGCTCCAGTACCGGTATAAGCTTAGTAGTCGATACCCGGCATCCGGATAAACCATTTTTGCGTAAGATTTCTCATTTTCAAACTTCGGGTTTCCCACCCCTTTGAAGAACGATAAGTAATAATGGGTATTGGGTTTCTTACTGTTTTTAACTGTAGTCAGTTTTTCCGTAAGTGATTTGGAAAATATTGAACCATTGAGTAAGTTCCCATAATCGGGTTTAAAAGCAATCTGTGTATTTGCTGGAGTATTCACTTCTACAGCCGGTTGAGTGGCCGGTAGTTTATCAAGCCATTCTTCAAGTACCTGGTTTAGTTGAGCGTTATTGGCAGCGGCAATGATCTTCGGTAAATGCCTGAATAGTTCTGCATCCCAGTTATAATCGCCATTGGCTACAGATGGATGGTGATATTTTAAGAAACCCCAGAACTGTCCCCCTAGCATCAGGTTATGCTGTATCTGGTTAGTTAGTGCGAACGGCGATATACCCGAAGAGGAATTAAAGGCTGTATCCAAAGTTGCTTTCCTTAAGTCGGCTTTTTTTTCCGGGACTTTTGCAATGGGTTGATCGTCTATAAACAATTCGAACCCGTCGAACCAGGCTTTTCCATCGCCAACCAGTAATCCTCCAATGTGAATTGACTTTGCCGCGTTCGCGTCGTAAGCAAGTCTGATGGTATATTGCTTCCAGTCGGTATTGCCTTTAACACCCCTATCTGCCATGTTGTCAAAAGCAATTGTTGGCTGTTCGCCATCTATACGCATCCAAAGACCTGCATAGCCTGATTTCACGTTTTCTGTTTTTATATAGCCTTTAAGTAGAATCTCTCTGCCTTCGAAGGTTTTAAGCATCGGGTAATCAATGGCGTAAAAGCCTGTCTTATTGTTTATATTCAGAACTGAAATAGAATGCTTTCCGGAATGCTTTACGATAGGATCAAGTTCGGTAACATATGCTTTTTTTTGATCCTCATTAAAAGCAAAGATCCAGCCTTTTGGTATTTTTGAACCAGCAACCAACTCCTCTGCATCAATATTAAATCCCTGTTTTTGAGCACATGCAAAAAATAAACTGCATAGAAGGGAAAGCATTAAGAATGCTGAGCGCGTTACGAGCGTTATGGAAGTCTTCATCATCAATAAATGGTTTGAAGTATCAAGATACATTTATTTAAAACCTTTACAGTAATTGTTTTAGTGAGGTGTTAAATGTATTGTGTGATTTATCATTTCGCCCTGGCGTGGCCATACATCTGCCACGCCTGGCCATATACTACATACCTGAACCAATATTGCGCTATAATTGGGCTATCGCGGAATAGGCCAAACATAGCGGAAACATAGCGCAGCTATAGCGGAACGATAGGGGAACAGGATATGCACAGGAGAAGGAGTGGAGGATCAAGGGGAATTTATAAATAAAGAAGCCTGTAAATACAGGTTTTACAGGCTTCTATATTAAATAATATTTAACGTTTTTTGCTTTTTTTATTTAGCAAAATAATTTCTCAGTTCGCCGGTGTTCTCTGCATAGTTCCAGCGGATCTGGTCTGCTTTGCCATCGCCGTTGATATCTGAAAAGTAGAAATTGGTATTTGCACTTTGCGAGGTACCCCTTAGTGAATATATAGGTCCGTCAAAGACATTGCCTGTTGTTGCGAAATAGACTTTCAGCTTACCCAGGTAAAGGTCTGGTCGCCAATAGATCTTGTCGGCACGGCCATCACCATTTACATCTGCAAAATAAAATACGGTCGAAGCCGCGACACTGGTTGCTCCCGAATTGCTGAAGGTACTGGAAGCAGTGAAAGTACCGTCCCCGTCAGACAGGTAAACCATGGTTTTGCCTGAATTTAGAGTGGGGTGCCATAGTATTTTATCGGCCTTGCCATCTCCATTTACATCCGCGTAATAGAAAGTGGTTCCGCCAGTTGTGCTGGCACCTTCCGCACCGTTAGCCACAGTCCCGCTAAAGCTGCCGCCCGAAGTAGCTAAGTACACCCTTGTTTTACCCGAATCAAAAGTGGCATTCCAATAAATTTTATCGGCTTTGCCATCACCGTTTACGTCAGCAAAATGATATACAGTGGTCGTTCCTGCGCTGGTTCCCTCAGGATTGTCAACAACTGTTGAACTGAAGTTCCCGCTTGTGGTAGCGAGGTAAACCCTGGTATGACCGGAATTTAAAGTGGGGTTCCATAAAATCTGATCGGCCTTGCCATCACCATTTACATCTGCATAATGATACCGGGTGGTACTGAGCGTTGAGGCGCCCGCGGTATGTACAACGGCAGGTGAGGCGAAGGTGCCATTGCCATTGGAAAGAAATACCTGGGGTTTGCCGCTATCGTAGGTTGGGTTCCAGTATATTTTATCTTTTTTCCCATCCCCATCTACATCAGCAAAATAAAACTGGGTATTGGCACTGGCACTTTTTCCATTTGCATCGGTATGTGGGCCGCCAAATACGCCCGGAACATAAGTTGCAATAACCGGCCAGTGATCTGAAGGCCAGTAACCGCCATAGCTCGTGGTAATGACATTCCAGCTGGTAAAGCCCATGCTCCGGTCGCTCATGATCCAGTCGAGTTTTGAATTGCCGGTGGCATCCCAGCCATGAAAGGTCAGGTCACCGGTGCTGTCACCTAGCGCATCTACTACGTCAAGTCCGTTTTTAAGATCCGACATCTCTGTAGTACCTGGCTGGGCATTAAAATCACCAAATACAATTACCGGCAGGTTGTCGGTATTCTGGGCATTTACAAGCGCAACCAGTGCATTGGCATTTGCGATCCGTGTAGGTTGCGAATCAAACTGCCAATGGCTGTTGCTGATAAAATACCTGTTGGACGTGATGTTATCCAGCAATACTACCCAGGTAGCCGTATTGATGATGGGTGAGGCCCCTAATCTTGCGGTACCACTTCTTTGGAGCGTAAACCTGGCGGTTTTATAGAAAATAGCCTTAGGTGTAGTGGTGATAGCGGTGCTATAGTATTCACCGTAGCCTAAGGTGGCCATTTGGGCCCTGAACCAGGTTTCAAAGAAATCGTCAGAAAATTCCTGTACCCCAAAAACGTCGGGATTATTGTCAACAATAATCTGGCGGATATTTCCTTTTCGCTGGTCAAGCGTTTGGGGATCACCTGCGGCATCGTGCCTTACATTAAAAGACAAGACTTTGAAAGGGCTTTCGCCGGCTAATAGCAATTGGGCATCGGCGGTTGTTCTGGGCGGGGCCTGAGCTGCATCTTCCTTTAAATCGGTAAGCAGGGCTTGTTTACATCCTGCAAGGCAAAAGCCAAGGCCCAATAGCATCAGGGCCTTTTTGAGCATTAAATTTGTTTTTTTCATGTTGATGTTTTTAATTAATATTTAGTTTTTGGTTAAGAATTCTTGTTAAAATAAACCACTCATCCCCATGATGTATCGCTGTTGCTACCTCACCTAAATACCTTTTACATCAATCTCTTTTGCTAATAAAAAAATATAATTCAATGTTTATAAAGTACTAATATAATATTTTTTAATAAAAATAAATGTTATGAAACTAATAAATAAATATTATGAAATTATAAGGTTTTTTAAATAAAGGTTATATTGGCCTGAAAAAATAAAGCTGTATGTATAAAAAAATCTTTGTATTGGGTTTAGGTTGTCTGCTGATCACAGGTGTTGCTGAAACGGCATTGGCATCAGGTAATCACTTGCCTGTGGTTATACAAAAACCGGCAGAACCGAAAGACTTAATCGGACGCTGGGACATTACCGTTGATGAGGATGGTAAGCCGGTTCCTTCCTGGCTGGAAGTAAAGCTTTCCGGCTATAGTACTTTAGTGGGATACTTTGTGGCGGCTTCGGGAAGTGCGCGTCCGGTAGCCGAAGTTAAATTCGATAAGGGTAAATTTAAGTTTGAGATTCCACCGCAATGGGAAAAAGGTACACAGAATTTTACTATTGAAGGTGAACTGACCGGTTCAGGAATACAAGGTACCCTGATCAACAGCGAAGGAAAGAAATACAGCTGGAAAGGGGTAAAGGCGCCTTACTTAAAAAGGACAGCAGCGCCTGTTTGGGGTAAAGCCATTGATTTATTTAACGGAAAAGACCTGAGTGGCTGGAAGGCGACAGGCAAAAACCAGTGGGAGGTAAAGAATGGTATTTTGACTAGCCCAAAACCCGGTTCAAACTTAATTACCGAGCAAAAATTTAATGATTTTAAACTGCATGTAGAATTTAAATACCCTAAAGGTGGCAATAGCGGGGTGTATTTAAGGGGACGTTATGAGACCCAGATTGAAGACAGTCCTAAAGATGCCCATCCTAACAGCGTATTATTTGGTGGTATTTATGGGTTTTTAACAGCCAATGAAATGGCAACCCTGGGGCCTGATCAATGGCAGGCTTATGACATTACTTTAGTGGGCCGTATGGTAACCGTAATAGCCAATGGTAAAACAATCATTAGTAACCAGGAAATTCCCGGCATTACCGGTGGCGCACTGGACAGCAATGAGGGCGAACCCGGATCAATTTACCTACAGGGCGACCACCAGCCCATTGAGTTTAGAAAAATAGTGATCACGCCTGCTAAATAATAGGGTTTATATATATATAAAAGCCGGCTAATTATAATTAGCCGGCTTTTTTGTTTGAAAAAACTATGGCTGTTTTTTAACTAAGACTGATTAATTGTTTTTAAGTCAATTTTTTTAATGGCAGCATAGCGTTTTAATGCTTCCAGATAGTAATAATCCGCATAATTTAAAGGCGTGTCGATCTCCGAATTGTACAGGAGCGCACCTACACTATGTTTCAGTATGAAAAACTGGTTCTCTCCGGGTTTAGCCAGATATTCATCTGAGGATAATGTTTTGAGGATGTCTTCGGCAAATTTAAAATATTGCTGGCCATCTTTTACCTGGGTACTTAGGTCTAACAAGGCAGCAGCGATTACGGCGGCAGCGGAAGCATCACGGGGCGACCTTTCGCGGTTGTGCACATCAAAGTCCCAAAGCGGAATTTTATCAGCAGGCATGGCAGGGTGGTTCATGATAAAGGCCGCAATGCGTTCTGCGTGTTCAATGAATTTTTTGTCTTTGGTATCTCTATAGCTCATGGTATAACCGTAAAGGCCCCAGGCCTGCCCGCGTGCCCATGCCGATTCGTTGGTAAGGCCCTGATGGGTTTCACGTTGCAGCACTTTCCCCGAAAGGGTATCGTAACTGATCACATGATAGGAACTATAATCTTTTCTGAAATGGTTTTTCATGGTGGTAAACGCATGTGTTTTAGCCGCATCAAACCATTCCGGTTTATTGAATTCCTTTCCTGCCCAGTACAGGTACTCCAGGTTCATCAGGTTATCAATAATTACAGGATACTGCCAGTGACCAAAATCCCATGAGCGGATGGCACCCACTTTTTTATTAAAGCGGGCGTACAAATTGGCAGCACCATTTTCTAATGGCTTCTGGTAAATTTTATCTCCCGTAATGCGAAAAGCATTTCCGTAGGAACAGTATAACATAAAGCCCAGGTCATGCGTATCCTTTATATATTGCATGGTATCTAATGCCAGGGTAAATCTTTTGGCTTCATTTGCTAAATTTTTGTCACCTGATAATTCGTACCCATACCATAAGGTTCCGGCGAAAAATCCGGTTGTCCAATCCCGCGGCGGCGCCAGTCTTACCGTTCCATCGGGATTGACCGACCTCGGGTTCATCCCTGGGGTATAAGTTTGTGCAGCCCTGCTTAACTGATATACTGCGGTTTTGGTCGATTTTTTTAGCCAGTCATCCCCGTTGCTTTTTGTGGCTGCCATTCCGTTTGCTGTGCCTATTAATGCAATAGATGCAACAAACGCACTGAGTAGTGATTTCATAAATATCTGATCTAAGTTTTGTTTTATTACTAAAGATGAAGGTAGGAAGTGTAAACCAGGCTGGCTTTAAGTATCGGATATATTCGTTTAGAAATTGATGAATGTCTGATTTTTTAAACATCATCCTGGAACTTTTTGAAATACTTTAGCGGATTAAATCATGCTGGCAGGTATTTTTGTGAAAAAAATGCGGGATTAATCAAAAGTGATAGCATTTTAAACAATACCTAAATCCATTGTGATAAGAGTGCTATACATTCGTTTTGTCAATGGACCAAATTATGTAAAACCAAAAAATTTATGAAACGATTTTTACTGCTATTAATTATTGTTGCGGGTAACCTTACGCTCTATGCCCAAAATACAACTACAAAAGGAGTTGTGTCTGACGCCGCCGGTGAACCGCTTATGGGAGTAAGCGTATCTGTGAAGGGAACAACCAACGGAAGATCAACAGGTGTGGATGGAGGTTATAGTATAACTACCAGTAAGCCCGATGCGATATTGGTTTTCTCCTATATGGGTTATAAAACTGCAGAGGAACCTGTAAACGGTAGGACTACCCTTAATGTAAAACTGGCTTCTGATACCAAAACCATGAATGAAGTAGTGGTGATAGGTTATGGAACAGTAAAACGTAAAGAACTTACCGGCGCCATTTCATCCGTAAAAGGAGAAGAGCTGAGCAAAGTGCCTGTACAGAACGTAGCCAGTGCACTGGCCGGACGTATTGCAGGGGTACAGGTTGCTGCAGCCGATGGTACACCTGGCTCAAGCCCGTCTATCACCATCAGAGGTGGAGGTTCAATTACACAAAGTAATGAGCCACTTTATGTAATTGACGGGATCCCGCAAACGAATGGACTGGGTTTTCTTGATCCTATGGATGTGGAAAGCATGGATGTGTTGAAAGATGCTTCTGCGACTGCGATATATGGTGCCAGAGGTGCTAACGGGGTAATTCTGGTTACTACCAAGCAACCTAAAGCTGGTAAGCTGACTTTATCGTACGATATGTATTTTGGTGCTAAAGACGTTACGAAAATGCTGCCGGTTTTAAATCCGTATCAGTATGTATTGTTACAATATGAAAAAAGTCTGGGAAATGCTCCTGAGGAGGCTAAGTTTTTAAGTAACTACGGTGCATTTGCAGATCTGCAAAGTTTATACGGAGATAAGGAGGGGGTAAACTGGCAGGATGAACTGTTTGGCGGCACGGCCAATAGCCAGTACCATAAATTTGGTGTGGGGGGTGGAAACAAAGAAACCCGTTTCAACTTCTTTTATTCTCATAACAACGACGAAGGGATCATGCTGAACAGTGGTTCCAAAAAGAATGTTGCCAAATTGAACGTAACCCACAATGCGGGTAAAAAATTAAAAGTAATGGGGATTATCAACTACTCCGATCAAAATACCTTTGGAGTAGGTACCCGGGAAGGCAATACCCGGTTTAACCAGTTGCAAAATGTGTTTCAGTTTCGTCCAACTTTTGGGTTAAAAGGCACAGATGCGGATCTGATAGGCATGGAAGAAGATCCTTATTTACAGGATGACAGTGGCAATACCTTACAAAACCCAATCATCAATGCCCTTTCTCAGCAAAGAACGTCGGCCAATAAGGTCCTGAATTTAAACGCCTCTGTAGACTATGAACTGTTTAAAAACATTACTTACAGGGGTTTGGTAGGTTTAAGAACTTCGGGTACAAAAACTAAAATATTTAACGATTCCCGCTCAGTGAATGCGAAACGGTCGGGCGGGCCAAATGGTTCGATTGCCCAGTCGGACAGAAACGACTGGAATTACAGCAATACTTTAACCTATTCTAACCTGTTTAATCAGGTGCATAAACTGGATGTATTGGTTGGGCAGGAACAATTGTATTCGAAATCAGAAAATTTCAGTGCCAGCTCAAATAGATTTCCAGACCAGAGCTTAGGGCTGGACGATCTGTCGCAGGGTGTTTTACCTGGAATCCCAACTTCGTTCTCTGAAGATGAGAAAATGTTTTCCCTGTTTTCGCGAGCCAATTATACCTATAAAGGCAAGTATATTCTTTCTGCAAGTTTAAGAGCGGATGGTTCATCCAAATTTGGCTCGGACAATAAATACGGTTATTTTCCTTCAGGTGCACTTGCATGGCGGGTAATTGAAGAAGATTTCATGAAAAAGATTCCGGTGATATCTGATCTGAAACTGCGTTTAAGTGTTGGAGTAGCCGGAAATAACAGGATCCCTAATTATCTTTCTCAGGCGCTGTTCCAGTCTGGTTACTATCCTTTAAACAATGAGAATGTAATTTCGGTGGGTTCGAGAACATTACCTAATCCGGATCTGAAATGGGAAAAAACACGCACACAGAACATTGGTCTGGATGTAGGTTTCTTTAACCAGCGGATCCAGTTGACTGTTGATGCCTATGACAACCGCACAACTGATCTGTTGCTAAATGCTGATGTGCCTAACCTTTCGGGTTACAGTACCATGTTGATCAATGTAGGCTCTACCAGTAACAAAGGGGTTGAGTTCACTTTAAATACTGTAAATATTAAAGATGCTGGTGGCTTTAGCTGGAATACCACATTTAATATGGGCTTTAATTATAATAAAGTAATTTCACTGGCTAGTGGAAATGAGTTTATGTATGGCGCTGCAAGCTGGGGCGGTTTACAGGAAAAGGACTACATTATACGTGTAGGTGGTGCTGTAGGCAAAATGTTTGGTTATAAATCTAACGGCTTATACCAGGTAAACGAATTTGATTATAACCCTACTACTAAAGTTTATACCCTGAAAGCGGGGATTCCGTTTGATGCGAACAATGTACCAAAACCAGGCTTTTTAAAACTGGTTGATCAGACGGGCGACGGAACGATAAATGCTGACGACAGGGTAGTGATCGGAAACGCAAATCCAAACTTTATCGGGGGGATGAACAACACCTTCTCTTATAAAGGTATTGATCTGAGTATCTTCTTAAACTGGTCTTATGGCAATGACGTGTATAATGCCAATAAGCTGAATATGAGTCAGACAAATCTGGATTATAAAAATGCATTTGGTTACGTAGCTAACCGCTGGATGAGTATTGATGCTTCCGGACAGCGCGTAACAGACCCGGCTGCTTTAGCGGCATTAAACGAGGGTAAAACCATACCTCTTTATAATGGTGCCGGTACTGGCTTAAGGTTTTACGACCAGATGGTTGAGGATGGGTCATTTCTGCGCATCAGTAATGTAAGTCTGGGTTATACTTTGCCAAAAGCATGGTTATCCAAAGTAAAGGTGTCAGGAGTAAGGGTATATGTTACTGGTTATAACCTGCATACCTTTACCAAATACTCCGGCTATGATCCGGAAGTAAGCACAGCAAACAGTACCGGCCTAACCCCGGGTGTTGATTTTGGTGCTTATCCAAGAACCCGATCTTTTGTTGCGGGCCTAAATGTTTCTTTTTAAATTCAAGACTGTAAGATCATGAACAAATATTTTAAAACTACTGCTATCAGAACTGTTAAATTAATAGTTGTAGCATCAGCAATATTGGGTATGCCTACTTCCTGCAAAAAGTGGCTGGAAGAAAAACCTGCATCTTATTATGCTGCAGATACCTTTTTTAAAGATGCCAATGAAGCCAAAATGGCCGTGCTGGGTGTATATGAACCGATGTCGAACAATAACACCTATGGTTTCTACATGTCGTTGGTATTTGACATCGACAGTGATATTGCCCAGATGGACGGAACAGGTTTGAGCAATGATCCCCGGGTAGCTGCGCATTATGCAATGACACCGGTACATATTTATGTGGCCGCATGCTGGCAATTGCTCTATAAAGGGATAGACAGAGCCAACCTGGTCATCGAAAGGATCCCGGAAATGGACCTGTACAAGAATGGTACGGATGCCCAGAAGAAAGACCTGGCACGTTTACTTGCCGAAGCTAAATTTTTAAGGGGACAATATTATTTTGACCTGATCAGGTTATTTGGTGATGTACCGATGAAACTGAAGCCGACAGCAGCAACAGATGACCTGCAACTGCCAAGGACCGATCGTGAGCTGGTATACGACCAGGTGTTTAAGGATATGAATGAGGCCATTCTGGATCTGCCATGGGCTTCCCAGAAACCTGTGGATGAGCGGATCAGCAAAGGGGCGGCCAAGGGTATGCTGGCCAGGGCAGCGCTGTACAGGGCAGGTTATTCTTTAAGGGCAAATGAACTGATGGAACGCCCGGCTAAGTATAAGGACTATTATGCCATTACATTAAAGGAGACAAAAGAGATCATGGAATCGGGTGAGCATGTATTGAACCCAAGCTACGAGCAGATTTTTAAAAACCACTGTAAACTGATCCTTGAACCTAAGGAAAGTATGTATGAAGTGGCCTTGTATAACCTTGATGGTGGTTTGGCGAACAGTGGTGTAATAGGCACCTGGAATGCCCCGGTAGCAGCCGACAAAAACCCTTACGGCAGGGCAAACTCTTTTTACAAGACCACTGCATTGTTTCAGAAAAGTTATGCAGCCGGCGATTTGCGAAGAGATGTTGCGGTAGGTACCTATCAGCTGGATGTAAATGCAGTGCAGGTGCCTTTTACAGGAACCAATGATTCCAAATGGGCACCGGGCAAATGGAGAAGGGACTGGCAGAACACCGGCCCTAAAGATCTGAACAATACAGATATCAACTGGACCTTACTGCGCTATTCGGATGTGTTGCTGATGCGGGCCGAAGCTGAAAATGAAATTAACGAAGGACCTAACAGTGATGCTTATCTGGCGGTTAATATGGTACGCCGAAGGGGCTTTGGCAAACCGCTGTTGACTGCCGATGCTGCGGTTGATTTGCCGGCCGGTTTAAATAAAACTACATTCCTGACGAGGTTGCAAACAGAGCGTGCTTACGAACTTTGTTTTGAAGGTACCAGGAAATCTGATCTGATCCGGTGGAACATACTGGGTTCAAGTTTAAGGGCTGCACAGGCAGCGCTTAAAGTTTACAGGAGTAACTATCCTTACGTGGCAGGGACCAACTTTGTTGACAATAAACATGAGCTTTATCCGGTCCCTCAAGGTGAACGTGATTTAAATCCTAATCTGAAACAGAATCCTAAATATTAATAATGGGTAAATTGAAATTGATTTTACCGGGTTTGCTTGCTGGCATGGCCTTCATGTCCTGCCAGCAGCCAAAGCCTGCTGAAAGTGCTAAAAGACCGAACATCGTGTTCATCATGACAGATGACCATACCATTCAGGCCATGAGTGCTTATGGCAGTAAGCTGGTAAAAACACCTAACCTGGACAGAATTGCCAAAGAGGGCATGCTGTTTAACAACTGCTTTGTAACCAATGCGGTATGCGGGCCATCCAGGGCTACCATACTTACCGGCAAATACAGTCATTTGAACGGGCTTACCGACAATTCGAAAGTGTTTGACAGTACACAGGTCATCTATCCTCAATTACTGAAAAAAGCTGGTTATCAGACCGCTATGATTGGCAAATGGCACCTGGGGTCTAACCCGATGGGCTTCGATTATTACAGTATCCTGCCAAACCAGGGCCAGTACTATCAACCTGAATTTCTGGAAAATGGCAAACTGGTGAAAGAAAAAGGATATGTTACTGACCTGATCACCGATAAGGCCATTGGTTTTCTCGAAAAGAGGGATCATGACAAGCCGTTTATGATGATCTACCAGCACAAGGCGCCACACCGCAACTGGCTGCCTGCGCCGCGCCACCTGGGGATGTTTGATGATACCGTTTTTCCGGAACCGGCGAGCCTGCTGGATGATTTTAAAGGCAGAGGCAGGGCAGCAAAAGAACAGCTGATGAACATTTCTACAGACATGTGGCCTGCCTGGGACCTTAAAATGCTGTCTACTGCGCAGCTGGATTCTATGGCTAAACTGCCAAATACCGCTAAATTTAAAGATGCCAAAGGCGACGACTATCAACAGGCCAATGATCCTTCATTGGATAAGGCCCGTTTTTTTGAAGTATACAACCGCATGACTGATGTAGAAAAGGTGCAGTGGAGAAAAGTATATGACAAAAGGGTAGCTGAATTTAAACGACTGAACCCTAAGGGAGCCGACCTTGTGCGCTGGAAATACCAGCAGTACATGCGCGATTACCTGGCCTGTGTGGTTTCGGTAGATGAAAATGTGGGCCGTTTATTGGATTATCTGAAGGAAATAGGAGAGCTGGACAATACAATTATCGTGTATACTTCTGACCAGGGCTTTTACCTGGGCGAACATGGGTATTTCGACAAGCGGTTCATGTATGATGAGTCTTTCCGTACACCATTACTGGTGAGGTATCCGCCTTCTGTTAAAGCCGGATCGGTTAGTAATGCTTTTGCAATGAACCTGGACTTTGCACCAACCTTACTGGACTATGCAGGTGTAAAAATACCTGCCGATATGCAGGGCGCCTCCTTGCGGCCGGTTTTGGACAATGCAGGTAAAGCACCAGAAAACTGGCGTAAAGCTGTATATTATCATTATTATGAATTTCCAAGCTGGCACATGGTAAAAAGGCATTATGGCATCAGAACAGAACGCTATAAACTGATCCATTTTTACAATGATATTGACGAATGGGAGTTGTACGATATGCAGAAAGACCCACATGAGATGCAAGACCTTTACGGTGATAAAACTTATGAGCCGATCATTAATGATTTGAAAACGCAGCTGAAAAAGCTGCAGGTACAATATAAAGATACGAACCCAACTGAAGCTTTATAAAATAGATAAAGATGAAATATAACAATTTGAAATATTTCCCTGCTGCATTTTTAATGGTGCTGGCACTGGCTTCCTGCTCTTCTCCGGAAAAAAAACAGGAACGTCCGAACATCCTGATGATCATGTCTGATAACCAGTCCTGGAACCATGTGGGCAGCTATGGTGATAAGACTGTACGTACGCCTAATATGGACAGGATTGCGAAAGAAGGGGTACGCTTTACCAATGCATTTTGCAGTTCGCCTTCCTGTACGCCTGCAAGGGCAGGTATGCTGACCGGCCAGGACATCTGGAGATTAGAAGATGGGGGTAATTTATGGGGCGTATTACCGGTTAAGTATAAAGTATATCCGGATTTGCTGGAAGAAGCTGGTTATGCGATAGGTTTTCAGGGAAAAGGCTGGGGGCCAGGTAGCTTTGAGGCCAATAAACGTCCAAGAAATCCGGCTGGTAATAAATTTGATAGTTTCGGTGCGTTTTTAAAGGATAAAAAAGATGGCCCATGGTGCTATTGGATCAGTAGTCATGAACCTCACCGTCCTTATGTGGAAGGTTCTGGCGAAAAAGCCGGTATCGATCCAAATAAATTACAAGTTCCTGCTTATCTGCCTGACCATATCAGTATAAGAAAAGACATTGCAGACTATTATGCTGCGGTTGAAACCTTTGATCGTGAGCTGGGTGAGGCCCTGGAACAATTGAAAGCGAGTGGTGAGCTGGACAATACGGTAATTGTGGTATGCAGTGACAATGGCTGGCAAATGCCACGCGGTCTGGCCAACTTGTACGATTTCGGTACACATGTGCCGATGATCATCTCCTGGCCAGGTAAATTCAAGCAAAATGTTGTAGTAGACCATCTGGTTACCTTGAATGATCTGGCACCTACCTTCCTTGAGCTGGGAAAAACAAAGATACCAGCTGAAATGACCGGCAAGAGTTTATTGCCGATTGTAACGAATGGAAAAGAAGAAAAGTCAAGAGATTTTGTGGTATTGGGTCGCGAGCGTCATGCCTTCGTTCGTCAGCATGGTCTTGGCTATCCTGGCAGGGCAATCCGTACTAAAGATTACCTTTACATTAAAAATTATGAGCCGGATAGATGGCCGGCTGGTGATCCACCGTTTTATGGAGACATTGATCCCTACATGTTCAACTGGCCGGGTGAAACTAAATATTACCTGATAGAACATAAAAATGATCCGAAAGTAAAGCCTTTCTTTGAATTGGGAATGGGCAAACGTCCGGCAGAAGAACTATTTGATATCAATAAAGATCCGGATGAATTACACAATCTGGCAGCGCTTCCGGAGTATCAAAAAATTAAACAGGACCTGGTTGCAAAACTGCGCAATTATTTAGTAGAAACGAAAGATCCTAGAGAAACAAATGGCAATACACAGATCTGGGATACTGCTGATTATTTTAGTGAAGTAGATAAAACGCCAAAACCGAGTAAAGAGATGCAAAAGCGTTTTAACCTGGATTCCAGCTATAATTATTTAAAGTAAACGCTTGGTTATGCTGATTTGATAGCTGTTGGTGGAAATTAAAAATAAAGCTTATCTTAAGCAGGATTAGTGGATGTATTAAGCGCTGGCGTGATGATGAAGAATGCTGTATATAGTTTTTTGTTGGTATTATTGTTGGCAGCCGGCAGCACTGCGCATGCCCAGGCTGATCTGGGGCAGCCTGTAACGCGTTATTTCAGAAGTGTTTCGGTAGATAAGGGACTTTCCCAAAGTACGGTCTTCACTATGGTACAGGATACGTTGGGCTTTATGTGGATGGCTACCCAGGATGGGCTTAACCGGTATGATGGAGAGGTATTTACAGTGTACCGGCCCTCTAAAGGGGACAAAAAGAGTTTACAGTCCAATTACATCAGGAGCCTTTACCTGGACCGTAAAGGTTTGTTATGGATTGGTGGCAATCAAGGCATCAGCCGCTATGATTATGCCAGCAATAATTTTCAGAATTATAAATTACCAAGGAAAGCGGGTGAATGGTATATCTCCTCCATCATACAAGATGCGGAAAACCTGATCTGGGCCAGCTCTACCACAGGTGAACTGTTTTATCTCGATCAAAATACGGCACAGTTCAAACAGGTTAATTTTGATGCAACGGCCTATGGCATCAAAAGTGTAAGACACCTGGCTTTGTTAAAGAAAACATTACTGGTGGGTACAGATGTGGGCTTATTTAAAATGAATACGGCCAGCAGGAAGCTGACTTCAATTGCGCTCGGATTAAATAAACCCAGGATCAATGAGCTTTTTATAGAAAAGCAGTTGTTATGGATAGGTACTGAGGGTCAGGGACTGATCAGATACAACCTGGCTACGGGAGCTGTACAAAACTACCGGCACCAGGTAAGCGGTAAGGAGAGCCTGGCAGACAATGATGTAAGGGGAATTAATACCGACGCCCAGGGGAATCTCTGGCTGGGTACCTTCAGGGGGCTTTCTATCCTTGATCCCAAAACTGATGTTTTCCAGAATTACTATCACCAGGCTTCCATACCCTATACCTTAAGCCAGAATTCTGTGCGTTGCGTATACCCCGACAAGCAACAGGGCATGTGGCTAGGTACTTTTTATGGAGGTGTCAACTATTACCATCAGAATGACATCAAGTTTAACCTGCTCAACCAGAATACAGGTCGGCTTTCTTTGAATGACCAGGTGGTTAACCTGATTAAAGAAGACAACAAAGGCGATTTCTGGATCGGTACAAACGATAAGGGCTTGAATTACTGGAACCGTAAAGCCGGAACCATCAGGTATTATACCTATAAAGAATCTGATCCGAATTCACTGAGCTCAAACAACATCAAGTCAATCGCTTTTGACCAGGGCGGCAAATTACTGGTAGGCACACATAACGCAGGTTTAAATTACCTGGACCCGGTAAGCGGCAAGAGTAAAGTATTCCGACATTCCGCCAGCGATCCGAAAAGCATTACAGGCGATATGGTCTATGCCTTACTGAAAGACCACCAGAACAGGATATGGGTGGGCACCAGGACAGGGCTGGACCAGTTTAATGTGACAGATCAGTCATTTACACACATTTACATTGACAAAGCCGGGAACCGTTTAACTTCAGATGAGATCACTTATTTGCTGGAGGATTCCAAAAAAAGGATCTGGATAGGTACAACAAACGGGGTAAACCTGTTTTATCCGGAAAATCTCCTGTTCGATACTTTTCCGGGCACATTGCTAAGCAATGATGTAGTGAATTGTATTGCTGAGGACCACAAAAAGCGAATATGGCTGGGCACCCGTGATGGTTTAAATCTTTATGATGAAAATACCCGTTCCTTTGTTACTTTTAATACCCGCAAGGATTTTCTTAAAGGTACCATTTATGGCATACAGCCAGATGATGATGGTTACCTTTGGATATCTACCAATAAAGGTCTGGTAAAATTTAATCCGGATACCCGTAAAATCCAGGTGTTTGACAACAAGGATGGTTTGCAAAATAACCAGTTTAATTTGTATGCTTTTTGTAAGGCTGCTGATGGAATGATGCTTTTTGGGGGCATAAATGGGATTTCTTATTTTTACCCCAAAACCTTAAAGCAGGATCCGCTCCAGTTGAAGCTGACTTTTACAGGACTGGAGGTATTCAATAAAACCGTTGTTCCTGACGATGGTTATGGTATTTTGGACCAGCACATTGACCAGGCAACTAAACTCACTTTCGGGCATGAATTTAAGCAGTTCAGCATTTTCTTTAATGCCTTTAACTACATCTCGCCAAACAGAACCAAATACCAATATAAACTGGAAGGTTTTGACGCCGGCTGGCAACTGACCGATAATGTAGCTAAGGCAAGCTATACCAACCTGGAGCCGGGGAATTATGTATTTCATGTAAAAGCTATTGGCCCGCTGGGAGAAAGCAGTGCTGTAAAAAGTCTGGAAATAGTGGTATTGCCACCCTGGTGGAACAGCAACTGGTTTTACCTGTTGGTTTGTCTGCTGGTTTCGGCTGCCGGATACATGGTTTACAAGGTGGTTTCTGAGCGGATCAGGACTTTGCACCAGTTAAAACTGGAACGAATGGAAAGGGAGAAGGTAGATTCCATTAACCAGATGAAGATGGAGTTTTTTACTAATGTTTCTCATGAATTCAGGACGCCGCTAACGCTGATCCTTGCCCCGCTGGAAGAGATCATGAATAAGCCAGTGGCAGATAAAACACTGCGGAAACAACATGAACTGATGATGCTGAATGCAAAACGCCTGTACCATCTGGTAGATCAGCTGTTTGAATTCAAAAAAACGGAATTGGGTACCAAAAAACTGAAAGTAAACAAAGCAGATATGGTGAGTTTTGTACATGAGGTTTATGGCTCATTCATCACGCTGTCTGATAAAAATAAGATCAGGTATACCTTCAATTCGACAGAAGCCAGGCTGCCTTTTTATTTTGATAAGGACTCTATTGAAAAAATACTGTTCAACCTACTCTCCAATGCCTTTAAGTATACTCCCGAGGCCGGGTCAATAACTGTTGAACTGTCCAGAAAGAACAATGACGCGGTGATTAAAGTAAGTGATACCGGTATTGGTATCGATGCATTGCATCAGGAAAGAATATTTGATCGTTTTTACCAGGTAAGCGGAGAGGAAATGAACCTGGGTTCGGGAGTTGGGCTTGCATTTACCAAACGCCTGGTAGAGCTGCACCATGGAACGATAACGGTAGAAAGCGTGTTGGGCAAAGGCAGTGTGTTTGTTGTGCTGCTACCCCTTGCCGATGAACAATATGATGCGGACGAACACAGTTCAAGCCAGCGTTACGAACTGTCTGTTGAAAATGAGCGGCAAAGCGGTATGCCGGAGGAAGAGCAGACCGGATATGCCCTAACCGCGGATGAAGGGCAAGAAAAAGAAAAGCTTTTGGTGGTTGACGATAATCCTGAAATTGTGGATTACCTTAAAAATTATTTCAGCAGTACTTACCAGGTTAGTGTTGCCTATGATGGCAAAGAGGCGCTTGTGCTGCTGGAAGAAGATCAGGTAGACCTGATCATTTGTGATGTGATGATGCCTGAGCTGGATGGCATTCATTTCTGCAAAAGGATAAAACAGAATATCCAGACCTGTCACATTCCGGTGGTGCTGCTGACGGCCAGAAATGAAACCAATCACCAGATCAAGGGCCTGGAAGTAGGAGCAGATGATTATGTGACCAAACCCTTTTCAATTGCTTTATTGGAGGCAAAACTGCAAAATATCAGCCGTTCCAGAAAAAGGTTAAAAGAGTATTATTCCAGTTCTACGGATATCATCCCTGAGAATATTGCTTTCAATACCCTTGATGAAGACTTTTTGCGGGAAGCCATTGCCATTATTGAGTCGCACATTACCGAATCAGATTTTTCAGTAGATAAGTTCAGCAGAAAAATCGGCATGAGCCGTTCCAATCTGTATTTAAAACTTAAAGCGATTACCGGCGAATCTGCGACAGATTTTATCAAAAGGATCCGCTTTAAAAAAGCGGTGGAGCTGATGGAATCTAAGCAATATACCATAGCGCAGGTTGCCTATATGTCAGGCTTCAACTCACCTTCCTATTTTTCGACGGCCTTTAAACAATATTATGATTGTATGCCTACCGAATACCTGGCAAAAAAGGATATGGAGCGCGATGAATAAGGTTTAGCACAAAACTTAAATCATAAAAGACAATATTGAAATCCTTTAGCGGTCATTAGTACTAATTTCGATGTACAATAATTGAAAATTAGAAAAAATTGACAAAGTCTTACGCAATCGGAATTGATGTTGGCGGCTCATCTTTAAAATGCGGCCTGATAAATAATGAAGGGGAGATCATCTACTCTTTCCTGTTTCCGTTAAATAATGTGGTAACAGAGGGGGAAGTCATTGCGCTGATCAACGCGGCTATACGTAAATGTGTGGAGCATGCGCCGGCACAGGTAATTGGCGTTGGCATAGGTTTTCCGGGAATCGTAGATCAAAATGTAGTGATCGGCGGTGCAGATAACCTGCCGGGATTTGAAAACCTAAACCTGGGCAAGATCATTGCCGGCTCTACCAGTTTAAACGTTGTGATAGACAATGATGCGAACATGATGGGCTGGGGAGAGCTGATTTACGGCTCAGCCTGCAATTGTACGGACGTAGTATTTATTACTGTAGGAACAGGGATTGGTGGAGGATTGATCATCGATGGAAAACTTTACGGAGGGTATAAAAACAGGGGTACTGAGCTGGGGCATATCACCATACAGCGGGGAGGGACCAAATGTTCCTGCGGGTCATCCGGCTGCTTTGAAGCTTATGCTTCTGTAGCTGCGCTGATCGGTGATTATGCCGCACTTCATGGAACAGAAAAGGCTGGCATTACGGGTAAAATGATCGTAGACAATTATCTTGCAAATGAAGTGCAGGCAATTACAGCCATGGAAAAACATTTCGACTATATGGCAACAGGAATTGCCAGTTTTGTAAATGTGTTTAGTCCGCAAAAAGTAGTTGTGGGTGGTGGCATTAGCGAATCCGGCGGTTTCTACATCGAAGAAATCAAAAGGAGGGTAATGGAGCTTGCCATGCCAGGTACGGTTCAGTATACCCGCATTGTAGCCGCAAAATTAGGTAACTGGGCCGGCCTGCTGGGCTGTGCAGCCAGGGTGTTTTCAAAATTCAATTGATTTAAAAGAAATGATATGAAGCGTAATAATTTTTTAGTTGGTGTTATTTTATTGATCTGGTTTGTCATTTCCTTTGTAACCAATATCCTTGGACCATTGATGCCTATTATTATACAGACGTATAAACTGAGCTTAACGATGGCTGCTTTCCTGCCTTTTTCGTTTTTCCTGGCCTATGGGATCATGTCTATTCCTTCGGGGATAATGATAGAAAAGATAGGTGAAAAAAAATCTATGCTCATCGCTTTTTTGCTAAACTTTATCGGGGCTACGGCCTTCGGTCTTTATCCGCAATATGGCATTGCCCTGGGCTCGCTGTTTATCATTGGAATGGGGATGGCCATGCTGCAGGTAATTATTAACCCTTTGATGCGCACTGCCGGGGGCGAAGAGAACTTTGCTTTCTTTTCCGTTTTAGGCCAACTGGTATTCGGCCTGGCTTCTTTTATCAGCCCCTTTGTATTTTCTTACCTTCTGGCCGAACTTTCTGCCAGCCCGATAGAAAATCCCTTGGTTGGTTTGCTGGCCGGGCTGGTTAAAGATGGCTTGTCCTGGACCGCGCTTTACTGGCTGTTCAGTTTTATCTTTTTGTTGATCCTGCTGTTGCTTTCTTTTATCAAAATGCCTGCGGTAGAACTGAAGGAAGATGAAAAATCCGGAGCCGGAAGTGTTTACCTGAGCCTGTTGAAGAATAAGGAAGTAGTGCTTTTCTTCATTGGTATCGTGGCTTACGTAGGTACGGAACAATCGCTGGCCAACTGGATGTCTGAATTTTTAAGAACTTACCATGGAGTTGACCCAAATCAGGAAGGTGCGCAGGCGGTAGCCTGGTTTTGGGGCTTAATGTCTTTGGGCTGTTTACTAGGTTTGGTACTGTTAAAGCTCTGGGATTCCAAATTGATCCTGAAAGGGGCGAGCCTCATTGCTATGCTGGTGCTTTCACTGGCTTTATTTGGCCACAAAGAACTGGCTTTATATGCCTTTCCGTTAGCGGGTTTTTTCATCTCTGTGATGTTCTCTATCATCTTCTCGCTGGCTTTAAACTCCGTGGCGCAGCATCATGGCTCATTTTCCGGAATATTGTGCTCAGGTATTTTTGGAGGGGCGCTGGTGCCGCTGATTATCGGCTCACTGGGCGATTGGATCGGTTTGCGTTTTGCGCTGGTGTTCCTGTACCTGACCCTGGCCTATATATTGTTCCTGGCTTATTATGCAAAACCGATGATCAGTAACAAGACGGTAAGCCTGAAGGAATTGTTTAAGAAGAAGCAGGCATTTCTATAGGATAAGCAAGTTCACGCTTGGTCTCATTGATGACAAAATAGCTTCTCAGTGAACCTACATGTGGTAATTTTGCCAGGCGTTCTACCAGGAATTCATTATAGCAGGTCATATCGCGCACTACGATCTTTAAGGTAAAATCGAAAGATCCGGTCATGTGGTAACACTCCATCACTTCCGCAAATTTTGACGCCTCGTGCTGGAAAGCTTTAAGGGAATCAGTACAGTGTTCATTCAATTGAACATGGGTAAAAGCAACCAGGAACTCGCCCATCTTTTTTCTATCAATGAGGGTCATGGTACCGGTGATATAACCGAGCTTTTTTAATTTGTCTACCCTGTCATAAATGGTATTACTGGCTTTGTGAAGCTTAAGGGCAAGCTGCTTGTTGGTCAGCTTCGCATCTGTTTGAAGTAAACGCAAAATTTGCAGATCAACCTGATCCAATGTGTTCGTATTCATATAGATTTTAAGCTTGTATTGGTTTGTTCAGATCATTAATCAGGGCAAAGAAAATGTATTTCGGTCAGATTTTCAAATACTTACAGATTATTTTGTGTGTACGGATAACATTTAGCGTTGGTGAAATATTGTTCTGATTATGTGCCGTATTTTGATGTAATTTCCGTTGTTGTTAAATCCTGTTGTAAAAAAAAAGCTGTGCGGATTAACCGGACAGCTTTTGTTAAAGAAATCTTTTTGGGAAAATTATTTCTTTTTAAGTGTCATTTCTGTGGTGTATTTGTACTTGTCAGCTCCATCCTCGTAAGTGCTCTCCCCGTAAATTACCAATTCACTGGAGTTGATTTTTTTAATGTCGTACACTTCATCGTCGTCATCACCATTTTCTCTCATGGTTAATTTTGAACCTGTAATTTTATACGTGTACTCATCTCCATCGTTATCAACGGCAGTTCCGTTGCTTCTGAATTCTGTAAATTCATTGTCGAAATCAGTTTCAGTTTCCTGGCTGATCACCTTACCATTTAAATACTCGGTCTCCACTGAAGATGTTGGGTACCACTTGCCAATAATGTTATCAGCAGCTTTTTCATCATCATCTTTTTTACATCCTGTAATGGTTACCACCGCTAAAAGCAACGCAAATAAAGTAAAACGTTTCATCATAGTTTAAATTAGATTGTTTGTTAAATTGTTAATTTTCAGCATAAAAGATCCAGCCTTGGCTCATCTTTACCGCCGATGCAAAACAAGAATAAAATAACAAGGCAAACAATACCCATTTATGGGTATTTTAGTTATTTTTATATATGTTTACACTTATTTAACCACGCCGCGTAATAGCTGTAAAAAAATATAACTTGAAGAAACGTTTTTAACGATGGATGATCCGTCTTTACAGGATGAAATAAGAAACGCGGTAGCCGGAATCGCTGCCGTTGCTAATGAATTACCGGGGGTTGTGATTGTTCATGATCTCGTTGGGACTGTAATCTGGATGTCGCCCCGGGGGTTAAAGGAACTTGGGGTTAAGCTGGAGGATGTAATTGGTTTAACGGCAGAGCAGTATTATGCTGAGTATTTTAACAGTGAAGATGCCAAAGATTACGTGCCTAAGTTACTGGGCTTGCTGGAACGAAACAATAATGAGGAATACCTGACCTACTTTCAGCAGGTAAGGTTGTCCGGACAGGAGGACTGGAACTGGCACATGAGCAGCACAAAGATTTTTTTGAGGAATGAAAAAGGACAACCCATATTGACCATTACGATGTCCTTTCCAATTGATGCCATGCATCACATGGCTGCCAAGGCAGCACGTTTACTGGAAGAAAATAATTTTCTGCACAGAAACCTGAACCTGTTTGGTAAATTGAGTAAAAGGGAGCGGGAAGTACTTTCGTTGATGGCCTTAGGTAAAACATCCTCAGAAACAGCAGAAGAACTGTTTATTGCCCAAAATACTGTCGAAACACATCGTAAAAATATCAAACAGAAACTTAATACCAGTTCTTACTATGAAATTTGCCAGTACGCACGTGCATTTGACCTAATATAACAGCTTTTTTACAGGCAGAAATGGCCGATGATAATATCCTACAGGATTTTGGGGAAATGCTACAGGAAAGGAATTACCCGCAAGGCTATATTTGAAATTCACACGGTAACCAAATATATTCCGGATCATGTTTTTGATTCGGATCTTCTGAAATCTGTATCAAATGAGAAATTTTCCAGTTTTTATTTTTGTATGTTTTTTGCTGGTCAGCCCTGCTGTATCCAATGCATCCGAAGTATATAAAAAAAATAAGCGTACCCTTGTCATTCCTGTGCAAAGCAGCCCGAGGCTTAGGTTTGGTGCCGATAAATTAGCAAAGTCTTTATCATTAATTGGTTATGATGTTAAGATTGTACAAAAAGATAAGCTGCCTGTCGGAAATGAGCTGATAGTGATCGGTACCAGGGGAGATGCCCTGCTCGAAGGCTTATCGGGTAGTAGCGTAAAGCGGCCTGGAAAGGAGGGTTTTAACATTACTTATGACAAAAATAAGTGCCTGATTATTGAAGGGTCAGACCCTTCGGGCGCCTTATACGGCTGTATGGAACTGGAGGCCCTCCTAAAAAAAACAGGTAAGCTTCCTGTAAATATTTCCCTGACTGATCAACCTGAAATGGTATTGCGCGGTACTTGTATAGGGTTGCAGAAACCAGAATACCTGCCGGGCCGCGATGTGTATGAATATCCTTATACGCCAGAATCTTTTCCCTGGTTTTATGATAAAGCTTTATGGTTAAAGTACCTGGATATGATGGTAGAAAACCGTTACAATTCACTTTATCTTTGGAATGGCCATCCGTTTGCTTCATTGGTAAGGTTAAAAGATTATCCCTATGCAGTTGAGGTAGATGATGCAACCTTTAAGAAAAACGAAGAAATGTTCAGATTCCTGGCGGAGGAGGCTGACAAACGTGGCATCTGGGTGATCCAGATGTTCTATAACATCATTATCCCTAAACCTTTTGCCGAAAAGCATCACCTTAAAACCCAGGACAGAAACCGGCCGATTATTCCTTTGATCTCCGACTATACCCGTAAATCTATCGCTGCTTTTGTGGAGAAATACCCCAACGTAGGCTTATTGGTCGCTTTAGGGGAGGCGATGGAAGGTGTAGGACAGGATGATATTGAATGGTTTACCAAAACCATTATTCCTGGGGTAAAGGACGGATTAAAAGCTGCCGGTATTCAGCATGAACCGCCGATTGTACTGCGTGCGCATGATACGGATGCCCCAAGTGTAATGGCGGCAGCTTTACCCTTATACAAGAATTTATATACAGAAAATAAGTTTAACGGAGAGGCATTGACTACCTACGAGCCTCGAGGCAGCTGGGCTGCGTTACACCGTAAATTGAGTAATATTGGTACTGTACACATTGCTAATGTTCATATTCTGGCCAACCTGGAGCCTTTCCGTTATGGTTCGGCTGATTTTATTCAGAAATCTGTACAGGCGATGAACAAAATATATGGCGCCAAAGGCCTGCACCTGTACCCGCAATCCGGATACTGGGACTGGCCTTACACTGCAGATAAACTGGGCAACAGGCAGCTGCAGCTGGACAGGGACTGGATCTGGTATAAGGAATGGGCAAGATACGCCTGGAATTCTACCAGGGACAGAAATGAGGAAATCAATTACTGGGGGCAGGAACTTGCTGCTAAGTATGGTACCGACCTGACGGCTGGTAAGGCTATCCTGAATGCCTATGAAGCGTCCGGAGAAATCTCACCGAAATTGCTGCGCCGTTATGGGATTACCGATGGGAACAGGCAAACCTTGACCCTGGGCATGCTGATGACCCAGCTCATCAATCCTTATCGCTATGGCCTGTTTACTTTAATGTACGAATCGGAAGCCCCGGAAGGAGAAATGATCATTGAATATGCCGAAAAAGAGTGGAAAAAACAGGGACATATTGGTGAAACACCTGTACAGGTAGCCAGGGAGGTAGTGGAACATGGGAAAAAAGCCCTGATGGCCATCAATGAGGCCGAACCTGCAGTAACCAGAGATACGGCAGAGTTCAGGAGACTTAAAAACGATATGTATTGTTATGACGCCATGGCGAACTTTTACGCGGAAAAAGTTAAATCCGCGCTTTGGGTATTGCGCTATAAATATTCTAATGAGATCAACGACCTGGAAAAAGCGCTGCCCTTGCTGCAAAAAAGTGTAGACCATTACGCTAGGCTGGTGAAATTGACGGAAAACGATTACCTGTATGCCAACAGCATGCAAACCAAACAGCGTAAAATACCAATGCGCGGGGTGGATAAAACCTTTATCCACTGGAAAGAAATGTTACCTGTATTTACTAAAGAACTGGATCACTTTAAAAGGAGCATTGATTCTTTAAAGTCTGCCGGTACTGGTAAAGCAAGTGAGCCGGAGCGCTTTAAAAATGCTACGGTCAAAGTACTTTCCGGTAACGAAACTTATCTTATTGCAAAGGATGCCCTGGTGTTTACAGATTCGGTGGCCCATATAAAGGATGTTGCTGAGCAATTGATCGGGCTTAAAGGGTTAAAATTGGCTAAAGCACAGCAAATCAAATCGGGCACTACCCTGAAGTTTAGTAATACGGCTCCTGTAAAAGTATTGGTAGGTTTTTTCAACCAAAAAGATCCTGCTTATCTGAAAGCGCCTGAGTTGGAAACTGATGCGAGTGCAAATAATTATGGGCAATCGGAAATTAAGATTTCCAATGCCCTGGTTTTAGCTGGTTATCCTCCGCTGAATGTGCATGCCTATTCGTTCGGAGCTGGCACAAATACCTTAACTTTAGGTAAGGGAGCTTGTATGGTGCTTGGATTTATCAGTGATGCCCAGGAAATGAGGATTTACAATGCCGGCCTGGATGGAAAAGGAAAAGATATTGACTGGTTATTTGAATGATGATGAATAAGAAGAAGTTTATAGTGATGGGATTGTCCTTGTTTTTTATGGCAGGGGCTTTTGGACAAGCGCCCGCAGGCACGGCAAAACTTAAAAAGTATGTGGCTTACTTTAATGCCATTGATACCGAAGCGGTAAAGAACTTTGTGCCCAATGCAGCTGCATTTGACTGGCTGGCAGCAAATGTGCCCTTGCTGGAATGCCCGGATGAGGTACTGGAAAAAAACTATTACTATCGATGGTGGTCGTTTCGTAAGCATCTGAAAAAAACACCTGAGGGCTTTATTTTTACCGAATTTATCGAACCTGTTGGTCATGCTGGTAAATACAATGCCATCAGCTGTGCAGCAGGACATCACATTTATGAAGGTCGCTGGCTGAAGAATACAGCATACTTAAAAGAATACATTGATTTTTGGTTATACCATGCCGATGTAGGGCAGAAAAGACCGCGGTTCCACCAGTTCAGCAGCTGGATTGATGATGCCGTGTACCAGAACTACCTGGTCGCACCTGATGCAGAACATTTGAAACGTATATTGCCCGCATTGGATGCAGATTATGCCAAATGGGAAACAGAAAGACAAGTTAAAAGCGGTCTGTTCTGGCAATTTGATGTAAAGGATGGAATGGAAGAATCGGTAAGCGGATCGCGTAAAGACGAGAACCGCAGGCCTACCATTAGCAGCTATATGTATGGCAATGCAAAAGCCCTGGCCAGTATAGCGGGTATTGCCGGGGATAAAGCATTGGTAGAAAAATACAATCTTAAAGCCGCACAGCTAAAAAAACTGGTACAGGATAGCTTGTGGGACAGTAAAAATAGCTTTTTTAAAACCAGGCATCCCAATGGAAAACTTGCAGTTGCACGCGAGGCTATCGGATTTGTGCCCTGGGATTTTAATCTGCCTGCCGATCAGCCGGTATATGCAGCAGCATGGGGGCAGTTATTGGATACTGCAGGATTTAAAGCACCCTGGGGATTAACCACTGCCGAAAGGAGGGAGCCGACTTTCAGAACGCGGGGTTCCGGGCACAGTTGTGAGTGGGATGGCGCTTTGTGGCCTTTTGCCAGCTCGCAGACCTTAAAAGGCCTGGCCAATTTGCTAACGAACTATAAGCACCATGGTGAAATGACCCCTGGGGTATTTTACGATGAACTACATAAATATGCGCTTTCTCATCAGAAAAACGGCAAACCTTATCTGGGTGAATACCAGGACGAAAAGAATGGGGAATGGCTGAAAGGGGATAACCCGAGAAGCAGTTTCTACAATCATTCTACTTTTTGCGATCTGGTGATCAACGACCTGATTGGCATTAAGCCAAGGGCAGACCAGGCTGTAGGCTTCCAGCCTTTAATCCCCGAAGGTAAATGGGACTGGTTCTTACTGGACAACCTTACTTATCATGGAAAAACAATACAGGTACGCTGGGATAAAACCGGTAAAAAATACAATAAAGGCAAAGGATTGTTCATCTATGCCAATGGAAAAGAAATTTATCGTGCTGCAAACTTAAAACCTGCAGTAATTAAAATAAATAATCATCAATTAACAAAGCCGAAATGAAGTTTTACAGTTCCTGCCGTATACTTAAAGTTGTTGTCCTTTTTGCCTGCATGATGGGGTTTGCGGGTAATGCCGCTGCGCAATCGTATTACAATGTATTGAAATATGGGGCAAAGAATGACAGCAGTAAACTGGCTACCCAGGCCATTAAAAAAGCGATAGATGCTGCTTCAAAGGCTGGTGGAGGGACAGTTTATTTCCCTGCCGGAAAATACCTTACAGGAGCCATTCATCTGAAAAGCAACATTACGATTTTTATTGATGCTGGTGCTGAACTGCACTTCAGTGATAATTTTGACGATTATTTACCCATGGTAAAAAGCAGGTATGAAGGCGTAGATGTGACCAGCTTTTCGCCCTTATTTTATGCTTATAAAGCAGAAAATATTGCCATCACAGGTCGTGGGATTATAGACGGCCATGGCAAAAAATGGTGGGATTTCGTGGAAGGCTATAAAGCAGATCAGCCGCGCTCTAAATGGCAGTATATGTTTGATGACCTGAACAAGGATATTTTGTTGCCTGATGACCCTAAACAAATGAAACGGGGTTTTCTGCGCCCACCGTTTATCCAGACCATGTACTGTAAAAATGTATTTATAGAAGGGATAACCATTCGCAATTCACCCTTCTGGACGGTTAATCCACAGTTTAGTGAAAATGTAACCATACATGCGGTAACCATTAATAACCCAGGTTCTTTTGCGCCAAATACAGATGGGATCAATCCGGAATCTTGTAATAACGTGCACATTTCCAATTGCCATATCAGTGTAGGCGATGATTGTATTACCATCAAATCGGGTAAGGATGCGCCCGGCAGGAAAATGGCCACACCGGCAGAGAATTATACCATTACCAATTGCACCATGCTGTCTGGTCACGGTGGTGTAGTGATCGGAAGTGAAATGTCTGGTGATGTACGAAAGATCACCATTTCCAATTGTGTATTTGATGGAACCGACCGCGGGATCCGCATCAAATCTGCGCGTGGCCGGGGTGGCGTGGTAGAAGAGATCAGGGTGGATAACATCATCATGAAAAACATAAAAGAACAGGCCATAGTACTTGATCTTCAGTATGCAAAAACCACACTGGAACCAGTTTCCGAGCGTACACCAAGATTTAGAAATATTCATTTCAGCAACATTACCGGGCAGATGAACGAAGCCGCTTATTTAAATGGACTGGAAGAAATGCCTATTGAAAACATCAGTTTTAATGACATTAATATGGAGGCAAAAACGGGTTTTAACATCTGGAATGCCAACCGTATTGCATTTCATAATGTAGAGGTAAATACAGAAACAGGCCCTTCTCTTAAAGCAGAAAATGTCAGCTCCTTAACCATAAACGGGTTAAAAAGCTATACGCCGCGTGTAAATGCAGCTGTGATTGACCTTAAGAACGTAAATGATGCGTTTATATACAACAGCTTCCCTGCTGCAGGGACAGCAGTATACCTGAAAATCAGTGGAGAAAAAACTAAAAATATCACACTGGGAAACAATAACTTTAAGCATATAAAAACTCCTGTTGTAACGGAAGGAAAAGTTACGGAAGCAGTAAGGGTTATTTCGGGGGACGCCATTAAATAGTTTTAATCTGTATCATTATGATCCACGTGTTAAAAGCCCGGACATCAGCAATATGGCTGGTCTGCCTTATCGTAACCAATTTTGCTGCACTTGCCCAGCAACCCCTATACCAGCTCTGGTATACTAAACCTGCAGAAAAATGGACGGATGCATTGCCGGTTGGCAATGGTCGTTTGGGTGCCATGATTTTTGCCGGGGTAGAAAAAGACCACATCCAGTTTAATGAGGAAACTTTATGGACGGGTGGCCCCAGGGATTATAACCATAAAGGCGCGGCAAATTACCTTTCACAGATCCGGCAATTGCTTTTTGAAGGTAAACAGCAGGAGGCCGAAAAGCTGGCCGCCGAAAAGTTTATGGGCAGCATGAGCGCTGCAGGCGACCGGAGCAAATGGGTAGCGGAGATGAAAGCCTTAAAGGGTTTGCAGGGAAATCCTGCGCTTGAAAATTTTGACGACCAATCCTGGAAGAGTATTAAGGTACCGAGCTATGAAGGCTGGGAGGCCGTAGGGCTTTCAGGGCTGGATGGCGCAGTATGGTTCCGTACTACTTTTGATGCCCCCGCCGATTGGCAGGGCAAAGACCTGGTGCTCGACCTGAACCGCATCCGTGACCAGGACCTGACTTATATAAACGGTGTTTTGGCAGGCAATACAGATGGCACGCAACCCAGAAAGTATACCATCCCGGCCAAACTGGTTAAAACCGGAAAAAACACCATAGCGATACAGGTACTCAATTATTTTGATAAAGGTGGCCTGGCCGGTTATAAGGATACCAGTAAGGCCATTGCCGTTTATCCGAAGGATATGCCAGGAAATGCACTTTCGCTGGTCAAAGAATGGAAATATAAGGTGCAAAATGATGAACCTCCACTGGTGCCTCAGTTCCAGGCCAGCTATCAGCCTTTTGGAGACCTTTACCTGAATTTTAAGGCAGGAAATGCCCGGATCAGCCATTATAAAAGGAAGCTGGACCTGAATACGGCTGTAGCCAGTACAGCCTACCGCCAGAATGGTGTAAATTACCTTCGGGAGTATTTTGCCTCGCAACCACATCAGGCCATAGTCATCCGTTTAACGGCAGATAAAAAAGGGAGCATCAGCTTTGATGCTCTGCTGGGAAGCCCGCATAAATATTCAGGCCTGAAGAAAATCAATGCGAATACCATTGCACTTAATCTGAAAGTAAGAGACGGGGTACTGAAAGGAGAAAGCCGCCTGCAGGCGATTGTCAGCGGTGGAAAATTACTGGTCGGAGCGGATAAGATCAGCATTGCCGGGGCGGATGCAGTAACACTTTACCTAACTGCCGGTACCAGCTTTGTGAACGACAAGGATGTATCGGGTATCCCAGCCAGCGCCTGTGTAAAAGCCCTTAGTGGCTTAAACGCCATAAGCTATGCGCAGGTTAAGGCAGCGCATATTAAAGAATACCAGCGGTATTATACTACTTTTTCGGTCAGTTTCGGAGCGGATACCAGGGCCGATGTACCCACCGATGAGCGTATTGAACAATTCCCGAAAGGGAAGGACCCGGCTTTTGCTGCATTGTTTATGCAATATGGCAGGTATCTGTTAATTTCCAGTTCAAGGCCAGGAACACAGCCTGCCAACCTGCAGGGCATCTGGAATGAGCTGCTTACTCCGCCATGGGGCAGTAAATATACCACCAATATCAACCTGGAGATGAATTACTGGCCAACAGGTGTGTTAAACCTGCCAGCGATGGATGAACCCTTGTTTAAAAAAATAAATGCACTGGCAAAAAACGGGGCAATAACGGCTAAAGTACATTACAATGCCAAAGGATGGGTACTACACCACAATACCGACCTCTGGAATGGAACAGCGCCGATCAATGCCTCAAATCATGGCATATGGGTATCAGGTGCAGGCTGGCTGAGCCAGCACCTGTGGGAGCATTTCCGGTTTACGCAGGACCTGGCTTTTCTTAAAAATGAAGCCTATCCCTTAATGAAACAGGCCGCTGTTTTCTTTAACGATTTTTTAGTGAAAGACCCTAAAACGGGATGGCTGGTCAGTACACCTTCCAACTCTCCGGAAAACGGCGGGCTGGTAGCGGGGCCAACCATGGATCACCAGATCATCCGTACCCTCTTTAGGAATTGCATTGCAGCAGCTGAGCTCTTAGGGATCGATGCCGGTTTTAAAAAAACACTGGAAGAGAAAATAACTTTGATCGCACCCAACCAGATTGGCAAGTACGGACAATTAAAGGAATGGCTGGAAGATAAGGACGACACCACAAATAAACACAGGCATATATCGCATTTATGGGGTGTACATCCGGGTAATGACATTACCTGGGACACGCCGGATATGATGAAGGCTGCAAGGCAGTCTTTGATTTACCGGGGTGATGAAGGCACTGGCTGGAGCCTTGCCTGGAAGATCAATTTCTGGGCAAGGTTTAAGGACGGCAACCATGCCATGAAATTGGTTAAAATGCTGATCAGTCCGGCTGCAAAAGGTGGCGGGGCTTATGTAAACTTGTTTGATGCCCATCCGCCATTCCAGATTGACGGTAATTTTGGAGGGGCTGCGGGTATAGCCGAAATGCTGCTGCAAAGCCATACCCAGTTTGTGGAGGTGCTCCCTGCCTTACCGGCCGATTTACCGGATGGTGAAGTGAAAGGAATCTGTGCACGCGGGGGCTTTGTACTGAACCTTAAATGGAACAATGGTGCTTTGACTGCGCTTGAGGTCTATTCAAAAACAGGGGGCGTTTGTTTACTGCGCTATGGAAATAAAATTACCAGCATTGCCACCCAGAAAGGGGCAAGCTATAAATTTAATGGGGATCTGGAGAAATTATGAGTAAAAGAAGTGCTGCGGCTTTTCTGATTTGTTTTTTGATGAGCCTTCCTGGTTTTTCACAAACAGGACAGCGCAAAAGCATTGCCTTGAACGAGGGCTGGCAAAGTATTGCAGATGATGTAAATATCAGGGCACAGGAGGGATTTGAAGCCATTGGGTTTAACGATAGGGGTTGGAAAACCATAAATGTTCCGCACAATTGGGACCAGTATGAAGGCTACCGCCGGATGTTGCATGGCAACAGGCATGGTTATGCCTGGTACCGCAAAAGATTCAGCAGTAAGGAAAAGAAAACCGGCAAACGTTTTTTTTTATATTTTGAAGGGGTAGGTTCTTATGCCACAATCTGGCTGAACGGAAAAAAAGCAGGCTACCATGCGGGTGGCCGTACTACATTTACCCTGGATGTAACCGAAAGCATTAAATTGAATGGACAAGCTAATGTACTTGCAGTGCGTGCCGACCATCCGGCCAATATCCAGGATTTACCCTGGGTAGACGGAGGCTGTTCCACAGAACGCGGTTTCTCTGAAGGTTCGCAGCCCATGGGTATTTTCAGACCGGTACATTTGGTAGTAACCAGTGAGGTAAGGATTGAGCCCTTTGGCATACATATTTTGAATGACGATCAGGTTTCTGAAAAATCTGCCGTACTGCAAATGGAAACGGAGCTTAAAAATTACAGCAAGGTTCCCCGTACCATTACTTTAACCAACCAGCTGTTTGACCGTTCAGGTAAAAAAATAGCAGAACTCAAACAGCTGAAAAAGCTAATGCCAGGAAAAAAGACGATCATTCCGCAACAGACAGACCAACTTAAAGCAGTTACACTCTGGTCTGTTGAAAACCCCTACCTCTATACGCTAAAAACGACTATTGCTGAAGGTAATAAGGTGTTAGATGAATTGAATACCCCTTATGGCATCCGCTGGATCAGCTGGCCGGTGGGTGAAGATCCAAAAGATCCCAAGCGGTTTCTGCTAAACGGTAAACCTGTTTTTATCAATGGCGTGGCAGAATATGAACACCTCATCGGCCAAAGCCATGCATTTAGCAAAGAACAGATCCGTTCCCGGGTGATGCAGGTCAAAGCTGCCGGTTTTAATGCTTTTCGTGATGCACACCAGCCACATAACCTGCTTTACCAGGAATACTGGGATAAGCTGGGCATTTTATCCTGGACACAGATGGCAGCACACATCTGGTACGACACGCCAGAATTCAGGAAAAACTTTAAGACTTTGCTTACAGACTGGGTAAAAGAGCGCAGGAATAGCCCTTCCGTGGTGTTATGGGGATTAGAAAACGAAAGTACGTTGCCTGAAGATTTTGCCAGGGAATGCACTGAACTGATCAGGCGGCTGGATCCGACAGCTTCTTCACAAAGAAAAGTAACCACCTGTAACGGCGGCAAAGGCACAGACTGGGATGTGCCGCAAAACTGGACGGGCACTTATGGCGGCGATCCTTTAACCTATGCCGAAGATGTGCAGCGGCAGGTGCTTATCGGCGAGTACGGCGCCTGGCGTACGCTTGATTTGCATACTGAAGGGCCTTTTAACCAAAAAGGAGTTTATAGTGAGAATAACATGACCCAGTTGATGGAGACCAAGGTGCGTCTGGCCGAATCGGTAAAAGATAAAACAGCCGGGCATTATTTCTGGTTGTTCAACTCGCATGACAATCCTGGCAGGGTGCAGGGAGGAGAAGGTTTAAGGGAACTGGACAGGGTCGGGCCTGTAAATTACAAAGGTCTGTTTACACCCTGGGAAGAACCCCTGGATGTGTTTTATATGTTCAGGGCAAATTATGCGCCGAAAGAAACGGAACCTATGGTTTATATTGTTTCGCATACCTGGCCGGAAAGGTGGCTGAAACCCGGTAAAAAGGACAGCATTACGATATATTCCAACTGTGATGAAGTAGCGTTATTTAACGATGTAGATGGGTTGTCGCTGGGTAAAAGAAAGCGCGGCGGTGTGGGTACCCATTTTCAATGGGATGGGGTAAATGTGCAATATAATGTATTGTATGCCATTGGCTATGTGAATGGAAAGGCCGTAGCCAGGGATTATATCGTATTAAACAACCTGCCAGAATCCCCGCATTTTAAAGCATTTAACAAAGGTACAGAAAACCTGACCAGATCAGCAGAGGGCTACCATTACCTGTACCGCGTTAATTGTGGCGGGCCGGAATATAAGGACCAGAACGGGCAGTTGTGGTCTGCAGACCGTGCTTTAACTGAAGGTGGTTTTGGTTCAGTATCCTGGACAGCCGCTTTTCCGGGAATGCCTGCTTTTTTTGCCAGTCAGCGCCGTACCTTCGATCCGATAAAAGGGACAACAGAATGGCCGCTGTTTCAATCTTTCCGCTACGGCAGAGATCAGCTTTCCTTTCATTTTCCGGTACCTGATGGAGAATACCTCATCGAACTCTATTTTGTGGAGCCCTGGCTGGGAACGGGTGGAGGAATGGATGCCCGGGGAATGCGTTTGTTTGATGTGGCGGTAAATGGAAATACCTTATTGAAGGATGTAGATATCTGGGCAGCAGCAGGGCATGATGGAGCTTTAAAAAAGACGGTAAAGGCAAATGTCAAAGGAGGGGCGCTGCTGGTTTCTTTTCCAAATGTAAAATCCGGCCAGGCTGTGATCTCGGCCATAGCCATCGCCAGCCTAAATAAAAATATGCGTCCGGCAGCACAAAGCAGTGCTGTTATTGCAAACACGGAAGAACTAAGGGGATTAACCTGGATGGACCTGGGCGCGCAGCAATATACGGATGCGAAAACCTCTTTTACCGCATTGCCATCAGCCCTGTATGGAGCAGAATGGATCCAGACAGCAAGCCGGTCAGCAGTTGCAACGCCATTTAAGGTTAACGCCGATGCGGATGTTTACATCGCTGCCGATGCAGTTGCTCAGCCGGACTGGCTGAAAGGCTATGAAGACACCAAAACCCAGCTCAGCAATAATGCAGGCACAACTTTTAAAGTTTACCGTAGGCATTTTCTAAAAGGAGAAAGTGTGGTGCCGGGGCCAAAAGCCCCGAATACCAGTATGTATACCATTGCCGTTTTACCTGCAACCCATATGCAGCCAGCCTACGATCTGAAAGCCGTAGCCAGTTACAAAGCTGTAAATGCTGATTTTAAAGGCGAGGGGCTGGTTAAAGAAATGCTGATGGAAAAAGAAAGAGCTACTTTTAAAAAGCCATCGGGTGATGTGCTGGAATTCAGTATCGTTGTTGGTGTAGCCGATACCTATTCCCTGACAGTTAAATACCATAATCCTTTTGAACGTCCCCTGAAAGGGAAAATAGAAGTTTTAACCCTGGATGGTACGGTATTAAAAGCAGCTGATCCCATCGAATTTAATCCGACAAAAAAAGGCAAGTGGAATTATTTCAATACCAATACCGGTACCATGATCAATGCAGGAACTTATAAAGTGCGTTTAATAGCCGAAGACGCAGCTGGATTGAGTATTGATGCCCTCGATGTGCAATAGCGCTACTGCTGTACAATACTCTTATGTTTTAATAAAAACCAGTATAGAATAAGATAAGATATTACAATATATAGAGAAAATATTATATTAATATAGATAACAGCAAGTTGATATTTGCTTTAACCAATTTATAAATCTTTAATCGCCAAAATGAAGGGTCTCCCTATTTTCGATCTTGCTATAATTGTCATTTACCTTATCGGGATGATATTGGTAGGGATTTATTTTTCCCGCAACAATAAAAATTCAGACCAGTTTACCAAGGCTTCGGGTTTAATACCTGGATGGGCCATAGGTTTATCCATCTATGCTACCTTTCTGAGCAGCAATACCTTTTTAGGTGTACCTGGAAAAGCATTTGGCGGAAATTGGAATGCATTCGTATTCAGCCTTTCTATGCCGCTGGCAGCCTGGGTGGCCTCCAAATATTTTGTGCCTTTTTACCGCAATACCGGAGAAATTTCGGCCTATACGCATCTTGAACATCGATTTGGTGCCTGGGCACGTACTTATGCCGTGATCTGCTTTCTGCTTACCCAGCTGGCACGTATGGGCTCTATCTTTTTCGGGATTGCCCTGAGCTTACAGGCCCTAACCGGTTATTCCATGCAGATGATTATGGTGGTGATGGGTGTTTGTATCATCATTTACACCGTACTTGGCGGTATTGAGGCCGTAATCTGGACAGAGGTAGTGCAGGCCGTAGTGAAAACGTTCGGTGCCTTGCTGATCCTGTACCTCATCATCACCAATATGCCAGGTGGGGTAGCTAAAGTGATCGAGATCGGTAAAGCCGCAGATAAGTTTAGCCTGGGGAGTTTTTCTCCTGATTTTATCAGTTCCTCCTTTTGGGTGGTATTGCTCTATGGTTTCTTCATCAATCTGAACAACTTTGGTATGGACCAGAATTACATACAGCGTTACCATACCGCTTCTTCCTCAAAAGCTGCCTCCAAATCAATTTGGCTATGTGTATGGTTGTATGTGCCGGCATCGCTGATGTTCTTTGTTATTGGTTCTGCTTTATATGCCTATTACGACGTAAACCCGGATCTGATTGCATCTATAAAACACCAGGTAGCTGTAGAACGCCTGCCTTTAAGTGCTTCAGCTGCAGAAATCTCCAATCTGGAAAAAACTTTACAGCCTGCTGATTACGGCGATAAAATTATGCCACATTTTATGGTTACAAAAATACCCGCTGGTTTGGTTGGTCTCATTGTGTCGGCAATCCTGTCTGCCGCAATGAGTACCATCAGTTCTGGTATGAATTCATCAGCTACCGTGTTTACAGTAGACATCTATAAAAGATATTTTAAACCTGATATCACCGAAAAACAAAACCTGTCGCTTTTGCACCTCGCTACTGTTGGCTTTGGTTTGCTGGGAATGGGGGCCGGGATTGCCATGATTGGTGTAAAGAGTATCCTTGATGTGTGGTGGGAGCTTTCCGGCATTTTTGCAGCAGGCATGCTCGGTTTGTTTTTACTGGGGATTGCAAGCCGGCAAACAAAAAACCATGAGGCATTCATTGCAACCATGATTGGTATTGTAGTCATCATCTGGATGACCTTCTCTTCACATCTGCCTGCGCAGTATGAGTTTCTTAGAAATCCGCTCCATAAAAATATGATCATCGTAGTTGGCACCCTAAGTATTTTCCTGGTGGGTGTCTGGCTCACAAAATTGAAAAAGAAAATATAAAAATCATTACATAATATACAATGGAAAACTCACAAAAAGGGTTCATCCCGGTCATGCTTACGCCTTTTTTTGACAACGGCGACATAGATTACGGTGCACTTACCCAACTTACAGAAGTATACCTAAAGGCCGGAGCCTCAGGCTTATTTGCCAATTGCTTATCGAGCGAAATGTTTGAACTGAGCGATGAAGAAAGAATAAAAGTGATCAGCCATGTCATTAAAGTGGCCGACGGCGCAGTACCTGTAGTAGCGACAGGTACATTTGGAGGCGAAATCAGTAAACAGGCCGATTTTGTAAAACGGGTAAACGACCTGGGTACGGAAGCCGTGATCATTATTGCAAGCCTGCTTGCGGCCGAATACGAAACGGATGCTGTATTTGATGAAAGGGTTTTTGACCTGATCAGTCAAACGGTGGCTATCCCTCTGGGCTTTTATGAATGCCCGGTGCCTTATAAAAGAACACTGAACGCTGCACAGTTACAAAGGTTTGTAGAGACCGGTAGGGTGATCTATCATAAGGATACCTGCCTGGACCTGGAACAGATCAAAGAAAAACTGGCAGTAACACAAGCTTATCCCAAATTTGGCTTGTACGATGCCTATATGGTACATGCTGTAGATTCTCTAAAAGCAGGTTCAGCAGGCTTATCCTGTATCCAGGGTAATTATTTCCCGGAACTGATTGTATGGCTGTGTAAGCATTATAATGATCCACAATCGGAAAATGAGGTGCAGCGTGTGCAGCAGTTCATGATTGATAATATGGATGTGATGCACAACGTTTACCCGGTTGTTTCCAAATATTTTCTGCAGAAAAGAGGATTAAAGATATCCACCTTCACCCGCAGGGATGTAGGTAACTTCAGCGGCGCTGTAGTTAAGGAAATAGAAGGCCTGTTTGACAATTACAGCAGCCTGAAAAATGAGCTGGATATACAGGTGATGATTTAAGACCCTATTCGTTCAGATATTTACGTTTATAATCCAAAGGGGTCATGCCTGTTACTTTTTTAAAATGCCTGTAGAAATTGGAAACATTGTTAAAACCACAATCAAAGCAGATCATTTCTGTAGGCAGTTTATTCTCTATTAAAAAGCGACAGGCATGACTTACGCGGATCTCTATCAGAAAATCATAATAGGTTTTCTTGGTCATCAGTTTAAAATACCTGCAAAAAGAAGTAATGCTTAAATTGCTTAAAGAGGCAATCTCTTCCAGAGTGATATCGTTCTTATAATTGGTCATGGTATAGTTACAGATCTTATTGATGCGCTGGGTTTCCGATTCATTACTCTGATAAAAGGTATTTTTGCCGGTTACTATGGTAGCATATTCATCCGTTTCGGCCAATGTCTTTAAAATGGACAGCAGGATAATGATCCGGTCCAGGTTGGTGGCCTCAATAGAAGAGCTCATCAGTGCGGCCAGTTTGTCCTTTGTTTTTCCGTTGATGATCATTCCGCTTTTTGCTTTTTCAAACAACTTAGGTATCAGGTAAGCCTCTGGCAGGTTTAACAGGTACTTGCCTAAACAATCAGGCAGGAACTGGATAACCATAGCCTCTATTTGCAAGTCAGGATTATTTTGCAAGTACTCATCCTTGCTGCGCCAGGTATGTGGCAGGTTCTCGCCAAGCAGGATCATTTCACCAGGGCTGAAGTTGCTGATGTTGTCGCCTATGAACCGGACACCCTCACCTTTTATAACGTAGTGAAGTTCAAGTTCCGGATGGTAGTGCCAGATGTTCCCAAAATTTGGCCTGATGTCGTGCCGGATACTAAACGATCTTTGGGGCGTGCTCGGAATTTTATGAAAATGAGGCTTCATTTTATTTTTATATTTGAATATTATATTTATATTTAATTATTCAAAATGTTGTTTTTGCAAATAATAAGGGTTATTGATCAAATATAAGTTATTTAATGATAATATCCTACATTAATTTGCTAATAAGCATCAGTAATTGAAACGCAGTATTGCAGAGTTTTGTATAAGGCCGTATTGGCAATAACCAAATTATAAACCGACAAATTATTTTTTAGTAAATATTTTGTTCAGTAATAAATTAAAATGCAAGGGGTAAACAAAGAAATTATTCTGGTTTCAAGTGGTGATCTGAGACTGTCAGCAAATCAAAATTGCTGGGAAGCGCAGTCGCAAATGGAGCGTGAGCTGAGTAGGGCAATTGGTAAACTAGGCTGGACGGTAAGACGCGCCCATCCTTATGATGCCAATAAAAAACACGGCTTCATTGATTCCCAGAGAATGGGGATGGACGTATTCCGGAATATCAATCCCGAACAGCCTTTAATTGTTGCTGAAAGTGTCTGGCAATATTCACATCATGTATTTGCAGGTTTAACTACACATAAAGGACCGATATTAACTGTGGCCAACTGGAGCGGACAATGGCCCGGCCTGGTAGGTATGCTCAATTTAAATGGCTGTTTAACAAAAGCAGGTATAAATTACAGCACCTTATGGTCTGAACAGTTTACAGATGATTTTTTTATTGCCGGGTTAAACGAATGGCTGGCAACGGGAAAAATACACCATAATCTTAGCCATGTGAAAAGCCTGGCGCTGCACAAGCTTCCTTTTAATGAAGAAGAACAAGGCAGGAACTTTGCCAGAAAACTGAAAGAAAGAAAAGTGATCATGGGTGTTTTTGATGAAGGCTGCATGGGCATGTACAATGCCATTGTTCCTGATGAGTTGCTGCACCCCACAGGTTTCTTTAAAGAAAGACTGAGCCAGTCGGCGCTTTATGCGGCCATGACCCGGGTAAAAGATACAGAAGCAGAAGCTGTTTTGAACTGGCTGCTGAACAAAGGCATGCAGTTTAACTGGGGTACAAACCCTGAAACTGAGCTAACCAGGGAACAGACGCTGGACCAATGTAAAATGTACATTGCCGCGGTTCGTATTGCTGAGGAGTTTGGCTGTGATACGATTGGCATCCAATACCAGCAGGGGCTAAAAGACCTTACTGTAGCCAGCGACCTGGTAGAGGGTTTATTGAATAATGAAGACAGGCCCCCTGTATTTGCAGAAAACGGTAAAGAACTTTACGCGGGCAAAGCATTGCCCCATTTTAATGAAGTAGATGAATGTGCCGGAATTGATGCGCTCCTTACCTATAAGTTATGGAAAGAGCTGGGGATGGAGGGCGAAAATACTTTGCACGACATCCGTTGGGGTGAACATTACAAAGGAGCTGGAATTGACGATTTTGTATGGTTATTTCTGATTTCGGGCGCAGCACCGGCCGCTCATTTTACCGGCGGCTATGCGGGCGCCAGCAGCGACAGGCAACCTGCTATGTATTTCCGTTTGGGTGGGGGCACCCTTAAAGGGATCAGCAAACCTGGCGCAATTGTCTGGAGCAGGGTATACGTCACAAATAATGAACTGCATTGTGATTTAGGAGTAGGCGAGGTTGTTGCTTTACCTGAAGAAGAAACTTACAGGCGCTGGAACAACACCACACCCGAATGGCCTATAATGAATGCAGTATTAAAGGGTGTAAGCAGAGACCAGTTAATGAGCCGACACAAAGCGAACCATATACATGTTGTATATACAAATGATGAGGCAGCAGCGCACAGTGCTTGTCGCATAAAAGCGGCAGCGATGGATGAGCTTGGCCTAAAAGTGCATTTCTGTGGAGATGTGAACCTTTAGACCCCAGATTTTAAAAAAGAATACTAACCAAATTAATAGATTATGAAACGTGTTTACCTATTACTGGCTATATTGCTATCGGGCGTTGCAGGCGTGTTTGCCCAGAATAATGCCATTCCTGCAAATGAAAAAGAGGCTTATCTGAAAGTAATCAGCCAGCGTGCCGATAAAATTGCAGCAGTACTCGATATCAAGGATCAGGCAAAACAACAGAAAGTCAGTAACATCATTCGTGATCAGTACAATAACCTGAACGATATTTACGCTGAACGCGATCAGAAGGTTAAAGCATTAAAATCAGCTAATGAAGGTGATAAAGTGGCAATAGAAGCCGCTGTTAAAGCTGAGGGCGTTAAAGTAGATGCCAAACTTGCCAAACTGCATAAAAAATATCTAGCTAAACTTTCTTCCGAGTTAAGCGAAGCGCAAATAGACCAGGTAAAAAACGGAATGACCTATAATGTATTGCCGATCACTTACAAAGCCTATCAGGAACAGATCCTGACGCTTACTGAAGAACAGAAGAAACAAATTTTTGCCTGGTTAACCGAAGCCAGGGAACATGCCATGGATGCAGAATCGGCAGAGAAGAAACATGCCTGGTTTGGCAAATATAAAGGAAGAATTAACAATTACCTGTCTGCTGCAGGATATGATTTAAAAAAGGAAGGACAAGAGTGGGAGAAAAGAAGAAAGGCGGCCTATTTGAACTGACATTTACTTTAAACCAAACCAGTTAGCTGCTAATACTTATTATAGCGCATTAACAATCAATCTACATTGATTTAATAAAGGAACCAAGTATCAACAAAATAAACCAAGTATGAATATTAAACTTTTACGAACATTAAAAGGGATAGTACTGTTGTCCCTGCTTATTTGTGCGTCTTCGTATGCACAGGTACAGAAAATCACAGGTAAAGTTACTGACGGTATCGATGGCGGGCCTATGCCTGGTGTTAATGTCAGCATTAAAGGCCTACCCAGTAATGTTTCCACAAATGCAAATGGTATTTATACCATTCAGGCTAACCCTGCAACGGATGCATTGGTGTTTTCTTACATCGGATATACCAGGCAAACGATTAACCTGGCTGGTAAAACCAGCCTGGATGTTGCACTGGCTGCCGATAATAAATCGCTGCAGGAAGTTGAAATTATTTCTGTAGGTTATGGTACCAAGAAGAAATCCGATATATTGGGTTCTGTAGCAACAATTACCGGAGCGGAAGTGATGGATATTCCGGCGCCAAATATCGCGGGTGCCTTAAGAAACCGTATTGCCGGAGTGGGAGTGAGCCAGGTTTCTGGTCGCCCAGGGTCTTCAATAACTTTGAATATCAGAAATTCAACAGCGTCCGAAACTGTGCAGGGAGCTACAGCTGAACCCTTGTATATTATAGATGGAATTACAGTAGGGCGTGACGCCTTCGATGCTGTGGATCCTTCCATGGTAGAAAATATCACCTTCCTGAAAGATGCTTCAGCTGCCATTTATGGTGCTGCAGGTGCTAAAGGCGTTGTATTGGTTACAACTAAAAGAGGTAAAATTGGTAAGCCCAGCATCAGCTATAATGGTTATGTAGGTGTATCTGATGCATCCAGGACTCCCGAGATGTTAAGTGGTTTGGAACATGCAACATTATTGAACGACACTTACAGACTTTATAATGCCTCAGAATCAGCCTTCTTTTCTCAGGCAGACCTGGACTATATAGCGGGGACCAATTACAAAAGCTGGTACGATGAATTATGGAAATCTGCTACAACTCAAAGGCATAATTTAAGTATCTCAGGCGGAAGCGATAAGATTACCTTTTTTGCAGGAGGCAGTTATCAGAATGAAAACGGTAACTATGCCGGACTAAAAGTTGATAAGTATGGTTTCAGAAGCGGTTTGACGGCCACCATTGTTGAAGGACTGAAAGCAGATATCGCCTTTAACGTTGATCATAACCTTAGGAGAAGTCAAAATACTGTTAGTGAAAACGATGCCGGCTTTTTTGAATCTATCATATCCGTACCAAGATGGGTACCCATTAGTTTTAATGGCCTGCCTGTGAATTTTAATAATGGCTCACCACGTAATCCATTAGGTGTGTTGCAATCTGGATATTATGACGATAGAAAAAGTCAGTCTTATCGTGTTAATGCCAGTTTAACTTATCAGCCTAAATTTTTAAAGGGTTTAACTGCAAAGCTGCAGGTATCACAAGGCGGTGGAAATTCAGCAAGCACACAATATGATCCGCCTTATAAATTGTATAACTTCCTAAGGATAGGAAACAATTCAGCAATTTATAGTGATCAACCAGATCCGGTAACACCTTTTTTTGAGGCGGTTACTGTTGCAAACTCCAAAGTGATGCCAGGTTTGAGCAAGGAAAGCAGTTATCAAGGCTTTTTTACCCTGCAATATGCTAAAACAATTGGTTTACACAGTTTCGATATGATTGCGGGTGGTGAACAAACAGAGGGTTCATCTGAAGATCTAAGTGTATACTGGAGAAATCAGCTCATACCGGAAGCAGATGATTACTGGGCTTTTGATCCTAATACTTTAACACGTCAGAGCAGAAATATCTTTCAGTCTACAAAACGCTCATTTTTTGGACGTTTCAGTTATGATTTTGATAAGAAATATCTCATCGAAGGAGTTGCTCGTTTAGATGCCTCATCAAACTTTGCTTCAGGTAACAGATGGGGATTAGCACCCAGTATTGGTTTGGGTTGGATAGTGAGTAAAGAAAACTTTTTCAAAAATAATGTATCCTTTGTTAACTTTTTGAAGTTGAAATTTAATTATGGTATTGTTGGAGATGACAGAGTTACGGAAAGATTATGGCAGGAAAGATACACCATAGATGTATCAAACGGATACCTCTTTGGGAGTTATAATGGAAATGGTCTGAACCCATCGGTATATCCAAATCCAGACATCACCTGGGAAAAAAAGGAAACCATAAATGTCGGTGTAGAAGCTTCACTTTTTGACAGTAAACTGGATGTTGGGGTAGAGTTTTTCCGTAACCGGACATTTGATGGTTTTGACAGAGGAAATAATAACAGGTATCCATTATATGCAGGTTTCACCGCACCTGTAATAAATTATCGTGAGGCTTACAACTGGGGTTCTGAATTTAGTATTGGTTACAGGGCAACATTAGCCAAAGATTTAAGGTTAAGTACCAGTGTTAACTTTAGTTACGGAAACTCTGTAGTTGACAGAATGATCTACGCACCAGGTAACCTGCAGGAAAACAGACCAAATGAATGGCTTGCCCTTTCATTCGGAACTGATCCAAGAAAATACAACAGCAGTAACATCGGGCTTAAAACAATAGGTATGTTCAGAACCCAGGGAGAAATTGACGCCTTCCTGCTAAAAAATCCTAACTATACTTTATATGGTAACGTACCACAACCAGGATGGCTGTACTACGAAGATGCCAACGGAGATGGCGTAGTTAATGATCTGGATATGGCGCCGATGTTTGACAATACCACCTCGTTTTTTGCCTCAGGTATTAATCTGAACTTATCTTATAAGGACTTCAGTTTGAGCACCAATATCCTTGCCCGCTTTGGTGGGAAAGTATTTTACGATAGCCGTGCCCGCATAGCTCCGTCAAATACCAGAAACATACTGAATATCTGGCAAGACCACTGGACACCTGAAAGCCCAATGACAGGTAAGTATCCAAGATTCGATGATCCTTCACTTACCAAAAATTCTGATTTTTGGGCGGTTGATGGAACCACTATCCGGGTAAATAACATGACTTTAAGCTATAAACTTCCGGTTAAAATAGCAAACAGATTAGGTTTGGGTGGCGCACGGATACTGGCAACAGGTAATAATTTATGGACACTGGTAAATCCTTTGAAATATAAAGATCCATATACCTCAAGTGCATATGATTATCCAATATTGAGAACAATTTCCTTAGGTCTAAGTGTAAACTTATAATATTTAAGTAATGACAAAACGATATAAAACAGTTGCTAAAAAATACCTGATGGTTTTCGCAACGGCAGTAGCTTTACTTTCTTCCTGTAAAGTTAATGATGACGACTTTTTTGAATTGAGAGATAGAAATGGGATAGATGCAGCCATATGGAACACAGAAGGTTCTGTACAAATGCACCTTAACCGGGCTTATGATGTGGTTATGCCGCAGTTCCTATTTCAGGACCATAATACCAACAATATGAACGGCCGTTATGGCGTACATTTTGCAAGTGATGAAAACTTTTTTCCTGCGGCAGACCAGTGGGCAAGAGCTGCATTGGGTTTACAAGGGGAATTGGGAAATAATGACATCAGGTTTGCGGGTAATGTATATACCGGCAACGCCGGAGGCAACAAGTATATGGACATTGCAAGATGTAATGATGCCATCGCAAATATACCTGGTGGTACTATGGCTCCGGCGCTTAAACGCTCCTTTCTTGGGCAGTATTATGCCCTGAGAGCCATGGTGTATTTTGAATTGGTAAAAGTGTATGGTGGTGTACCTTTGGTATTGACACCCCAAAGTCCGGATAATCTAACAGTAAGTGGCCGGGCAAGTGCGCGTGAGTGTTTTCAGACCATTACCAACGACCTGGATTCGGCTATTACCAATTTGAACGGTATAGTTTGGGATGATGCCAGCGGCAGAGGTAAACTGGATAAACTGGCTGCTACCTGTTTGAAGGCAAAAGTATTACTATACTGGGCAAGCCCGCAGTTTAACCCTGGCAATGATGCCAGTCGCTGGGCTACAGCTCTTGAAGCCAATAAAACCGCTTATGATTTAGCTGTATCCTCGGGCCGTGTCCTTTTGCCTAATTATGCTTCAATATTTCAAACTGAAGGTACTGCAAATACAGAAACGATCATCGTAAGAACTTATTCCAGTACATTGGAGCGGAGAGGACATGACGGAGAAAGAAGATCAAGACCATCCTCTGAAGGAGGCTCTCCAAACCAGGGATATCGCGCTACCACCAGGTTGCTGGATGCTTACCCGATGCTTGATGGTAATCCAATCGGTTCACCAGGACAGTACACCTATGATGACGTGATGTTCTGGCAAAACCGGGATCCAAGATTTAACGCAACAATTGCTTATAATGGAGGAATATGGGCATTGAGCGGTAAGGCGACAAGAAAGCAATGGACATATACAGGAGCTATAAGCGAAGCCAACTTAATGCCGGTATATTGTAAGCGTTTTACTACACCCGCACTGACGGCTGCTGCATCAGCCTACACCAATAATATTGGTGGCAATGGAATGGACTGGATCGAAATGAGATTTGCTGAAGTGATCCTTAATTATGCGGATTGCGCAAATGAAACCGGAAACCTGTCACTTGCGAAGGATATGGTGCGCAAGATCAGAGAAAGAGCAGGGATCAAGGTTGGTGCTACACCGGCTAATGATTTTGGTTTAGGATCTGTAACCACTGCTGCAAGAATGCGTGATTTAATCCTGAACGAGAGAATGGTAGAATTTGCATTCGAAAATAAACGCAACTCTGATTTACGCAGAACACGCAGGATGCACTTGCTTACTGGTAACATGACAAGTATCGAAATAGAAGTGATAGGCGGTACTAACGTTAGAAACGCTTTAGAAGTGGTTGTTAATCCAACTACCGGCGATAGGTTTAGAGAAACGCTAAATTTGGAGAACAAAGCTGTTTACAGTCAATATTTTAGAAAGAACATTGTTGGCGTTCAGGGCTACCTGCCTTACAATATACCTGAGTTTCATTACTTCTATACTTTTAACACCGACTTCGTGAACACAGGTGCGAACATACAAGCTACAATCGGTTGGGCCGGTGGTACATTTGATCCACTTGCTAATTAATACAAATAGTTATTGTTCAAAAAACAAAATGATATGAAATCTAAAAATATCTTAATAGGTTGTCTTTTCACGGTCGCAATAGGCCTTACATCCTGTAAAAAAGATTCTGAAAATATATTCAATATGTTCACAGACGTTTCTGTAACCTATAATGCACTATCGCCGTTAAGTGTTACAGATTATAAGTTGGTAAATGATGGTGATATGATCAACATCGATTATACCATTACTTCAGCAAATGAAGATATGTATTCTATTACATTCGAAAGATCGGTAGGCAGCAGCAGTACACAGACGCGTACAAGCACTGCAATAACAAACGAGGGTCAAAGAAGGCAGATTACTGGTCAGTTTTCGTTAAAAATGCAAAGAGATGGAAAGACCAGCTTTCGTGTTTATCCCTTAAATAAACTGGGTTATTTTATGGGAGATGGAGGTAAGACCATTACTGTAGAAGTTTCACCAAGTTACATCCATACGGTAAACCGAAGGGTGTATTTCCCAGATACTACTACCCGGGTGGCCCCATCTTTTTATTCTATAAAAAGAAGTGAGTCTTTTAGTTATTCCAACGGGCAGGCCAATGCTGCAGATATCGATTTTGGACTTTATAGAAGAATGAATGTTAATCCCACAACTGGTGCGATTACCTATACCTATAATATCTATGCGCTGGATGCAAACCCTAACCCGCTAACCGTTTACGATGTTAGCACATGGGTAAAGAGGCCTACTAAATTTAGTGCGCCAGTAACCGGTGGTACAAATGTATATCGTAATACTATAGGCTCTTCTTCAATTATTGAGGAGGAAGCTAAGAAAAGAACAATTAACCTTACCCAGACTACAACTAATTTTGTAGCAGGATCAATTGTTTATTTCCTGACTCCAGAAGGTAAATATGGGGTTTTACATATTAACAGTATAACCAAAGATCTGGATGGAAAACCTTATATAGATATCAGTATAAAAACCCAAAAGTAATTATTATGTTTGGTTTAAAGGCTGCTACCGAAAGGGGCAGCCTTTTTTTATCTCCATTATTTTCAATTTAGCCACCGATCATTATAAATTAAAGTTCGGTTAAACAGGGTAATTAGGTTAAATGGAAAGCCAAACTGTCTCGTCCTGCTATAGCTTGTCATTAAAAACAGAAAAATGGTAACAAAAAGTAAAGACAAGACAAAAATTGCAACCAGGAAACCCTGTGGGCGATTAGGTGATGATGTTAAAGAGAAAATCGTATGCGAAGTTAATTCAGGTATTCTTAGTAAGCGGGCTGTTGGCCGCAAATATGGTTTACCTCCAAGTACCATAGGAAATTGGCTCGAGAAGCGTAATTTAGCTATCTTGGTACATTCGAAGACATCTAATATACTTTCAGCGATGGACGAAAACCAGGAGACAAAACTTCTTAATAATCAAACCCGGCAAAAGCAGTATGCTGATGTTGTTAAAGTGATTTATTATCAGGTGATTGTACAATTGGACCAGATAAAATGTTAGAGATTTCCGTCGTTTCATATGTACAGGTTTCCTTATACCAGGTTTATAAAACCTAAGAAAATAAATCTGATCTCATTTAATGGGGATATTTATATAGAATTTATAAATGCTGGCTTCATCGATACAAATGTTGAGGTCATATTAAAAGAGATTGCTCCCCACTTCACTACTTGACGTAAATCACGCTTCTGACAGGTCTCTGCCATGTACCTCCAGTAGGAAAGTTTACACGTCCCTTGTCACCCTGATTGTTGACAAACATCGTTGATGAACCACCACCATCAAAATTCATTGCATTAACGGATCCTAAAGCCTGCAAGATCTTTGCCAACTGTAGCGTAGTTACACCCGTAAAACCTCCCCCCGTATCTACAACCACCATGAAAATACGTTTACCATCTGCTGTTACACCCAACCCGGTCCTTGCGGTCTGCGAACTATTATGTCCGACCGACATATCCAGCGTTTCTATGGTGCCGGAAGTGATCAGCATGGGGCCACACACAATGATGTTCTCTGCCTGCGTAATAGGTATGGCCGCCGCTACTAAATTCAGGTTCTTGCCACTCTCCGTAAATTTCTTCACGGTAGCCACATTGTTGTGTATGAGCAGAGCCGAATTCGTATAGAGTTGGCTGACATCCGTGTGGCCATTCTGAACCGTAGCTGCGTTGATCCTGATATAAGGATCTTTGTTGCTAGACCCATTATATGGAAAATACCCTGCATTTATACCGGCTACAGCATTGTAGTTATTGCACATGGTTACCGTATTGACATCCGTTGTAGTGAAACCTATTCCCAAGGTATTGGACGTATTAAGCGTAACGTCCAAAACATATACCCTTCGTTGGGTTACACCAAACAGGCTGAACTCACCTGTTTTGTAAGTTAACCCTGGTTTTACCGTGTGCGTAGCCCAGTTATATGTTGCGATCTTGTTTTGGTCAACATCGACAGCAATGCTCTTGGCATTCGAGACTATATTGAATTTGGTAACCGTAACGTCTGCGGTAGTTGCATCACCCAAACCGGGGGTAGTAAGCGTTAAGGAGGTCTTCGTTGCCGCGGTAACCGTTGCCTCTATTGTCCCAAACTTAACTAAATTGTCTCCTATATTCGGGCTAAAGTTATCGCCGTTAATGACAACCGTAGAACCATAAAAACAGGTATTGGTTATAGATGCTATCACCGGGCCTGCAGTATTGTTATAAGTAAACGTTTTTGTATTTGAACGGTTACCCTTAACCGATACAATCACGTTTGCAGCGACATCATTTAGGCCAGAGGGAGCTTTAACTTTGAGTTCGGTACTTGACTTTTTGGTTATTTCGGCAACCTTAGCACCAAAAGTAACCTCTATCTCACTAGTATTGTCACCGAAATTTTCTCCGAGAATGACTACCTCTGTTCCTTCGACCCCAACATTTGGAGACAACGATGTTATCGAAGGTGATAAAGATATTACAGAAGGTGGTGAAGTGGGAGCTGGATCGTCATTGTGTTTACAAGAGACCGTTAAAAAAGAAATGGCCATGAAAGCCAACAGCATACGAAAATGTTTCAATTTTATTCCCGTCAGACAGTTAATTTGTTTTAGCATTTGATGATAGGTGATTAGCGTTATTATTCAGTTGATTTCATACAGGGTTGAGTTCGATATGACACAAAATCATATGTACTACATAAGTAAATATATGCAATTTTATTTCTTTTCCAAATCTGTGTTAAAAATTTAGCATTGGAAGCCAAAAAATGCTATGTTTTTTCAGAAATGAGTGTACAAGGGATTTGAATGATTGATGGCAGCGAAAGAATGAGCGGAAGTGTAGTTTTGGCACAGGCTGGTCGTACGGAAGTGACTGAATTAAAAAACAAAGAGAGCAAATTGGATATTTGTTTTGGGAAAAAGGAAAGGAGGCGATAGCCTCCTTTTTTGATAGCTGATTGGATACGGGATTAAATTTTGCCTTGTTAAGGCTGAAGTGATTTTGGCCTGGAGATCTTCTTTGACGTATTGAATTATCCTGCAAGTTTAGCTTATCAGAACAGTGGTTTCCGATAACGATTGCACAGAATTTCCCCTTCCTGGTAATTTCCTTTACTATCTTTAATCATACAAAAAATTTGATCCAGATGAAAAGTATTTTTAAGCGTAGTTTCCGAACCTTATTGTTGTTGTTATTTCCTTGTGTATTTTGCATAAACTACGCTGGTGCAGCTCAAATTCCTTTGTACAAATTGATCGGAAAGGGATATAGCACCATAAAATTATCGGAGTTTGTAAATGTCTTTTCCGGAGCTAAAAACAGTATTGCCAAGATTAGTAAAGATATTTCGGGACTAAATGCCGTAAAACTGCCTTTAACCGATGGCATCGTAAAAGCGGGATCTATAAAATTCAAAACAAACGGTCCATGTTATATGCTTATGGGAATTTTCAGGGACTCGGCAGCTGTACTAAAATCATCCGCATTAGAAACCATTAATTTTGGCAATGGGGAATTAAATAAAACACCGCTCATTAAAAATGCAATGAGTATAACGGGCTTACCTGCTGTGGATGTATACGCAGTAAGGTATAAAAAAGGCCTGCAGAATTTAACTTGGAATGATAACCTTTTTATAGTGTTGGGTGCGGTATCTTCATTAACGAATTTTAACGGACAGGATGCAGGATGTCCTGACGGGAGATTGTGGGAGCCTTTTTTTATTGAAGGGTTCAGCACAGAAAAGGCAATATTTGAGGTAACCGGTGGGCCGGGAAAACCGGTTTTGGACGAAGGAATGGCTGGCACAGAAGATATAAGAGGAGGATTTGAAGGTGGCGTTTGTGTTAAGATCAATGGTGTTTATCATATGTTCCCAACGGAACGTGCCGGAGAAAATGCGAAGGATTATACTTACGACCGTGTTAAAACAAGGATTGGACACTGGACAAGCAAAGATGCGATCAACTGGAAAAGAATTTCTACCATTTACCAGGCTAGCGGAACATATGCTCTTACGCATGACGATAATCCGCTAAACGACAGAAGGGGGGCAATCTGGTCGTATATGCCTGTTTTTAATGAAAAAGCCAATAAATGGTATGGCTATTATTTGGCATATACCGTAGATAAAGAAATTGCCCCTAACCACTCATTTGGCAGAATCTGGAGAACAGAATCTGAAACTCCCGGTATGGAGGGGATAAGCGGGCCCTATAAAGCAGGCGAAATCATAATGGAACCAGGCCTTGATACCCAACTGTGGGAAGGACGACAGGGTGTAGACTCTTTTTTCCCTTATCAAACTGGCAATAACGAATGGCTGGCCTTTTATGGTGGTGCATATCCATATCAGTCTTTTAAAGATTATCCTGATAAACCTGGTAAAGGCTGGTTTGTTGGCCTGGCAAGATCAGCTTCGATGGAAGGTCCATGGACCAGGATGGATACCACTGTAAATCCAATCAAAACCATTCATTCCTGGTTTATTGAAAATCCGATAGTTTATAAGCTATCAGCAGATTGTTATATCACAATTTTTGACGGAGGGCCTGAAGGCTGGGGGCATCATCTACCAAATATGATCGGTTATTCCTTATCACGGGATGGCTATAACTGGTCAGCGGCCAGCTATATACCAATAGAAACGAAAGTGAAAAAGTGGTGGGATATCATGCGAACGCCCATGTGCCTGATTGACGAAGGAAATGATGTTTTTACCGTTGTTTATGCGGCTATTGATCTTAAAAAGCGATTTCACCCGATGGGAAAAGTACAGCTTAAATTGAATAGGACGGTTTTAAATAGCCAACTTCAATCCTTATCTAAAAAATAACATTCAACTTGAAAATATCCATAGTCGGTCAGGAATAATCCTCTTTCATCAATGATTCATTTTTATTTTGGTAATTATTTAGGTTTTTGAGTTAACAAATACAACAGAGAATGCAGATCGAACCTAAAGATAAGGTAAGGCTGTCATCATTATAAATCAATTCACATGAATTTTAAAAACAATTTTTTAGTGCTTTTAGCCATGATGTTTGTTCTTGCAGATGTAAACGCGCAGGAAAAAATAGCTAAATGGGAAATTTTTGAGCTTGCATTAAAGGGAAGCAGTTTGGGTAATCCCTTTGTAAACACACAGCTTTCCGCAGAATTTAAAAATGGTAACAAATCCATTAAGCCGGAAGGCTTTTATGATGGACAAGGTATTTATAAAATCAGGTTTATGCCCGATGAAGAGGGTACCTGGACTTATACGACCAGCAGCAACCAACCTGGACTCGATAAAAAGACAGGTAGTTTTACCTGTATCCCTGCGAAAAAGCAGGTTCATGGACCTGTTAGGGTGCGTAATGTTTATCATTTTGGTTATGCAGATGGTACCCCTTTTTTCCCTTTTGGCACAACCATATATGAATGGTCTTTCCAGGGTAAGGAACTTAAAAACCAGACCATTTCCACGCTTAAAGCAGCACCATTTAACAAAGTACGCATGCTGGCTGTACCACCTTATAAAGGTATCTATCTTGATGGGCCTGATAAGATGAGTATTTTTCCTTTCGAAGGAAATGAAAAATCAAATTTTGATTTTTCCCGTTTCAATCCAGCCTATTTTAAAATGCTGGAACAGGATGTAGCGCAACTTACTGAAATGGGTATACAGGCCGATCTGATTTTATTTCGTCCTTACGATAAGGGAAAATGGGGCTTTGATACCATGAATGATGCGACTAATATTCGTTTTTTAAAATATATGGTAGCCAGGTTTGGTGCTTATCACAACATCTGGTGGAGCTTGTGCAACGAAAATAGTTTCATAAAAAACCTGACAGATGAGGATTGGGACCGCTACTTCCAGGTTGTGCAACAAGCTGATCCTTATGGTCATTTACGATCGATCCACAATGCTGACCGGGTGTATGATTATAATAAACCATGGGTAACCCATGTGAGCCTTCAATATTACAATGCCGTAAAAAGCCCCTGGGGAACCGCTCTCCTACGCGATATTTACAAAAAGCCTGTTGTTAATGATGAGATCAACTACGAAGGTACCAGTACGCGGAGATGGGGGCAACTGAGCGGTAAGGAAATGGTCTTCCGCTTCTGGAACGCCTATATCGGCGGAGGATATGCGACCCATGGTGAAACCTTGCCCGGATGGATTGGAGCAGGAGGAACGTTGAAGGGCGAAAGCCCGGCGCGCATTGCGTTCCTGAAAAATATCGTTGAAACAGGACCACAGGAAGGACTGGAACCTATCGATCACTTTTATGCAACCAATATTGCAGGTAAATACGCCAACTATTATCTGATTTATTTGGGTAAAGAGACTTTAAAAGAATGGCAATTTAAGCTGCCTAAATCTGGACTTAGTGATGGAATGCACTTTAAGGCCGAGGTGATTGATACCTGGAACATGACCATTAACCCGGTAAATAATGATTTCGAAATCAAAAAACTGGATGGCTATTCCTTTGTAGACAGCAGAAATGGCAAAATTAAGCTTCCGGGGAGGCCGTATATGGCCATCAGGATTACACTGGCAGATGCCAGTCTTAAACCGAAGGCACGCGAATCAAAAGGTAATGAGCTAAATGAGGATATGCCATAAAAGTTTTTAGAGCGGGTTACAAAACAATTGAATATTTTTTCCTGTTGTTAGGGCTATACCTGGTTTAATCTACGTTTATGACTAATTCATCCCATAAGCCCCCTTTAAATAAACAGCCGGTCGCTGCCAGCGAGGACCGTTTCAGGGCATTGATTTCTGCCACATCCGATATCGTTTACAGTATGAGTGCAGACTGGCGTGTAATGCAAGAATTGGATGGGCGCGGTTTTTTATCAGATACAAAACAACCGATGGCAGATTGGCTGCCTAAATACGTCCCTTCACAGGATCTGGAAAAAGTAAAAACAGCTATTGATGAGGCCATACAGGAAAAAAAGATATTTCAGCTGGAGCACCGGGTATTGCAGGCAGATGGTTCGCCGGGCTGGACGTTTTCGCGTGCCGTTCCCATTTTCAATGACAAAGGGGAACTCATAGAATGGTTTGGTGCGGCAAGCGATATCACCGAACGTAAACGGACGGAAGAAGCCCTGCGGGAAGAAAGAGAGCGATCTGAGCAACAAAAAAGATTATATGAAACCATTACCGCTGGCACGCCCGATCTGATCTATGTATTTGATCTGAATTATCGTTTTACCTATGCCAACAGTGCCTTACTTTCCATGTGGGGTAAAACATGGGATGATGCCATTGGCAGAAATTTGCTGGAAAATGGCTACGAACCCTGGCATGCCGAAATGCACGAACGGGAAATAGACCATATCAAAGCCACTAAACAAGCTGTTCGTGGTGAAGTGGCTTTTCCACACGCTACTTTAGGCAGGCGGATCTATGACTATATCCTAACCCCGGTTGTGAATGATAAAGGTGAGGTAGAAGCTGTAGCAGGCACAACCAGGGACGTTACAGAACGCAAGGAATGGGAACTTACCCTCGCACGGAGTTCGGAAGAATTACAAACTATCAACGAGGAAATGGCAGCTATTAATGAGGAGATGGCAACAACGAATGAAGAGATGGCAGCTACAAACGAGGAATTAACCGCAACTAATGAAGAGCTTGCTGTACTCAATGAACAACTGCTTGCTGCCCAGCAAAAGATTGAAGAGGCGCAGATGGCACTTCGCCTGGCCATTAATGCTGCTAATTTCGGTACCTGGTTTATCCAGTCAGAAACACGGGAATTTGTTGCTGATGCCCGCCTGAAAGAATTCTTTGGTTTCCACCCTGATGACGAAATCCTTTATGATGATGCCATTAACCAGATCCATCAAGACTACCGGCAGCAGGCAGCCGAACTTATGGAAGCCACCTTTAGCAAAGGTACCCGGTTCGATATGGAATATCCTATAATTGGCCATCATGACGGAAAGACACGCTGGGTGCGTGGTATCGGTGAAATTCAGCGTAGCGATGGTAAGGATTTCTTTGCGGGCGTGCTGCACGAGATCACGGAAAAAAAGGAAGATGAACTCCGTAAGAACGATTTTATCGCAATGGTTAGTCATGAGCTGAAAACACCACTTACCTCGGTGAAAGGCTATACGCAGATGCTGCACTCAAAAATGAAACGGGGGGGAGATGATTTTGCTGCCAGTGTATTGGAAAAAGCAAATACCCAGGTAGCAAAAATGACCAGTATGATCAATGGGTTTTTGAATGTCTCCAGACTGGAATCAGGTAAGATTCATATAGATCTTCAGCTGATTGATCTCGCTGAACTGATCAAAGAGGCAGAAGAGGAGTCGTTGGCTACCATTTCCAGTCATCAGGTAGTGTTCGAGCCTGTTGAAACAACTATGGTCAATGCCGACAGGGACAAGATTGAGCAGGTAATCCACAACCTGATCAGTAACGCCGTTAAATATTCGCCGGGAGGAAGTATCATCAATGTTGCCTGCACTATAGTTAATGGTATGGCGAACATCAGCATAAAAGATCAGGGCATGGGCATTAAACCCGATGATCTTCCTAAAATATTTGACCGGTTTTACCGTGTAGAGGGCAGTCACATGTACTCGATTTCCGGCTTTGGGATTGGCTTATATCTTTGTTCAGAGATCATTGACCGGCATCATGGCAAGATATGGGCAGAAAGCGAGTTGGGCAGGGGCTCAACTTTTAGCTTTGGCCTTCCGTTATCGGGCCAGTTACAAAACTGGATAGCAGATGATGTTTGCCAGGATTAAATGCCAGAATCCGCGTAGCTCAAATTTTTTTATTGTAGCTTTGCAAGCTCTAAAACTAAACAGCGATGGCAGTATTACATAATAAAGAAGAAAAGATCGAAGTGGTGCTAAGTAAGCTTCCTAAAAAATATACTGACAAACAGTTTGTTGAGACTTTTATCCAGCTGTATTCTAAAGACTGGGGTAAGATCAAAGCGAATTACATCAAGCACTCACAAGACAAGGATCCTGGTACTGTGATCACCATGCCAAAACCTGAGCTTTACCTAAAAAGCATCCTGGAAGGATATCTCGCGAAAAAGCAGTAACGAATTATTGTTTTATCGGCGTTATGCGCTTTAATATCAGCGACAATATGGCGGAATAAACTACGTAAGCCACAAAAATATAATAACCCGGCTGTAAGGTGGTGTTGTTTTGCGTTACTGTAGACAATAACTCTTCCTGTATATTTAAACTGGAAAGCTGACTTTTTAAGATTCCGTTTAATCCAATGTAAGTCATCGCAATACCGACAACCATGACATCGGCCATGTCCCATTTACCTAAATCAAAGGCTAAGAATCTGATCACTTTGTTTTCTGCATATTTATCTCTGCCCCATATCAGGATACCTTTACCAATCAGTCGCAGCACTGGCAGGATGACAACGAAGAGCAGGATGAGTATGCCAACCAGTATCGCATCAAATTTGGGCTGTTCAATTAAGGCCCGGATGATGCCTGTTATACTTTTGCTCTGAAAAAATAACACCTGGTTGCTAAACGCTAACTTTTCGCTAAGCAGCGTAAAGTTTAGGGACTGGATGCGTGCGTCAACTTCTATAATCGTAGCTGTGATCCCCACGAGTAAGAGGATAAAGGCAAACAAAAGAGAAAGTATATATAGTGTTCTATGAAGCCGTACCTGCTTTTTCATCAGTAACCAAAGACAAAGGGCCAGCATTACACAGCCAACCATCGCATAGGTGTAATTATAGATCAGTGTATGCACGGTGGTTAGCCGGGAATTGATGGTTTTCTCAAAAGCTTCTGTATCGGATACACGGTATTTTTTATAGATGTGCCTGGTTACTGTAACGCTGGCAGGCTCAGTATTGTCGAAAGTTTGGTTTTCCAGCTGGTCAACTTTACTGGTAACAACGCTTTTAAGCCTTTTTTTGCTAGCCGGTTTATTGATCCGGTTTACGATGGTAGCTGCAAAGGTGGGTACTTCGTCCTTAATTTCTTTAGGGTCAACCAGGACGTTGAAAGCAAGTTTTTTTAGTTTTCCACCAATGCTCTTCTGCGGTTTATTGATCCCCGCCACTGCCTTGTCCACCAGTTGGTTTAACTGCTTTTCAACTTTTTTCTGAAGCTCCTTTTTTTGTTCGGCCGTCATGTTAAAATCATTGACTTTTCCGTCTACAATCGCTGCCATCTTTTCCCGCCATTGGTCTACAGATAAAATGCCAAAGGTGATGTTATTGGCAACACTGTAGTCTGATTTTAGTTCCTCTTGCTGCCTGGAAAGTGTAGCTATACGGTAACCGAAATACATCTCGCCACAAAGGAGTATACTTAAGCCTACCATCAGCAGGATTTTCGGCAGAAGTGTTTTTTTAGTGGCTTTCATGAGGGGAAATGAATTTTAATATGGTCGACAAAATGAGCCCGTACAATACAAAACTGATAAAAATGATAAAGCCCGGCTGTAGCGCGGTATTATTGGTGGTAATCACATTTAAATCGTCACTTTTGATGTTCAAACTCCTCAGCTGGCTGTCTAACAAACCGTTTAAACCAATATAGACCATCAGAATGGCGATAACAATGACGTCAGCCATACTCCACTTGCCAGATTCAAAGGCAAAATACCTGATGATTTTGTTTTGGGCAATGTTCTTTTTACTCAGCAGGTGGATGCCGGTAGCACTTAACTTCATGATGGGGAAAAGTATACTGAAAACCAATATCAGTGCGCCCACCAGTACAGAGTCAGCTGCTGGCTGTGCGATCAAAACTTTTACTACATCCAGGATACTCTTGCTTTGAAAGAACAATACCTGGTTCTCAAAAACCACATGTTCGCCCAGCAGCATAAAATCCAGGGCCTTAATGCGTGCGTCCACCTCAATCATGGATGCCGTTAAACCGATAAAAAGCAGGATAAATGCGAACATCAAAGACATGATAAAAAGAGGAGCATGCAGGTCTGTCCGTTTTCTGAATATCCACCAGAGACCCAACACAATGACGATGCAGCCCAGCATACCAAATGAGTAATTGTAAGTAGCAGTTTTGATGCGGGACAGTGAGGAAATCAGTTTATTGTTTAATTCGTCTGCTGAGCTTGCATGATATTTTTGATAGACCTTATCCGTGGCTGCCTTTGTGGCAGCTACTGCACTATCCAGGTATTCTGCACGTTCCAGGTCATCAAACTTGGACATTGCCATTTTGCTCAGTTGTTTTTTATTGGTGGGATTATAGACTTTGGCGATGATCGTTTTGGCAAAAGAGGGGGCCTTTTCCCGGAAGTCATCTGTATTTACAAATGTCTTAACTACAAACTTCTTAATTTTTCCGTCGAGCGTTTTTTTCGGCTTATTTATCAATGCTTCAGCTTTGTCTATCAGTGCGAGGATGATTTGCTCAATCTCTTTCTGAAGGTCTTTCTTTTGTTTTGGGCTTAGCGTAAAATCACGGATCTGATGACTTACGATCGCCGATACCTTGTCGCGCCATTGTTCTACTGAAAACAGCCCGGAACTGATGTTATTGATATTGGAGTAATCCTCCTTAATCTCTTGCTGCTGGTCTGAAAGCTGGTGTAACTGGTAACCAAAATACCCCTCGGTTGCCAATAATATGCTGAGCCCCAGTATCAGCAGGAGCTTTGAAACAATCGTTTCCTTTTTTAATGTAGTATTTTCGCGGGCTGTCAATTTAGCTGGTTATGTATAATAATAGATTTCTGCAATTTTGCTTCTTTCACTTAACAACTTTCAACCCGAAGTAGTTTTGCCGGTTTAAGGATTTATAATTCAGCCATTCTTAACAGGCTGGGATATCGAATGCGGAAGGTATAAATACGTCAAACTTTTTTTATTGGAAGTTGTTATTTCTGCAAAATACTACAGCTATGGGATTCATTAAACATGCCTTGATTGGTATTGCGCTTTACGAAGTGGGGAAATGTTTTATAAATGCAACAGCAAATAACCAGGTTCCGGATTATGATTTAGATGCCGGGAATAATCCGGAAGCTCCACTAACTGGTAATTTACCCAAAAAGGATCGGGATGATCCCTGGAAAAACTCCCTGGCAAACGACGAACTCAGGGCTCCCGATTCGTAACGGAACTCAGAAAACAAAAAATGATACAAGTTTTTTTGTCTGCCCAAAACAATGTTGATGTAAAAGTGTTTTGGTAAAGAGAGCGTTAAACAAAAGGGAGTCTGATCGATAGGTCTGCTCCCTTTATTTTGCCTTTAAATAAGATCCCTATTGTTATGTGTTGTTTTTCTATTGAATATCCCAAGCCAAAAGATGAAATGATTGAACAGCTAAAATCTGCTGTTGAGGCGCAAACTGATGGTTTATTTCAAGGGGATACCTCAGCAGGTGAGTTTTCTTTTTCGGCTAAGGGCTTCGAACTTTCCGGAGATTATAAGATCAACGGTGACAACGTCAGCGTGTCGATCATAAAAAAGCCCTGGCTGCTTTCCTGCCGGAAAATTGAATCGGAAATCCGGAAATATCTTGGAGGATGATAAATTTGAACGTCTTGGTGTGGTTGCAATCTTAACGGAAATCATTAAATTTGCTGCATGAGAATGACCGTAATGTTATAATATAATTTTCAAGTCATATGGCTGATGCCCCGGAGGGGGCAGTAAATCTTTATTGTCTGAAATTTATATTAAACATTATGCGCGATAGCTTAAATTCACAACAAATACAATCGTTTATTACTGACGGCTTTGTCCGTATTGATAACGCTTTTTCTGCTGAACTTGCCTCAGAAGCAAGAAATATATTATGGAATGATATCCCGGCTGATCCTGAGGACAGCAGTACCTGGACGCAACCGGTAGTTTGGCTGGGTATGTATACTCAGGAGCCATTTATCAAGGCTGCCAACACAAATATTCTTCATGGCGCATTCGATCAGCTGGTGGGCAAGGGAAAATGGATCCCCTGCATGAGCATGGGTGCTTTTCCAGTCCGTTTCCCATCAGCCGTAGATTCGGGGGATACCGGCTGGCATGTAGATGCTGGTTTTGCCGGGGATGATCCGACCGACTTTTTTGCCGCCCGCATCAATGTACATTCCAAAGGCCGGGGCTTGCTGATGCTGTTCCTGTTTTCGGATGTCAGCAAACTGGATGCACCGACCAGAATTTTAAAAGGATCGCACCTGGATGTTGCCAGGTTGCTGGAGCCGGAAGGTGAGGAGGGGCTGTCTTTTATGGAGCTGGCAACGAAACTCCCGGAATTGCCTGAGCGGCCCGAAGCCCTGGCTACCGGAAAGGCTGGTACAGTTTATCTCTGTCATCCATTTCTGGTTCATGCTGCGCAGCGGCATTGTGGCCGGGAGCCTAAGTTTATGGCGCAACCGCCGCTATTATCGAGGCGTGGATTTGATATCAGTGGTAACAGTCCCTGCAGTGCTGTTGAGGAAGCGATAAGAATTGCTTTAAGTACTTAATAAGGATGGGAAACCACTATTTACTTAGCCATTCCCAGCGTTTTGCCCAATCCAACATCGCCTCATTTCGCCATTTGAGTACGGTTTTGGCACCTTGCCTGATCCCGTCAAAAAGTTCGGGGGCTGCTTTGTCGGTATACCAGTTTGCGCCTAATTTATAATCCGTTGAGCGGTTTTTGCCCGGCCAGATGTTATCCACTACCAGCTGCCCGCTTTGTTCAGGAAAGCCAGGTATTTTAGAAGTGATGGTATAACTTAGGGTCTCCGTCTCTTTAGGCGCATATTTGAGCCCGTAATTGCCATTGCCCAGGTAAAAGCCATCCCATTCCTGAACGCCGATTCCGGCCTTGACTGTCATTTTGAAGCAAGCTGAATCGGTGGGGATGTCAATTACCGGTCCTTTAAACTGAAAGTCGAGAACAGCATATACGGTAACTGTATCAGAAAGTGTGGTATTGCCCTTCATGATGATTCTGGGGCTGTGGTTCAATTTTTCGAAACTTCCGCCCCAGCTTTCTTTAAATGGATCAGCAGGATTTCCGTCCATCATATAAAGCAGGGAAGGCGTATCACCCATCTTGATTTCTCCTTGATAGTATTTTTTGAAATCAGCCCCAAGATGTCCCGCTGCCCGTATATAGTTGTCGTAATAATTTTTTCCGTTTAATTTTTGAGGAACGCCATGGTCTGAAAAAAAGCCATAATATGAACCATTGGTTTCAATAAACCAGAGGTCAGGAAAATTTTGGGCGATATAGGCATAGCTGGAAGCACTCCACTTTTTATTGGGCCCACCAATCCAGTACACCTTAATTTTACTGGTTATTTCAGGCGCATCATGTAAAGCCTGGGCAACATCTTCCAATCCGCCCCAAACCAGTACCCATAAGGGTTGTGTGCTTTTCTTTTTAGCGCACTGAATGATCCAGTCGGAGCCTTCAGTAGCAGTTGTATAACCGATATACGGCGCAGCACCATGCCTGCCTTGTTTAGTTACCTGGCGAAGCGCATTTGCTGAAGGATAATCCTTAATGTGTGTTTTTAGTTTAGGCAGATCTTTTTCGTAAAGGTCAATCATTCTGAATATTTCCTGCTTGCTACCATTGCCATACGAAGGAGAGGATACCAGGCCCTCGGTGTTGAACAGATGACTGTACATCAGGAAATGGGCCATGGATTGATTGTCGTCCGGATCAGTACCGCCAATATCTGTACTGATGAGGATCCTGGGCTTAACCGGGACGGTTTGCTGGGCCAGTAATGTGCTGCCGGTAAAAAGCAGGCAAATGGAAATTACTCGTTTTAGATTCATGTTATTGCATTTTTCCAGCCATTATAGGCTTGGTTGATCATGATTTTATCGACAGCTGGCTGAAGCGTTGTCTTGTCGGAATTTAAGGTCTCCAGCTGAGCTATACCTGTAAAAAAGCCTGTTTTTAATCCGGCCAGGTAAGCCGTACCTAAGGCTGATACATCGGGCATTCCCATGTTGGTTACAGTTTTGTCCAGCAAATCGGCCAGGAACTGCAGTACAAAGCTGTTGCTGGTCATTCCTCCGTTAACCATTAACCCCGCTAATGCGATGCCCGTGTCTTTTTCCATTGCGGCTACCACATCTTTGATCTGGTAAGGAACAGATTCCAGCGCTGCCCTTACAATGTGGTTTTTATTGGCACCAAAGCTGAGCCCGCTGATTTCGGCCTTTCGGTTCATGTCCCAGTAGGGGGCACCCAGGCCACTGAATGCAGGGATGAAGTATACGCCGTTGTTGTCTGCTACTGATCTGGCCATACTTTCCGTTTCGGCACTGCTGGAAAAAAGGCCCAGTTCATTTTTAAGCCATTCGATAGTGGATCCGCAGGAAACGATTACGCCTTCCAGCGCATAAGCGATCTGATCTTCGGTACTCCAGCAAATGGTGCTGATCATACCGCTGCCGGATGATTGGAGTTCCGGACCGATGTTCATGAGGATAGAACAGCCTGTGCCAAGGGTTGCCTTTGCTGTTCCGGTACGGAAACAACCTTCGCCGAAGGCAGCGGCATGCGAATCACCGATCATTGCGGTAACAGACAGTCCATTTGGCATCAGCTGGTTAAAGTCTGTTGTTCCGAAGAAGAAAGAGGATGGCTTAATGGTGGGTAGGTTTAATGCGGAGAGCCCGAATGTATTCAGGAGTTCCTGGTCCCAGTTTAGCGTACCGAGATTAAAAAACAGGGTTCTGGAAGCATTGGTGTAATCTGTAAAATAAGATTGACCATCTGTCAGTTTGTAGAGCAGCCAGGTATCTATGGTGCCGAAATAAGCCTTTCCGCTATCAATGGCTTTTCTGACTTTTTGGTCATGCTGATACAGCCAGGCCAGTTTTGTCCCTGAAAAATAGGGATCGATGATCAAACCGGTTTTTGACTTGATCATTTCGGCCAATCCATCAGCGGATAGTTTACTGCAGATGTCTACGGAACGCTTACACTGCCATACGATGGCGTTGTGCAGCGGGACACCCTGGTCATCCCAGATCACAAAGGTTTCCCTTTGGTTCGAGATGCCGCAGGTCTGTATGTCATCGGGCTTACCTCCGCCTCGTTTAAAATCCGCTAAACATAATGCCAATGAATCCAATACATTCTGGTAAATCTCCCCTGGGACCTGTTCTACAAAACCTTCCCCGTAAAAAATGCTTTTCAGGGGCACTGATCCTTTGGCTGCAACTTTTCCATTTTCATCAAACAGCAATGTTTTGGTACTGCTGGTTCCCTGATCTATTGCCAGAATATACTTTGAACTCATAATTATTCAGGTTTTGAATTGGCTTTATCGATGATCACTGCAAGGAGGATCACCGCACCCTTTACCACTTGCTGCCAGAACGGAGAAACGTTTAACAGCACCAGACCATTGTTTAATACACCTATGATAATTGCACCCAGTACGGTGCCCATGATGGTTCCTTTTCCTCCTGATAAGGATGTACCACCTATGACCACTGCAGCAATAGAATCGAGCTCATAACTGCTGCCCGCGTTGGGCTGTGCAGAGTCTAAGCGCGAGGTTACAATAAGACCGCCAACAGCGGCCAGGGCTCCGGCTATGGCGTATACAATGATTTTAACTTTACTGATGTTGATACCAGACAGTCTGGACGCGCTTTCATTGCCGCCGATGGCATAAATGTACCTGCCTAACCTGGTCTTTGTAGTCAATACCACTGCGGCTATGACTACAATAGCAGAGATCCAGACCGGAACAGGGATGCCCAGGAACCAGCCGGTGCCTAAATAGGAAAACTGATCGCCCAGCCCTGAAATGGGGAAGCCTTTGGTATACAGCAAGGTTAAGCCTCTGGCAATGGTTAACATGGCCAGGGTTGCGATGAAGGCCGGTACTTTAAACCTGGTGATTGCCCAGCCGTTAAATGCCCCCAATGAGGTTCCCGCCAGTATGCCAACCAGCATAGCGCCCAAAATGGTAAAGCCAATAAAAAGATTGGCGTCTGGAATGCCAATCCCATTTTTGAGTAAACCGGCAGTTAAAGCACCACACAGGGCTAAAATAGAGCCAACTGACAAGTCGATCCCGGCGGTTAAAACCACCAGTGTCATGCCAACTGATATGCAGATGTTCACCGAAATTTGCCGCATGACATTCCATCCATTGGAAGCGGTAAGAAATTTGTCAGATATGATACTGATCAACAGGCAAAGCAGGAACAGCGCGATTAACGATTGAAACTTTATCAGGTAAGGTTTATATAACTTTAAGTCCATAGTTTAGATTGATTTTGGAATAGCTGCTTTTAAAATACATGCCTCAGTGGCTTCATTTATAGGAATTTGTGCGGTAATGCTGCCTTCCGACATGACCAGTACCCGGTCTGATACGGCCAGTATTTCGGGTAGTTCTGAGGAGACCATAATGATGCCCATTCCCTGCGCGGCAAGATTCAGGATCAGTTTGTAAATTTCATTTTTGGCGTTTACATCTATACCCCGGGTAGGCTCGTCCAGTAAAAATATTTTAGGCTTGGTAGCCAGCCATTTGGCAATGACAATTTTTTGCTGATTGCCCCCGCTAAGGTTGCCTGCAGCCTGTTTACCGGATGATGTTTTGATTTTAAGCTCGTCTCTGTACTTATCACTGAGCTGGGTTTCTTTCCTTATTTCCAGCAAGCCCAGGTGCTCCATATCTTTTAAAGTGGTGAGGCCAATGTTTTGCTGCACATCAAGGCCAAGTAAAAGCCCGTCTTTTTTTCTGTCTTCGGGCACCAGGGCCAGCCCCGCCTTTATGGCATCTCCAGCTGAGGTAATGGTGGTCTTACTGCCGTCAATTTGTATCTCGCCCGAAATCATTTTAGGGTGCAGACCAAAAAGCGCCTCCAGCAGTTCGGTCCTTCCGGCCCCCATCAACCCGAATACGCCTAAAATCTCCCCTTCTTTAAGGTTAAAAGATAAGTCTTTCAGTAAAAACTCATTTTTATTGTAGGGATGTTTCAGGTACAGTTTGCTAACGTTGAGCAGCTCTTTATGACTGGCTGTGCAGCCTTGTTTCCGCATGAGATTAATTTCCCTGCCCACCATTTTATGGATGATGTCATCGGTCTTGATATCTGTCATGCCTCCGCATTCTATCACTTTGCCATCGCGCATGATGACATAGTTGTCGGCTATTTTAAACAGCTCGTCTAATTTATGGGATATGTAAACAATGGATTTGTTTTCTTTCCGGAGGTCGTGGATGATCTCAAACAGGATCTGTACTTCGTTATCGCTGATGGCCGAAGTGGGTTCATCCATAATGATCACTTCTGATTCTGTAAGCAATGCTTTGGCGATTTCTACCACTTGCTGCTGTCCGACTTTGATGTCTATGATCCGGGTATCCGGATCGATGTTCAGCTTTAAACGGCTTAACAATTCCTTTGTCTTCAGACGCATCCGTTTTTTGTCCAGCTCGCCCCAGTAGGTGGTGAGTTCGCGGCCAAGGAAGATGTTTTCTGTAATGGACAAATAGGGGATCAGGTTCAGTTCCTGGTGGATAATGGAGATGCCGCTTTCCTGGGCCTGTTTTGGGTTCAGGAAATTAACTGTGTTGCCCTTAAAAATGATCCGGCCTTCATATTCGGGGTACACACCCGACAGGATTTTCATTAAAGTGGATTTTCCTGCACCGTTTTCACCAATAATTGCAGTTACTTTGCCAGGCTGAATTTCCAGGTTAATCTGGTCAAGGGCTTTAATCCCTGCGAAATGTTTGCTTATATTTTCTACAATCAGCATGTCCTATTGATTAAGTATGTGTAATTGTATGGGTGTAATCTCTATATCCTTAAGGTTCAGAAATTTTTTGTTCAGCTCAATAGCGCCGGTAAAGCTGATGCTGTCATCCTTTTTTATGGTTTTCCTGAAATCAGGCAGTACTTCCTCCCGGATGATCTTGTTGATCCCTGCTGATACTTCATTAAAATCTGCAGTATTGTCAAATTCATTCATATTGATCAATCCCGAAGCATCTCTGACCGCGTTTCCAAACACATATTCGGTTGCAATCCTCAAGTTTATATTGTATTTTTCTGAAGGCAGGGCGATCACGATGTCATTTTCATTTACCTGTTGCACCCTTCCCTCACCTTTTACCAGGAAATATTTCAGGTCGCCGATCCCCAGGGCCCTGCCATGTGTTTTAAAAGCATTATCAGGCGACGTGTGCAACTGACTGATCAGCCCGGCAAGTGTTACTGCCTTATCCAGGGCCGGGGGTAGTTTTTTATCCCAGAATGTTCTACTGTAGGCGGTGGTATTGATTTTTCCGACCGAAGCACTAGCCTGTACCTCATTCAGTTTTTTGAAATAAACAGAATGATAGCCAACAAAAAGCAGAATGATCAGGGCAGATAAATATTTTAAGAACTTCTTCATAACCTAATTTGAAATGTAATTTTTAATATTTTCGGCAGTTACGAGCTCAACTGCTACCGGTACTTTTTGCGGGAAATCGCGTTTGCCTTTAAAATATTCCTGTGCATAAAGTGCGGCAGTTTCAGCCATGATTTTAGGGTATTGCATTCCCGTAGCTTTTAGCTTACCTTCATTTATCGACTGCAGGGCGTCATCGGCGCCATCAAAACCAAATACCTGTACATGGCCCGCCTTTCCGGCAGCGTACAAAGCCTGGTAAGCCCCCATGGCCATGGCATCGTTTCCACAAAAAACGGCGTCGATATCCGGGTTTGCCTGTAATGTGGATTCCAGTACTTCCATTGCTTTATTCCGGTCAAAATCTGCACTTTGCTGAGCAACCATTTTCAATCCGGGGTAATGATCTACTACGCTATGAAAACCTTTGGAACGTGCCCAGGTATTGTTATCGCCCACAAGACCAAGTATCTCTACGTATTTGCCTTTCTTATTTAGTTTTTTAACGAAGAATTTGCCGATGGCAATACAACCTGAATAACTGTCGGATAAGATCTGGGAAGTGGCAGATTTGGTAGAGTTAACCTCCCGGTCCATACAAAAAACCGGAACATCGGCAGCCTTGGCCTTGGATACATTTGCAATGGAGCCATCTGCATCGGTAGGGTTAAACAAAATGGCATCAAACCCCGAACTGATCGCATTCTCAAAATGGTCTGCCTCGAGTGCGGTATTGTTCTGAGAGTCAAAGATTTTTGCTTCATAACCCAAAGCCCTTGCTTTTGCTGCCGCGGTTTCTGCCAGCACTACAAACCAGGGATTATTTAATGTAGAAACGATTACTGCAATTTTTTTAGGTTCTTCAGCAGCGTTTTTATTGCTGCAGGATGCTAATGTCAGTAATGACAGCAGTAAAAAGAATGCATAAATTCTTTTCATAGTTTACAGGATTATATTTGGTTAGAATTTTTGGTTAATGTTAGCCTATCAATTTCAGGGCAGCAGCTAAAATTCCCTGTTCAGATATTCCATAATGGTTGAAAATATCATTTTGGGAACCTGTTACGGTGTACTCGTCTGGAATGCCTATAATCTTAAAAGGGTTCCTGTAATTGTTTTCCATTAAAAAAGACGCGCAGGCTTCGCCCAGCCCCCCGAAAATGCTGTGTTCTTCTATGGTGATGATCGGTTTGCCGCCTTTAGCCAGATTTGAAATGAGTTCGTAATCCAGGGGCTTAATGGTATGCATGCTTAGCACTGTGGCTTCAATGCCATGTTCGGTATGTAATTTCCGAGCTGCCTGTAAAGCAGGATACACCGTTTCGCCTGTTCCGATAAGGGTCAGGTCGGTTCCTTTCCTGATGGTCCTTCCTTTACCAAACTGAAAGCCCTGGTCTTCGGCGCCAAGGTTGGGCATGTTTTTCTTTCCGAAACGGAGGTATACCGGTTGGTGGAGTGCTGCGGCTTGGATAATGGCTTGCTCAGTTTCATAATTGTCTGCGGGCGCAACAATGATCAGGTTGTTTACCGCTCTCAGGGCAGCGTAATCGTGTAAGCTATGGTGGGTTGATCCGAGTGCACCATAACTTACACCTGCGCTGATGCCGATCAGGTTAACCGGATTGTCTGAATAGGCCACATCATTTTTGATTTGTTCAAATGATCTTGCAGTAAGAAAACAGGCAGGCGATACTGCAAATACCTTCTTGCCTGCAGAAGCTATCCCGGCGGCAACACCTACCAGGTTTTGTTCTGCTATACCAATTTCAATGATTTGTTCGGGAAAGTGCTCGGCAAAAGGAACGAGCTTGCCCGAGCCTCTTGAGTCACTGGTTACCACGATGATATCCCTGTCGGTTTCAGCCAGCTTTTGCAGGGTTTCCGAGAAAATTTCCAGGTTTGCTTTGCTGGTGCTGTTTTTTACAATTGTTTCCACTGTATTTAAAATTATGAAGCCAATGATTGATCAAGTTCCAGCAATGCATGTTCATATTGCTGTTCAGATGGTACGCCATGGTGCCATTTGAGCTGGTTTTCCATATAGCTGATGCCTTTACCTTTGATGGTATGGGCGATGACCATGCTGGGTTTACCAGGCTCAAAGGGTATACTTGACAACACCGCTTTCAGCTGTTGATGGTCATGGCCGTCAACATGTTTAACTGCCCAGCCAAAACTCTCAAATTTTTGGTCTATAGGATCGGTATTACATACATCAGCTGTTTTACCTGTGATCTGGAGCTTATTGTGGTCAATGATGGCACAGAGATTATCCAGTTTGTAATGTGCTGCGGTTAATGCGGCTTCCCAGTTGGAGCCCTCTGGCAATTCGCCATCGCCAAGCAAAGTGAAAACCTTGTAAGCTTTGGCATCAAGCTTTGCCGCAATTGCAGTCCCCACGCTCAAAGGCAAGCCGTGGCCTAATGCACCGGTGTTCTGTTCTACACCATTTACCTTTTTTGTTGGGTGGCCAATGTAGTGTGACTGGTATTGACATAGGGTCTCGAGGTCTGACTCCGGGAAAAAGCCCTGGTCGGCCAGTACTACAAAAAGTGCTTCCACACAATGCCCCTTACTTTGGATATAGCGATCCCTGTCTGGTGATTTGATGTTGGCAGGACAGACATTCATGATCTCATTGTAAAGCACATTTAAAATGTCTACGCAAGACAGACTGCCGCCTGTATGGCCTGCCTTTGCGCCATAAATGTATTTGAGTATATTTTTTCGGTAAGCAACCGATTTTGCCTTAAGTTCTTTCTCCGTCATCATCGTTAAATTGAGCAGGTTAATGCTGGTAAATTTCCCATCCCATATAGTTTTCAAAGGCTTCTTTAAGTACGGCTCCGGTTTTGGATGCATTCATGACCACATGGTGCTCAAATCCATTTCGGCAAACGTACTGCATCAATCCTTGCAGGTTGCTGATTTTAGCCACTGCACGGTTACCGAAAGTATTTAGTGCGTCATCGGTAAGCTCTCCTTCGCCGAAATAGGCTTTGATTACTCCCCTGGTATCATCAGTGCTGATCCTTCCATAAGTTAAGGGCATTGCCGGTGTGCGGCCATCAAGGGCTCCATAGGTGTTTTCAACACCAACAGTAGTACCTAAAATAGGGGCATTGCTGATCTGTATATCTGGTAAGAAGGATTTTGCCCAGTTTCCACAATGAAACAATACACATTTTTCATCATCAGCAGAATAATTGTTGTTCCAGTCTACCAATGCACTTGGTGAACCTGATGCCAGTTGCATGGCGTACATGGTTAATGTACCGGTAACATCAACCTCGCAGGCACTTGGAAGCATGTTTTCGCTCATGATGCTCATGCTTGTACATACGTTACAGCCGTAGTTTTGCTGCAGTGAGGTCCAGCATTGAATGGCCGTTGCATCCAGGGAATGGGTTTTTACAAATTCATTGAGTACCACGTCCAGTTTTGCAATTTGTACCAGTGCTTCGGAAGGAGTAGCCCCGGATGGTGCGTAATTGTGGATCTTTTCCAGGTGATCTTTTACCACCTGATCATCCTTGGTCAGCTTGTTTGCACTGCCCAGAATTTCAGAAAGATCGGCAGTAACCACCGAGATGCCGTGTCGCTGTAATATTTTTTCACTGTAACGCACCGTGTTGAAGCCTCCTGGCCTTGCACCTATTGCGCCGATACGTACATTTCTTAATCCTTTTACTACCCGGCATACTGCAATGAAATCTTTCAGGTCTGCTATAAAAGAAGGGTCTGAGGGATGGACAACATGTTTGGTGGTCAGGGTATATTTAATGCCAAATTGGTATAAGTTGTTGCAAACTGATATTTTACCGCACCAGGAATCCCTTCTTCGCGCTACATCCAGTTTATCCAGGTCGTCAGGGTAGGCCTGGATGAGCACGGGTACGTTCAATTGGGACAGTTTCAGTGTTTCAGCAACCCCTCTTTCGTCGCCGAAATTGGGTAACACCACTAAAACTCCCGTAATTTCGTCCCGGTGTTGTTTAAAAAGCTCAGCACATTTCTGCGCGTCATGAAAGGTTTCTACGCCACCAAGTTTCGATTGTCCTTCTTCCAGAAGGATTGCCCTGATATTCAGTTTAGCCAATTCCCCTAATATTTCTGTTCTTGCGTCGGCCACAAGCCTGTCGGGAAAAAAGTCCCGGTTACCTATAATTACACCTAGTGTAGTTTGCTTTTCCATCATCAGTCTGCTATAATCAGCTCTATTTCGTTTTCGTTTAATAAGGTTTTATACTTTTCCTGTATGCCAGCATCGGTAATAATGTAGTCTATAAGCGACAATGCGCCTAAACTGGCAAAAGAGCTTTTACCTATTTTGGTAGAATCTGCTACTAAATAGGTGGTTTCCGCTGCGCTGATCATCGCTTTCTTTACTACCAGATCGCTAATGCTCGGATAGGTTAGCCCGGCTTTGAGTGACAGACCTGCTGTGGCAAGAAAGAGTTTATGTACATTGAGCCCGTTAAAAAAATCTGCAGCTTTTTGTCCGGTTAAAGATAAAGTAGGGGGCTTAAATTCTCCTCCCGTCATGATCACTTCTATTCCGGGTTCTACACCCAGCAGTAATGCAATATTTAAAGCATTGGTAATTACCGTTAAATTTTTAATTCCTTTTAATTTTTTGGCAATTTCGGTGGTGGTTGATCCGGAATCGAGAATAATGGTATCGCCGGCATTTATAAATTCCAGGCATTTGTTTGCAATCAGTTCTTTTTTATCCAGGTTGTCCTGGTGGCTTAAGGAAAAAGTACGGACCTGGTTTTCCATGTTCTTTAAAAAAGCTCCCCCGTGTTCTCTCAATACCAGGCCTTCTTTTTCCAGTTTTTCCAGGTCCTGCCGGATGGTAACTTCAGTTACCTTGAAGAGTTTTGCAAGGTTTACCACCTTGGCTGATCCGTCTTCCTTTAACAGTTCCAGTATCTTGTCTTTTCTTTGGTTAGCGAGCATGATTATTCCTGTTGGATTTTGTTTTAAATGTGGTAATCCTCAAATAAAGTAAAAAAATAATTAACAAACGAAAAAAAAAGAAAATAAACGAAGGTTTGGTGGCCGTGCTTTTATTGGAATGATCTGCTTGTTTGATAGGAGTAATGAAACAAAAATAGGTGTGGAAAACTGTTTTTATCGGTTGTATGCCATAAAATTGTAACATCTCTGTGATATGAAATGTTATTATGACGTTTAAAAAAATGATCGGATAAGATTGTACAATTCCTTGAAAAAATACTATAGTAAATCCATTATTATAGATCGCATTTTTGGGGCCTTATTGACAGAAAAACTATCTATGGAGACTTGTCGTCTTCAGATGATCTGATCATCAGTTCCGCACTCTTTACTAAAAACTTAAATAACGTTAACCAAATTTTAAATTATTTGATGAGAAGAAGTATGAAAAACAAATTGCTTGTTATGGCACTCTTTTTACCCATAACAGGCATCGCCGCAATGCCTGACCTAAAGAAAGCGCATAAGGCTGTTGTTGTCTCCCGCCTTGCAGAGGTAACAGGAACAATCAAAGACAGCAAGGGCCAGCCCTTGCCAGGAGCGAGTATTAAAATCAAAGGCACAACTACCGGTACATCAACGGATGGAAATGGAGCTTTCCGTTTAAACCTGCCGACAGGCACAGAAACCTTGGTGATCACGATGCTGGGCTATAAAACCCAGGAAATTCCGGCAGCTGGAAAAACAATCATTTCAGTTACACTACAAGATGAAACCTCGGATCTGGATGAGGTAGTGGTGGTGGGATATGGTACAGTGAAAAAACGCGACCTGACCGGCGCGGTGGCTTCTGTTAAAGCAGATGATATTGTGCTGACACCGACGGCCAATGCCATGGACGCCCTTCAGGGAAAAGTTTCGGGGATGGACATTATGAAGACTTCAGGTAAATCAGGGTCAAGTCCAACCATCAGGCTAAGAGGTAACCGTTCGGCATTCGGCAGCAATGATCCTTTATATATCATTGATGGTATTCCTGGCAGTTATGCTGAACTCAACCCGAATGACATTGAATCGATTGATGTGTTGAAAGATGCTTCTTCTACTGCGATATATGGTTCTGCGGGAGCAAATGGGGTAGTGATGATCACCACTAAAAAAGGAAAAGCGGGAAGTACCAGCGTCAGTTTTGATTCTTTCTTTGGGTATAATGGTTTTCCTAAATACCCGCACGGGCTTATCGGTGATGATTATATCAAGTTGAAACGTGAGGCATACCGCGGGGAAAAAGGAAATTATCCGGAGTTTAATAACGAAATCTTCATCAATAATCCTCAGCAGCAGGCTGCATATGAAGCGGGCAAATGGGTAGATTGGGTAGATCTCGCACTCAGAGACGGACTACAGCAGAATTACAGTGTAGCCGTTAACGGGGGAACTGAAAAAACCAGTGCTTACCTGTCGTTAAACTATAACGATGAACAGGGTTTGATCAAAAATGACCAGAATAAAAAGTATGCGGTGCGTGCAAATATCGACCATACCTTGTCCAAGCTTTTTAAAGTAGGAACCAATTTACAGTTAACCTATACGGACAATGATGCAGCTGCTCAGAATATCTTTGGAAACAGTCTCACCTTCGCACCTTTCGGAGATCCTTTTGATGCTGATGGAAACATCAACCATATCCCTGTAGAGAATGTGACCAACCCCTTGTCTGACCAGATTAAAGATCAATATAAAAACAATACGCTAAATACTTATTTCGCTGGTAATGCTTATCTGGAGTTTAAACCCATCAACGGTTTATCTTTTCGATCGGTGATCGGAACTACGCTGGGATCATCCCGTAACGGAAGATATTTTGGTACGCAGTCTATCGCCAACCCTGTAGCGGGTTATAAAATCCCTGCAGCAGTAATCGAGAACCAAAGAATGGTGAATTATCGTTGGGAAAATATCCTGACCTATGATTTTAACATCAGTGATGATCACCATTTTAGTGTGACCGGCGTAACCTCACTGGCAAAGAACCGGACAGAAATCAATTCTGCAGGTGCTTCCGGATTTGATATGGATTCCTATTCTTTTCATAACCTCGGTGCCGGGACATCGGCAATTATCAGCTCTGCCTACCTGCAGGATCAATCCACTTCTTTTGTAGGAAGGTTAAACTATAATTACAAAGGTAAATACCTTTTGTCGCTCTCTAACCGTTGGGACGGCGTGTCCAGGCTGTCTGTGGGCCACCAGTGGGATTCCTTTCCTGCAGGTGCTCTTGCCTGGAGAATCAGTGATGAGGATTTCTTTAAAGAAGTTAAAAGCATTTCCAGTCTTAAACTTCGTTTGGGATATGGCGTAACCGGAAACTCAGGAGGTGTGGGTGCTTATGGTACACAGGCTGGCGGTTATAATGCCCCAAGGCCGGTTGGTTTCGGCGATGTTGCCGCTCCTTCATTTATCCTGAACCAGTTGCTGGCGAACAGGGAGCTGGGCTGGGAGAAATCTTACAATACCAATATTGGTTTGGATGCGGAGTTTTTTAAAGGTATCGTAAACCTGACTGTGGATTGGTACAATACCGATACTAAAGATATGTTGTACCAGCGTGACCTGCCGGCTTCTCTTGGCGGATCATGGGGATCACCATTTAAGATCTGGCAAAATATCGGTGAAATGAATAACAGAGGATTGGAGATCATGGTCAGCACCCGCAATATCGAACGCGACGATTTCTCCTGGGGCAGTACGTTTACGTTTGCAACCAATAAAGAAAAAATCACTTCGCTTCCCGGAGGTAAAGACCTAATCTCAAATAATTTCTTTTACGGGCAGCCGCTCAGTGCTTTCTTTAATTACAAATACCTGGGCATCTGGCAGGAAAATGAAGCTGCGGAAGCGGCCAAGTACAATTCTGTACCAGGGGATATCAAGCTGGCTACCGATGGAACCTTTAATACCGATGGAAAGCATGCCTATAGTGCAACTGACAGGGTAATCTTGGGTTCCGGGGTTCCTGACTGGACAGCTGGTTTGCAGAATAATTTTAAATACAAGAATTTTGACGCCAGTGTGATGCTGACTGCGAGGTGGGGGCAAATGATTTCGAGCAACCTGATTACCCGTTATAACCCGATCAATGGAACTACATCAAACAGCCCTGATGATATTGATTACTGGACTCCTGAAAATCCCGGAGCCTATTTACCAAGACCGGGAATCCATGCAAATACCTCTGGTTATATCGGTTTTGATGCTTTAAAATATGTAAATGGTTCTTTCTTTAAGATCAGAAACCTCACTTTAGGTTATACCTTGCCGGCAAGTATATTGAAGAAAGTCGCTATGCAAAAACTTCGTTTTTATGCTACAGCCAACAATCCTTTCATCTTTACCAAAAGCGATTTGCTGAAATATCAGGATCCGGAATCCAATGGCTCTGACAATTTTCCATTAACCAAACAGTTTGTACTCGGACTGAACGTTACATTTTAATTTTACAGATATGAAGATAAAGAATATATACATCGCCGTATTGGGACTGGGGCTATTTACCAGTTCCTGCTCCCTGGAGGAGGTAAATCCATCGGGTGTAACGGTAGATAAGGTTGCAGCTACCAAGGCAGGATTTAATAAGCTGGTGGCCAGTTGTTACTTTGACTTGTCCAGGTATTTCTATGGACGTAACTTATTGCTGGTTACAGAAGGTGGAACAGATATCTGGACAGCTGACCTGAATTCCAGCAGCAATCAGAATTACATGAAGTACGCTTCTGGTGGGGCAATGTCATTGGATATGGCCAAGGATTACTGGAACGGTGCTTATGATGCCATTAACTATTGCAATATCGTTATCCTGCGTGCAGATAAGGTAACGGATTTTAGCAGTGATCAGGAAAAGAACGCACTGGTTGCGGAAGCTCATTTTTTAAGAGCCCTATATTATTTTCACCTGGTGGAACAATTCGGGCCAGTCCCACTAACCATTTTGGAAACAGAATCGCCTGTTTTCGAGTCATTCCGTACCCCTCAGCTGGAGGTTTATGAAAAAGTAATTCTTCCGGATCTGCGTTTTGCTGCTGATAACCTTCCAACTACACCCGCGGAAGCCGGACGCCCATCGAAAAAGGCAGCAATCGGACTGTTAGCGAAAGCTTGTCTGCAGACTAAAGAATATGGAACGGATAAATACCTGGAAGAGGCAATTACAGCTGCTAAAAAGCTGATAGATGCACCTGCTACTTACAATACACGTCTGTACGCCAACTTTGTCGATAATTTTAATGCGGCTAACAATAAAAATAACCTGGAGGCGCTTTACCAGCTGCCTTACTCACAAAATTATGGCTCTACCAATCTGTATGACCACAATAACGATTTTAAGCGTTTCTATGCTACACCAACTGCATTCGGGGCCATCGTATCTGCAGGTTTTCAAACGGTTGTGGGGCGTTGGTCTGGTGGTAACTTTATGCCAACCAAATACCTGATGGATGTATTTAAAAATCCTGATGGCAGCCTGGACCCGAGGTATGCATTGTCGTTTCAGACCAGCTGGACCGCCAATACCAATTATAACTGGACAGTAGATGCCATCAGGCAATTCGACAGGGTAGGTGCTGCTGTGCCTGCAGGTACTTCAGTGAACAACACAGAACTGGCAATTAAGATTGTTCGTCCGGAAGAACCTGGTTATGCAGCCGAACAGGCGACAAAATTGGCGCAGAAATACATTGTAGTAGATTACAAAGATTTATATGCTGATGATCAAAAGGTAAAAATGAAATATACGCGGATAAATCAGTCACCAGGCGAAGTGGACAATCCTTTTATTCGTTTTTATCCTTCTTTAACCAAATTCAATTCAGGATCATTGATCAGCCCAAGGGCAAACAGCTATACCAGCGATGCCTATGCCACTGTAATGCGTCTTGGTGAGGTATACCTGATAGCTGCGGAAGCAGAATTTTATCTTCGTGGTGCGAACAGCACGGCTGCAGGTTTCGTAAATGCCTTAAGAACCCGGGTTGTGGGGCAACAGGTAAGTGCTGCCGACATATCTTTGCAGTTCTTACTGGATGAGCGGGCCAGGGAACTTTGCGGCGAATACGGCAGATGGTACGATCTGAAACGTACTGGTAAGCTGAATAAAGCCTATCTGATGCAGAAAAACCCTGATGTGGGTCAATATTTTGCAGATGGTACACATGGTTTAAGACCTATCCCTCAAGGACAGATCGATGCCATCAGTAATCCTGTTGGTTATCAGAATCCAGGATACTAAAACATACATTTTTCTGGTTAAACGCAAAAGGACTGCAATTTAATTGCAGTCCTTTTTGCAGGAATGCATCAATAATTAATTATGGATTAAACCTATGTCATTAGTGATGGTCTTACCTTAAACCAAACCAAATATTCCTAATGGCGAAATGCGAGACAAGTATCCTTTTATTCTTACTGATCTTATTTGGGACGACTCAGATTAATGCTCAAAAAAAAACCACTAAACCAACACCTCCTCCGCTTTCGGTACGTGAAATCAGTGGGATTGTCAAAGATACTACCGATTTGCAGGTGATAGGTGCAACGGTCAGCCTTACCTCTGCTAAAGACACTTTAAAAACATCAACCAATAACGATGGTTATTTCATATTTAAAAATGTGAAGTTGGCCACCTATACCATCGTGGTTCAAAGCATTGGCTATGTTAAAACTCCTCCAATGCGCTTTAAGCAAAACGACATGTTGCCGAGAATTGTAATGGACCCTATAGTGCTTAAGGAAGAAAGAAATACCTTAAATACTGTAGTGATTAATGGGGAACCTTCCATTACCTATAAAACGGATACCATAGAATATAAGGCGAGCGATTATGTAGTGAGGGAGAATTCAACTGTTGACGAGCTGCTGAAAAAGATGGAAGGGATGGAAGTTGGGACCGATGGTACTCTTGTGCACAATGGCGAATCGGTTTTGAAAGCAAAGCTGAACGGAAAAGAATATTTAGGTGGTGACGTAGCCAACGCCATTAAAAACCTGCCTGCCGAAATTGTAGATAAGATCCAGATTGTAGACGATTATGGCGATGAAGCTGCTCGTACTGGTGTTAAAGAAGGAGATCCTCAAAAGATATTGAACATCACGACCAGAACAGATAAGTCGGTAGGTAACCTGCTGCGGTTAAATACTGCCGGAGGAAACAACAAGCGTTACGATGCAGGTATTTTTGGGACAAGGATCAATGGCAATCAACAGATCGGTGTCAGGACAGGTTATAAAAATATAGTAAATGGTGTTGCCGGAGGTGGTGGTGGCGGAGGATCAGGTGGCACAACAAATGACGGTAACGCTTCCTTCAGCATCCGGGATAAAATAGGAAAGAAGATTGAAGTTAACATCAATTACGGGTTTAATGCGAACGATATAAACGCTTTAAACAACAGCTTTACGCATTCATTTACCAATTTCAGGGATCCTGATACACAAAAAGATACATTGATTGCCACCAATACCACCAGGGGCAGTGTAAGCGATAACAATTCGAAAAACCACAGTTTTAAGGCCGATATAGATTTTGAGCTGGACAGCAACAACTTCATTAATTTTTCGCCCTCAGTTAATTACAGCTCTTCATTAAGTTTAAGGTCCGATTCGTCTTATCAGACTGGTTTCCGGCATCAGCGCCAGATCAGTTCAAATAAAAGTACAAACACCAGGCCTCAGCTCGGTGCGGCCATCAGTTATACACATAGGTTTAGCAATAAAAGAAGGAGATTGTCTTTACATGCCAATTTAAACAGCAACAATAACGATGCAGAACAGCAGCGGGAAGCCAATATTGTTTATTTTTTGAATGAGGACGAAACAGAGCGCAGGGACTCCCTGGTCAACAGGATCATTGCACGAAAAAACCTGCAAAACACCTATCGGGGCAGTTTAACTTATGTAGAACCATTGTCGCTAAATACACAGCTGGAATTAAATGCCCAGTTAAATTACAATGGTTACAGTAACGATGCCACAACCCGGAATGTTACTCCGGATGGTTACGGCCAGGTTATCGATTCTTTGAGCAATATTTTCGATTATTCCTTTACCCAGGCACGCATTTCAATGAACTTCAGATACGGCATGGTGAACACCTCTAAATTCAGGTTTTCGGCTGGTTTAACTGGAATACCGTCTTTGCTTTCTGGTACAAAAGTAAGTCTGGGCACCACAACTGAACGCAAGAGTTTTAACCTGATCCCCATTGCAAGAATGGAGTATTTATGGTCCAGACAGCATAAGATTTCGCTTAATTATTCTGGTTCGGCAAATGAACCTTCATTTGATCAGATACAGCCCGTAAGAGATGTGAGCAACCCTCAGAATCCCAGAATTGGTAATCCTGACCTTAAAGCATCGTTTACACATACCATCAGGTCTGAATACAACAACTACCTGGCAGATATTAAAATGAATTATTCGCTGAATATGAATGCTTCTTTTACGCAGAACAGTGTGGTAAACAATACGATAGATGTACTGGATCCCAATGTGGTAGTCGGGCCCAACCAGAAAGCTGTTTATATTTCTGAAACGAGGTACATCAATGTGAACGGTTCCTATCGTCTGGCAGGCAATTACTCCATCAGTAAACAGCTGAGTAACCGCAAGTATAACTTGTCTTTCAGCGGATCTGCAAACTATAACCATCGCATTTCAATGAGCAACGGCGGGCAGAACATCAATACTGTTAAAACTTTTATTGAACGGTTTGGACCCAGGATTAACCCTACAGACTGGTTTGAAATTAATCCTTATGCTTCTCATAATTATACGAAGTCTGAGAATACTTTGTTAAAAAATCAAAATGAGATCAATACCCTGGCCTTTAACGTTGACGGGAAAATATACTTTTTAAACAGCTGGTTATTTGGTTACAGTGCCAGTAAAAACTATGTAAGCGGTATTGCTGCAAACCTGACCAGTAACCCTTTTGTGGTTAATGCCTACCTGGAAAAAGAATTGTTTAACCGCAGGGGCAGGATAACACTGCATGCTTTTGATATATTGAACCAGAATAATTTTGTAAGCCGTGATTACAATGACAATGGAGGATATACGGATACCAGGTCTAACGCCCTGAGCCAATACTTTATGCTTCGCCTGAGCATGCGCCTGCAGAAATGGAGTGGGGCCAAAGGCCGTAAAGGGCAGCCAATCAGGAGAAGAGGAGATGGTAGTTTTATGTAAAAGCTGTAACATCACTGCGACATAAAACGTTGTTTTCAGGCGTAATACACAGATCGGATAAGATCGTATAAGAGATGGGAAAAATACTATAGTAAAAGGCATTTTATAGATTGCATTTTTGAGTTATTATACAATCTAACCAAATTATATTAATCTGAAATACCACCTGCTTTCTGGTATATCTATTATTCGAGAGAAATGAACAAGATATTTTTGCAATTCGTATTTTCTGCAGCACTCGTTGTTGCAGCGCCCTCTGCTTTCGCTCAGTATCCTAAAATTCCACAGGATGTGGCTAAGGCTTCAGGTGATATGATGAAAGAAGCCTATCGCCAATCGGAGATTGCCTGGCAAAAGGCGCTTCCGATTATGGAAAAAGAAGCTAAAGAAGGAAAACCTTATATTCCATGGGCCGGAAGACCTGTTGATCTGCCACAAGCTGAACTTCTGGCTTTTCCGGGCGCAGAAGGCGGGGGTGCTTATAGCTTTGGTGGCCGTGGTGGTCGCGTAATTGTGGTAACCAATTTAAATGACAGTGGCCCTGGTTCTTTGCGTGATGCCTGTGAGCAGGGAGGTGCCAGGATTGTGGTATTTAATGTGGCCGGGATTATCCGGATCAAAACACCTCTGATTATCCGTGCTCCTTACATTACCATTGCGGGGCAAACTGCCCCTGGTGACGGGGTTTGCGTGGCTGGAGAGTCGGTATGGTTAAATACCCATGATGTGGTTGTGCGTTTTATGCGCTTTAGAAGGGGGGAAACTTTTGTTGGCCGCAGAGATGACGCCATTGGTGGAAATCCGGTGGGAAACATCATGATTGACCACGTTTCGGCAAGCTGGGGGTTGGATGAGAACATGTCCATGTACCGCCACATGTATAATGACAGTACGGGCAAACAGGAGGTTAAACTGGCTACGGTAAATATTACCATTCAGAATTCTATTTTTTCTGAAGCTCTGGATACCTGGAACCATGCTTTTGGCAGTACGCTTGGTGGAGAGAACTGTAATTTTATGCGTAATCTTTGGGCGGATAATGGTGCACGTAACCCGTCTATCGGATGGAACGGCATTTTTAACTTTGCCAATAATGTGATCTTTAACTGGAACAACCGTTCTACAGATGGTGGTGATTATACCGCCCTATACAATATCATCAACAACTATTACAAGCCAGGCCCGGTAACGGAACTGAAAGACCCGATCAGCTACAGGATATTAAAGCCGGAATCTGGTCGCAGTAAATTGCCTTATGTGGTGTTTGGGAGAGCTTATGTAGAAGGAAATATCATTGAAGGCAATGAAAAAGTAACCAAAGACAACTGGGATGGAGGTGTACAGGTTGAAGATAAAAAGGGTAACCTGATGTCTTACGAGCAGGCTAAACCTTATTTTGCGGCTATGCGGGTTAAAAAACCTTTCCCAATGGCCGAAATGACCATTTTACCAACCATGGATGCGCATAAATACGTGCTCACCAATGTTGGTGCCACTTTGCCAAAACGTGATCCGGTTGATACCCGCGTAATTGAACAGGTAAAGACAGGAAAAATTGTTACTCTTGCAAATGTTAAATTATCAGATAAACCAGATTTTGAACACCGCAGGCTACCAAAGGATTCTTATAAGATGGGCATCATTACCGACATCAGCCAGGTAGGTGGTTATCCTGAATATAAAGGCACACCTTACAAGGATGCTGATAATGATGGGATGCCGGATAGTTACGAATCTAAAAATGGTTTAAATCCAAATGACGCGACTGATGCAGCCAGGATTACTAAAAGTGGTTATTCAAACATTGAAGTATACCTGAACAGTGTGGTGCCTGTTAAAACGGTAAAACCATAACCATCTTGTTGTTGATAAAAAAGGGAGCACTGTTAAGTGCTCCCTTTTTTTGTGGGCAGCTATTACCTTTAAGCCTGCTGCGCTGCTATTGTACTCCTGCTGTTGTACTGCAAGTTCAGATCACGTCCGGTTCAGGTCCGGTTCATGTAGGGTGTTGCTTCGGTTGTAGCCGAGCGTGTGCCGAACTTGAACTGGATATGAAAGCCGGTTACAGTATCGTAGCAGGGAACCTCCAGCAATTTAGGACGTTTACTGGTATAACTAATGGAATAAAATATCGCAAACTATTCTGCTTTCTAAATGTAGTATACATTAACCTATCCTAGTATCATCCCCGAAGTTCCGTTCCTGATCGCATGGAACTCATTGGAAAAGGCGTTTATGAAACGGTCTATCATAGGTCAACAATTTGGGGGCCAAAGGGGATGGAAAGCCTGAAAAATGCGCTGGAACATACCATGTATTCTAAGAAGGCTTCCAGTTATCACCTGGCAAACTGGGAAATTAATACCTTTCCTTTACTGGATGAAGAAAACGAGATCAAGTTTATAGTTCAAAACCTTACGGATACAGCGCATACCGAAACCGATCTGGATAAAAAAACAGCGCTAAACAGACAGTTGATCCAAAGCAGTTTTCAGCATCCCCTGTTTAATGATTATCCTGATGCTGTTTTTACGCTGGATCCAGAGGGAAATTTTATTAGCGCCAATAAAGCTTTGATAGATCTGGCAGAATGCCGGGAAGAAGAGCTTTTCAGGCTTTCGTTTACTCCTTTTATTGCCCCGGAAGATGTGGAGAAGGCCTATGGTCATTTCAGGAAGACCCTTCAGGGCGAACTTCAGAATTTCGACATCCGGACCATCAGTGCTAAAGGAACGCAGCGGATACTGAACGTGACCAATCTCCCTATCGTGATCAAGCAGGAAATAATTGGTATACAAGTGATCGCTAAAGACATTACCGCAAGTACCAGGATACAAAAACAAGTGGACGATTATCACCATAGGATATTGCACATCCTGGAAAGTATTACAGATGGTTTTATCGCCTTAAATAAAGACTGGACAGTAACCTATTGGAATAAAGCAGCAGAACGGCTCTTATTTATATTGCGGAAAGACATCATAGGGAAAAATATCTAGGAGGTTTATCCGGATGCCGTTCCAACAAAGTTTTACTCTGAGTACCATAGGGCAGTTCAGGAGAACATTTCGGTAAGGTTTGATGAATATTTCGAACGCCTAAGTGAGCAGCGGTTTAAAGCCCTGGTACAGGATGGATCGGATTTAGTAGCCATACTTGACCCTGATGCTAACTATAAATACGTCAGCCCGACCTCAAAGTCTATTTTAGGGATAGACCCGGAACAATTTATCGGAAAAAATGCATTTGATTTTATTCATCGGGAAGACTTAGAGCAGGTGATCAGTCAGTTTAGACTACTCAGTGAACAAAAAAGGGTTAAAATCAGGCCGTTCCGTTTCAAAGGTATTGATGGCCACTACCATTGGATTGAGACTATTATCACCGACATGACAGATGATATCGTTGTAGCTGGTATCGTAGCCAATTCAAGGGATGTAACCAGGCGGATAGAAGAGGAGATCAAAACTCAGAATGTCATTGACCGTTTGCGGGAAATTGCCTGGATGCAGGCCCACCAGGTGAGGGCCCCTTTAGCCAATATTATGGGTCTGTCTAAACTCCTGTGGAATGGTGTTGAAGATTCCAGCAGGGAGTCTTTACAGCATCTGACGCGATCGGCAGAGGAACTGGACGGCATTATTAAAGACATTATCAGGAAAGCGGAAAGGTTAACCTGATGACAGGAAAGCCGGGAAATTCTAATGTAAAACAAATTCAGCTTATTTGCCTGCAGCCGGTTGATAGTTTTCGTTCACAGGCAGCACGTAACTGAGAAGATGTGAGCCACTTATAAAATAAATTCGCCCATCAAGATAATCTCCACCTGCATCTATCGGAGCGGGTGATTCTGCTATCATAGTCATTTCAAATGAAACAGGGTTTACCTTCACAATACCTTTCACAAATAACAAATAAATTGCTCCATCTTTCCCACGAACGAAAACCCGTGGAGATTGTTCATAAGTAGTTAACCCAAAATATGAAGTCGTTTCTTTTTCATGCACTATAAGCTTTTTTACCGGATCAAAAACGAAAAATTTCTTCCTGTCGGTTATTCCATATATTAATCCGCTCTTTCCAACGGTCATGTCGGTATATTCCTGCACGCCCGGAAAGAGCGCCTTATGCCATAGTAATTTCTTTGATGCCATGTCCATTATGTACACTTCGGCTTCTTTTGCTTTTTTCTCACCACCTGTTCCCGGTTCGGTTGTGGTTCCTCCTAACAAGAGTCCTTTGGCTAATGGAACCAGACTTATTGTAGATTGATCGATGATTACCGATGTATCTGTTAACAATATCCTATCCTTTTTCTCCCGGTCCCAGAAAAGGAGGCCTCCTCCGGTGTAACCGTATTCAGGTGTTCCACTCATAATAATGGTTTTGTCATCTGGATATGCCAGAAGCCTGCCGGGACGATGAATAGTTGGTGTACACGCGGTGAGGAAGAGCGGATTAGTTCCAGCTTTATTCTTCTGGGTATTTATCCATGGTTTAGAGGGGTCCCATTCCAGTAAAGATCCGTTGGGATAGACGCCAAAATAAAAACGATCACCCTGATGTGTTATCGCATTGAATTGGCCGAAAGCTTCCCGGTTTGCCCATTTGTTGATCCGGGCATCGTAACTGAAAGCGCGCATGGGAAATGAAGCTCCACCACTAATCGTTCCATCAGGCGAAACACCTACCCCCATAGTCCAGGAACCATCACCGGTATATTCAAAGCTAACTTCCTTTTTAATAGCTGTCTTTGGATCTTCTATAACAAGCTTGCGTTCCACTAAATCCAGGGATCTAATTTTTCTGCCATCGGGAAAGTCCCGGTGAAATAGGTTTTGAGTACCCGTTATAATAGGTTTTATGTTAAGGGTGGGCTGTTTACCGATTTTACGACGATTACCTTTATAAAATTCATACCAATCCTTTGAGCTGTCTTGCAGGGCCTGACCGTAAACTTTACCATTTAAATCCCGATAAACATAGGCAGAGCCCCGCTCACGTTCTGCTTCTTCAAACATAGGCTTTGCCCGACCAGAAGCAGGATCATAGGCAATAATCTGGCTGGCGGTAAAGCCTAAGCCAAAATAGATCCATCCGGTATCGTCAGCAGCTATAAATCTTTGGTATTGAAGCCAGTTTTGCTTGTATACATAACCATGATCTTTGTATTCCCGGGTATTTGGGTTGAAGGAAACCAGGCCGCTGTTTGGATAAGTAACTGCCCAAATAACTCCCTGATCATCTTCGGTCATCCCCATCGCCATTTGAGGCAGAGAATTTTTAGTAAAAGTGAATTTCTTTTTTATAGGATCAAACTCCACAAAATGACTATTGAAGAGTGTGTAGAATTTATTTTTACTGGAGAGTATGGAAGAATAGGAATAATCGCCAACTGGGATAGGTACAGGAAATTGCTCACTTTTGCCTGTCTCTGCATCAATCATAAGCAAAGCATAGCCCCCACGATGATCAAAAAGCCAAACCAATGCGATATGATGTCCTTTTCCATCTACCGTGGCCACAATACCTTTGGCGCTGCTGTGCGGAGAAGCTATACCATGATCAAAGAAACCCTTTCCTAAATCCTGGGATGCAACGGGAAGTGATACTGACAGAATTAGAGTAATGCAGAGCGATAGCATAATAAGTTCCTGGCTCCGATTAAAAATAGATTTACAGCATTCGTTCCTTCTCATAAAATTAATAAATATCATTTAGAATTTAACAGTTCAACGGGCCTCATTAATCATCAAAGCTGTTTTGAACTTTGTGTAATGATTATATAATCCATTCATCCATAACACCATGGGTTCTTTGCCAGTATAATTAGCTATCACATACGGCCGTATATTACTTTCAGCAGACTTGTCCGTTATTTTATTAACTTTCCAGTTTCCTCTTTTTAGCTTCCATTGTTCTATTTCAAATACGCCATTAATCTGGCGGGAAAGATAAACATTGGAAGGATTATTATGATCCAGAACAATACCACCCGAATAATGGGCTTCCAGTACTTTTTTACCTGTTTCTATCACAGTAATCATCCCACCTGCTTTACAGATCTCCTGATCCATCCAGTTTTTACCATTCCAACGGGTATAATGATAACGGTGATCTGTTTCTTCGGGATATTGGGTATACGCAATTACCGGTCTTCTGTTTTTATCTAAAGCAATGTCCCAGATCCATGATTTAACATTGGTTGCGGTAACATCGTAAACTTTATTAACCTTATTAAGATTCAGCGGCACATTTTTTATGTCTGCAATCTCATCTCCATTGGTTTGACTGAATTTACCTTTCTCATAATACATGTGATAAACAGAGGCAGGTCCTATTTTCGGGTGCCCATCTGTAAATACAAAATCAATCCTTGATTTATTGTCCGAACTCACTTTCAGGTAGATGGCATTATTTATCGCCTTGGTATCTAAGTAAGACTGACCTTCCGACCAGGAATCCCCCAGGTTATCACTATAGGAAATATATTGCCGCCAACCGGGATATGCTTCACCTACAGTTTGGCCCCGGTAAAACATGTAAATACGATTATTTTCGCCTGAAAGCATTACGGGATGTGAGTAACATAGCCGTTTGTTGCCGGCCAGCCCAAAAGAAAGAATTTTCTCTTCTTCCCACTCGCTTATATCTTCGGCATTTTTACTTTTACGCATAAATATCCGGCCGCTATGCTCGGTGTAAAATGTCAGAATTTTACCATCTGGTAAAAATAAAATAGAGGGTACGTTGTGATCATCAATTTGCAATTTTGCATGAAGCACATGGGTTTGAATTGCTTTTGTTTTTACATCTCTGGCACTAATTACCACATCGCCTTTACTGTTTATATAGCCAAAATAAATCCGTTCCTGCAACCCTTTATGATATACTGCCCGGGGATCTGTAAACCAGCACCAGGCTCCATCTTCAGCTACAACAGGATAGACAGGTCTCTGCTTAACAGGTGTTTGAGCTGAACCCCGCGGGGCAAAAAATGATGCTATCCAAAATATTATTAAAAAGCTAACGATTCTTCTCTTCATGGGTTCTTTGTCTGATATCCTATCCGTGCAGGGGCGGGTTGCTTTAAATACGGCATTCTGTAACACCTATGCTCAAACAAATATATAAAAAAACTTGTATTTGCGTTTTTATAATGTAAATTTAATTAATAAAAACGCATTAAAACCGCAAACTAAATTTATAGAATATGAAAAAAATAAATTTTAAACTAAACGTGTACAGTGCTTTAATGTCATTTTTGGTTCTTTTGGCATATCTCATTTGCGCTTCTGCATGTACTCAAAATGTAGATCCTAAAAACGTATATCCGCAAAATGACGGTTTGAAAAATGGAGTAGGAGTATCGAATAAGATATCTTCAATAACTTCTGTACAGGACTTGCCCGGTGGAAAAGAAAGGTTTACCTGGGTGAATGGTAATTTTGACACGAATGGATATACATGGGAGCGGATATGGCAGCTATCGTTTACAACTAGCGGAACTGTAGGAGCAATTGTATGGACCTGGAAAAGCCCCAATGAGGTGGGAAAGGTTCCTTTTAGTGCTCATGTGTGTACCATGGAAGGTTTAACCAAAACCTGCAATGCTTATACCCCATATGGGTGGTGCTTTCCTGCAGGACAGTACGAATCATGGACGGGGACTTATGTGTATAATACTACGACTGGAAAACTGGATATCACGTGGGCAACCCCTTCTTTTGCTGCAGGTGCTCAGGAAAGCTGGACAATAACCAACCCTACTCCGGCGTTAGCCCGTGCATCTTTACTATCATCAACCTATTCACTTACACACGGAAGAGGGTATGGAAGCCACTCGCTTTTTTCTACTTTTAAAACAATAACCCAGATCGTAAGTGACGGCCTTCCTAATTTTAGTAATGCTACCAGCAAAGCAGTATCTGCAAAAGCGGTTAATGAAGTTTCAGCACCTGTTATTACCCCTTCATCTGCAGCCTTTAACACCTGGGACGCCGGAGTAATGAATTTAAGTGGTGCTAATACACCATCATCACCAAGCCCGGCCAATACACTGCATTTCCGGTCATTCACCACAGGTACTGGGGTTAATTGTAGCTGCACAACCACAAGACCTGGATTTGTTTATCACTTGTCCAGTAATAATAATGGACGGGGGATGTCTTTTACCATGTGGTGTGCCTGTTTGCCTACAGATGGTGAATTTCCATGTTATGACAGATTTTTACATCCTTTTGCATTGTACCAGGTCTTAGACGACAATAATGACCTCGTAGCCTTGATAGGAGGAGAAATTCAAAATGAAGCGGGTTCAGCGGGTTATCTATTTTCGCTTCAAGATTATAATAACATTCCCTGACAGCCTATGAAGAGTTGGCTGGGGATATTGTTATTCAAAAAGCCTTAAGGTGTAGTCTAAGGCTTTTTGAATTAGTGGAAGAAAATTATTGCGGTCTTGGCGGCGTAGATGTTGTATCTGGTCTACGCTGTGTGGTATCACGTTTATCCTTTTTCTTGTCTTTAGGAATTTTAGATTTTGGATCGTGTCTTTTTGTAGTGTCCTGCTTCCTGCGTGTAGTATCCTGTGCCTCTGCGCTGGGGGCGAAGGCTGTCCAGCAAAAGGCAGCCATCAAGGTTGTGATCAGTAATTTTTTCATAATCAGCTTTTTAAGTTTATAATAGATTAATGAAGGAACATTCAAAACGCCAGATGGTTTTCAAAATTTGAAATGTGCTGCCATTTGCGATAAAAGGTACTGCCATTATGAAAATATTACAGCGCGGCAGGCTATCATGAAAACTAAAAATAAAATTATTCACCCTGTCCAAAACATTATAAGTTTTATTTGTTATTTATACAAGGCGGTCACCTTGCGAATTATAAAACCTTACCGTTATGAACAAGATACAGATATTTGCCGCTCCCTCTATAAAAGCATTGCAAGCAGAAATCAACGGATGGCTGGCAGACCATAAAGATGCACACATTGTAGAAACTAATATGACGAGTCGTGGAGGGATAGGTATGGGTTTTGGAGATAAAAAAGAGGATGAAAAAGATCAGGGCTGCCGAAACTGCGCGCAAGGATTTGCAAACAGAGATACTGCAGATGGTAGATAAAAAGCTGCGCTACCATGTATTTAAACAACAGTTTCGGGAATTCTATGTTGATGGGGTGTGGAGGTTGAGCAATGAGGAGATCGCCAGCTTTATTGGCATTTCTATTACCTGTTTAAAAGCAGCCCGGAAGATTTATCCTGATTAGGGGCTAAATAGCCCCCTACCAGGGGGCCAACAAACCTTTTTGAAAGGGCTAAATAGCCTTTTAGCCTTCCTTCGCGGAGGCTATTTTTGTTTGTATTAAAGCGAATATAAATGAGAGCAAAAATGATACTTATTGAAATATGCATAGCGTTGCTGATGCTGTTGTTTGGCTACACCGCACTGAGTAAGCTGCTGGAATATGATAAGTTTATTTTCCAGATGCGGCTTCGCCTTTGGTGCTGATGCAGACTTTGGCGCCTGTACTGGCTGTGCTGCTGCCATTGGTAGAACTGCTGATTGTGCTGGCTTTATGTTTGCCCGGCTGGCGAAAGAAAGGGTTATGGGCTGCGCTGATTTTGCTGGGGGTGTTTGAAGTTTATATAGGCGGGATGTTGGCGTCTGGTTTAAAGCTGGGCTGTACCTGCGGCGGCGTAGTGAATTTGCTATCCTGGAAAAATCACCTATTTTTTAACGCCACGTTTATGTTTATCGGTACTGTAGCATTGCTGGGCTTGTACAATAGGTGGCCCTTGCGGGCAGGGGCATGCCCCTGCCCGTCATCGGTTGGGTGAGGTTACTCCAATTATAAATCCGGAATCACTTTTGATTTCGAGTAAAAGTACAACTTATAGGAATAGTAGAAACAAGGATGATATCCAGCTGTTTGAAAGATATTAAACTATCTATTATGAAAAAAGTAAAATTTATCTTATCAATGGCTGTGCTTGCTGGGGTTGGCTTCTCTGCATGCCAGAGCAACAGCACTAAATCTGCTGATGCCGACAGTACCGCTACAGCCGCAGACGCTTTGGTACGGGATTCGTCAGCTAATATGAACGAAATCAGGCCGCTGGGGCCTGCGCCGGATTGGGCCCCGGGCATTAAGCCGCAGATGCAGGCAGTAATGGAAAAACTGGCGAGCTATAAGGATAAGCCGATACCGGAACTTTCGGCACAAGAAGCACGTAAGAACCATACACCAACTGATGCAGTGATGGACCTGATGAAAGAGAACAACATTCCTATGCCGGTAATGGCCGTAGACACGATTGGCAAAGAAATACCTGTTCCCGGTGGAAATATCCACCTCAGGATTTATACACCTAAAAATGTAACAGGTCCGAGCCCCATCATCGTTTACTATCATGGCGGTGGCTTCGTGATTGCTGGTATTGATGTTTATGACGGATCTTCTAAAAGTTTAGCTGACCAGACGGGTGCCATTGTCGTTTCTGTGGCGTATCGTCTTGCACCGGAGCATAAATTTCCGGTAGCCCATAATGATGCCTTTGCAGCTTACCAGTGGGTTCTTAAAAATGCAGCGGCTTTACATGGAGATCCTAAACGTGTAGCAGTTGCCGGAGAAAGCGCTGGTGGAAATCTTGCTGTGAACACAGCTATCAAAGCCAGAGACAGTAAGGTGATGTTACCAACAGCTATACTTGCCGTTTATCCTGTTGCGGGTGCGGATATGAATACACCATCCTACCAAAAAAATGCTGGGGCTAAACCGCTTGATAAGCCAATGATGGGCTGGTTTGTGAAAAATTATCTTAATAATATGGAAGAAGCTAAAGATCCGCGCATCAACCTTGTTGCCGCTAATCTTAAAGGTCTTCCGCCTACAACAGTTATAACGGCTGAGATCGATCCTTTACAAAGTGACGGAATGATGCTCGCTGATAAATTAAAGGGGGCAGGAGTGAAGGTTGACAGCAAAAATTATGATGGTGTTACTCATGAGTTTTTCGGAATGGGAGCTGTTGTACCAGAGGCAAAAGCTGCAATGGAGTATGCTGCTGTTCAGCTTAAAACTGCGCTTAAATAAGTTTAATAATATAAACAGCAGTTGTTCTATAACAACTGCTGTTTATATTCATATCCAATTGTATAAAAGTTTTCTAACTAATACTGGGCTAACCTGGCAGCTTTTTAAAAATATTCTCTACTACCTTAGGTAATTCATTGATGGCCTTTTCAGGGTTGTTGACTTCTCCTTCGGCCCAGCCTCTCCAGATGACCTTTGAAGTTTTTCGGTCTATCAGGTCGAGCATGATGCTGCCTTCCTTTATCTGTGTTTTTCTGGTCTCGGTACCTACGTAAACCGGTAATGGGTTGTAATAGGAATAGTAACGGTAAGCACGTCCCCTGTAATAAGCTATTCGCGGACTCAGCCTTGCGGGTGGATTGTAATAAACCGGGTCATTGTAGTGTTTTGTTTCGTTATTGACTACAGCAGTGTACCGCACTAAAATATCAGGTTTTTTATTATTCAGTTCCAGCCCCCTGTTTTCGAGTTCCCGGCTGGTTGATTCGATAATTCTGTCGGTAGCGACGTCGTTATCATAAATCTTAGAGGCTTTGGACTTGCCTTCCGGAATCCATGCATAGGTCTTGTACTGGGAGCCCATCGACTTGTTACTTACCGCGTAATAGTTGTAAGAGGAGCAGGCAGACAGCGTTGCTGTCAATACCAGCAGTGTTAAAATTTGCTTTTTCATTTTTCTGTTTATTTGTGTGAGGTAGAAAAATTGCCATGTATCCTTTTTGTTTAATTTACGAAAAGAAATCCTAAACAGATTAACTGGGGTTTCAGAATTACAAACTGATGACGGTGGAAAATGCTTCAGGAAAAGGGGTGTAGTTATCGGGGAATGATAAAACAAAACCCGGCTGGTGGGCCGGGTTTTAGGAATATAGTTGATTATTTTAATCCTGCTTTGATCTTGTTGATCATATCCAGGTGCATTTTCACTATAGGTGCTGTCTTGGAAGCAAATCCCTTTAGTTCAGGATCTTTTCCGCTGCCGGCTTCACTGGTCATGAGGTCAAGGGTTTTCTGGTGTCCATCTACCATAGCATCCACATAGGCCTTGTCAAAGTCGGTCCCTGAATTTGATTTCAGCTCTTCGAATTTTTTGCTGTGTTCATCATCAAGGGCAGTTGGCAAAGTGATGCTTTTTATGCCGGCGATATCCTTTAGCTCCTCGTTAGCCATGCCGTGGTCTTTGACCATCATAGCAGCGAATTCTTTTACCTGGGCATTGCTGCTTTTTTCCTGGGCAAGTTTTCCGAATTCAACCTCAGCCATTCCTCCAACTGCGGCTTTATTCGCAAAATCGATGTCGCTTTGTTCAACGCTCATACCGCTGTTATCAGCCATTCCCATCGTGTCAGTTGCCATAGCAGAGGTGTCTGATGTGTCGGCTGAATTGTTTGAGCTGTTCCCGCAACCCTGGAATGCCAGTGTGGTCGCAGATACGGCCAGCGCTAAAATTAATTTTTTCATAGTGCTAAGTTTTTGTTTGGCATGATAACCATTGTGTAAGCTAATTGTTTCATGAGATTAAGATGATACGCTATCTCTTAATACTTTAATTTGATCATGTGAGTTTCTTAAATCTGCTTTTTGCTCAGAGATCATACTTCTGAGGTTTGTTGACAGGCCTTCGGTTTCCAAAGCCGTTTTATATGCTTTCTGAGCGGCATCTTCTCCAAACTCGCAATTATTCAAAGCTGTTTCACGGTCATGTCCTGTAAATACTGCTTTTACATCCATCCAGGCCCGGTATATTTTGCCAGATGTAGTGGTGCCTGATTCTGCAGAAGCACCAAGTACCTGAACTTCCTGGGTAAGCGCTGATTCATGCTGGCCGCTTTGTCTGATCATCTCTGAGAATAATGATCTGAGGTCGCTATCGTTATCGGATAATTCTGACAGTGCTTTTTGATAGCCTGCTACCCTGTCGTTGTTGATTTGAATCAGATCGTTTAAAATTTCTGTGTTTACTGTGCTGTTTTCCATTTTTATAAGTTTTGATGTGCCAGTGTAACATTCGGATACTGGAAAGGTTTTTATTAAAAAACAAAATTATAGGTTACTGCTAACCATCTATAACAATATTCAATTCGTATGTCGGTCTTCGCACCTGCCAGGAATCCTAAATTCTGGCAAGAATACCCAGAGAAGGAATCAGGAGCGGAAGAGGAGGGTTCTGAATGGGAAGATGACATCAAACCGTGTTCATTAATCAATAGTCACAGCTAAAAAGCATCCATTTTTTGGATGCTTTTTAGCTGTGACTGCTGTCAGATCTTTTTTACTTTAGCGGCGTTAAGGCCTTTCTTTCCTTCTTCCACTTCATAGCTTACCCGGTCATTTTCTCTAACAGGTGTGCTTAAGGCACTTGCGTGTACAAAAATTTCGGGTTCGCCATTGCTGGGGACGATAAAGCCAAATCCTTTTGACTCATTAAAAAATTTTACTGTTCCTTCTGGCATGTGATTTTGATTAATAAAAAATAATGTTCCGGAATCCCTGGTTTTCTCCATTTGCCCAGGGATGACAACAGTCTGATTTACATTTTGTTTATGAAAATTTAAATAAAATTAAACTGACAAAATCTTAAATAATAATGTGGTGGAAGCGAATCGCGAAGGTTTTATGCAGTTAATAAAGTTTAAAAAGATATAATTCCATTGTTCGAAAAATAATATTGATCTTTAAAAATGATCTCTTTTTTTCATAAAAAAATAAAAGTGACCGATGTGGAATGGCTGGGTGTTGATATGCATTCTCATTTATTGCCGGGTATTGATGATGGAGTAAAAGATATAGGGCAATCTATAGCTTTTATAAAAGAACTCAAAGAACTTGGATTTACTGAGCTGATATGTACGCCTCATATTTTTTCAGAAATTTACCCGAATACGCCTGAAACCATAACTGATGCCTTAACTCAAGTTAAAACTGCTTTAACGGGTATTGATTTAAATGTTGAAATAAATACAGCTGCAGAGTATATGATTGATGAAACATTTCAAGCTTGCGAAGACCTATTGTGCTTGCCTGGGAAACACATCCTTGTTGAAATGTCGTATGCCTATGAAATGCCCAAAATGGAGACAATAATTTTTGATTTACAACTTAAAGGATATCAGGTAATCCTGGCACATCCGGAGCGTTATAATTTTTACCATAAACAGCTTGACAAATACAGTAGATTAAAAGACATAGGTGTGCTGTTCCAATTAAATTTGTTGTCAGTAAACGGATATTATGGAAAAGATATCAAATGGGCATCAAATTATCTTTTGGAGAAAGGGTTCTATGATATGGCGGCTACAGATCTTCATCACGAAGGTCATTTGAATACGCTTAAATCAATAGTCTCTAACGGAAGCCTCTATAAAATAATTGGTCGTTATCCATTCAAAAACAAGGAACTTTTTAGTTCAAAAAAAATAAAAAAATAATTAATACAACTTAAAGTTGTATTAATTGACAAATTTATTTGGGTATAATTTTTCCCTTCATTTTTTCTTATTAGGTAAGTTAACTGTATAACTTTAATATGGAGTACTACTTTTTAGGGTTGTTTTGGTGGCTTATTCCTTAAAGTTTAGTAAAAGTTTAAATTACTTCTTTTTATGTAAATAATATTGACTGGGGTGTTTTTTTCCAAAGTTTAGCTAGTGGGTAATTGTTTTCTCAAATACAGCTTTCGGCAAGAAATCAATCGGCATGCCAATTTAATTTTAGATTTGTAATCACCTATATATCAATAATATCCAAAACTTTAATTGAATAATTTACGTAAATTAGAGTACATCCCTTCCAACATATTAAGTCAACGAGCGTAGCCCAAATTTTAAGGTTAAAACTTATTTATTAAATCATCTACCAATGAAAAACATGAAGGGTTTAAAAAGGAGTGGGATTGACTATGATCTCTATACCGGTTCTTTAAGTGATTTACCGTTTGTTCAGAAAACAGTAATCAATACAATAAATCAATATTCCTATTGTATTGCAGAAAAAGACGATAAATTTAAGCAGGCCCTCCGGGAGTCTGAAGTTTTATTGCCGGATGGCGAGGGTATAGTTTTTGCGGAAAGATTTCTGACAGGGAAAAAAATCAGGAAAATATCCGGAACCGATTTACACTTGCATTTACTTTCTGATTTAAATGAAAGAAATGGCAGGTGCTTTTACCTTGGATCCTCCACAAGTACCCTTCAAAAGATCAGGCAGCGACTGTACGAAGAGTATCCTGGTATCGAAATGGGATTCTTTTCTCCTCCATTTAAACCAAATTTCAATGATGAGGACAACAAGGAGATGATTGAGGCTATCAATTCATTTAACCCTGATGTTTTATTCATTGGTCTCACTGCTCCTAAACAAGAAAAATGGGCCAACGAACATAAAAAAAGAATTAATGCAAAAATAATATGCGCTGTAGGCGCAGTATTTGATTTTTATGCCGGAACGGTAAAACGCCCTGGTCAGCTTTGGATTGACCTTCGTTTGGAATGGCTTGGCAGATTTATTCATGAACCCAGCAGGATGTGGCGCCGCTATTTTTATTATGGGCCCATTTATCTGGGCCATATTATAAAAAAGAAACTTAATGTTCAGAATGGGGGAGGGAATGCGTTATGAGTAATAAATATACAAATGTATACAGGATTTTTTTCTTGTTGTCCGATCTGATCGTGCTAAATCTGGTGTTTATCTTATTGTTGTCAAGAATAGATATTGGTTCTGATGCAGAAATAAAAACTTTTATTGTGCTCAACTTAGTTAGTAATATCTTTTGGTTGATGAGCTCGTATTTAACAGCGGCTTACATCATATATAAAGATGTTAATTTAAAGATATTATCAAAACGAACAGCGATTTCACTGGTCATGTTTTGTTTCGCCCTGGTTTCTTTTAGTTTATTGGCAAATTATCACCTGGACCAATTCTTTGCAATATGCATAGTGGTAGGGTTTGGGATTTTTTTGTTAATCAGTCGGTTGATGCTTATTTCTTATGTGTTGTATACCCGCACAAATCGAAAATTCTATAATAATGTAGTGATAATAGGATTTAATGAGACATCCCGCTCCTTAACCAGGTTATTTTATTCGAGTCAAAGTAACTTGCGGTTTCGGGGATACTTTGATGATATAGATGAGGATAGTTTGAAACAGGCTTATCCGATATTAGGGAATGTTGGAAATTGTCTGGATTATGCCATCGATCATCATATTTCAGAAATTTACTGCACGCTTTCTCCGGAAAGCTCTGCTGATCTTTACAGAATAGCAGAAGAAGCAGAAAAACATTTCATCCGGTTTAGATTTGTGCCGGACCTGAGTAAATTTATTGGCAGGAAAGTACATGTTGATTTTATTGATAATATGCCCATTCTATCTTTGCGGTCAGAGCCGATGGAATATAGAACAGCGCAAATAAAAAAACGGCTCTTTGATATCATTATGAGCAGCATGATCCTTTTATTTCTTCTTTCCTGGTTATTGCCTATTTTAGCTATTCTTATAAAGTTTGATTCTAAGGGACCTGTCTTTTTTTCACAAAAAAGGACAGGTAGAAACAATAGAGAATTTTCTTGTTTAAAGCTGCGCAGTCTGAAGCCCGTTAATAACGCAAATGAAGCTACGGCTCAGGTTACCCAAAATGATAACCGTTTAACAAGAGTCGGGCGTTTTTTGCGCAAAACAAACCTCGATGAACTGCCTCAGTTTTTCAATGTGTTAATGGGAGAAATGTCAATAGTAGGCGCACGGCCTCATATGCTTAAACACACCATAGATTTTGCAAATTTGGAAGAGGCGTATATGATTCGTCATTTGTCTAAACCCGGGGTTACGGGTTGGGCACAGATTAATGGATTCAGGGGTGAGATCAAAAAAATTACTCAACTAAAAAAGCGGATCGAGTACGATATCTGGTATATTGAGAACTGGAATTTATTACTAGACATAAAGATTATATTCCTTACTATATACGTTACTATAAAGGGAGATGAGAATGCTTATTAATTGCAGCTGCATAGATTTTTAAAAGCTGCTTGATGTTAGCTTCAGGCGTATAGTGTTTTGTATAGGTATCCAGCGCATTTTGACGGTAAGTTTCCTTCTCATGCGAATGCAGCTGGCTGAAGTGCAAAAGTTTGCTTGTCATGTCTTTGCTGTTTCCCGCTTCAAACCGGAGGCCGTTTACCTCATTTTTTATCATGTCCTTCATGTTGCCAAGATCCGAAGAGATAACCGGAACCCCTTTTGAAAAGGCTTCAATAATTACCATCCCAAATGTTTCATACCATACAGAAGGAAAAATCAATGCAATCGTTTCATCTAACAGTTCATCAACAACAGGTTTCTGTTGTTGGCCAAGAAAGGTAATATTTGCGTATTGGCTGGCATAATCCCGCACTGAAGATTCCAAAGGCCCTGTACCAACAATCTTTAGGGGTAATTTGCTTTCTGCAAATGCATCCAGTAATATAAGAACGCCCTTTTCTACAGTCAGTCTTCCTACATAAAGGTAATGTGTCCGGATTGTATTTACTCTTGAAAATGCGGCAGGATAACAAAAATTGGGCTTAACCACCATACGTTCAGCGTAGTTCCCTAATCTTGACTTTTCCAGTATAGATTTGGAATGCTTTCCCAGTAGAATAAATTTGTCTACAGCTTTCCATGTTCTTAACTGGTGATGGATATATATTGACAACGAAAGCCATAAGGTGATCAGGTGAGAATTCTTATAAACTCTTTTTTTTACAGCGGCCCAGGGGAAGGAACTTTGAAGGGAATTCAGAAATAGCTTGTTATTGTTATATAAACTGCCTGAAGGGCATACCATGCGATAATTATGCAGGGTCATGACCAGTGGCAGGTTAGCGTTTCTTACTGCGTAGATTACCGACGCAGACCCACTAAAATGGAGGTTGTGGACGTGAACCACATCTGGCCTGAAAGTATCGATCCGCTCCTTTGTTGCCAGGTACGCACCATAATTAAAAGGAAGCTGAAGCAATTTCAGGAAGGTTTTTCCGGCATTGTTAAAAGTAAGTAAGGATACGTCGATACCTTCGGCCCTTAACAATGCCATTTCATTACTGACAACACTATCCTCACCACCGCCCTGTTTATAAAACGTATGAATAATCAATACTTTCATTATCCTGCTTTTTTGACCTTGTTCGTAAATTTCAGGAACTCATTGATGAGCTTGCGCACAACTAATGATTTTAGTCCATATGGTTTTTTTATTTGTGCCTGCAGGTCTGAAACCAAATAGTTTGGAGGGCAGAATTTAAAACTCCGTTTTATGCCCTTGTCTAAAGGCGTGACCAGGTAGTTGATCCCATAAGTATTTGTAGACTCTTCATCAAAACCAATATTGCTTACTTTTGAAAGTGCCGGATAGATTACTTTCAAGCGGTTTTCGGCTACGTGCGCCTGCATTTGTATGTCCCAGGTTGAGATAGTTCCTGAGATTTGCTTTTTAAGCATCCTGACAAGATCATAACCTTCTGCATTCAGTCTCTTTTTAAATCCGGGAGAAGTATCCATCAGCTCCTTCAGGTCATGGTTATCCCATATGATATTTTTAAAACGGTCGGCCCAGCCCGCCCATCCATAAGAACAAAACCTCTTATAAACTATCGTATCATAAGGATATTGTTTACAGTTAATTGGGAACACATAGGCAGTGACACAAAAAACAGATTGGTCCTTTCTGTAAAATTCAAGCCCATCTAATAGATATTTCAGGTAATTGGGAGATACGATCAGGTCATCTTCTACAATAATGAATTCATCATAGTGATTGCTTAGGAAGGTAAGTCCGTCGCGGAAATTTGGACCTGTACTAAAATTATGGTCACGGTAATGCTTGATTACGTTTTTAAATCCTGTAATGGAATCGATATAGGCCCGTACCTCTAAGATAGCCTCCTTGTCAGCTTCCTTTTTATAGCCGTCGCTAAAAAAAACAATATCCATTGATCCACATTCAGGGTTTTTTAAAAGTGCATCAATGCAGGCTTTTAATTTGCTGGCCCTGTTGTAACAAAATACCCCTATAATAACTGATCTTTCCATGCTGTTTTACAATGCTGATTATCTTTTAAATTTGTCCCACAATACCGGGAACAAGGTTTTTATCCAAAGCTTGACAAATGCTTCGGGCACATGCAAGGGGAAATGCAGTTTAATAAACCCTAAATACTCATGATAAGCCAATCCTTTGGGACTCTTTAAATACCTGATCCGATCTCTTAATGATGTGGTGGAAGATTTCCAGTTATTGCCGTGATCATCAATACAATTTCCTAATATGCCTGGAATTACCATGTTCTTAAATCCGGCTTTTTTTGCAGTTAAAGTGTAATCAAAGTCTGCAATACTGTGTGTATAACGATCAGATAGTATGCCAAGCTGCTGAACAATTTGTTTCGGTACCATCATGATGTTGGCATTGGCAAGGTCACATTCCATGTATTCTGTTTCACTGAACACCGGATAACTTTGAACCTTTTTCTGGTTGTATAATTTTCTGCCGCCATAAGAGATTTCGTTCCTTGTAACATCAAATGTGCTCCCTATAGTAATGGCCGTTGGTTGGTTTCTGTGACCATCATAATAATTTAAAAGTTTATCAATGGCATTGTACGCTAATAAAGTATCGTCGTTTAGGAGCAGAAAATAATCAGGATTAACCTTTAAGGCCGCTGTCCAGGAGTTCCTCATTCCACCTGCCCAAAATAAATTTCCAGTCCCCTTTAATAAATTTACCTGAGGATAGTAATTGGCAACTGTTTCAGCCGTACCGTCAGAGGAGTTGTCATCCGTCATGAAAACAACAAGCTCGGTTCCAGTGGGCAGAGATTGAAGGTAAACTCGCTGCAAACAGGATAGCGTTTGCGCCTTACGGTTAAACGTGGCTAATAAGACGGCTATTTTCATAAGGCTGCTTTAGGAATTAAACGGATCTTTTTTATTCTCTTTCTCAATGCCCTGTAATAACTCAGAATATAATATTCCATTTTCATGGAAAGGGGTAGATAAGGAATACCGAGGGTAGTTTTTACCGTATTTATAAAAATATCATGGCTGAGGTAAAAGCCGTAATCGGCGGGCTCAATGATCAATTTTGCATATAAGCGGGCCAGACCAAACGTTTTTTCGGCTGGTAAATGCCATATGGAAACCTCTGTATCCGAAGTTTCCACATTTCTGTAAAAGACAGGATTTGTCCAGATCCTTTTCAAGTAATGCGTTTTTGTACTGGATTTGAAACCATTCTTATAATACAAATAACTTAAGGTCTGTGCTTCTTCATTAAATTTGGGCAATCCTGCCTCATGTCTTCTCATCAATTCCGGCCATAATTCCTTGAAACCTTTAAAAATGAGCCTGATATTTTTTACATTTGCCAGAAAAAACTCGCCAAGATGATATCCTGGTATCTCATTTACAGATGCCCCGGATAAATCTTCATAAAGATGTTTCATATTTATCCTACTCAAACCATGAATGACAAGTTCTGTGGTACAAGCATCTTCAAATGAAATAAATCCGGCAGGTTTTGCTTCTTCAAAAAGATCAGCTACGGACTTGGTAAAAATGCAGTCTGAATCTAATATCAGGTATTGGTCTTCCTGATTGTTATTGTGTTGAATAATATATTCTAAAATGGAGAACTCATAAAACTGGTTCTGAAAAAGATTAAAATATCCTTTAGGCGTTTTATATTTAAAATCGGTATGAATTACTTCTACATTCATGTCTTTCAACATCACCTGCACACTAATTTCATCCACAATGGGCAGCAGTTTTACGTTGGTGAAAAGCAAATGTTTCTGGCTCCTGTTGAACCGCCTGCTGGTTGCGTAAAACAGCAGCACGCAGCGCCAGTAGATTTGCTGATGCTTTTTTCCGGAAGATTTTTCTCCGGTTTGCGGGTAAATACTTTCTTCTCCTACTTCATCAGCACACAACCAGGTACATATATGATCCATATTACTATTACTATTGATATTTATAATTAGTTAGCTGATAATCGTCCGTAGAGGTTTCCTGCACCTCTTTTTTCATAACTTTTTTCTCTGGTTCTCTTTCCAGATAGTATAAACATAGGCCAACATGTCCCCAGAAGATCAAGGGCAGTACATAGCTGAAAGAAAAGATCAGCCCTGCCATGGAGAACGCGATCATGACCACAGACTCCTGGCTTAGTCTTTTACTGAAAGCCTTAAAAGTTAAATATAGGAGATAAGCGTATTTTAATAGTAAACCAAAAAAACCATGATAGAAGAGCATTTCCATATAACCTTCGTGAAAATGCTGTCCGGTTTTCTCCGGCCACCAGTCTACGAGTGGATTTTTCATCTCAAAGCCTTCAAATGTCCATCCAAAAAATGGACGTTCTAAAACCATGGGAAAATAAACCTGTCGCTGATCTGCCCTGAACTTACCAGTTCCATCCTCTCTTGAGGGGTCCAGGATTTCACTAAAACGTTCAGCAAAAAATGTAAGCAGACCGGGGAAAAACTGTGATAGGATAAAGACACCAAGACCCAGTATAAAAATACTCCATAGCATGAACTTCAGTATTTTTGCTAAAGGGATCAGGTTGTTTCTGGTAGCCATAAAAATATATACCCCGAGCGCAAAAATTGCACTGGCCCATACCGAACGATGCTGGTGCAAGATGATGACGACAAAACAAAATAAGAAAGGAAGGAGGTATTTTAATTTTCCGTCCCTGATAAAACTGTGGAGGAACCAAAGCAAAGTGATGATCATCATAAAGATGGATCTGGCATGGATAATCCTGCTGTCGCCAGAAAATGGACCGTAGTCGTCCATCTGGACGCTGTCCAGACTAAATGAAAATTCCCGCCCATAGATGACCATAAACACAACATATAGGATCAGGTAAAATTTCGCGAAAAACTCCAGCAGATCGAAGTCAAGGGACCTGCAGATACATTTAATGTAAATGGTAAAAGCAATAGGGAAAAGTATGGTGAAAAGTGTAAGCTGCTGAAAGATCGTTCCGTAATCGACCATTGAGATAAATATTAGCCGGATGAGTACCAAAACCATCAGTCCAATGAAGATCTGTTCACTTTTTCGAAGATTGTTGAAGTTATACAGGATGAATCCAAAAATAACAAGACTTAAAATCTTTTCATACATTAAAAGGATGATCGAATTAGGCAATATGAGCCAGGAAAAAATATTCTCCATCAAAAGGTAAGTGAAGAATATGATAAGAATTTCCTTCACATCAAATTGATAATTGAATATTTTTAGGGTATAGTTCATCAAATCAGTTTTTTAAATCGTCTGATTACCTTCGGCACCAGATGTGTAAGTTGGATGGCATTTAACAAATTATTTAGCAAAATTACTTTAAGGCTATTTCTGTTGTCAATCCATTTTATTGGTCTTTCCCCTTTCAGATACATACTCTGGAAAATTTCCTCATTCTCTGGAATGATCGCTCTGTAGATCTCTGCTTTTTTATCAACAAGTTCTTTATTGATATAACCCAGGTGTTTTAAACGGAAATTGGTGTTCTTTTTAAGCCCTTTTATGCCTTTGATATTTGGAGAGTCGATAATGAGATCCTGGAAATATCCTGAAGGATTTTCTCTCCACATGATGCGGTCATGACCAGCGGAATAATTTAGCCTGTACCATGATCCTGCAAAATGTTCCTTGTCAGTAAAGTGAAACCGTCGGAATGCAAATTTATTGATATATCTGTTGCTCATTAACCGATTAAAATCGTTTCTGTTGAGACCAGGCTCAAAAATTTCATCAATGTCTATCCATAAACACCAATCTGGTTTACGCAAACGAACACGGTCATACAATAGGTTTTTATCGCGTCCTTCGTTATATCCTTCTGTACGAACCATATCCACCACTTTTGGATGTGCTTTTAATATTTCATAGGTTCCATCAGTAGATCCATTATCAAGCACTACAATCTCATCAGCAAGTTTTTCCATACAATCCAGCCATTCTTTTGCAAAGAACATCCCATCTTTTACGCGGAGCATAACCACCAATTTAGCCATATTCTTAATGTTGGTTTAATGAAGCTTGTTTATTAAGGTTTATTTTGAATGTTGACGATAGTACGTTACCTATTTCATTTCTTAGTGTCAGGTCCAAAAGCAACACCAATGCCGCAAAGAAAATTGTAAAGCTGAAGCCATTCAGTAAAATCCTGGTGATGTACATCTGTTCAGGAATAATGATATTAAAGAAATAACTAAGTATCCAACCGGCTAAAGTTGCAGATGGAATTATTTTAGCCCAGAGTACAAGGGAATTCCGCAGATAATTTAAATTCAAATAACCCAGTTTATACAGGCGGAAAGTGAAGAATATAAAATCAATACAGATGCTTACCGTTAACATCACTGCAAGCAGCCCTATAATTCCATAAGAACTGGTCATCACATAGAATAAAATACCGGAAACAATTCCTTTGATGATATTGATAAAACTGTTCATTTTAATGTCTCCCAGTGCATAACCCATATTTGCCATAAAATAACCGATTAAACCAAAAAAGAAATTGGCAATCAGGAGGAACACAACCTGATCTCCTGCATACTTGCCCTGCCCGGTCCAGGCAGTAATCAAACTATGATAGTTGAAACAGAAACAGAGCGCGATAAACATTGCTCCATATACATAATACTTAAATTGAGTATTGATCAGGCTTTTAATCCCTCCCTCATCGCCAGTTCCATGTGCATGTGAAATTAAAGGCATCAGTGCAACCGAATGCCTGCCAATCAGGGACTGGGTCATTTGTATCGGCCGTTTATTAATTTCAAACACTGTGATCATGGACGGCGTAATAAATCTTGCCAAAACGATCATATCCATACTGGCCGATACACCTCCTATAATTCTGGAAACAGATGTAAATGAAAAGATCTTAATGAATTTTTTAAAATGACCGGTATGAAACCTGATTGTGATCTGTTGCTTCTTTAATGCGATTTTAAGGGCAGAGAAGTTAAATACATTGATGTAGAGTGCCCTGCACAAATTAGCAAAAGCAATAGAAATAATTCCAAACCCTAAATACAACAACAGCACATTGGTAATTAGAAATAAAAAATTCCCTGTTAAGGAGCTTATGGCTACCGGACCCGAATTGTGCAGCCCCTGGTTGATTCCCGATAAACTAAATGAAACCAACGACATCCCTGTGGCAATAATTGAAATCAGTAAGGCTGTCTGTAAGCCATCGTATGCAGATACATCTTTATTAATGATATGTCCTATAAGGAAATAAAAAACAAATCCAGCCATTACTGAAATCAGCAGAATTCCGAGTGACGCCATCAGCCCTGATCCAATGGTCAGACCTGTATTTATGACTTCATTCTTTCCGCGGAGCTGGGCAATTTTTTGTTGTAAAACGTCACCAACTCCAGGATCGGCCAGGGTCATCCAGGCCAGTATATTGCCGGTAGCAAGCCACAAACCTAAAGTAGATGCATCAATCCGCTTTAAATATAAAGGCAGCAGGATTATGGAGTTTATGATATTTGTGATCACATATCCATATTGAAAAACGAAGTTCCATTTTAAAACCTTAACATTCATTATTTTTTGCTTTCCGTATCAAGTCTCTTCTGATCATAGTTTCCACCGTATACCATTCCAGAACCGTAACCGTATCCATAATTGTTTTTACCAAATCCCCTTGGTGCAACGGCATTAAATACGATTGCAGGATTAGGTAAATTGTTTAATTTGATATTCTCGTCAATCCGTTCTACGAAGGCTTTTGGCGTATAGCTATGTCTGACTACAAATAGTGTAGCATCACATAAAGGCGCAAGAATATAAGCATCGGATACTGGTCCAACTGGTGGGACATCAAGAATAATATAATCAAATTCTGCATCCAGGTAGGTCATCAACTCTTCTGCCTTACCGTTCATGATCAACTCTGCCGGATCTTCAGGAAGTGCTCCAGTCAATAAAATGGATAAATTCGCATGTTCGGCTGATGCATTGATAATATCCTGTGTATCTGCCTTGCCCTGCAGATAATCAGAGATGCCGGCAGTTTGTTTGATATTGAACTTACGGTGTATAGATGGATTATTTAAATCAAAATCCAATAAAGCCACTCTTTTTCCTGTCATTGCAAGTGTGATGGCTAAGTTTGAAGCGATAAAGCTTTTTCCTTCACCGGAAATTGCCGAGGTAACCATGATCTTTTTCCTGATCGCATTTACGCCAAGATAATGTAATGTGGTTCTTAAACTCCGGAATTGTTCTGCAATTAAGGTTCGCTGTTTGGAACCCATTACAAGGTATTTATTGGAAGCATTTGCCGTAATTTCTCCGATAACAGGCAACAAGGTAAGTTCCTCAATATCTCTTTGGAACATGATATTCCTTCTCATACCTTCCTTTAAGGATACAAAGCCGATTCCCGCGATTCCAGCACCAAATAGGGCAGCAAGATAAATCATTTTCCTTTTTGGGCTCACCGGAAATTCGGATGATTCGGCCGGGTTAACAACCTTACTGCCAGATCCGGTTGTAATGTACGACAAGGCGGTTTCTTCCTTCTTTTGCAGCAAGAATGTATAAATGCCACTTTTTATCTGCTGCTGCCTGTTGATGTCTACAAGGTTACGCTCTGTTTCTGGCATAGCCTGCAATGCAGATGAATAATTATTTGTAGTTGCCGACAAATTATTCCGGCTTGCAGTGAGGCTCTGTCTTTGATTTTGCAGATTCTGCATAATCTGGGGCTTTATTTTAGCAATCTGGTCCTTGTAGGAAACAACCATCGGATTGTTTTCTCCTGTGGTTTTTCGCAAGCTTTCTGTATTTAATTGTAATTCATAAATATCCTTAACCATTTGTGTTAATCCCGGATCACTAATGCCTACAGTAGAAGGGACTATGCCGCCGGTTAGATCTTTTGAACCCACATACTTTTCAATTTGATTTAATACTGAAAGTTGCATATTTATCTCGCCGACTTTTTGGTCATTTGTGCTCACATTCTCCAGATAGAGCTTTCCCTGGGCACCAACATCAACTGCTCCTCGGGTTGAACGATAGTTTTGTAGCTTGCTTTCAATGGCAATCAGCTCATTCTCTACAGAAGCCAGACGCTGTCCAATAAATTCCTGTGTGTTTGCCGCCAATCTGTTTTGTTCATCAATTTCAAAAGAACCGTAAACTTTAAGAATATCGTTTAATACATCTTCAGCCCTTTTCGGCTCTTCATCCAAAAACGAAACATTCAAGATGGTAGAAAGCTTATTTGCTTCCGTTACTTTGAGTTTTTCTGCAATAGCTGTTGCTGCTTTTTTTGGAGAAATCAGGGAAAAGGAAAAATCACCGTCGGGTACATTTAAAAGAACATTGTTTTTTTTGAACATTAATGTTCCGTAATCCGTTTTTACCCATTTATTCAACGGGTATTTTTTATCAGCGATGGTGATACCGCTTGGTGTATAGAAAAAGTCTATCCGTTCTTTTTCAACTATTTCCAGTGGGTTTTTTACGATGATCCTTACGGGAGAATTTTTATATAGAGATTTAGTAGTCAATTGTTTATGTGTTAAAACAGGGGCGTACAGCGCAAGGTCATACACAACTTTTTGCAAAACAGGAGCAGATATAATAACCTCCCGTTCATTATCCACCGTTTTTTTAGGATTAAAAGTTTCCATTGGTTCTGAAGATCTCATCTCATCACCACCTTTTTTTTCATTGATCAGTATACGTGCGTTGGCCTCATAAAGTGGGGCAGTAAATTGCAGGTATATCCAGGCGCCGATAATGGACACTATAAATAAGCCCAGAAAAAGAGGCCAGTAAGGTAAAAGCTTAAAAATCATATTGCCCATGGGCTCGCTCTTTGCACGTTGTTCCGAAGTTTTTCTGATCAGTTTCATGGCGCTATTTTACGATACGGTCAATGATAATGGCACCAAATGAAAGTGCACTAAGAATTATAGGTAAGAGTTGCGAAGATCTTGTTGAACCGGCTATTTTAGCCTTATTTGCTTCAACATATACAATGTCGTTGGATTTTAGATAGTAGTATTCTGAATTAAAGATTTCACTTGAGTTCAAATCTATCCGTTTGATCTTTTTAACACCATCTTCTTCCCTGATGATCATGACATTGTCTTTTTTGCCATATATGGTAATATCTCCCGCCAGGCCAAGTGCTTCCAGCAAGGATATTTTTTCGCTGGGAACGTTAACTACTGTTGGTCTGGAAACTTCCCCCAGTACACTTACCTTAAAATTGAGTTGCCTGATGATCACTATCGGATCAATTAATAACTTCTTGGTTTGCAGTTCATTTGTAATCTTGATGCGAAGTTCATTGGTCGTAAGTCCGCTGACTTTTATTTCTCCGAGAACGGGGAATTGAATGTTTCCGTCGTCATTGACAAGATAACCAGGCGATTGTAAATTTGCTCCATTTACACTGCTGCTGCTTACGTATGCATTATTTGGCTTATTAAATACCTCCGTAGCTGTGGGGTTCAGACTTGTCACAGCAATACTTAAAATATCGTTTGGACGGACCACGTTCCGGATTGGTATATTGTTTGACTTTAAAGTAGCATCCTGTTGATCATTGAAATACACCGTCTTTCGGGAATTTACGCAAGAGCCAAGCAAAAGCTGGAATAAGAGAATAAACGTTAAAAAAAGAGCAGATCTTTTTGAAGAGTTACGGGAGTCTTTATGCATTTGGTAAATTATTTAGATGTTGTGGGAAACTATAATTAAACCTGTTAGATATTTTTCAAAAATTATGCTAGTCATTCTAAAAGCCTGCTTAAATCTTTGAAATAACACCTGATTTAGATATTCTTACGTATTTTAAATATTCTTAGTTTTATTTTTTAATAAAAAATTTGGTTTAAATATTTAAATTAGTACCTTGTTCCCCAAACTGAGTAATTTTGAGTAAAATGATTACCTGTTTTGATTCATATTAAGGGAGTTTTTCAATTTTTCAATCATTTTAGGCGGTATTTATATGATTAAAATTATCATGCTGAATTTCGCGCTGTCATTCATTTTGCTTTCATGTAGTAAAATGAAGGGAGAAACTGTTCAGGATTTGCCGGTTTCTCCAGGAAATGGAATTGGTAAGCCAGGCCAGTCATTTGAATCCTATGGATTAATTGGTGATGGCATCACAGATAATACGGCTGCACTGCAAAAGTTAATTGATGAACGTTCGGAAATTTATTTAAAGAGCGGGACTTATATCATTAACCAAACCGTGAATCTTAAAGCAGGTGTTAAAATTTACGGGGAGGGATCTACGATCATAAAAGCCGGAAATAACATGTCTGGCACCTTGCTCAGCAATGGGAGATATTTTTTTGGTAACACTGCTGATCAGTTCATTATCAATCGGATTACCTTTGCCCAATCGGATCAGCCTTATCACTGGAGTGAATGGAATAATGCCTGCATTTATATATTAAACAGTAAAAGTACCATAATTGAAAACTGCGTTTTTGATTTCCACCTGCCTTACGCTTTAACTGGTATGGAGGCTGTCTGGATCAGTGGTCCGGCATCTTCGAATAATACGATAAAGAACAATAGACTCCTAACATTAGGTATAAAATATGCCGAAAATGGTGCTGACGGTACTATTGTTGAAAGTAATGATATAAAAAATGCGTATTCAAATGCTGTGACAGCTAATGGCAACCATCTTACGGATTATTCGTCCGGCTGCCAGGTGCTGACCAATACTATAACTAATGCCGGCCGTATGGCAATTGAAGACTGGGGCAAAACAAATGAAAGCCTGATCAAAGGAAATGTGATAACTGGTACAGGAAAAGATCCTAAGCAAGCTATTGATGGCATAGCACTTTCAGCAGTAGGAACTGATGTCAGGGTAACTGGCAATATCATCTCCGACAGTAAAATTTACGCGATTGAAGTAAGGGGTAATTGCAACGTTGCAGTTGCCAATAATGTCATTCTCGAAAATCCAGGATCAACAGCTATCATTCTTAATTATACCTTTCCTGTCCCTGAAAATATACAACATGCCCGTGCAGCAACAGTCACAGGAAATAAACTCAGTAAGAGCGATATTGGTATACATGTTTTTGGAGATTATGAGGCAAATGCCCTGATACAAAGCAACACTTTTACCAATATCATTACCAAGGGAATCAGTATTGAAAGCGGCGCTGCAACTTATAAACTGGATGTCGAAAAGAACCATTTTGCTTATACTATAAGTACGGACAAAGAACGGTTTGGGGTATTTAGTTATACAAAATATAATTCAAGTGCTGCTGTTAACCAGGTAATCAATCTTGTTGCTGATACTATTAGCTACGCAACATCTGCATCGGGTGGGGCAGGGCTTGATCTGGGATTTGTGATCAGAACAGACAAAGCAACTGTAAGCGATGCAGTTATTCAAGGAAATAATAATAAATCTTCGTCGGGTGCAGCAGTAAGTGCAATTACTGCGTTTGGGGGAAAGCCGGTTGACGTAAAATTCAGCAACAATAAAGTCTTTGGAGCTGTAGTTGATCTATCCGGCTTTATCAATAAACAGTTAACGGGAAATAGCTTTTAAAATCCCCTCTTCATTTTCTTTAAAAAATATGTATTCGCTTGAATCCAAGCATTTTTTTAATACGTATATATGATACCTATTGTTGATTGTTGAGAAATTCAGATTATTTACCTTTTAAAATTAAAGTTATGAAATCCAAAATTATCACTTCAGGTATTGCTGTATTAACTTTATTGTTAACAGCAAGTGCAACTACTGTTTTTATCGCTTCAAATAGTGATAGTAAAGTCCCAGTAATATCAGATAGGGCAAAATCTCTGGCCGCCCTGACGAGAACACTGGAATATGATTTTGACAGGCCTGCAATACGGAATAACTATTATTCAAATCTTGATCAGCTGGCAAAGGAGATTAAAAGTAGCAATTATGCCATTTCTTTAAGGGGGCATGCAGACTCTATTGGAAAATATAAGTATAACTGGGTGCTTTCTGATAAAAGGGCTATTAATGTAAAGAAATATCTGGTTAGTAAAGGTATAAAGGCGGAACGAATTATAACCACCCCTTTTGGTAGCACTGTTCCTATAGCCTCAAATAAAACAGAAGCCGGGCGTCAGAAAAACAGAAGGGTTGAAATTGAGCTGAAAGCAATCGACCTTCGGCAACAATAAAGTGATGCAGCAATGCTATACATGGTTTTTACAGTTAACTGGTACTAAATGAGGATCTTGCCGAGCGTTTGATTTACAGCTGAACTTGTTTTTACCGAACTACGAATGTATTGACTGCTATTTTAAATTTGGTTCTGGCCGTTTGAACAGAAATACCCAATTTATCAGCCACCTGGGCGCAGGTATGGCCTTCCTGGTAAATGAGTTTAAATACGGCTTCTTCCGTATTTAAAGCATGATCTTCGTTGACCACTGGTTTGCCGGATGAATAAATTATAGCTATATTTCTGGCAATAGCAGCCGCCCAGGTAAAAATTCTTGTTTTGGATGGCTGGTATTGAACACTTTCCTCACGGATTTTTAGAAAGGTTTGCTGAAAAACATCTTCTGCCAATTCATCAGATTTTACTATTCTTAAGATTATGCCGAATAGAGCGGCTCCGTACCGATTGTAGAGGTCCTGTATAAACTCACTTTCATCGTTTTTAACAAGCTGGATTATTGCAGGTTGATCTGTAATTGTTGGTAGCGTAATTGCCATCATAATTGTAAGCTTCTGTAGATAAACAAATGAAAAACGTTTTTGATGTATTTATTATCATGAAAAGTACAACTTACAGGAATACTGTCATTTACTGGTACAGCTAGTTAGGCGGCGATACGCTGTAACAATACTTTGCAAGGCTGTTGTGAGGTAACGATAACATGGTGTCTTTTGTGCAAGGGTATCTCCAGGTAGCTTCCGGGGGTTAAGCTGTGGATCTCATTTTCGATATGGATGTTACAGCTGCCTTCCAGGATCAGAAATCTTTCAAATTCATTATCGTGTACTTCCTGGGGTGCCATGTGTTTAAGCCAGACTATGGCTGTAATGGCCTGCGCCGTATAACTTATTATTTTTGCAAATACATCTTCGAAATAGTGAGGAGGTATCATGTCTTTTCTGCTGATCCAGTACCGGTAGTTACTTTCTGTTGAAATTTCGTCGAGTAGTGGAGCAGGAGTGATAAGTTCACCTGATTTTACACGGTCTGTATAGTCTATTGTGGCAAGCAAAAATGGTTTGATAATGGGATCTGGTTTGACGGCATGTTCCAATGCATATTTTTCCAGTGCAAGGCTGATCTGGTCAATTTCCTGCTGTATCTGCGGATGAGTTGCTTTCATTTGTTCAATGTGCAGATTCTCTTGTTCCGTTGTCTGGCCTAAGACATACAGTTCGAGTATTCCGGAGTCAATCAGGGTCTGCAGGTCTTTCATTGTACTGTTCAGATTTTATGTTTATGGTTTCTGCTATACCTCTCTAAAGCAACTTCAGATTTATGTTCAATTGTATGGTTACTTTTGTAAAGATAAGGTTTTTGTGATAGATATGAGTATTACTGATGTACAAGATAGTATCACTTGACCATTTCGTACGCTATCACGTCAACAGTTGTTCTGCATCAACTTCCAGGATATCTGCAATATGGAATAGCCGTTGTATGGTAATATTGCTGTAACCCAATTCAATTTTACTATAGGCATTCTGTGATATATTTAATTTTATTGCCAGATAATCCTGAGTGTAATTTCTCAATTCTCTTGTTTTTCTAATGTTATCTGCAACAAGCTTCGATTTTCTTTCTGCGAGCTCCTTCATATAATTAAAATTAATTTAACCTGTACTTATACATTAAAAACGAAAAAAGAGGAAGCTTGGATGTTTAGTGGCGCCATAGTAGCCGGGCTTTTCAAGGAAAGGCTGATGAGGTGAAAAGGGATTTGTAAAAAGGGAGCAATGCTAATTGCTCCCTTTTTAATCGCATTTATGATTTTGTCTTAAATTCCTGTTGCAATATTTACCGTTCTGGTAAATGAACTTCCTGCTGCATCGGTTACTGTAAATTTAAAAGAAGCCAGGCCCGCTTTATCGGCGGTAAATTTAACAATACCCTTGTCCTCTAGTTTTGCCTGGCCGTTAATTGCGGCCAAAGCCTGATATACCGGTTTTTCAGTATAACCCCTCGACAGTTGTTTCAAATCGATGGTAACGCTTTCTCCTGTTGCCACTATAAAATGTGGCCCCGCTATCCATTCCAGGTAATTGTCAAGATTGGTAAAACCATCTTTATCCGGATCTGCATTGGCATCTGAGAAATCACCAGAAGCAGAGTTTGGATTCAGCTTATGTAGTTTTTCCCACCAGTCTGGCAGGCCATCGTGGTCGCTGTCAAAAGATGCCGGGCGCTGTACTTCAGGATAATCTTCCCATCCACCAACATCCTCCTGCGAATCGGGCAATCCGGGTTTACCGGATTTGCTGCCTTTATAGGTATAAGTTCCGGCAAGTGTTTCATTAATGATTCGGATGTCATGATCATCAAAAACGGGCTGGTTACAACCAACATCAGACAATACGTCTTTATAGGCATCTCTTGCACTTTGTGTGGTTACGTAAGGAAGAAAAAAGGGCTTGTCGACAAAAGTTTGATAACTTACTTTTTTACCCGATTCTTTACGTCCGGCTTCCTGGTTCTTTTCATCAAATTGCCCTGGCATGATGTTGCCATCAAAGAAATAACGCTGCATTCCGCCGCCGTAGCCTTCGTGCTGTGCATTTAAGGCAAATTTAAAATTAGTAGCTGCACCGGGCTTGTAATAATTGTTTACAAAGTTAACCTCCATAGCGCCACCATCGGTAGTACGGTGGTCCCAGTTATACACTACATTGTTGCGCATGTCCATTCTGCCTAAGTAGTTTCCGTCACCATCGGCGCCACCAGCTAAACTCCAGTTCCGGCCGGCACAATGGGCCAGCAGGTTATGGTGAAAACTGCCTACATCTCCACCAACACTGGCTGCGAAGCCATGTGATTTCCCGGCCTCATATTTATTGTGCCCGGCAATATTTAATGCCTCAGAGATGAGGGTGCGCTGCAAGGTAATATTATGGGCTCCCCTCGAGCTAAATGATTCATCAATGGTCCAGCTGATAGAACAATGGTCTACAATGCTGTTGTTTGCGCCGGTAATTCCCATTCCATCATAAGTTGTACCGCCTCCAAGGCGAACACGCATGTGACGAATAATGGCATCGTCAGCTACAATACCTAAGGGTGCACTGCGGATACAGATGCCTTTACCAGGGGCAGTTTGTCCGGCAATGGTTACATAACGTTGATTTACAACCAGGCGCGATTTTAAGGTGATGATCCCTGATATAGTGAATACGACGATGCGCGGGCCGATATCTTGGCTAACTGCCTCACGAAGACTGCCGGGCCCTGAATCGTTCAGGTTGTTAACTTCAACTACTTTTCCTCCACGGCCACCACGGGCAAAACGGCCATAACCCTCGGCACCTGTAAAAGCAAGCTGCCGGGGCCTGAAATGCCAGATGTTGCCTTTAGTTACTTTACCGGCAGCATTTAATTCGTCAACTCTCCAGTAATAGGTAAGCATACTGTATATTTTTTCTGCAGTATAAGTAGTTGTTTTGCGGTTGCCCTTGAATTCTGGAGAACGGCGGGTAGCCGAAGCTACTGCAGTAGAATCTGTTCCAAAATACAGGTCATGTGAAACTGCTGTTTTTGCAGCTGTCCAGCTCATTGGAAGCGTTCCGGAATCTGCAGCTACGTGCTCATCGCTGTGGAGTGGCCGGGGCGAACTGGCGAGATCGATCACATTTGGCGTATTCAGTTCAAAGCCGTTAATGATCAGGTTTTTGTTGGCCGCCGCCGAAGCTTGATCAGCCTTAAAAGTTAATACCACATCTTTACCTGCCTCTGCGTTAAACTGCAGATAAGCTGTGCTGATTTTGGTGTTGTCAAGTACCCGGTAAGAGGGTGCCAAATTATTTGCCCCGAGTTTTCCATTTACATATATGTCAATTGGGGCATAAATGTCCGGACCTCCACCTCCTATAATGTTATGAAAGGTGAGCAGGGTATTTGGCCCCGCCGGAAGCCCGCTGATGCGCATTTCTATTTCGGCTCCTGCATTTCCGTCGCTAACCATTAGTCCATCACTGGCTAGTCTTGCGTAATTTGGTGCCTGAACACCGGTTTTATAATAATCGGTTACAAGTCCGGAACCTGCAGGACCTTTTTTTGTAAAGGTGATCGTTACGCCTTTGACAGTAAGTTTATCAGAAATACCGGATTTAACAGGCCAGGGTATGTATTCAAATTCATTTACTTCTGCTGCTCTGCGGGAAGAAACATTTAAATCTACTTTTAGTACGGGTTTTGGTTTTTGGGCCATTGTCATGCATGGCATACAAAGGCACGAAGCGAACAGCAGGAGTGTGGTGTAAAAGGGTTTCATTATATATCTGGTTGTTATGTTTTGAAACTTAGGTGTTTCGTTCATATAAATAGAAAGAAATTATCACTGTTTGCCAATAGATGAGGGTTGTAATCAGACTTTATTGTACTGAACCGGGATAACTTATGGATGAATGTATTCAACCTGATAATATCCCGGTTCAATTCTAAATTATCAGTATCTGGTGGGTATTTATTGGTTAGAACAATATAAATAAATAAATTGTCTGGATTAACTAAAACAATGAGATTTAATTGCTGGTATTTACATTTCTTCCTCTTAATTTTTATCGCGGCTGAAGCCAGAGCTCAGCACGAGGGGTTTATATATGGGGAAATTAAATTAAAAAATAAGCAGATTTATACCGGACAGATCAGGTGGAGTGGCGGTCAGATGTTATGGACTGATATTTTACTGGTTGCCAAGCAGGTTAACCCGAATCTGAGGTATTTAAGTGAATATCAGCTCAAGAACCTGTCTAAAGATGGGGTTGAGCCAGTAATCGACTGGAAATTCATGAACTTATGGAAAGACAAATATCCCGAAAGGAAAAGCGAGATCTTATCGCGTTTTGGAGATATTGCACTGATCCATGTAACCGGGTTAAAGGAAGCCCAGCTGTATTATAAAAGTGGCGCTAAAATCAGGGTAACTGTAGACGAACAGGAGAGCCGGCATTTGGGCAAAGATATCGTAGTTTATAACAATGAGTTGGTAAACACCATAAAATGGTCGGCCATTAGCACCATCAGGTTTTTTGCTGGCCCCTCACGCTTAAACCACCTTAAAGGAAACCCACTCTATGGAACGGTCATGACCACAAAAGGGGCTTTTAGTGGCTTTATCCAATGGGATAAAATGAAATACCTGGATAACCAATACCTGGAAGGAATGCTGAACGGAGAAAAACGGATGCAATATGTTTTTGCAGATATCGCTGCCATGGAGCGGTTTAATAAAGGTGCCACAGTAAGCCTGAAATCTGGAAAGGAAGTTTATTTAACCGATGACAGGGATGTTTCGGCTGCCAATGGTGGGATTGTAGTGATGCATCCTCAGTGGGGAAGGGTAATTGTATCCTGGAAGGCTTTCAGATCGTTGCAGCTTGAACGTGTTCCAGATAACATAGGATATGACGCTTATGCCAGCCCCAAAAAAATATATGCTACAGTAAGTACCAGGGACAAAAAGATCTATAAAGGCAATTGTGTTTTTGACATGGACGAAGAATGGAATTGTGATTTAATGGAAGGAAATAAAGATGGGATGTACTATCAACTGCCTTTTAAATACATTAGTAAAATGTCCCCTATGGGACAAAGCTATTCCAATGTGACGTTAAACGATGGACGGGAATTGATTTTAGGGCATCACAATGATGTAACCGCAAAAAATTGGGGTATATTGGTCTGGCAGGCCAATTCAGAAAATAAATATATACCCTGGAATATGATTACTGAAATCTCATTCAAATAAAATGATGTACCAGAACTATATTGTCGCATTTTTATGGATCTTAACGGTTATTGTTTTACTGTGGTTTGGCAATAGGTTTATTTTCAGGATTTTAGATGGCCATATATCCTGGTTTAAGTATGCAGCCAAAAGGTTTTTCCTTCAGCTGATGTTAAGTTGTCTTTACTCCCTGGCCTGCATCAATCTCAGCTATTACCTGTTTAAGATTACCAGTACAGTAACTCCACCTGACCTGGCCCAGATCCTGGTGCTCAACATTTATGGGCTGTTGTTTATTATTCCTGTACTTTCAGTCAATTTTGGCATCTATTTTATGATGCAGTGGAAAAAGGAGCACCTGCAATCCGATCAGTTGAAGCAGGAAAATTTAAACAGTCAGCTGGAGGCACTTAGAATGCACATCGACCCGCATTTTTTATTCAATAACCTGAATGTGTTGTCGGCACTTATTGAAAAAAATTCCAGAGATGCCCAGCTCTTTTTAGAGCGCTTTGCTGATGTATACCGGTATGTGCTACAGTATAAAAGAGAAGAGCTGGTCTCATTGAATACGGAAATTGCATTTATTAAATCGTATGTTTTCTTATTGAAGAAGCGTTTTGAAGAGCAATGTATTGTGGAAATAGCTATACCAGTTGATTTACCAGATACCCTATGTATACCTCCGTTGTCACTCCAGATGCTTGTGGAAAATGCGATCAAACACAATAAAATAGCTGAGCAGAGCCCGCTGGTCATCCGTATTTTTATCGAAAACGGGAAAACTTTAGTGGTCCAGAATAATTATCAGCCTAAGCAACAGACGGAAAGCACTTTAGCTAATACCGGACTGGAAAATATCAGCAAACGGTACAGATACCTCTCTGATAATTCGATCAGTGTGATACAAAATGAAAACTTGTTTATTGTGAAACTGCCGCTGTTGGAGCTGGAGGATTAAGGGCTTATTTAATATCTTAGCAAAACGAAAGGTTAAACCCATACGGATGAAAGTTTTAATTGTTGAAGATGAAGTTCCTGCTGCGCAAAGACTCCAGAGTTTATTGGCTGAATATGGAGGAATGACGATACTGGAAGTTTTACCTAGTGTAGAAAGTACCGTAAAATGGTTGCAGCTGCATCCGCTTCCGGACCTTATATTTCTGGATATCCATTTATCCGACGGACTTTCTTTTGAGATCTTTAAGCAAATGACCGTAAAATGTCCCGTAATTTTTTGCACTGCATACGATCAGTATGCACTGGATGCCTTTCAGCTGCATAGTATCGACTATCTTTTAAAACCCATACAGTACGATAAGCTGTACAAGAGCCTGGAAAAAATGAAGGATATCCGGCAGTCCTTTTCAACCTCAGCTGATCCTGTTCAGATGAACGACATCGTCAACATGATCAAGAAGGGGGAAGCCAGTTATAAAAGCAGGTTCATGGTGAAATCAGGTGCGAAAATAAAAACTATAAAAACTGATGACATCGCTTATTTTTATTCTCATAACAAGCTGAGCCTGCTGGTAACCGGGCAGGGAGAAAAATTCCCGATTGACTATGCCCTTGATGAGTTGATCCATATGCTTAATCCGGGTTTATTTTTTCATATAAACAGAAAACTGATCATACATATTGATGCGGCCAAAGAGATCCATCCTTATTTTAAAGGAAGGCTAAAGTTAGTACTCCATCCCCCGATAGAAGAAGAAGTAATTGTAAGCAGTCAGAAAACCCCTGCTTTTAAAGACTGGCTTGATCAATAATTCAGTTCAATGATATCCGCATTCAGAATCAAATAATCCCCCTTCATCCGGTATTCATTTTTATTGAGGTAAATATTGAGTTCTTTCATATTATGAAATATGTGATCGCATTCATTGTGGGACTGGTATTTTTTAACCTGAACAGTCATGCTCAGCAACTGAAAATAATTACGGGAACTGTTCAGGATACTGCTGGAGTTACTTTGCCATCAGCATTGGTAAAATTAAGGTCTGTTACAGATAGCCTGGCGGTTGCCTCAGATATAGATGGTAATTTTAAATTCCAGCATGTAAAAGATTCTCTGGTGACCATTTCTGTAAATTATATTGGTTTCAAGCCATTTGTAAAAAGTTTTAAAATCAGCAGGAATTTAAAACTGGTCAACCTGGGTGCTATCAAATTATCAGAATTAAGCAATTCCCTTAAAGAAGTAAATATTGTGGGCGTTATCCCGGTCATATTAAAGGAAGATACGGTACAATACGATGCCAGCGCTTTTAAGGTACGTGAGGGTGATGCAGTAGCCGAAGTCATTAAAAAACTGCCTGGCGTAGAGGTAGACAAGAACGGAAACATTACGGCACAAGGTGAGGCTGTTACTAAGGTAAGGCTAAACGGCAAAGATTATTTTGGTGATGACGTTGCTGCTGCGATCCAGAACCTTCCGGCAGATATCGTACAGAATTTACAGATCATAGACGATTATGGTGACCAGGCGAATATTACAGGATTAAAGACCGGAACACCGCAAAAAATATTGAACATTAATTTACAGCCAGATAAAAAGAAAGGTTATTTTGCTAAAAGCAGTATCGGGGCAGGGAGTGAACGCCGGTATTCTGGCGGGATAAAAGCCAATATACTCAACGACGATGAGCAGCTTTCCTTTGAAGCTGATCTGAACAATACCGAAGGCCGGTCTGCCGGTACCTCAGAAAATAAATCGGTTAAATTAAATTACCGGAACAACTGGGGTAAAAAAGTGGTTTCCTATGGTAGTTACAGGTTTAATAATCAGAATAATAATACTTTAGAACATGTTTTTAGCCAGAATATTTACCAGGATTATACCCGATTTGAAGAGGAATCTAACAACAATAATGCCCTTAACAATAACCACAATTTAGCCTGGAACTTTGAAATCAGACCAGACGATGCCAACTATATAAAAATAGAGCCTGATGTTGCTTACAATACGGCAATGGCTAACAATTCGGGCTTAACCAATACCCAAATATTACAAGCCTCTTCCCTAAGACAAAGCAGTCAGCGCAACTATTCTTCTTCCCTTAACTTTGGTGCAAAAGTTTTTTATAACCATAAGTTTGAAAAACCGAGGCGTAACTTTAGCTTAAATGCCAATCTCAACTCCAGTTCTGGCAATGAAGACAGGAATGTAAGAAATGACTATACCAATACAGATTCACTAGGTACAGTTACAGAAGATCAGCAATATCAACTGGCCAATAATGACAACAACAACATCAGCAGCCAGCTCAGGGCGGCTTATATTGAACCCCTTAGCCAGTCCGATTTTTTGGAATTGAGCTACGATTGGAGCCGTTCTAAAACCGGAAATTTCAAGGAAACAAAGGATGTAGATCCGGTTAGCAATGCAGAAACCCCCAATTTAAACCTCAGCAGCAATTACGACTATACTTTTATTACCAACAGGATCGGGCTAAACTATCGTTTTAAAAAAGATAAACTGAATTATGCGTTAGGTGTTTCTGCACAACCTTCAGCATTGCTGGGTACTGACATTGGCAGGGCAATCCAAACCAATAAAAAGACATTCAACTGGATACCTACGGCAAGATTGGTATACCGTTTTTCAAAGGAAAAAGTAATTTCCGCAAAATACAATGGAAGCAGCAGGCAACCCAGCTTTATCCAGCTGCAGCCCATAACAGACAATTCAAACCTGCAAAATACAGTTACAGGTAATCCTGATCTGAAACCTGAATTTATACACCAGATGAAAGTGGAATACAAACAGACTGGCTTGTCTTCGGGTTATATGATGCATGCAAACCTGAGCTTTGACCAGGTTCAGGATAAAATTGTAACCAGTAAAGTGATTATTCCCGACAGTTTACGACAGGAAACCAGTTACATCAATACCAATGGATTTTATAGCGCCAGGGGCCGTTATTCCTTATCTGTTCCGCTGTCAAAACGCAAATATATGATCACCTGGTATGGAGGTTCCGATTTTAGTAATAATGTTGCTTTTTCGAATAATGAGCGTAACATTGGTAAGAACCTTGGCATCACCCAGGGTTTGAAGTTTCGTTTGGACCTGGAAGACATCATGGATTCAGAATTGAATACCTCATACACCTATAATACCACCTCTTATTCAGGTTCCTCATTTACCGATCGCCATACCAGTCAGATCAGTTTGGGATTGCAGGGGCGCAATTATTTTTTAAAGAACTGGATACTGGGTTACGACTTTTCGCAAACCTTTAATGAAGGCTTTAACACGGCCATTAACAACCCGACTTTACTGAGTTTTTACCTGGAACACCGCTTTCTCAAAGGTAAGAAAGGAAGCATCAAACTGCAGGGCTTTGACCTTTTGAATCAGAATACTGGTGTATCCAGGGATGTGTTTGATAATGAAATTGTTGACAGGCAAAGCAACCGGCTTACTACTTATTTTTTAATTTCCTTTAACTTCCGTTTACAGCGTTTTGGAGGCGGATAAATTTTGATTATGATAACATCATACAGCACCATGTGAAAATTGTACAAGATATATCGTTAACCATATATTAATTTTGAATTACTAACCAAATTTTTAAACCTACTGGATCTTCTTCAAAGCATTCAGCTATTTATGTCTTTTATGAAAAAACCCCTTTTAATCATGCTTTCCCTGCTTTGTACAGGAGTAGCTTTTGCTCAATATCCAACCATTCCACCCGCTTTACAGGATTCATCGGATGCTGTAGATGCACAGAGAAGAAAACTATCTGATCAGGCATGGGAAAAAGCCTTCAGTATTGTACAACTGGAAATGAAAAATGGCAGGCCATATGTACCGGCTGCAGCTAAGCCTTCCGATCTTTTAAAGGTTAAGCTTCCGGCATTTCCGGGCGCTGAGGGTGGCGGCGCATTTACACCAGGCGGACGGGGAGGTAAGGTCATTGTAGTCACCACCCTCGAAGATAGCGGCCCAGGATCATTCCGCGCAGCTTGTGAAGAAGGTGGTGCACGTATCATCGTTTTTAATGTTGCAGGAATAATACACTTAAAAAGCCCGGTTAGCATCCGGGCACCATACCTGACCATCGCAGGACAATCAGCCCCTGGTGATGGTGTATGTATCGCTGGTGAATCGATATGGATAGATACACATGATGTGGTAATCCGTTACATGCGTTTTCGCAGGGGTGCTACCGAGGTAACCCGAAGAGACGATGCTTTAGGAGGTAATCCGATCGGAAATATCATCATTGACCATGTTTCTGCCAGTTGGGGATTAGATGAGAACATGTCTATTTACAGACATGTATATGATCCCAAAGATGGATCAAAACCCCAGAAATTGCCTACTGTCAACGTAACGATCCAGAACTCCATTTTTTCTGAAGCCCTGGACACTTACAACCATTCTTTTGGAAGCACTCTTGGTGGGTTAAACAGCACATTTATGAGGAATCTATGGGCTAGCAATATCAGCAGAAATCCTTCAGTAGGTATGTATGGCGATTTTGGTTTTGTAAACAATGTGGTATTTAACTGGTGGAACCGCAGTGCAGACGGAGGTGACAACAATTCCCTTTTCAGTTTCATCAATAACTATTATAAACCAGGACCAATTACCCCTGCTGGTGAACCCATCTCTTACCGGATATTGAAACCGGAATCCGGACGCGACAAAAGATATGCACACGTTTTTGGAAAAGCTTATGTTACCGGAAATGTAATAGAAGGAAATGAAAAAGTAACCAAAGACAACTGGGCTGGTGGTGTACAGCCGGCTGATAAAACAAATAACCAAAAACTGCTGGATTCTATCCGCACAGACAAACCTTTACCAATGGCAAAGGTAACAACCATTGATGCTTACAAGGCATACGATTACGTATTGAACAATGCTGGTGCTACCTTACCTAAGCGGGATGCAGTGGATATCCGGGTGGTAGAACAGGTGAAAACAGGAAAAATACAGTATAGCGAACAGGCGAAACTGCCAGTTGGCGGAAAGTTTATTAAAAGACGTTTACCTGCAGATTCTTATAAGCAAGGAATCATTTCAGACATTAGCCAGGTAGGTGGTTACCCGGAATATAAAGGAACGCCTTACCAGGATTCGGACAACGATGGAATTCCTGATGCCTGGGAAATTAAAAACAGCTTGGATGCAAAAAATGCCTCAGACGCAGCAAAGATCAGTAAAAACGGATACTCAAATATTGAAAATTACCTGAACAGCCTGGCGGACCTTAAAAATGTAAGACCATAACAAGGACTTTACACAATTATGTGGGTTATGATAAGATCATATAATAGATAGGGAAAATGCTACAACAAGCATTGGGCTTATCTTTTAATTTTGTGACACCAATATAAATTTGAGTGGCATCTAAGGGTTCTTAACCGTTATTTCTACTTGTAAAATTACAACGATTGTGAAATACATTCCTATAAAATATTGTCGCATATGGGCTTTACTGATGCTTGGACTGTTTCCTGTTGTAGCGGGATATGCGCAAAAAGTAAAAACACCCGAGCCACCAAAACCAATATTTAAAGGTAAAGATGGTCAGCTAAATTATACGCCTGATGAGAAAGGTAACCGTATTCCGGATTTTTCATACGCAGGTTATAAGGCAGGAGAACAGGCTATACCAGATGCCGCCGTTAAAATTATCGTTCCTGTAAAGAATGGAGATGCTACTTTAAGGATTCAATCAGCCTTAAATTATGTGGCTGCTTTACCTCTGGGTAAAGATGGTTTAAGAGGAGCAGTATTGCTTGAAAAAGGTAAGTATGAAGTTGCCGGTACCTTAAAGATCAATGCTTCGGGCGTGGTTTTGCGTGGCAGCGGAATGGGAGCAGACGGAACAATCTTGTTTGCAACCGGGCTGGATAGACTGGGGGTACTTCGCATAGCAGGAAAAGCGGATCGTGTTAAGGAAACCGCTATAGCAGTTACAGCTCATTATGTGCCGGTAAACGCCATGAAAATTACGGTTGCCGATGGGGGATTTAAGAAAGGGGATCAGGTAATCGTTCAGCGCATATCAACAAAAAACTGGATCGACGAACTCGGTACAGCTCATTTTGGCGGAGGCATTACTTCTTTGGGATGGAAACCAGGACAAAGGGACATTTATTGGGATAGAAAAATTGTTGCCGTTGAAGGAAGTACGCTGCTGTTGGATGCACCTTTAACTACTGCCCTGGATGCAAACTATGGTGGTGCAACAGTATCAAAATACAGCTGGAATGGTAGAATTTCCAATTCAGGTACAGAAAATATCAGGTTTATATCGGCTTTTGATGATCAAAACCCTAAAGATGAATACCACCGCTGGACTGCGATCTCACTGGAAAATGTAACAGATGCCTGGGTACGGCAGGTTGTTTTTGAACACTTTGCAGGCTCGGCAGTAAACGTTCAGGAAACAGCAAACAGAATAACCGTTGAAGATTGTAAATCCCTGGCCCCGGTTTCAGAAATTGGTGGCGAGCGCAGGTATACTTTTTTAACGACCGGAGGGCAAACACTGTTTCAAAGACTATATTCCGAGTACGGCTATCATGATTTTGCTGTAGGCTTTTGTGCTCCTGGTCCCAATGCATTTGTACAGTGCCAGGCTTATTTGCCATTTAGCTTTAGCGGAACAATAGACAGCTGGGCCTCAGGTGTGTTATTTGATGTTGTTAATGTCGATGGACAGGCCCTTAGCTATATGAACCGCTGGCAGGACGGACAAGGCGCAGGCTGGTCGGCAGCAAACAGTGTGTTCTGGCAGTGTACAGCAGCAAGGGTAGATTGTTACGCTCCGCCAACTGCGCAGAACTGGGCCTTCGGTACCTGGGCACAGTTTGCCGGCAATGGATATTGGGATATGTCCAATGAGCAGATCCAGCCAAGGAGTTTATATTATGCACAACTGAAAGACAGACTGGGTAAACAAGTTGATGACAGGACTTTTATAATGCCTGTAGAAACGGAAGCTTCCAGCAGCCCACCAGTGGATGTGGCTCAGAAACTTACCAAACTGGCTGTTAAACCGGACATGCAATTAACTGAATATATAGACCAGGCTACAGCGCGGCAAAAAATTCCGACAACTGCAGGCTCAGCAAAAAATATCGATAAAATAGGGCTGGATAAAGTAACCGTTCCGGCTAAGGCTCCGGCCATGGAGATAAATAATGGCTGGCTGCTGCGAGGTACTGCCCCGGTTACCGGCAATCGCGCAGACGTGCAATGGTGGAATGGCAGTGCAAGACCTTATGCGCTGCAAGGCATGAAAATGCACATTACCCGTTTTGTACCTGGTCGCATTGGCAAGGGGTTAACAGACGACCTGGAAGAAGTCACAGACCTCATGCAAAAGGGCTCGGTGAAGATCTTGGAACATAATTACGGTTTATGGTACGACAGAAGACGCGATGACCATGAGCGGATCAGAAGGATGGACGGTGAGGTATGGACACCTTTTTATGAGCTGCCTTTTGCGCGCAGCGGGCAGGATAAGGCATGGGATGGCCTGAGTAAATACGACATCAGTAAATACAATCCATGGTATTGGGGCCGCTTAAAACAATTCGCAGACCTGGCTGATCAGAAAGGGCTGGTACTGATCCATGAGAACTATTTTCAGCACAACATCATAGAAGCAGGTGCACATTATGCAGACTTCCCCTGGCGGACCGCAAATAACATTAACAGTACAGGCTTTCCCGAACCGGTACCTTATGCCGGTGACAAACGGATATTTATGGCCGGGCAGTTTTATGACATCAGCAACGTGCAGCGACGCGCACTCCACCGCGCCTATATCCGCAAATGCCTGGATAATTTCAAAGACAATACAGGTGTAATCCAGCTGATCAGTGCAGAATTTACGGGGCCTTTACATTTTGTAGAATTTTGGATAGATACCATTAAAGAATGGGAAAAAGAAACCGGGAAACACCCGATCATTGGCCTAAGCACTACTAGAGATGTACAAGATGCCATACTGGCTGATAAAGACAGAGCCGCAGTGGTTGACCTGGTTGACATTCGTTACTGGCATTATCAGGCGGATGGGACAGCTTATGCACCAGAAGGCGGAAAAAACCTTGCTCCGCGTCAGCATGCACGTTTATTAAAGCCTAAAAAAACTTCCTTTGAACAGGTATACCGTGCAGTAGCAGAATATCGCACACAGTATCCACATAAGGCTGTGATTTATTCAGGAGATGGTTTTGACGCTTTTGGCTGGGCTATTTTCATGGCGGGTGGTTCCTTGTCGAATGTTCCTGCCCCAGCTAACCTGCTTAACGCAGTTACTGAAATGAAAGCCCTGGCTCCAGCTGGTAAAGCTATCGGGCAATATGCCCTTCAAAACCCAGGCAAAGCTTATGTATGGTATAATGGTACTGAGGCTTCAATACATGCCGATCTGAGCAAAGCAGCAGGAAATTACCTGCTGCAATACATCAATCCACGTAATGGTACCGTATTAAAAGAGGAAAAGATCAAGGGTGGATCTGCTATCGAACTGAAAAAACTTTCATCTGCGGATGAGGTGATCTTTATCAACAAAATTTAAAGCCATATCTATGTATAAAAAAATAGCATTATTTGTTGTCGTTTCATTGGTCGTACTTGGATGCGCCTCAGACCAAAAGCCAAAGGCTTTAAAAAAAGGATTGCATATTTCAGCTAATGGCAGGTATTTTACCACAGAAGATGGGAAACCTTTTTTCTGGCTGGGAGATACCGGCTGGCTTTTGTTTAATAAACTGACCAGGGAACAAGCCAATACCTATTTGGAAGACCGCATGCAAAAAGGCTTTAATGTGATCCAGGTAATGGTATTGCATACTGTACCTTCTGTTAACATTTATGGAGATTCTTCACTGATTGGTGGTGATATCTCAAAACCAAAGGTTACACAGGGAACCACATTTACAGACGCTGCACAATATGATTTTTGGGACCATGTGGATTATATTGTAGATAAAGCTGCTGAAAAAGGTATCTATATGGCCATGGTGCCGGTTTGGGGTACCAATGTAAAGAATAAAAAAGTGACTCCTGAGCAGGCTAAAATTTATGCGGAGTTTCTGGCAAAACGCTATAAAGACAGATGGAACATCATTTGGTTAAATGGTGGTGATATTAAGGGGTCTGAAGTGAAACCGGTATGGGAGATGATTGGCAGCACGTTACGGGCAAACGACCCAAACCACCTCATCACTTTTCATCCAAGGGGCCGCACCGCATCATCAGAATGGTTTCATGAAGCCAAATGGCTGGATTTTAATATGTCGCAATCCGGACATCGCCGTTACGAGCAGGATACCTCTGCAAAAGAGCAATGGCATTACGGAGAGGACAACTGGAAATACATAGAAAAAGACTATAACCTGAAACCCGTAAAACCTACTATAGATGGGGAGCCATCTTACGAAGGTATCCCTCAGGGCCTGCATGATGTGACCCAGCCGAAATGGAACGATGCAGATGTCCGTAGATATGGCTACTGGTCAGTTTTTGCAGGTGCATTTGGCTACACTTATGGAGATAATTCCGTAATGCAGATGTACAATCCTGAGGATAAAGATCCTGCTTACGGTGCAACCAAACCATGGCAGGAAGCCATCAATGATCCTGGTGCAGGACAGATGGTGCATTTAAAAAAACTGATGCTTTCCAAAAAAGGGGAGGCTTATTTTGACAGGGTGCCAGATCAGTCAGTCCTGGCAGGGGCGGCTGGTGTTGATGGAGAAAAATACAACAGGTTACTGGCCACAAGGAGCAAGGATTACATTTTTGTGTATACGTACACCGGCAGAAACATCCCCTTAAAAATGGCCGTGCTGGAGGGCGATAAAGTTAAAGCGTCCTGGTTCAATCCAAGAGATGGAAAAACAACAGTTATCGGCGAGATTGAAAATATAGGAACACATGATTTTGATGCTCCCGGATCAGAAGAGAACGGAAACGACTGGGTATTGATCATAGATAAAATATAAATGCTGATGCTGCGGTTTAACATCCTATATCGTTTTGTATTTGTACTGGCCCTGTTGGTGATGGGAAGTTCATGCGCCAGAAAAGGCTATGTATTTACTTCCTTTCATGAACCTGCCAGTGAAGGTCTAAGAATGCTGTACAGCAATGATGGCTACAAATGGAACGACCTGAACAAGATCTATCTCAAACCAGAGATTGGCAAGCAGAAGATCATGCGCGATCCGTCGATGGTACAGGGACCGGATGGTGTTTTCCACCTGGTATGGACCTGCGCCTGGAAGGGCGACCGTGGATTTGGATATGCCAGTTCTAAAGACCTGATCAACTGGTCAGCACAGCAGTTTATCCCGGTACTGCAAAATGAAAATAATGTCATCAATGTCTGGGCACCGGAACTGTTCTATGATGAGCTAAAAAAGGAGTATGTGATCATATGGGCATCTACCATTCCATATCGCTTTGCAAGAGGGATAGAAGAAGAGGAGAATAACCACCGGATGTACGCTATTACCACTAAGGACTTTAAATCATTCAGTGATGCAAAGCTGTTTCTGGATCCTGGTTTTAGTGTGATTGATGCAGTCATCGTAAAACGCTCAGAAAAAGACCATGTATTGGTGCTGAAAGACAATACCCGGCCAAACAGGAATTTAAAAGTAGCTTTCAGTAAGGATGCCCTGGGACCATATAAAGGTGTTTCTGCATCTTTTACAGGTAAACTGACAGAAGGACCATCGGTAGTTAAAGTAGGTAAAGACTGGTTGATCTATTACGATGTCTATGGCGAGAAAAGGTATGCAGCCATGAAAACCCGTGATTTTAAAACTTTCATTGATGTGTCTTCGGCAACCCTTATCCCTACAGGGCATAAGCATGGTACAATCGTTAAGGTAAACAGGAAAATAATTGAAAATTTGAAAAAGGACCGTGCCAATAGTCCTGATTTAAAAGATAATAATGAGAAAAAATAAGATTTGGTTAGCCCCCGTATTGCTGATACTGGTACAAGCAGCACAAGCACAAGATACCTTACGTTATACCGGCAGTGACCTGGTTAATGCCGATTATCACCACGGTCAGCTTGTGCCTGCAATGGGGGTGCACAATATCCAGACCTTCAGGGCAAACAGGGAACATCCCGAACTGGCCGATGGATTAAACTGGACCTATAACCATGCACCCATGCTGGCCTATTGGAACGGAACATTTTATCTGGAATACCTCAGTGATCCGGTTGGAGAACACATTCCGCCAAGCAGAACATTGCTGCAAAGCTCTAAAGACGGATATAAGTGGTCTAAACCAGCCATAGTTTTTCCACCATATAAAATTCCGGATGGCTGGAAAAAGGAAGGTTATCCCGGGGAAGCTAAAGATTTATATGCCACCATGCACCAGCGTGTTGGTTTTTATGTATCCAAATCAGACCGTTTGTTCCTATTGGCATATTACGGCATCGCAATGGATAAAAAAGACGATCCGAATGATGGCAAGGGAATCGGTCGCGTAATCCGGGAGATCAGAAAAGATGGCAGTTATGGCCCGATCTATTTCCTGAGGCCCAATGCCAGCTGGGATATGAAGCATGCCGTTTACCCCATGTATACCAAAAGCAAAGATAAAGACTTCGTAAAAGCTTGTAACGAAATTCTGGACAGCCCTTTAATGATGCAGCAAATGGTAGAAGAAGCGGACAGAAACGACCCATTAATTCCATTGAACAGGCCGGTAAAAGCATTCAGTTATTATCATCTGCAGGATGGAAGGGTAGTAGGTTTGTGGAAACATGCCCTTACATCCATCAGTAAAGACAATGGAAAAAGCTGGGAATTTAACCCCTTAAGGGCTCCTGGTGTGGTAAACAGCAATGCCAAGATCTGGGGACAGCGTACATCAGATGGCCGCTATTCTATTGTTTATAATCCTTCGGAATTTCGTTGGCCTTTGGCTGTGTCTACCAGTGATGACGGTTTAAATTATAAAGACCTGCTGCTGGTAAACGGGGAGATCTCGCCCATGCGGTATGGCGGCAATTATAAATCCTATGGCCCCCAGTATATCCGTGGAATTCCAGAAACCGATGGCAAACCAGCAGATGGCAATATGTGGCTTACTTACAGCATGAACAAAGAAGACATGTGGGTAGCAAAAGTTCCGGTGCCGGTTGTTTCCAACGCTAAAGAGCAGGTCAATGAAGTATTCAATGCCCTTCCGGACGGGCAGGAGCTCAGGTTATGGAATATTTTTAGCCCTCTTTGGGCTCCAGTCCGTATAGAAAAAGCACCAGATGGCATAAAAGCACTGACATTGAGGGATAAGGATCCTTATGATTATGCCAAAGCCGAACGGATGTTCCCGGCAGGTAGAAAAGTAAAGGTTGAATTTTCAGTAACGCCAGCCCAGAACAATACCGGATCATTACACATTGAATTTCAGGATGCCAAAGGTACAGCTGCTTCCAGGTTAATTTTTGACGCAGACGGGGAGTTAAAAGCTAAAGTTGGTTACCGCAATTCCGGCATCATGAAATACGAAGCCGGAAAAACGTATGACATCCGCATAGAACTGGATATGAACAAGCGGATGTACGATATTTTTATCAATGGTCAGAACAAAGGAACAAGGCTTATGTTTGTGCCGGTAGCTTCATTTGAAAAAATTATGTTCCGGACAGGCGATGTAAGGCGTTATCCGGATGTAGATACACCTACCGATCAGGATTTTGATCTTAAAGATGCTGGGACTCCAGTGAAAGAAGCCGTATATTACGTCAAATCATTAAGAACAACAGCATTTTAATTAAACTATGAACTTTAAAGCGTATTTCCTTTGCCTGACCTTATTTTTTGGATGGATAACAACCACCCATGCCAAGGTACTTTTGCCGCAGATTTTATCCAGTAATATGATCCTGCAGCGAGATAAACCTTTAAATATCTGGGGATATGGAAATCCGGGCGAAAATGTCAGTGTACGCTTTGCCACACAGCAAAAAACTGCGGTGACGGATGCAAGGGGCAACTGGAAGGTGGTTTTGTCGCCTTTAAAAACATCAGCAGTTCCCGCTACAATGACCATTAAAGGGACAAATACGATTTTATTGAAGAATATACTGGTGGGTGAGGTATGGCTTTGTTCCGGACAATCAAACATGGAATATGCTATGCATAAATTGAAGACCATGAAAAAGCCGCTCAATGAAAAGCTGGGCTTTCCGGCAAATGAAGTGGCCAATGCACACAATAAGCTGATCCGGATTTTTGTGGTCAATCGTAAAGACCTGGCCAAACCCGATACCAACCCTAAAAACTGGAACATAGCCAAAGACCCTGCCCTCAAAAACTCATCAGCTGCAGGTTATTTCTTCGCTAAAGAATTACAAAAACAATTGCGTGTTCCTGTAGGCATGATCACGTCCGCTGTCAGCGGGAGCGCCATAGAACCCTGGATCCCTGCAGCAATCCTGGCAGGTCCTGATTTTCAGGGACAATATCTGGGCAGCGATCCCGGTAAATTTTATCCTTCCATGATTGAGCCTTTGATGCCCTTTGCTATTAAAGGGGTGATCTGGTACCAGGGAGAGACCAATTGTTTCAGGAGAGAGAACATTACTTACAGTTATAAAATGAAAGCGCTGATCAAGAGCTGGAGAAGCGGCTGGAAAAACCCTTCCATGCCTTTCTATTATGTACAGATCGCCCCATTCATTTACTCTAAAACCATGCAAAATGTGGAAATTGAACCAGAATTCTGGGAAGGGCAGGCGCAGGTGATGCGGATGCCAAAAACTGGTATGGTAGTTACCACCGATCTTAATGACAAGATAGATGAATTACATCCTACCTATAAGTGGGAAGTGGGCAGACGCCTGGCATTGTGGGCGCTGGCCAAAGATTATGGTAAAAAAATAGTGTACTCGGGGCCGATGTACAAATCCGTAAAATTTAAAGGTCCTACCGCCGAACTGCAGTTTGACCATGTAGGGACCGGATTGAAGAGTTCAAACGGAAAAGCTTTGAGCGATTTTACCATCGCAGGAGCAGATGGCAGGTTTGTACCAGCTACAGCCCGCATCAGCGGAACTAAAGTTTTGGTTTCAGCAGCTGCGGTGAAAAAGCCTGTTGCCGTACGTTTTGGCTGGACAGAATCCGCCAATCCTAATTTATACAATAAGAACGGTCTGCCGGCGCTTCCATTCCGTACGGATAATCCACTTATCGCACAATTTAATCCCATATAACCTGTCCATTTTCATGAAGCTTAAATCGATCCTTTCTTTTATTCTGCTGTTGCTCTGTTCTGTTGTTCACGCTCAGCAAACTGAGCAGTTGTATTTGTCGGGTACTGGTAATGACGATACGGTTAAATGGGATTTTTTCTGCACTGCAGGTATGAATTCCGGTAAATGGACCAGCATACCTGTTCCTTCAAACTGGGAACTGCAGGGTTTTGGAAAATACGATTATGGATTTGCTAAAGATAGTGTAAGGGGCAAGGAACAGGGATTGTATAAATATAATTTTAAAGTTCCTGCTGCCTGGAAAGGTAAAAAGATCAATATCGTGTTTGAAGGATCGATGACCGATACTGAAGTGAAACTCAATGGGAAATCAGCAGGCCCGATGCATCGGGGCGCTTTTTATGTCTTCCGTTATGACGTATCCGCTTTATTGAAATACAATTCATCCAACCTGCTGGAAGTAAAAGTAGCCAAACATTCTGCCAATAAATCGGTAAACGAAGCTGAGCGTAAAGCGGATTTCTGGATTTTCGGAGGGATATTCAGGCCGGTATACCTGGAGGCTTTACCAGTACAACATATGGAAAGCATAGCCATCGATGCGGGAGCTGATGGTCAGCTTAAAGCCGAGGTTAACGTAGCCGGTAAAGCAGATAAGTTAACGCTGCAGCTGTACACCGCTGAAGGTAAAAAATACGGTGCAGAATTGAGCACTACACTAAGCAAACCAGGCATAACTGGTTTAGCCGGAACTTTCCAGGCACCCCAGCTCTGGTCATCAGAATTTCCAAACCTATACACCGCAACATTTACCCTATATCAAAAAAACAAAGCCCTGCATACGGTAAGTAAAAAGATCGGTTTCCGTACCATTGTAGTAAAGCCTAGGGACGGTGTGTACGTAAATGGTACCAAAATAAAATTTAAAGGCGTGAACCGTCATTCCTTCCGGCCCGCCTCGGGCAGGACGCTGAGTAAAAAGAACAGCATTGAAGATGTGGTCCTGATGAAAGAAATGAACATGAATGCCGTACGCATGTCACACTATCCGCCAGATGGACATTTCCTGGATGTATGCGATTCCTTGGGCCTATACGTGATGGATGAGCTGGCCGGCTGGCATGGTCATTACGATACGCCTACAGGAAGCAAACTGGTCAAAGAAATGCTGCGCCATGATGTCAACCATCCTTCCATTGTTTTTTGGGCAAATGGAAATGAAGGCGGGCATAACCGCGAACTGGATCCCTTGTTCGCAGCAGGGGATATTCAAAAACGACCTGTCATTCACCCATGGGAGGATTTTAATGGTTTTGATACGCAGCATTACCGGGAATATAATTATGGTATAGGCAATTACAGACATGGCCATAGCATAGTGATGCCTACTGAATTTTTGCATGGCATGTTCGATGGCGGGCATGGGGCCAGTTTGGAAGATTACTGGAACGACATGTTGTCCAACCCGCTTTCTGCCGGAGGCTTTCTTTGGGATTTTGCTGATCAGGGCGTAGTCCGTACCGATAAAAATAACAGTATTGACACCGATGGTAACCGCGGAGCAGATGGAATTGTAGGGCCCTACCATGAAAAGGAAGGCAGCTTTTTCGCCATTAAAGAAATCTGGAGCCCGGTATTTTTTGAGCATCGGGAAATGACTCCCGGATTTGACGGTCAGTTTAACCTGGAGAACCGCTATCATTTCGCCAATCTCAAGACCTGTCAGTTCAGCTGGAAACTGCTCAATCTGAAAAATAAACAGGAACTAAGCGGGAAAGCAATAGCTCCGGACGTAAAACCTGCTGAGAAAGGTAAATTACAGGTAAACCTGCCACAAAACTGGTTGTCTTTCGATGTATTATACCTTACAGCTACCGATTTTTATGGCAAAGAACTGTATACCTGGAGCTTCCCGATCACCCTTCCGGGAAAAGAAGCCTTGTCTATGGTTAAAATCACCGGCGGCCAACCTGTAACGCTTAAAGAAAGTGACACACTTTATATGGCCTCTGCCAATGGAATACATTTAAGTTTCAGCAAAAAAACAGGGGTATTGCGCCAGGTAAAAAATGAAAAAGGAATTGTTCCTTTCTCAAACGGACCCATCATACAAGAAGGCAGCAGCAATTTTCAAAATATCCGTCAGCGCATGGAAGGCGAAAACCTGATCATTGAATCTACGTTTAACAGAAAAACCGCTTACAATACACTCCAATGGATAATTTATCCTTCGGGCTGGGTAAAACTAAATGTAAAGTACTTCCCGGTAGAATACACAACAAATTTTATCGGATTGAATTTTTCCTTTCCTGAAAACCAGATCAAAGGCGTAGAATATATGGGCAGGGGGCCTTACAGGGTTTGGAAAAACCGCTTAAAAGGCAATCCTTTTGGTGTTTGGAAGAAAGACTATAACAGCACAGAAACCGGTGAAGCATGGGTTTATCCTGAATTTAAGGGCTATCATTCCAATATGTACTGGTGCAAATTCATTACAAAAGACCAGCCCTTTAAAGTAGTTACCGAAAATGAAGATGTTTTTTTAAGGTTGTTCAGTGCCGCTTTTAAAACCGATCAATGGCACAATTATGAGCCACTTTTTCCTTCGGGCGATATTTCCTTTATGCAGGGTATTCCTGGTATAGGAACAAAAACACAGCGTGCCGAGCGAAGCGGACCAATGGCCATGAAAAATATCTTCTATGATTATGAAAAAGATCCCGCAAGAGCTTTGAACTTAACGCTTTACTTTGATTTCTCAGGCAACAATTAATTGCGTAAATTAAATAGATAAAGGCAGAAAAAATGAACCTACAACGACATATCTTATTCACAGCCATTTTGATGCTCAGCCTCAGCACTGCTTTTGCACAGGTATCGCTGCAAAACCTGCGCTGCGAAATGTTGCAGAATCCTGTAGGGATCGACCTGGTTCAACCCCGCTTAAGCTGGGAAATTACTGCTGACCAGCGCGGCGTAAAGCAGACGGCCTATCATATCCTGGTGGCCTCATCGGCAGATAAACTTACGGAAAGGGATGCAGATGTATGGAATTCAGGCAAAGTGAATTCAGCAGAATCTATATACAATCGGTATACAGGGCCAGGACTAAAAAGCAAAAACAAATATTACTGGAAAGTTAAAATCTCCACTAATAATGGCGAAACCAGCTGGAGCAAGCCTGCGTTTTGGTCAATGGGTTTGTTGAATTATAAAGATTGGGAGGGCAGATGGATCGGATTTGACCAGTTTTTTCCATGGGACAATGAAACCGAGGGCCGTTTATCAGCCCGTTATTTCAGAAAAGAGTTCTCAACCGACAAAACCGTCGCCTCAGCTACCGCTTATATTATGGGCATGGGCTTATACGAGCTGTACATAGACGGTAAAAAGATCGGTGATCAGGTTTTGGCACCTGCACCAACTGATTATACCAAAAATATAAAATACAATACCCTGGACATTACGGCACAGGTAAAACAGGGTAAACACGCCATTGGGGTAGTATTGGGCAATGGCCGCTTTTTTGCCATGCGCCAGGCCAAACCCTATAAGGTGAAAACATTTGGCTTCCCTAAGTTATTGCTGCAGGTAGTCATTAAATATACAGATGGTTCTACTACTTCCATAAAAACTGACGATACCTGGAAAGGGACTGCTGATGGGCCAATTTTGGCAAATAACGAGTATGACGGTGAGGTATACGATGCCCGTAAAGAATTTAAGGGCTGGGCTGAACCTGGATTTAAGGAAGACAAATGGCTTAAAGCCCAGTATGTACAGGAACCAGGCGGTACTTATGAGGGACAATTAAATGAAGCCATGAAAGTGATGAAAACGCTGGCTCCAATCGCCATCAACAAACGCCCAGACGGTAAGTACATTATAGATTTTGGACAGAATTTTGCAGGCTGGGTAAAATTTAACGTAAAAGGCCAGAAGGGAACAACGGTTTCCCTGCGCTTTGCAGAATCACTGGAGCCCAACGGCGAGCTGTTCAGAACAAATCTGCGCGATGCAAAAGCAACCGATACTTATACCCTTAAAGGAGAAGGAACAGAAACCTGGGCGCCGAGATTTACCTATCAGGGTTTCCGTTATGCAGAACTGAGTGGTTATCCGGGGATTCCCCAAAAAAGCGATTTTACAGGATGCCTGGTGTATGACGATATGAAAACCACGGGCACTTTTGAGTCGTCCAATAGCCTGCTCAACCAGATCTTCAAAAATTCCTGGTGGGGCATTGCTTCCAATTACAAGGGAATGCCTGTTGACTGTCCTCAGCGTAATGAGCGCCAGCCCTGGCTGGGCGACAGAACGGTAGGCGCCTATGGGGAAAGCTTTTTGTTTGACAATACCGCTCTGTATAAAAAATGGCTGGAAGATATCCGTTACGCCCAGAAAGCAGATGGTGCCATACCTGATGTTGCGCCTGCATTCTGGCGGTATTACAGCGATAATGTAACCTGGCCTGCAACCTTACTCTTTGTGGCCGATATGCTGTATCAGCAAACCGGCGACAGTACCGTAATCCGTAAAAATTATCCCGCTGTAAAAAAATGGATGGGCTATATGAAGGACAGGTATATGAACACCGAGGGGATCATGACCAAGGATAGTTACGGAGACTGGTGTGCACCGCCGGCAACGGCTGAAGCAGGCAAAGGGGTAAATGCAGATCAGAAGCATCCCAGTGCCTTAATTGCTACCGCCTATTATTATCGTCTGGCCAATATGATGAGTGGCTACAGCAAGCTTACCGGTAATATAGCTGACAGTGAGGAGTATGTTTTACTGGCATCCCAATTAAAAAAGGCCTTTAACCGCAAATTTTATCATTCACAGGGACATTATGGCGATAATAAATTAACAGATAACCTCCTGCCGGTTTATTTTGGCCTGGTTGAGGAGGCCAATAAAAAAGCCGTGATTAAACAGATCTGTTCGATTATTGAAGAAATGAACAATGGACACCTCAGTACCGGATTAATCGGTACACAATTTCTGATGCGGACACTAACGGAAATAGGCAGGGCAGACCTGGCCTACAGGATCGCTTCACAGAAAACCTATCCTTCCTGGGGTTATATGATAGCAAACGGAGCTACGGCCATATGGGAGTTATGGAATGGAAATACTGCTGCCCCTAAAATGAATTCACAGAACCATGTCATGATGCTGGGCGATTTGATGATCTGGTATTATGAAAATCTTGCAGGTATTAAAGCTGCCGCGCCTGGTTTTAAAGAAATTATGATGAAACCCGAACTGATTGAGGGATTAAATGAGGTAAATGCCAGCTACCATTCTGTATACGGACTCATTAAAAGCCATTGGACAAAATCAGCCACTGCTTTTACCTGGAACATCAGCATACCTGTCAACACGACGGCAAGGATAAATATCCCCGCGAAATCTGCAGAAGCGATAAAGGAAGGAAAAGGCAAAGCACTACAAACACAAGGATTAAAATTTATAAAAATGGAAGGCAACCGGGCGTTATTTGATGCAGGATCGGGTAATTATTCATTTGTTGTCAAATAGCATTGTCTGCCAAATCAACCAAATAAAAAGATATAAAGATGAACAGAACCACAAAATTTCTAATGAGCTGCTGCCTGATGGCCGGTATTTCTTTCCTTTCCCAGGGCAGGGTAAATGCTCAGGGCCTTACCATCCCAGCCGATGTCAGCGCTAAAGCTGCTGAATATGCAGGTGCCTTAAAACTGGACGACGCTGCTAAAAGCAAACGTATAGAAAGCGTAATCGCCATCCACATGACCCATGTAAAAGACTGGCACAATGCCCATCCGGCCGCTACAGTTCCGGCGGGCATTAACCCGGTGACCGGCACTAAACTAAGTGAACTGGACCGTACCATTATTGCCGATTCCGCCATGCCGGAAACGGTACACAAGGATTTAATGGAAGGCCTGCGCAAAGATTTAAGCCCGGAGCAGGTAGAGGCCATATTGGATAAATACACCATAGGCAAAGTAGAATTTACCATGAAAGGCTATAAAGCCATTGTACCGGACCTGACAGCTGCAGAAGAAGCGAAAATCTTTGGCTTTTTAAAAGAAGCCCGCGAAATGGCTGTAGACTATAAGAACATGAAACAGATTTCGTCCATTTTCGAGATCTACAAAACAAAATCTGAGCAATTTCTGAATGGAAACGGACGCAGCTGGAGAGCGCTATACAGCGATTATACTAAGAAGATCAAGGCCGAAAAGGCAAATAAAAAGCAATAACAACACCATTATAAAATTAAAGAAATGTTAAAAAGAAGCGCAGGGATAATCGGTTTACTGATTTGTTTAACCGGAGGATTTGGTTTAAAAGCTCAATCGCAAAAATGGCGGTCGGGCATCATAACAGACGAATTTTTATATGACAAGGCAGCATTTCCTTCCTGTCACTCGGCCACGATTGCCGAAACCCCAACAGGATTGGTAGCGGCCTATTTTGGGGGTACACACGAACGTCATCCCGATGTGGAGATTTACATCAGCAGACAAGTTAACGGCACCTGGCTTGCCCCGGTTTCGGTAGCCAATGGCATACAAAATGACAAACTGAGGCTGCCAACCTGGAACCCGGTATTGTACCAGGTACCAGGAGGAGAGTTATTGCTTTTCTATAAGATCGGTCCAAAACCCTCAGAATGGTGGGGAATGATGCGCAGTTCTAAAGATGGAGGCATCACCTGGTCTGAAGCGCAGAAATTACCGGAAGGCAATATCGGCCCGGTTAAAAATAAACCTGTTCTGCTCAGTAATGGCAATTTATTCAGCCCTTCCAGTAAGGAAGGCAATGGCTGGAAAATCCATTTCGAAGTAACCAAAGACAATGGTAAGACCTGGCGCGTAATCGGCCCGCTCGAAGGTGGGGATATCAATGCCATACAGCCAAGTATTCTGGATCACGGAAATGGAAAATTACAGATCCTTGCCAGGAGCAGGAACAGGGCAATTGTAGAATCGTGGTCGCAGGACAACGGCGAAACCTGGTCTGCTTTAGCCAAAACCACATTGCCGAATAACAATTCAGGCACTGATGCCGTAACCATGAAAGACGGCAGACATGTATTGGTATACAACCATGTATTGCCTCCTGGAGATCTGGCAAAAGGCGCCAGGACACCCTTAAATGTCGCGGTTTCCAAAGATGGAAAAAACTGGTCTGCTGCACTGATCCTTGAAGATTCTCCGATCAGCCAGTATTCCTATCCTGCGGTGATCCAGACTTCGGATGGCATGCTGCATTTCATTTATACCTGGAGAAGGGAAAAGATCAAACATGTAGTGGTAGATCCATCCAAGCTTAAACTTAAGAAAATTGTAAACGGCGTTTGGCCGAAATTAAAGGGCTATACTGCCCCGGTGATTACAGAAGTTAAGAACGAAGAATAGCAGATGAGCAGGATCATTTTATTTCTGGTGATAATGGGCTTGAGCAGTAAAATACTGGCACAGGCCCAAAATTCGGACAGCCTGTACCGGCAGCCGCTTAAAACTGTTATATCGGAAATAGAAGGCCGTTTCAAAGTAAAAATAAAGTACAGCGAAAACCAGGTAAAAAACCGTTGGGTAAACTATGCCTTATGGCGCTTCAGGCCGGATATTGATGAAACGCTGGCCAATGTGCTTGCGCCCCTAGATATGAAGGTCAATAAAGAAAAAGAAGGGGTTTACAAATTAAAAGAATACGAGTATTACCGCTGGAACGCAGCAGAGGGCCAGGCTACCCTGGACCATTTGGCTTCCCTTTACCAGGATAAAGCCAGCTGGGAAAAACGTAAAGCCTTGATCCGGCCATTGCTGTACCAGGCACAGCAATTATCGCCTTTACCTGCAAAACCTTTATCTAAACCCCTCATTACCCCGAAAAGGGTAATGGATGGCTATACCATAGAAAACATTGCGATAGAAATATTGCCGGGCCTGTATATCAATGGTTCCTTATACAAACCCTCAAAAATCAAGGGTAAGATTCCTGTTATGCTTAGTCCTGATGGGCACTGGGCACAGCAACGTTACCGTGCCGACTGCCAGCTGCGCTGTGCAACCATGGCGCGTATGGGTATAATGGCCTTCAGCTATGACCTTTTTGCCTGGGGAGAATCGCTGCTGCAGTTTAAATCGGAAGACCACAGGCGCAGCCTGTCACAGACCATGCAAACCCTTGGCGGCATCAGGATACTGGATTACGTATTGTCCCTTAAAGAAACAGATTCCAACAGGGTCGGTATCAGTGGTGGCTCCGGTGGCGGAAGCCATACCGTTTTAATGGCTGCAATGGATGACCGGATTAAACTGAGTGCACCGGTAGTGTCACTTTCTTCTTCGTTTTATGGAGGCTGCCCCTGCGAAAGCGGCATGCCCATACATCTTTGCGCAGGAGGAACCAATAACGTGGAACTGGCCGCTATGGTTGCGCCCAATCCGCAATTGGTCGTGTCAGATGGCAAAGACTGGACGGTTACGGTGCCTGAACATGACATGCCTTTCCTCAAAACCATATATGGATATTACGGGAAGCCTGAAGGGGTTAAAAATGTACACCTGCCGGAAGAAGGACATGATTTTGGTTATTCCAAACGGAAAGCCCTATACGATTTTTTAGTGCTGAATTTCAAACTCGATGTTACTGCAGTAAAAGATAAAAACGGTAAATATGACGAAAGTAAATGTACCATTGAAAAAGAACCAGCCATGTATGTATTTGGAGAAAAGGGTGAGCAATTGCCCGCAAATGCCATAAAAGGCTTTGAGCAACTGGAACAAGTATTTAAAGCAGCAACAAAATAAGAAAATGGACAACAGGCGTATTTTTATCCGGAAATTTGGACTGCTTGCAGGAGGAGTTTTACTGTCAGAACAGCTAAGGGCCTTTGCCACCCTTAAAGCACCACGTTACAAAGTAGCGGTAATAGACCTGATGATCCTGAAAAGACAAAAGTTAAGTGCCTTTCCTTTAAGCAAAGAAATTGGTGCCGACGGCGTTGAACTCGATATGGGTGGCCTGGGCAACCGGGATACCTTCGACAACAAACTGGCCGATCCGGCAATATGTGCAGAATTCCTGGCCAAAGCAAAAGAGCTGAACCTGGAGATCTGTTCATTGGCCATGACCGGCTTTTATGCCCAATCTTTAGCTACCAGGCCCACCTACAAACAAATGATCGGCGATTGCATCAGCACTATGAAAGCCATGAATGTTAAAGTGGCTTTTCTGCCCCTGGGTGTACAGGGAGACCTCATCAAAAACCCGGAACTTCGCCCTGCGATAGTAGAACGATTGAAAGTTGTCGGCGCAATGGCTAAAAAAGCGGGTGTAGTAATAGGGATTGAAACTGCTTTGGATGCTGCAGGAGAATTGAAGCTGCTGCAGGAAATTGGTTCAGGCGCCATTAGAAGTTATTTCAATTTTTCCAATGCCATTAAAAATGGACGCGACCTGCACCAGGAGCTCCGGATACTGGGTAAAAAGAACATTATCCAGATCCATTGTACCAATGAAGACGGTGTTTGGTTGCAAAATGATCCCAAAATTGACCTGAAAGCAGTCCGTAAAACCCTGGACGATATGGGCTGGAAAGGCTGGCTGGTGATCGAAAGGTCAAGAGACCAGAAAGACCCAAGAAATGTAAAATGGAACTTTAGTGCAAATACGGCTTATGTAAAGTCGGTTTTTCAATAAACCTTTATGAGATCGGCTAAAACTTACCTGGTACTGTTTATCACCTTGCTGTTGATTGGAGAGCTTAAGGCGGCAGATATTTATGTCTCTTTAAAAGGCTCAGACCATAATCCCGGAACCAAAGCGCAGCCGGTGGCAACATTAGCGAATGCTTTACGCAAGGCCAGGGAGTTGCGGCGTCTGAACGATCCTTCGGTTAAAAAAGGGATCAATATCATTATAGGACAAGGCGTTTACCGGCTGGATGAACCGGTTGTGGTACGGCCGGAAGATAGCGGAAGTGCAGCAAGCCCTACCTGTATTACTGCTGCTCAAAACGAAACTGTAGTATTGAGCGGTGGCAGGCAGATATCGGGCTGGAAAAAAGCAGGGGATGTACCTGGTTTACCAGAAGCTGCAACGGCTAAAGTTTGGGTGGCCGACGTACCTGAATCAGGAAACAGGGCGCTGGAATTCCGCCAGCTCTGGGTAAACGGTAAAAAAGCAATAAGGGCAAGAGATTGCAATGCAGATAGCATGCAGCGCATTTTATCCTGGGATTTTGACAACCGTACCTGCAAAATTCCGCTCACAAAAAATATTGCTGCAGCAAAAGGTGTCGAAATGGTCATCCAGCAATGGTGGGCCATAGCTAACCTGAGGGTAAAATCAGTTAAGGTAAGCAACAATGAAGCCGAACTGAGTTTCATGGAACCCGAAAGCAGGGTGCAGTCAGAACATCCCTGGCCAGCCCCGTGGCTTTCCACCAAAACAGGTAATTCACCCTTTTATTTAACCAATGCCATTCAGTTCCTGGATCAGCCTGGAGAATGGTATGAAGATCTGAAGAATGGCAAGGTTTACTACTGGCCTTTAGCTACCGAAAATATGAATACGGCTGAGGTGATCGTACCTTATCTGGAAACACTGCTTAAAATGGAAGGCAGCATAGATCACCCCGTAACACATGTACATTTTAAAAATATTTCGTTCCAGCATGCCAGCTGGCTAAGACCTTCGCATTTCGGGCATGTGCCACACCAGGCAGGCATGTATATGCTCGATGCCTATAAATTAAAAGTTCCCGGAACACCCGATAAAAAGACCCTGGAAAACCAGGCCTGGGTAGGACGCCCTGCAGCAGCAGTCTCGGTAGCGTATGCACAGCGCACCAGTTTTGAGTCCTGCCGTTTTGAGCACCATGCCTCAACCGGGCTCGATTACAGGCAGGGCACCAGCAACAACCTCATCAAGGGCAATCTGTTTAAGGACATAGGCGGCAGCGGGATATTGCTGGGTATATTTTCTGACGAAGCCACAGAGGCACATTTACCATACAACCCAAAAGACGAAAGGGAGATATGCACCAGCGAAAGCATCCTGAACAACCTGATTACCGACGCAACCAATGAGGATTGGGGTTGCGTAGGCATTGGTGCCGGTTATGTAAGGGGGATAAACATAGCGCACAACGAGATTAATGAAGTCAGCTATTCGGGGATCAGTATGGGTTGGGGCTGGACAAAGAGCAGCAATGCCATGCGCAACAATACCGTCAGCGCAAACCGGATCCACCATTATGGAAAACACCTATACGATGTGGCAGGGATTTATACCTTATCTGCCCAGCCAGGTTCATCAATTACCGGCAATGTGATAGACAGCATTTACAAAGCCCCTTATCCACATGATCCCGGGCACTGGTTTTACCTGTACACCGATGAAGGTTCTTCCTGGTTTACCGTAAAAGACAATTGGACGCCCGCTGATAAATATCTGCAAAATGCCAATGGACCAGGAAATGTGTGGCTCAGTAACGGACCCGGAGTTGCCGCAAGCATAAAGCAGCAGGCAGGATTAGAGCCAGATTATCAATGGTTGCGCAAAGAAAGAGCCGAAGTCCAAACCAGGCAAGGCATCAACGACGTTTCCCTTCAAAACGGCAAACAAGTGGCTATAGAAGTAATGCTCAAAGCACCTGTAAAAGCTGCTAAAGATTCTTTACAGCAGGTTTGTATGCAGCAGGGAATCCCAGCCTCTTCCGTATACCATTGGAACAACCGTTTGCTGCTATATGCCGCAATGGCTTCCCCTGAAAACCTGATGAAGAAAATCCGCCAGCAGTTCAACAACGCGGAGGTAAAGCTATACGACAAGGCATTTTACACCTTCGATCGTAGCACAAATTGCGGACAACAAGAGGTTAAAGAATGGGACAACATCATTTTAAGTGCCAACCTGGTTAAAGATGAAAAGCTGCAAAAAGAATACCTTAACTACCACGCTACGCAATTTGAAAAATGGCCGGAAGTGGCCAAAGGGTTTTGCGATGCTGATTTTCAGCAGCTCAGGATCTTTAAGAATGGCAGGCAGCTGATGCTGGTCATCAGCATACCCAAAGGAGCCAGTTTAGATGAACTGAACCCTAAAACCAGCTTAAATAACCCTCGGGTTGAGGAATGGAACCAGGTGATGAAGAAATATCAGGAAGGGATTGCAGGTACAAAGCCGGGTGAAACCTGGGTATTTTTTAGTAAAGAATAAAAGATTTAGAACAATATGTTAAAATTAGGAATTTTAGGTTTAGGTGAAGGACGCAGCACCATGTCGGCCGCCCTTGCAAGCAATAAATATGAGCTGGTAAAAATTTGCGATGCCAGCGAAGCCGTGTGCAAGCAAAGGGCAAAAGAGTTCGATTTCCCGCATTATACGACCAGTTATCAGGAAATGCTGGATGATGCGAGCATCGATGTCATTGCCATATATACGCCCGATCATTTGCATGCAGACCATGTGAAACTGGCCCTGCAACATGGTAAACATGTGGTATGTACCAAACCTTTCATAGACGATCTGGCCAGGGCCAAGGAACTACTGGTAGTATCCACCAAAAGCGGTAAAAAAGTTTTTGTAGGCCAGAGCTCCAGGTTTTTTGAACCTTATAAAAAGCAAAGAACAGATTACACCGAAGGCATTATTGGTGAGCTGATCACAGTAGAATGCCATTACAATGCAGACCACCGCTGGTTCCTGGAAAAAAAATGGGCACTGGAACCTTCTTTTAAATGGTTGTACGGAGGTTTAAGCCATCCTGTTGATTTTATCAGGTGGTACCTGCCTGAAATTGAAGAAGTAATGGGCTATGGCATGATCAGCGCCAATGGGAAAAAAGCGGGATTAAAAAATGAAGACACCATGCATTTCATTTTCAAAGCTACCGATGGGAGAGTAGCACGTGTAAGCGGCGCCTATACCGGGCCCATTCAACCCGCCTACAGGGAAAGCGAAATGAGCTGTGTACTAAGAGGAACTGAAGGTGCCAGCCAGGCCGATTACCACGAACTCCGTTATGCAGTAACTACCAATACCGGCGAAGAAAAGCTGATTACCTGGGGCGATGCCAAATTGAAACATTTCTTCCGCTTTGAAGGGCAGAGCCACCATGCCGGCGAATACCAGAACTACCTGGAATATTTTGCGGAAAGCATTGAAAACAACACTACTGCCTATCCCGATTTAAAGGAAGGTATCGGAACCATCGCCTTATTGCAGGCCATGGACCGCTCGCTGCAAACCGGTGTTCCCGTTAAAATCAACGATATACTGAATGAATATCAGTTGTTAAGGAGCGATTTCGGCCTTTAATGCACAAACCAATACAAATCTAATATCATGGGAAACATTGTTGAACGCTTAACCAACCTGGATTACTTCATCGTCATCGCCTATCTGGTTATTCTAATTGTTATCGGTTACCGGGCCAGTTTCTCTAAAAAGAAAAATGAAGACGAAACCCTTTTCCTGGCGAATAAATCGTTGGGCTGGTCCAGCATAGGCTTTAACATGTGGGGTACCAATGTTGGCCCGTCCATGTTGCTCGCTTTTGCCAGTATTGGTTACAGCACAGGTATTGTGGCCGTCAATTTCGACTGGTATGCCTTTGTTTTCCTGTTTTTGCTGGCCATTGTTTTTGCGCCCAAATACCTGGCTGCAAAAGTAAGTACCATGCCCGAATTTATGGGCAAAAGGTATGGCGATTCCACACAGAATATACTTGCCTGGTATGCACTGATCAAAATCCTCATTTCCTGGTTATCCCTGGGGCTGTTTGCCGGAGGCTTTTTAGTAAGACAAATCCTGGGTATTCCCATGTGGCAATCCGTTACCGTACTGGTGGCATTTGCAGGGCTCTTCACTTTTTTTGGAGGCTTAAAAGCCATCGCCAAAGTCAATGTCTTTCAAATGATCCTCTTAATTGCCGTCTCACTGGCATTAACCGTATTAGGCCTGTACAAAGTAGGAGGTATTGAAGCATTATACAGCAAAACACCCGCGCATTACTGGAACCTGATCCAGCCGGCCAGCGACCCTAAATACCCATGGTATGCCATTTTGCTTGGTTATCCGGTAGCCGCAGTTGCATTTTTTTGTACAGATCAGGCTATGGTTCAGTCGGTTTTAGGCGCAAAGAACCTGGAACAGGGGCAGCTTGGTGTCAGTTTTATTGGCTGGCTAAAGATCTTGTCATTACCCTTGTTTATCATTACCGGCATATTATGTTATGTATTATTTCCGGGTTTAAAAGATCCTAACGAAGCCTATATGACTATGGTGACCAATCTCTTTCCTCCGGGAATGAACGGTCTGGTTATCGTGGTGCTCATTGCAGTACTAGTTGGCACCATCGGTTCCTCCCTCAACTCTCTGAGTACGGTATTTACCATGGATGTCTATGTAAAAAACATCAACCCCCAGGCTACAAACAAACAGATCATCAGGATGGGCAGGTTATCCGTCATCGCAGGCTGTGTTTTTGCTGTCATCGTGGTACTGGCCATCGACAATATCAAAGGTCTTAACCTGTTCGATGTATTTCAATCGGTACTGGGCTTTATTGCACCACCCTTATCCGTGGTATTCCTGTTAACCGTTTTCTGGAAAAGAACTACGCGTAAAGCAGTGAATTTTACACTTTCGGTAGGTTCTGTTTTGAGTTTGGGTACCGGTGTTACTTACCTGTGGATCCTTCCACCAGACAAATACCTGTTCTGGCCGCATTACCTCATCCTTTCCTTCTTAATCTTTGCCGGATTGCTGCTTATTGCCATACTGATTTCACTGGCAGACAGGAACCCTACAGTTTATGAGATCAATGAACTGGACAAAAGCGCCATCGAAAAACCAACCAAACGTGTCTGGATTTCCTGGATTGCCCTGGCCATCGTGATGGTTGCCCTATACCTATTTTTTAACGGACATTAATTTTTTGCTATGAAACTTCTTTCCCTTTTTTTTAAAAACATCCAGCAGAAAACCTTTCTGCTGCTTCTTTTGGCCCTTACCTGCTGTACCGATGTCGTTCTGGCTCAACAAAATGGTAAAGCGGCCTGGATCTGGTATCCTGGCGATCTGGACATCTGGGTATCCAATAAAATGCAAAACCGCAGAACAGAAAGGGGAGCTTTCCTGCCGCCATTCTGGAAAATGGACAGTCATTATGTGCTGGTTGAGTTCCATAAAGAATTTAACCTTGCCGCTGCCGAAGAAGTCAATCTATACGTAGAGGGGCAATACAATGTGAAACTGGACGGACAGGCTTTTTCTGGTTATCCTAAAAAGATCACCGTACCAGCCGGGAAACACAAGCTCAGTTTAAAAGTATATGGACAGGATAAAGTACCTGCCATATTGGTACAGGGAAAAACCATCCTTTCAGATGAGAGCTGGCTGGCTACTTTTGAAGATAAGGAATGGATTGATGCGAGTGGAAAAGCTTCAGATAAATCAGGTACTACCTTTGTATCTGCCGCCTCCTGGAATCTGACCGATCCGTTATCACCACCTTCTCAGTTTAAACTGGCTACTACCCCTATGGCAGCGGTAAAAATGGATAAACTCAACAATGGTTTTCTGGCCGATTTCGGTAAGGAAACCTTTGGCTTCATTAAACTGCATGGTTTAAAGGGCAAGGGCAAACTGCATATTTATTATGGAGAATCTAAAGAGGAAGCCTTATCTGCCGATCATTGTGAAACCCTGGACCTGCTGGAAATTGACGGAAAAGGAAAACAGGATTCAGTAATTGAGCTTTCTAAAGCTTTCAGGTATGTCAACTGTCAACCCGAAGGTAATGTTACCCTGGATAAGGTGAGCATGTTGTATGAATATGCACCGGTTACAGAAAAAGGGAATTTCCGTTGCTCGGATGAGCAGGTCAATAAGATCTATGAGATATCCAAATATACTTTTCACCTCAATACCCGGGAGTTTTTTATCGACGGGATTAAGCGTGACCGCTGGGTATGGTCGGGCGATGCTTACCAGAGCTATCTGATGAACTATTATTCCTTTAATGAATCACCTATTGTAAAAAGGACCTTACTGGCACAAAGAGGTAAAGATCCGGTAACGGCACACATCAATACCATTATGGATTATTCCTTTTATTGGTTCCTGGGTATTTATGATTATTACCAGTATACCGGCGATCAGAAATTTGTGCAGGATGTCTATCCAAGAATGAAGAGCCTGATGGATTATGTATTGGGCCGCCGCAACAAAGATGGTTTACTGGAATGGATGCCTGGCGACTGGATCTTTATCGACTGGGCTGATAAATTAAGTAAAGATGGAGAAGTAAGTTTTGAGCAGTTGTTGTTTTGCCGGAGCCTCGAAACAATGGCGCTGTGCGCGGATATGGCAAAAGACACTGAGGCTGCTGTCAACTATAAAAAGCTGGCAGCCGAGCTGAAAGCAAAAATCTTTAAGCTGTATTGGGATGATCAGAAGCATGCCCTCGTACACAGCCGGATTGGAGGAAAACCGACAGACAATGTAACACGTTACGCCAACATGTTCGGTATTTTCTTTGATTACTTTACTCCTGCACAAAAGCAGGCTGTGAAGCAACATGTACTGATGAATGACCAAATAAAAAAGATCACCACGCCATACATGCGTTTTTATGAACTGGAAGCACTTTGTGCCATGGGGGAGCAATCTTACGTACTGAAACAAATGAAAGATTACTGGGGTGGTATGCTGGAGCTGGGTGCTACTTCTTTCTGGGAAGAATATAACCCGGATAAAAAAGGGGTGGAGCACCTGGCCATGTACGGACGTCCTTTTGGTAAAAGCCTTTGCCATGCCTGGGGTGCCAGTCCGATTTATCTGCTGGGCAAATATTACCTGGGCGTAAAACCGCTTTCTCCTGGTTATGAAAGCTATGTGGTTGAGCCCTCGCTGGGCGGCCTGGAATGGATGGAAGGAAAGGTGCCAACGCCATCAGGCGAGATTTCATTGTATTGCAGCAAAAAAGAGATCAGGGTTAAGGCAGATGAAGGATCAGGTATTTTAAGGTTTAAGAGCGTGTCCAAGCCGGTTGTAAAAGGAGCTGAAGTGGTTGAAGTAGGTAAAAGGACTTACGAAATTAAATTGATGAAAGGTGTTCAGTACACGGTTAATTATCAAAAGTAATTTTCCTGGTTAAAACATGTTGCCTGTTCGTAGGCTGCGCCGGCGAAGCTCCCTGCGGTCGCAACCCCAACACGAATAGCAGTAAACAATATTTCAACCTAGATTGTTATATCCTAAAAACAATTATGGAAGCAATACTGAAACCTTTTCTCGAACTTTTAAGAGAGATTTATATTGGCTCGGAAACCAGTGAAGTCTGGATTATTGACGGAAAACCAGGACATGGCCTTACGGCTACCGCCAAGGAACTGACTGCCGAACAGGCTTCTAAACCATTGGTTAAAGGTGGTACTACGGTAGCGGCACATACTGAGCATTTAAGGTGGAGCCTTGAATTTGCTATGGAGTTTTATAAAGGTAAACAGCCATCAGGCAATTGGGTCGAAAGCTGGAAGGTAAAAGAAGTAAACGAAGAAGAGTGGGAGCAGTTGCAGCTTGCCTTGCTTGTAGCTTATCAGAAAGTGATTTATTCCATAAAAGAAGTTAAAGACTGGTCAAACCCTGCTTTGGTTACAGGTACCCTGGCTTTGCTGCCTCATGCAGCCTATCATTTAGGTGCTGTAAAACAGCTGATTATTGCGGCAAAAGCCTAGCAGATGAGCTGTGAAATTCAGATATGTCAGCTTTAATCTTATTAGTCTCCATGAAATTTAAGACTCTTCATCCTCATTGAGGTCATACGTTCTGATTTTACTGAAGATCGGCATTAGTTCTTCCATCATCTGGCCCAGTGTTTCAAGTCTGCATTTAACATTTAATAAGATTTCTTCCTCGGATATGGGAGCATTGGTTTTCATAGCTGGATCTTTTTGGTCATCATTAAATCATGGTTGTAAATATACAACAATATCCATAATTAACCAAAAAGAAATATATTGTCAATCTTGTCAATTCTTTGACAAGTATTAACCACCCTGCTATTCAGATAAAATTTACCTTCTCAGAGAAGGCATAGGATTAATTGGCGCTCTTCGCGCCACTTATTCCAGCCTTCGAAGAGAACGGTCAATTTTTCCCTTTATAATGCAATAATCCCAATCCGTTCTTCTATTTTTTTAGCGGATTTGCTGGCTTCGGCCAGAATCGATTCATTGTCAATCTCGTTATTCATATTTAAGGCAGTTAAACTGGAAACCGTTAAACAGGCGATAATACCTGTACTGCCCCTTCCAATTGGAACAGATATGTCCACTACACCTGCGGCCAGATCACTGGTTTTAACATATGCACCCTTAGCCTGTATGTCTTTTAAAGATTTTAAGAATTTGTTCTTTTCCTTATCGCCGTACTCTGCATAGATTGCATTACCGTTTAAGGCAATTTCCTGCTCTGTCTCGGGCATATAGGCGAGTAATACTTTTCCTGATGCTGTTAAAGGCAAAGGAAACAAATTGCCTTCTTCAATGGAAAGCGCAATAGGGCCCGGGCTTTTGGCATGGATGATCACCATAACCTGGTTCATATATAATATACTCAGGTGGCAGGATTGCCTTACTGTATTGGCCAGTTCTTCCAGTGGGTACTGTGCTGCTTTGCGCAATTCATCAACAGGGGTATGCCTGTGCGAAAGATAGAACAGTTTTAAAGAAAGCCTGTATTTTCCTGAAACTTCATCTCTTAAAATATATCCGCGACTTTCCAGACTCATCAACATTCTGTAAATTTCGTTCGGACTTTTGTCTATTCCTACCGCAATCTCGGTTTGAGAAAGTGGAATAGACTGCGCCGAAAGGTATTCCAGTATGTCCAGACCCTTATCAAGTGCGGGAGCCTGGTATTTTGATTCTTTATCCTTCATAAAAGCTGCGTAATTTTTTTAATCAACAAACATACTAAATGCTTTTTATTCATTTTTGCTTTAAACGGCTATAAAATTTACCTAATATATGTTTTCATATTTGAAATAAATATTTATATTTGAATTAATAACCATTTATAAACCGGATACCTGGTTAAAAATTCAGCTAAATGGCTAATTTAGTTTTAACAGGTATTAATCTTATAAACAGAATGAGCAAACTAGTCTATTTCCTTGGTTTATTTTTCGTTACAATTCCGGTATTTTCACAGCAGCTGAAAGTAAATGAACTGCGCTGTACTTATAAAAATAATCCCCAGGGCGTTGAAGCCACTGCACCTGCATTGAGCTGGAAATTGTCCACGGCAGAAAGAAATGTACTTCAATCTGCGTACCAGGTGCTGGTGTCGGATAATATATCTTCATTAAATAGAAGTATAGGAAATTTATGGGATTCCGGAAAGGTCCTCTCCGCCCAATCACTGCAGGTAAGTTATAAAGGCAAACCGCTAACTGCCGGTAAAACCTATTACTGGAAACTAAAAGTCTGGGACAACAGGGGCAATGTTTCGGCATGGTCTGTAGTGGCAAACTGGCAAATGGGACTCTTGACATCTGCAGACTGGAACAAGGCCAAATGGATCGGTTACGAAAAGATGCCAGACTCACTGGTTACCATTTTACCGCTGGACACCAAAAAAGACAAGCCGACAGGTAATAATATACAGCCCCTGTTAAGAAAAGAATTCCGGGTTACCAACGGGGTAAAAAAAGCGACCATGTTCATTTCCGGCCTTGGCCATTTTGACCTGTACCTGAACGGACAGAAAGTGGGAGATCATTTTTTAGATCCAGGTTGGACTAAATACGACAAGGAAGCTTTATATGTGCCCTTCGATGTAACGGCACAGCTAAAAAGCGGGGCGAATGCAATGGGTGTAATGTTGGGCAATGGTTTTTATTATATTCCGCCGATTAAGGCGCGGTATAAAAAACTAAGGGCATCTTTTGGTTATCCTAAAATGATCTGTCGTTTGCTGATTGAATATCAGGACGGTAGTATGGCCAATGTGATCAGCGACGAAAGCTGGAAAACAGCACCTTCTCCGGTTATCTTCTCCAGTATTTATGGTGGGGAGGATTATGATGCCAACCTGGAACAAAAAGGCTGGGATGCAGCAGGTTTTGATGATCAGGAATGGAAAAATGCCGTTTCGGTAGGAGGGCCGGCTTTAACTTCGCAAAAAGCAGAACCATTAAAGATATTTGACCAGTTCAATCCAAAAACAATAAAACCTGTTGATGGCGGAAGTTGGGTATACGACCTTGGCCAGAATGCCTCGGCTATTATTGAGTTAACTGTAAAAGGAAAAAAAGGAGATACCGTAAAAATTCTTCCTGCCGAACTGCTCAAAGCAGATGGCACTGCAAACCAACGTGCGACCGGTAGTCCTACTTATTTTCAGTACATATTAAAAGGCGAGGGGGTAGAAACCTGGCGCCCAAGGTTTATGTATACCGGCTTCAGGTACCTGGAGGTAATTGGAGGAGTACCGGAAGGCCAGGCCAATACAATGGGCAAACCTTCAATAATTGCTTTGAAAGGTTTACACGTACGCAATGCGGCAGCAACAGCAGGAGCATTTGAAAGTTCAAGCGAGCTCTTTAACAAAACCAATGATCTGGTAAACTGGGCGATAAAAAGTAATATGGTCAGCGTATTTACCGATTGTCCGCACCGCGAAAAACTGGGCTGGCTTGAGGAACTTCACCTGATGGGCAGCTCTGTGCGTTACAACTATGATGCTGCGGCCTTATTTAAAAAAGCCCTGCAGGACATGCGGAATTCGCAGACCGCAGAAGGCCTGGTGCCAGAAATTTCCCCCGAATACGTAAAGTTTGAATATGGCAATGGCATGTTCCGCGATTCTCCGGAATGGGGAAGCAGCAGCATCCTGATTCCATGGTACCTGTATGAATGGTATGGAGAAACGCAGGCGCTTACGGAAAACTATGAAATGATGCAACGCTACCTAACTTACCTGGGCACGAAAGCAAAAAACAACATACTCTCACAAGGTCTGGGCGATTGGTTTGATCTGGGACCACAGCGTCCGGGAGTTTCGCAGCTAACCCCAATGGGCGTTACCGGAACCGCGATTTATTATTATGACCTGAACATCATGCAAAAAATTGCCCGCTTACTGGGTAAAACTGAGGATGCCGGTAAATACGCAGCATTGGCACTGAAAGTTAAAAAATCTTTTAATGATACTTTTTTTAATGCAGCAACCAAACAGTACGCTACGGGTAGCCAAACAGCTAATGCCATGGCGGTTTACATGAACCTGGTTGCGCCAGAGCATAAAGCTACAGTAGTTGCGAACCTGGTTAAAGACATCAGGGGGAGAAACAATGGCTTAACCGCCGGAGATATCGGTTACCGTTATGTATTAAGGGTACTGGAAGCGGAAGGTCTGTCTAATGTGATTTATGACATGAACAGCAAGGCTGATGTACCGGGGTATGGTTACCAGCTGGCGCAAGGTGCAACCGCTTTAACAGAATCCTGGGCAGCGCTTCCAACGGTATCTAACAACCATTTTATGCTGGGGCATATCATGGAATGGTTTTACAGTGGCATCGCCGGAATCCGCCAGGAGGAGGGATCGGTAGCTTTTAAGTACATCCGGATTTATCCTGAACCTGTGGACGGGCTTACTTATGCAAAGAGCAGCTACCATTCGCCTTACGGTGAAATTGCGACCAACTGGCGAAAAACAGCTGCTGCATTTGAACTGGACGTGGTTATACCTGCAAATACCAAAGCAACAATATACCTACCTGCTACAGCAAAACAGCAGATCAGCGAGGGCGGTAAAAACATACAACCGGCTGGTTTTGAAAAAGGAAGAGCCGTGCTTCAAATCGGTTCGGGCAATTATAAATTTAAAGTACAATAGTTTTGATCATGAAATTTACCTGCTTATCTATCCTTGCTTTCTTTGTTTCCGCAACAGTCTTTGCCCAGTCGGCTAAAGAGATTCCGGCTGTAAAGATGAAAGCGATTTATGAGGAAGTTAAAACTCCTTATAAATATGGATTGGCCCTGGTACCGGATGATGAGGCTCATAAAATGGATTGCCCTACAGTGTTCAGGGCAGGTAATACCTGGTATATGACTTACCTGGTTTACAGTGGCCGTGGCTACGAGACCTGGCTGGCCAAAAGTAAAGATTTGCTGAACTGGGAAAAGCTGGGCAGGCAGATGTCTTTCGGCGATGCAGGCAAATGGGATGATAACCAGAAAGCAGGATACAATGCTTTGACCAGCACTAAATGGGGCGGAGATTATAAACTGGGTAAGTATAAAGGCAAATATTGGATGTCTTATTTTGGTGGTAAAGAAAAGGGTTACGAAACTGAGCCCCTGGCTATTGGCATGGCGTATACCGATAAACAACCTTGGCTTGCCCATGAGTGGACAAGACTCCCTGAGCCTGTATTAACTTCGGCTGATGCCGATGTTAGCTGGTGGGAAAACCGCAACAAACTGTTTAAAAGCACGGTAATTGAGGACAAGCAAGAACTCACCGGGCATCCTTTTGTAATGTATTACAATGCAGTTGGGGATTCTCTGTTAAACAATAAAAAAACAAGGTGGTATGAACGCATCGGTATGGCCGTTTCTGACGATATGCTGCACTGGAAAAGGTTTGGTAAAGACCCGGTCGTTCATCACCCGGTTGGGATTACCGGTGATGGCATAATTCAGAAAATTAACGGAACATGGGTCATGTTCTATTTTGGGGCCTTCTGGCAGGACAGGCAGGGGGCTTTTAACCGCTTTGCAGCTTCTGATGACCTGGTTCACTGGACAGACTGGACAGGAGAAAATTTAATTGAATCTTCTGAACCTTATGATGCGTTGTATGCTCATAAATCCTTTGTGTTAAAACATAAAGGAGTAGTATACCATTTTTATTGTGCGGTAAATAAAAAAGACCAGCGCGGCATTGCAGTAGCCACCTCAAAAGATTTTGGAAAAAGTAAAATAAATTTTATAAGCCTGGATAAGAAATAATAAAGATACGTAATGATGTTAAGAAGGAACCTCGTTTTATTGTTGCTGATGCTGATGGTTGGAGCTGCCACTTATGGCTCCCCCCGTATACGCCAAAATTTTAACCAGAACTGGAAGTTTTTTCTGGGTGATGATGCTGAGGCGAAATCGCCCGGCTATAATGATGGAAAATGGAGAACACTTACTTTACCCCATGACTGGAGCATTGAAGGGAAATTTGACGAAAAGAACCCGGCAAAACCAGAAGGTGGAGGATTGCCCACAGGAGTAGCCTGGTACAGGAAAACATTTACCCTGGCGACATCTATGCAGAAAAAGGAGGTGTACATAACGTTTGATGGGATCTATAAAAACAGTGAAGTATGGATAAATGGCCATTTACTGGGAAAACGTCCATATGGCTATTCTTCATTTCATTATGAACTGACTAAATATTTAAAACCAGGTAAAAATGTGATTGCCGTAAAGGTAGATAATTCCGCCCAGCCGGATTCACGCTGGTATTCGGGATCAGGCATCTATAGGAATGTGTGGTTAACTGCAACAGAAAATATAGCCGTTGATCATTGGGGAACTTTTATAAGTACGTCTGCAGTAAGCAAAGCCAGTGCAAAGGTGAGTTTTAAAACCCAGATCAGGAATAAAGCCGGGTTAAAAGGCGAGATTGAGGTGCAGTCACAGATTTATGATGCAAAAGGAAAACTTGTAGCCACGGCGAAAACTGATCACATCCCATTAAAAGATACACTGATCTCTGTAGAACAGTTTAGTACAGTAAGTCAACCGGAACTATGGTCTGTAAATAACCCTCAGCTCTATAAAGTAGTGACAAAGGTGTTTTCGGGAAAAAGGTTGATGGATAGCTATGAAACACCTTTAGGTATCCGCTATTTTAACTTTGATGCGGTAAAAGGTTTTAGCCTGAACGGCGAATACCTGAAAATATTCGGTGTTTGCCTGCACCATGATCTGGGTGCTTTAGGAGCTGCGGTTAATGTAAGGGCAATGGAACGCCAGCTGGAAATGATGAAGGAAATGGGAGCAAATGCCATCCGTACCGCACATAATCCGCCTGCGCCCGAACTGCTTGACCTATGCGATAAGATGGGCTTCCTGGTGATGGATGAAGCTTTTGACATGTGGGCCAAAAAGAAAAACAAACAGGATTATCACCTGAACTGGGACCAATGGCATGTGCGGGATCTGCAGAATATGGTGAAACGCGACCGAAACCATCCTTCGATTATAATGTGGAGCATTGGAAATGAGATCCGTGAGCAGTTCGACAGTACTGGTGTTGCCATCACCAAAGAATTGGTGAAACTGGTTAAGGATCTTGATACCACACGTCCGGTTACCTCAGCGCTTACAGAAACTGATGCTAAAAAGAATTTTATTTACCAGTCAGGTGCTTTAGATGTTTATGGTTTGAACTACAACCATAAACTGTATAAGGATTTTGCTAAAAATTATCCCGGGCAAAAGTTAATTGCGACAGAAACAACCTCTTCTTTAGATACCCGTGGTTTTTACGACATGCCGTCTGACAGTATCCGCCGCTGGCCCAAAGATGGTAAAACTAAATTTACAGATGGAAATGCAGCATATGCGGCTTCCTCCTACGATAATGTTTCCGCTTATTGGGGTTCTACCCATGAAGAAACCTGGGCGGCAGCCAAAAAATATGATCATGTATCCGGATTATTTGTGTGGACGGGCTTTGATTATTTAGGTGAGCCCTTACCTTATCCATGGCCGGCCAGAAGTTCTTATTTCGGGATTGTTGACCTGGCCGGTTTCCCTAAGGATGCCTATTATATGTATCAGAGCGAATGGACCAGTAAGCCGGTACTACACCTGTTTCCGCACTGGAACTGGCAGCCGGGTAAAAAGGTAGACGTTTGGGCCTATTACAACAATGCAGATGAGGTAGAGCTGTTCCTGAATGGAAAATCATTGGGCACCCGGAGCAAACAGGGAGAAGAACTGCACGTAGCATGGCCTGTAAATTATGAAGCAGGTACATTAAAAGCAGTGTCCAGGAAAAACGGGAAGGAAGTTCTGGTGAAGGAGATCAAAACGGCGGGTAAACCTGCAAAAATTGCACTGATAGCAGATAGGACTACCATAGCTGCCGATGGCAAAGATCTTTCTTTTGTAACGGTGAAAATTTTAGATGCGAATGGAAACCCGGTGCCGGATGCAGCCAGCCTGGTACAGTTTAAACTGCAAGGCGAAGGAACAATAGCAGGCGTGGATAATGGTTTTCAGGCCAGTCTGGAGCCTTTTAAAGCGGATTACCGCAAAGCTTATAACGGACTTTGCCTGGCCATTGTACAGGCAAAAGATAAAGCTGGAAAATTAACATTAACTGCCTCTTCTGAAGGCTTACAGCAGGCCGCGGTAACGATTACCCTGAAAGGCAAATAGCATTGCGATAAAAAAATAAAGATAAAGAGCAGAAAGGTCATGAGTGACAAAATTAGTTTAAAAGGAATAACATGGAACCACAGCCGCGGTTTTACACCAATGATGGCAACGGCGCAGCGTTTTTCGGAGTTAAATCCATCAGTAGAAATCATATGGGAGAAAAGGAGTTTACAGGCTTTTGCTGATTTTTCTATACAGCAGCTGGCAGAAAAGTTTGATCTCCTGGTGATTGATCATCCCTGGGCAGGCTTTGCGGCTAAAACAGGGTCCATCCTTCCCCTGGATCAATATCTTCCGGCAGTCTATTTAAAAGACCAGGAAGAAAATACAGTAGGGCATTCCTACGAAAGTTACAGTTACGATGGACATCAGTGGGCTTTACCAATAGATGCGGCAACACCTGTTGCAGCCAGCAGACCTGATTTGCTGGAACGGCAGGGGTTGCAGTTACCGAAATCATTTGAGGATTTATTAAACCTGGCAGATAAAGGTCTGGTGGCTTTTGCAGGGATTCCCATCGATGTACTGATGAATTTTTATACATTTTGCTGTTCTTTAGGAGAGGATCCCTGCCAGCAGGAAGACCTGATCGTATCCGGTGAAACCGGAATTATGGCACTCAGGATGTATAGGGAGCTGGCGTCAAAGATCCATCCGGATAATTTTAAAAGAAACCCCATACAGGTCTATGAAGCGATGACCTTAACTGATGCCATTGCTTATTGTCCTTTTGCTTACGGCTATTCCAATTATTCAAGAGCCGGTTATGCGCCTAAACTCCTTCATTTTCATGACATGATCTCTTTGAACGGGTTAAACAATTTGCGGAGTACATTGGGAGGTACCGGATTGGCAGTGTCTGCCGTTACTGAACATACAGAAATGGCTGTAAAATATGCTGCTTATGTGGCTTCAGCTGATTGTCAGTGCAGCCTTTTCTTTGACAACGGGGGGCAACCCGGGCATTTAAATGCCTGGAAGGATACAGAAGTGAACAGGAGATCAAATGATTTTTTTGCAAATACTTTGCCGGCATTGCAGCGGGCTTTCCTGCGCCCACGTTATCATGGTCACATGTTTTTCCAGGACCATGCCGGGGATATCGTACGTGAGTATCTCATGAACGGAGGTCCGGAAATATCGGTGCTGAAAAAACTGAACAGTTTATACGTTGAATCCAGAAGTCTGCAGCTGTCATGAAAAAACCATTGGAAGGAATTCTTGTTTTAGAATTTTGCCAGTTTCTGGCAGGACCATCAGCTGGCTTAAAACTGGCTGATCTTGGCGCACGTGTCATTAAAATTGAACGCCCGGTAAAAGGTGACGCCTGCAGGCAGCTGGCCATTAAAAACCTGTTTGTAGGGGAGGATAGTTTACTCTTTCATACCATTAACAGGAATAAGGAGTCTTATGCGGCAGATTTGAAGAACCCGGAAGATCTGGATTTACTAAAAAAACTGATTGCCAGGGCAGATGTGATGACGCATAACTTCAGACCCGGAGTAATGGAAAAAATAGGCCTGGATTATGAAACGGTGCAACACATCAATTCAAAAATTATATATGCCGTAGTTACAGGATATGGTAATCAAGGTCCCTGGGCCGCAAAACCGGGGCAGGACCTGCTGGTGCAATCTGTGTCTGGTTTAACACAACTTTCTGGCAGCAAGGCAGAAGGCCCCATGCCTTTTGGTTTATCAGTAACAGATATCATGTGTGGAAATCATCTTACGCAGGGAATTCTTGCTGCATTGCTGAAGCGGGCCAAAACCGGTAAAAGTGTGCTGTTGGAGCTGAGCTTACTGGAATCGGCGCTCGACGTGCAGTTTGAAGTACTAACCACCTATTTGAATGACGGCGGACAGCTGCCACAAAGAAGCGCCGTTAAAGGTAGTGCGCATGCGTATTTAAGTGCGCCTTATGGTACTTATCTAACTAAAGATGGTTACCTGGCATTGGCTATGGGTGATCTGGAAAAGATCAGCGGGATCATTGGCTGCGACATTTCAGCACTCTATGTAAATCCGGCTGCCTCATTTGAAAACCGGGACGAGCTGCTGGAACTGCTGGGACAAACTTTTAAAACCAATACTACTGCCCATTGGTTAGCTTTGCTGGAGCCTCATGACATCTGGTGTGCAGCGGTACTGGATTATAAAGAAGCTACCGCACAGGAAGTATTTAAGCAGATGAAGATCAGGCAAGAGCTGGATTTGGGTGCCGGCAGGAAGATGGATACCACCAGGTTGCCCATCCAGATAGACGGCTACAAGTTGTTTTCCGACAAAGCAGCGCCAAAAATTGGCGAAGACAACCAGAACATTAACAAAGAATTTGATTTAATATAAGATATGAAGCCCCTGGAAGGATATTTAGTTGTTGATTTTAGCCAGTTTCTGTCTGGACCCTCTGCAAGTTTGAGGCTGGCAGATATGGGTGCAAGGGTAATTAAAATTGAGCGTTCGGGTGTTGGGGACATTTGCCGTACCTTGTACACTTCCAACGTAATTATGAACGGAGAATCCTCTGTATTTCATGCCATCAACCGGAATAAAGAAAGCTTTGAAGTGGACCTGAAGCAGGAAGAAGATTGCAAAATGGTACGGGAACTGCTGTCAAAGGCAGATGTGATGATCCATAACTTCAGGCCCGGCGTGATGAAAAGACTGGGTTTTGATTATGAAACGGTGCAGCAGCTCAATCCGGGTATAGTTTACGCGGCACTTTCAGGCTACGGCGGTGAGGGCACAGCAAAAGGTAAACCTGGGCAGGATCTTTTGCTGCAGGCAGTTACAGGTTTAACCTGGTTGAGCGGGAATGCGGATAGCGGTCCGGTTGCCATGGGCCTTTCTATAGTGGATATGCTCGCAGGCTCGCACCTCGCACAAGGCATCCTGGCTTGTCTTTTCCGCAAAATAACCACCGGCGAAGGGGCTTTGGTTGAAGTGAGTATGATCGAGTCGGCCTATGATTTTCAGTTTGAAACCCTCACCACCTTTATGAATGATGGCGGCGAACTTCCGGAACGTACCGTACAAAATAATGCCAACGCTTATTTAGGTGCACCTTACGGGATCTATAGAACTGCTGATGGCTTCATTGCCCTGGCAATGGGATCCATACCTGTACTGGCTGTTTTATTGGGCTGTAAGGCAATGGAAGTTTTTATAGATCCGGCCGAAGCTTTTGATAAACGCGATGAGATCAAAGCCATTCTTGCGGATCATTTACAAACAGATACCACCAAAAGCTGGCTTGCGGTATTGGAGCCTGCAGACATCTGGTGTTCAGATGTCCTGAACTGGAAAGAACTGATGGAACATGAAGGCTTTAAAGCTTTGAATATGATTCAGGAAGTAGAGATGAAGGATGGCTATCGTTACCAGACTACCCGTTGCCCGATCAGGATTGACGGTGAATTACTGGTTTCTTCCAAAGGTTCTCCTAAATTAGGACAGGATAATGAAAATATCATTAAGCAGTTTGTAACCTTAAAATCAAGTGTTCATGAGTAAGGAGGCCATCAGGATAGCAGTGCGTAAATTTGCGCCTTTTGAAGCGGCAATGCAAAAGGTATGGGATAAGTATTGTCTGCATTCGGGTTGTACCCTGCAGGCAGAATTGGTTCCGCTTGACCTGCACGAGCTTCACGAGGCTACCCTGGGGAATAAAGGCTTAAAAAACGGGGAATGGGATGTAGCCCATATCAACACCGACTGGCTGCTGGAGGGGTATACAGATGGCGCTTTTGAAACGCTGAACCCATACCTGGTTGCAAACGCCCCTTCCGCATTTCCGGAAGGCTGGAGCAATTCGCTCCTGGCTTTGCAGGAGTTTGACGGACAACTGATGGGCCTGCCTTTTCATGATGGCCCGGAATGCCTGATCTACAGAAAGGATCTATTTGATGATGCTGCCGAACAGCAGCGTTATTTTGACCAATACAAAACTGATCTGAAGCCGCCTGCAACATGGGAAGAATTCAGGCAGGTAGCCCGGTTTTTTAATCGTCCGGAACAAAACCTTTACGGCAGCGTATTTGCCTGCTACCCCGATGGACACAACACGGTATTTGATTTTTGTTTGCAATTGTGGAGCAGGGGTGGGACATTGCTGGACGAGCAGGGAAACATCAACGTTGATACCAAAGCCGCTGCTGAAGGACTTGATTTTTACCGCAAGCTAATTGAAGATAAAACCGCCGTACATCCGGGTTCATCAAACTACGATTCTGTGCAGGCCGGACAGGCTTTTGCAAGAGGAGAGGCTGCACTGATGATCAACTGGTTTGGTTTTGCCTCGGTATGTGAGGTAGATACCGCTTCGTCAGTTAAAGGTAAAGTAGAGGTAACCTTGCTTCCGGTTTCCGGAAATAACGCTTCTGCGTCTTTAAACGTATATTGGCTGTATACCATAGGCTCTGGCAGCAAACACAAGCAAAGGGCTTACGACTTTATCCGTTTTGCAGTAAATGAAGAGAATGATAAGCAACTGACACTGGAAGGTGGAATTGGCTGCCGGATTTCTACCTGGAAGGATGGAGCAGTAAACGAGCTGGTGCCCTATTACCATAAACTCGAGCAATTGCATGAAGGTGCAAAAACACTTCCGCAAAAAAGCAATTGGGCGGGCATTGCGGCGATCATAGACATGGCGGTATTGAATGCCTTAAATACGGAACAGGCTACCGCGGAGATTTTAAGCTTTGCCCAGGAACAGATTACAAAATTGACAAACAGCGCATGATGGATATTCAATATAAACCCGCTTTACCGGAAACCATTCAGCCCATTATCATTATCGGGGCCGGGGGTATTGTAGCTGATGCACATCTCCCGGCTTATCAAAAGGCAGGCTTTAGGGTACATGGCATCGTAAACCGCACCCGGGAAAGGGCAGAGAAACTGGCTTCAGCTTTCCATATCCCTAACATATACAATTCAGTTGCAGAGGCGATAGCCAAAGCACCTGAAAATGTAGTATACGACCTGACCATTATGCCGGAGCAATACCTTGAAGTGCTGGAACAATTGCCAGATGGCGCAGTGGTGCTGATTCAGAAACCTATGGGTGACGATTTTAAACAAGCCCGGGAGATTCTGCAACTCTGCAGAAGGAAAAAACTGGTAGCTGCTATCAACTTCCAGCTGCGTTTTGCGCCCTTTGTGAGTGCTGCAAGGGATATGATAGCGCAAGGTCTGATTGGGGAGCTATATGACATGGAAGTAAGGGTGACCATAAAAACCCCCTGGGAGATCTTTCCGCATGTGATGGTTCATCCCCGTCTGGAAATTCTTTACCATAGTATCCATTATGTCGACATGTTGCGCTCTTTTTTAGGAGACCCACAAACCGTAATGGCGAAGACCTTAAAACATCCCGCTAAAACCCTTTCCTCGTCACGTTCTACCATTTTGATGGATTACGGAGATACCATGCATGCCGTGATCAATACCAATCACGACCATGATTTTGGTCCCCACAATCAGGAGTGTTTCATCAAATGGGAAGGTACAAAGGGCGCGATCAAAGCGAATGTAGGTTTGCTGATGGATTATCCGCATGGGGTACCTGACATATTTGAGTATTGCCTGAAGGAAGAAGGGAAAGCTCTGGAATGGAAGCAGCTGCAACTGGAAGGCTCTTGGTTTCCTGAGGCATTTATTGGTACTATGGCTAACCTGATGCGTTACAGAGAAGGCTCTTCAGACGTGTTGCATACCAGCGTGGAAGATGTGATCAGAACGATGGCAGTGGTGGAGAGCGCTTACATTTCCAGTGATAAAGGAGGTGTAAAAGTAAAGGAACAATTGAAAAACAATTAAAAGCAGTACAGCAGATGTATTTTAAATCGATATTTTTTGAAGATTACCTGTTGCAGGATAAACGGGTAACATTGGGCAGGACCATTACAGAAACAGATTTTGTGGTCCATGCAGGGCATACAGGAGATTTTTTTCCGCACCACATGGATGAGGAATGGTGCAAAACGCAGCCTTTTAAGCACAGGATTGCCCATGGCACCATGATATTCAGCATTGGGATCGGACTTACGGCTTCCGAGATCAACCCTGAAGCCTTTTCTAAAGGTTATGACCGTTTACGTTTTGTAAAACCCGTGTATATAGGAGATACCATTCATTCGGAGATCACCATTTCCGAAAAGGCAGAAGCAAAGAAACCGGCATATGGAACGGTGACAGAACATGTAGAGATCATCAACCAGCACGGCGAGGTGGTATTGGTATGTGATCATCTCTTGCTGGTAAAAAAGAAATAGTACCTCTGTATAGAGGCCATACAAAAGATAATAACCTAAAAACCAATATATGAACCATTCAACAGCACCTGAAGTCATAACGGGTAATGATCCTGCGGCAGGCAAGAAATATCTGGTGCCATTTATCCTTGTGGTCAGCTTATTTTTCCTTTGGGGAATGGCCCATAACCTGGATTCCATACTCATACCGCATTTAAAAAAAGCATGCGACCTGAACAACCGTCAATCCACTTTGATTGACACTTCAGTGTTCCTTGCTTATTTTCTTATGGCTATCCCGGCTGGGATGCTGCTAAAAAAATGGGGTTATAAAGCAAGTATGATCATCGGTTTGCTGGTATTTGCTACAGGCGCATTCTTATTTGTACCGGCGGCGAACCAGTTGTCGTATCTCACTTTTTTGGTGGCATTATTTATCATTGGCTGCGGATTAACGATTTTAGAAACTGCTGCAAATCCTTATGCAGCCGTGTTGGGCGACCCCGCTAAAGCGACCAGCAGGTTAAATCTTGCAGCTTCATTTAATGGATTGGCGGCAATGGTTGCGCCATTTATCGGATCTATGTTTATCCTTTCTGGTAAATCTTACACCAAAGACCAACTCGCAGCAATGAGCAATGTTTCGCGTACCAGCTATTTTATGGAAGAAGCGGCTTCCGTAAAGATGCCTTACATTGTATTGGGGACGGTATTAGTGCTGATTGCAATTGTCTTCTATTTTGTAAACCTTCCGGAAATAAAAACAATAAGTAAAGATGGTGAGGCAAAGGGCAGCTTCTTTGGGGCTTTGCGTCATAAACACCTAAGGTGGGCAGTTATTGCCCAGTTTTTTTACGTTGGTGCACAGGTGTGTGTAACCAGTTTTTTCATCAGGATGGCCCAGCAGGGTGGCGGGTTTGACGAAAAGACTGCAGCATACTACCTCGCCGTCTATGGTTTGCTGTTCACCGTAGGTCGTTTTGCCGGAACCGCCATGTTGCAGTTTATTTCTTCGCATAAATTATTGGCGCTATATGCATTTATTGCTGTTTTTTTAAGTCTGATCGCTATTTTTGGCAAAGGTGCTTATGTGGTTTATGCCCTGGGCGCAATCGGATTTTTTATGTCTGTGATGTTCCCTACCATTTTTGCATTGGGGATTGAAGGAATTGGCGACGATACCAAGCCGGGCTCATCCTGGTTGATCATGTCTATCGTTGGGGGAGCAATCCTTCCTTATGGAATGGGAACTCTCATTGATATGAATGGTGACAATATCCAGATTGGTTACAGCATTCCATTGGTCTGCTTTCTGATCATTCTTTATTTCGGTTTAAAAGGCTATAAAATAGCCACTAAATCATAATGGATTTGAATATAGGTAAAATAATAGCATTCGTTTTATTGGTTTGCAGCCTGCAGCCTGGCACAGCTATGGCCCAGGTAAATGAGTCGGCTAAACCCTGGGTATTATGGCATTGGATCAAGGGTGGGGTTTCAAAACCGGGTATTACCGCCGATCTGGAAGCCATGAAGTCAGCAGGTATCGGAGGGGCTTACCTCTTGTCGATTAAAGATGTACCCAATCCACCTTTATTTAACCCATCTGTACGGCAGCTTACTCCAGAATGGTGGGGGATGGTCACTTTCGCTATGCAGGAGGCCAGACGTTTGAACCTGAAGCTGGGGATGCATGTAAGTGATGGTTTTGCGCTTGCAGGTGGGCCATGGATCACACCTGAACTTTCTATGCAGAAGGTGGTATCTACTCAGTTGAATATCAAAGATAAAACAAATGAAAAAATAAAATTACAGCAGCCGGAAACCCTGGAAGGTTATTATAGAGACATTGCTGTGTATGCTTATCCTTCAGCCGAAGGTGCCGGCATCTCTACACAAACAGTGATTCCCGAAATTACAACCAGTACTGCTGCAGATGCAAGCGGGCTGATCATGCCGGGCAATACCAAGAACTTTGGCAGCAATGAACCTTGCTGGATCCAGTATGCTTTTAAACAACCTTTTACTACCCGTACCATTCGCATAGGTACTGGAAGCAATAACTATCAGGCGCAGCGTCTGGAAATACAAGTGAGTGACGATGGTAAAAATTTCCGTTCTATCGGCCGCCTGCAGCCGCCAAGACATGGCTGGCAGGATACAGATGCCGATGTGACCCATAGTATTGTCCCGGTTACTGCAAAATATTATCGCTTTGTATACGATAAAAAAGGGTCAGAGCCAGGTTCAGAAGACCTGGATGCCGCCAAATGGAAGCCTTCATTAAAACTGAGAACCCTGGAGCTTTTTGCGGAGGCCAGGATCAACCAGTACGAAGGAAAGGCCGGGCTAGTGTGGCGCGTTAGTGAGCGGAGTACAAAAGAGGCGCTGCAAGACCGTTTATGTGTGCCGATGGATAAGATCATCAACCTGAGTGATAAAATTAAAGCAGACGGCAGCTTAGACTGGAAGGCGCCCAAGGGAAACTGGACGATATTGCGGATAGGACATACTTCCACGGGGCATAAGAATGCTACCGCAGGGGCCGGTATGGGTTTGGAATGTGATAAATTTAATCCGGCTGCGGTGAAATTACAGTTTGACAGCTGGTATGGCGCAGCCCTAGAACGTGGAGGGACCGAAATCGCTTCAAAGGTTTTGAATGAATTGTTTGTAGACAGCTGGGAGTGTGGCAGCCAGAACTGGTCGCCACTGTTTGCAGCGGAGTTTAAGAAACGCAGAGGTTATGACCTGATGCCTTACCTGCCTGCCATGGTAGGGATCCCCCTGGGGAGTGCTGAACTGTCTGAAGGTTTTTTGCATGATGTGCGAAAAACCATTGCCGAGCTGGTTGCAGACCAGTTTTACCAGACCTTGTCGAGGCTGACTAAAGAGAAAGGTGTCACTTTTGCGGCCGAGAATGTAGCGCCAACCATGCTGAGTGATGGCCTGCTGCATTATAAAAATGTAGATGTGCCGATGGGCGAATTCTGGCTGAACAGCCCTACGCACGATAAATTGAACGACATGCTGGACGCCATTTCCGGCGCACATATTTATGGTAAGCCCCTCATACAGGCAGAAGCATTTACGACCATAAGGATGGATTGGAATGAACATCCTGGCAATATGAAGACTTTACAGGACAGGAATTATGCATTGGGTGTCAATAAGCTGGTGTACCATGTTTTTGCGCATAATCCATGGCTGGACCAAAAACCAGGAATGACGCTGGATGGGATTGGTTTGTATTTCCAGCGGGACCAGACCTGGTGGAAACCGGGAAGGGCCTGGGTAGATTATGCAACACGCTGTCAGGAGCTTTTACAACAGGGTAAGCCGGTAGCTGATGTAGCCGTGTTTATCGGTGAGGAGTTACCCCGTCGCTCCGTATTGCCTGATCGCCTGGTTAGCCTGTTGCCCGGGATTTTCGGAGCTGATGTGGTTGCAGATGAAGCAAAGCGACTGGCCAATGTTGCTGAGCCTTTAAGGCAAAAGCCGGCAGGGGTTACCCATTCTGCAAATATGGCCGATCCGGAAAACTGGGTAAACCCATTAAGGGGCTATGCCTATGATTCCTTTAATCCTGATGTATTGCTTGGTGCAAGTGTAAAAGAAGGGAGAGTGGTATTCGCCAGTGGTGTGAGTTATGCGATATTGGTTATTCCAGGTAAAATGCTCCTGAACCCAAATTATCAGTACATGAGTAAGGAAGTGGTCGCAAAACTGAATGAACTGGCAAAAGCTGGGGCAACCCTTTTACTCGGTGACCGCCCGAAATTCCAGCTGGGCCTGCCTAAAACAGGCAGCGATCGGGATTTTGAGACTTTGCTGGCAGCGCTTTGGGATGGCAATTTTAAAACAGAAGGACAGGGACAACAGCAAATATCAGTGAAAACACTGGGTAAGGGAAGAATCATTATGGGGGCTTATCAGGCGGAAAGCTTTGACCCGGTTGGACTGGAAAGAGACCTGTTGGTAAAAGAAGAAAATGGGCAATATGCGAAAAAGGTTGCTTACACGCACCGGATTGCAGCTGATAAAGAGTTTTATTTTATTGCTAACCAGGAAAATAAAGAACGTTTGCTGGAGTTTTCTTTCAGAACTTCAGGTAAAACACCTGAATTATATGATGCTGTAACTGATAAAACAATAGGCCTGCAGGCCTGGAAAGCAGAAGCTGGTCGTACAACGATGCAGTTAAAGCTGAAAGCAAATGCCTCTGTTTTTGTCATCTTTAAAGATGGGACAGTTGCTACCGCCTCTGCTACAGGTAAAAATTGGAAAGATCAGCAATTGGTAAACACGATCAGTGGCAGCTGGAAAGTGAGTTTTGATCCTGCTTACGGTGGCCCTGAAAAGCCGGTAACTTTTACTGCGCTGAACGATTGGACCAGGCATCCGGATAGCCTGATCAGATATTATTCAGGTTCAGCAGTTTACAGTAATGATTTTAAAGTGAAAAAAGAGGCGGGACAACAATATCTGCTGGATCTGGGTACTGTAGGCTGTATAGCGGCCGTGGAAGTGAATGGGATTTCCTGTGGGATAGTCTGGACTGCGCCTTTTCAGGCTGATATTACCCAGGCCTTAAGAAGTGGAAATAACGTGCTGAACATCACGGTAACTAATACCTGGGCCAACAGGATCATCGGCGACCAGCGCTTGCCCGAAAAGCAGCGGATTACAAAAACAAACGCACCATACCGTTTGGAAGGCAAGCCGCTGAATGAAGCTGGTTTGCTTGGCCCTGTAAGGCTTTTTAAGCAGCTGAACAACAATTAAACGAAAGATACAGATATAAACTAAATGATATGCTGATGAAGACGATAGCGATGCCAAAAGGAATGATGTTAGGTTTGTGTTTTACCAGCTGTTTGGTAGCAGGTGTGGTTAATGCACAGGAGAAAAGCCTGGTTAATACAAAAGAAAGCAGTCATGCTAAATTGCACAGTCCGAATATGAAGGATGTAAGCTGGACCAAAGGTTTCTGGGCTGATCGTTTTAAGGTGGCCAGGGAAACTATGGTGCCGAACATGTGGGACATCTATAATGATGAACACATCAGCCATGCTTTTAAGAATTTTGAAATTGCCGCAGGATTAGATACCGGGATGCATAAAGGGCCTTCTTTCCATGATGGGGATTATTATAAAACACTGGAAGCGATGGCGAGCATGTACGCCTCTACCAATGATCCCCATTTATTGGCTAAGATGGATAAAGCCATTACTGTGATCGCGAAATCCCAGCGTGAAGACGGCTACATCTATACCAAGGCGATGATTGAGCAGCGTAAAACAGGCTCAAAGAACCAGTTTCAGGACCGGTTAAGCTTTGAGGCTTATAACATCGGGCACCTGATGACGGCTGCCTGTGTGCATTACAGGGCTACCGGTAAAACCAATTTAATGGATGTTGCTAAAAAGGCGACCGAATACCTGTATAATTTTTACCAGAAAGCCTCACCGGCACTCGCAAGAAATGCCATTTGTCCATCCCATTATATGGGCGTGGTTGAAATGTACCGTACCACTAAAGATCCACATTATTTGGAGCTGGCTAAACACCTGATAGCCATCAAAGGTAAGATTGAAGATGGAACAGATGACAACCAGGACAGGATCCCGTTTTTACAGCAAACCAAGGCCATGGGCCATGCGGTCCGTGCCAATTACTTGTATGCGGGTGTTGCAGATTTATATGCAGAAACGGGCAACGACTCTTTAATGCGTACCTTAAATTTGATGTGGGATGATGTGAACCAGCATAAAATGTACATTACCGGAGGATGCGGATCGCTGTATGACGGTACCTCGCCAGATGGGACATCTTATAACCCGACAGAAGTACAAAAGATCCACCAGGCCTTCGGCCGTGATTTTCAGTTGCCTAATTTTACGGCGCACAATGAAACCTGTGCCAATATTGGCAATGTATTGTGGAACTGGCGCATGCTCCAGATCAGTGGCGATGCAAAATACGCGGATGTAATGGAACTAGCCCTGCACAACAGTGTATTGTCAGGCATCAGCCTGGATGGTAAGAAATTCCTCTATACCAATCCGCTCAGTTATTCGGACGATCTGCCTTTTAAACAACGCTGGTCTAAAGACCGTGTGCCATACATTGGTTTATCAAACTGTTGCCCGCCTAACGTGGTGCGCACCATTGCCGAGGTAAGCGATTATGCGTATAGCATTTCTGATAAAGGTCTGTGGTTCAATTTATATGGTGGAAATACCATAAATACTACTTTAGCTGATGGAACCAAACTGAAGTTAAACCAGGAAACCAATTATCCATGGGACGGCAACATCAAAATCAATGTGCTTTCAACGGGCAGCAAACCTTATTCCATGTTTTTCCGGATACCGGGATGGGCAACTAAAGCAGATTTAAAAGTAAATGGTAAAGTGGAAAACATGAACCTTACACCGGGTAGTTACGCCGAACTGAACCGCAAATGGAAAGCCGGGGATGTGGTAGAGCTGGTATTGCCGATGGAAGCGCGGTTGGTAGAATCGAATCCGCTGGTAGAAGAAAACAGGAACCAGATTGCAGTGAAACGCGGACCGGTAGTGTATTGCCTGGAATCACCAGACCTGCCAGGCAAAAAGATATTTAATGTATTTATTCCGGCCAACATCAGCTTGAAAGCTACGCCCATCAAAATTGATGGTGCGGACATGATGAGCCTCGAAGGCAATGCAAGGTTGATTGAAAATAAAGACTGGAAAAATGTGCTCTACCGCCCGCTTAATGAGGCTAGTGTACTGAGTCCTATCAAACTGGTGCCTTATTTTGCCTGGGGAAACAGGGGGCATTCTGAAATGTCTGTTTGGTTACCGGTAAGCAGATAAACAATACGATTATGGAAAGAATAACCGCAAAATATTATATAGAAACACCGCTTGACCTGGAAAAATCGGCCCAGGTGCTGGCAGGCGAACAAAGTTCAGGAACTTTTATTGCCGTTCCAGGAGAGACTGTCGAATTGAAACAGCGTTTTGCTGCAAGGGTAGAAAGCATCAACCCACTGGATACGGCTGATGAACCTGCTATACCAGGTGTAGTATCATCGGGTGGAAAATACCAGCGGGCTATGATCGAGGTTTCCTGGTCTATAGAGAATTTTGGTTATAACCTGCCTGTGATGGTGTCTACCCTGCAGGGAAATTTATATGAGCTTACCCAGTTTACCGGGCTTAAGTTAATGGATATAGATTTACCTCCTTCCTTTGCTACTGCCTTTAAAGGGCCTAAGTTTGGGGTAGCAGGCTGCAGGGAGTTAACAGGAGTGTACAACAGGCCTTTGATCGGAACGATTATCAAACCGAGCATCGGCATGACACCGAAACAGACTGCTGAACTGGTAAATACACTTGCACTGGCTGGAATTGATTTCATTAAGGATGATGAACTCCTGGGTTCCTCCGCAAATTCCCCATTCGATAAACGGGTGGATGCCATAATGGAAGTGATCAACAGGCATGCTGATCGCAGCGGAAAAAAAGTAATGTATGCTTTTAACATCAGCGATGACATTGACCAGATGCAGCGCAATTATGAGAAGATCCTTAGTTCAGGTGGTACTTCGGCCATGATCAGTCTCAACAGTGTTGGGCTGGCAGGAGTAAAGAAGATCGGGGAAATAGGAGAACTGGCCATACATGGCCACCGCAACGGCTGGGGCATGCTCAACCGTCATCCTTTACTGGGTATTGAGTTTCCTGCTTATCAGAAATTATGGCGCCTCGCTGGTGTAGACCAGATCCATGTAAATGGCATTCAGAATAAATTCTGGGAGTCTGACGATTCGGTAGTGCGTTCTATTGAGGCTTGCTTTAAACCTTTGTTTGGTGGTTATTCGGTTTTACCGGTGGTATCCTCAGGGCAGTGGGGCGGACAGGCCCCGGAAACCTACCGTCGTGTACCTTCTGTAGATCTCTTGTATATGGCCGGAGGTGGTATTCTGGCCCATCCGGACGGACCGGCTGGTGGTGTACTGGCTTTACAGCAGGCCTGGGAAGGCGCTGTAGCGGGATTGTCCATTGAAGAAATAGCGGCCAGGTATCCTGAATTTGGCCATTCGGTAAATGTATTTGGAAAAAAATAACAGCAGGGAAAAGATGCATAGGAATCGATTGTTAGTAGCCTTTTATGGAGATGATTTTACCGGTTCTACCGATGCGCTGGAATTTTTAAGCAGATCGGGCATCAGGACGGTATTGTTCATTGAATCACCAACAGCTGCTCAACTGGCATGTTATCCGGATTTGCAGGCGATTGGCATTGCGGGAATGAGCCGGACGATGTCACCTGCCGAAATGGAAACAGAACTTAAACCCGCATTTAGCGCGCTGGCCATGCTCAATCCGCGTCATGTGCATTATAAGGTTTGCTCTACCTTTGATTCTTCTGCAAGTATTGGCAGCATCGGTAAAGCCATTGATATTGGTGCCGAGGTGTTTAATACCCTGACTGTACCTTTACTGGTTGCCGCGCCGGTATTAGGCCGGTATTGCCTGTTCGGCAATTTGTTTGCCCGCATGGGTATTGGCAGCGAAGGGAGCATTTACCGGCTTGACCTGCATCCCTCTATGTCCAGGCATCCGGTAACCCCGGCTGAAGAAAGTGATCTGCGCTTACACCTGGCTAAACAAACGAATAAAAGAATAGGCCTTTTTGATATGCTGGCCTTGCATAAATACCAGCAGGAACCAAAGCAGCCAAATCTGAAAGGACAGGATATTGTACTTTTCGATGCCTTACAGCAGGAAGAACTTAAAGGGATAGGTGCAATTATAGATGGCATGGCTGACGATGCGAAAACATTGTTTTCAGCGGGGTCTTCAGGAATAGAGATGGCGCTGGGCGCTTACTGGCAGGAAAAGGATACACTAAAGGGGGAAATAGTATGGGAAAATACCATTGGAAAGGGACCTGTACTCATTGCTTCCGGAAGTTGCTCGCCGGTTACGGCAGCCCAGATTGCCTATGCCATAAAGAATGGTTTTACCGAAATTGCTATAGATACCATAGGTTTGGCGGCCCAGGCTTCTGCCAAAGATTTAAATGCCGGTTCCATGTTGCTGGACACTGCTGCAGGAAAATATGCAGCACAGGTAGCCGGATTGATCCGAGAGGGCAAACATCCGCTGATCCATACCAGCCTGGGCAATGATGACCGGCGGGTTGGCGAAACCGATTACTTGTTTAGAGAAAAGAATTTTGGGAAAGCCGCAACGGCACAGCTTTATGGAAGCTTATTGGGCCTGATTGCCTGTAAAACTGCGGAAAAAATAAAACTAAAAAGGGTAGTTATTGCCGGAGGGGATACTTCCAGCTATGCTGCCAGGGCGATGGGGATTGCAGCAGTTGAAATGATTGCCCCGCTTAGTCCTGGTGCGCCTGTTTGCCGGGCGGATGCCCCGGGTTCGCCCATTGATCAGTTAGAACTGGTATTTAAAGGTGGGCAGGTGGGAAAAGAAGATTTTTTTATAAATAACCTTATATAACCAAAAATATGAAAGCAAAAATACTTGGACTTGTCCATACCTCTGCCACACTGGTACCTGTTTTCCAGAAATTGTGTAGTGAATATTTACCTGATGTAAATGTGTTTAATATCGTGGATGACAGTTTGATAAAGGATGTTATTAGCCGTAATGAACTGACTAAATTAACTTCCAGAAGGGTAGTAGACCATGTATCCTCTGCCGAGGCAGCAGGTGCCGATTTTATCCTGGTTACCTGTTCTTCCATAGGTGCAGCCATTGAAACGGCTGCAGGTTTAACCGCTGTTCCTGTGTTAAGGGTCGATCAGCCTATGGCCGACCTTGCTGTTCAAACCGGCAGAAAGATCGGTGTGATCGCAACTTTACCAACCACACTTGGGCCAACCAGCGATCTGGTAAAACGCAGGGCAGCAATTGCCGGAAAAGAAATTGAACTGAGCTCCAAACTGTGTGAAGGTGCTTTTGAGGCCCTGATGGGAGGGAATCCCGAGAAACACGATGAACTGGTTGCCCAGGCGCTCCTGGAGCTTTCTGCCGAAGTAGATGTCATTGTACTGGCACAGGCATCAATGTCGCGTGTGGTAGATACTTTACCGGATGCAGAAAAACGCATCCCGATATTGGCCAGTCCGGCACTGGCGATTCAACACATTGCCAACCTGATTAAATAAGGGCCATGTATAAGTTCCGCAGGTTTTGCCTGCTTATCGCCCTGCTTGCCCTTGCTGCTTTACTGTATGGCCTGCTGCGCTCAGATGCCGCTTTCTGGCAGCCTGCAGCACTTGTGCTGGCGGTCAGTACTGCTATTGGTATGGGATCTTTGGAATCTCTGAAAAGTTATCAGTATACCGCATGGATCATTACGGCGGTTGTTGCCGGGATGATTTATCCTGAAAAACTGCTTAACATTGGCGGTGTAGATATGCGAAATAAATGGCTTATTCTGATCGTCATTCAACTGGTGATGTTTGGCATGGGGATGAAGATGAGCATTAAAGATTTTACAGGAATTGCAAAGTCTGGAAAAGGTGTTGTTGTAGGTTTAATGAGCCATTTTACGGTGATGCCCTTGATGGGATTGCTATTAACTAAAGTTTTTCATTTTGATACGGAAATTGCGGCAGGAATTATCCTGATTGGCTGTTGCTCCAGCGGATTGGCGTCTAATGTAATGACTTACATTGCCAAAGGAAACCTGGTACTGTCTGTAACAGTAACTGCTGTTACCACCATTGTTGCTCCGGTAATGACCCCTTTTTTAATGAAAATTCTTGCCGGAACTTTAATAGAAGTAAAGTTCATTAATATGATGATGGAGATCATTAAGATTGTGATTGTTCCTTTAAGTGCTGCACTTATTCATGATTATCTTAAAACGGCATCTCCTAACCAGACAGCGAAATTAAATGGTATAGCAATGCTTTCTGCAGCATGGTTAGTGATTAACCTGCTGATTTGGAAAGACACTTTTGCCCCTCATCTATCTGAACCAGTTTTAGAAAGTTTAGAAGTTTTTAATTTCTTTACAGGAGCGGTTGTTATTGGTGTACTGTATCATATGCTTGCTAAGAAATCTCCTAAAATTGATGATTTCATGCCTTACTTTTCTATGGCCGGGATTGTTTATTTCACCACAGTTACTACCGCAGCCGGACGTGATCATCTTTTGCAGGTAGGCTTTTTATTGTTTATTGCTGCTGTTATCCATAATGGTGCAGGTTATTTTTTCGGATATACTTTCAGCAGGATATTAGGACTTAATAAAGCAGATGCGAGAACGCTGGCATTTGAAGTTGGATTACAGAACGGAGGAATGGCTACAGGGCTGGCCGGATCGATGGGTAAATTAGGCACAGTTGGCCTGGCAGCAGCAGTATTCAGCCCATGGATGAACATATCGGGCTCTATACTGGCCAATTACTGGCGCCGGAAAGCTTTAAAAGAAGAAAAAGAAGCCGCATTAATTTCACATCAAAATGAACAGGATTAAACTATATACCAGAAAAATTGTGTTGGCGGCCCTGGCACTTGCGCTTTCTGAAAGCGTTTTTGCCGAGGTAAAACCAGCTTCCATTTTTACCGACCATATGGTCTTGCAGCAGCAAACAGCAGTTTCCATATGGGGCTGGGCAAAAGCCGGGGCTGAGGTGCAGTTGGTTCCCTCATGGGATAAGCATAAATACACCATAAAAGCAGCGACAGATGGCAAATGGAAGCTAAAGATCAACACACCCAAGGCAGGTGGTCCTTTTGAGATCAGCATCAGCGATGGCAAAACCCTGGTGCTAAAAGATATTCTGATCGGCGAAGTCTGGTTTTGTGGCGGACAATCCAATATGGAGATGCCCCTGAAGGGTTTTAAAGGACAGCCTGTTATCGGGTCTAACGAAGCCATTTTGAAATCTGCAAATCCGCAAATCAGGTTGTATACGGTTCCGCGTTCTTCTGTTACCGAAAGGCAGGACAACAATAAAACCTCTGAATGGAAAGCTGCTGCACCCGAAACAGTAGCTAACTTCAGTGCTACAGCCTATTATTTTGGAAGCCTGTTGAGTGAAATGCTGCAGGTACCAATAGGTTTGATCAACGACAGTTATGGAGGTTCTTCTATAGAGGCCTGGATGTCTCCTGAACAGCTAAAGGCGTTTCCTGAAGTAAAAATACCGGCTAAAACAGATACCATAAAGGAAGTGAGCCGTACGCCGACCACCTTATACAATGGCATGTTATACCCGGTGATTGGTTTTGGTATCCGTGGTGCGATCTGGTACCAGGGAGAATCCAATTACGATCGGGCAGACCGTTACGAAGCGCTCTTCCCTGCCATGGTAAAAGCCTGGCGGGAAGCATGGGGGATAGGTGAATTTCCTTTTTACTATGCGCAGATTGCTCCTTACAACTATGTCCAGCTGCCACCTTACCGTACGGGTGGTAAATTTAGTTCAGCCTTTATCAGGGATGCGCAACGCAAATCACTGACTAAGATACCGGCATCAGGTATGGCGGTATTGATGGACATCGGCGAAGAAAATTGCATCCACCCGGCCAATAAGGAAAAGGGTGGAACCCGGCTGGCTTACCTTGCCCTGGGCAATACTTATGGTATTAAAGGTTTTGGCAATGCCAGTCCCGTTTATGAATCCATGAGTATTAAAGACGATACCATAGTGCTTAAATTTCAAAATGTGGCCAATGGCCTCACATCTTTCGGTAAAAGCTTAACTTTATTCGAAATAGCAGGCGCAGATAAAAAGTTTTACCCGGCAATTGCTAAAATTTCGGGCGGTAGTGTAACGGTTTCTGCAGACCAGGTAAAAAATCCTGTGGCAGTAAGGTATGCATTTAAAGATTTTGTGAAGGGAGATTTGTTTGGTACAGATGCTTTGCCGGTATCCTCCTTTCGTACAGATGACTGGGACAATTAATATAGAAATAAAACACAATTTGACTAGCAATAAGCACATACAGCGCATTATCACCGGTATCGTTTTATCGGCAGGCTTGCTGTTCTCTGCACAAGCGCAGGAACTTCCGAATGTGGTATGGACAAGCCAGAGTGAAAACGCTGCAGGGTCCATGCCTTGCGGGGGTGGTGATATTGGTCTGAATGTTTGGGTGGAAAAAGGTGAGCTGCTGTTTTACATGGCCAGGAGCGGTACTTTTGATGAAAACAATACTTTATTAAAACTTGGTCGCGTGCGCCTAAAACTAAGTCCCAATCCTTTTGATGAAGATGCAGTTTTTAAACAGGAACTGATCCTAAAAGACGGGTATGTGAAAATTACCGGTAAAAAAGGGTCGTTAACTACAGAAGTGAAAGTTTGGGTTGATGTATTTAAGCCATTGGTTCACCTGGAAATTAAAAGCAACCAGAAAACGATTGCTGAAGCCGGGTATGAAAGCTGGCGATATGCAAATCGGGTTACCAAAGGCAGAGAAAATAATCAGAATTCCTATAAATGGGCACCGCAGGGAGAAATAAAGACCTTAAAAGACAGCATTGCTTTTAAAAATGCAGCAGTGTTGTTTTATCATCAGAACAAAACAAATTCGGTATTTGAGGTAACCGTTAAGCAACAGGGTATGGACAGCATTAAAGATCAGCTGTTTAACCCGCTTAAAAACCTGGTATTTGGCGGAACGATGTGGGGAACAGGAATGGTCCCCGCAGGGAATTACTCTGGAACTTACGCAGGTACTGCATTTAAAGGCTGGAAATTGAAAAGCGATAAAGGGCTGACTTCAATCAGCCTTAACCTGGCACTGCATACGGCAAAAACCGCCGATCTCCGGCAGTGGACAGCGGATTTGAACCAGACAAAAGACCAGACCGCTGCAAAGGATGCTAAGCCTAGCCTAAAGTGGTGGAATGCCTATTGGGAGCGTAGTTTTATAGAAATGAACAGCAACAAGGACCAAACAGTTGCACAGGCAGGAATGAATTATCAATTGTTCCGTTATATGCTGGGCTGCAATGCTTTTGGCACTTATCCGACCAAATTTAACGGAGGTCTTTTTACCTACGATCCTGTTCTGGTAGATACAGCCTTAAAATATACCCCGGATTTCCGAAACTGGGGCGGAGGTACCCATACTGCACAAAACCAGCGCCTGGTTTACTGGCCGATGTTAAAAAGTGGAGATGCTGCGTTGATGCAGCCCCAGTTTGATTTTTATACGAAATTATTGAAAAACGCCGAATTGCGGACGGAATTTTACTGGAAACATAAAGGGGCAAGCTTTACCGAACAGCTGGAGAATTTCGGATTGCCAAATCCCGCCGAATATGGGTGGAAACGTCCGGAGCATTACGATAAAGGCATGGAATACAATGCCTGGCTGGAATATGAATGGGATACGGTATTGGAGTTTTGTATGATGATGCTCGAAACGGAAAGTTATGCAGGCAAAGAGGTAAAGGTATATTTACCCTTCATCGAAAGCTGCCTCACCTTTTTTGATGAACATTATACTTATCTGGCGAAACAAAGGGGCAGTAAGGCATTGGATGCCAGCGGACACCTGGTGTTGTACCCAGGATCAGCTGCCGAGACTTATAAAATGGCCTATAATGCTACCTCCACCATAGGCGCCTTAAAAACGGTATTGAGCAGGCTGCTGCAGGTTAAGGACATTACCACGCAGCAAAAACATAACTGGGAAGCTATGTTGAAACGCATTCCGCCTATTAGTTTCGCTGAGTTTAATGGTCATACAACCATTGCAGCGGCTAAAGTATGGGAGCGGGTTAACAATACCGAAAGTCCGCAATTGTACCCGGTTTATCCCTGGGGAATTTACGGGATTGGCAGACCAGGGCTGGACACGGCCATCAATACCTTCAAACATGATCCGGATGCGTTAAAATTCAGGAGCCATGTGGGTTGGAAACAGGACAATATTTTTGCAGCGAGGCTGGGTTTAAGCCAGGAAGCGGCTGAACTGACCTTGCTGAAATTAAAAGATTCGGGCAGGAGGTTTCCGGCATTCTGGGGGCCTGGATTTGACTGGGTACCCGATCACAACTGGGGTGGTTCCGGTATGATCGGCTTGCAGGAAATGTTGTTGCAAACCCATGAAAAGCACATTTACTTGTTCCCGGCCTGGCCTAAGGAATGGAATGTCCATTTTAAATTGCATGCCTCCGGTCAGACAACGATTGAAGCGGAGTTAAAAGACGGCAAAGTGAAATTGCTGAAAGTGATACCGGAATCCAGGAGAAAGGATATCGAGATCAGGTTAAAATAATACTTTGGCAACGATTGCGTAGTTATTTTGCCGTTTTTACGCTAATCACCGGGTAAAACTATGTAGAATTGTAAGAAACCAATATCAGATAAACGAGTATGAATAAATCAGGAACCCTTATAATTAGCTTATTGGCGCTGATGGGGACAGTATCTTCAGGAGCTGCCCAGTCCGCTAAAACAAACGCTAAACCTTTGTCCGATCAGATGGCTGCAACCGTAATGGAAATCTGGCCGGAAAGGGCAAAAAAATGGTCTTACGACCATGGTGTGGTGCAGGACGGAATGGATGCCTTATGGAAAAGATCCGCTAATGCCGACTATTTCAAATACATCCAGAATGACATGGATGGATTCATTTCAGCAGACGGAGTAATTGACACCTATAGTCAGGACCATGTAAATATTGACAATGTAAAGAATGGTACGGTGCTGCTGGAACTGTATAAAATAACGGGTCAGCAAAAATATTTTAAAGCTGCAACCACTTTATGGGAGCAATTAAAGATACAGCCCAGAACCAAACAAGGTAGTTTCTGGCATAAAAAAATCTACCCAAACCAGGTATGGCTGGATGGTTTGTATATGGGACAGCCTTTCTATGCAGAATATGCGGCGCTTATCGGAAACGAGGAAGCTTTTGACGACATCGCCAATCAGTTCATCTGGGTAGACCAAAATACAAGAGATACGAAGACCGGTTTGTTGTACCATGGCTGGGACGAAACCAAAACAGAACGCTGGGCAGATCCAAAAACCGGACTTTCCCCGCACATCTGGGGAAGGGCTATGGGCTGGTATGCAATGGCATTGGTAGAAACCCTGGATTACTTTCCTGAAACTCATCCTAAACGCCAGGAAATGATCAATATCCTGAGTCGTCTGGCTGCAGCTATTAAAGCCACGCAAAACAACAAAACAGGGGTATGGTATGATATTTTAGACCAGCCGAACCGCAAAGGCAACTATTTTGAGTCTTCGGCTTCCAGTATGTTTGTATATGCTATCGCTAAAGGCGTTCGTCTGGGTTATCTCCCCGTTTCCTATTTTGCAGTAGCCAGTAAAGGCTATAAAGGCATTCAGCAGGAGTTTGTAGAACAACGTGCAGAAGGTAAGATTAACCTGAAGGGGACAGTAAGCGTTTCTGGTTTAGGTGGTAAGCCTTATCGTGACGGCAGTTATGACTATTATATGAGTGAAAAAGTAATCAGCAATGATCCTAAAGGTGTGGGCGCATTTTTAATGGCAGCAAATGAAATGGAAATTGCCGCTCTTCCTAAGCCAGGACTGGGAAAAACCGTATTACTCGATTCGTATTTTAACAATGAAACCAGGAAAGACCAGAGCGGAAACCTGATCTCCTGGCATTACAAATGGGACGAGCTGGGCAATGGTGGTTTTTCTATGTGGGCAGATCAGTTTAACAACGCGGGATTTAAAACGGTCACTTTAAATGCCGCACCTGGGGTATCCAATTTGAAAAATACTTCAGTTTATATTATTGCTGATCCGGATACAAAAAAAGAAACTGAGCAGCCCAATTTTGTTGCCCAAAATGACATTAAGGCGATTTCAGAATGGGTTAAAGGCGGAGGCGTATTGGTATTAATGGCCAATGATACCGGTAACGTTGAGCTGGATCATTTTAACCAGCTGGCCAAAACTTTCGGCCTTGAATTTAATAAAGACAGCAAAGGCCGGGTAGTAAAAAACCAGTTTGAAATGGGTAAAGTGATGGTACCCGCAGGCAATGAAATATTTAAAACCGCAAAACAATTGTACATCAAAGAATACAGCAGTTTGAAACTTTCGGCTTCCGCAAAAGCAGTACTCAAAGATCAGGATGGAGACAATGTCATGGCTGTAGCTAAATACGGTAAAGGAACAGTCTTTGCCATTGGCGATCCGTGGTTGTACAATGAATATGTGGATGGCAGAAAACTCCCTGCCGGTTACGAGAATTTTAAAGCTGGCCAGGACCTGGTGAACTGGATCGGAAAACAGTTGGGTAAAAAATAAAGCATTTTTTGGGATATGGATTTACAGTTAAAAGAAAAGGTCATTGTCATTACCGGCGGGGCCAAAGGCATAGGTAAAGCTATTGCGCAGGTATTTGCAGCCGAGGGGGCAATCGCCGTAATTGTGGGAAGAAAGGAAGCCGATAACCTGAAAGTGGTAGAAGAAATTACCTCTGCCGGGGGCAAGGCCTACCAGGTTGCAGCAGAACTGAGCGATCCTGATGCCTGTGAAAATGCGGTGAAAGCGATTATCGGTGCTTTTGGCAGGATAGACGGACTGGTAAACAATGCAGGTGTAAATGATGGTGTAGGACTGGAAAATGGGAACTACAAAGATTTTATGGCTTCCTTGCATAAAAACGTAGTTCATTATTTTTTAATGGCACATTTTGCACTGCCCGAACTGATCAAAAGCAAGGGTGCAATTGTAAACATCACCTCTAAAACTGCCGAAACCGGGCAGGGCAGTACTTCAGCCTATGCTGCGGCCAATGGAGGCAGAAATGCACTGACCAGGGAATGGGCTGTAGAACTGTTAAAATACGGAATCCGGGTAAATGCGGTAGTGGTTGCAGAATGCTGGACGCCTGCTTACGAAACCTGGATTGCGACCCTTCCGGATGCGGAAGAAAAGCTAAAAGAGATCACAGACAAAATACCTTTCGAAAACAGGATGACCACAGCGGAAGAGATTGCGAATATGGCAGCCTTCCTGATGTCGGGACGATCAAGTCACACTACCGGACAGATCATCCATGTGGATGGGGGATATGTACACCTGGACAGGGCGCTGGCAAACGCATAAATTGTTATTATAGTAAAAAAAAGAAGAAATGAATACATTAGTTTGCACTACACCCGGAACGTTTGAATACCAGCTTGCTGAAAAACCTGTATTAAGCCCGGGCAATGCAATTATAAAGATCAGACGTATCGGGATTTGTGGTACAGATCTGCATGCATTTGAAGGCACCCAGCCATTTTTCAGCTACCCAAGGGTGTTGGGGCATGAGCTTTCCGGCGAACTGCTTGAATTCGATGGAGCTGAGGGGTTTGAAAAAGGAGTGGCTGTAACTTTTATTCCTTATTTTAATTGCGGGCTTTGTATTGCCTGTCGTTCCGGTAAACCAAATTGCTGCACCGATATCAAAGTTTGTGGTGTCCATGTGGATGGCGGAATGGCAGAATACCTTTCTGTACCTTCCCGTTTGCTGATCCATGGTGAAGGCCTGAGTTTTGATGAGCTTGCACTGGTAGAACCTCTTGCCATTGGGGCACATGGTGTTCGTCGTGCGGCGATCATTAAAGACGAATTTGTACTGGTTATCGGAGCTGGCCCTATTGGTCTGGGGACTATGGAATTTGCACGGATTGCCGGGGGCAAGGTCATTGCGCTCGATATCAATGATGACCGTTTACAGTTCTGCAAAGATAAACTGAAGGTGGCCCATGTGATCCATGCACTGGCACCAGATGTGCTGGCGCAATTGAAAGAAATTACAGGCGGAGATATGCCCACTGTAGTCATCGATGCCACAGGCAGTCTGAAAGCCATCAATAATGCCTTTCAATACATGGCTCATGGAGCGCGTTTTGTTCTGATCGGACTTCAAAAAGAGCACATCTCATTTAGTCACCCCGAATTTCATAAGCGTGAAGCTACTTTAATGAGCAGCAGGAATGCCACAAGAGCGGATTTTGAACATGTAATTGCTTCCATGAAAGCCGGGCTGGTAGAACCCGCTACCTACATTACACACAGGGTTTTGTTTGATCAAGTAAAGGAAGAATTTAAGGGCTGGCTTGATCCTAAAAATGGGGTGATCAAGGCGATGGTGTCGGTATAAGCAGAAACCCGCTTGAAAATGTCGCATTTCCCCCTTTAATTTGTCGTTATGGATCTGCTTTTTACCCGGTTTTTACTATAAATTTGGAATAATATAATACATTTAGTAAAATAATTAATCCTTAAAAATAACAAAATGAAAATCGTAAAACTTATCCTATGCCTCCTTTTTGGACTCATGTTCATCAATGCAGGCCTTAACAAATTTCTAAACTATATGCCTGTACCCGAAATGCCTGAAGACATCATGAAAATTATGGGGGCTTTTATGACGATTTCCTGGCTCATGCCACTTATAGGTGCTATAGAAATTTTGGGCGGTCTTTTGTTTGCTATCCCTAAAACAAGAGCGCTAGGTGCTATCGTTATTTTGCCGGTGATGGTTGGCATCATCTTGCACAACAGTTATTTCATGCCATCTGGTCTGGCAATAGCATTACCGCTTTTTGCCATAAACCTTTGGATCATTGCTGATAACTGGAACAAATACAAACCAATGATTTCTGAACCAACTGCCTGATCGGTTTATTCGCCTATCGCTTTTGCCTTTCTACCGATTTCTTGTTTCTGAAGGTTCGTATTAAAGGTAGTTTTGATCATCATAATGATTAACCTTCAAAGGAAACGATTGGTGTTGCAGGAATTTGATGAAGGGGAAATCGATCTTTTTTAGGGTTACCGGATTAATCTCCGCAATTTAAAAGATCCGTTAATAGTGGCGCTATTAACGGATTTTTTTTATTATCCGCCCAATGGCAGTGAAAGTTACGCTATCAGCGTATGTGGTGCCTACATGGGATGAGGAAATTGATTTCACGGAGACATTTTAATATAAAATCTTATGTTTGTAACCTAAATGGAAATTTTGAGTACAATTGAATGTTAATGAACGGAATGAACATACAACGATCTATTTATATGTCTCTTATCATTTTGCTGATCAGCAGTTGCGGGATCAGCAAAAAAGTACAAGACCAGGAAACCTCATTTGATAAAGGCATTGGGCAGATTAAGCACTTGGTTGTTATCTATATGGAAAACCGCAGTTTTGATAATCTATATGGAGAGTTTAAAGGAGCAAATGGCATTAGGAATGCTAAAAAAGGTAACTTTGTGCAAGTTGATAAGGATGGAAACCCTTATAAATACCTGCCTGAGATTCCTCGGAACAACGCTTTCCCTACCAATCTGCCAAATGGATTTTTCAATATAGACCAATATGTTCCGTCCGACAAGGCAACCCCTGATGTTACGCACCGTTTTTTTCATAACCAGTTGCAGATTAACGGAGGAAAGATGGATAAGTTCGCGGCATATAATGATTCCAAAGGACTGACGATGGGTTATTATAACACAAAAAAAATACCGCTGTATCCGATCGCCCAAAAATACACACTGTGTGATAACTTTTTTCAGAGTGTATTTGGCGGCTCTTATTTTAACCACGTTTACCTGATTTCCGCAGCCGTTCCGGTTTGGCCGAACGCTCCGAAATCATTGATCGCGAAATTTGATGCTGATGGCAAAATGATAAAGGATGGCATAATTACTCCCGACGGCTATGTTGTCAATCACGTTCTTTCAAGAAATGCACCTTATCCTGTAAAATCGGATACTTCCAAATTATTGCCATCTCAGACGATGCCGACTATTGGTGACCGGCTGAGCGAAAAAAATATATCCTGGGCCTGGTATTCTGAAGGATGGAATGATGCGGTGGCAGGAAGGAAAAATAATTTCGCCTATAATCATGAACCTTTCCTGTATTTTGCCCAATATGAAGAGGGGACAGCAGGCCGGAAACATATGAAGGATCAAGATGATTTCATAAAAGCAGCGAAAGAAGGTAACCTTCCCAGTGTTTCTTTTGTGAAACCAGGCGGAGGGAATGACGAACACCCAGGTGCTTCTGCTGTATATTCTTCAGAAGAACTTGCAGTAAAACTGATTAATGCAGTATTAGAAGGACCTAATGCAAAGGATGCCTTGGTTATCTTAACCTACGATGAGTTTGGTGGCTTTTTTGATCATGTAGCCCCACCCGTTGTTGACAGATGGGGACCAGGAAGCCGCATTCCTGCAATTGTTATCGGGCCATTTGCAAAAAAAGGCGTTGTAGATCATACACCATATGAAACAGTCAGCATTCTTTCCTTTATAGAGCATAGGTGGGGAATAGCACCTTTAGCTGAGCGGGATAAAAATGCAAATCCGTTCAGGAATGCTTTGACATTTAAATAAGTCACTGTTGGTAAGGAAGAGGAGGAGGTTATGAGTAAGCAGGTCGGAATAGTAGCATTCCTGTTAACTGGGTTATTTATTGTATGCTTTACCTCCGTTAATTCGAACCATACAGAACAAATACAAGCCAATTCTCGGGAACGAAAAATTCAAAAAGAAGTTTTAACTCAGATCGTATCCTTCCACAAGTATTTAAAAGATACGCTCTTATTTGAGCTTACAAAAGATAAGGTTGACGGACGCAGCGTTCGTCAAGCCTTTTTAAAGTCAAGATTGCTGTTCAAAAAATTTGAATGGGCTTCAGAATATTTTACTGCCGACCTGAGCAAGAGATTAAATGGCCCGCCAGTGGAGGAGATTGAGAATGCTGATTTACTAGACCCATCTTTAGCCCGTGCTATCGATCCAATGGGTTTGCAGGTGATCGAGGAATTTATCTACCCGGAATATGATACTGCAAAGAAAGACGAACTCATCAGCGCAGTCAGTCATTTAATAACAAATACGGAGTACCTGATTTCTTATTTTCATGATCATCAGTTTGCCGACTGGCGAATATTGGATGCAACCAAGTTAGAGATATTCAGGGTCATCACTTTGGGTCTTACAGGATTCGATAATGCTGTTGCTTTGAACAGTATGCAAGAGGCTGCCGAATCCTTAAAAAGCTTACGAAATGTCCTTTCTTTGTATGTAAATAAAAAGAAAAAAACGGCTTTATTGCGGGATCTGGATGCCTCCGTAACCTATCTTTATCATCATACTAATTTTGACTCCTTAGACAGAGCCGTATTTATTACACGTTTCGGAAATAAGATCAGTGCCGGGATAGCACAATTGGAACAGGACTTGCCGGGTCGCAGAATTAAATATAACCGAATGCTTAAGCAGGAGGCAAGAACATTGTTTGATTCGGATGCATTTAATGCAGATGCCTTTTCTCCCGGCCCTGAATTTCATACCACAGCAGCAAAAGTGGGGCTAGGTGAAAGACTTTTTTTTGACGCAGCACTATCCGGTAATGGTACAAGAAGCTGTGCATCTTGTCATCATCCTGATTTGTCTTTTTCGGACGGACAGGCAAAGCATACAGCTATTCATGATTCTGCAAATCTGCTGAGAAGAAATGTGCCATCCTTACTCAACGTTGCTTTACAGTCAAATTATTTCTATGATATGCGTGCGTTAACCCTGGAGGATCAGGTGCGTGACGTAATCAGCAGCAAACAGGAAATGGACGGTTCGATGGAGGCGATCATAAAATATGTTTCTGCAGACAATTCATACTCTTCGTTATTCGCAAAGGCTTTCTCTGCAAATACGGAGAAAGTGATCAGTTCGGATCAGGTAACGAATGCCCTTGCTTCCTACATCCGTAGCCTGATAAAACTCAATAGCCGGTTTGACGAATATATGCGTGGTAATGAAAATGCTTTATCTAAGCAGGAATTGAAAGGCTTTAATTTATTTATGGGAAAAGCCAAATGCGCCACCTGTCATTTCGCTCCTTTGTTTAATGGAGTTACTCCCCCAAAGTTCATTACAAGTGAAACGGAAGTAATTGGTGTTCCTGTTTCCCTGGCGGACTCCACGCTGGATACGGATTTAGGTTACTATGATGTGATTGGTATTGATTCTTATAAACATGCTTTTAAAATTCCCACTATCCGGAATATCAATAAAACAGCACCCTATATGCACAATGGAGTATATCAGACCTTGGATCAGGTAATGGAATTTTATAATAATGGAGGTGCTGCTGGATTAGGAATAAAACTTTCCAATCAAACGCTTCCCGAAGAAAATCTGCACCTCACTGAAAAAGAAAAAAAGGCTATCATTGCATTTATGGAAAGTTTAGAAAGCAAATAAGGTTTGCCGGATAATTAAAATATGTAAACCAAATTTCCTAATTTAGTCCTTGTGGTTTAGAGAGATCCTGCATAGCACTAATGGTAATATAGAAATTATAACCCTTCTAAAATGATGAGATTAACTTCTTTACTTTTTTTAACACTTCTGGCGATCAACATGAAAGGTGCCACACGAATTGTATCGTCTAACCAAAGTAGGTCTAATAGGCCTGGAATTATCACAGGTGCCGACCAGACTGAAAAATATTTACCTTATCTGAAAGGAAAGCGGGTTGGGCTGGTTGCAAATCAGAGTTCCATGATTGGCAAGAAAAGCAGTGTAGACAGTTTAGTAAGCCTTGGAATTAAAATTGCAAAAGTGTTTGGACCTGAGCATGGTTTTAGAGGCAACGCCAGTAATGGGGCTGTAGTGGGCAATGAGGTAGATGTTAAAACTGGCATTCCAATCATCTCTTTATATGGCAAAAATGAGAAACCAACAAGAGAACAGCTGGCGGATATCGACCTAATGGTCTTTGATATTCAGGATGTGGGCTGTCGCTACTATACAAATATCAATACGCTTGAGTATGTAATGGAAGCCTGTGCAGAAAACAACAAAGAACTGCTGATTCTTGACAGGCCTAATCCTAACGCATATGTAGTAGACGGACCCGTGATGACTGATGACAAATTTAAATCTGGCATAGGGATCCATTATACCCCCATGACGCATGGCATGACTATCGGTGAATTTGCACAATATCTTAACGGAGAGGGATATCTGAAAAAAAAATGCAAAATAAAGATTATAAAAGTTGCCAACTATAATCATGACATGCCTTATGTATTGCCGATAAATCCCTCCCCCAATTTAAATACACAGCAAGCAGTGATGCTTTTCCCAAGCTTATGTATGTTTGAAGGAACAGCGATCAATGAAGGTCGGGGAACTTATATGCCATTTACTATATTGGGAGCACCCGCATTGAAAGGCAAGTATTCATTTTCATACAAACCGGTAAGTATTCCAGGAATGAGTGAGCGACCAAATCACAAGGACGCTGTCTGTTATGGCCTTGATCTTCGCAATTATGACATTAACAAGCTTCGGAAGAGCCGCCAGATTAATTTATCCTGGTTAATTGAATTATACAATGCTTATCCAGATAAAGCTAATTTCTTTACTCCCGGAAGAGCGAACCAGGATGTATCGGCTTTTGATCTGCGCATAGGTACCGATCAATTGAGAAAGCAGATCATAGCGGGAGTATCGGAAGCCGACATTAGAAAAAGCTGGGAACCTGGATTGGAGAAGTTTAAGGCTATACGGGCGAAGTATCTCCTATATCCATGATACAAGACAAACTGGTCTATAAAAATTCTCAATTCTGGCATCTGTTTTCCAGCTTCCTGATGAAGCCGGAAAACAGATGCCAGAATTGAGAAGAATCCCTATTTTGTCCTTTTACCAGAATTTCACATACAGCGCCCCTACAATCAATAAGGTCAGCACAATAAGGATCAATGTAGAAGGGGACACTTTAAACATCGCTTTATCCAGTTCAAAAGCCTTAGGGTTAACTTTAGGCCCACCCATACTGATGGCAATCATCAGGATCATGGTAAACATAAAAGATAAACCCATACAGATATGGAAAGGAATCTCAAAACCACCTTTACCATTAGGATAGGCCGTATACAACCAGGTATCATTACCCATTACAGACGGCGCCAGCTCGTTAAAGAAAACCGATAAAAGAAAACCCGCAATTACTCCAGCAATGGCTGCACTTCCGGTAGTCCTTTTCCAGAACATACCCAGGATGAACATGGCAAATACACCAGGACTGATAAAGCCCGTATACTTCTGAATATAAGTGAAACCACCAACACCACCAATGCCCAGTAAATCGGTCCAGGTAAACATTACGGCAAGAATCAGTCCTGCAAAAACTGTAGCGCGGCCAACAAATACCAGATTCCGCTGATCAGCATCCTTTTTAAGGTACTTTAAATAGACATCTAAAGTGAAAATTGTAGAGATACTGTTTACTTTACCTGCCAGCGAAGCCACAATGGCGGCAGTTAAGGCTGCAATGGATAAACCTTTAAGGCCGGTAGGGAGGAAGGTAAGGACAGCCGAATACGCACCATCTTTTCCGCCAACCAACTGAGGCAAGTGGCCATTTTTATACAATACAAAAGCTGCAATACCAGGAAGCATCACGATCACAGGCATCAGGAGTTTCAGGAAACCCGCAAATAAAATACCTGTTCTGGCAGTTTGCAGGTCAGCACCCAATGCCCTTTGCGTAATGTACTGGTTGCAGCCCCAGTAATTCAGGTTGATGATCCAGATACCAGCCGCATAAGATAATGCACCTGGGAAAGTCAGGTATTTGCTGATCTCGTTTTGTGAAGAATCAGCCGTAGGCTTCGGTATGATCATTTTAAAATGTTCCGGAGCTTGTTCCATGAGCACATTAAAGCCCGCAATAGCATTGGCACCTACGCCAAATTTCTGTCCTACTACGGTCAGCGCAATATAGGTGGTTACCAAACCACCAAAAATCAGCACCGCAACCTGGATCACATCTGTATACGCCACCACTTTCATACCTCCAAGGGAAATGAGCAAGGCAAAAACAGCCAGCCCCAGCATGATCACATGCAGGTATTCACCCCCTGTTAGTCCGTTGATGGCCACTGCACCCAGGTACAGGATAGAGGTCAGGTTTACAAAAATGTACAGGAACAGCCAGAAAACCGCCATGATCAGGGCAACAGTTTCATTGTACCTGTTTTGCAGGAACTGGGGCATGGTATAGATCTTATTTTTAAGGTATACCGGAATGAACCAAACCGCTACAATGATCAGGGCAATGGCTGCAATCCATTCATAGGCCGCAACCGCAATCCCCAGGAAGAAACCCTCACCACTCATGCCGATAAACTGCTCGGCAGAAATGTTGGAGGCAATCAGGGAAGCCCCGATAGCCCACCAGGTCAATGTACCTTCCGCCAGGAAAAATGCTTTGGCATCGTGTTCATTTTTTTTACGCCTGCTGTAAATGACATAGCCATAAACGGTGACGATGAGGAAGTAGAAAATGAAAACTACATAATCTGTAAAGACTAAACTGCTGCTCATAAGCTATAATATTTGGTTTTTTGTGTTTACTTGTTCAATTGGTAATACACCTCATTCCATCTGAGCTCGTTGCGGAACTGGTTAAGATTCGTGTTTTTATCGATAATTACAGTTTCAATACCAGCCATATCTGCAAAATCAGTCATATGTTCAGCAGTCAGGTTCTGGCTGTAACCGGTATGGTGTGCACCACCCGCATAGATCCATGCAGCACAACCTGTTTTCATATCCGGCTGCGGTTTCCACAATACGCGTGCAACCGGTAATTTAGGGATATCCTCTGTTGCAGCAACAGCATCTACATTGTTCACAAGCATGCGGAAACGATTGCCCATGTCTACAATAGAAGCATTGAGTGCAGGACCACCGGCAGCGTTAAAGATCAACCTTACCGGATCTGCCTTGCCACCTATACCCAAAGGCTGAATGTCACATTTTACCGGCCCGTCTGCAATAGATTCGCAGATCTCGAGCATGTGTGAGCCCAGAACCAGTGAATTGGCCGGATCAAAATGATAGGTATAATCTTCCATAAAAGAGTTACCGCCTTTTAAGCCCGTGCCCATTACCTTCATGGCCCTTACCAGCGCAGCTGTTTTCCAGTCGCCTTCGCCGCCAAAACCATAGCCTTCAGCCATTAAGCGTTGTGAAGCAATACCCGGAAGTTGTGCCATACCGTGCAGGTCCTCAAAAGTATCGGTATAGCCTTTATAATTGCCATCCTGCAAAAAGGCGCGCATACCAATCTCAATTTTAGCGGCCTCACGTAAAGAAGCATGCTGATCACCGCCCTTAACCAGGGATTTGGTCATCACGTAACGCGCTTCATATTCCTTGATCAGCTGATCAATTGCTGCATCACTGGTCTGGTTGATCACCGCAACCAGGTCACCGATCCCATGTGTATTTACGGAATACCCAAACTTGATTTCTGCTTCTACTTTATCCCCGTCGGTTACCGCAACATAGCGCATGTTGTCGCCAAAGCGCACAAATTTAGCACCCTGCATGTCATTCCACCCTGCTGCTGCCCTTAACCAGGTATTCAACCCTTCTCTAACTTCATTGTCTTGCCAATGGCCAACTACTACTTTGCGGTTCAGGCGCATCCTCGACATGATAAAACCAAATTCCCGGTCGCCATGGGCGCTCTGGTTCAGGTTCATAAAGTCCATATCTATAGTGCTCCATGGAATGTCCCGGTTAAACTGCGTATGCAGGTGCAGCAAAGGTTTTTGTAATACTTTTAAGCCGCCAATCCACATTTTTGCAGGCGAGAAAGTATGCATCCAGGCAATCACCCCGATACAGTTTTCTGCTGTATTGGCTTCCTGGCAGATCTGGTAAATTTCTTCAGGTGATTTAACAACCGGCTTGAATATAATCTTAACAGGGATTTGCGGGGCATCATTCAATGCTTTTGCAATCTGCATAGAATGTTCTGCTACCTGCCTAAGTGTTTCTTCTCCGTATAAATGCTGGCTTCCTGTAATAAACCAGGCTTCAAATTGTTTCAGGTTAATCATTTTTATCTATCTTTTATTGTCCGTAATAAGCATCTGCACCATGTTTCCGGTCATAGTGCTTTTTAATTAAAGCGTCTTTTAATTTGGGTACGTCTTTTCTGATCTGTTCCGTAAGCAGGGCCATTCTGCCCACTTCTTCCAGTACCGCGCTATTGTAAACCGCTTTAGCTGCAGTTTTCCCCCAGGTAAAAGGCGCGTGGTTTCCCACAAGGATCATTTCTACTTCCTTATAGCTCAGGCCTTCCGCTTTAAAATGGCTCATGATCTGGAAACCGGTTTCATATTCATAATTCCCCTCGATCATATCATCCTGCATAGGTGGGGCACATGGAATATCTACGGTAAGGTGATCGGCATGTGTGGTACCGTAAATTGGAATGGCACGCTGTGATTGCGCCCAGGCAGTTCCATAAGTAGAATGAGTATGTACAATGCCACCAATCCCTTCCCAATGTTTATATAACACCGCATGGGTCCTGGTGTCCGAAGAAGGACGTAAAAGCCCTTCAACTGTATTACCCTCAAAATCCACGATCACCATTTTTTCCGGGCTCAGTTCTTCATAAGCAACTCCGCTCGGTTTAATAGCAAAAACGCCTTTAGTCCTGTCCACTGCACTGGCGTTGCCAAAAGTGAACAATACCAGCCCCAGTTTGGGCAGCTGCATGTTCGCTTCGTAGGCTTGTTCTCTGATTTCCTGATAATTACTCATATCGATATTTTTTTAGCTGTGAAAAAATCACAATTAAGCCTAATGTTCATTTTTTGTATTTTCTTCTATATATATACCCAGTGCTTTATACTTTGAAAAACGGGTTTCATAATAGCCCACATTTTCCGGTTCCGGGAAATATTCTTTGTCAAAACCACTGCCCATACCTTTCATTGCGGCTTCAACATTGGGATATACACCGGCCACCACAGCAGCAAACATGGCTGCACCCAATGCGCAGGTATGTTCAAACTGGTGGATGCGGATTGGCATATTCAGTACATTGGCCATGGTCTGCATTACAAAAGGAGATTTTTTAGCTACGCCGCCAATGCCAATGATCCCCTTAACAGGAATGCCTTCTGCTATAAATCGGTCTACTATATTTTTAGCCCCGAAACAGGTAGCCTCTACCAGTGCCCTGAATACACGGGGGGCATCGCTACCCAGGTCAAGATTGCTGACGGCACCCTTTAATTCCTGGTTGGCATCCGGCGTCCTTCGGCCGTTTAACCAATCGACAGCCAGTTCATCATCCTCATTTTTAGGCAGGAGGGAAGCCTGTTTACTCAGTTCGGGGATCATCCTGTCCATTAATTCCTGCTCCAAAGCAGCTGCGGTAGCTGCATCTATTATGGTGGATTGTTTCAGCAGGTTCTTAACCGGCCAGGAAAGCAACTCCTTAAACCAGGCATAAGTATCGCCGAAGGCCGATTGTCCGGCCTCTAGTCCCAGCATACCTGGAATAACAGAACCATTTACCTGCCCGCAGATCCCTTTGATCAGTTTATTGTCGATGTCAGCTGTGGGTACGGCCAGGATATCGCAGGTAGAAGTTCCCATTACTTTACTCAGATGATAAGGTTCTATCTGCCCGCCAACAGCCCCCATATGGGCATCAAAAGCGCCTACGCCAATCAGGACCTCAGGATTCAGCCCTAAGCGCGCTGCCCATTCTGCACTGATCGTCCCTGCTGTTTCATCTGAGGTATAGGTATCCTGATATAAACGTTCCGTAAAGCCCGCTAACACAGGGTCAAGCTCCGTAAAGAATGCATCAGGTGGTAAACCGGCAAACTCTTCAGCCCATAAGGCTTTATGTCCGGCGGCACAGCGGCTTCTTTTCATTTCCGAAACCTCGTTTCCGCCGGTAAGCAGAAAAGGGATCCAGTCGCAATGTTCTACCCAGGAATAGCAGGCCTCTTTTACTGCATCATCCGCGCGTAAAATATGTAATAGTTTGGCCCAGAACCATTCTGATGAATAAATACCGCCACAATACTTTAAATAATTGGTTTCATATTTTTCCGCATGCTTGTTGATCTGCATGGCTTCCTTTACCGAAGTATGATCTTTCCATAGCACGAACATGGCATTTGGGTTTTCCTCAAATTCTGGTAATAAAGCAAGTGGCGTTCCTGCTGCATTTACTGCAACAGGAGAGGAACCTGTCGTGTCTACTGCAATCGCCTTTATGGCTCCTGCAACAGCGCTGCCGCCTGCCTTTTGGATACAGTCTTTTATGCTTTGTTCCAAACCCTCTATATAATCTAAAGGATGTTGCCTGAATTGATTCTTTGCAGGATTGCAATATAAACCTTTTTGCCAGCGGGGATAGTAGAAAACTGAAGAAGCCAGTTCTGCCCCGTTTTTTGTATCGATGATGACAGACCGTACCGAATCCGACCCGTAATCAACCCCTATCACGTATTGATCTTTGCTCATATTTAGTTAAATAAACGTCTAATTAACATTTATTTTTTTTATTAAAAGAATTTATTTGAATAAACCTTTCAATTGAGCTAAAAGACTACTATACAGCTATTAATTTATCGGGCTTCGGAATGAAGTTCAGGAAAGCCTGGAAGTTGGCCTGGTATTTTTTCTTATCCAGCTTAAAATAGAATGCTCCCTTTTTAGAACCGGATTTATCTTTTTCGCTAAGTTTAATCAGCAACCTGGTGGCCGTCAGCTTCCTGATGAAGTTCCTGTTGTCAATTTGGGTATTGTAGACATCTTCATACAGGTTCTGCAATTGCGGGATGGTAAACTTTTTAGGCAGCAGCTCAAAAAGGATCGGGTGGAGGGCTGCCTTATACCTTATTTTCTTTTTTGCAGTCTCCACCATCTCATCGTGGTCGAATATCAGCGATGGCGCATCTTTTAACAAGAACCATTCGGCGTGGTACTGGTCGTTCAGCTGCGCTTCATATTTATGGATGTCTATCAATGCAAAGTAAGTTACAGAGAGCGTCCTTTCTATCGGATCCCTTAAAGGATTGCCATAAGCCAGAATTTGTTCCAGGTAAACACCATTCAGACCGGTAAGCTGGGTAAGCACCCGGTTTGCCGCATCATCCAGGCTTTCTTCAGGACGCACAAAACCACCCATTAAACTCCATTTATCTTTTTCCGGTTCAAACCCCCGTTTAATGAGCAGTAGCTTTAAATGTTCTCCGTCAAAACCAAATACAATGCAGTCAACTGCTATTAAAAACCGGTTTTGATCAGTATATTGTGTCATTCTCAGGATAATTTTATTTCAATTCTGTTTGTTTTCTTTGGGCATATTTATGGTTTATCTTAAAATTTATTGCATCTTGTTGACGAAATATACCCGGCGTAAAGATATTATATTCACCAATATTAAGGGTGGTTTTGACATTTAATATTCTTTTTCTAATTTAGTTAACCGATCAGATATAAAACACACATTATGAACAAAACAATCCAAACCATTTTTTTAAGCTTTGCAGCCCTGTGTACCTTGAGCAGCTGTAACAGTCCTTCAACAACCAAAACTGCAGGCAGCGATACCAGCAGCACTGTGGTTTCAATTGTTAAACATCCGGATTCAGCCGCATTTAAAGCTAATCTTAATGGAAAAGAAGTAGCTTTATATACTTTAAAAAATAGAAACGGGGCAGAAGCCAGCATTACCAATTACGGTGGAAGGATTATTTCTTTATGGGTACCCAATAACAAAGGTGGCTTTACTGACGTGGTGCTAGGCTATGACAGTCTTAAATCTTACCAGAAAAAAGGAGAACCATTTTTTGGCGCATTGATTGGCCGTTACGGAAACCGCATTGCAAAAGGAAAATTTACTTTAGACGGCAGTGCTTATCAACTGCAGCTCAATGATGGGGTGAATACCCTTCATGGTGGCTTTGATGGTTTCTTTGGCCAGGTATGGGATGCAAAACTGGTAAACGAACAAACTCTGGAGCTGGCTTATTTCTCTAAAGACGGCGAAGCGGGCTATCCGGGTAATTTGACCGTTAAGGTAACTTATGAACTGAGCAATGACAATGAGATTAAAATCAGCTATAGCGCGACTACCGATAAAAACACCGTAGTTAACTTAACCAATCATGCTTATTTTAACCTCAATGGAGATGGAGATTCGACCATTACAGATCATTTGCTAACCATCAATGCCGATGGTTATACCCCTGTTGATGCTACCCTGATCCCTACCGGCAAAATTGAGAAAGTGGCAGGCACGCCTTTCGATTTTAATAAAGCAACTGCCATTGGTGCAAGGATTAACGAAAGTAACGAACAACTAAAATATGGAAAAGGTTATGACCATAACTTTGTATTGAGAAAAGAAGCAGGATTGCAAAAAGTAGCAAGCGTTAGCAGTACAAAAACAGGTATTGTAATGGATATACTAACCGAAGAACCAGGACTGCAGTTTTATAGCGGTAACTTCTTAACCGGTGAAGAACATGATGGTAAAAACCAGGTGAGCTATCCGCACCGTTCTGCTTTTTGCCTGGAGACGCAACATTTTCCGGATTCTCCTAACCAGGCTGCCTTCCCTTCAACAGTGTTAAAGCCAGGACAGGAATATAAAACAGTAACCGTTTATAAATTTACGGTTCAGCAATAAGCCGACAAAATATTGATCTTGCAAAGGGTGTCTGTATCATTTCAGACACCCTTTTTTGTGACCGGAAATAGCGAATATGAAAGTAAACACCTATTTTTACCCTTAACCAAACCCATTCTTGAATGTCTTCATCATTTGTTTTGAATAAAGTAGCTCTGCTGATTATCCTGTTGCTGGGATATGAGGTTGCTGATGCCCAGAAAAACAAAATGAATTTCAACCACCTTACCGTTGAAAACGGGCTTTCACAAAGCAGCGTATTGTCAATTGCGCAGGATAGCATGGGCTTCATGTGGTTTGGCACTAAAGACGGATTGAACAAATACAATACCCGGAATTTTGAGATCTATAAACGCGAAAAAGGAGACAATACCTCTTTAAGCAGTGGGCAGAACATTAATTTTCTGCTTACCGATCGCAGAGGAAACCTTTGGGTAGGTACGCAGAAAGGACTCAACAGGTACTTGCCCGAAACAAATTCCTTCAAGCGTTATTTAAATGATCCGAAAAACAAACACAGCATCAGCAACAATACCATCAGAACAATTTGCGAAGACAGCAAGGGAAGTATCTGGATTGGAACAGACAGCGGTTTAAATAAACTGATCGGACACGATAAGTTTCAGCGTTTTATGCCGGCTAACGGCGGATTGCCCCATCACCTGATCAAGACTGTTTGCCAGGATCATGAAGGTGTTTTATGGATAGGCACTTTCCACGGGTTGAGCAGCATGTGGATGCAGGATGGGAAATACCATTTTAAATCCTACTTCCACAAAACCGGTGACCGGGAAAGTTTAATTGACAATGACATCAATATCGTTTATGAAGATCACAAACACAACTTATGGATAGGTACCCATAATAACGGACTGGAGTTGTTCAACCGCAGTACCGGCACATTTAAGCATTTTATGTCCAGAAAAGGACAGCCAGATGGCATCAGCAGTAATGTGATCCGTAAAATCAAGACAGATCAGGATGGACGTTTATGGATATCCACCTTAAATGGTATCAATTTACTCGACCTGGAAACCAATAAATTTACGGTACTGAACCACAACCCTGAAGATCCCAACAGCCTGAACCAGAATTCCATTTATGATATTCTGAAAGATGCAACGGGTTCCATCTGGGCAGGTACCTATTATGGAGGAGTTAACTTTTACCATGCCAATTCAACCCCTTTCAGAGAGTACAAAACTACTCTTGGGAAAAACGGGATCAGCAGTAACGTGGTCAGTTCTATCGTTGAAGATAAATACCATAATTTATGGATCGGAACCGAAGCCGAGGGTCTGAATTATTACGACAGGGCTAACGGGCAGTTTACCAGTTTCAAGCATGATGTGGAAAACCCCAATTCCTTAAGCTCCAACCTGGTTAAAGCCATCTCTATTGATCAGAGTGGTAAAGTCTGGATAGGAACCTATGAAGGTGGCCTGGACCTATACCTGCCTGGTTCAAAGACCTTTAAACATTATAAACAAAATACCAGTGATCCTAAAGCTTTAAATTCCACCCGAATTGTTTGTCTGCTGCACGACAGCAGAAACCGTTTATGGATTGGGACCAGGGCCCAGGGCATTTTTATATACAATGAAAAAGAAGATAATTTTACTCCTTTCAGCAGTGCAACCAATCATCACGACCTGAAGTTTATCCGTTACTTTTTTGAGGACAGTAAAAAGAATGTATGGATTGCCACCAATTCAGGTACCTATATCTTTGATCCAAATACGAATAAAGTAAAAGCCTTTACGATCAATGACAACAGTTCAAAATTCGATGACATCAACCTGATCCAGGAAGACAGTAAAGGCATCATCTGGCTGGGTAGTTACGATGCAGGCTTAATACGTTACAATCCTTTTAAAAATAAAACTACTTTTTTTACCATGAAAAACGGTTTGCCCAGCAATGTCATTCTTGGCGTGCTGGAAGACGATCATGGAAATTTATGGATCAGCACGGCCGATGGATTGGCCAAGTTTGATAAAAAAGTTTTTAAAACCTTTACGGTACAGGATGGTCTTCCTGGTAATGTGTTTAATTACAACTCCTTTTTTAAAGATAGCAAAGGAGAATTTTATTTTGGTGGTTACAATGGCCTGGTCAGCTTTTTTCCGGACCAGATCAAAGAAAACAAAAAAGTACCTAAAGTTATTTTTACTAGGCTCAGGCTTTTTAATAAAACAGTTGTCATCGGCGATGAAAGTAAGCTGCTAAACAGGAACATCAGCCTGACAAAGGAAATCTCCTTTTCACATGCCCAGAATATTTTTAGCCTGGAGTTTGCGGTGCTCAACTATATCAAATCGGAAAAAAATAAGTATGCTTATAAACTGGAGGGCCTGGATAAAGAATGGAATTATGTAACTGTACCCGCTGCCACCTTTACCAATCTACCTTCAGGAACTTATAAGTTGCTCATTAAAGGTGCCAATAATGATGGGGTCTGGACAAAAGAAGCAGAACAAATGATCATCCATATCCGGCCACCCTTCTGGAAAACCTGGTGGGCCTATGTGATCTATGCACTGTGTTTTTCAGCAATCCTGTTTTTGGTTTTCCGCTTTTTGTGGATCAGGGCCCTTTTGCGAAAAGAACACGAGATCTATCAGATGAAGATGGATTTCTTTACCAATGTTTCTCATGAGATCCGGACACCCTTAACGCTTATTGTTGGTCCTTTAGAACACTTAATAAACGATACCAAAGAGTCTCCGAAATTGAACCGCCGGCTGCTAACCGTTAAAAAGAATGCAAACCGCTTAACCCGGCTGGTTAATGAACTGATGGATTTCAGAAAAGAAGAGGCCGGTAAAATGACTTTGAACGTATCTCCCGAAAATATCGTTGAATTTGCTAAAGAGATCTATTTATCTTTTCAGTACCTCGCGATCAAACACCATATCGGTTACCAGTTTATTAGTGATGATGATCATATAGAGGTCTATTTCGACCATGAACAGCTGGAAAAGGTGTTCTTTAACCTCTTATCTAATGCCTTTAAATTTACCCCAGACTACGGGATCATTACATTATCGGTTAAAAAGACCGGAAATGGATACCTGGAAATTACAGTCTCAGACAATGGAAAAGGTATTCCGGAAGAGAGCAGGGACAAGATATTTACCAATTTTTATCAGGTTAAAGATCCGCTGTCGCGGAACAGCGGTACGGGGATAGGACTCGCCTTATCTAAAAAGATAGCCAGGTTGCACCATGGCGATTTATTGCTGCTGCCCAGTTCGCTATCTGCAGGAAATGTCCAAACCTGCTTTTGTCTTAAGCTCAGGACCGGACACAGTCATTTTAAAAAGGATGAGCTGATCCCCCAATTTGTCAATGTAGAAAGTCCGGACTTGTACCGTTTGCCCCAGGAAATTGCAGAAACAGCCGAACAAGATAACCCGGATGAAGGAACCAGTGAAGAACGCATCACCCTGATGATTGTAGAGGACAACCGGGAAATCCGCGATTTTATCAGGCAATCCTTACGTCCGTTTTACCACATCATTGAGGCCGAAGACGGAGAAAAAGGCGCTCAGCTTGCTTTTGAGAAAATCCCGGACATCATTGTCAGTGATGTCATGATGCCGGTAATGGATGGACTGGAACTCTGCCGTGTGCTGAAAACTGATGCCCGTACCAGCCATATCCCCATCATCCTGTTAACGGCGCGTTCCGGAAATATCCACGAGGTAAGTGGTTTAAAAACCGGTGCCGAAGCATACATTACCAAGCCCTTTAGCATTGATGTGCTGCAGCTCAATATCAATAACCTGCTGGCACTTCAGGCTAATATGAGAAGAAAGTTCAGCCAGCAAATTACCCTGCAGCCTTCTAATATACTCATAGAATCTACGGATGAAGAATTCTTAAATAAGATCATGCGCATCATTGAAGATAATTTCAGTATGGATGAATTTAATGTTAATATACTGGCTGCCGAGGTGGGGATGAGTACGCCAATCCTGTATAAAAAGATAAAGGCGCTCACCGGCATGACGGTAAATAATTTTATCAAATCTGTGCGGTTAAAAAGAGCTGCCCAGTTGCTCAGACAACATACCTATACCGTTTATGAAGTGGCCTATATGGTCGGTTTCAATGACAGTAAGTATTTCAGTAAAGAATTTGCCAAGCAGTTTGGCCGTACCCCAACTGATTACAGCACAGAGGACGAAGCGTAATATCCTGACAAAAAAGCTGAATAAAATGCCAATCTGAGCGAGTTTAAAAATGCTATATTTGAGTATTGCTAACCGAATATATGATGTCTTACAACCAATTTACTGATGAGGAATTGGCAGATCTGCTGAGAAACGGCGATCATAAGGCTTATACTGTTATTTTTGACCGCTTTTACGGCTTGTTATTTATTCACGCCTGTAAGATGCTGGCTAACGAAGATGAGGCAAAAGATGTGGTTCAGGAACTGTTTGAAATTCTTTGGACCCGACGGGAAAGCCTGTTTTTTGAACACAGCTTATCCGCTTATTTATATGCAGGTATCCGCAACCGGATCATCAACCGTATGGAACACCAGCAGGTAAAGGACAAATACATCAATTCCCTCCGCAATTTTATAGACTGTGACAGCTACCTGTCCGATTACCAGATCAGAGAGCGGGAAATGAAAAAGATCATCGAAAGGGAAATATCGGCCCTGCCTGCTAAAATGCGGGAAGTATTTGAACTCAGCAGGAAGGAGTATCTTTCCTATAAGCAGATCGCCCTAAAATTGCAGTTATCTGAGCAAACTGTTAGAACACATGTAAAAAAGGCCTTGCGGATTCTCCGGCCTAAATTGACCCTTGTTGTTTATTTGTTTTTAATTTATTTCCTGTTTTAATAAACTAGCTGCTGAGGGCTGCTAATCTACTCCATTATGAAAGCAATAAGAATTGCCATTTTATTATGCATCATCAGTATGACTTGTTTTGCGCAGCAAAAGATACAAATCCTGGTCATTACCGGCGGGCATGGTTTTAAACAGGAACCGTTCTATCACCTATTTGATTCTCTAGGTAGAGGTATCAGTTATGATAAACTGGAACAACCGGCAGCGAATGAGCTGATCGCCTCTCCGGCTGTCGACAAATACGATGCCCTTGTTTTTTATGACATGTACAATTCCATTACACCAGCACAAAAACAGGCGTATGTACAATTGTTGAAGAAAGGAAAGGCCATGATATTTCTACACCATTCCCTGGTATCCTATCAGGATTGGGATGAATTTCAGCGGATTATTGGCGGTAAATATTATGAGAAGGCAACGCTTGTAAAAGGTGATACCATAAAATCAAGCTATCAGCACGATGTCATTATCCCGGTAAAAATAGCAGACCCTAAGCATCCCGTTACCAGAGGGCTAAAAGATTTTAAGATCTACGATGAAGTATATGGAAACTTTGGTATTCAGCCAAACATCCGGCCGCTACTCAGTACTACCCATCCCGGGAGTTCGCATTGTATCGCATGGATTAATTCATATGAGCAAACAGATGTACTGTTTATCCAATTGGGCCATGGACCGGAAGCCTTTGGAAATCCCAATTACAGGAAGTTGTTAAGGCAAGGAATTGAATGGTCAGTATTGCGGCATCGCAAGAAATGATTTGTAAATGCACCATAAAAATATTTTTTTAAAATAAGTACCCTATACCCCCTGGCTTTCCTGTCTTATAAGTACAAAAAGGAAAAATACAGTTTACGGTATGCAGAAAGACCCGGGTAAATTATTAGAAAAATACAAAGCAGGCAATTGCAATGAAGAAGAAAAAGCAATTGTAGAAAGCTGGTACCTTGATCTGGCATCCAAAGGAAATGCCCCTGCGCCCCTGAGTATAGAACTTTCCAAAAATGAAGTGTGGGCATCCTTAACAGCAGGCAAGCCCCAGCGAAAGCTAAACACTGCCTGGTGGTGGGGTATTGCAGCAGCAATAACACTCCTGGTTGGTGCTGCCGGATTTTTCAGATCAAAAGAGGCCGGGGTAAATCCTCTTAGCAAGCGCAGCTCAAAACATGACGACATCGCCCCAGGTGGCAATAAGGCTTTCCTTACCCTGGCTGATGGCACAAAAATTTCTTTAACAGATGCCGGAAATGGAGAGATTGCCAAACAGCAGGGCCTGAGTATCCAAAAAACCGCCGATGGGCAGCTGGTATATGCTGTGGATGAAAAAGCAGCCGGAAAAAATGGAATGGCTGCATTCAATGCCATCGAAACCCCAAAAGGAGGGCAATACCAGATCAATTTACCCGATGGCACCAGGGTATGGTTAAACGCGGCCTCTTCCCTTCGTTACCCAACTAAATTTAGTGGAGATACCCGTAAGGTAACCCTTAATGGGGAAGGATATTTTGAAGTAGCCAAAATAAAGGGCAATACCGGCAAACGCATGCCTTTTATAGTTAAAACCGGAAACCAGGAGGTAGAAGTACTGGGTACACATTTTAACATCAATAGTTACGATGAGGAGGATGAAGTCAAAACAACGCTGCTTGAAGGTTCGGTAAGGGTTTCTGTAGTAGAAAGCACAAATGGCAATCTTAAAAAGGGTCCTTCTAAATTACTGAAGCCTGGCGAGCAAAGCCAGTTGCGCAGCGATGCCATAGCTGTAAAAACTGTGGATACCGAAACCATCATGGCCTGGAAAAACGGCGATTTTGTTTTCAAAGGAGATGACCTGAAGAGCATCATGAAAAAAGTATCGCGGTGGTATGATGTAGAAGTGATCTATAAAGGGAATTTCGACCAGTTGAAATTTGGCGGTTATATCTCCCGTTCAAAAAACATTTCTTCTGTACTGGGAATCATGGAGTCAACTGGTAAGGTCCATTTCTCAGTAGAAGGTAAAAAGGTAATCGTATTAAAATAGCCTATCTATAAACAAGCAAAAATAAATAACAACTAACCAAAATTAAACAAGATGAAGAATAGAAAAATTACACAGCAGTCGCCTTAATAAAAAACCGGAAGTGCTACGAACACTCCCGGTAAAAAAATGGCTGGGATTACCCGCAAACTTTAATTTTTAGTTTAACCCAACTTATCAAATGTATGAACTTTTACACACAATCTGTATGTAAGCCACCAGGCTTTGTACACAAATTTCTGTTGATAATGAAATTTACCTTGATTTTATTGGTCACAGCCTTTTTGCAGCTAGCGCAGGCCAGTAAGGCCCAGCGCATCACCCTATCACAAAAAAATGCCAGTCTGGAACAGGTATTTAAAGAAATCCGTAAGCAAAGCGGTTATGATTTTTTCTATGATCTGGAAGACATCCGGAAGGCAAAAAGAGTTGACCTTTCTGTAAATAATGAAACACTGGAAGAAGTGCTGAAACGCTGTTTTGAAGACCAGCCTTTTACTTTTATGCTCAAAGATAAGACCGTGATCATTAAGGAAAGGAAACAGGCTGTGGTTTCACTAGTTAAACAGGCTCTCCAGAAGATTGACATCAAAGGTAAGGTTACCGATCCGAACGGCGGGCCATTACCGGGAGTGAGCATAAAACTTAAAGGATCAAATGTAGGCGCCATGAGCGATAGCAATGGCAATTATGTGATATCCTTATCCGATGGCACAGGTACCCTGGTATTCAGTTTCATTGGTTTTGCCACCCAGGAAATACCTGTAAATGGTCGCAGCAATATTGATGTGGTTTTAAAAGAAGAGGATAAAGCACTATCAGAAGTAGTAGTAGTGGGCTACGGTACCCAAAAGAAAGTGAACCTGACCGGCGCGGTAGCTTCTGTTACAGGTACTGAATTGACCACCAGACAGGCACCTAATACTACCTCTTTATTACAGGGCCGGATGCCCGGTGTACAGGTAACCCAGAATTCAGGACAACCTGGCGCCGAAAGTGCAAGCATACAAATCCGTGGTATGGGTACCTTCAGTAAGGCATCCAACGATCCATTGATCTTAATCGACGGAATTGAAGGAAACCTAAACAATGTTAACCCCAACCAGATCGAGAGCATTTCAGTCTTAAAAGATGCTGCGTCAGCAGCGATTTATGGTTCAAGGGCCGCCAATGGCGTTATCCTGGTAACCACAAAGTCAGGTAAAGCCGGCAGGTTAAACATTGATTACAGCTATAACTTTGGCAGCCAGCGGGCTACTTCTATATATGACCGGATCACCAATTCTGTGGAGTTCATGGAATTGCTGAACAAAGCCATCATCCATACCGGAACAAGTGCTAACCAGACTTACTTACCCGAACATATAGAAGCCTATCGCCAGGGTGCATTAACCAATCCGGCACAATATCCGAGCTACGACTGGATGGATGCGATCTTTCGTACCGCCCCCATGCAGCAGCATTACCTGAGTGTAAATGGTGGTAAAGAAGGAACTACCTATAATTTTGGTGCCGGATACCTGGATCAGGATGGTATCCTGATTGCGACAGGTTATAAACGGTACGATGCCCAATTTAATTTCAAAACGGCCTTGAATAAAAGGGTAACTTTTGGTACCAATATTTCCTTTTCAAAAGGCAAGCGGAATGAAACGGCCTTAAACAATAACTTTGACGGCAATTCAACCGAAGATCAGATCTTAAGTGCTTTGGCCGCTCACCCTACATTTACGCCTAAACTGCCCGATGGCAGCGGCAGGTATGCTGCAAAAGCCTTCATCTTTGAAGGCGGAAATAAAAACCCTGTGGCAACAGCGGAAAATGGAGGCAGATACCTGAACAACCATTATGCGCTGGCGTCTGCCTATTTAAACGTAGACATCCTTCCCGGATTGAAAGGGGAGATCAAAGGTGCGGTTAAATATAACGAAAGAGAAACCAAAGTACACGTGGTGGGTATCCCCGGTTACATGTTCCTGCCCGATGCCAGCACAGGCTTGTACAATTATAACACCCAATGGAATGGTACAGTTGGCGAGAACAATTTAACAGTTCGCAATGATAAAGATGTTCAGTATACCGTTTTCGGAACGCTGAATTACACCAAAAAAATTGCCGAAGACCATAACCTGGGCGCCTTACTGGGAGTTAGCCAGGAAACCTTCAGGTATGATCGTTTACAGGGCTTTAAAAGAAATGCACCATCTGATGACCTGCTGGATCCAAGTATTTTTGAACCAGGCGGGCAAACAGTAGATGGTTTCAGCTACGAATGGGCATTACAATCGCTCTTCGGAAGATTAAACTACGACTACAAAGAGAAATACCTTTTGGAAATGAACTTCCGTTATGATGGTTCATCCCGTTTCCCATCAGGTAACAAATGGGGCTTTTTCCCTTCTGCGTCTGCAGGTTGGCGGATCAACCAGGAAAATTTCCTGAAGGATGTGAGCTGGCTGAACAACTTGAAAGCCCGGGTTTCCTGGGGGCAGGTGGGTAACCAGAACGTGAACAGAACGCTGCTTGGCGAATCTATGCCCTATCCTTACCAGTCGGTTTTAAACCCATACCTGTATTTTATCGGTGGCAGCCTGCAGCAGGGGGTAACCCAAACCGACCTCATCAACCGGAACGTGAAATGGGAAACCACAACAGTAACTAACCTTGGAATTGATTTCAGCCTCTTTAAATCCAGCCTGTTTGGATCCGTAGATTGGTACACTAAAACAACCACAGATATTTTAAGAGAACTTCAGGTGCCAGACTTTATCGGACTGGCGGGGCCAACCGTAAACAGTGGGGAAATGAAAAACACAGGTGTTGAGTTCCTTTTAGGGTACGAAGGCAAAGTGAACGATTTCCATTATAAAGTGCAGGGAAATTTTGAAACCTATAAAAATGAAGTGGTAAAATACGGTGCCCGCGAGATCAACAGCGGTAATGGTACGATTACGCAGGAAGGACTGCCTTATAACTCTTATTACATGTATCTTTTTGATGGCATTTACCAGAACCAGGGGGAGATTGACAACGGACCAACGCCAATTGTGAAGCCCAAACCTGGTGACATGAAATACAAGGATGTAAGTGGACCAAATGGTGCTCCTGATGGTAAAATAACTACTGACGACCGTGTAATCGTCGGTGGGGCCTTCCCTAAATTCAATTATGGATTAACCGTTAATGCCGATTATAAAAACTTTGACCTGAGCTTCTTTTTACAAGGAGTACAAGGACGTAAAATCTACGTAAAAGAATGGGGTATTGCACCATTCAGACAGGCCGGTCCGCCGCCTACTTTCTGGAGAGGTGCCTGGGATGGCGAAGGAACTTCCAATACCATACCGCATATCTTCAATGAAAATTATGGTCCGAACACCCAGGTTTCCGACTGGTGGCTACAGGATGCTTCTTACCTCAGGTTAAAAAACCTGCAATTGGGCTATAACTTCCCCTCAAAGTTACTCAGTAAAGCTAAAATACAAGGTTTAAGGCTGTATGTATCTGGCGATAACCTGCTTACCTTTACCAATTTCTTTGATGGAAGTGATCCGGAACGCGCAGCTGCCAGTGGCAGAGCGGCCATTTATCCGCAGGCTAAGATTTATTCATTCGGACTTAAGGTTACCCTTTAAACGTGTATACAATGAGAACATTTATAACTATAGGAATTTTGGTGATGTCGGCAGTTTTTGTTACATCATGTAAAAAGGCACTGGATAAAGATCCGCTTTCTAACCCTAATGCCGAAAATTATTGGAGAACAGAAGGAGAGGCCAACAAGGCATTGGTAGCCTGTTATGCCAAACTTAAAGAGCCTATATTTTCTAATGGAAAAGGGCAGAGCGGAAACTTCCTGTATTGGGAGGCACTTTCTGATAATGCTTCAAATACCTCAAATTATGAGGCTTTTGACATCGTCATGAGGGGTGATCACAATTCTGCAACCACAGGGATCATCAGCAAAACCTTTACCTTCGGGTTCCAAGGTATTGCTTCCTGCAATTATTTTCTGGCCAACGTAGACCGGGTACCAAATATGGCTGAGGCTACCAATAAAAAACTGAAGGCTGAAGCCCTGTTCTTAAGGGCATATTATTACAACGAACTAACTCAGCTGTATGGCGCGTTGCCCATCATCTTACAACCTGCTGAACTTGGCGGTGACTATGCAAATACACCCAGGTCTCCAAAAGCCGATGTAGTTACCCAGATACTTAAAGACCTGGACTATGCCATCGCTAACCTGCCCCAGCTTGCTTATACTGACGGGCATGCCGTTAAAGGTACAGCCATCGCTTTAAAAACGAGGGTGCTGTTAAATAACGAACGCTATGGCGAAGCCGCTAATGCGGCATGGACCCTGATCGGCGATCCTGCAAATCCATTCCAGCTCTCCGCAAACTACGCCGGGATCTTCTTTGGTGATCAGTTCAATAACAAAGAAATCATGCTGTCGGTACAATTCAGGGCACCTGATGATTATCATTCCCTGGACCAGGTGATTGGCGGAAGGATGTCTGTATTTCCAACTGTTGAGCTTAGAAACGCTTATGAACCGAACGATCCCCGCAGAAAGATGACCATTTTTGAAGCCAACGATCCATGGGCATACAATCCCGGAGGTTTTAAACAGGCAGGTAGTACTGCCGAAGGACAGATCCCTTATACCACCATGGCCTTCAAAAAATGGGTGAATCCAGCGATAAACAATGCATCGGGAGCAACCCTGAGTGATCAGCACATGGTCAAGATCCGTTATGCTGATTTACTGCTCATGTACGCCGAAGCCATGTTTGAAAGCGGTCAGGGTGCAGATCTGCGTGCCTTAAAAGCTTTGAATGACGTGAGGGCAAGGCCAGGCGTAAATATGCCGGCTAAACTAGCGCTAACCAGGGAAATTATAAGGAATGAGAGAAGAATAGAACTGGCCTTTGAAGGATTGCGCTATAACGACCTGATCCGCTGGAAAATTGCTGCCCAGGTAATTCCCCAGGTGCCTTACGATGCCAAAGGAACAAAGCGTAAATTCAAATCGTATCTGTTCCCGATCCCATTGGGGCAAATGGACATCATGAGAAATGTCTGGACACAGAATCCTGACTTTTTATAAATAAAAAGTATGACTAAAATTAACCTGTTGCTTTCGCTGCTGCTATTGATAGCGGCGAAAGCCTTTTCTCAAACTGAGGGTACGGGTATCCAAAGCCCCGACAAGAAAATATCATTTGCACTTATCGTACAAAACAATAAACTGAACTATTTTATCAGCAGAAATAAAGAAAAGGTAATCGCACCTTCAGCTTTCAGCATGTCGGTTGATGGTGTAGTGATTACCGAAGGTGTTACTCTCGGTAAGGGCGAATTTTACCAGGAGGATGAAACATACCCTTGGTATGGCATACATTCAATAGCCCGAAACCAATATAATGGGGCAAAAATTAAGCTCACAAAAGGCAGTTTAAATTACATTTTGGATGTCCGTGTTTTTAATGACGGTGTCGCATTCCGGTTCATCGTACCTGGAAAAGAAGCGGATCAGAGAATTGTAGATGAAGCGACAGTATTTACTTTGCCAAAAGGTACGACCGCCTGGTACCACGACCTTTACATGCATTATGAAGGCCTGTATGAAAAGAAAGGACTGGATACTGTAAAAGCCGGCGAATGGGCGGCACCTTCGATAACCCTGCAGTTGCCCGAAAGCAAACTCTACCTTGCCATTACCGAGGCCGACCTTAAAAATTATGGCGGTATGGCACTGCAAACAGATGGAAAAAGAGGAATGGTACTGAGATTACCGCAAAACCAGCCAACTTCTTATCCTTATAAACTGCGCTACAGCCCGGAAGATACCCTGAAGTTGTCCAGACCAGCAGCCATAACCGGAACCATAAGTACCCCATGGCGGGTAGTCATGATTGCATCCGGTTTAAATGCATTGGTAAACAACGATATGGTACACAACCTTTGTCCGCCGCCAGATAAAAACATATTTCCCCAGGGCATTAAAACGGAATGGATAAAACCGGGCCCTGCGGTATGGAAATATCTGGACGAGGGTGGAGAAAGTACGGTAGCCAATATGAAGGAATTTTCCAGAATGGCAGCCGAGCTGGGTTTTAAACACAATATCCTGGAAGGTTTCTGGCGCAAATGGAGCGACGATGAGCTCAAGGACCTGGTCAGTTATTCCAAACAAAAAGGAGTGGAGATCTGGCTCTGGGAGCATTCCAAAAACCTATGGGACGCGCGCGCAAGACATGCCTTTTTTAAACGCTGCCATGACCTGGGAATCGGGGGCTTAAAACTCGATTTCTTTGATCATGAAGCAAAGGAAGTGGTCGATTTATACCAGGACATCTTAAAGGAAACCGCAGAATTGAAGTTGATGGTGGATTTTCATGGTGCCAATAAACCAACCGGACAGGAGCGTACCTGGCCAAATGAACTGACAAGGGAGGCTGTTAAAGGAATGGAAGCCAGTAAGCTGGCCGACAGGGCCACACATAACGTAACGCTGCCTTTTACCCGGTTCATTGCCGGGGCTGCAGAATATACGCCGGTACATTTTGGCGAACGTCGTAAAAATACCAGCTGGACACATCAGATTGCCACAGCAGCCATTTTTAGTGCACCTTTACTTACCTATGCTGCCAGTCCGCAACACCTGCTGGACAATCCCGCAGTTGACCTTATCAAAAGCATCCCTTCGATATGGGATGAAACCATCGTATTGCCGGGTTCCGCTATAGGCGAAGCTACGGTATATGCACGCAGAAAAGGTAAGACCTGGTTTTTGGCTGTCATCAATGGTACAAAAGCATTGACACTGGATGTTTCCCTTTCATTTCTGGGCGAAAGCGTATTCCAAACCAGCGAAGTCAGTGATGTAAAAGGGAATCCTGCAAGTTTAAAAGTAAGCAAAGGCGTAAACAGTAAAAAAGACAGAATATTGCTTAACCTTGCTCCTGGGGGGGCTATATCGCTAAATTCACTAAGTAATATCTTTTAGTTGTTCATCGCAATGCTAAATGTGCATTCGAAAGGAGCTGATTCCATTTGATCCATTATTATAAAAACCATGACGAAACAAAATCTAGCTGTATTCTTACTTTCATTTGGAATCTTACTCCTTGATAAGGAATTAGTAAGGGCACAAAATACCGTGCCTGATACATTGAAAAAATATATCCTTACGCCGCCTCCGCCTGAAACCCCGAAAATAAACGGGGCCAGCATATTTGGTGTGCGTGCGGGTTCGGCATTTCTGTATACCATTCCTGCTACAGGCCTCCGTCCAATGCAGTTCGGGGCAGAAAAATTGCCAAAAGGATTGAACGTTGATCGGGCTTCCGGTCGTATAACAGGTCGGGTTATGGAGCGGGGCGAGTATAAAGTGACCTTAACTGCAAAAAATGCGTTGGGAGAATCAAAGCGTATATTCCGCATTGTTGTAGGAGATAAAATAGCCTTAACTCCGCCTATGGGTTGGAATAGTTGGAATTGCTGGGGTGATGCGGTGAGCCAGGACAAAGTGCTCAGTTCGGCTAAAGCAATGGTTGAAAAAGGATTGGTAAATTATGGGTGGCAGTATATTAATATTGATGATGGCTGGCAGGCACTGCGGGGGGGCAAATACAATGCGGTTCAGCCTAATATTAAATTTCCTGACATGAAGGGGCTTTCGGACGAAATACACCGGATGGGCCTTAAGATCGGAATTTACTCCGGGCCCTGGGTTGGAACATATGCCGGTCATGTGGGCGCGTATGCTGACAATGCAGATGGGACCTACAATTGGGTAAAAAAAGGTAAACACAATGAGTTTTATCGTTTTGTAGATCCTGAAAAAAAGGAAAAGCATGGCGTAAACTATCACCATGGCCGCTATTCATTTGTGAAAAATGATGTGCAGCAATGGATGGATTGGGGAATGGACTATTTAAAGTACGACTGGAACCCGAATGATGTATATCATGTTAAAGAAATGATGGATGCTTTGCGTTCCCAGAACCGGGATGTGGTATATAGCCTGTCAAACAGTGCGCCCTACGGCGATGCAACCCAATGGGAAAAACTGGCCAATAGCTGGAGAACCACGGGCGACATCAGGGACACCTGGGATAGAATGTGCCAGTTAGGGTTCAACCAAACAAAATGGGCCCCTTTTTCCGGGCCGGGCCACTGGGTAGATCCGGATATGCTGGTAGTAGGGATGGTAGGTTGGGGGCCTAAATTACACTATACCCGTCTAACTGCCAACGAACAGTATACACATATTAGTTTGTGGTGTTTACTGTCATCGCCCTTGCTCATCGGTTGCGATATGGCACAGCTGGACGCGTTCACGATTAGCTTGCTGACGAATAATGAGGTGATAGATGTGAACCAGGATCCCTTGGGTAAGTTTGGTATGGCTGTAGCCGAAAGCGGGGAGACAGTGGTGTATGCCAAGCCGCTCGAGGATGGCTCAATGGCTGTAGGAATGTTTAACCGCGGAAAGAAAACAGAGAAAATTACAGTTACCTGGAAAATGCTGGGCCTGCGTGGCCAGCAAACTGTTCGCGATCTGTGGCGACAAAAGGATGTTGAACAGTCTGAAGAAGGCTTTGCATCGGATGTTGAACAGCATGGTGTTCGTTTGATAAAAATATACCCGGGTAACAGCCGTATGCAGGCAATTTCAGGAAAGTAACAATTTGAAAATATGATAATTAAAACTTTGTCGGGCCTGATGCTAGTTTTTGCCCTGTGCTTTGCTCAGAAAAGCACAGGGCAGGAGATATATGCCGGGAAATACAAAGCAGCATTTACGGAAGCACCGAAAAAAGTACCCACCGCAAAAACGCCAGATGGGCCATTGGCTGGAAACGGAGATATTGGTCTTACCCTTGGCGGTGGCCCGGATAATTTATGTTTTTACCTGGGTAAAAATGATTTCTGGCGTGCCTACCCTGTTTATCCAGGTGGCGGTATTGCATTGCCAGGATGGTTAGAAGTGAATATTGACGCCCTTAAGGGCGCCAATTACTATGCCGAACAGGTACAGGATAAAGCTTTAATTAAAGGCCGGTTTACCAAAAACGAACTGAAGGTTTCTTTAAATGCATGGGTTTCGGCTACAGCTAATACAGTTGTTGCCGAATTTACTGCAAATAAGGCCTGCGTTATAAATGCAAGGCTGCTAGCTACAAAGGGAAATACTTCGGTTAATACCGAAGGGAAAGATGGTGATGTAACCTGGGTTACCCGGTCATTTGAAAATACACCCTTGCTGGAATGGCCCTGTCGTGTAGCCATGGCTTTGAAAGTATTGGGATCTAAAATGGAAAATGATGGCAGTATAGCGTTAAAAGCCAATCAAAAAGTAACATTGGCAGTTACCATCTACACCAATCAGGACCGTTCCGATTGGAAAAAAAGAGCCATCGCTGAAGCCCAGTCAAGCACTGAAAATAGCCTTGCCCTGCTGAAAGAAAAACATGAAGCCTGGTGGAAAGATTTCTGGGGTCGCTCGAATGTGCGCATAGGCGATCCTTTTATAGAGAAATATTACTATGCTTCGCAATATCTTTTTGGTGTAACCTCCCGGGGCGATAAATTTGCCCCTGGCATCTGGGGGCCTTTTGTAACGCGGGATTCTTCGGCCTGGGGTGGCGATTATCACCTAAATTACAATTACCAGGCACCATACTGGGCCGCTTATTCCTCAAATCACATAGCACAGACCGATAACTTTGATCAGCCCCTGCTCGATTACATGGAAAAAGGCAAGCTGCATGCCCAAGCCTTACTGAGCATGAAAGGTATTTATTATCCCGTAGGGATAGGCCCAAAGGGTCTGGTCACCACCCGATGGCCACTTACGCCCGATGAAATGGAAAAACGCTATGCCACCCGCGAAAATACCATTGATGGGGGCTTTAAATTCCTGGGGCAAAAGATCAATGCGGTGTTTAGTGTGGGCAATATGCTGATGCGTTTTTACAGTACTTATGATGCTGCCTATGCCCGGAAAATTTATCCTTATGTATTGGAATGTGCCAATTTCTGGGAGGATTACCTGAAATTTGAAAATGGCCGTTATGTGATCTACAACGATCATTATGGTGAAGTGATGCCCAACCTGCGCAACAAAGGACAATGGCGCGATATGCTGGGGGATTTTAATTCTACTCTTTCCCTTGGCCTGGTCAAAATGCTGTTTAAAGGGATCATCGACCTCAGCACTTTTTTAAACGTTGATACCAGCAGATTAGCCAAATGGCTGCACATTGTAAAGCACCTCAGTGATTTTACAGTAGGCGAGGTAAATGGAAAACTGAGTTTAAAAGGAGTAGAAAAAAGCCCTTCACCATGGCACAGCCAGATCAATGGCCTTGCCCGGGTTTCTATTCACGGGCTCATCCTTCCCGGAGGCGTTTGTGGCCCTAAAACCAATTCATCCTTTAACCAGATCCTTTTAAATGATGTGGGTCGCTGGAAGGAAAGAATGAAAGGCCCTGGTGAATGGGCAAATACCCTGGGGAACGGCATTGAAACCTGTTTTCCTGCTGCTGTAAGGGTGGGTTACGATCCGGATGAAATATTAAAACAATTAAAGGACCGGATTATTGCGCAATCCTTACCAAACCTCTGGATCACTGCCGAAGGCGGCGGCACAGAAACCTTGGCGGCAGTACCACTTACTGTTAATGAAATGCTGCTGCAAAGCTATGAACAGGTGATCCGCATTTTTCCCAACTGGAACAAGGATAAAGATGCCAGTTTTGACCAGTTGCGTGCTTACGGTGCATTTCTGATCAGCAGCCAGTTGCAAAATGGAGAAGTAAGTTTTGTGAAAATACAAAGCGAAGCCGGTCGAAACTGCATCATGGACAATCCATGGCCAGGCAAAGCTGTTCAATTGTTTCGTAATGGCCAAAAGGCCGAAGTACTGGAAGGTGAAAGCTTTAATTTTACTACAAAGGCCGGAGAGAAGCTAGAGTTGCGGAATAGGGAAAAATAACCATTCTCTTTCAAGGCTGCATAATTTTTGTTTTTTCTAATGAAAAGCAAAAAAGAAGCTATGCCTTATCTGAGAAGGTAATTTTTCTGTCCAGCAGGTTGCCTATAGCAAATTGTGTAAAGCTATAGTCGCATAAGACACGTTGCTGTTGCATCCCTGCCATTGACCTCCAGCTTCGGGTTCCGCTCGGTACAAGGTCGGTTCATGGTCGAGGTTGGTTCGGCTTTAGCCGAGTATGTGCCGTATTTGAACGGGCCATAATGACTAGTTATAGTATAAGGGTAGGAAGGGAACAGCGAAATAGCATATAGCGTACTATGTTTTACCTGATTTCCTCGTTTTCTCAGAAGAATACCCAAAATGCCTGGTATGCCGGAATGGGATGGCAGCCGTCTTTAATATATGTTTTATAGGTGTATGCACCTATCCGTTTAGTACCAGACCAGTACCGGACTGGTAGCAGATAACTACTTCTACTAGACAATACTCAGACCGTATATATGATCCTGATCTGCTTTCGGTTGTGGTTATAACAAAAGCAGTTAAAGTAACTTATGAATTAGTGCTTGTTCGTAATTTGTTTAATTTTCTATATTGTATCACCGTTTAAAACTAAAATAGAATTATTATGAAAAAGTTTGAACAACAAATTCATGGGCTTAAAATATACTTCACTTAAAAAATACTATAAGCCCGGGGAAAAGTACCTGTTCCTTGGAAATGGGATGAATCAACTGGATAATCCGATTTCCTGGGACGATCTATTGCGCGAAGTTTGTCGCAGGGTAAAGGTGAATGTGGAAAGAGGGACTAAGCCTTATCAGCTCTTTTTTGAGCAGATTTCGTTTGATATTGACCGCAGTAAGCTTGTGGAGGATAATGTAAAAAAGCTAAAGCAGATCATGGGAGCTGAAGCCCTTAAGCTGCAACCAAATCCGGTGTTGGCAGATGTCATTAATACGGGACATTATGCGCATTATATAACTACCAATTATGATTACTGTATTGAAAGGTCTTTAATGACTTTTTTTGATCCGCAAAAGGGTAAACATTTAAAGCGCCCTAAATACAGCCTTTACAGGTATAATAAGGTTAATGACCATAAGGTCTGGCATATACATGGTGAATGTGATAATGGGTATAAAGGGAAGCTTACCAATTTTTCTGAGGCATCGATTTTAATCGGATTTGAGCATTATGCGGATTACCTGGAGAAAATCCATAATCTCTTGAAGGACAATTCGGGGACAGGACTTGCTGAACTCATGGACAACGCCCAGGAAAACTGGGTGCACCTTTTCTTTACCAGAGATATAGACATCCTTGGTTTTGGTTTGGATTTTACAGAAACACATCTCTGGTTCATTTTAAATTTCCGTGCAAGGTTAAAACGTAAGGGAGCTGGACTGCTCAACACTATTCGTTGGATCATACCTGAATTTACAATGCAATCTCAGCAGGAAAGAATAGATATATTGCAAGCGCTCGGTGTTAAGATCCTGCTCGTTGGTGCAGCCAAAGGTAATTATAAGGCTTTCTATGAAAATTTCAGAAATACGCTGGCCTAAGGCCAAAAGGTAGCGGGTTTTTAATTGCACGATATTCTGGTACAATTCATTATCAACATTTGTGGATTGGTTTTTCTGAAAAACTTTTGTTTTTTAGAAAAACCTTTCTACATTTAATATACATTCTATCCGTCTCCTGCGCCAATACGCTCCGGCGCTTAAATATTTTTCAGTTGCTGCATCTGTTTTGATTTATTAATTAATACCTGTGTTAATATGCCTGAATCATCTCCCTTTGAAAACTACCTCCGTCTAATCCACGACCTTAAAGATCAACCGGAAAACCAGAATACAAGCCTTGAGAACCTGGTTGGGTTGCTCCGGAAAGCAGACCTTAATGCCAGTAACCTGAGGCTTTTGAAAACTGAAACCGCTTCGGTGGTTAAAGAAAATATTGAAAACAGCAGTTTGCTCGTTCTGCGGGCTGGTGCCTGGCCATAGCTGAACTCGATGTCAACAAACCTTTTGCGATCAAAAATAGTGGGGGCATTGCCCTGGCTTGCAACGAAGGTTTACAGTCAATATGGAAGGGGGCCGGAAACGGTATTGATGTTGCGAAACCGAACTGTCCGATATTAATGGCATAACCAGGTCTGATCGCCATACGTGAACAAACGGCAGATTTTAATTTGCTGGAAGAAAGATATACCCTATGGAACAGATATGGCGATGTTCCTGTAAAAACTAAAACCAAACTTTTTTTTGAGGGCACCTTGTCTGGGACAGCAGTGCTTAAACTTAAAGATGTCGAAACTAAACTGGAAGCGTTAGGCCTACCTGGAAACAGCAGCTTGAGCGTATTGTGCGTAGAAATGTTCCCGCTTGATAATACCTGGCATATTGAAAACGACCGGAAAAAGATGAGGTACGACAGGGAAGTGACGCATGAAGAGGTTTACCACCTGGATGGCTATAAAGAGGAAAGCATCCATGCTGCAGCAGCTTCAGGGCGAATGAAAATCAGCAATCCGCTGACGGAAGGACTGGGAGGTTACCGGATTTACCGTACATCGCCCCTGGTTCCGGTAGCTGATGTTTGCTGTGACGATTGTTAAAGCTTAACTTTATGGCGCAGCAAAATTGATGAGCTATGTTAAAAGAATCGTTAAAATCACTCTTTACCAGAGACCTGAATAAGTTGAAATCGGAAATTGAGCAATATCAAAATGAACAGGACATCTGGCGTATTGACCAGAATATTGCAAACTCTGCCGGGAACCTTTGTTTGCACCTGGTGGGCAATCTGAATACTTTTGTCGGGGCTGAACTGGGCAAAACGGGATATGTAAGGGACAGGCCACTGGAGTTTTCACTTAAAGATGTGCCACGTGCCGAACTGGTTAGTATGGTTGAAGCTACAATTAAGGTAGTAGGGGATGCCATTGAGGGCTTAACGGATCAGGATCTTGAGGCAGACTATCCCCTGGTAAAGGTAGTAGAGGGTGGCAGTTCAATTGCTTTTATGCTGATCCATCTGGCCGGACACCTGGCTTATCACCTTGGACAGATCAATTACCACAGAAGGTTACTGGATAGTTTAACTATCCAGTAAGCCTGCTGCGGCATCGTCTAAAAACCAGGTTACCCCACCATCAATCGGGTTTACCAATTGTGCAGGATACAACTTCGTATTTCTTTTTTTGCTTTCAATCACCTCTTTTACCGCCTGGGCTTTACTTTCGCCAAAAACAAGGAAAGCCACATTCTTTGCTTTATTGATTAAGGGAGCGGTAAAACTGATGCGGTAAGTAGCTAGTTTTTCTACAAATACCGAATCAATCTCTACATTTTTATTGTTTAAAATGTCTGTACCTGGAAACAATGATGCCGTATGTGCGTCATCTCCCATGCCCAGCAAAATCAGATCGAATATCAGATCGGCCCCGTCAAAGTGTTTAACTATAGCCTTGTTATACTCTATGGCCGCTTTTTCAGGCGCCAGGGATGTATTTACATAGAAGATATGATCTTCAGGAATGTTCAGCGGATCCAATATGGCTTTTTTTGCCATCAGGCCATTATAACTCTCATGTGTTGGCATTACGTTACGTTCATCACCAAAAAAGAAATAAACTTTTTTCCAGTCGATTTGATCTTTATAGGTAGTGGCCAGCATTTCGTATAATGCTTTTGGCGAGTTGCCGCCGGTAAGTACAAAATTGAAACAATCCTGCTCATCAATCGCCTTGTTGGCTATTTTTATGATATAAGCTGCAAGATCTTCCAGTAATTCAGCCTGTGTTTTATAGATCAGTAAATTCATTATTCTTTATTTAATGGAAGGGTAAACCAGTGGAAACCATCTCTGGCAATGAGGGCTTCCGCATCTTCCGGCCCCCATGAATCTGCCGTGTAATTCGGGAAACTTAATGATTTTTTATTCTCCCATGCGTTCACCACAGGCATCAGCAATTCCCATGCACTCTCTACCTGATCTGCACGCATAAACTGGGTTTGATCACCAGTCATTACGTCTAGTAACAAGGTTTCGTAAGCTTCAGGGGTTTCTGTATCGTAGGTCCCGTTGTAATCAAATACCATGTCAACAGGGTTCAGCACCATGTCCAATCCCGGTCTTTTGCCTTGAACCTGTAAACGGATGCTCATCTCAGGCTGAATACTGATGATCAGTCTGTTTTGCTGCCAATGCTCTGTGACAGTAGAGGGGAATATATGATGTGGCACATCTTTAAACTGTATGGTAATTAATGAAGAGGTCTGGAATAAACGTTTTCCGGTACGTACATAGAAAGGTACGCCTTGCCAGCGCCAGTTGTCAACAAAAAATTTAATGGCCGCAAAAGTTTCGGTGTTAGAATGTGGATCAACGCCGTTTTCCTGACGGTAGCCCGGAACTTCTTTACCCTCAACCCAACCTTTAGTATATTGACCACGAACGGTGCTGAAACGGATATCATCAGGGCCAAATGGCCGCATTGCTTTCAATACATCTACTTTCTTGTTCCTGATTTCATCTGCATCAAAATTAACCGGGGTTTCCATGCCAATTAAGCACACCAATTGCAATAAGTGATTTTGGATCATATCGCGCAATGCACCTGCACCTTCATAATAACCACCCCTGTCGCCAACACCCAATTGCTCCGTTACAGAAATCTGTACGTGATCAATATAAGTACGGTTCCAAAGCGGCTCCAGGAAGGAGTTGGCAAAGCGGAAAGCCATAATGTTCTGTACCGTCTCTTTACCCAGATAATGGTCAATGCGATAGATTTGTTTCTCGGTAAATATGCCAGTTAAAATACAGTTTAACTCACGTGCCGTTTCCAGATCGCGGCCAAAAGGTTTTTCAATTACAATTCTGCAATTGTCCTCTGTACCAGCCAGTTTATATTTAGCCAGGCATTTGGCAATTAGCGGGAATAGGTTAGGAGCCACAGCCAGATAATACAATACTTGTGTAGTGGGGCCAAATTCCTTTTGATATTTTTCAATATTGGCTTTCAGATCGCCAAAGGTTTCCGGAGCTTCCACATCAACCGGACTATAAACAAGGTGCTCAGCAAACTTGTTCCACTTGTCGACCTTCACTTTACCAGATCTTGAAAAGTTGTTTACACCATCCATCAGTGTTTCTCTAAACTTTTCATCTGTAAGTTTTCTTCTTGCCGTGCCAATAATGGCGTACTTCTCAGGCATATAGCCATCAGCATAGAGATTGTAGAGCGCGGGCGCAAGTTTGCGCAGATTTAAATCACCGGTACCACCAAAAATAACTACAATGGTTGGATTAAGGTTGATGCTTGTCTTCATTATAATGTTTTTTACAAATTATTCGAATTCCAGTCGGCATGAAAAATGCCTTCACTATCTGTACGTTCAAAGGTATGGGCGCCAAAGAAATCTCTTTGTGCCTGGGTTAAATTAAGGGGTGAATTAGCTGTTCTAAAGGAATCATAGTAAGTGATTGCCGATGCAAATGCAGGAATTGCAAAACCATTTTGAATCGCTTTGATGATTACTTTTCTGCTTGACGGTACAACCTCTTTCAATTTGTCCTGAATTGCAGCATCTGCATACAAATGCGGCAGTTTTGGGTTTTGGGTATACGCCTGATAAATGTCCTCTAGCAACGCTGCACGGATGATACAGCCTCCACGCCAGATTTGAGAAATTTCTTTCAGGTTCAGTTCATATTTATATTCTGCAGAAGCTGCTTCCAGTAAATGCAAGCCTTGGGCATAGCAGGTAATCATGGCAAAATAAAGCGATTGCTCCAATTGGGCTTCAAATTCTAAAGGATTGTCGATTTTTTCTGCCGGATGTGGCAGCGCAGCATCCAGGGCCACGCGCAATTGCTTGAATTTAGAAAGGTCTCTGCTGCTCACTGCTTCATTGATGGTTGGGATAGGCAATTGCAAATCCATTGCTACCTGTGAAGTCCATTTTCCGGTTCCTTTTGATTTGGCTTCATCTTCAATTACATCAATTAAATATTCGCCTGTTTTTTCATCTTTAACTTTAAAAACATCGCGGGTTACTTCCAGTAAAAAGGATTTTAGGCGGCCTTCATCCCATTTTTTGAAGGTATCGTAGAGCTGTTCATTGTCGTAGCCCATTCCATTTTTTAACAGGTAATAAGTTTCGGCAAGGATCTGCATCATGGCATATTCAATACCATTGTGTACCATTTTTACAAAATGACCGGATGCGCCAGGTCCGATATAGGCTACACAAGGATCGCCGTTTACTTTGGCCGATACGGCTTCTAAAATTGGTTTAACTGTATTGTATGCAGTTTTGTCACCTCCAGGCATCATACTGGGGCCAAAACGGGCACCTTCTTCGCCGCCAGAAATGCCCATTCCGAAAAAGTGGATGCCCTGTTCGTCCAGCTCAGCTGCCCGGCGGCTGGTATCCGTGAAATGGGAGTTTCCACTGTCGATAATCATATCGCCCTTGTCTAATAAAGGAACGAGTTCCTGGATTACATTGTCTACAATCTGGCCTGCGGGTACCAGCAGCATTATCCTTCTTGGTAATTCCAGGCTTTGTATAAAGTCTTTTAAAACTGCGTAGCCTTTTAAATTATGGGCTTTGCCATCTTCTTCCAGTTTTTGCAGCATCCTGGCATCTTTGTCGTAACCGGTTACCGCAAATCCTTTGTCGGCCATGTTCAGCAATAAGTTGCGTCCCATGGTGCCAAGGCCAATCATCCCTAAAGTATATTTATTGTTCATTGTCTATTTTTTATTGGGATGGTTGGTATACACATGGTATTTTTCTTCCAGGTCCCATAGTTTTGCCCCGCCTTTAATCCCATCTTTATTGGATACGAGTTTGATGTTATGGTCCAGCTTGATTGTGATGTGTTTGGAATTACCTCCACCTATATAGAGGGTGTCATAGTTAAAAACTGTTTTATAGATCTCTATGATACGGGCAAGACGGCTGTTCCATTTTTCTTTCCCGATTTTTTCAAATGCCCGGTCACCAATGTAATCGTCGTAATCTTTATCTTTGGTGATGGGCAGGTGTGCCAGCTCCAGGTGCGGGAGCAGGTCGCCGTCGAAGACCAGTGCAGTGCCGAAACCTGTACCTACAGTCCATACGATTTCGAAACCTTTGCCTTCAACAATGCCAAGGGCCTGCTGATCGGCATCATTGATGAGCCGCACGGGTTTGCCAAATAAATCGCTCACCTGCTGGGCAAGATTTACATTTGTCCATTTGTTTTTGGCCAGGTTTACTGCAGTTTGTACTTTACCACATTTTACGTAGCCGGGAAAACCAATAGAGATCTTTTGGAAATTGTCATTTAGGCTTTTTACCAGTTCTTTAATGCAGTTCAGTACTGCCTCTGGAGTTGAATTTTCTGGAGTAGGGAGTTTTTTGAACTCGGAGAGCAGGTCGCCTTTTGTATTTAAAATGCAGGCCTTAATGCTGGTGCCGCCAATATCAATGGATAAAATATGACTAGAGTCTTCTTCTTTTTTTGTAACTGGCATGTTTTGCTTTTTGAATAAAAAATGGCCTGTTCTTTAATATCCTTCAAAATAACAAAATAATGATCAATATTCGTCTATACAATCTGCTTATTCATCAGTTCATGTGATCTTTTTTTTGTAATATTAATGACCATCAGTTGCCAGTAAGATCTTTCTGGCCAGCTCAATTTCTTGCTTGGTAATGGTATGAGGCCTGCCTGGATAAATTTTTACCGTAACCCTGGCATTCATTTTTTCGATGATACCCTTGCTTAGTTCTACTCTTGAAACAGGTACATGCGGATCCGGATCGCCTGTAGTGATCAATATAGGGGTCTGTTTAAAATTGCCTTTGTAATGTTGCATATTGATTTCTTTGCCAATTAATCCGCCCGTAAAAGCCACCGCACCTCCATATTTGCCTGCATTTCTCGTAATGTATTCGAGGGTTAAACAGGCCCCTTGTGAGAAACCTACGAAATAGATCTGATCTTGAGGAATACCTGCATCTTCTATCTCTGATACCAGTTCTTTGATCATACCCAGCGCCGAATCCAGGGCTGGCTGATTTTCTTTGACCGGTGCCATAAAGCTATAAGGATACCAGCTGTTATTGCTGGCCTGCGGTGCAAAAAACGCAGCATGGTCTATTTCAAAATGATTATTCAGGGAAAGGATATCCTCCGCAGTGGCTCCTCGCCCATGAATAAAAATTACCGCTCTTTTGGCCTCGTTTACCGGAACTCCGGCAGTGATTATATTTTTCTGATGGGTGTACATGTTAAGTTAATTTTGGTAATATGTCTTCTATTTCCTCCCTGATGCTTTCGTATTGTGCAGGCAATTTTAAATTACTGCCCAGTTCTGCAAGTGGCTCATCTACGGTAAAGCCCGGATTATCGGTTGCCAGTTCAAAAAGTACGCCTCCCGGTTCGCGGAAGTATAATGAATAGAAATAATTACGGTCTATTTTTTCAGTAATGTTTAAACCCATTTCCACTATTTTATCCCTGAAATACATCAGTGTTGCTTCGTCTTTTACCCTGAAGGCCACGTGGTGTACAGAACCGCCGGCTACATGACCTATGGCTTCTCCGGGTGCTTCTACCAGGTCTACAATTGCTGCATGTTCAACAGCATCTGTGATAAACCGATGTCGGTTCACTTCAGTTTCAACCAGTTTATAGTCAAATACATGCGTTAAAACGGCAGCTGTACCTTCCATTTTATTGGTGGTAATGGTGATGTGGTGAAAGCCATGCACTGCATTGGTCTTGTCCACTCCGGTAGTTTCCCATTGTGGCCTGTTGTCTTTTACTTTAGCTTCGGTAAGTTCAAATTTTAAGCCATCCGGATCCAGAAAGGTAAGGTAACGCTCACCAAATTTAATGGCGGTTTTATTGTAAATGATGTTGTGCTGTTCAAAGCGGTTCTGCCAGAAATCCAGGCTTCCGGCCGGAACGCTGTAGCCGATCTCGGTAACTTGCTTTGTACCTCTTCTGCCGGTTTGTATGCCTTCCCATGGGAAGAAAGTTAAAATGCTTCCTGGTGTACCTTTTTCATCACCATAATAAAAATGGTAGGTATGCGGATCGTCAAAGTTTACCGTTTTTTTGATCAGCCTTAAACCCAGTATACCAGTATAAAAATCATAATTTCTTTTTGCATTTCCTGCTATGGCAGTAATGTGGTGTATTCCTAAAATTTGGTTGTTCATAACGTCTCCTTTTTAATGACAACACAAAATTACAGCTTGTTGATTTTAAAAATCTTACCATAGAATAAGAAATTCGTAGCTTTATGTTCAGATATTTTTGGTATGGCTAAATTTCTCCTCTCCCTTACTTTATTCTTTGCAGGTACACTTATGGTCAGGGCACAAGATTCTGTTACGGTAAGTATCTATCCGAAATATGATAGCGTAGGAAAATTTCACAGATTCCTTTTCGGAGAGAATTATCGCAAAGAATACGCAATGCCGGTACGCGTGCCCCTGATTAGAATTTCGGTAATAAAAGGAGGATTAACACCTACACAGCGGGGGGGTGGCAATCAGTCTCATTCATTGAGATTGGTGGATGCGCAAGGTAAGGAATGGGTACTGCGGAGCGTGGAAAAATTTCCGGAAATACTTTTGCCTGCCGTTTTTCGCCAAACTTTTGCCGGTGAAGTGGTGAAAGACAATATGTCGGCACAAAACCCTTTTTCGGCGCTGGTGGTTCCAGACATTGCTGAAGCTGCTGGCGTGCCACACAGCGATCCGATGATCGGATGGGTTTTGCCGGATGAGAAATTGGGAGAATTTGCAAAAGTATTTGAACATACGCTTTGTTTACTGGAAGAAAGGGAGCCTGCGGGGGATACCGATAATTCAGAGAAAATGATGCGAAAGCTGAACGACAATAATGACCATACCTATGACGGTCCGCTGTTTCTAAAGGCTAAAGCTTTGGATGCCTTGCTGGGAGATTGGGACCGGCACGAAGACCAGTGGCGCTGGAAGCCGGTTAAACTGGAAAACGGAACAGCCAGGTATCAGCCTATTCCGCGTGACAGGGACCAGGTCTTTTATTTGTCAGAAGGCTTAATTCCCAGGTATGCACAGGCTTCCTGGTTATTGCCGATGATTCAGGGTTATGAACGGAACCTGCCTGATATCAATTGGTTTTTTTGGGAAGGCAGAGCACTGTACAGTAAGTGGTTTTCCGGAATGGGTGAAGCGGAATGGACACGTATTGTTCATGAGTTCTGTGCGTCGGTAACGGATGAAGTAATGGAAAGGGCATTGAAGAAGTTGCCGGATCCGGGATACTCACTTCGGCATGACCGCCTTTTAGCGCAACTAAAGGAAAGACGTGCAAAGCTACCTGAAATGATGAATAAGTATTATCATTTTATAAATAGAATTGTTGATGTACAGGCCAGCAATAAAAATGAATTTGTGCAGGTTACTGATGCCCCCGGAAATGCACTCCATGTTACCATATATAAACGGACAAAAGATGGGCTGGTAAAAGATGTTATTTTTAACCGGACTTTTGACCCGTCCGTAACCAAAGAAATCAGGCTTTATGTGAAGGATGGCAATGACAGCCTGGTATTGAACAACAGCAGTTCAAATATTAAGCTCAGGCTTATTGGGGTAAAAGGTAAAAAAAATTATCACATAGAAAATGCCTACAGGAGGGTACCTGTTTACGGTATGGACAGTAATGTCACCTTAAGCGGCAAGACCGGTAGGATCGCCACGCATTTTGACAGAGATACTTCAAATACCCATTTTGTACCAACTGATCTGTATACCAGGAAAATGTTGCTTTTAAATGCGGGCTATAATATAGATGACAAGCTTTTATTGGGCCTTTCTTATAAAATTGTACAGCCTGGTTTCCGGAAATGGCCTTATGGAAGTACGCATTCTTTTTCTTTCCTGCATTCTTTTGCTACTGAAGGTTTCCGGTTCAATTACAAGGCGGAGCTGTTTCGCGTTATAGGTAAGGTGGATCTTGTGTTGCAGGCGGATGCTTATGCTCCGGAAAATTCTCAGAATTTTTATGGCCTGGGAAATGAAACCAGCTTTAATAAAACAGGTGATTTTGTAAGGTATTACCGGGCAAGATTTAGCTTGTACCAGTTTGACCCGGCAATAAGGTGGCAAATCGCCAAATGGACTTTTAGTGTTGGTCCCTCATTTCAATATTACCGCTACAGCAGGGATGATAATGAGGGCAGATTTATCAACAATCCCTCACTACTGCATTCTGCTGATAGTGCTACCATTACAAAAGATAAGGGTTATGCAGGACTTTCCGTTAATTTTATCAACAACAACCGCAATAGCGATATTCTGCCTTCTTCGGGTACTTATTTAGAGGCAAAACTCTCAGCTTATAAGGGCTTAAATGCCTTTTCAAATTCCATTGCACAACTGAATGCCAGTTTTTCAGTGTATCAAAGTATAAAAAAGAAGAAAATAGTCCTTACAGATCGTATAGGAGGAGGATTGACCATAGGAAAACAGGCTTTTTATCAGTCGCAATTTTTAGGCGGGCAGGGAAATTTGTTGGGTTACAGGGAATTCAGGTTTGGGGGGCAGCATAGCTTATACAATAACCTGGAGTTGCGGGTTAAAGTGGCCGACTTCATCAATTACATCCTTCCAGGTCAATTTGGTTTATTGGGCTTTCATGACATAGGCAGAGTATGGAAAAAGGATGAGAAATCCAATGTCTGGCACCAGGGCTATGGCGGCGGAATTTATTTTGCCCCGGCTGCCTTAACGGTATTTCGTTTTGTAATGGGGCATTCCAATGAAGGCTGGTATCCTTATGTAGCCATGAAATTCAGGTATTAAAAATGACTAAATTTCAATAATTGCTGCTTTAAGAAAACAAGAAAAGCCGTAATTTAGCGTTTCCTTTTGTCAGGTAGCAGAATTCGTTAAAGATGAAAAAAAATTTTGTATCCAATTCCCGGGAATCGATAAGGATGTTTAAGAATCCTTTATTTGAAGCATTGTCTAAAGTGCCATATTATGTCCCTTTAATTGTTTATATACCTGTTATCGGTTATTTTTTCTGGGCGTCTATTGGTACAAATGGTTTTTTAATATTTCTGGTGCATCTTTTTCTTGGCCTGATCATCTGGACATTAACCGAATATGTATTGCACCGTTTTGTATTCCATTTTTATCCATCTTCATCATGGGGCAAGCGCATTCACTTTATATTTCATGGGGTACATCATGATTATCCTAATGATGCACAGCGCCTGGTAATGCCGCCCTCAGCCAGCATACCTTTGGCGACAGCTTTCTATTTTCTTTTCCGCTGGCTGCTGCCTGAAAATATGCTGGATGGTTTTTTTGCCGGCTTTATCCTGGGCTATCTTTTTTACGACATTACGCATTATATGCTGCACCATGCCCAGTTTAAAAATGGGGTATGGAAAAAAATTAAGCACCACCACATGCTGCATCATTATGACGATTCGACGCGTGGATACGGGGTTACTTCTGCTTTTTGGGACAAGATATTTGGCTCCGATTTTTTAAAAAAGTAGTTTTTTTCTTCGATATGCTGATTACTTCTGCATAAAGCAGTTGGAGGAAATGGGATATTCCATTTTTTGATGCTAAAGTTTTTTTGGTCTTTTTTTAATATAAGTTGTATTTACATATTTATTTTAATAATTTCGGGTACGTTAACGAAGTGTGTTGTTTAATGCATTGCAAGCGCTGTTAACAGAACCAAACTAACCTGAATATGATATCAAATATGAAAAAGTGGCTGTTGTCACTCGGACCTGGAATTATTACCGCGGCACTGGTTTTTGGGCCAAGTAAAATGACCATCACTTCCAAGCTTGGGGCAGATTATGGCTACAGTTTGTTATGGATTGTAGTTGTCGCAATCTTCTTTATGACGATTTTTACCATTATTGGTGCCAGAATTGGGGTAGCTACGGATCAATCGTTACTCAGTGTAATCCGTAGCAAATGGGGCAATGCTGCTGCAATAGCAGTAGGACTTGGTATTTTCTTTGTCACGACATCATTTCAGGCAGGCAATTCGATAGGTGTAGGGATTGCTGTTGGCGAGGCCACCGGAACTTCACACGTTTTGTGGGTAATCATATTCAATGTCGTTGGCATCAGCCTGCTTTTCTTTCGCGCTTTTTATAAAGTTTTGGAAAAGCTGATGATCTTTTTAGTCGCCCTTATGCTTTTTGCCTTTGTGACCACCCTGTTCTTTGCCAAACCAAGTATTTCGGGTATGGCGGAAGGCCTTGTTCCAGAATTGCCCGACGGTTCAATTGGCCTGGTTATAGCCTTTTTTGCCTCTTGTTTTTCGATTGTAGGTGCTTTTTACCAAAGCTATCTGGTGCAGGAAAGAATAAAAATAAATCCTGAGATTAAAGAAAAGAAGAGCCACAGTATTACCGGAATTGTTATTCTGGGGATTATGAGTGCAATAGTAATGATCTGCGCAGCCGCAGTATTGAACACTAAGGGGATCAAAGTAAAAAATGCATCAGATATGGCAAGAGCTTTAGAACCTTTATTTGGCAGTGCAGCCTCCACATTTTTCCTTATCGGCCTTTTTGGGGCTTCCTTTTCCTCTTTGGTGGGGAATGCAACGGTGGGAGGTGCCTTACTTGGCGATGCATTTGGAAAGGGCAGTCAGTTAAATTCAAAAGCTGTTAAAATATTCATTGCTTTGGTAATGGTGTTTGGCGCAATCATTGCCATAAAATTTGGAAAACTTCCTTTGGAACTGATTGTTTTTGCCCAGAGTGTAACAATATTCCTGGTTCCTTTTATAGGCATTGCCATGTATGCGATTTCTAATGATCCAAAAATAATGGGCAAACACGTGAATTCCTTATCCACTAAAATTTTCGGGGCGGTAGGTTTATTGATTTTGATATTTCTGGCACTGAGTAATGTACAAGAACTGTTTTTTAAATAACGTATTAACACATATTTGAGATGAATGAATTAGCACAACTGGAGCAAGAATTATTGAGGCCGTCTGATAGGCTGATTGCTGATATGTACAAGATTGAAGGGGACATCATGCTTTTAGGCGTTGGGGGTAAGATGGGGCCAAGTATGGCCAAATTAGCCAAACTGGCAATTGATCAGGCGGGTATAAAAAAACGCATCATTGGAGTATCTCGCTTTTCAGATGCTTCGGCACGTGAAGAGTTGGAGGCTGCTGGTATAGAGACCATTTCTGCAGACCTGCTAAATGAAAATGACCTGGCGGGTTTGCCCGATGCGCCTAACATCATTTACCTTGCCGGTACCAAATTTGGAACTACTGGAAAAGAAGCTTTTACCTGGGCGATGAATGCTTATTTGCCCGGACGTGTTGCCGAACGTTTTAAAAATTCTAATATCGTAGTGTTTTCGACCGGAAATGTTTATCCTTTTACCGCTGTTACTTCAGGCGGTTTGTCTGAAGACCATCCGGTAGCTCCGGTGGGTGAGTATGGACAGTCCTGTTTGGGAAGGGAGCGTATCTTCCAGCATTTTTCAGAAAAAAATAGCACACCAGTATTGATTTATCGCTTAAATTATGCCATTGATCTCCGTTATGGCGTATTGCTTGAAATTGCAAAAGCAATAAATGAGGGTAGGGCGATAGATCTGACAACAGGAAATGTAAATGTAATCTGGCAGGGAGATGCTAACGAAATTGCCATTCGTTCTTTATTGCATTGCAGTACTCCGGCAAAACTTTTAAATGTAACCGGCCCTGAGACCCTTTCGGTTAAATGGCTGGCGGAGCAGTTTGGCTTACTGATGAACAAACAACCCTTATTCGAGAATGAAGTGCAGCCGACAGCCCTGCTGAACAATGCTTCTGAAGCCCATAAACTATTTGGATACCCAAGAGTAACCATCAGGGAAATGCTGGAAATGACAGTAAGCTGGTTACAAGGTGGTGGAAAGATCTCTAATAAACCTACCCACTTTCAGGAAAGGAAAGGACAATTCTAATGGCAAAGCAACTAACACCTGAAATAAAACGCTTTCTGGATGCAGGTACCCTGATCCCGGCGCATCCACTCGCCTTAACGGCTGAAAGGAGATTAGACGAACAAGGACAGCGCTTACTGACGCGGTACTACATGGCTACCGGAGCTGGCGGGATTGCAGTAGGTGTACATAGCACACAGTTTGAGATCAGAGATCCGAAAATTAATCTTTATGAAACGGTACTTAAACTTGCGGCAGAAGAAGTAGAAAAAGCGGCTTTAGACCGGCCATTTATTAAAGTGGCTGGAATTTGCGGACCAACTGCCCAGGCTGTTGAAGAAGCAAAAACCGCGCTTAAATATGGTTATGAGATGGGGCTCCTAAGTATGGGAGGTTTGCAGGACTGGACCGAAACAGAAATTCTTGACCGTGTTAAAGCTGTAGCGGCAATTTTACCTGTATTTGGATTCTACTTGCAGCCGAGCGTTGGCGGACGCGTATTTAGTTATGATTTCTGGCTGCAGTTTGCAGAAATAGAAAATGTGGAGGCCATAAAAGTAGCTTCTTTTAACCGTTATCAGACCTTAGATGTGGTAAGGGCTGTGTGCCATTCTTCGCGGAGAGAAAAGATCGCTTTGTACACCGGAAACGATGATAACATTGTAGCCGATCTATTAACCACCTATCAATTTGAGGTAAATGGCAAAATTGTGGAAAAGGAGTTTATTGGAGGGCTATTAGGGCATTGGGCAGTCTGGACTCAGGCTGCAGTGCGGCTGCTGGAAGAAATCAAGCGATGTAAGGCTAATGGTTATGCGAATGCTGCGGCATTGTTAAGTAAAGGGGTGCAAGTTACGGACATGAATGCGGCCATTTTTGATCCTGCTCATAGTTTTCATGGTTGCATCCCTGGTATTCACGAAGTACTGAGGAGACAGGGATTGCTGAAAGGCACCTGGTGCCTGAATCCGAATGAACAGTTGTCTGAGGGCCAGGCAGATGAAATAGAAAGAGTATCTGCTGCTTATCCGGCCCTTATAGACGATGATTTTGTGAAATCTTTTCTTGCCAATGATCAATAGAAGACAGTTCATTAAAAACACAAGTCTGATAGCTGCCTTTTCCGGTGGCAGTTTTAATGAGCGAACTTACCCGGTAAAAAAGGCCATGAAAAATATTAAGATAATAAATACAGATGCTGATTTTGAACGTGAAAAACTTGTCCGCCCTTTCGGCTTTAAGGGTGGGTACTTAACTGAACTTTGGCAGGTTGCTGCTAAACTTACCGCTTCATCAGGTTTAAGTAAAACTGGCCTGGCCACACAAAGCGTTTTATATGGCGATGCAAACCTTTTTGCAAGACATACGGAAGCGGGTGGAAACGCACTGATGTTTCTGGTGGTCAATAAAGCTTTAACATTAATGAAGCAAACGCCTTTTACCGACCCGGTAATGCTGCTGGATTCCATATTTCCGGAACTGGTTACCGAGGCAAAACGGCTAACCGGGAGTGCAGATCTAAACATCAACTTCGTGTACAATGCGCTGATTAGTGCTGATAATGCCGCCTGGTTGTTATATGCAGCAGAGAATGGTTACAGGACCTTTGATGAGATGATCCCTGAACCTTATAAAAAGGGTTTGTCGTTTCACAACAAGAAAGTGGCCATTATGTACCAGGTGCCTTATGGAATGCCGGTGCAGGACTTAAAAGACGCCGCTGCTGCTGGCTATTTTGTATTTAAAATCAAAACAGGACATCCAGGCAGCCAATCGGAAATGTTGCAAAAAGATATGGAAAAACTGAGCCAGGTACATGCCGCACTTAAAGACTTCAGAACCAATCAGACTGCAGATGGTAAACTGATTTATACCATGGATGCGAATGCAAGGTATGAACGTAAAGAATCAGTGATGCGTTACCTGGACCATGCCAAAAAGATTGGTGCGTTTGAACAGATTCTTTTTTACGAAGAACCTCTGGTTGAACAGAACGAGGAAAATGTATCGGATTTAGGTGTAAGGATAGGAGCAGATGAAAGTGTGCACGATGAGGCAGCTGCGATCAGAAGAATAGAACAAGGCTATAAGGCAATGGTATTGAAAGGTATTGCAAAAACATTGAGCATGTCGGTTAAAATAGCCAAACTTGCCGCTGAGCATCAAATTCCCTGTTTATGTGCAGATCTTACAGTAAACCCGGTTTTGATAGATTGGAACAAGAATCTTGCCGCCAGAGTATTGCCATTTCCAGGTATAGAAATGGGTTTAATGGAAACAAACGGCGATATGAATTACAAAAACTGGAAAAACATGCTGAATTATCATCCATCAGCTGGTGCTTCATGGGTACAACCTAAGAACGGGATATTCGAACTAAATGACGATTATTATGCACAAAGCGGGGGCATTTTTGAACCTTCGGCACATTATAACGAATTGTTTAACAAAGGGTAATCCATAAAATGATTTTTCAGATCAGCAGGAGATAAAAATATTTAGATATTTACGACATGATAAATAGAAATATTATAATTTAGCCAAAACACAATAACCTAATTATAACACACAAACAATGAACAGTACCTTAATTTTTTCAAGCTTTTTAGTAGTCGGTTTATTTACAGCCGGATCAGCTAGAAGCCAATCGCAAGATCCGAAGGAGATAGAGGCCGGTAAATTGCTGATCTCGAAATCTGACTGTTTTGCCTGTCATAAACCTGATAGTAAATTGGTTGGGCCATCTTATCTGGAGATTGCTAAAAAATATAAGCCCACAGATGCAAACCTTACCTTGTTATCTGGAAAGGTAATTAAAGGCGGTAGTGGAACATGGGGCCAGATTCCGATGGCTGCCCATCCTAAAGTTACACAGGCTGACGCTAAGAAGATGGTTAAATTCATTCTCTCACACAGCACAGCAAAAAAATAGAAGCTTTGAACCCGGATAGTGGCCATGCTTTACTGATACCGCATCGTAGTGCATGGCTTTTTTTATAATTGCAAAATAAATTTGCATATCTCATATATAGTTTGTAGATTCGGGTACGTACACGAGTTACTGTCATTTTAGTTCGGAATCTAAAATTTTAGGATGCTAATGTACATTGAAGTTTAATGTGGATTGTATTTCGGTAGCTGCACCTGAAGACATCCAGAAAAAAACTTGGTTAGAAAGGTTGGATTGGTCCGGAGCTAATTCTCCGGACCTTTCTGTTTAACACTTCTCCTGTTCAGTATTAAAACAAAAATTGTAAGTTTAATTTATAGATAGATAATTATGAGTAATTACAACCGAAGAAATTTTATAAGAATGGCAGCATTAGCCGGGGCTGGTTTAAGCGTTACCGGAAATATAAGTTCCCTTTACGCGAAACCTGTTCTGGCAACAGGGAAAAGAGTAGGGATCATTGGTCTGGATACTTCTCATGCTACTGCTTTTACCAAAACATTAAATGCAGCTAATGCCCCGGCATCCTACGGGGGATATAAAGTGGTGGCAGCTTATCCTAAGGGAAGTAACGATATTGCGAGCAGTGTAGAACGCATTCCGGGTTACACAGCGGAAGTTAAAGCAATGGGAGTAGAAATCGTAAACTCTATAGCTGATCTTTTAAAGAAAGTTGATGTAGTGCTGCTGGAAACCAATGATGGCCGTTTACACCTGGAACAGGCAACTCAGGTTTTGAAGGCACGTAAGCCAATGTTCATTGATAAACCTATGGCTGCTTCATTGGAAGATGCCGCTGCCATATTTGCACTGGCCAAAAAATACAATACTCCCGTATTTTCTTCCTCTTCGTTGAGGTATATTGATGGGATAGCAGAGATCAGTGCAGGAAAAATAGGTAAAGTACTGGGCGCTGAAACCTATAGCCCATCTAAATTAGAAAAGACACATCCGGATTTTTTCTGGTACGGTATACATGGTATCGAAATGCTGTTTGCCCTTATGGGAACAGGTTGTAAAACTGTAACCAGGATACATACCCCAGATACGGATGTGGTTGTTGGTGTTTGGGAAGACGGCAGGATAGGCAGTTTCAGAGGAACCCGTAAAGGTGCGAGCGGTTATGGGGGTAGGGTATTTGGTGAAAAAGCGACTGTGGCCCTGGGTAGCTTTACGGGATACAACCCTTTGCTGGAAGAAATTGTTAAATTTTTCGAATCCGGACAATCACCAGTGAGACCAGAAGAAACTTTAGAGATTGCTGCCTTTATGGAAGCCGCAGATGAAAGTAAAGCAAAAGGTGGTGTACCTGTAAGTATGGAAAAGCTGCTGACTAAGGCCAAATAACATAAAATATGAATAAACCAGACGGAAATACCCGCAGACATTTCATAAAAAATGCTGTGACAGGGGTAACTGCAATATCGCTTGGAGGTATACTTCCAGGGTTTAGTGCAAAAAGCTATGCCAATATATTGGGCGCTAACGACAGGATAAAAGTTGCGATGATGGGCGTAAATGCCCGTGGTTTAGCACTTGCCGATAATTTCTCCCAGCAAAGCAATTGTGAAATCAGTTATGTATGTGATGTGGATAGCCGTGCCGCCGATAAATGCATTGGTATTGTTGAAAAGAACCAACACAAAAGGCCGAAAGCTGAACCAGATTTCAGGAAAGCGCTGGAACAAAAAGAGGTGGATGTTCTGGTGGTAGCTGCCCCCGATCATTGGCATGCCCCGGCAGCAATACTGGCTTCAAAAGCGGGTAAACACGTGTACCTGGAAAAACCCTGCAGTCATAATCCCAATGAAGGGGAAATCCTTCTGGCTGCTGCCGCTAAATACAAAAATATAATCCAGATGGGTAACCAGAGACGTTCTTATCCAAATATTGTCGCCGCCATAAAAGAACTGCATGGAGGGATCATCGGACGTCCATATTTTGCCAAAACCTGGTATACTAATAACCGTCCTTCTATCGGGATCGGTAAAGAAACTGCAGTGCCGGCCTGGTTAAATTTCGACCTTTGGCAGGGCCCTGCTCCACGAGTGGCCTATAAAGATAACTTCCTGCATTACAACTGGCACTGGTTTTGGAACTGGGGTACGGGAGAAGCCTTAAATAATGGAACACATATGGTAGATCTGGCCAGGTGGGGATTGGGTGTTGATTATCCAACAAAAGTTACTTCTGCCGGTGGTCGTTACAGGTACCAGGATGACTGGCAAACGCCGGATACGCAGGTAATGACCCTTGAATTTGGCAATAAAGGTACCATTACCTGGGAGGGTAGAAGCTGTAATGGCAGGAATATAGAAGGAGCAAGTGTGGGCGTAATCTTTTACGGAGAAAACGGGTCTTTACAAATTGGCGCCGGAAATGGCTATACCATTTATGATCTGAACAATAAACTGGTTAAAGAGGTTAAAAACGATGTAAATATTGTTGCTGGAAGTTTAACCAATCCTTCGCAAAGTCTGGATGCCCTACACATCAATAATTTTTTTGACGCCATTAAAAAAGGAACGGCATTAAGATCAGACATTTTGAGCGGTCACCAGAGTACTTTATTGGTACAGTTGGGTAATATTGCCCAGCGTGCAGGAAGCACACTCGATATTGATCCAAAAAACGGTCATATTTTAAACAATGCGGCAGCGATGAAATTCTGGAAGAGAACTTATCAAAAAGGCTGGGAACCAACTATATAATTTATGAAGAAAACAAACTTAGCATCTGTTGATGTCAGCTCACTGAGCAAGTGGGACACCGTTATCTCCATTTTTATCATCGGGTTATTGTTCTTTATTTTTGGTTTTGTAAGTTGGGTAAATGCCATATTGATCCCATATTTTAAAATCGCCTGTGAGCTCAATAACTTTCAATCCTATCTGGTTGCCTTTGCGTTTTACATATCCTACTTTGTCATGTCGGTGCCTTCGTCCTATCTCTTAAAATCAGTAGGCTTTAAAAAGGGGATGATGATCGGTTTCTGGACCATGGCAGTGGGTGCATTTATTTTTGTACCGGCTGCTTTTACGCGTACTTATGAAATATTCCTGCTGGGTTTGTTCACGCTGGGATCTGGTCTCGCTATTTTGCAAACCGCTGCAAATCCATACATTACTGTACTCGGCCCAAAAGAAAGTGCAGCCCAGCGCATCAGTATTATGGGTATTTGTAATAAAGGTGCCGGTATACTGGCACCATTGTTATTTGCTGCAGTCATATTAAGGGCAACAGACGGTGACCTGTTTAAACAATTGCCACTAATGGACGCTGCTGCAAAAAGTGCTGCCCTGGATGAACTCATCCGGAGGGTAATTGTTCCCTATTCCTGCGTTGGTGTAGTATTGCTATGCCTGGGCTTGTTTGTCCGCTTTTCTCCACTTCCCGAGATCAATACAGAACAGGAAAGTGAAGATGTCGCATTGGCCAATTCCGGTAAGACCAGCATTTTCCAGTTCCCGCATTTAATTCTTGGGGCATTTGGTATATTTTTACACGTAGGTACACAGGTTATTGCTATTGATACCATTATCGGCTATGCAGGATCGATGGACATACAGTTGCTTGAAGCCAAAGTATTTCCTTCCTATACTTTGTTTGTAACCATTTGCGGCTATTTATTAGGGATCGCTACGATTCCAAGATTTATCAGCCAGGCCAATGCATTGAGGATATGTACCATCCTGGGTGGTATTTTTACGCTGCTGATCATTTATGCCAAAGGGCAGGTTACTTTCTTAGGGCATGAAACTGATATATCCATCTGGTTCGTGGTATTGCTCGGCTTCGCCAACTCATTGGTATGGGCGGGTATGTGGCCATTGGCGCTTGATGGCCTGGGCCGTTTTACTAAGGTTGGTGCCTCGTTAATGATCATGGGCTTATGTGGAAACGCAATTATGCCTCTTTTTTATGGATATTTTGCAGATTTGTTTAACTTGAGAGCAGCGTACTGGGTTTTATTTCCTTGTTACCTGTACCTTATATTTTATGCAATTTATGGCCACAAGCTTAGAAGCTGGTCTTTTAAAACCTCTTAAAAATCACATTATGTCTATATTTTCGGATAATCATTTTAAAATTAATCGTAAACAAAATAAGGCACTGGTGGCTATGTGCCTACTTTTTGTAACGGGTGTGGGCTGCCAAAATAAAGCACCTAAGTCAGAAGAAGCAAAGATCAGTTTATTAACACTTGATCCGGGGCACTTTCATGCTGCCCTGATACAAAAATCCATGTATAATGAGATTAGCCCGGTTGTACACGTATATGCGCCCGAAGGACCAGAACTGGAAGCTCATTTAAAGCTGATCGAGAAATACAACAGCAGGGCAGATGATCCCACTGCGTGGCAGGAGGTAGTCTATAAAGGAGAAGACTATCTGCAAAAGATGCTGGATGAAAAGAAGGGAAATGTGGTGATATTAGCCGGTAACAATCAGAAGAAAACAGATTACATTCAAAAATCTGTAGCTGCCGGGATCAATGTACTGTCGGATAAACCTATGGCAATTGACGCCAAAGGCTTTGAACAACTGGAAAAAGCATTTGAATCTGCAGAAAAAAGTAACGTACTGCTGTACGATATCATGACCGAGCGTTATGAAATTACAAATATGCTGCAAAAGGAACTTTCTTTGCAGCAAGAGGTATTTGGCACGCTCGAAAAAGGTACAGCCGAAAAACCGGCCATTACAAAAGAAAGTGTACACCATTTCTTCAAATATGTTTCGGGCGCCCCGTTGATCCGGCCCCAATGGTATTTTGACGTTGAGCAGGAAGGAAACGGACTGGTTGATGTAACTACGCATCTGGTAGACATGATCCAGTGGGAGTGTTTTGCTGACCAGCACATTGATTATAAAAAGGATGTAAATATGCTTTCGGCAAAGCGTTGGGCCACATTGATAAGTCCTTCACAATTCAAGAAAAGTACAGGTGCTGACAGTTATCCTGCTTTTCTGCAAAAAGATGTGAAAGACAGTATCCTGAATGTTTACTCCAACGGGGAAATGAATTATACCCTCAAAGGCGTACATGCAAAAGTTTCTGTGATCTGGAATTTCGAGGCCCCTGAAGGCACCGGAGATACGCATTATTCCGTAATGCATGGCACCAAGGCCAGCCTGATTATCAAGCAGGGCGCAGCACAGCAATACAAACCTACCCTGTACATAGAACCTCAGACGGGTTGGGATAAAAGTTATGAAACAGTGGTGAAACAAACCATGGAAAAACTGACTAAAACGTATCCTGGACTGGAGTTAAAGGCTTATAAAGCGGGCTGGGAGGTCATTATTCCTGTAAAGTATAATGTTGGCCATGAAGCTCATTTTGCCGAAGTTGCCAAGAAGTATTTCGGCTACTTAAAAGAAAGAAAGTTGCCCGATTGGGAAAAAGCTGCCTTGCTGAGTAAGTATTATACCACTACGAAAGCGCTGGAATTCGCGTTAAAGAATTAGCAAACCCAGTTAAATCTTACAATACTCCGATAATATATTTATTCGGGTACGTACCCAAAAAGAATAATAATCAATATCTTTGCAAAAAATCCTGCATTAGCGCTAATCAGACTATGAGTGATAAGAAACTAAAAATATATAATGGCAGTATTATAACCCCTTACCGCATCATTAAAAATGGAACGGTAGTAGTTACCAATGGTGTGATCAGTACGGTTGTAGCTGGCAACGTAGACGTTCCCGGCGCTATAGAGATCAATGCAGACGGAAAATATATCGCACCTGGCTTTATTGACATGCACATACATGGGGGTGGTGGCTATGATTTTATGGATGGAGATGTGAACTCTTTCCTCAAAATTGCCGAAACTCATGTGAAATATGGTACTACAGCAATGTGCCCAACTACATTAACCAGCGAACTGAGTGGCTTACTGGAAACACTGGCGCACTATGAAATCGCAAAAATAAAAAATAAATCTGGTTCCCAATTTTTAGGAATGCACCTGGAAGGACCTTATTTTTCCAAAAAACAAAGCGGTGCACAGGATCCAAGGTATATGCGCAATCCAGATCCTGCAGAGTATAAAAAGGTATTGTTTCACGCACATTCCATCCGTCGCTGGAGTGCTGCACCGGAACTTAAAGGAGCCTGTGAATTTGGCCGGCACTTGAAATCCCTGGGTATCATTCCTGCTATTGCACATACCGACGCAATCTATGAAGAAGTGTTAGAAGCCTTTGAAAGCGGATATACACTGGCTACTCATTTTTATTCGGCCATGTCGGGTGTAAGCCGGAGAAATGCCTTCAGGTATGCAGGAGCGATTGAAGCGGGTTACCTCATTGATGAAATGGATGTAGAAATTATTGCTGATGGCATACATTTACCAGCACCTCTATTGAAGCTGGTGTATAAAATCAAAGGTGCATCCAGAACTGCGTTGATTACAGACGCAATGAGAGCAACAGGCATGCCTCCGGGAAAAAGTATTTTAGGGAACATTAAAGATGGTTTAGAGGTCATTGTAGAAGATGGTGTGGCCAAGCTAATGGATCGCAGTGCCTTTGCAGGGAGCGTAGCTACGGCTGACCGCCTGGTTAGGACCATGGTTAAAGATGCCGAGGTGCCTTTGCAGGAGGCCATACAGATGATCACTGCCACACCTGCCAGAATTTTGGGGGTTGCCGATAAAAAGGGATCGTTAGTGGTTGGGAAAGATGCTGATCTGGTAATCTTTGATGCTGGTATCAATATCGCCATGACCATTATAAAAGGAGAAATTATTTACAATTCAGCCAGTATCTTAAAGCAAAGATCACTGGAAACAACAGCATAGCGATGATTAAAGAGATTCAAAAAGATAAATTGAAAGTCCAGGTACTGGGAGATAGAAAATTGCTTGGCTTAAGGGCTGCAGAAGCGGCTTACCAACAAATTAGGAATATGCTCAATGGGAATGAACCTTATATCAACATTATTTTTGCAGCGGCTCCTTCGCAAAATGAATTTCTGTCGGCTTTAATTGACAAAGATATTGACTGGTCGCGCATTAATGCTTTCCACATGGATGAGTATATCGGACTTGATGTCGATGCACCACAAGGTTTCGGCAATTTTCTAAAATCCGGCCTGTTTGATAAAGTTAATTTTCGTTCTGTAAATTATATCAATGGCAATGCTGATGATGTGGATCAGGAATGCGAACGTTATGAAAACCTGTTAAAGGAGTTTCCACCACATATTGTTTGCATGGGGATAGGTGAAAATACGCACCTGGCTTTTAACGATCCGCATGTAGCCGATTTTAATGATAAAAAACTGGTGAAAGTGGTTGATCTGGATGAAGCCTGCAGGCAGCAGCAGGTAAATGATGGTTGTTTTACTACCATCAGTAAAGTTCCGGAATTTGCCATCACCCTAACCATACCTACTTTGTTTTCCGGAAAATATTTATTTTGCATGGTTCCAGGCGAAAAAAAGGCCCAGGCTGTACATCATACGCTTATCCAGGAAATTACAGAAAGATATCCTTCAACCATTCTCAGAAAGCACCAAAATGCCCTGATGTTTACTGATGCGCAAAGCAGTATTTTTCTTTAAGGGCTAAATTAAATAATTGTAAGGTTCCTTAATTAAAAAATAATTTTGTTTTTTTATTGCTGTATTTATTTTATTTGATAAAATAAGTGCAAATTTATAGCCATTAGATTACCTGAAATAAGAATGAAAAGAACTGAAGAGAAAGCATTGGTTGGCGTACGTGAGATCGCAAGAAAGGCAAACGTTTCCATAGCCACAGTTGATAGGGTTTTGCACAACAGAACAGGGGTTTCTGCCAAAACAAAGGAAAAGATTGACGCAATTATAGAGGAATTAAACTATAAACCAAATATCCTTGCCCGGAGGTTGGCTTCCAAACAGATCCTGCGTTTTGCAGTAATTATTCCTTCTGTATCTAAAGAAACGGATTATTGGAATGCGCCATTAAGTGGTGTTTTGCAGGCTGAGTCGGAAATATCTTCTTATGGGATCCAGATAGAGACTTTTCTTTTTGATCAGAATGATAAAAAATCTTTTGAAAAACAATCAGAGCTGGTACTTAAGGGGAATTTTAATGGAGTATTGCTGGCGCCGATGTTTATAGAAGAGTCCAGTAAGTTTGTAGATGAATGCGGCAAAAGGAATATGCCTTGTGTATTCATCAATTCGGATATTCCTGATAAGAACAGCTTATGCTATATAGGACCTGATCTGTACCATAGCGGATACCTCACTGCGCACATTTCCGGATATTTATTAAAAGATAAGGATAAAGTACTGGTAGTTAATATTTCAAAAGAGATAGACAACCATCACCATTTGCTTAGAAAAGAAGAAGGTTTCAGGAAATACTTTTCAGATAACCATAAAGACAACGAGATCCTGAAAGTCGATATCAGGGATACTGCTTACGATTCGGTAAAGACCAGCTTGTCGACTGTATTGAAATCAAATCAGATAAACCTGATCTTTGTGACCAACTCACGCGTATCTTCTGTTGCAAGGTACCTGGAACAGGAAAAAATTGAAAATATAAAGCTGATCGGTTTCGATTTTTTAACAGATAATATCGAATACCTTAAAAAACAGACCATTGATTTTTTGATCTGTCAAAAACCGATTGAGCAGGGATACAGGGGGATAATGGCACTTTATACACATTTTGTTCATACTAGCCCGGTTGAGAAAATCTACCATATGCCAATAGACATCATTACTAAAGAAAACTATCAGTTTTACAGAAACTAAGCGATTTTTCTAGTTTTTTCATTCCAGAACTTACGGTTCATTTGAACAGGGACGAACCGCAGAATTTACAAAATAATGCATCACTGTCATGACCCTCACTGCCACAACCAGGGCATGATTCCGGTAATTCTTTTTTTTGCCGGGCGGCTAAGGCCAGATCGTGCGTGATAATGCCGGTAGGTACAGCAATAATGGCGTAGCCAATCAGCATTACTACAGAAGCTACAAATTTACCTATCGGGGTGATGGGTGAAATGTCCCCATAGCCTACTGTAGTGATGGTTACTATTGCCCAATAAATGCTTTCCGGAATGTTGGAAAATCCGTTTTCCCGTTTTTCTACCAGATACATGACAGAGCCCAAAATAACGGTAAGCGTAAGTACGGTAAGCAGAAATATGCTGATCTTTCTGATACTCCCTTTAAGGGCCAGTTTTAAGAAATTCATTTCGGTAATAAACTGGCCAAGTTTAAAGATCCGGAAAACCCTCAGCAACCTTAATGCCCTAAATACCAGCAAGGATTGTGCGCCGATGAAGAAAAAACTCAAATAGGTTGGGATCAATGCGATGAGGTCTATAATGCCCAGCAAACTAAATACATATTTAACAGGCTTTTTGATGCTGATGAGTCTGAGGATATACTCTACGGTAAAAAGTCCGGTGAAAATCCATTCTATCGTACTGAAAAGTTTTCCGTATTGGTTGTGAATGCTTTGTACGCTGTCCAGCATGACTACAACAATGCTAGCAAATATTGCAAAGAGGAGCGCCACATCAAAGGCTTTGCCTGCTGGTGTGTTGGATTCATAAATGGTTTCGTGTAATTTGAAACGCCAGTTTGCTGTTGTAGGTGATGCCATTGATAGGATAACACATTTTATACTGATTTGTTGACTGGTCTTGATTGTTTGCGACCATGCAGCTGCATTTACAATTGTGTTAAAAAAAATAAATTGTTTTTTTCCTGAATCAGAAATCACGACTTTTACCTCAATGCACCATTCAAAAGACCCACTTTTCCAGATCCTATTTAACCAGCTTGCTGAAGCAAGACTAATTCTTAAAGCTGAACTTCCAGATTTTATAGTGGTTAGCAGTAATGCTGCATGGCAAAACCAGAAGAACATAGCTGAACTTTATCCCGAATTGAACCTCGAAGAAGTGTATCTGCAAGTTATGGAAAAGGCCGAGGTATTGGTACTGCATCCCGTTTTGGATACCCATACAGATAAGCATACCTGGCTGGAACTGGAAATCCATCCGATAACGGATGTTTCAGGTGCTGCTACAGCATACCTGATGTGCACTTTACATGAGGTAACAGCCCGTATATCGCAGGAACAGGCATTAACAGCCTCAAAGGAAGAACGTGATGATCTCCTGGATAATAATCAGGAGCTTAATGAAGAGCTTGCGACTTCCAATGAGGAACTTGCAGCGGCAAATGAAGAATTGACTGCGATTAACGAGGAATTGCTGAACACCCAGGAACGCTTAAAATTGTTAAATGCTGAGCTGGAACTTCGGGTACAGCAGCGTACCCTTGAGTTGCAACACAGTGAGCAAAAGGCCAGATTTATTGTAGAGGATGCACCTGTGGCCATTGGCGTACTGGAAGGCAGAGACCTGCTGATCGACTCAGCCAATAAAAGGATGCTGGAAATATGGGGAAAAAACCATGCTGTTATCGGTAAAGCTTTACATGAGGCTTTGCCGGAACTTGAAGGCCAGGCTTTTTTGGGCATACTTGACGATATATTTGTTACTGGGAAAGCTTTTTACGGAAATGAAGTAATGGCTGTACTGGAATATTCAGGAGTACTTAAGGAAGGTTATTTCAATTTTGTTTACCATCCCATTAAAGATGAGGCTGGCCGTACGCTGAGTATCATGGTAGTAGCTACTGAAGTTACGGAGCAGGTTAGGGCGCGTAAGGAAGTTGAAGAAAGTGCCCATCAGCTTAAGCGGATGGTGATGACTACCCCAATTGGCCTCACTATCCTTAAAGGGAAGGAAATGCGCATCGAGATTGCCAACCAGCAGATGCTGGAAATCTGGGGCCGTACTGAAGAAGCGGTTGTTGATAAAAACCTGACAGATGTATTTCCAGAGCTTGCAGACCAGCCCTTTCCGGCTTTGCTCCGGAATATCTTTGATACCGGCGAGCGGGTGGCGAGTCCGGCAGCTAAGGCTACGATCGCTTTGCCTGATGGAACAGCTAAAGAGATCTATGTCGATTTCTCGTACGATCCGCTTTTTGATCTTGAAGGGAAGGTAGAGGCCATACTGGCCAGTGTAAATGAGGTAACAGAACTCACTGAAGGAAAAAAGATGCTGCAGCAACGGCAGGAGGAACTGGAAACACTGAATGAAGAATTTTTGGCGGCAAATGAAGAGCTTGTGGCTACCAACGATGAACTTTTTGAAACCCAGGAAGATTTAAAGCAGCTCTTTGAACGCTTAAAGGATAATCAGACCAGGTTTCGTGGTCTGTTTGATCAATCGCCTGTGGGTATGTGTTTCCTTAAAGGGAAAGAATTGGTGATTGACCTGGCAAATGAGAATATTTTAAAGATCTGGGGACGGAGCAGGGAGGAGGTGATTGGTAAACCGCATGAACTGGCAAGACCAGAACTTCAGGGGCAGCCGATGATTGGATGGCTCCATGAAGTTTACGACACTGGTATTCCGCGCGTAAATAATGAACTAAAAATAAATTTATACCACAACGGAGGGCTTAGGGAGGCCTATGTACATTCTTTATATCATCCGCTTAAGGACGAAAAGGGGCGCGTAACTGGGTTGCTGGTTATTCTCAGCGACGTTACCCCCTGGGTGCAGGCCCGAAAACAAGTGGAATGGGCGCAGGAACAATTAAAGCAGGCAGTGCAGTCGGCCGAACTGGGTACATGGTACGTCAACACCGAAAATATGGAATTTATAGCTTCTGAACGAATGAAAGAGTTGTTCGGTTTCCAGACTGATGAAGTGATGACCTATAATGATGCATTAAACCTGATTACCGACGACTATCGCGAAAGCGTAGCTAAGGCAATAGAAGAGGCCATTGCAAAGGGCAGTAGATTTGAGCTGGAATACCCCATTCAAAGTTATAAAGACGGACAACTCCGCTGGCTAAGGGCAACAGGAAAATTGTATCCGGCTGAGCCTGGATCGACAGCACATTTTTCAGGAACCATATTAGACATTACTGCCCATAAACTGGAGGAGATTCGCAAGAATGATTTTATTGCTATTGTTAGCCATGAGTTGAAAACCCCGTTAACGAGTTTGAAGGGCTACCTGCAGTTGATGAAGGGCAAGTGCGATGATACTGCAGCGCATGCTTTTTTCAGTACCATTTCTGAAAAATCACTTGGGCAGGTAGAAAAAATGCATTCTTTGATTAAAGGTTTTCTCGATGTGGCCAGGTTGGAATCTGCAAAGCTGGTGCTGAACCTTCAACCTACACATATGGGCCAGCTTGTAGCAGAGGTAGCCGAAGAAGCGGGTTTGATATATAATCAGCATGAAATTACTGTAGATTTTTGTGAAGCTGTTGAAATTCTGGCCGACAGGGAAAAAATTGCCCAGGTATTGGTTAACCTCTTGAGCAATGCTGTTAAATATTCTCCTTTGGGTAAGGTAGTATCAATTATCTGTAAGCTTACTAAGGCCGAAGTCGTGATTGAAGTTAAAGACCAGGGCATGGGTATCAAGCAACATGAAATCAGTAAAGTTTTTGATCGCTTTTACCGGGTGGAAACCAAACATACCACAACAATATCCGGCTTTGGGATCGGATTGTATCTATGTGCAGAGATTATTAAGCTGCATAAAGGCCGGATTTGGGTAGAAAGTGAAATAGGTATTGGATCCTCTTTCTTTTTTAGCCTGCCGCTGTAGTTTACAGAATAGTTAGCTTATCTTTGCTGGATTATTAATTTTCCTGCCTAATGATAGGTTCTAATGAACAATTGTTCCAGTCCGTATTTAACTATGCGACGATTCCAATGGTGTTGGTTAAAGCTGATGGCCCTGATTTCACCATCATAACCCGTAACCATAAACACCAGATGATTAGCCGGACAGCCGGCCATAATATGGTTGGCAGGGCAGTTACTGAGGTGTTTAAGCCGGTATTTGAAAAAGAATCCAATGACCTTAGTATACTGCTGAACAGCTTATCACTGGCGCAAAGCAACCAGGAAACCATCAAAGTCCCCGTTTTAAATTTTAAAGAATACGCGAACCTGGATGGTTCAGATAAAGGAAAGCTCTGGCAGATAGAAATTGTGCCTATCTCAGGGCCGGCCAGGATGGTTGATTGTTTGCTGATCATTTGGCACGGTATATCGGGAAGTGATCCGGAGCAGGAACTTCAGGATATTGTACCTGTGATGGAAACAGCGTTAGGAGAAGAACTGGCCAGTACAGGTGAACAGATTGAACAGGGTAGCCAGGAACGGGAAGCCGTTGCTGAAGAACTCGAAGCCGTTAATGATGAGCTGGTACAGACCCAGGAAGAACTGAATGAGATACCGGAACATCAGCGCGACCGGCTCAGGAGATTTTTAATGCAGGCTTCTGCTGGTATCTGTATTTTGGACGGGCCCGATTTTGTATTGGAGTTTGTTAACCCGTCTTTTTTTAAGCTTTTCCCTAAACGCGATCTTTTAAGTAAGACCTTTTTATCTGCTTTTCCTGAAATTAGAGAACTGGAAATATGGAACATTTTAAAAAAGGTTTACCAAAATGGCAAAACATTCCAGGGCAATGAATGGTTGATCCCCCTGATTAACGAAACAACTTTAAGGTCAGAAGACCGGTACTTTAATTTCATTTGCCAGGCCCGCTATGATTCGCATGAAAGGATAGACGGCCTGATGATCTTCGTTTATGAAGTAACAGATATTGTGCTGCTGAGTTTGGAGTTTGAAGAGAACGAAAGACATTTTCGGGGGCTGTTGAATGCAATTCCTCAAATTGCCTGGACAAATACGGTTGACGGTGAAGTTAACTTTTACAATGAACAGTGGCATTCCTATACAGGTATTGATGTGGGTAAAAAAAAGGACGGAAACATGTCCGAAGTGGTGCATCCTGATGATTTAAAATATCATATTGAACAGTTTAAAACTATCATTAAAAGCAGAGACAATGGGAGTTATGAGCTCCGTATAAGGGCTGCAAAGGGAGATTACCGTTGGTACCTGATCCATATGCAGCCCATCAAGGACGAAGTTGAAGAGGTTTTGTTCTGGATAGGCACCGCCACAGATATCCATGAGCTTAAATTGCTGCAGCAAAAAAAAGACGACATGATCAATATTGCTACTCATGAGCTTAAAACACCAGTAGCCTCCTTAAAGGCATCCATGCAGCTGTTGCACCGAATGAAACATGATTCTTCAGAACGGATGCAAAATCTAATTGATGTAGCTGGCAGAAGTGCAGATAAGGTAAGTGGGCTGATCACTGATTTATTAAATCCTGATCAGTTAAATGAAGGCGGCCTACCCTTAAAAAGGACTGTTGTTAATTTGAGTAAGCTAGTTGAGGATTGTTGTGAAACCAGTTTGACTAAGAACTCATATGATATTGTGATTACCGGTGACAAACATCTTGAGGTCATCTGTGATGCCAAACGCATTGAGCAGGTGATCAGCAATATTGTTACCAATGCCACCAAATATGCGCCTGAATCTAAGGTAATTGCAATTCATGTCGAGAAGATCAAGAATGTGGCGAAATTATCTGTGTCCGATAAAGGCCCAGGAATTCCGGCAGATAAGATCCCTTTTCTGTTTGATCGTTATTTTCGTGTAGGCCATTCTGATCAGACTGGTCTGGGTTTGGGTCTTTACATCAGTGCAGAAATTATTTCAAAACATGACGGTGAGATTGGCGTAGAAAGTGTTGAAGGAAAAGGTAGCACTTTCTGGTTTACTTTGCCATTGGGCTAGACAATTATCCACCTTGGTCGTACTTTGCTCATACCTTGCGCGTACCTTGTTCGCAAAACGGGTACTTTTTGCGAACAAGGTACGACTGAGGCATTGACGAGCTAATAACGAGGTGGAAAGTTGTCTAGCCCTTGTTAACATTATAGCGCTTCAATTTCTGCTATAGAAAGACCGGTAATTTCGGCTATGGTTTCCAAAGCAAGCTTTTTGTTTTTCATATTGCGGGCAACATCGTTTTGCGCTGCTGAAGATCTAGAAAGTTCCCTTTCACGTGCTTTCTGTTCTGCCTGCACAATGTTAAAATCTATTACTTTTTTGTTATCTGATTTGATATTTAAGCTCCTGTTATACATTTTGTTCCTTTCCGCTTAATTAAAGCTAACGACCTTGTTATCAACTATCAAATTCCGGGCCGAACAAGTGTAGCCTGTCTGCTATATTTTTTTGTTATTAATTAGATTAATTTTAAATAATATTGTTTAGAATCTTTTTAAATAGTAGGTTTGCATCGATCAAACAATTTAAACCATGATAAAAAGCATTACCAATTGCCTTGTTTTACTCTTCTTTTCTGTGAGTCTGTCTTACGCGCAGACCGGTATTATTAGCGGTTCCGTAAAAACCTCTGATGGAAAACCCGCGGAACTTGTAACTATAAATATCAAAGGAATCGGAAAAACTGCTTTAACCGATAAAAAAGGAAAATATCAGTTAAAGGGGATTAAACCGGGTACGTATGGCTTAATTGCCACCTTTATTGGTTTGGTAAAACAGGAACAAACTGTTAAAGTAAATGCTGGCGCAACTACGGCTGCTGATTTTATACTAAATGAAAATGCAGATCAGTTAGAGGAAGTGATCATATCTTCAAGAAACGCAAATAAGGTAACGGCTGCGGTAGCAAAAATGCCATTAAAAAATCTGGAGAACCCACAGGTGTATAATGTTGTGCCAACAGAAGTCTTAAAGCAACAGGTGATCACAAGCTATGATGATGCCATGAGAAATGTTCCTGGTATCAACAGAACATGGGAGTCTACCGGACGTGGTGGCGATGGTGGTTCTTATTTTGCATTGCGGGGATTTGATGCGCAGCCCAATCTAATCAATGGGCTTCCAGGACTGACGAGTGGAAATATGGATGTCGCCAACGTTGAAGAAATTCAGGTGATCAAAGGCCCGTCGGCAACTTTGTTTGGTGCCAGTTTTTATGGATACGGAGGTGTGATCAATACCATTACTAAAAAGCCATATTATACAACCGGGGGAGAAGTTGCTTATAATATAGGAAGCTTTGGGTTGCACAGGGTAACCGTTGATGTGAATACTCCACTTAGCAAGACCGAAAAGATTGCACTGCGTTTAAATGCATCCTACCATAAGGAGAATAGTTTTCAGAATGCAGGTTTTAAGAAATCTTACTTTGTATCTCCAGCATTGGTTTACGAAGTAAATTACAAACTGAAGTTTGATTTGATGGCTGAAATATACCATGAGAAGAGAGCAGTACCGCCTGTTTTCTTTCATTCGGACCGTGCTACCGCGCTTCCTTTTACAACAGTTGAAGATCTAAACCTTAATGTAAAAGAATCGTTCACGAGCAACAGCCTGACGATGAACAACCCGAGGTCTAATATTCAGGCGCAAATGAATTATAAGTTGTCGGACCAGTGGAATTCCCAAACCGTAGTGTCAGCGGGATGGGTAAAATCTGATGGCTATTATACTTATATTTTTGACGACAGTACCCCTGATAATTTCTTTCCTCAGGACATTACCAGGGAAAACAACAATACCAGGACGATTGATGTACAGCAAAATTTTAACGGCGACTTTAAGATTGCCGGCATAAGAAACCGCTTGTTAGTTGGTTTGGATTATTTTAACCGCAATGTGATCAATAAGGGTACTAACTATGCAACAGCCAGGTATGTAACCCCTCAGGGCAACTCTGTTGATTTTACTACACCGGGTCCTGATCCGGTTGAGTATGTTGCTGTACCTCAGCTTACAAAATCTTATGTAGATGGTTTACTGACGCATGATCCGGATTTTGATACTGATATTTCAAACAGCTCATATAGTGCATATGTTTCTGATGTGGTTAATATTACGTCGGGCTTTTCGGCTATGTTGAGTTTAAGGACAGATTATTTCGTATCTCCTGGAGACAAAGAAGATGATGAAGATAATTTCAATCAGTTTGCCCTTTCGCAAAAATTAGGTCTGGTATATCAGCCTATACTTGACAAAATATCTTTTTTTGCCAATTACATGAATGCCTTTGTTAATGTTGCTCCCGGCAGTGTTTACGATATGGATGGCAATCCAACCGGCGAAATACAATCGTTCAAGCCAGAGCATGCCAACCAGCTTGAGTTTGGTATAAAAACCAATTTGCTGTCTGACAGACTGAGTGCGACCTTGTCTTATTACAACATCAAAATAAGTGACCGGGTGTATACCGATCCTGTAAATCCCAACAATCAAATACAAGGTGGAAAAGTAAAGAGCAGGGGTTTTGAGATAGATGTTAATGCTAATTTGGTAAGCGGACTAACTCTTCTTGCAGGATATAGCCACAATTCTTCAAAAGTCCTGAAAGGATCTAACGTAGATTTTTATAATGAACCAGGCAGGGCACCGGGAGGTCAGGGACCTGCTGACCAGGTAAATTTATGGGCTAACTATAAATTTGAACATGGTACCTTTAAAAACTTTGGGCTGGGCTTAGGCGGAAACTACGCCGGAAAATACGTGGTGATTGACAATAGTGTTACCGGTGTTTTTGAACTGCCAAGCTATACTTTGTTAAACGGAACGGTGTCTTATAACTGCAGCAAATTTAGGGTAGCTTTTAATGCCAGCAACATCACGAACGAGCAGTATTATATAGGCTACTGGTCTATTAATCCGCAAAGACAAAGAAGTTTTGCCGGAAGTATCGCCTTTAAGTTTTAGTGAAAAATGACTCCTTAATTCATTCAATGATTTTTAATACAGCTTATGAACGCTAAAACGGTTAAAAAATGGTTTGATATTCATAAGTGGACCAGCCTGATCTGCACAGTGTTTTTGCTGATGCTTTGCCTGACCGGTTTACCGCTTATATTTTATGAGGAAATTGACCACATGCTGGGCAAGGAACAGGAAGTTGCCGCTATTGCTCCCGGAACTCCATTGCCTTCAAAGGATACAGTGCTCGATGAGGCCTTAAAAAATGTACCTGTAAAGGCTGTTAAGTATGTGTCCTGGGATACAGACCACCATCCCGGACAAATGTTTGTTGTGGTAGCAGATTCCAGTGAAGCGCCTATTGAAGCAGATCATTATTTAAACATGAATGAGTATACTGCCAAAGTATTAGATACGCCGCCCAATGAAATGGATTTTATGCTGGTGATGTATTACCTGCATGTGGAGATGCTGGCAGGCTTACCTGGTAAGCTCTTTCTGGGTTTTATGGGTTTGCTTTTTATTGTAGCCATTATTTCTGGTGTTGTGTTATATGGGCCTATCATGAAACGTTTTGATTTTGGGATGGTCAGGACAGAAAAGTCATTAAGATTAAAATGGCTGGATTTACATAACCTGCTTGGAATCGTAACACTGGCCTGGGCATCTGTGGTAGGCCTAACGGGAGTTATAAATACCTTAGTGGACCCTGCGCTGGACAACTGGAAGGCCGGGCAGCTGGCTGAAATGATCGCTGGATACAAAGACAAACCTAAAGTTACTGGAACCTTAAGCTCGCTGGATGCCGCTGTTAAGACAGCTAAAGCAGCTGCTCCCGGTATGGATGTATCTTTTGTGGCATATCCAGGTACACTTTATTCCAGTAAATACCACTATGCAGTATATATGATCGGAACTACTCCGTTGACTTCCAGAATCATTAAGCCTGCATTGATAGATGCCAAAACGGGTGAGCTGACAGATATGAGAGATCTTCCGTGGTACCTTAAAACAATCTTTATCTCTCAGCCTTTTCATTTTGGAGATTATGGGGGGATGCCAATGAAGGTGATATGGGCAATCTTTGATATCGCGACCATTATTGTATTGATTTCCGGGATCTACCTCTGGCTCGCCAGACGCAAGGCGAGATCAGCTCAGTTAAAAAGACTTATGGCAGCATCCTCCGGATCACTAACCTTATCAACCGTTCAAGAGGATGCAGAAAAATAACAAATTCCTTTTTAAAGTATGGGGCATTCCCATTTTGCTGGCAGTAGTTACCATTTTAGGCTTGTTATTGGCGATAATGGGCATTGGGGTCTGGCATGTGTTGTCCTGGATAGCATTAACTTTTCCGGTTTATGTGATGCTTAAATATGGCCTGAGGTTTTTTAAATAAAACACAACAGGCAACCTTTTAGCAATTACTAACGTATAGATAAGTAAATAAACTTATCTATTATGAAAACAAAATCATTTGCCCGGATTTCTAAAGCAATCGCTGTAGCTGTTATTTTATTCGTCTCTTTCTCAGCCTGTAAAAAGAACAAAGATAAAGACCCTGTTGACCTTAAAAAGAAAGCCCATGTTATGTTTTCCGGTGCTCAGGAAGTTCCTGCCAACACCAGCACGGGTACAGGCATGGGGGATGTTGTATTTAACCCTGATACAAAAACAATCACTTATAGTTTTACATGGCAGCTTGGTTCAACTGTTGCAACAACCACAAATATGCACTTTCACGGAGCTGAAGATGGCTCGGATACCAAAAGTTCTGTTGTTGTTATAGGAATTACTGGTTTTACAACAGCCAGTTCAGGAAGCATGTCGGGAGAAACACGTGTGCTTACCGACGCAGAAATAAGCCAGCTGCTTGCAGGCAAATGGTATTTAAATGTACACAGTTCCACAATTCCTGGTGGAGAATTAAGAGGGAATATTAAATTCTAGTTTTAGCGAATAAAGAGAAACTATGCCGGCGCAGGATTGTTAATCCCTGAGAAAACATGATGCCATGGGACTTGATAAGTATAGCCAGAAACGCGATTTTAAGAAAACGGCTGAACCAAAAGCTGGTAAATCTAAAACTAATGATCAGTTACATTTTGTAATCCAGAAACATGATGCCTCGCGCCTTCATTATGATTTCCGGCTGGAAATGGAAGGGGTATTAAAGAGCTGGGCAGTACCGAAAGGACCATCTACCGATCCTAAAGTGAAACGGCTTGCCATGATGGTGGAAGATCACCCTTACGATTATAAAGATTTCGAGGGTTTGATTCCTAAAGGAGAATATGGTGGTGGAACGGTGATTGTTTGGGATGAGGGTGTCTATGAACCTATTGAGGAAATTGAAGGAAAAAAAGCGCAGGATAAGCATCTGCGGAAACAGTTGAAAGATGGATCGCTCAAGATAAAACTGCATGGAAAAAAATTAAAAGGTGAATTTGCCCTGGTTAAAACCCATGGCATGGGCGAGAATGGCTGGTTGCTGATCAAACATAAGGATGACCATGCAGCTACGACCGATATCACCAAACAGGATAAATCAGTGCTATCCGGCAAAACCATTGCTGCAATGGAACAGACCAGCGATAAAGTATGGCAGCATGGCCACGAGGAAAAACTGGAAAAAGCACCGAAAAAAAAGATACCCATTGGCATGAAACCCATGCTGGCCACGCTGGTTGATGAGCCATTTGATGATCCGGATTGGATTTATGAGGTGAAATGGGATGGTTACAGGGCACTTGGCTTCAGCCGGAAAAATGGCGATGTGCAATTGGTCTCGCGCAATAATAAACCATTCAACGAAAAATTTTACCCCATTTACGAGGTCATGCAAAACTGGAAAATTGATGCAGTTGTAGACGGAGAAATACTGGTGCTGAATGATAAAGGGGTCTCCAACTTTGCTGAGCTGCAAAACTGGCGTAGCGAGGCCGATGGCGAACTGGTGTACTATGTTTTTGACCTGATCTGGTATGATGGTAAGGACCTTACCGGCTTAACCTTATTACAGCGGCAAACCATTTTAAAAAGTATATTGCCGCAGGACGATGACCGCATCCGGCTGAGTAAGATATTTACCGCCGAAGGAACCGAGTTTTTTGAGGCTGCTCAAAAAATGGGACTGGAAGGTATTATTGCCAAAAGAGGAAGCAGTACCTATACGCCCGGCAACCGCAGTACCGACTGGCTGAAAATTAAAATTAACAAAAGACAGGAGGTAGTGATAGCAGGATTTACCAAAAATGCCGGCAGCTCTAAACAATTCAGTTCTTTACTGCTGGGCGTTTATGAAAAGGGCCATCTACAGTATGCAGGTAAGGTAGGTACGGGTTTTTCCGACCAGTTACAAAAGGAAATGATGAAGCAGTTTGAGCCATTAATGATTACTAAAAGTCCTTTTGATGAAGTTCCGGATGTGAACAAGCCTTCCCGTTTTCGTCCGAATCCACCTGCAGCAAAGGCAACCTGGCTGAAACCTGAACTGGTTTGTGAGGTGGCTTATGCAGAAGTAACTTCGGATGGAGTATTCAGACACCCTTCTTTTCAGGGCATGCGGATAGATAAGAAAGCAAAAGATGTGACAAGGGAGGCAGCAGTTGAAACCAAAGCTGTTATAGATTTAGATATGGAGGCAGAAGACATGGCTAAAACAAATAAACATGCAAAGGCAATTAAGCCGCCCAGGGCCGCTGCGCGCAAAACGTTACTAAATCCTAATGATGAGACTCAGGTTCGTAAAGTTTGTGGACATGAACTGAAATTCACCCATCTGAGCAAAGTATACTGGCCAGAAGACCAGGTAACCAAAAGAGACCTGTTCAATTATTATTACCAGGTTGCGGAGTATATATTACCTTACCTGAAAGACCGGCCCATGTCATTGAACCGCTTTCCAGGTGGTATTAACGGTCAAAGTTTTTATCAGAAAGATGTAAAAGGTAAGGCACCGGACTGGGCCAGAACTTTTCCTTATACTACTGCTGAGGGCGAAGCTAAAGAGTACCTGGTGGGGGATGATGAAGCCACCTTGCTTTGGATGGCATCTCTTGGATGCATTGAAATGAATCCCTGGTTTAGCCGGGTAGATTCGCCAGACAACCCTGATTATTGTGTGATCGACCTTGATCCGGATAAGCAGAGTTTTGATCAGGTTGTAGAAGCTGCCCTTGCGGTAAAGGAGGTTTGCGACCAGATGGATGTACCCAGCTTCTGCAAAACATCCGGTTCTACCGGTATCCACATTTATATTCCCCTGGCTGCACAATATAGTTATGACCAGTCGCAGATGTTTGCCAGGATCATTGTCAGTCTTGTTCACCAGCAGATTCCGGATTTTACAAGTCTGGAACGGATGATTCCGGCGCGTAAGGGAAAAATGTACCTCGACTTTTTACAAAATCGTCCAGGGGCGACTATTGCGGGGCCTTATTCACTGCGACCAAAACCAGGCGCAACGGTTTCTATGCCCCTGCATTGGGAGGAAGTGAAACCTGGTTTAAAAATGACTGACTTTAGCATTTTTAATGCGCTGGAACGCTTGAAGGGTGAAGGGGATCTATTTAAAGGGGTACTGGGAAAAGGAATTGACCTGGAAAAAACGATCCATAAAGCCAAAAGTGTTTTTGGCAATAGTTAAATAAAAATAAGTTAGAATAATTAATTTTATGTACTACATATATATGTATTAATTACATTTGTGCAATGCGGATCTTAAGGAACTGCGCTAACCAAATAATTTTTATGTATGTATACCTCAATCAAAAATCCAAAAATGATTGGCGGAGTGTTTTGTTTCCTGATGCTGATCTTATTTTGCAGGAACATTTCTTCGGCAGCTTCTTTAACATTGGGAAATCCCCGTCTTGATAGTCTGAATTTCATTTACAAAGCTGGAGAAAATGGCTACTCCTGTTTTAGGATCCCTGCCTTGATTTATACCGGGAATGGTAGTTTACTGGCTTTTGCTGAAGCCAGAAGAAATAATTGTGGCGATTCGGGTGATATCGATCTGGTGATCAAAAGATCGGCGGACAGGGGCAAAACCTGGAGCAGTTTACAGGTGGTATGGAGTGATTCGACCAATACCTGTGGCAATCCTGTTCCTGTACAGGACAAGGTTACCGGTAGGATCTGGTTATTGTCTACCTGGAATCTTGGTACAGATCATGAAAAACAGATCATCAGCAATGCTGCAAAAAAAGGAAGGCATGTATACAAGCTTTATTCAGATAATGATGGCAGGAGCTGGTCGGGACCGGTAGAAATTACAGACCAGGTAAAGAAATCCGACTGGTCATGGTATGCTACCGGGCCTTGCCACGGGCTGCAAATAACCAAAGGAAAATATGCAGGTCGATTGGTGATCCCTATAAACCATATTGAAAGAGCTACTAATCAAAATTTTGCGCACATCATCTACTCAGATGATCACGGTAAAAGCTGGAACCTTGGCAACAATACCCCTCAGGATAAAATGAATGAAACTACTGTTGCCGAAATTTCTAAAGGCCGTTTAATGCTGAACATGAGAAATGCCGACCGGAGCATTAAAACCAGGCATACCAGTACCAGCAGCGATGGCGGATTGAGCTGGAATAATGTTGAAAAGGATACAGTTTTAATAGAACCTATTTGTCAGGGCAGCTTGTTGAGCCACTTCTACAATAAGAATAAACCTGCTTTGCTGTTTAGCAATCCTGCAAATGCTAAACTGAGAGCAAATATGACCTTGAGGATGAGCCTGAATGATGGCAAAACCTGGAAATACAATTTAGTTTTACATGCCGGCCCATCGGCTTATTCTGACATCGCGGTTATAGATAAAACCACAATTGCGAGTTTTTTTGAGGCGGGGTATGAAAAGCCTTATGAAGGTATTGTCTTTAAAACCGTCAATTATTCAGATCTAATAAAAAACTAAATGGAAGCAGCACGTTTATTTAATTTCAGGAAGTTAACTGAGGAAGAATTGGTAGCTTATCGTGAATATGGCTACCTGATCATCAGGGGCATTTTAAAACCGGAAGGATTAAAACAAATGCAGACGGAGTGTATGGAAGCCTGGAGCAGGGAAAAGGAATCTTTTGATCCAGATAAGAGCTGGCTGCAAAATTCTTTACTGGTTAATATCCATCACCAGGCAGCAACCGTCAGGGATTATTATTTTGAGGGACCACTGGTTGAGATTGCTTCAGAAATTATTGGTCCAAACATAAAAGGGGCAACTTCACAATTGACTTTCAAAATGAAGGGAAATACCAGGCCCTTTGGCTGGCATCAGGATAATGGCTATGGGGAGCTGGAGCCTTATAATGCGCTGACAACGCTGACTGCGCTTGACGATACGGATAGGGGAAATGGTTGCTTATGGTTGATTCCAGGCAGTCATAAAGAAGGGCAGATCAGGGTGTACCAGGACGAAAATCAAAAGGCAAGTCAATCTGAGATTATTGTAAAGGCAGATGACAGCCTTGCCATTCCAATGGAGATGAAGGCGGGTGATGCACTGATCTTTAATTGCTGGATGCTTCATAAATCTGATGGTAACATGTCGGAGAGCAGGGACAGACGAATCTTATTTTTGAGGTATGCCGATGCCGACGCAGTTGAGGTGTACAACGAACGTAAACCACGTTTGGGCAGGTTGGTTAAAGGGCAGACAAAATTTAAAGAAGTGGAAGCCTTTGAAGCGGAACTGTAATATGGAATTAATAATTGGCCATAATGACTTCAAATACAAAGTTAATGCAAACTGGGGAAATGCAGATCCGGTAAATGATTGCCATGAAATGGTCATTGCTCATGCCATGCTAAGATAGTTTACTAACTGGCCAATAGTATGGCCGGATTTGCTGTAAAAAATCTTCAAATTGCAGTAGCCAATTTGAACCCAAACAGCATGAATAAATTTTTTACAAGAACGAAGCTTATTATTGTTGGTTTTTGCATCACCACATCTTCTGTATATGCACAAAAAACCGCTTTGTCAAAGCAAACAGACCGCTGGGCCATACAACCCAATGGTAGCATTACCTGGGCCATCAACAACACTGTACCACATACTGACCACATAGAGATGGCTGGTGAGAAGGTAGCCATCTGGGTGGAATATGGACTGGATAGTATTAAAAGATCAAAAATCAGCCGTACAGTTGTTTTTCCAACTTTCAGGATGTTGCCTGACGGAACCAGAACCCACATCTCTTATTCATTTCAGGATAATGAACTGCCTAGATTTTATGTAAATAAACGTTTGCTTGATTTTAGTACAGCCAAAAGTGGGAAGTCAGGCAGTTTAGGCTATAGCATTAAAAAGATCAATCATAAAGGCATTATGCGTGTAAGCGCTGAAACAGGTACCCCGGTATTGGCCACCATAGAAAGGAGCTTTTTCCCTTCTGTTGACCAGCCTATGGCGATGGAAAAGTTTGTATTTACAAACGTTACAGCAAATGATCTTCCCATAGCCATGGAATACCTGAAACGTGAAGTGAAAACAGATCCCTCCAGAAGCAAAGTACAGCAGCATAGTGTAATTATGGGCACGGTAGGTGATGGGAACACTGTAGTTAAGCCTGGTCAATCGGTCAGTTTTACAGTTTATTATTTGGCAACAGACCATCCTGATCAGTTGCCTGTAATTAATGCAGACGCGGAGGAGCAAAAAAGAGTGACAAGGATTAATGAAATACAGGCTCCTCTAAAACTGGAAACTCCTGATCAGGTTTTAAACACCGCATTTGAATTTGCTAAACTAAGGGCAACTGAAAGTATTTATAAAACAAAGGGTGGCTATATGCATGGTCCGGGTGGCCTGGCCTATTATGCGGCCATATGGGCAAATGACCAGGCTGAATACATTAATCCTTATTTTGCTTTTTCTGGCGACAGGATTGGCCACCTTTCGGCCATGAATGCTTATGCCTGGTTTGCAAAATACATGAACCCCGACTATAAAGCCATTCCAAGTTCTATCGTTGCCGAAGGTGACGCTGTATGGAAAGGCGCCGGAGACAGGGGGGACCAGGCCATGATCGCTTACGGTGCTTCGAGATATGCACTGGCCGCCGGAAATATTGATTCGGCACGTAAATTATGGCCTTTGATTGAGTGGTGCCTGGAATACAGCAAACGTAAAATGAATGCTGAGGGAGTGGTTACTTCAGACAGAGATGAACTGGAAGGACGTTTTCCGGCAGGAAAGGCCAATCTTTCTACCAATACCTTATATTATGATGCCTTGCGTTCGGCAGTATTGCTTGGACATGCATTAAATAAGCCCAAAAGCCAGACTGAAGCTTACCGCAAGGAGGCCGATGCACTAAGGATAAATATGGAAAAATACTTTGGCGGCAATGTGGAAGGTTTTGAAACCTATAAATATTATGAAGGGAATGATGTGCTTAGGGCCTGGATTTGCCTGCCTTTAACGATGGGGATATTTGACAGGAAACAGGGAACTATTGATGCCTTGTTTTCACCCAGGTTATGGACTGCCGACGGACTGGCCACACAGGCGGGCAAAGAAACTTTCTGGGACAGGTCAACGCTTTATGCTTTAAGGGGCGTATTGCAGGCTGGAGAAACCGAAAAAGCAATGGACTTTATTAAATATTATTCGCGGCGCAGGTTGCTTGGAGATCATGTTCCTTATCCGGTAGAGGCTTATCCTGAAGGTAATCAAAGACATCTTTCGGCTGAAAGTGGTTTATATTGCCGCATATTTACAGAAGGATTGTTTGGCATGCGCCCTGTAGGATTCCGTGATTTTGAATGTACGCCACGAATGCCAAAAGACTGGAACAATATGGCTTTGCGCAATATCCATTCTTTTGGAAATGTATTTGACCTGGAAGTAGCGCGGGCAGGCAAAGACAAATTGCTGATCACCATTAAAAAGGATGGAAAAGATTATAAATATCAGGTAAAAGAAGGTGCTATGCAGGTAATTAAACTATAATACAAAAAGCCATCATGAATATCCATTTACAAATGAATAAATATACAGCTTGTTTTTTTTTACTTTTTACAATTGGTTTGAGTGCCATTGCACAGCAAGACAAGCAGATTATTGTGGAAACAAAGCATACATCGCTCATTTTTACCATATCCGGGCAAAAGCTTTACCAGAGTTATCTTGGACAGAAACTAATCAGTACCAGCGACCAGGCTTTGTTAAAATCTACCCGTCGTGAGGCTTATATCGGTGCTGGTATGGGTGATTTATTTGAGCCTGCGATCCGTATGGTGCATAGCGATGGCAATCCTTCCTTGGATTTAAAGTATGTTGCGCATAAAACTGAAAAGGAAGATGACAATGTAGCTACTACTTCCATAACACTTAAAGATCCACAATACCTGGTAGAAGTGGTACTACATTTTGCCGCTTATTTTAATGAGGATATTATCAAAGAATGGACAGAAATAAAACACAAGGAGAAAAAGCCGGTTACTTTAACCAATTATGCTTCTGCTATGCTGCATTTTGACGCTTCAAAATATTGGTTAAGCCAGTTTGATGGGGATTACATGACAGAGATGAGGATGAAGGAAAGCCAGTTGACTACGGGGATAAAAGTGCTGGACAGCAAACTGGGTACACGTGCGCAAATGTATCGTTCGCCCTGTTTTTACCTGGCTTTAAATAAACCTGCTGAGGAGAACAGCGGTGAACTGATTGCCGGCACATTGGCCTGGTCGGGTAATTTTCAATGCTCATTTGAGATTGATCAGCAAAATAGCCTGCGGATGATCGCCGGAATGAACCCTTATGCTTCTGAGTATAAATTACAGCCGGGTAAAACTTTTGAAACCCCTGCTTTTATATTTACCTATACCAAAAAAGGTAAGGGCGAAGCCAGCAGAAACCTGCACCGCTGGGCCAGGAATTATGGCGTATTGGATGGAAATAAACCCAGGTTAACGCTTTTAAACAATTGGGAAGCTACACATATGGATTTTAACCAGGATGTACTAGTTGAATTGTTTGAAGGGGCAAATAAACTGGGGGTAGATCTCTTTTTACTGGATGATGGCTGGTTTGGCAATAAATACCCACGTGATGGTGATAAAACTGCACTGGGTGATTGGCAGGTGGATAGAAAGAAACTGCCAAGTGGCATTGGTTACCTGGTTACTGAGGCCAGTAAAAAGAACCTGCAATTTGGCATTTGGCTGGAACCTGAAATGGTTAGCCCTAAAAGTGAATTGTACGAGAAACATCCGGATTGGATATTGAAATTGCCAAACAGAGCAGAGGCTTACTCGCGCAACCAGTTGGTGCTGGATTTGATCAATCCAAAGGTGCAGGATTTTATTTATGATATGGTGAACGATCTGGTAACGGAAAACCCGGGCATCGCCTTTATCAAATGGGATTGTAACCGCATGCTGACCAATACCTATTCGCCTGCACTAAAAGAGAACCAGGGTAATCTTTTCATCGATTACAACAGGGCTTTGTATGCTATTTTGGAGCGATTAAGAAAAAAACATCCACATCTGCCTATCATGCTGTGCGCAGGCGGTGGTGGCAGGGTTGACTACGGCGGCCTGAAATATTTCACAGAGTTCTGGCCAAGTGACAATACCGATGGATTGGAGCGGGTATTTATACAGTGGGGTTACCTTAACTTCTTCCCGGCCTTAACTGTTTCCAGCCACGTAACCTCTATGGGCAAACAATCGTTGAAGTTCCGTACCGATGTGGCCATGATGGGCAAAATGGGTTATGATATCAGGGTTAAAAATTTGACCGAGCAGGAAATTAAATTCAGTAACCAGGCGGTTAAAACTTATAAAAAGATCAGTGAGGTCATCTGGTTTGGTGACCTGTACCGTTTAGTTTCTCCGTATGAGGAGAACAGGGCAGTGTTAATGTATGTGGATGAACCTAAAAACAAAGCAGTGCTTTTTAATTACCTGCTTAATTTCAGACGTAAAGAATATATGGGGAAGGTACTTTTAGCAGGTCTTGATCCATTAAAACGTTATCAGATTAAGGAAATAAATTTATTGCCGGATGCAAAATCGACCTTTCCTGATGATGGAAAAGTATTTAGCGGCGATTACCTGATGAATATCGGATTAAATCTTTCGGCAGGTAAAATCAGCCCCCTCAGTAGTTCAATTTTTGAAATTGTTGCCCAAAATTAAGCACTTAACCATGAACAGATCTATTGTAATTGCTTTATTGTTGCTGCTGGGATTTGAGCAGCAGGGCGCTGCACAAATTCAGCAGAAAATAAACTGGGAAACCTTTATGTCCCGGAACGACCTGGTGTTCAATTCTTTATCTGACAAATGGGAAGAGGGTGCATTTTTAGGGAATGGTTTGCTGGGTATAATGGTGTACCGTGAAGATGCCAATACCCTGCGCTTTGACCTGGGCCGTACCGATGTAGTTGACCATGTAGAAGGTATAAACCCTTCAATTGGCCGTGCGAGGTTGCCCATTGGCAGTTTTTTAATGGAGATTAAAGGAAAGATAAAGACCATCAAACTGCGATTAGACCTACTTAAAGCAGAGCTGGCAGGTACTTTGGAAACGGATAAGGGCACAATCCGGCTCAGCGCTTTAGTGGCAGCAACAAAAGACCTCATCATTTTAAACACAACCAAAGCGAACAATGAAAAACTGGTGAACTGGCATTGGAAACCAGCTCTTGCTTTAAGCCCCTATCTTTCTTTAGGACGGGACAGTGCCTCAAAATATCCGGCCAACCCGGTGCAAAAGTTACTTAAAGAAGGATCGGTCAGTTATAGCCATCAGCCTTTAAGAGTGGGTGGGGGCTATACCACTTCATGGAAGGAAATTGAATCAGGAAATTCAAATACCTTACTAATTACGATTGCAAATGCCTATCCAAAAGACGATTCAAAAGAAACAGCTGTAACGCTAATGACTACAGTAACAGCTCCGTCTGTTAAGGAAATTACTGCTGCTCACCGCGCACATTGGCTTGAGTTTTATCAGAAAAGTTTTATTTCTGTTCCCGATTCCAGGCTGGAAAGTTTTTGGTGGATTCAGCAGTATAAAATGGCTTCAGCAACCAGGGTGGGGGCGTATCCAATTGATCTCATGGGGCCTTGGTATAAGACAACGCCCTGGCCAAAATACTGGTGGAACTTAAACATCCAGCTTACCTATTATCCTTTTTTTAGTTCCAATCATGTGGAACTGGTGGGGCCGCTGGTGAAAATGATCGACGATAATATAGTTAATCTTTCTAAAAATGCCCCCCAGCCTTACCAACACAATTCGGCAGCATTGGGCAGGTCGGGGCCTTATGCCATGACCTCCGGCATCAAAGTACTAAAAGGAAATGAAAGCACCAGTGCCAGTGCAGCATCAATGGAACTGGGCAACCTGACCTGGCTGTTGCATGTATATTACCAGGCTTATGAAAATACCATGGATAAACGGATCATTAAAAACCTATACCCGGTCTTAAACAGGGCAGTTAATTACTACCTGAACATCATCAATAAAGAAAGTGATGGAAAATATCATCTTCCATATACTTATTCTCCTGAATATCCTAAAGGCATTACGCGCGATGCAAATTATGACCTGTCTGTATTTAAATGGGGCTTAAATACTTTATTGCACATCAACAAAACACTGGCTTTAAATGACCCGCTTGAGGCCAGATGGAAGGAAGTATTGGCCGCGCTTACCCCTTACCCGCAGGATAAGTTAGGTTACCGGATTGGCCGTGATGCAGATTTCTCTATCTCGCACCGCCATTATTCGCACCTGCTGCAGATTTACCCGATATATGAAGTGAACTGGGACCAACAGGAAAACCGGGACTTGATCCAGCGATCCTTAAGTCAATGGGAAAACAATAATTCCGCCTGGAGGGGCTATTCATATACCGGTTCCGGTTCTATTTATGCGATGATGGGTAACGGAAATAAAACCCATCAGCTGCTGAATGAAATGATGAAAGGCAAGTACAGTATTAAACCAAATACCATGTACCTGGAGGCTGGTCCGGTAATAGAAACGCCACTTTCGGCGGTAACTACCATGAATGAGATGCTTTTACAAAGCTGGAATGGAATTATCCGTGTATTTCCTGCGGTACCTGATGCCTGGCAGGAGGCATCTTTTAATGACCTGCGTGCAAAGGGGGCTTTTTTAATCAGTGCCAGCCGCAAGAACGGAGTAACCCAATTTATTAAAGTGAAAAGCCTGGCTGGTTCGCCTTGTTTAATTAAAACCGGTTGGAAGGGTGATATTAAAGCTGCGGGAAAACCGGAGTTTAGCATTAGCCAGCAGAAAGATGGCGTGGTTAGACTGGATTTAAAAGCAGGGGAGGAAGTGGTATTGTATAACGGACAAAAAACACCTGATTTTATACTTGAACCCGTAAAATCAGACGGACAGAATTATTGGGGATTGAAATGACAAACTGAATGATTACAATGCTAATGTAAGAGATAAATGAGCCTGGCCGTTTGGTTAATTTAGGGTAATCAAATATTAACTAAACAGCCATTAATCATGATTAATCGAACTTCTACTATTCGTTGGTGTATTGTAGTTTTTTCATTGTGTTGTTGTGTGGTGGACTCCTATTCGAGGGGTAACACAATCAGCACTGAAAATTATTCTACAAAAAAAATAACCGTATCAGGAAAAGTTTCTGATGCTGAAGGTCCACTGCCGAGTGTGATTGTAAAGTTGAAGGGGACAAACATCTCCACCTCAACCAATGCAACCGGAAATTACAGTTTAACCTTGCCTGATGGTACAGGTACATTGGTTTTCTCCTCAATTGGGTATATTACCCAGGAGGTTGCGGTTCAAAACAGATCGACAATAAATGTAATACTTGTTCCGGAAAACAAAACCTTATCCGAAGTAATCGTAGTAGGATATGGAACCCAGAAGAAATCTGACATTACCGGTTCTATTGTTTCCATCAGCGAACAGGCGCTTAAGGAGGTGCCGGTTGCGAATCTATCTCAGGCCCTTCAGGGCAGGGGTAGTGGTATTGACATTCAAAAAAGCGGGGGTAACAGTAAACCAGGGGCTTCGCCTGTAATCAGGATCAGGGGAGCCAGGTCATTAGGCGCAAATAATGATCCGCTATTTGTGGTGGATGGTATCCCTTATAATGGCAATATCAATGATCTGAACCCTGACGATGTGGTATCTGTCGAGGTGCTTAAAGATGCTTCATCCACTGCTATTTATGGATCCAGAGGTGCAAACGGCGTGATCCTGGTGACTACAAAACGCGGGAAAATTGGCGAAGCAGTAGTTACTTATAGTGGTTATGCCGGAGTGACCAAAAATCTCGGTAAGATCGATGTAATGGATGGTAAACAATTTGAGATGCTGAAAAAATGGGCTGTAGTAAATGGGAATTTTGTTAGCGGAGCCCCTAAGTACACAGGGGTAGATGACCCCAAGATCATGACTGATGGTATTTTCGCTCCTCAGGAGCTTGAGTCTATCAAAATGGGCAGAAGTACCGACTGGCAGGATCTGATCTATAAAAATGGGATCACTACAAACCACCAGGTTGGCGTGTCCGGTGGATCGGAAAAAACGCAATATGCTTTATCCGGAGGTTATCATAACGAAACGGGAATTTATCCTGGCCAATCCTTTGAACGTTTTACGGCTAAAATAAGCATAGACCATCAATTGGGTAAATATGTCCGGGTAGGACTGAACAGCATAAACAATTTCAGCTATACCAGAGGTGAGGGGGCAAACCCGATGGGCCAGGTGCTACGTGCCAGTCCGCTTGCTACTCCTTATGATGAAACAGGCAAATTATGGGGCTTTGTACCAGGCAGTGCAAACCAGGTATGGAATCCATTAGGTGACTTTGTGGATGGTGCTAAAATAGAAAACAGGAAACGTTTTGGAACATTTACTACCTTATTTCTGGAAGCTACTTTGGCTCCGGGATTAAAGTACCGCTTTAATGGAGGTGCAGAGATCAAATCTGATGTCTATGGAAATTTTTATGCCAGTGCGACTTCCAATAATCTGGGTGGTTTATCAACTTCCAGTAACCGTACGGGTTTCAGAACGGATTATACGCTGGAAAATGTCCTGACCTACGATAAGGTAATTGCTGACCATCATAAAATAAATTTTACAGGATTGTTTTCTTTGCAGGAAGCTCAGAATCAGTCAAATTCCTTTAACAACAACAACCTGATCGCAGATAACGTATGGTATTACAACCCTCAATTGGGATCTAACCTTGTTGGCTCAGGAGATTATAGCAAATGGGCACTGATATCTTATATGGGTAGGCTTAACTACGGTTTCAGGGATAAATACTTGTTAACACTTACCATGCGTTCAGACGGTTCTTCCCGCCTGGCACCAGGAGGTAAATATAAAGTATTCCCTTCGGCTGCGGTAGCCTGGAATCTGATCCAGGAAGATTTTATTAAAAGTGCGGGCGCTATTTCAAACCTGAAACTCAGGGGCTCGTACGGAATGGTAGGTAACACTTCCATAGATGCCTACGCGACACTTGGTGCGCTTACTGGAGTCAATTACAATTTTGGTGATAAGACAACTACAGGTTTATACCTTTCCAATGTTCCAAATCCTGCATTGACCTGGGAAAATACAACAACGGCAAACGTCGCAGTCGATTTTGGCTTTTTAAAGAACAGGATTACCGGTTCGATAGAAGCTTACCAGGTTTATACGGACAAACTACTATTGCCGCAAAATCTTCCTTTCACCTCGGGTATTCCAAATGCGGTTTTAACAAATGTTGGTAAATCTGAAAACAGGGGATTGGAATTCCAGCTGAGTACCGTAAACATTGACGGTGATGGTAAGAAAAAATTCAGCTGGAGCACCGATCTGAATATTTCCATCAACAGGGGTAAAATTACGCAGTTACAGGAGGGAATAATTAATGACATTACCAATAACAGGTATGTAGGTCAGCCTATCGGAACCATTTACGACTACAACAGGATCGGTATCTGGCAAAATACCCCTGCTGATACTGCAGAGGCTAAAAGGTTAGGGTTAACATTAACTACCGGCACCGGTTCTGTAATCGGGAACATCAGACTGGCCGATACAAATGGTGATGGTAAAATTACAGCAGATGACCGGATATTTATAGGATCGAGCCAGCCCAAATGGTCTGGAGGTATGACCCATCGTTTTGCCTATAAAAATCTTGACTTTACCGTAGTTACTTTTGGAAGGTTTGGAAGTACCATTATCAGTAGTGTGCACAACAGCGGATTTGCGAATACCTTTCAGGCAAACTACAACAATCTTGATGTAAACTACTGGACACCAACAAACCACGAGAACTATTGGCCTAAGCCGAATGCCGCATCAACCAATACTCCTAACAATTCTACCTTGGGTTATTTTGATGGTACATTTGTGAAAATCAGGAGCATGGCACTGGGCTATAATTTACCTGCACCGCTCGCCGCTAAGATAGGGGGAAGGTCATTGAGGGTATACGCTTCAGTAAATGACGCATTTATTCTTTTCTCCAAGTATAGAAATATATATAAGGGTATAGATCCCGAAGCGATCAGCGGAAGTAACAACAGGAGTTCTGTAGGTGTAGATACGCCGGCAAGCTATTCTATGACTTTCGGTTTAAATATGAGTTTATAATTCAATGATTAAGATTATGAAAAAGATAGTTATATACTTTACAGCCTGCTTATATTTAGCGTTGGCCGCAGGTTGTAAAAAAACATTGGTGGAAGAACCACATTCTGACTTAACTCCTGAGTTTTTTTCCACTGCTCAGGGTTTTCAAAAAGGACTTGATGCCGCTTATGCAGGAACCCGTTCTTTCTGGGGAAATCAAAACCTTTTTACGATGACAGTAATCGGAACAGATGAATTTTATACCGGAAAGGACGGGAACAACAACATCAACAAATACAATAGCAATTATGATACTGCTAACGGTACTGTTGAAGCCATCTGGAAAGACTGTTATATGAACATCAATACCTGTAATGGTATCATTGATAATTCTGCCGCGGTTACCGGATTGGATGATAACCTTAAAAGCAGGATTGTGGCCGAAACTAAATTCCTTCGGGCCAATTATTATTTTATCCTGGTACAGTTTTGGGGTGATGTTACTTTAAATAAGACTTTCCAGAGCACACCTGTCACGTCGGCAACACGTACGCCAATGGCAGAAGTTTACGATTTTATTGTGAAAGACCTACAGGATGCCATTGCTACCCCAAGTTTTTATGCCAATCCAAAATCATCAGGAGCACTACCCGGGGTAGCTACAAAAGCAGCTGCACAACATTTGCTGGCTAAAGTATATTTAACCAGGGCAGGTTCTCCGGCAAAAAAAGCAAATGATTATGTAGATGCTTACAATATGGCCAAAACCGTTATTACGACCAGCGGATTATCATTGCTGCAGGATTTTGGTGATGTGTTTGCAGAAGGAAATGAAAACAGCAATGAGGTGATCTGGAATGTTCAGCATACCTCTAACTTAGCTTATAACGGCCCAAATAACAGTGGCGGTGCTGATAATGTATTGAATCATATGTGGGTGCCGCAGTACGAACTGCGCCCTGGTATGCAGCGTTCTGTAACTTATGGCCGTCCATATATCCGTTGCGTGCCTACTGCATGGCTAAGCAATGTGGCTTTCCAGGAAAGGGTAAATGACACCCGTTACAACAAAACCTTTTTAACTACCTGGATCAGTAACAATGCCTCTTCTCTTCCTAAATGGGAAGCACCAATACCACCGGGAGCTCCAGCTAATGCTGCCGTTGGCCAGGTTAAATTCACCGTTGGCGATACGGCGATATTTATGCCTGGTTTTGACGTCAGCGATGCAAAAATTGCGGCTACCAGATATTTACTGATCCCTCCGCGTAAATATGACATTACCTTATCACCTTACATGAAAAAATATAACGATACCAAGCGCGCTGATTTAAATTATCCATCTATCAGACCGGTAATTGTATACCGCCTGGCCGAAACCTATTTAATTGCTGCAGAGGCTGCTTTTATGGGTGGAGCTACGATAACAGATGCCCTTGATAACATCAACATCGTAAGAAGAAGGGGTGCCTATCCCAATGCAAACCCGGCGGTAATGAATGTGACTGCCATTCCTTCGCTTGATTTTATACTGGATGAACGTACAAGAGAGCTTTGCGGTGAAAACGTAAGATGGTGGGATCTGGTGCGGACCAACAAACTGATTGATCGCGTAAAAACTAAAAATTATAATCCTGAGGCAGCGGCCAACATTAAGCCTTTCCATGTTTTAAGGCCGATACCGCAAAAACAAATCGATGGGGTTACTACCGGTCCTAAATATCCTCAAAATACAGGCTGGTTTTAATGGTCCATAAAAAAATGTAAATTATATTATAAAAAAATAATGATCCGAACGATTAAATTGAAATTACTGCTTGGTTTATTTCTGCTTGCAGCTTTTACAAATTTTGTAAAAGCTGCTGATTTTAACATTTTGAAATATGGTGCCGTAGGTGATGGGATTACCCTGAACACAACGGCGATTCAAAAAGCCATTGATGCCTGTTACCAATCTGGCGGAGGTAAAGTGATCTTTCCCGAAGGGAAATTTCTTTCAGGTACCATTGTACTTAAAGATAACATTACCATACATTTTGAAAAGAATGCGGTTTTGCTGGGAAGTACTGACTTGAAAGACTACAGAAATCTCGACCCATTTACTGAAGGACTGGGTATTGATGTGGGCTGGGCTTTGCTGGTTGCTGTAGATGCTAAAAATATAGGACTGGAAGGCGAAGGGACAATTGACGGGCAGGGCTCTGCCATAAAAGCAAAACACATTTTAACTGATACCCGGCCCGAAGGACAACGCTGGGGTTTAAGACCATTCCTGGTCCGCATTGTACGCTGTGACGGGGTGAAGGTAAATGATGTAACACTTAAATACGCAGGTGCCTGGACATCGCACTATTTTCAAAGTAAAAATCTTCATATAGAAAATGTAAAGATCCAGAGTGTTGGGGTAGCACATAACGATGGCATTGGCATCGATGGCTGTCAGGAAGTCGTGATTAAAAACTGTGATGTAGTGAGCGGTGATGATGCTTTGGTATTTAAAACTACCTCCAGTAAAATGGCCTGTAAAAATATTGAAGTGACTGGCTTACGCTTGAAAAGTAGTCAGGCTGGTATAAAAATGGGTACAGAATCAATGGCGGCATTCGAAAACATCAAAATTTCTAAATGCCATATTTATGAAACCCGGAACGGAGGAATTAAATTGCTGACGGTGGATGGTGCGCATTTGCGTAATGTAGAAATCTCGGACATTACCATGGAAGATGTAAGAACACCCATGTTATTCCGCCTGGGCTCCAGGTTAAGTGTATTCCGCAAAACAAGCGACACCAAACAGCCTACCGGTACATTTGAAAATGTAGTGATCAGGAACGTTAAGGCCAATGCTTCGGCAAATGCGCAACTGATGCCGCCATCGGGGATCTTAATTACCGGCGTTCCAGGTCATTACATCACTGGTTTAACATTGGAGAATATTGAGATCAGTCTGGCAGGTGGAGGTTTGGCAGAACACGCCCGCCAGGCTGTACCTGAAGCTATTGATCAGTATCCTGAAGTGAAAACTTTTGGTCCGCGTGTACCTGCTTATGGTGTTTGGGCCAGACATGTAAAAGGATTGAAGCTTAAAAACGTAAAATTCAATCTTGATCATAATGATTTAAGACCAGCATTTGTATGTGAGGATGGGATAGACATTGAAGTGTCAGACTGGAAACTTCCTGAAACTACTGGTGCTGAATCCATCATCAGGTTAGAAAATGTTCAGCATGCAGTTGTTAAAAACGTTTCCGGCAAGGTTACCGCCAAAAAGTTTGTACGCGTTGAAGGAAGCAGTAAAAACATCAGCATTAATGATAATAAGATTTCGGGTACTGCCAACTAGCAGCTGATATGTAGCATAATAGCGGATGAAGCTGTTATGCTACATATAATGACTTTTGCAATGATAAATCATGAATATGATCCAATGAATTTCGGATTTCGGTTATAGGGAAATCACCCCTTTCTCCATAGGTCTTCAACCTCAGGTATTCCCCCCATATCAAACCACGTCCATAGGCAGTTTTGGACCACATCTGCTTACTTATAGGGTATTTTAAATGATCAGTAGGAAGTGGCAGCGGAATACAATGCAGCGCAATAGCTGGAAAAAATCTTTTTAAGGATAAAACGGCCCTTGTAGAGGCATAAGAATGTGACAAAAATGTCATGCTCCTGATATTTTTAAAAGAGAATACCTTACGGGCCTCCACAATGTTCTCTATAATATTCTTTGATTTATTTTCAGTATAAATCTGTTTACCTCCATACTTTTCCATCGGAATAAATGACTTAATCTGTTCGGATTCTGCCTCCTTTTTATAAAAAGAGTTCTTGTAATTGGCAACACCACCAGTAATTAACACCTGGTTTACAAGTTCCATATTCAGCATATAACTAATAATATCAGCAATTTCCCGGTGCTGAACATTTGAACCAAAAACAAAAAGCAGGTCTGATGGCACCAGGCTTTCTTCCTGAAAACACAAGCTGGTTAGTGCCGCAATCAGTTCGGCATCCATATCAGGGCCTTGGGGAACTTTAACGATTTCTCTGAATAATTCTTTTGACTCCATACATTGCATTATTTATAGGTAGACGTTACCGGCAGCTCATTTGCTACAGTTTGATAAAAATATTTTTTGAACCTTTTACCCGGCTAATTGTTTATAGCAGACAACAGGTATCCGTATCAAAAAATAATTCAGATGAGATCAATATGGAAAGGGTCAATTGGCTTTGGTTTGGTTAACATCCCGGTAAAGCTATTTTCAGGAGTTCAAAACAGCCAGCTGGATCTGGACATGCTGGACGAAAGAGACCACAACAATATCAAGTTTAAACGGGTAAATGAGAAAACCCAGAAAGAGGTACCCTATGATAAAATTGTTAAAGGATACTTTTTGAAAGACCGGTATATCGTACTTGATGAACACGATTTTGAAGAGGTAAAACCAGAAAAAACCAAGGTAATTGAAATTGAGAATTTTGTAGACATAGGAGAGATCAATCCGGTTTACTACGAAACCTCGTATTATACACAACCTGAAAATCAAGGTAGAAAAGCCTATGCTTTGTTACTTAAAGCCTTAGAAAAATCAAAAAAAGCAGGAGTAGCAAGGTTTGTATTAAGAAATAGCGAAAACTTATGTGTTATTCATCCGCTTAATGGAACCATAGTGATCACCAAGATTCGTTTTCAGGAGGAAATACGCGATACGAAAGAGGTGCTGCTGAAGGATGCAGTTACCATTAATCCAAAGGAACTGCAGGTAGGTCTTGCGTTGATCAAACAATATACCGCTAAGTTTGACATCAGTGCATTTAAGAATGATTACAGTAAAGAACTGTTAAAGATCATCAAATCAAAAGCACAGGGGAAAAGGGCTACCGTTAAGAAAATCAAAACTAAAAAAGCAGCAAGTGATGATTTGTATGAACAGTTGATGGAAAGTTTAAGTAAAAGAGCCTAACCCCCTTATTTATTTAAGCTTATCGTTTAAACTGGTTGCCATTTTATAGTGAGCTTCTATAGTACGCAGGGTGCTGATGGCAAAGTTTTGCAGGGGCGTATCACCGGAAGTTGCTGCAGATTTAAACAGGTCTAATGTTTTGACATCATCTTTTACCATCATGCCCATGTAGTGCTTGTCAAATTCATTTGCAGACATATTTTTCATTTCAGCGAAATGATCCAGATCTGCCTGAGAGAGGGCAGTGGGTAAAACCATTTTTTTCCCCTCAGCAAGGGTTTTTAATTTTTGTGCAATTTTGGTATGGTCTTTTACCATTTTCTTTGCAAAATCTTTAATCTTTGGATTGGCCGATTTTTCCATGGCTATTTTTCCAAGTTCCATTTCTTTCATTCCGCCAATGGCAGCTTCATTGACGAACATGGACATATCTGCCCCCCGGTTTAAGGCTGTTGTATCTGTAATGGAATGTGCTTCCATTGTAGAGTCAATCACTTCTGATTGCATTTCCCTGGTTTTATTATCTGCATTTTGACAGGCTTGCAACACAGAAAAGCCAATTAAGCCGATCGTCAGTAAGTTTTTAGCTTTCATCATGTAAAGTATTAATGGTTAGGTATATTAACTACAATCCATGGCGAAAAATGTTTAAAGTAAATTTTCACACATGCTTGAATTAGCCTGCTTAATATTAACTTTGGACATTAACCAAATTTATGCGCTACTCTTTAATTTTACTGGTTTCCCTGGTTTCGTTAAGCAGGGGCCTTGCTCAACCATTGATAGAGCTGGATGACAGATCGCCCTATCATAATATTGGCAGATCTCTTAGCTATCTGGAGGATAAAACGGCTAGTCTAAGCCTTGATGAGGTTAAGAAATCAGATAAAGAAGGGGATTTTTTAAAATCAAATGCGGATATTCTTGCTTTTGGAAATCGTCAGTCTGCTTTTTGGATGAAGTTCAATTACATCAATAAAAGTGATGGGAAGGCCTTTTTGGTAATAGATGTTCCCAATGTTGAATCTATTGAGTTACATGCTGCTTTTCCGGACGGAAATCAGCTGTATTTACATACCGGTAGTTTGGCTGCAAAAACAAAAAGGGTAGTGGCTTCCAATAATTATGTTTTTGATCTTGGGGGCGGCGGTTCTCAGGCGGGCGTCCAGACGGTTTATATCCGCGTAAAAACAAATAATATCCTGCTGCTTCCTGTTAAACTGGTTACAGCCGAAACTTTAATTGCAAGTGCTGCAGTTAAAACACGTTTTGAGGCCATGTATATTGGGGCACTGATCATTTTGTTCTTTTTCAATCTTTTCCTTTACCTGAGTTTTAAAGATCATATTTATTTTATTTACAGCATTTATGTAGGCTCATTGTTCATTTACCTGGTATTTTACATCAGGGGCTATGGATATGTTTTCGGTGCGGATTTTCGGGCCTTTATCAATCTTTATCCACATGTTTTCTTAAGCATATCCTGTCTGGCTTCGGCTTTGTTTTCTATCAATTTTTTAGAGCTGAAAAAGAGGATGCCTGGTGTGATCAGAATTTATAATGTTCTGATCTTCTGCTGGCTCGTAATTTTGGTTATCAGTGGCTTAGGCTATAAAAGTACGATATCCGGAATAGTAAACTACCTGTTGATGTTGTCCAGTCTTTTCTTATGGATTAATGGTTTCCTGTCTTATCACAGGGGGCATAAAGCCGCCTTATATTATATATTGGCCTGGGCTTTTGTATGCATTCCTATTTTATTCATTACCCTAACTTTGTCAGGGGTTTTTGTTTATCATGATTATACATTTTACATTGTTCCTGCAGGCACCACTTTTGAACTCTTGTTGTTGTCTTTTGCACTGGGTGATAGGTTCAATACCATCAGGAAACAGAATATCCGGCTGATTACGACTCAAAAAGAAAGACTCGAGAAACTAGTTCAGGGCAGAACCTTAAAGCTCAACAACAGTGTTAAAATGTTAAAAGAACGTACTTCAACGCTCAACGAGACCATAGCAACCCTCGAGGAAACAAATGCCGTAAAAAATAAACTGTTCTCTATCATTGCGCACGATTTGCGCAGTCCTTTTAATAGCCTTTTGAGTATTTTCTCGCTCAAAGATATGAACCTGCTGACCTTCGAGGACCTTAAAATGTTGCTCAATGAAAGCAGGAAAAGCATTGATACCATTCATAATACTTTAAATAACCTTCTTTATTGGGCAAAGAGCCAGATGGAGGGGGTAACAGCTTTTCCGTTAAACTTTAATTTAAAGCAATTGACAGACGATCTGTTATTGGTTTACCAGCCACTTATTGAACGAAAATCAATCAGGGCAGTGCTGATTGCTGAGCAGGGCATGGAAGTTTTTGCGGATGAAAACCAGGTGCAGCTCATCATGCGCAATTTGATAGACAATGCAATTAAGTTTACACCTTTACAAAATACCATTACCATTACCTTAAAAAAAGAGGCTCAATATATCCAGGTATGTATTACCAATCCGGTCTCCGGATCAGCTGCTGTTCATCTGGACACCTTTCATGCAGATAAGATACATAACCCCGCTTATGGTACCGCTAATGAGAAAGGTGTGGGCCTGGGCTTGCATTTGTGCCGGGAATACATTCAGCAAAACGGGGGAGAACTCACCGTTCACCTGAACTCCGAACAGGTATCATTTTCTTTTCGGCTTCCTGCCAGTAGCTAGTTCATCCGGGCCGTTTACAGGCAAATGTTAAAAAAGTATAGATATTGAATAGATTATCAATTATTGAGGCTGTTCATTACCATTAAATTTGATTTTAACATTTCGAAACATTTTAGATCATGGATGAAAAGAACAGAAATAGTAAACGTTCCAGAAGGGATTTTATTGGTGGATTTGCAGCAGCGACAGGCGGCTTAGCCATGTTGTCTGCCAATCCGGTACATGGAACCACCAAATCTGTTCAAGTATTCCATACAAACGCTGAAAGCATCTTGCCGGTTTTTAACGTTAAAGATTTTGGCGCCAAAGGAGATGGCGTTTTTTTAAATACCAGGGCGATTCAGTCTGCAATTGATCAATGCACTAAAAATGGAGGTGGCACTGTATTTTTTCCCCAGGGTAATTTTTTAACAGGTACCCTTGAATTAAAAACCAATGTAAATCTCTACCTGTCGGCTGGTACCACAGTTTTTGCCAGTGGTGATTTAAAAGAATACCGGTTTAAATGTTTGCTTTATGCCCAGGATGCAAAAAATATAAGCATTACAGGTAGGGGGACGATTAATGGCAATGGAGAATCTTTTTGGGCTGAACTGCTGAAACAGGCACTGTCGGAGGATGAAATAAACCGACGGATGAGAAGACCAGAATGGATGATGCAGTTTTTAAGATGTGATAACCTGCTGCTCGAAGGGGTTACGATCATAAACAGCCCCAGGTGGTCTATACATCCGATCGATTGTGAAGGTGTTACTATAACGGGAATAACTATTCTGAATGGCGTTTACGAAAAAGACGGACCAAATACAGATGGGATAAATCCTGATGGCTGTTCAAAAGTCCGTATATCCGACTGTCATTTACAATGCGGCGACGATTGTATTGTTTTGAAGATTACCGACCGGGAGGGAGGGAATAAATTTTGCCGGGATGTGGTGGTCACAAACTGCATTCTTCAATCCTCCGAGACTGCCTTAAAGATTGGTTCTGAATCAAATGGTGAGTTTAGAAATATTGTTTTTTCCAATTGTGCCATCCGTGACTCGGGTTGTGGATTCGGTTTATGGATGCGTGATGGGGGAGTGATCGATGGAGTGATCGTAAGCAATATCACCCTGGAAACCTCTGGTTTAAAGAACGGAGGACAGGTTATTTATATGTGGACACATCCAAGGCGAAAAGATGGTGCATTTGGTGCCGTGAGAAACATTAGCATTGTTAATGTCATTGCCAATGGATATGGCGGTATTTTTATCAGTGGCGCAAAGGAAAAATACATCAGTGGCTTAACGCTGGATAATGTCAGGATTTTTGTCGGTCCTGGCCGGGAAACCGATTTTCATCAGGATCCTCCTTATCCTTTTACCGTTTGGGGGCACCAGGTAGCACCGTTTGATATCATGTGCCGCTACGTTGAAGACCTTAAACTAAGAAATGTTCAGTTTACCTGGGCTAAAGAAGAAAAGGAAGAATGGGGAAGTGCCATTCGTTGCTGGTACATCAGGGGCCTGGAAATTTCAGGGTTTAACGGCAGGCAATCGCTTCGCTCAAAATCGGCTGCTATCTGGTTAAAGGAAGTTAAAGGGGCTTATATTTACAATTGCAGGGCACCTAAGGATACCGGTGCAGTTTTTCAATTTGATGAAGGAACAACACAGGTCACGCTGATGAGCAATGAATTTAGCCAGGCTAAAAAATTGAGTTTAAAACCTATAAATAAAAATGAACTGTTTGAAAGCGGAAACAGATTGCCCGCTTCAGCTAAATAAAGTAGCATTCTTTACTTATTTATTATAATACATCAGTTTTAATGGGATAACTTATACAATAATGTTAAGAAAGTATATAAAATCAATTAATATTCACACTTAACACAACAAAAAAAAATACAATTTTATTGTATCAAAACGGATAAGGGATTTAATGCTTCAATTTTTGCTCTCGCTGCTAATCAGAATTACTTAATGTAATTTAACAATAGTTAATTGAAAGATCAAACCAAACCAAAACCAAACCAAATAAAATGTCAGATAAACCCAACTACCCTTAAAAAAACCTATGAAATCGTTTCACCGGTGTGAAATGATTTCATAGGTAGTTTGTCGCGACAGGCATCGCGATTCACTGTACTGTTTTAAATTCTGTCTTCGGTTATACGAAGATCATACCATCCATTAAAACGAAATAAAACTATGAATTTTTTTACAAAAAAAAGGATTATTAGCCTCAGGATGATTGTATTAGTTATCTTTATCATAACTATTCAACTGCTTGCTGGTAATAAGGTAAATGGCCAGACTAAAGAAGTTGTTGTGACCGGTCTGGTTACTGATGCCACTAATGGCGAATCTTTGCCCGGAGTAGGCGTTAAGTTAAAAGGCAGTTCCATTGGTACATCAACCGATTCAAAAGGAAGGTATTCCATTAAAGTTCCTGGAAATGCCACATTGGTATTCTCCTACATCGGGTATGTAGCCAGCGAAATTGCAGTAAATAACCAGACTACCATTCAAGTTAAACTTAGTGTTGAAGATAAATCACTAACCGAAGTAGTTGTAGTGGGCTATGGTACACAAAAGAAAGCTTCATTAACAACAGCAGTAGGCAGTGTAGAAGGAAAAGCTGTAGCAGAGCGGGGTACGGTAAGCCCGATGAAAGCTTTACAAGGGCAGATAGCAGGTGTAGACATCAAGAGTACATCCGGCAGGGCCGGATCTTCCAGCTTCAGCACCCAGATCAGGGGCCAGAATTCATTGGCTGGCGGGCAGCCTTTATTTGTCGTAGATGGGGTAATCGTAGATGACATTAACTATTTAAATCCGCAGGACATCACTAAAATAGATGTGCTGAAAGATGCTGCATCTACAGCAATCTATGGATCAAGAGGGTCAAATGGCGTAATTCTGGTTACGACCAAACTGGCCGGAAGTGCCAAGGGGGCACCAACCATTTCCTTAGACAGTTATTATGGCAGCAGGCAGGTAGCCAGGATGCCCGATTTCATGAATGGCGACCAGCAATGGGAATTGTTACAGAACAGCTTTATTACCAATGGAATGATCAACAATACGCCATATGATGCCAATTCTCCGGCCAGGGGAAATGCTGAGATCCTCCGAAGGATAAATGAGAAAGATTATACCAACTGGCGTGATATTGTATTGAAAACGGGTAATCAGCAGAACCATTGGCTTACTGCATCGGGAACATCAGGCGACAACAATATCCAATACATCATTGGCGCTGGTTATCAGAATGAAAAAGGGAATCTGGTTAATGAAGCCTTAAAAAGATACAATTTCAAAGCTAGTGTAGAAACTACGATCAGCGAAAAATGGCGTGCAGGTATGAACATTAATTTTACCAGGTCTGATTTAGAACGCGGAAGTAATGTGGCCATTAACAATGCCTTCCGACAACTGGATTTCTATGCGCCTTATGATATCAAAGATGGTAGCCTGGCCTTTCAGCCAGGGCAGATCTGGGATCCTGTGGCAAAAAGCTATACCGGGTATGGCACGTTTGTAAATCCGATATTGGAACTGGCGAATTCTCAAAATAACACCAAAACTAATTTTGCCCTGGGAAATATTTTCCTGCAGTTTTCACCGCTCAAATGGATTGACATCCGGTCAACCTTTTCGCCCAGGGTAAACTCCAGCAGGAATGGTCTTTTTTCAGGTCCGCAAACACAGGAAAGAAATGGGAACCTCTCGTCTGCCCAGGTAACCAACCGGCAAACATTTGCTTACATTATGGACAACATGGTTACGGTAAATAAGACGATCAAAGAACATAATTTTTCTTTTACAGGTTTATATAGTATTCAAAATGATGAGTTGGAAAGTAGTTCAGCTTCGGTAGCTGATCTGCCTTTTGAGTCGGGATGGTACAATATGGGCTCTACACTAAACCGTACCAATACCGGCAGTTCTTATGCGAAAGTTTCACTGATCTCTTACGTTGCCAGGTTAAATTATGCTTATAAAGACAAATACCTGGCTTCGGTTGTCAACCGCTGGGATGGGGCATCTAAACTGGCTGCAGGTCGTCAATGGGCATCATTCCCTTCTGCCTCTGTTGCCTGGGTAATTTCTCAGGAAGACTTCTTAAAAAAAGTAAAATTTGTATCAGAAGCAAAACTCAGGTTTAGTGCCGGTGAAGCCGGTAACAACAATAACATTAACCCTTATGAAACCCAGGCGCTGCTGTCAAACCCGGCACTTTATGATTTCGGCGGTACACCAGCTTCAGGTTATATGACCAACAGGCTTGCCAATGGTGCCCTGACCTGGGAGCGGACACGTGAATATAACCTGGGACTGGATTTCGGACTGTTTAAAGGCAGGGTATCGGGTACTGTAGATGTTTATGACAAGCTTTCCAAAGGTGTGCTGATGGAAAGAAACATCCCTGTTGAATCCGGATGGTCCAGTATCAAAGACAATGTGGGTTCTGTAAGTAACAAAGGGATAGAATTAGCATTAAGAACGCAGAACGTTGCCTCAAAAGATTTTACCTGGTCAACCTCCTTTACTTTTGCCCGCAATAAAAACGCAATTGAAGAATTATTAGGGAAACGCGTTGATTTACCGGCCAACAGCTGGTTCATCGGTAAACCTGTCAACGTTTTTTATAACTATGTTTTAGATGGGGTATGGCAGGAAAGTGAAAAGGCACAGGCATTGATCTACAGCCAGACTCCAGGACAGTCGAAAGTAAAAGATCTGAACAATGACAACAAGATCAGTAATCCGGAAGACCGTACCATATTGGGCCAGATAGACCCAAAATGGACCGGAGGGTTTTCTACTCACTTTACCTATAAGAATATTGATTTATCGGCATCAATTTATGCCAGGCAGGGTATGCTGATGTCTAGTCGTGTCTACGCCGACTTTTTAAGGTATGACGGCCTTACCAATTATGTTTTTATAAATGGAGATTATTACATGCCTCCCAATAATGTAAACGCGGGTAAAGCCTCTAATTATTATCCTCAACCCAATAATGCGGGGCCATATTGGAGGGGCTTAATGCACATTACACCGAATTCTTTTGTGAAGATACAGCACATCACGCTGGGCTATACGTTTCCGGCAGGTTTACTGCAAAAAGCCAGGATCAAAAGTCTCCGGGTTTATGCAAATGTGTTAGATCCGTTTGTTTTCACTAAATACAAGGGCTTTGACCCGGAAACCGATGGCGATGTGAACGCAGCATTAAATGATACCGGAGTTGCATCTATTACCTATCAGTTTGGTATAAACTTGAAATTTTAATTGAAGGGACATGAAAAAGATTAATATATTTTGTTTGTTCTTCCTGTTGTGCGCAACGACAGGATGTAAGAAAGATTTTCTTAAAGAGGAAAACAGGTCCAATGTGGTGGCAGAAGATTTCTTTAAAACTGCCGATGGCTATGAAAAACTAGTAAACAGTGCTTATGCATCCCTGCGTAACATCTACGCTGAGCCTTTTATGTATGAAGTTGGTACAGATATGTACCTCGAGGCCGCAGATGTACTGCCTATTGGCTTAAGTGAATATAGAACCTTAAATGCTGATGACGGAAACGTTTCTGCTTATTATACTTCTTTGTACAGGGCTATCCAGGCTTGCAATACAGGTTTATATTTTAATGATAAAACAGCTGTAACTGCCAATCTTCCACTAAGAAAAGGGGAGCTGCAGTTTATCAGGGCATTTTATTACTTTCTGATGGTCCAGAATTTTGGAGGTGTGGCCATTGTTACAGATCGTACCGATAAACCTATTATTGGATTTAAAAGAAATACTGCAGAGGAAGTGTATGCTTTTGTGCTAAAAGAAATGAACGAAGCGCTGGCAGCAGTGCCTGAAACAACAGGGGATTTTGGACGGGTTACCAAAAGAGCAGTCAGACATTTCCTGGCCAAAGTTTATTTGACAAGGGGATATGACACATTCGGTACCCCTCAGGACTTTACAACTGCGGCAACTCTGGCAGATGCAGCCATTGCGGGTCAAACATTAACCACCTCTTTTGAAGATCTCTTTTATCCTGGAAATGAAAAAAATCCTGAGGTTTTGTTTTCCGTACAATACGATAAGAGTTCTTTAACCAATGGCGGACTTGCCGGTGGCAACAAGCAAGCTTATTATTTTGGACCTTATATGGGATCATTACCTAGTAGCGGAGCACCGCTGCGTTATTTTTCTTTAGTACCATCATTGTATGTTTATGATTGCTATACTGCTGATGATTCGCGTTTTGAAGCAACCTTTATGGTTTATTTGTATCAACGCTATCTCGATTATTATGATCAAAAAGCAAACCGGGCAAATTTGAATATCGCTTACTATTACAAGCCTAAATGGGACACCCAGACAGATGCGCAATGGCGTGCAGCCGATCCCGTACATAGAACTGCCACACAAATCATACCTTATGGTGCGGCATGGGAGCCAGGTAAAAATGCTTCAGGAAGCTTTACTTCTCCTGCTGTTAAAAAATTTGATGACCCGACAGCATTGTATGATGTGGCCACCAGTTCCAGAGATCTGATCCTGGCACGTTTGGGAGAAACCTATCTCATTGCTGCTGAAGCCTATTTCAAATCCAATAACCCAGGTACAGCAGCTGCAAGGATTGGTGAGGTAAGAAGAAGGGCAGCCAAACCAGGCCGGGAGGCTGCGATGGCTATATCGGCAGGAAATGTTAACCTGAGTTTTATCCTGGATGAACGGGCACGTGAGCTCGTAGGAGAATATCATCGCTGGCTTGATTTGAAGAGAACAGGCACACTCATGTCGCGTACCAAATTGTATAACCGCGACATCAAAACAAAGTGGTTCGATATCGGTATCAATCCTTTTCTGGGCACTAACGGGCAATTTAAAGTACTGCGACCAATACCTGCTGCAGCGATATTGCTCAATGACGATGACTATGCCCAAAATCCGGGATACTAAATTATCATTTCATACTTTAAAAAATAATCAGATGAAATTGCAATTAAAATATATCGCCTTGCTGCTTCTGGGGTCTTTTACCTGGTTAAGCGGATGTAAAAAGGATAAGGAAACCACCGGAGGACCGGTTGAAAATGTAGTATTGTTTTCTGAAACGGCTTCTATGGTAGTTGGCAGTTCCTCCACATTTACTGCTACTATAGCCCCAAAAACCGCCGGTAACAAAGCCGTAACCTGGGCCAGCAGCAATGCAGCTGTTGTTTCGGTCAGTGATAAAGGACTGGTAACCGCCCTTACCCTGGGTACAGCTACCATTACTGCAACGACAGTAGATGGGAATAAAACCGCAAAATGTGTGATCACCGTAACAGCTAACGTTATAGAGGTATTTGCCGTAACGCAGGCCGATGAAACAGCGGCTACGGCCATTGGACGTACCGTTCAGCTGAGTGCAATTATAGCACCAGCCTCTGCTACCAATAACAACGTTACCTGGGCTACCAGCAATGCTGCTGTAGCTACTGTAAACGCTACAGGTTTAGTGACAGGTGTAACTGCCGGTACAGCATTCATTACAGTTACTACTGCTGATGGTGGTAAAACCGCCAGTTGTGAAGTTACGGTTACTGCAAACCCAGTAGCCGTAACAGGCGTTACACTGCCTGCTACGGTATCTATTCAGCCAGATAAGACCGCTCAACTAAAACCAGTGGTAGCACCAGCATTGGCCACCAATAAATTGGTAACCTGGAGCAGCAACAATACAGCCGTCGCAACAGTAAGCGCAACGGGATTGGTAACCGGTGTTACTTTTGGTTCGGCTATCATTACTGCAACCACTGCAGATGGTAGTAAAACAGCTGTTTGCGAGGTGGTTGTTGAAAAAGAAAACCTGCTGGTCAACCCCGGCCTGGAAGATGGTTTAACCAAATGGGACAAGAGATATGGTTCTGATTCTGAATTGAATACAGATCCTGCTCATGTTTATAAAGGCAAGAACTCACTTAAAATAGGACCTACAGCAGATACTGGTCGCGGACAGATCATTACCAGCGGATTTACAGCCGGTGCAACTTATACCTTATCCGGCTGGTGTAAAGTAGTAGGTGCCGGAAATGGCATTTACTTTAACGTTCAATGTTACAGTCCGGACGGCAGACTTAAAGACGTCGGCGGCCCTCCATTTACCTCAGCAACCTTTAAAAAGGAATCATTTAGTACATTGATACCTGCGGGTACTACTTCTATCCATGTATTTGTCTATTCTGACGGGGGCAAAACCCTGTATACAGATGATTGGACGTTTACTAAAGATTAAGTATTTTACAGAGAGATAATTATAATGCGATTAGGATGAATTTGACGATCAGAAAAAATATCATTTGCCGAAGCTTGGGGTTCCTGGTTTTATTTAACCTGTTGTGTTTCAAAGGGCATGCCAATACCCGCGACAGGCCACTGATCTATCCAATTCCCCAGGAGGTCAAATTAACAGAAGGTAGGTTCATTCTGGATGAATCTACCTTCATTATCCTGCGGGAAAAGCCAGATGCAGCAGATGAGTTTTTAGCCAGATCTCTGGCTTATGAACTGGCTGATAAATATGGTTTTCCCATCAAAACAGTAAAAAAGACAAGCTATAATTTAAAGGATAAGTTCCTGTTGATCGGTTCGCTGGCTAACCCACTGGTTAATGCCTATTGTAACAAAAATGGTTTAACCCCGGCCTTAAAGAAATTGGGAGAGGAGGGATACATTTTAGCGGTTTCCGGAAATACGGTTGTTGTTGCCGCAAACAGTAAAAATGGTGCATTTATGGGACTTTCATCACTCCGGCAGCTCATTACTAAAGAAAACAATAAAATCTCTATCCCAGGGATTATGGTTAAAGACAGTCCGAAATATGCTTTCAGAGGGATTAAACTGTATCTTCCGGGTAAAGAAAATATCCAGTTCTTTAAGCGGTTCATTAAAGACTTTGCAGTTTTATACAAATACAATAAGATCATCCTGGAATTAAATGCCAACATGCGTCTGGATTTGCATCCCGAACTGAATATTGGTGCTGTAGCCTTTAATAAATATTTAAATTACAGCAGGATAGACCGCCCACCCGGAAAACATCGCGAATTTCAGGATTCATCCCATCAGGATAACGCAGATGGCGGAATACTGGAGAAGGCTGATGTGGCCGATCTGGTCAGTTATATGAGGGAATTTAACATGGAGGTGATTCCTGAATTACCGTCTTTAACCCATGCTTACTACCTGCTTTCAGGGCATAAAGAATTGGCAGAGAATCCCGAACAGACCTATCCTGATACCTATTGCCCGTTAAAGCCTAAAATCTACGACATCTATTTTGATGTGCTTGATGAGTATATTGAGGTGATAAAGCCCGCAATGATCCATGTTGGGCACGATGAATGGCGGGTTGAAAAAGACGTATGTAACCTGTGCCGGGGAAAAGATTACGGTGAACTGTATGCAGGGGATCTAAATAAAATCCATGCTTATCTCGCTAAAAGAGGAATTAAGACTGCCATTTGGGGCGACCATTTGCTGGAATCCGTAACTTCAAAAGGATTTCAGGAGTGGACAAGCTTAACCGGCTATAAATACAAAATCCCTGGTGCACTTACACTAGAGCAGGTAAAGCAACTGATCCCAAAGGATATTCTGATCTTTAACTGGTTCTTTACTGATATTAAGAATGACCAGCAAGTAGCTGATTTTGGCTTTAAACAGGTATATGGGAACTTTCATCCCCTGATCAGCAACTGGCAGGACAGGGCTAAAATCAAGGGAATATTAGGTGGCGCCCCCTCTTCCTGGTCTGCAACAACGCCCTTAAACATGAACAAGGACCTGATGTTTGATATTTTTGCTGATGCAAACCTGTTGTGGTCAAAATCCTATTTGTCACCAAATCAGTTGAGTACAATGATGGAACCACTGGTTGCTGAAACCTATAAAAATCTAAGTGGAAAAACGCTGCCAAGCGATGATGGTGCTAAAGTGAGTCCGGTCGATATTTCCCGGCTTTACAATTCCTCCTTAACAAAAGGGACCGATAGTTTAGGTCAAAAGCTTTTACAGGGCAGGGTAAGTTCCGGGAACCGGACATTTGATTTAAAACCTGCCGATGATCAAGCTGGTATTGCAATGGTAGTCAGCAGCCAAAAAGCAGAGGCAAGGCCATCCCTTAAGGGAATTCCTATCAATAAAGATGTAAGCAGCTTACTGTTTTTGCATGCCTCTGCAAAAGAAGCAGGCAACCGAAAGGGCTACTACTCCCAATACAATTTTGATGATACGGCAGAACTGCTGGGCTGGTATGAGATTGTTTTTGAAGATGGATTTGTGGAAACAGTTCCTATCCGTTACGCGGTAAATATTTTAGACTGGAACCTGAACAAAAGAATAAAAAAGGATAAAATGACCGAAAACACCAGCACACATGCTTATCAGGCTGTCGCAGTTGATTGTAGTGCAGCAGGGGATACTTCGGTTACTTTTTTTGCATTTGAATGGAAAAATACCAGGTTTAGAAAAAAGATAAAAGAGGTCAGGCTCTGTGGGGTGAATGAAAAGGAAAAGGGAAATGCCATTGTTCTTTTGGCATTAAGCATTGCTGAAAACCCTAAGGTGACTGAAGCGATAGGGCTGGAGGCCCATTAATTTTTGTTCCATATTTTGCTGAATACATATGAAGTTTATTTTAGTTGTTTTAAGTTTGTTTATCCCGGTAATGCTGTATGCACAGTACGATGTAAAGGCATTTGGAGCCAAGGGTGATGGTGTTGCCTTAGATACCCGTGCTATCCAAAATGCCATAGATAAGGCTTTTGAAAATAAAGGTGGTATGGTATCGGTTCCGGCGGGGGTTTATAAAATTGGCACCCTCATCCTTAAAGATCACATCAACTTACATTTACAGGCCGGTGCCATGTTGCTGGGCAGCCCTGATTATAAGGATTATACCGCCGTAGCGCAAAAAATGCCCTCACGCAGTAAAGACCTCTATGCGAAATATTTTATGATCTTTGCTGAGGATGCCAAATACATCTCTATCACCGGATCCGGAGTGATACATGGCAACGGCCTGAAAAATTTTCAGGAAGTTAGGCCGCAAAACCTCAGGCCTTATCTGATGCGGTTGGTAAATTGCGAGAATATCATCATCCGCGATGTGCAGTTGTTGGAATCGGCCAATTGGACCTTTCATTTATTAGCCTGTAAGGACGTGAATATTGATGGCCTGGTGATCGAAAACAGAGCGAGGGGCAATAGAGATGGCCTGGATATTGATGCCTGCGAGCGTGTTACGGTTTCAAACTCAAGGTTTCTGACCACCGATGATGCCATTGTATTGAAAGCAACAAACGATATGCTTTGTCAGGACATCAGCATCAGCAATTGTGTCATGAGAACTACAGGTTCAGCTATAAAAATAGGTACAGAATCCAATGGTGGTTTTAAAAATATAACGGTAAGTAATTGTGTATTTAAGGACGTACCCAATCATGCGGGCATAGAATTGATGACCGTTGATGGAGGAATGATGCAGAACATCCTGATCCAGAACATTGTAATGGACAATGTAAACACCCCGATTTTTATCAGGCTGGGCAATAGGGCAAGACCTTATCAGGCTGGTCAGTATGTAAATAAGATTGATGAAGTAAAGGATATCCAGATCAATAATGTTTCGGTGACAAATGCAAAATCACCTTCCAGCATCATGGGTATGCACAGCCAAAAAATTAAAAATGTAAGCATCAGCAATTATACGGTAAACTACGTATGGGCACAAAAACCTGGTCCTTATAATAAAGTGCCTTTTGCTGAGTTTTTATATCCGATGTCCACGATGTTTAAAAACCTGCCTGCCTATGGATTATACTGCAGAAATGTGGATGGCCTGCATTTACAAAATGTAAAAATGTATGCGGCTGAAAAGGAGAGCAGACCGGCATTGGTATTTGACAGGGTCAATGACCTGGAACTCTTTTCGGTGAAGGCCGAAATTAAAGAAAAGACCAGCCCAATGGTCTACCTCCGAAATTCAGATCGTATTATGGCCAGTTTTTGTACTTCCATGGGTTACAGCAAAGCTTTATTTGAAGCGGAAGACAACATGGGGACTGCTGTTTACCTGAGCAATAACGTTTTGCAGGGGCAGCAAGTTGAGCTTGTGAAAACAAGCGCAGTAACCGATGATAGCACTTTCGAAGATTTTAAAACTGAAACCAAATACAGTGTAACTAAAGGGACGCTTATCAAAGGCGTTAATGGAGCCGCATTGAGCAATAAGCCCCTTGCGGTTAAACTGAACATCAGCCATAAAGGCGGTATCCAGCTTCGGCTGCTGATGCTGAACGAATCAACCATACCTCAGAAAGTTGTCGTAAGATACCTGGGCATTACGCAAGAATTTTATATCAGCTGGAAAGAATGGGGCTGGGCACCCATCACCTTATTGAAAGAATTTGATGAAAACCAGCAGGTAAATTTTGAAATTACTGCCGGAGATGAAAGTTCCGGATTAAAAATAGCCAAAGCTTATTTGCTTTATCACGATGTTGCCATTACAGATTAACCATGAAAACAGCTGTTTACCATTTCCTGATCGCTTTTTTTATAGCCAGTCCACTTATCGGACAGGCACAGCAACCCAAAGACGTATATAAAAAGACACTGGGTGCGGTTTTAACAGAAGTGGAGCAAACATTTCAGGTTAAAATTAACTGTGATGACAGGTTAAAAAATGCAGAAGTGCAATATGCCAGCTGGCGGATTACCTCCGATCTGGGCCATACTTTAGATAATATTTTAAATCCTATTGGCTTGGGATACCGGGAAATGGGAAACAATACTTACCTGATCTCGCGTTACGAATATTACAGACGTTCTGAATCAGCCGGTAGCGCACACCTGGATGAGCTGTTAAAGTCCTATCCCGACGCAGCAGCTTTTGATAAAAGGAAAAGGGCCCTGCGTAACTGCATGTTAACTGCATTGGGTATAAATCAGCAAATCAAAAGAACGCCCCTTAATCCTATCATAAGAGCTAAGGTTAAAATGCATGGCTATACGGTGCAAAATGTGGCGTTTGAAAGCATTCCGGGTTATTTCGTATGTGGAACATTATACCTCCCAAATGATGGCCCTAAACCATTTCCTGTGATCCTGTCGCCAAACGGACATTTTTATGGGGCAGGTGAATCGATGACCGGCGAAGGTAGTGGCCGTTACGGTAAAGATGTACAATACCGTTGTGCGGCATTGGCAAAAATGGGTGCAATTGTTTTCAATTACGATATGTATTCCTGGGGAGAGTCGGCTGTACAAACCGGCAGTACATCCTTTCATGAAACGGGTTTTTCTTTAGCCATACAAACCTGGAACAGCATGCGTGCACTTGATTTTCTGCTCAGCTTACCAAATGCTGATAAAAGCAGGGTAGGTGTAACCGGAGCTTCGGGAGGAGGTACACAATCCTTTCTGCTGGCCGCTTTAGACGATAGAATAAGTATTAGCGTACCTGTGGTGATGGTGTCTTCCAGTTTTTACGGAGGTTGCCCATGTGAGAGTGGTTTACCTATACATGACCTCTGCGATGGGCATAAAACCAATAATACGGAAATAGCTGCATTAATAGCGCCTAAACCACTGTTGGTGATATCTGATGGGACCGATTGGACCAGGTCTGTACCTGGTACAGATTATCCATATCTTAAAAAGATCTATGGATTTTATGGAAAGGGAGCCAACATCGAAAATGTTCACCTGCCCAACGAAGGTCACGATTATGGGTATTCAAAAAGGGTTCCCATGTATGGTTTTTTTGCAAAAAAGCTGGGTTTAAATTTAAATGCGGTTAAAAACAAAGCAGGAAAGGTAGATGAAAGTGGCTGCAGGATTCAAAAACACACCGAAATGCAGGTTTTTACTCCGGCAAATGCCTGGCCCCTTACTGCCTTGAAAGGTCATGAAGCCATTCAAAAAGCATTTCTATACTACCATTCACAGTAATGTTCACCATTCCTTAAATATTTTCTAAAAAAGAAGGGGCAATTATGAAGAAACTAATGGCAAGCATTTGCGCTGTTTTATGCATTTCATTAGCCGGCAGCGGGCAACAAAAAGCAACTGTTAAAGAATACATTAAAATCTTTAAAACCTATCCCTTTTCTGATCCTGATCCTATCCCTGAATTTGGAAAACTCTACCCGTATTTTCGCTTTGATGGCTATACCAATCAGGCCATCGAAAAGAAATGGAAAGTGATTGAACTGGAGAATGATTACATCAAAGCAACGATTTTGCCTGAAATTGGTGGTAAAATATGGACTGCCATCGAAAAATCAACAGGGAAAGCCTTTATCTACAACAATGAGGTGGTAAAATTCAGGGATATCGCATTGCGGGGCCCCTGGACAAGCGGAGGAATAGAGGCCAATTATGGCATTATGGGACATGCCGCCCATGTATCTGCTCCGGTAGATTATACTTTGATCCATAAAAACGATGGGAGCGCCAGTTGTGTAATCGGAAATCTAGATCTGCTGAGCCGTTCTGCATGGCGTTTAGACATTAATTTACCCAAGGATAAAGCTTATTTTACTACCTCATCGTTTTGGTACAATCTAACTGCTACAGCGCAACCTTATTATTCCTGGATGACCGCCGGGATTAAAGCGGACGGTAATTTGCAGTTTGTTTTTCCGGGTACTCAATATCTTGGACATAGCGGAGAACATAACGATTGGCCTATCGATAAAAAAAATGGTAGGGACATCTCTTTTTATAAGAACAATGATTTTGGCAGTTTTAAATCCTACCATGTGGCTGGTAAAGCAAATGATTTTTTTGCAGGCTACTGGCACGATGAGGATTTTGGAATGGGCAGGTATTCTGGCAGGGGTGAAAAGAACGGACAAAAGATCTGGATCTGGGGCCTGTCTCCACAAGGTATGATCTGGGAAAAGCTTTTGACAGACACCAATGGACAGTATGTTGAAGTGCAAAGCGGCCGTTTATTTATTCAGGAGGATGAGAAAAGTACTTTCAGCCCTTTTAAACATAAAGGTTTTGCCCCATTTTTAACAGATCAATGGTCAGAAACCTGGTTTCCTATTGTAAAAACAAAAGGAGTAGTTGCAGCCAATAACTATGGCGCTTTAAATGTTAAACAAGAGGATGGCTGGTTAAAGGTATTTTTCTCTCCCTTACAGCCTGTTCAGGACGAATTAAAGATCAAGGTAAATGATGAGGTCGTGTATTCCAGGACGCTCCGGCTAAATACCTTGCAATTGTTTAAAGATTCTGTCCGGCTAACAACAGCACATGGGCAGATAGTTGCTATTCTCGGAGCGCATAAACTTAGTTACCATGCATCACCCGAAAGCGGTAAATTAAACCGGCCTATGGATATGCCTGCTGATTTTGATTGGAAATCCGGATACGGACTATACCTCCTGGGCAAGGAGCAGTACAAACAAAGATTGTATACTGCGGCAGAAGAAAATATAAGGGCTTCACTGGAAAAAGAACCCCATTATATGCCCGCACTAACAGAGCTGGCCATGCTGTTATACCGTCGAATGCAGTACACTGAGGCATTGAGCCAGGTTAAAAGAGCTTTAGCTATCGATACTTATGACGATGCGGCAAATTATTACTATGGCTTAATCAATTTAAAATTAGGCATGAATGCCGATGCGATCGATGGCCTGACCATTGCGGCTATGGGTGTGGAGTACCGCAGTGCCGCCTATACCTTGCTCGCGGGTCACTATTTGAAAATGAAAGCGCTTGAAAAATGCATAGCTTATGCAATTAAAAGTATAGATTATAACCGTTATGCTATGGATGCCTATCAGCAGCTGGCGGTATGCTACCGTTTACTCGATAAAAAAAAGGAAGCAGAAAATGTATTGGATACACTTTTAACATATGATCCTTTAAATCATTTTGCCAGGTTTGAACGATACCTTCTTAGGGGCAGTTTGGCCGTTCAGCATCAGTTTACCACTTTAATCAGCAATGAACTGCCACAGGAAAGTTTTCTCGAACTGGCCATATGGTATGATCATAAAGGTTTAAAGCTCGAAGCAAACCAGGTGCTTGAACTGGCACCTGCACATACCATCGTTAGTTATTGGAAAGCCGCTCTTCAAAATAAGGGGGTGCCCGATGCCGATCTGAGTTTGGATCTGGTGTTCCCTTTTCGCACAGAGACCGCTGAAATTCTGGAACAGTTGATATTAAAAAATGGGCAGTGGCAACTGAAGTACCACCTGGCCTTAATTCATTGGCACCTGAACAATATGGAACGGGTAACAGCATTGTTTGATCAGATTGCTGATGTACCAAAATATGCTCCATATTATGCTGCAAGGGCTAAATTACCTAAAAAGAACAGCGCCGCTATGCTTGCCGACCTGCAGAAGGCAGCAGCACTTGACCCACACAACTGGCGCTACAGGGAAAGTCTGATCCAGTATTATATTTCAGCGGAGGCTCCTGTAAAGGCTTTGCAGCTGGCTGATGCTGCTTATAAAGATTTTTCCGGCAACTATCTTATCGGGACCATAAAAGCAAAAGTGCTGGTGCTGAACGGTAAGTATGCTGAAGCGAAAAAACTCCTGAAATCACTTGTTGTTCTTCCAAGCGAAGGCGGAACCAGCGGAAGAGAATTGTATAAAGAAACCTTGCTGAAGCTGGCACTGGAAGAAATGAACAAGAAGAACTATAGAAAGGCTTTAAATGAAATCTCAGCAGCTCGCATATGGCCAGAAAATCTTGGCGTAGGCAAACCTTACGAAACCGAGGTTGATGAACGATTGGAAGACTGGATGGCTTACCGGAACTTTATGCTGTTGGGAGAAACCACAGCTGCGCAGCAAATGCTGGATAAAATTCTGGCCTTTGATGTTTTCCAGAACAATGGTAAAATTCAAAATTCAGCTGCCAATCTGATCAGTGCCTGGGCTTTAAAACAAAAAGGAAAAGCCATCGAAGCTGAAGATCTTTTACAAAAATGGCTGAATCAGGAGCCGGGTAATGAACTGTCGGCCTGGGTGTTCCAAGCGTATAAAGCAGGGAAATCAACTGAAATGGGTAAATATTCCAGAGACCTGAATTATAAAATACTGCTACAAATCATTGCTATGCGTTTATAGGACTGAACCTGAAATATAACATTTCTTAATTTGCTACTTGCTTTCCCTGGATCTTGTTGTAAAATATGGACCGGAGCCAGCCAATACCTCTGTTTTGGCCTGTTGTGGCGTTGTAAGATAGGCTGCATAAGCATAATCGGCAACTGGTGTCCAGGTAGAAGGAGAAGTTGCTATTATGTTTGCACCGCAAGAGGGGTCGTAAAAATTAGTTTCTGCACCGCTCACGTATCCTGGCTTCGAATTAAAATTAGTAAATATAGGCTTACTGGCATTTTCAAAATAATTATTATCTGTGCGCACTGTGGCATCCATCGTTACGCCAACTCCGTAGCCGCTGCTGTTTAAAATGTAATTGTTAAATACATGCATATATCCAAATCTGGTGCAGGGCTGGCGTTCGGATACATTATAAAAAAAATTGTGATGAACTGTAGTTCGCAGGTGTCCGGTATCCTTTGTTACATTATCCCCAAAACCGATAAGAATGGGGATATGGTTGTCATGTAGTTTATTCCAGGATATGGTCACATAGTCTGCCCAGTTTCCAACATCTATTAAGCCATCATAATGTTCCCATCCATGCGTACGATCTGATGAAAGCTCGCAATGGTCCACCCAAACGTGATGCGAACCATTTTTAACAATAATATTGGTATAAGTTACCACATCTTTTATGGTCAGGTTTTGAAAGATCACATTGTTCATACCATCGTATACCCCGAAACCCAACCCGGTAATTACTGATCCTTGCAGGCCGATGATTGATTTATTTGATTTTACATAAATGAGCCCGGTTCCGGTGATACTTCCTGCAACCTGGATGATTAATGGATTGGTGTTTCCTGTTGCAGCAGCTTTCAGTTCGTCATAGTTAGTTACAGTAACAACAGCACCACCAGCGCCACCGGTAGTGTTCCCGTTAACCATGGCGTAACCAATGCAGGGTTTATCACCCGTAAATCCTTTATCAATCAATTGTTTGGTCGTTTTTTTTTCCTGGCTTTCGGCACCTGACTTAATTACCTTCGAGCAACTGCTGCCAAAAAGGATTACCGGTAAGAGAAATAATAATTGGATCTTCATCATGATTGAGGTTAGTTTGTGGTAAATAATTGATTGTATTAAATTTATCTGGATAGCGCTTTACATATATGTAGTAATCGATCTATTATGCGTACTTTTTTGACGGGAACGGTAATTTAGAAAAATAGCTTCCTGCCCGGGAAATGAAAAAGGGTGTCCGGTTAAGAACACCCTCGATAGTTTTAATTGTTAAGCTCAGGGAACTATAATCTGGTCGATCAGACCCCAGTCCTGTCCGTTGGTTTGTATCTTGATGGTATTTGTCGAATTATTATTTAAGGTAACTGTGGCATTAACGGTTGTCCAGGTACTCCAGGATCCGGTAGCGGCAGCGGTAATGTTAACCGGTGTACCACCATTGACCACCAATTGTGCCACACGGCTTGGAGCAGAAAGTAATGAATAGCGTATGGTTATCGTTTTACTTCCTCCACCGTTTCCATCCACATTGTTAATCTGTACCGACCCTCCGGTTGTTGGCGGATTCACATAGCCCGTACCATTCCAACCAGAGAATGCGGTCTCAAATACTGCCCCACCGGCAAGTGTTCCACTTTCTGCCTGGTAAGTGTCGGGAGTGGCAGGGCTAGATACGTTGATCTCATCTATATTGCCCAGGTCAGATCCATTCGATTTAAGGGCAATCGTATTCGTTGAATTGTTGTTCAGCGTAATACTTACCGTCATGGTGTTCCAGGTGCTCCATGAACCGGTTGAAGCAGTGGTTAAACTGACAGGCGATCCCCCATTTACCACAAGCTGTCCTGTTAATGGGCCAGCACCATTGGCAAAACGTATAGTAAGTGTTTTGGTACCCCCACCTTGTCCGTTAACATTATTGAACTGCATAGAGCCCCCGGTAGTTGGTGAATTTACAAAACCTGTACCATTCCAGCCTGGATTGTCTGATTCAGCGACAGCACCGCCTGTAAGTACAGCATTTTCGGCCTGATAGGTAGTGCCTGAAACGGTATTTACAGTTAATACTGCTGCGTTACTGGTAACCGAGCCAGCAGAATTGGTTACCACAACGGTATAACTGCCGGCATTTGTAGTTTGTACATTGGTTAAATTTAATGAGGCTGAAGTAGCACCGCTAATGTTGGTCCCATTTTTCTTCCATTGGTAAGTTGGGGTAGGTGTGCCGGTTGCCGATACGGTAAAGGTAGCATTGGCACCTACATTAACGGTTAAGCTGCTGGGCTGTGTGGCAATAGCCGGTGCTGTTGTGGTAAAATAAGGCCCTGCACCAGCCAGTACATCAATTTTGGCCTGGGCAGGTGTAGTCAGATAGGCGGCATAAGAATAGTCGGCCACTGGTGTCCAGGTAGACGGCGCAGTTGATATGATGTTTGGTCCGCAGGATGGGGCATAGTAATTGGTACTCGCTCCGCTGAAGTATCCTGGTGCTGAATTAAAATCGGTCCAGAGCGGCCTTGACGTATTGTCAAAATAGTTATTATCTGTACGGACAGTGGCTCCCATTGTTGCGCCAACACCGTAACCACTGCTGTTTGAAACGTAATTGTTAAATACGTGCATATAGCCAAACCTGGTGCAGGGCTGACGCTCTGATACATTATAAAAGTAATTGTGGTGTACAGTTGTGCGTAAGTGCCCGATATCCTGTGTTACATTATCTCCAAAACCAATAAGAATTGGTATATGGCTGTCATGTAGTTTATTCCAGGATATGGTTACATAGTCAGACCAGTTTCCGATATCTATCAGGCCGTCGTAAAAGTCCCATCCGTGCGTACGGTCGGATGAAAGTTCACAATGATCTACCCAAACATGGTGTGAACCATTTTTAACAATAATGTTGGTGTAGGTTTCCACATCTTTTATGGTCAGATTTTGGAAGATCACATTGTTCATCCCATCATAAACCCCGAAACCTGCACCGGTAATCACTGAACCTTGCAGGCCAATGATAGATTTGTTGGATTTTACATAGATGAGCCCAGCTCCGGTTATACTTCCAGAAACCTGGATAATTAAAGGGGTAGTGTTACCTTCAGCAGCCGCCTTCAAATCGTTAAAAGTCGTTACAGTAACAACAGAACCACCAGCGCCACCGGTAGTGGTTCCGTTAACCATGGCATAGCCAATACAGGGTTCGTCACCGGTAAAGCCCTGGAGCATCAGCTGGTCAGCTTTTGTCTTGCCCGGGCTTTCGGCACCTGGGCCAAGTACCTTCGAACAGCTGCCAAAAAGGAGCGCCGACAAGAGGAGTAATGATTGGATTTTCATAATGATTAGAATTTGTTTGTGATTAAATAATTGATTGTATTAAAATTATCGGGATGTTGCGTTATAAATATGTAGTAATCAATCTATTATGCGTACTTTTTTTACCGGAACAGCCATTTGAAAATATACAGGGCAGCAGGCTGGCAAAATTGATCTCGATACGTTGCATATTGAGCGGCAGAAAGGAATAAGATTCTCGGGATTTATGTAAATTGCTTAACAACTACCGGTAAAATACTTTATTAATCTATGGAGGTATGTTAATAAAGTATACATAATCAATTCATAAACAGAATTATCAGCTACTGGTATATTCTAATTTTATCACATAGAAAAAAAACAGATATGTTATTCTCATCAGCCGGTTTTCAGTCAATTAATAAGTGTAAAGACCATATAGCTATATTGCCACTTGGTGCGATAGAACAACATGGTCCTCACCTGGCGGTTTCAACCGACAGTGATATCGTCGGCAGGCTGGCTGCTGCGGCCGAACAGGTATTACCCAATGATATACTTTTATGCCCAACACTGTTTTTTGGTTCCAGTCACCATCATCTTCCATTTGGGGGCACGATCAGCTTGCCAGCGGAAGTTTACACGCAGGTTATTGTCGAGTTGGTAGCTTCATTGTTGTCGGGTGGGTTCAAACGGATTGTACTATTGAACGGCCATGGCGGAAACATTACGCCGGTGAGGCAGGCCCTTTCCATCTTAAGTGCCAGGTATGATGCAACAATGAATCCAAATATCGTACTGGCTACCTATTGGGAACTGGCTGGCAGTGCCTTTAGCGGAGATCAGCCGATGGAAAGTCCGGCCCTCAGCCATGCCTGTGAATATGAAACCAGTCTGATGCTTCATTTATTTCCTGAAAAAGTTTTTCCGGAACATATTAAACGTGCCCAAAGGCCAGCCAGCAATGGCTATATCCCATGGGAAGATGATGAACCTTATAAAGGAATAAGCATGGTTAAACAAACACCCTACATTTCGGGTAATGGCAGCAGCGGAGAACCCCAGCTGGCTTCGGCAAAAAAAGGGGAGCATTTGTTTACCCAGGCTTTAACAGCACTTACAGCTTTTGTTAAAGATTTTAAAAGCTGGCCCTTTCTTAATGATCTGAGCACCAAATGAAACCTAAAATTTGAAATTAATGAAGATGCATAAAAAGATACCTATAGGAACAGTCGGGCTTGGATTGATGGGCAGCAGCATTGCTACTTGTATTTTAGCGGCCGGACATCCGGTTACTTCTCTCATCAGGGATATCAATAAAGCTCCGGAAGCACGCCATCGTGTTCAGGCTTATCTGGAGCAGCTAAAAACTGAAAATATTATACATGAAGCGCCTGCAGATATCCTGGAAAGATTTACCATAACCGACAATGTTGCTTCACTGACTGGTTATGAGGTGGTTGTTGAATCTATCATCGAAAATATTGAAGAAAAGAGACACGTGTTTAAACAATTGGAAGCCGTTTTACCGGCTACAGCAGTTATAGGAAGCAATACCTCTGCAATTCCCGTATCAGTTTTACAACTGGAACTCAAACATCCGGAAAGATTGCTGGGTATACACTGGGCCGAACCAGCACACATTACCAGGTTTATGGAAGTAATCTGTGGAAATCAGTCTGCTGTTCCATATGCTGAAAAAATCATCGCGTTAGCAGAAGGCTGGGGAAAAGAGCCTTCCCTGTTAAAAAAAGATGTCAGGGGTTTTATTACCAACCGGCTGATGTACGCGATGCTGAGAGAAGCCTTTCATCTGGTAGAAAAAGGCTTTGCAACTGTCGAAGATATCGACCGGTCACTCAGGAATGACCTGGGCTACTGGATTACTTTTGCCGGGCCGTTCAGGTTTATGGACCTGACCGGGATACCTGCCTATTTAACGGTAATGGAAGAGCTGTTCCCGGATCTTGACAATAGCAAAAAAACACCGGCAATGCTGGAACAATTGGTTTCATCGGGCGCTAAGGGCGTAAGTAATGCAAAGGGTTTTTACCCTTATACCAAGGAGAGTGCAGAAAAGTGGGAAAAACTTTTCATTGAATTCAGTTACGATATCAGGAAACTGGCAGAAAAATATCCGCAAAACATAGGAGACTTATAAACGAGATGAACCATACCATCATTACAGCCATAAAAGCAACTGAAGTAATTGTACCTGCAAAAGCGGGCAGCCTGAATTCGGACAGCGTTATAGACAGCGATGCTAAGTTTGCGGAGAAATTCCTGACCGGGGCAAGCTGGACCAGCTTTGCTGATCAGCCAAAATGGATCCTGGAGATCAGCTTGAACAATGGTTTAACAGGCATTGGAGAAACTTACAGAACTGCCTCAAAAAAGCTGATCCATCAAGCCATGCAAACCTTAACGGGACAGGATATTTTAAAATTGAACTGGAGAAGGCTTCCTGTTGCCGATCAAAGGATTTACGAAGCTTTTGAAAGTGCCATACTTGATCTATTGGGTAAAATACTAGGCGTGCCCGTGTACCAGTTTTTAGGTGGTGGGTACAGGCAGGTGGTGGAATGCATGGGCTGGACTGGCAGAAGAACTCCTGAGGATGCTGCACAAAAGGCCTTTGAGGCCATGAAAAAAGGACATAAAGTGTTTAAGTTTAAGTGCTCGGACGAAGATCCGGTCAGGCTTTGGACGGAAGAAATCAGGAAACGCTGCGGAGATGGCATCCAGCTTATTCTTGACCCCAACCAAAGGTGGAACGATGTAGAAACGACCATGCGGCTGATGGAAGGCGTAGACAAGAAAATCATGCTTGGCCTGGAAGATCCTATTCTGCATGCAGATGTAGCAGGGTTCCGGTACCTGAAAGCAAAGCTTGGAATTCCCTTGTTCAGGCACATTTCCCTGCCCTATACCCAGGACATTAAAGACATGATCACTTTTGTAAAGGCAGATGCAGCTGATGGATATAATTTTAACGGTTCTGCTTACAATAGCCTGCTGCTGGCAGAAATTGCCCATCTGGAAGGGAAAGCCTGCTGGCGCGGATCGGAAGTTGACCTGGGTATTTCAGAAGCTATGGCCTTGCATATTGCAGTAGCAAGCATCAATTGCAGCATACCCTCTGATATTTTTGGCGAGCTGGTACGGACGGATGACCTCATCGAAGACCCCATTGTTTTTCAAAACGGGGCCGCAGTGGTTCCGCAAGGTGATGGCTTAGGTGTATCACTGGACCGGGCTGCTATGGAAAAGTTTAAAACCGGTATACAATTAAATACACCATCATGAAAAAAACGCTGGTATCCTGGTCTTTACTCATTGCCTGTAACCTGATGTGGGCCATGCAGTTTACCTGTATCAAGCTAACACAGGATCAGGTAGGTCCTTATTTTACCGTATATGGCCCAATGCTCATGGCTACAGTTTTCCTGGTTCCTTTCGTAATCAAAGATTTTAAGAAGGAAGGGAAGCGTTTTAAAGATGTACTGGTATTCGTGCAGCTGGCCTTGTTGGGCGCTTTCCCTGCACAAGTATTGATGACCTGGGGCACCCAGTATTCCCTGGCCAGTAATGCGGCCATTCTTACATTGAGTTTACCCGTAATTACTGCCCTTTTTGCTTTCCTGCTGCTGAGGGAAAAAATGAATAAAATCAGGTGGTTCAGTTTCTTTATTGCTATTGTAGGTGTCATATTATGTTCTACAGGCGATATCAAGCAAATGGATTTCGGCTCTAAGTATGCGCTGGGCAATGTGCTCATCTTTCTGGCCATTTTAGGCAACGCCTATTACAATGTGGGCTGTAAAAAAGTGGCAGACAGGTATACAGAAATGGAAATGGTATGCTATACCTATGTGGTCATGCTGATCTTGCTCTCGCCGCTGGTATGGTATTATGAAAGGGATATATATGCCAGAATTCCCTTTTTTACCACACAAACCTGGACAGGGATGCTGCTGCTTACTTTTTTTCATAATTTTCTTTCCATGGTCTTGTTTTTCAGGGCATTAAAAGTATTAGATGCAATGCAGGTCGCCTTATCCAATTACCTCATCACCTTTATGGGATTGCCGATTGCCGCAATATGGCTTAATGAAACGCTGAACAACCAGGCCATTGCCGGTGGCATCCTGGTCTTTGTTTCTACGCTGATTATCACCATAGTGGATTATAGAATGAACCAAAACAACCAGATAAAATATAAATATGAAAACCACTGAAGAATTATTAGGTGTTATACCTATCATTCCTACTCCATTTACAGAAACTGAAGAAGTTGATGAGCCTGCACTGAAGCGCCTGGTCGATTTTGCAATAAGCTCCGGTGTACAGGCAGCCTGTCTACCCGCTTATGCAAGTGAGTTTTATAAACTCACTGATGAGGAACGGTTAAGGGTAGTAAAAGTTGCCGTTGACCAGGCTGCAGGGCGATTAAAAATTATAGCACAATCTAACCATCCTTCTCTAAAAATAGCAGTTAAACTGGCGCAGGCTAATGTAGCCGCAGGAGCCGATCTGATCTCACTTGCTGTACCCCGCATATTCGGTCTGGCAGAGGATGCTATAAAAGAATATTTGTCTGGATTTTTAAGCGCAGTACCTGATACCCCAGTCCTGATCCAGGATTTTAATCCAGGCGGTTCATCGATAAGTGTAAAACTGATTACCACATTAATGGAAGCACATCCCAATTTCAAATACCTGAAACTGGAAGAACCATTGTGTGCCCCAAAATTTGAGGACATCATTAAAAGCACCGCTGGAAAAGTTGGCCTGCTGGAAGGCTGGGGTGGTTTGTATATGATGGAGCTGATTCCGATTGGCATTGTTGGGGTAATGCCTGGTCTTGCCGTAGCAGATATCCTGCAAAAAGTATTCCGGTTGCGGAAAAACGGCGAGAACGATAAAGCATTCGATTTATTCGAAAAAGTAATGCCGCAGATCTTCTTTTCCCTGCAAAATATGGAACTCTTTCACTACGCTGAAAAAGAATTGTTAATCGCCAGAGGAATATTGCACAACAGTGTAGCCCGTAGAGCAGCCTATATACCAGATGCATCAACAGCGGCATACATTAAAGAACTAAACAAAAGACTGCTTAAAGCCATAAATGAATAACCCAAATTGTTGAAGCGGACACCTAGAAAACCAAACAGATGAATGAATTTAAAGAACAAATAGCAATTGTTACAGGGGCGGCCTCGGGAATAGGTTCTGCTTTGGCACATAAATTATTAAAGGAAGGTGCAATTGTAGCGCTATTGGATATTAATGGTGCGGCCTTGAAAACCGAATTTAAAAGCTATGCCGCAAAGGCAAAATTATTTCCCATTGATATTACAAAGCAGGTTTTGGTGAATAAAGCCATAGAAGCCATTGTGGCCGAATTTGGCAAGGTGGATATCCTCATCAATTGCGCCGGCATTACGGGTGCGACGAATGTGTTTAGTCATGACGTAAGCAGTGAAGACCTGCATAAAGTTTTTGAGCTGAATTTTATGAGTAGTTTCTACATTACCAAGGCTGTATTGCCCCATATGATGAAGCTCAGGTATGGTCGCATACTCCATCTTGCTTCGGTAGCTGGTAAAGAGGGCAATGCAGGTATGCTGGCCTATTCGGCCTCAAAAGCAGCGGTGATCGGCATGACCAAGGTACAGGGAAAAGAGTATGCTGAAACGGGAATTACCGTTAATGCACTGGCTCCTGCGGTTATACGTACCGCCCTTGTGGATGCCATGCCTTTAAACCAGGTAAAGTATATGATTGATAAAATCCCGATGAAAAGGTGCGGGACGCTGGAAGAAGCCGTTAATTTATCGATGTATATTGTTTCTAAAGAGAATAGTTTTACCACAGGCTTTACGTTCGATCTTACCGGTGGCAGGGCTACCTATTAAACATTAAATGGAAACAGGATGAAACAAACCCTTAAATATATTGCAGTTGTTTTTTTGATACTGATCTGGACTGCGGTAAATGCCAGACAGCGCCAGGAAAACTGGTCTGAAAAAATGGCAAATACCGTAATGACGATTTGGAAAGATTCAGTGGAAATGGAAAAGAAGGGCCGACCTGCTTCCTGGTCCTATTTTACAGGCTTAGTGCTGGAAGGAATGACGAATATCTGGCGGCGTACAGGAAATGAGCGCTATTTCAAATACGTACAAAAAAACATGGATCGCTTCGTTACCGATAACGGATCTATAAAAGGCTACAAAAAAGAATATTATGACCTGGACCAGGTAAAAAATGGCCGCATCCTGCTTACACTTTATAAAGCAACCCATCAGGAAAAATACCAGAAAGCAGCAATGCTGTTGCGGGATCAACTTAAAACACATCCCAGAACCAAAGAAGGAGGATTTTGGCATCAGCACATTTATCCTTACCAGATGTGGCTGGATGGTTTGTATATGGCAGAGCCCTTTTACGCGGAGTACGCTGCCACATTTAATGAACCGGCCAGTTTTGACGATATCGCCAACCAGTTCATTTATATGGAAAACCATGCAAGGGATAGTAAAACAGGTCTTTTGTACCATGGCTGGGACGAAGCCAGGCAACAAAAATGGGCCGATAAAAAAACAGGCTTATCCGCTAGTTTTTGGGGCCGGTCTATGGGATGGTTTGGCATGGCATTGGTTGATGTACTGGAATATTTTCCACAGAACCACCCTAAAAGACCAGCAATACTGGCCATCCTCAAACGGTTTTCAACAGCCATTGCCAAAGTACAGGACCCTTCATCAGGAGTATGGTACCAGGTGCTTGATCAGCCGAAAGGCGAAGGAAATTATAAGGAAGCTTCTGCTTCAAATATGTTTGTTTATGCCCTTGCAAAAGGAGTAAGGCTGGGGTATCTCTCCGCGAAATTTAAACACACAGCTACAAAAGGATTTGACGGGATCATCAATACCTTTATTGAAACCGCGCCTGATGGACAGGTAAATCTGAAGGGAACAGTAGTGGTAGCAGGTTTAGACGACAACAGGGATGGTAGCTATGCCTATTATTTAAAAGAACGTGTAAAAACGAATGATCCGAAAGGTGTGGGCTCATTTCTGCTTGCGAGCAACGAGATAGAACGCTTAAAATAGTTATGATCATGGAAAAGCAAAGAAGAGATTTTTTAAAACTTACCGGTTTAACCGGGTTCAGCCTGATGGGAGCAGCCGTAATTCCTGGTTATGCCACTAAAAAAATTACAGGTAATAAAGTAAGTATTGCTGCAAATGCCAAACAGCCCGCTTTAAACCGCTTTCCAAGAATGGTGCAGGAATATTTTGTGCATCGGGTCCGTGAAATAGAGCAGCGGGCCGAAAAGCGGCGTGCGGGAATACGGAGCAAAAATGATGCATTGGCTTATATTCGCGATGTCCGTAAAAAATTTATGGACTGTTTTGGCCCCTGGCCGGAAAAAACGCCGCTTAATGCCAAAGTTGTTGAAATACTTGAGCGAAATAATTATACCATAGAAAAAGTGACCTTTGAAAGCCGCCCGGATTTCGTGGTAACAGCAAATCTTTACCTGCCAAAGAACAAATCGGTTCCCTTACCCGGTATTATTGGTACTGTAGGGCATGGCAGAACCAGCAAAGCTTACGGCGATGAACAATCCTTTGCCCAAGGCCTGGTGAGTAAAGGATATGTGGTCTTGCTTTTTGACCCGATAGCGCAGGGAGAACGTATCCAGGCGGTCTCTGAAGATTTAAAACCACGTCATGGCATTGGTACCTCGGAACACATATATGCAGGTAACCAGCTCTTTCTCACCGGTGAATCGATCTCCAGCTGGTTTGCCTGGGATGCCATCAGGGCCCTGGATTATTTACTGACCAGGGAGGAAGTAGACCCCAGCCATATAGGTGTAACCGGAAATTCAGGAGGCGGCATGCAAACCGCATTCTTATGTGCCATAGAGCCAAGATTTACCATGGCTGCCCCTTGCTGCTGGGTTACTACATTTAGGCGTAACCTGGAAAATGAAGAACCCGCCGATACAGAACAATGCCTGCCTGGTGTACTTGCCGCTGGTCTTGACCAGTCAGATTTTATTGCCTGTATGGCCCCTAAACCAGTGATCTTACTGAGCCAGGAAAAAGATTTTTTCGATACAAGGGGAACTGCCGAGGCCTATGAAAGACTTAAAAAATTATATCGTTTGCTGGGTAAAGAAGAAAATATCCAATTGTTTACAGACTCCGGTTATCATGCCTATTCTAAAGCCAACAGGCAGGCCATGTATGCCTTCTTTAACAAAGCAACCGGAGCAACCACAGGAGATACAGAACCTGAAATTGTACTGGAAAAACCAGAAACCCTCTGGTGCACTGCAAAGGGACAGCTGGACATTGGAAAAGCAACCTTGTTATCGATCAGCAGTAAACTTTCTGCAGCACAAAAGGCAGGCAGGGGAAATCCCGGTGGAGAGGGCCTGAAAAAAGCGGTAATAACAGCTTTGAAATTACCGGATGCTGATGGGTTGGCAGATTATCGGATCCTGCGTCCTTTTGGTCAACGGCGCAAATCAAAACACTGTGCTACCTATACTGTAGAAACGGTACCGGGGATATTTTCTATAGTTTATTGCCTGTCTGCTACCGAGCTGTTTTCAAGAGTACCCCGCAAACTAAAACGCGCCCTGCTCTATATATCACACCGTTCAGCAGATGCAGAATTGCAGGAAGAACCTTTTCTTGACGAGTTGATCAGACAAGAGCCTGACTCGGTGGTGTTTACCTGCGATGTGCGGGGTATTGGCGAATCGACACCCAATACCTGTTCAATTGGTTTTCAGGATCCTTACGGCAGTGATTATTTTTATGCCATCCATAGCATCATGCTCCATGATCCTTATCTGGGGCAGCGTACCTATGATGTGCTTAAAGTGGTCAACTGGCTTAAATTCAATGGATATGATGAAATCCACATCGCGGGAAAGGGATGGGGAGCCTTACCTGCAACATTTGCGGCTTTGCTGTCTGACCATATTGTCCAGGTCAGCCTTAAAAATGCATTAACGAGTTACAGCGATATTGCTGTGGCTGAAGATTATAACTGGCCCCTGGCGACCTTGCTTCCGGGAGTGCTGAAAACTTTTGATCTGCCCGACTGTTACCGGGAACTGATCTCCAAAAAAATCTCACAGGTTGAACCCTGGGCTGCAATGGCAGACCAGCAGAATCTGTAAATGATTGAATTTTTAACCTGCTAATTGGTTATATTAGAAGGTTATTATTTCGTGATAATTATATTAATATAATTAGAAGTATGAAACCACAATTACATAAACTACCCTGTTCTTCTGACGCTTCTTTTTTATACAGCAAATGGAATTGCAAGTATTTTGATAAAAGATGGCATCTGCATAAAGAATATGAACTGGTCTGGATCAGGAAAGGCTGGGGAACCCGTTTTATTGGCGATAGTGTTTGTCATTTCGAAGAAGGCGATCTTTCCTTAATTGGTTCCAACATCCCGCATCTCTTCAGAAACAGTGAAGAGTTTTATTCCGAAGACAATAACCTGGAAGCAGGCTCAACCTTTATCCATTTTACGGAAAACTTTCTGGGCAGCCAGTTTTTTGAAATTCCGGAAATGAACCTGGTCAGTAAGTTACTTGAAAAGTCATCCCTCGCATTGGAGATACATGGAGAAACAAAAAAATACATCATCAACAAATTGTATCATATGCATGAAGAGGATCCTGCAGAACGCCTGCTCAGCCTGCTTGCGATCCTGGTAAAGCTATCTCAAAGTACAGAATTAAAACCCCTGCTTTCTGCGGGGTTCGCGGCCAATAAGAGTGGAGATACCGAGAAGATCAATAATGCATTTGAGTTTATCATGAAAAACTATACCAAGGAGATCTATGTGCTGGAAATCGCTTCAAAACTCAACATGAGTGTTGCCTCTTTTTCCAGATACTTTAAATACCATACTCGTAAAACATTTTCTGACTGCGTTACCGAAATACGTATAGGACATGCCTGCAGGTTGCTGATGGAAAACAATTACAGCATTTCAGAAATATGCTACAGAAGTGGCTTTGATAACCTCTCTAATTTCTACCGGCATTTTAAAAAGATCATAGGCATTATTCCTAAGGAATACAGGAACAGGTTTCTGAAAACGGCAAAAATTCCGGTATTATAATTGCCATTTGGCATAATAGTGCAATAATACCGCTTATAAGCCTGAATATTTTTTTATGAAAGGCGATTGGGTTACATTTGTTTTAAATGAACCCATATAAACAGTTAAATAGCCTATCCGATAAAAAATTTGCAAGCCAATTGCGAATGGCTACTGCTATGTTTAACCGTTTTATTACACTCCAATCTGAATTGGGAGATGCTTTTCTAAAAAGCAGTAAAGACTTTATCAATTAAACCCCAACCTATCTGACAGGTCTGGGGCCTTCCTTTTAATTATTCTTTCTTATTGTCTTTTCTGGTTAAGCAGGCATGAACTGCTGTTCCGGCATTTAGTTATTTAAACATGTCTGATCACATTATATTCTCCATCATACTCATTTTTTTATTCCTTCTGATCTTCCTGATCAAAAAATACAGGCTATGGAAAATAAAAGATGAAGCCCGTCTGCATACGCTTGTCAAACAAATTGCTGCAAGTAACAGGATGCAGCTTTCCATTACAGATCATTTCCGGAAAAAGACCCTGGGGTTCGACCTGGTGAAGCACAAAGTACTGTACGTAGACCTGAAGAACAACATCATCCGGATTGTGGATATGGAAGATATAGACAACTGCCGGCTGATTAAGAAGCAGCTCAGTATCCAAATGGAGCTCATTTATCAGGATCAGGATAAAGCTCCCCTAACCATTACTTTCTTCAATAAATTCTCAGACCATAAATGGAGAAGGAATAAGCTGGAAAAAAAAGCCCGCTATTGGGAGGTATTAATGAATGGAATATTAAATAAAAATCTACATGCCAGGGCATGAACTATCCAATAATTTATTTTAAACCTTATCAATTTATTTACATCATGACAACATCAATCGTACTATCAACAGGGATTTTTGACCTCCTGAAAGACCACATCAGAAGAAGGAAACTTAGCAAATATAACCAGGCAAAACTGGAACAGGAACTTCGCAATGCCAGGCAGATCCTCCATAAAGATATCCCTGCCAACGTAGTGACCGTGAACACCAGGGTGCGTGTAAAAGAACTGGAAACAGGTGCAGAATTTACCCATACCATTGTTCCGCCCGCAAAAGCCAGGAATAAGCACAACACCATTTCTATTTTATCACCTATCGGCGTAGCTATGGTGGGCTACAGCCAGGGATCAGAATTGAAATGGGAAATGCCCGAAGGTATAAAAGCTTACCGGATAGAAGAAGTTACCAGATTATCGTAATTTTCCCTGGGATACTGAAGGCCCGATAATAAAAGAACCTTATGTCTTTCATTATTGGGCCTTATCTGTTTACATTTATACCGGATTAGGGATCGAAAACCCATAGCGCTTTTTAATAATCATCACAATGAAAAAAGAACTTGCTAATTTTGAAGATATTGAACTGTTTGTAGACAGTTTTTATGATAAGGTTCAGTCAGACGAACTGATTGGGCCGATCTTTAATGCCGTAATTACCGACTGGCAGCCACACCTGGAAAAGATGTATAATTTTTGGAATGCCGCACTTTTTGGCGTACCTGGATTTAAAGGCAATCCCTTTGCCCGGCATGCCCCGCTATCTCTGGAAAAAGAATATTTCGAACGCTGGTTGCTGCTGTTCAAACAAACTATTGATACCTATTTTGAAGGTACAATGGCTGAAGAAACGAAAAAGAAAGCCGATATGATGGCGATCATGTTTTTAAGTAAGATTGAAAACATGAAAGGTGGCGCGAATAATGTAATCGTTTAACTGATGAAAATAGACAAGGTTCCGATGCCTCAGCAGCGGCGTAAATTCGTTTGGTCAGGATCATACAGATCGGGTCTTATCCATTAATTTACGACTTTTAACCATAATTTTTATGCGTTGTCTCCTCAGCGATAAATTAACACCTGCCTCCTGGTTCTCCTGATGGTATAACTTATACGCATGCAAAACGTCTTTGTAAGTAAGAATGCCGGTAGGCTCCTTTAAATTCGCCGATAAAGATACCGGCAGGAATTCTTCGCCGGTCGAAGCCATCAGTTCCACAGCTTTGGAAAGCGGGTCACTGCCTTTTACTACCGGTAGGTTTTTTTGTAATAATTCGTCAATAGCAGGTCCTTCACCCGGCACTTTACGGCCTTTGCCCAACACCTGTGCAACCGTTATACTCCTCAATACATCAGGTTCATAGGCATCGGGTGTATAAACCCCTCGCCTGGATATCTTTTCGGTCATGATGGTATTTTCCATGAAGAAAAAAGAAACCAGGTAAGCTGCGGTACAGGCCCCTAACAGGGGCAGCAGGGCATGCGATTGCATAGTGGCCTCCAAAGCAAAAGTAATGCTGGTCAGATAAGCCCTGGAGGCACCTGCAAACATGGAAGACATTCCAATAAGTGCTGCCATAGGGATATTGATCCCTGAATCTGGAAAAAGGATCAGGATTAACGTCCCGAAAATTGCTCCTGCAGCACCGCCAATGGTTAAAAGCGGGGCCAGTGTGCCACCCGAAGTGCCACTGCCCAGGGCAATTGCCCAGGAAAGAAATTTAAAGAAGCATAAACTCAGCATAAGGGTCAGGGGTGCATTACCCGACAGCACACTTGTAATGTTGTCGTAGCCAACACCAAGTGTATGCGGGGCAAAGTAACCAATTAACCCTACCGCCAGGCCACCTATTGCGGGCCACCACATCCAGTGTATGGGCAATTTCTCAAAAGTATCTTCTATCCAGTAAACGATTTTAGTTAAGCCCAACGAAATAAAACCAATAGCTATACCAGTCGCACTGTAAATACCCAGGGCTAAATTTGTGGGACTTTCCAGATCAGGCATCGGGAAAACCGGGCCTGCTTCAAAAAGTAGCTGATGCCCGGCCGCGCCAGTTATGCAGGCCAGTGCTACCGGTAAAATGGCCTTCGGAGAAAACTCAAAAAGCAATAATTCTATGGCCAGAAAAACTGCTGCGATGGGCGTGCCGAATATGGCCGACATACCTGCTGTAGCACCTGCAGCAAGGATCACCTTCCGCTCATTGGGTGTGATTTTAAACAATTGACCTATGGTAGAACCCAATGCCCCGCCGGTAGCGATAATTGGTCCTTCAGCACCAAACGGTCCACCAGATCCAATGGCAATAGCAGATGATACGGGCTTTAAAATGGCAATAGCGGGTTTTATCCTGCTCTGATTGGTCAATACCTGTTCCATGGCCTCCGGAATCCCATGCCCCCTGATGGCTTTAGAACCAAATAAAGCCATTAATCCTACCAGTAATCCTCCAATTGCCGGAAGAATGATCACAAATAGCCCCAGCTGATTGTCGGCAGGACTGCGAAAACTAAAATCAAAACTGCCGTAAAAGCAGATATTGGTAACCAGGTGGATCAATAAAACCAGGAACCTGGCAATTAAACTGATGATGATGGCCACCGCAATTGATAAAAGGGAAATCTGCAGCAACCTCCTTTTTGAAGATCTGGTGTTGCCGGTATTTTTTTTAGCTGGCAAATGGGGCAAAGAGGGAGCAATGGGAATTCCTGTTTGTGTAGGTAAGCTCATGATGGTTTTCTGTAAATGATCAGTGTAAAATTGGCGCAAAGCTAAGGTTTATAAAATCATTTAAAAATTATAATATTGTTTATTTTATATTTTTTATCTTATTTATTGGTTAATATTGTATTTATACATTGTTTTAACAATATTTATATTTTTTACATGAAGTATATTTTTATAGCCCTAATTCATGTATTCTGGTAAAAATTGCATATTTGAAAAATGAAAGAATGCGGGAATGTATGCGATCTTAAAAGTTGTTTCCTGTGCCAGCTTTGTCTGCCCGAATGGTTGCCCGCTATTGCAGTTCAGAAACGGAACTACGAAGTAAAAAAGGGAGCGCAATTATTTAAAGAAGGAGATGCCGTAAAGGGGATTTACTTTATATACAAAGGCAGTTTTAAAGTTCACAAAAGATGGGACCAGGAAAAAGAACTGATCATCCGTTTTGCCCGACCGGGCGACATTATCGGCCACATGGGTTTAGGTAAGCAGCCTTTGTATCCGGTATCTGCAACGGCGCTGGAGCCTGCAGTGGTTTGCTACCTGGACATGGATTTCTTTGAGGCCAGCTTAAAAGTAAATACCGGCCTTACTTATCAGCTGATGAGATTTTTTGCCAATGAACTGCAGGATTCCCAGCGCAGCATGCGCGATCTGGCACACATGTCTGTTAAGGCACGTATTGCACAGGCATTTGTTTCGTTAAAACAACAGTTTGGTCTGGATGAAAATGGTTTTATCCAGCTAGAGATCAGCCGGCAAGACATTTCTTCCTTTGCCGGTACCACTTACGAAACCCTCTTCAAAGTGTTGAATGATTTTTCCAAACAAGATATAGTGATGTTGACCGGTAGAAAAATCCAGGTGATAAACGAATCAAAATTACAGGAGATCATCACCAGCGACAATACCTGATCCTTTTTTAATAACCGATTGCTTTCAGTGCTTTTTTGCCTAAACGCTCATCTAACTGGGCCAGATATAAACTTGAAGGATCAACCCGGACATTTTGAGCATCAAAGATGCCTTCCGGTAAAGCGGGATCCGCGTTATTAAAAGGTCTTGGCAAGCGCATACTTTTTCCTTTGCTGCCAATCACCCAATTGTACGTGCCTGGAGGGATTTGATTTACATAGCTGCCCGCTTCACAATTCCAGGCTACAGACCAGGCGGTTCCCCAGCCATGACCAGAACCCATACTCCCCCTGTTTTTGAAATCGATACCGCCATTGGGTACCTTACAGTTGTCAAAAAGCATACCTGTACTCCATCGTTGATGCCCTTCAATACGGCCATTACCAACAAAATTGCAATTCAGAAAAACGATAGGTCCCGTTTGGCCGGCACCAATAGCTACGTACCAGATGTTGTCACCTTCAACTGAACAGCGGTCTATTAGTATCTGCCCTGCATTGGGTGCAAATTCTGCCGGTTTTGAAGCACCTTCATGTAAGGCTTTGCGCACAACAGTTATGCGTTGCAGGGTAATCCTTCGCCCTCCGGTTCCCACACTTTCCATGGTTTCTATCAGGTCCAGATCTCTCATCCAGCAGTCCTCTCCGTTCAGTCTGACCGCATAATAAAGCGCTTTTGTATGATTAACTGCCTGTGGAGGAGATACAATACGTAAATTTTCCAGGCCTGCTTGTTTAAGCCGTTTTACACCATTGGCCAATACCATTGTTGTTTCATCATTGGTATAACCTGCATCATAAGAATCCACCAAAGGAACATCCAGGCTGATTTTATGATCATTTATGGCTGCAATGCGACGTTCAGTGATCAATAAAGAACCAGCTTTAATCCAGGTTTGCGCTTTCCCATCACGCAGCAGGTCATCCATTTGTATGAAATTTATCCATTTGCCGGTAACCGGTTTCCTGATTTCCACATTGTCCCCAACCTTAAACCCAGCGGCATCGGCTACCATAAAATTCAGGCTTCCGGCAGGGATATATTTATCCGTTATTTTAATAGATTTTTCATTACCTGCAGCATTACCCAGCCGATTGCCAACACGTTGATTAATTCCATTTGACAGGACCACAGCGGTATGTTTGTCACCACTCATCGCAATAATGCTTCCTTTTTCTGATTTACCACTTCCACGGAGTACCACACCATCCGCTGCAATTTTTATTGTTTTAGCGCAAGGGTAGGTTCCTGGTGCCAGCAAAACAGCTCCCCGAAAACCATTTTTATCCAGGGGCATGGCAGACACCTGGTCAATTGCAGTTTGAATTAAGGTGCTACAATCCGAATTTACATCGCTTAGCGGCTTCAGGGTAACTTTTACCGGAACATCAGGCAGGGCCACACCGCCGCCCATGTAACCGGCATAGGAAAAATCCATCATCCGGTCTCCTTTAGGACTTTTTTTGTAAACCAGTTTGCCATCTTTTCCAAGGTATGCCCATTCACTTTTTCCTGGTTCTTTTTCTTTTTTCGGATCTCCGGCCTGTGCAACAACGTTCGTTAACAGTAAAAATAGCATCAAACCTATTCTTACCTGCGAAATTTGAGAATTCATATGTTCCATTTGTTTATTTTTCTATTTTCCCGGCAATAAAATCATGAAATTATCTGCTGAGATAGCTCATAACGAACTTACCTATAAAAGCACTGGTGTTTTATATGAGAAAATAGCCTAGTAGTAAAGAATCTTGACATCAAAAAAGCATCAGCACATCCAATTTTAGGGTCTGAAAGCAGGTCAGGAAGTTTCGTACAGGTCTTGTAAAAGGTCAAATTGCGTCTTAAATGTGAAATTTGCTTTTTCAAGTACTTTTCTTGCCGCGATGTTCTTTCGGTTAACTACAGCACCGATCTGAACAATTCCCTGGTCTGAAAGGTTATCAATCAATAGCGGAAGCACCCCTGTCATGATGTAGCAGCCACTGGCAAAACCACTCAGGTAAAACTCAATAAAAAAGGGATAATGATCCATTTGATAATGTTTGCTGGCCACCTCTGGGGAGATCAGGTCAATGATGCCGATTACCTTGCCGAGCTGTTTATGGCTGATGAAGTGAATATAGTTGTGACCCGAATGGTAATTAACGATCATGGTCTGCAAAAACAACTCCGCTTCTTGCAAACTGTTCAGCCGCTTTCCCGGAATAAATTTCAGGGTCGTGTCGTCTGATAAAATAGAAAAGATGTCAGCGGTCAATTGCTCAAATCTGTCTAAATCTTCAGGCCGGAAGGGGTGGATCAGTAAAGTATCGTTTTCAAGTAAAATCGGTTTCAGCATTTATTTCTAATCACCTGTATTTTTCAAAAACGGTGCGCGCCGAAAATAAAAAAAATAAGTGTAAATCCGCTAAGCAGTTTTAACTGTTAATGCTTTTCCATGGGCCTGTGATGGCAAGTGTCAGTCCTGGTGTTTGAATATTGATGAACAGTGTATTTCCCGAAGGAGAAAATACAGGGCCGGCAAATTCTGAATTGGGGTAGCCGATGTTTTTTGCGATAACATAGGTTTTTCCCTGCGGTGTAATGCCGATTACCCTTGCATTTTTTTTATCTTCACAGATGATCACATCTCCCCAGGGCGCTACCGTCAGGTTATCGCAATTCTGAAAAACTTCGGTATTGTTGGGTTCAATAAAGAGCTCCAGTTTTCCGGGAGCACTTTTTTCTCCAGCCTGTCCTTCAAATTTACTGGGGATGTATTTGAAAATCTGCCCTTTTCTGTTGTTGCCGCCATCCGTACAGGCAAAAAACAGTTCATCTTTTCCATACCAGATGCCTTCGCCCCTGGAAAATCTGGCAGCACCCAGTTTAAATCCCCTTAATCTCAGATCGCTGTCAGGCGCTTCCACATCTGCCAGGTCTATCCATTCTACTTCAAAAGACCGCTTTTCAGGAAACCTGTCTGTAGTTAGGTTCGGGTAATTGCGTGTATCTGCACTTTTCCATTCTTTTATGGCGAGACACTGCAGTTTTCCGCCATTGTGTAATTTGCCATAGGCATTGGGCAGGTACCTGTAAAAAAGACTGTCTCCTTCATCTTCGGTTTGATAAACAATCCCGGTTTTAGGTTGAACAGCCACAGCTTCGTGTGTGAAGCGGCCCATGGCTTTGATGGGGAGGGGATCAGTAACCCCGATTTTTTCTGTCGCCGGAACTTCAAAGTTAAAGCCATGGTCCCTTTCCAGGCCATCGCTTACTTTCAGGCTGCTTTCTTCACAGGTGATCCATGATTTCCATGGAGTAATGCCACCCGCACAATTCCTTACAGTGCCGATCAGGCTGAGGTATTGGGATTCTACTTTTTGTGTTTTTTCATTATAAACGACTGTGGTGGTACCACCTACGCAGGTATCTTCACCCTTACCAAAATCATAGATCTTATTTTTACTGATTTTATGGATCAGTTCATTGTTTTTTCCAAACGGCCCAAGCAAATCTGCTCCCGGAGAATTTTCATGGTTTCTGATCAATATGGTTTTGCCGTTTGCAGTAGAAAATGAGCCCATTCCATCATACATTCCGGGTACCAGCAGTCCATCTTTCATCAGGTCACCTTTGCGGGAAATGATCCTGGAAGTGAAGCCCTTAGGCAAGCTGAGGGTATCCCCGGGCTGCTGGTTGAGTGGGCCAAAGCCGGGGCTGGTTCCTGAAGTTGCCAGTACATTCATTGCTGCATTTGCAGCAAAATTGTGGAGACCAATAAAACCCAGGCTCACCAGGCCGGTATTTTTGATAAAGTTTCTTCTTGAACCGTTCATATGGATGTAAATCTACTTATACAGGATTAAGATAATATTAATTCCCTGATATTTTCCTTTAATTCTATTGAAGCTTCTTTAGATTAATTAAAAATAAGCCTTTGTTTGTTCGTTAAAAACTTTACTTTTGCCCTAATTATAATCAGTCTAAATAGGAATAGCTAATACATTATCAAATTGGGTATTAAAAATACAGGAAAAACGAGCATTGTTATCGCATTGTTCATATGCTGTTGTACAGTAAGTGCCTTTGCACAATTTTCTATATCTGGAAAGGTTTTAAGCCGACAACAAAAGACTCCCGTTGAGTTTGCCACAGTTTCTATTCCTTTAAGTGGGATTTGGACCATGGCCGATGCGGAAGGTTCTTTTGTGCTTAAAAATGTGCAGGCAGGTGAGGTAAAATTAACAGTACAATATTTAGGTTTTGTTAAGCGGGAATTCCAATATACCATAACTAAGAATATTGATGTCGTATTATTAATGGATGAGGATAATTTAACCTTACCTACGGTAGAAATAAATGCCAAAAAAGGAACAGACCTGGCAACATCTTATATTATGGACAGGCAGGCACTTGATCACTTACAAATGCTTCAGGTTACAGATGTAATGAGTTTATTGCCTGGTGGAAAAACCAATACCAACCTGAACCTGGCGACCACTGCAGCACAACGGATTAGTATAAACGGAACCAGTGCTGAACGTGGAAATGCCACTTTTGGTGTAGGTATAGAGATAGATGGTGTGCGTGTATCAAATAACGGGCTAAGAGATGACATGAATAGGAATGGGGTTACCGGCAGTGCTAATCCTACAGGGCAGGGGCCAGATGTTAAGCCGATTTCCACTACCAATATCGAATCTATTGAGGTGATCACAGGTTTACCGTCTGTAGAGTATGGTGATATGACCAATGGCATGGTAAAAATTAATACGCGTAAAGGTGTTTCGCCTTATTTGGTAGAAATGTCTACACGGCCAAATTCTAAATTGGTAGCGTTAAGCAAGGGCTTGAGTTTGGGGGAAAGAGCTGGTGTATTAAACTTTAATGTAGAGCATACCAAATCTGTAGCCAATCTGGCCTCTCCATATACTACGTATGATAGAAATAGCCTTTCTTTAAATTACAGCAATACCCTCAATAAAAATAACAATCGTCCGCTGACCTTAAATTTAGGTGTAACAGGTAATGTTGGGGGCTATAATTCGGAAAGTGATCCGGATTTAATCAGTGATACCTATGTCAAACAAAAGGATGATGCAATAAGGACTAATTTTTCGGCGAGATGGTTGTTGAAATTACCCTGGCTGACCAGTTTAGATGCAAGCGCAACACTGAATTACAGCAATAAATTGTTTGAAGACAGAAGCTTAGAATCTGCTACGGCCTCTGTAGCTTCTATCCGTACAAAGGAAGACGGATATCACGTAGGAGAACTGTATGAGAACAATCCTGATGCAGCAATCGTATTGATACCTAAAGGAATCTGGTACGAGAGTGAGTTTACAGCCAATAAGACCATCAATTACAATGCACGCCTGAAGGCCAACTGGGCAAAGAAGTTTGGACAATCATATAACAATTTAATGCTGGGTGCCGATTATAGTGTAAGTGGCAATAATGGCGAGGGCCTTTATTATGGCGACTTGGGGACCGCACCAAGCTGGCGGACTTATCCTTACAAAAACGAATCCTTTATCAATAACTACGCCTTTTTTGCAGAAGACGCATTGACTGTTCCGGTTGGTAACAATACCTTTCAACTCATAGGGGGGATGCGTTCGGAAATTACGGATATCAACGGTTCTGAATACGGCAGGATTAACAACTGGTCGCCCAGGGTTAATGCAAAATATACTTTTTGGGAAAACAAAGATCAGCTGTTTAGTGATTTCAGCATTAAAGTATCATGGGGTAAAACGGTAAAACTTCCTGGTTTCGATGCCCTGTATGCTACACCTACTTATCGCGATGTACTTACCTTTTCGCCGGGCACAGATGCCAACGGACAAACGTATTACGCATATTACAGTGAACAGCGGAACCGGGTTTTTAATCCGGACCTGAAATGGCAAAGCAATGAACAAAAGGAACTGGCCATTAATTTTAATTTAAGAGGCACCAGAGTTTTTATCTCTTTTTCAGATGATTATACCAGGAACCCCTACGAGTACTACCAGAATTTTAAACCTTACTTTTATAAATATACCGGCCAGAGCGATCTGCTGGGCTCGGCCATTCCAAGTATCAACAGGATCTACAACGTTGATAAAAATACAGGGATAGTTACGGTAAGCGATAAAACAGGAGTACTCCCGGCGGAGGAGCTCAGCTATACCAATATGTACGGCTTTAATGGCAATGGCCAATATGGTAACGGTTCGCAGGTATCGCGTAAACGCATCAACTGGATCATAGACTTTAAACGGATAGCGGCCTTAAAGACCTCATTAACTGTGGACGGCAGCTACTATTATTATAAGGGCCTGGAACAGAATTTATCGGCATACATGCCTAATGCTACCCAGAATATGGCCAATGGTCAGCCTTACAAATATGTTGGTTATTTTATTGGTGGTGCAAATTCTGCCAACGGCGAAACCAGTAAATCGCTAAACATGAACTTCACGGTGACCACACATATTCCTGCCATCAGGTTAATTGTGTCAGCAAGGTTAGAAGGGTCGTTCTATAGGTTTTCAAGAAATTTATCGGAGAGCGATCTGGGTACAAGAGCTTATGTACTTGACAACAAAGAGAGTTATTTACCATCTGCAACCTCAACAGATATTTATGGTGGAGACCGGTTTGTCGCCGTTTATCCAACTTATTATACCAGTTTAGATGATTTAAATACCCAGATTCCCTTTCTGGAAAAATTTAAATGGGCAAAAGATAATGATGTAGCCCTGTACAACGAGCTCGCAAAAATGGTAGTTAAAAGCAATACCAATTATTACTTTAACAGGAATAAAATATCCAGTTATTATTCAGCCAATCTTAATGTGACCAAAGAGATAGGCAAGTATGCTTCTCTGTCTTTTTTTGCCAATAACTTTTTTAACAACATGGCCAAGGTAAAGTCCTCAGGGGCGGATACAGCGTCTTCACTGTTCGCCAGCAGCTATATTCCCGCATTTAATTACGGGGCATCATTGAGGGTAAAATTTTAATCAGCTGATCATGAAAATAAGTAATAAGATAATTTTACTGCTGGCCATTGCCGCTTTCAACCTTGCTTGTAAAAAAGAAAGATCGTTTGAATTACATCAAGTAGTGGTTCAATTAGAATATCCGCAAGGCAGTGCTTTATCTGTGGTGGCAGGCGTTAAAGTGAAATTAACAGGTAATGGTTCTGTTTTTGAAGGATTGACTGATGCCGAAGGTAAAGTGGTACTTAATATCCCTTCGGACGTTTATGATATCGCCTCGTCCGAAACCCGTAAAATTGGCACAAATATCTATAATTACAATGCGTTAAGCAGCAACCAGGTAATTGTAAACAACTGGAAAGATGGCGATATAATTACCATGAAATTACAGGAATCAAAATCTTCGCAATTGGTGATCAAAGAGATACTGGTCGGTGGTACACCTTTCGACAGTGGTTCCAGTACCTTTAATTACGATGGATACATCGTGATTTATAACAACTCCGATTTTCCTTGTACCACTACCAATTTATGTATTACAGCAACAGGCCCTGCAAATGCACATGCTACTAACAACTTTTACGGAACGGATGGCAAATTGCTTTATGAAAATGAAAACTACATACCGGCCGCGGGCGGGTTCTGGTACTTTACCCAGCCTTTAACTTTACAGCCCGGAGCACAGATAGTAGTTGCTTTTTACCAGGCAGTAAACAATACGTTAACGCACAGTAAGTCTATCAATTTTGCCAACCCTGATTATTATGCCATGTATGATATGGCAAGTACTTATAAGAATGCCACTTATTATAAGTCGCCTTCAGAATTAATACCAGCTACGCATTATTTGAAAGCGTTGAGTTACAGTACCGGAAATGCCTGGACACCGGGCGTACTAAGTCCGGGGTTATTTATTTTTGAGCCGAAAGGAATTACACCGGCAGCACTGGCTTCTGACGCCAGCTACACAGTAAACGGTTCCTACAAAAAGATACCAATAGATTGGATATTGGATGGCGTGGAGAGTTTTCTGCTCAATAACCAAAACAGCAAAAAACGTTTCCTGTCAACTGTCGATGCCGGCTATGTTTACCATACCAATTCTAAGGGCTATACCGTTTACAGAAATGTAGATAAGGAAGCCACGCTGGCTATACAGGGAAATGCCGGTAAAATAATTTATGGCTATAACCTAGGCACTGTTGCCATAGGGGGAAGTACAGATGCAAGTGATATCAATGCAGAAGCTTCAATAAAGAATGGGGCACGGATTATATACAAAGACTCCAATAATTCAAGTAACGACATGCACTTACGCTTAAAAGCATCTTTAAGTAACTATTAATTGTTGACATGAGGTTTAGATCAAAATATTTTTTATATGCCCTTTTGGCCGGCATATGCACAACCACCACACTCTTTGCGCAACAAGCAGAAAGTATTGATGCTGATATGGACTATATCCGTAAAAGTAATGCCTGGCTGAACTCCAGGAATGCTGCAGGCTTAAACCATTACCAATCGGTTAATATTTCTAATGCTGAACTCTTTTTTAATAAACAGGATGGCGGTTTTAGAAATTACTTTCAGTCTGACGATAGCCAGGATTATGGTTTACAGGCAAATTCCTATACGCGTTTAAATCAGACTGTGGTATTAGCCGGCGGGTTTGAATACCAAAACTTTAAGGGCAAAAATATGAGTGGTTCTGCCTTTCTAGATCCTTACCAGAATCCCTTTGATATTGTAGAGCTGGATGCAGCTAATAATGGTACCAAAGAATCTGAATTTTACAATTTAAATGGCGCCCTGAGCGCCCAGGTAACTTCTAAATGGAGTATTGGTGGCAAGCTCAGTTACGGAGCTGCCAACTTTGCAAAAAGGAAAGATTTGCGGCACGTAAACAAGCTCCTGACAATGGATGTAAGTATTGGTGCGCTTTATCAGTTAAGTAAGGTTGTTGAATTTGGTGCAAATTATAACTATAACCGCCGGATTGAAAGCCTGAGTTTTAGGGCCTATGGCAATACTGATCAACAGTACCTGTCATTGATCGATTATGGCTCGTTTTACGGCCGTACAGAACTGTTCGGCGACTATGGCTACACCTCAAGTCAGAACACTAATCCCTTAAAAGATATCAGGCAGGGCGGTTCCCTGCAGCTAAATCTTAATTTTAATAAAAAAGTATCCTTGTTTAATGAGTTCAGTTACGAAGATAGAAGAGGCTTTTTTGGAGAAGAGGGGACCTCTTCCATACTTTTAACCAGACACAACGGGTCAGGTTTTGCTTACAACGGCCAATTGTCTGTGAAAGCTGACGATATTGAACACCACTTTACTTTGAAGGGCAAATACGATTTTCTGGAGAATAAAGAGACTATTTACAGAAGAGAAACGACCATAGGCGAGGTAAACAGGATCGTTTACTATGGAGACCGCAATGTATTTTCGGGTGAGACGATAAATGCCGGGTTGAGCTATGATATTTACCTTGGCGTAAAAAATAGCCGCCCAAAGTGGGCTGCCAGTTTAACTGTTGACTATATGGTTAAAGATCAAAGTACAGACCTGTATCCCTATTACAGAGATCAGAAAATAAATAGTTATCAGATTTACGGGCAACTAAGCAGGGAATACCAAAAACAGAAAGATGCTTTTACTATTGGCTTGGGTATGGGTTATGGCGCCGGAAGTGGAGAAATGGCCATAGATGGAACAGCAACGAAGCCGGCGGCAGACCATATGGCTCCGGCTACAATGACACAATTTCTTAACCAGGAATACCAGTTTCTCACAGCGGCCCGCATTAAGGGAAATGTGATGGTCAAATATACGAGGGCGGTGCAAAATAATTTAAGCGCATACCTAAAGTTAAATTATGCGCATACCTATGCAGGAGATGTTACGTTTATGGGTAATCATTTTTACTCAACCAATGTCAGTGTAGGCTGTAACTTTTAGTATTTGAATAATTACCCTATTTTTGCATAAATTTTCCAAAAGATGAAGTTTTTTGTAGGTACAAGTCTCCTTATCGTATTTGTTTTATTGCACATGTCATTCAGACAGATCAGCTATACTTATGATGGCACTTCACTGGATAGTTTAAGGACTATGTATGGACGTCCCGTTGGTAATTGGCCAAAACCGGATATAGACTCCGGCATAGCCTGGCAGGAATTTAAAGCCCTGCCTAAAACGGATACCAGTTATTTCCGCCTGATGGAAAAACCTAAGATCAAGCTGGGTAAACTGCTATTTTTCGACCCCTTGTTATCTGGCTCAGGACAAATCTCCTGCAGCAGTTGTCACGATCCCCAAATTTCATGGGGAGACAGACGCGCCGTTGCCCTGGGTAACGACCATTTAAGTGGCAACCGCAATACCATATCCTTATTGAATGTGGCCCATCGCAAAACCCTGTTCTGGGACGGACGAGCAACCACTCTGGAAGAACAGGCCAAATCGCCAATTGAAGCACATAACGAAATGGCCATGAAGCCAAAAGTTGTAGGACAGAAAATAGGGGCTATCAAAGCCTACAAACAACTATTTAAAGAAGCCTTTGGCGATGATAAGGTGACCTATGAAAAAATCGTTACTGCATTGGGAGCTTTCCAGCGCACGATAACCAGTCGCCAAAGCCGTTTCGACCGTTTCCTTGCGGGCGATACCAAGGTGCTTACCGACCAGGAGATTGAAGGATTACACTTGTTCCGTACCAAAGCCCGTTGCATGAACTGCCATTATGGTCAGTACCTAACCGATGAAGAATTTCACAACATAGGCTTAACCTATTACAAACGTAAATATGAAGACCTGGGCCGGTATAATGTTACTAAAAAACCAGAAGACGTAGGAAGGTTCAGAACCCCGTCATTAAGGGATGTGATGCATGGTGCGCCCTGGATGCATAACGGGTTGTTTGATAACATCGATGGCATCATTAATATTTATAATAGTGGGATGCACATGATTGATCCGAAGCCGGAACAAAAAGCCGCCGATCCATTGTATCCTCAAACCGATAAAATATTAAGAAAGTTAAATCTTAACCCAGATGAAAAGAAAGCTATTGTAGCTTTCTTACAAGCGGTAACGGCAACTCAATACCACATGCCAAGGCCGGAATTGCCAAGGTAGAGGTTAAGATCACTATACATATTCGATTTTATTTCCTAAATTAAAGGCAGGAAACCATCATGAGCAAAACACGCACAAACAGCGATGAATATTGCTCATGATAGCTTCATCACCTATAAAAACAATGGCATACTGATGAAAAATAAATTCCCTGCCTTTTTGCTGTTAAGCTTTTGCGCATTGAGTAGCTACGCGCAGCCTGCAAGAACATTGCACGAACGGGCTATCGTGGTAGATACACATGGCGATATCATGTTCAACCAGATCAAGTCTGGGATTGACATCGGGCAAAGGCAGGCTACTGGTAATTTTGACCTGGTGAGGGCAAAAGAGGGTGGTCTGGATGTGCAGGTATTTTCCATCTGGTGCGACCATACCGGCGGCTATGCATTGGCCAACCGGCAAATCGATTCCCTGCAAAGCCTGATCAAAAGATATCCCGACCGTATCGCCCAGGTCACAGATGCAGCGGGCCTCAAACAAGCCGTAGCCTCAGGCAAAATGGCTGCCCTAATTGGTGTAGAAGGCGGGCATATGATCGAAAATCGGCTGGACTATATAGACAGCCTGGCCAAAAGAGGCATGACCTATCTGACCCTGACCTGGAACAACAGTACCCCCTGGGCAAGCTCTGCCGCCGAAGAAGTGCTGGGTAAACTGCGCAACAAAGCCGGTCTGAATGCTTTTGGAAAGAAGGTAGTGAAACGCCTGAACAAGCTCGGCGTAATGGTAGATCTGTCACACGTTGGGGAACAAACCTTTTACGATGCGGTGAAGGTGTCCACCAAGCCGGTGATTGCCTCACACAGCTCGGTATATGCCTTAAATGCTGTGCCGAGAAACCTTAAGGACAGCCAGATTAAAGAAGTAGCGAAGAGCGGCGGGGTAGTGTTTGTAAACTTCTACAGTGGTTTCATAGATTCCGGGTATTATGCAAGGAAGAAAAATTTTTTAACCAGATATGATGGAGAACTGAAAGAATTGACTGCAAAATATAGCAGAGGCGATGCAGCCGATACGCTGATCACCCGGCATCATCTGGAGGCCGAAAGCATACGGCCTAAGCTATCTGTATTGATAGACCATATTGATTACCTGGTAAAGCTGGTTGGGCCCGAGCATGTAGGGCTCGGCGCCGATTTCGATGGTGCAGAGTCTTACCCGATGGGCATAAACAGCGTGGCAGATTATCCCCTGGTTACCGCAGAATTATTGAAGAGGGGCTACAGCGAAAAAGACATCCGACTCATTTTGGGCGAGAATTTTATCCGCGTTTTGCGGGCCGTTAAAGGCAATTAAGCATGCCTTTGAATAGGCATACTATATTTCAGCAGCCATTGCCGGATCACTGATCCCCGGCTTCCCGGTTTCTACTCTTCCCGCCAGGCGATAATGAAAGATACCGGAGGTGCTGACCACAAAATCGTACCAACAGGCACTTTTTGTCAATTCCCATTTCAGGCTCTTTTTAGCACCAGCCTTGCATGCAATTTTTTGCGTAGGATAACCATAGGCACTGGAAACTACAGAGACCTCCATAGCTGACCTGCCTGGATTGAATATGTTCAGATTCAGGCCACCTTTTCTGTGGTCATATTCCAGGTCTATTACAGGTTCTTCCTGTGCCAGATTTCCGGAAAATTTATGGAAATATCCATTTGGACCAAAAACTTCAAGATCATAAACGTCTGTTTTGACAGCCCATTCATCCTGTAAAAATTTGCCTGCCTCAACCGTATATCTTCTGGGGATCTTATCCAGGTCTTTCAGGTCATAAACATGGAAAACTACACCAGCAGTACCATTGTTCTTAAAGAGCAGCTGAACTTTCTTTTTCTCTTTCAATGGTTTTAATGAAGTATTTAACCGGTATGGCAGGGCCCTGGAATACCGGTTTCCTTTTTCCTGATATAAACGGGAAGGGGAGTCAGGTGCGGTAGCGCGGGGCAGCTTTTTTGAAGCCTCATCCAGCTCCGCATAATTGGCAGTTTCAGGCATCTTTGGGAAAACAGGGTCATTAGGTCTTTCAAAATCAAAAGCCGAAGTAAGGTCGCTGCTGATGGCCCGGTGCCAGGGACTTATTGCCGGGATCTTTACCCCAAACCGTTTTTCAATAAACTGCCCTACAGAGGTGTGGTCCGCAACTTCAGAATTCACCCATCCGCCCTTGCTCCATGGCGATATGATATAAAGCGGTACCCGGGGGCCCATTCCCCAGGGACGAATGTTTCCACTAATGGTATCCCGCTTGTCCTGGTAAGACCGGGTCTTGACTTCCGGAACTGGCGCTCCGGGTTTAGGCGGGTACGCCGGAATTGGAACGCGTCCGGTTCCTGCTTCGTTATTAAAATACATGCCGGCTACATCGATGGTAGATTTTCCGGCCAGTGTATTGTCCAGGTTGTAAGACGGGACTGCCGGAGCAGGGATATGGTCAAAGAGTCCGTCGTTTTCATCAAAAGTGAGGAAGAATACGGTCTTGCTCCAAACTTCAGGGTTAGCGGTGAGTGCTTTCAGCACCTCATGGGTAAAATCTGAGCCGCGGTAAGGGCTGGATGGGGCTCCTGGATGTTCAGAATTTTTCTGGGATGGAAGTACCCAGCTCACAGCCGGAAGTTTATTGTCCTTCACCTGCGTTCTCAAGTCATCAAGCGACCAGTGTTTCATCCCGTTTTCATAGAGCGGAGATCCTGGCTTTGCATTCCGGAAACTTTCAAATGCCAGTCCGCCGTGCATGGCGCCGTCCCAGTTGTCGTTCGGATCCTGGTAGATCCTCCAGCTTATGCCTGCTTCCTGAAGCACGTCAGGAATGGTAGGCCACTGGAATGCGCTGCCTTTATAAATGTACCCGGGCTCCGGCAAGGCACCCTTAACCCAGCAGCGAATGTTGGTAGGTTCGGAATCAGCCTCAGTGCAGTTGATTCCCTGGGCCCGTTTTTCAGGGTTAAAGTTTGATCCAGACCAGAACATGATGCGGTTCGGATCGGTACCGGTGGCCACAGAACAGTGGTGTGCATCGGATATGGTAAAGGCTTCGGCGAGCGCATATTGAAAGGGAATCTCTTCCCTGGTGTAATACGCCATAGAAAAGGGAGTTTTGAACTTAGGCCAGAACCCATATTTACCTTGGTTCCAGGCTGCCTGCATATCAGGAAAGTCATGTGGCGTTCCATTGATCAATGCCGCATTACTTGTTTTTTTACTGGCATGGTATGGTGGAATGATCTTCTTTCCGTCGGATTGGAAAAAAGCCCGCTGCCCGCTTTCCAATGGAATCGGAAACCGGTCACCAAAGCCCCTTACTCCCCGCATAGTGCCAAAATAATGATCAAATGAACGGTTCTCCTGCATCAGGATAACGATGTGCTCTACATCTTTAATGGATCTTGTTTTGTTATGCGCCTGGATGGCCAGCGCTTCTTCAAGCCAGCTGGCCCAAATGGTAGTGGCTAATCCCGCACCCGCGGAAAGTTTGATGAATTTTCTTCTGTCGATCTTAGACATTGTTTTCAGATTAAATCTCAATTTGTGGTTGACGCTAAATCTAATTATTTTTTTGTTTGATATGATACAGTTTTAAAATTTCCATGTGATAACCACATAAAGGGAGAAAAAACCGGAAAAATATTTCGGTATAAATAATAGCAGTTTACCGGAAGTTTTAATTGTTTTTTCGGGTGAAATATGTTTAATTAGTGGCAGCAATTATCTAAATACATGACGCAATTCACACGCTTATTTGCCACATTATTTTTAATGTGTCTGGGCACGGTCCGGGCCCAGGAAGTCCCGGCCGGAAATACCCAATTCAAAAAACTTGCCAATGGCCTTGAAGTTCTTGTTGTTAAAGACAATACTGTGCCTTTGGTTACCATCGAGATCGCCTGCAGAAATGGCTCTTTTACAGAAACAGACGATTATAATGGATTAAGCCATTTGTACGAGCACCTGTTCTTCAAAGCAAACAAAGACTATCCAAGTTATGAGCACTTTACCAACAAAAGTAATGAGCTGGATATCAATTCAAATGCAAGGACCCGCGAAGAAGTAGTGAACTATTATTTCACGCTGCCTGCGGCAAATTTGAAGGAGGGCATGAAATTTATGAATTCAGCCATACGTTACCCAAAGTTTGCTAAAGCTGAGATGACGAAGGAAAATGAAATTGTAAATGCAGAATTCACCAGGCATGAGTCCAGTCCGGTATTTGCGCTGATGGAGGCGAATTCAAGGCATATGTGGGGCGCTAATTATTCCAGAAAAAATGTAATTGGCAATCATGAGGTTATCTTATCGGCTACCCCCGCAAAAATGGACTCCATACAAGCTAAATATTATTGGCCTAACAACACCATATTGGTCATTGCAGGAGATGTAAATACAGAAGAAGCATTTTCACAAGCTGAGCGAATTTTTGGCAGTTGGAAAAGTTCAGGTTTTGACCCTTTTAAAAAATGGCCCATTCCGGAAATGAAGCCCTTGGAAAAACCGGACTATTATATTGTAGAATCCGATAAAACCCCAATTCCCTACCTGCTGATCAGCTGGCATGGTCCTGATACGAGAAATGATATTCCTGCAACCTATGCGGCGGATGTTTTTTCTTTTATCGTAAACCAGAACGGCTCTAAAATGAAAAAGGCCTTAATCAACTCCGGGCTTGCCCAGGAGGCAGATGTTAATTATTATACGCAGAAGTATACCGGTCCGATCAGCTTTATGGTTAGTCCAAACCCTGCCAGGATCAGGGAGTGCTATGAAGAAGTGCTGAGACAAATTTCGCTATGGGATGAGGAAGATTATTTATCTGATATTCAGATTGAACGTGCTAAGCGTCTGTTGTCGATCGACGAGGTAAAACGCCGGGAGGTAACCTCAGAGTATGCACATTTACTTTCCTTTTGGTGGGCTTCGGCATCAGTCGAATATTATACGCATTACGAAGAAAACCTGCATAAAATTACGCGGAAAGACCTGCTCGACTATGTAAGAAAGTATATCAAGAATAAACCTTACTGTGCGGGGCTAATGCTTGATAAGCCCGCCATTCAATCCCTTAAGCCACTGGAATTTTTCAAATCTAAATAGTCAGACCATCATGAAACGATATTTATTAGCCACACTTTTGTCTATTGGTTTTTGCCAGTTGTTTGCCCAGCATCAAACCTTTTCTTTTGACGTGAATGGGCTTAAAGTAATTTTTAGACCTACACAAAAAGAGACAATCAGTATGCGTATGTATTATAGAGGCGGGGTAACAAACTATGCACCACAGCAAAGCGGGATGGAGAACCTGGCCTTGTCGACGGCGGCCACATGCGGAACAAAAAATTACACGGTACAGGATTATCATGAACTGGCCGACGAGTATGGGATCGAAATCGAGGGAGGCTCGAAGAAAGACTTTGGCACAATCGGTATGGACTGTATCCGCAAATACTTTGACCAGGGCTGGAAATTATTTACAGACGCCATTGTAAACCCTGCATTTGATCCGGCTGAATTTCAAAATGAAAAGGAAAAAGCCATATCTTCCGTTTTTGCGCGCCAATCTAATCCTGAAAGCAGGATTGATCAGATGTCCGCTTCGGTAATGTTTCATGGCAGTCCTTATGATATAGATCCATTGGGCACAGATAAAACCTTAAGTGGTTTTACCGCGGATAGCGTAAAAAACTACTATCATGAAATCCTGTTGAATAAGAACCGGATGTTTCTTGTTGTTGCCGGGAACATCACAAAAGAAGCGCTGGAAAAAAAGATTACAGCGGCGTTTGGCACACTTAAGGCAAAACCATATACACCCGCGGTTTATGAACAAAAACCTTTGGAGGGAGAGCGGCTGTTTACGGAACACAGACCCCTGGCTACCAACTACCTGAGCTGTGTGCTGAATGCGCCCGTTTTAAGTAGTCCTGATTATTATCCCTTTGCGCTGGGCATTAATGCTTTAAGTAGTATGTTGTATTATGAAGTAAGAACCAAACAAGGGCTTTCCTATGCACCGGGAGCTACAGTAGAAGTACAGCAAATCCCCTATGCTTCCATGTATGTAAGTACTACACAACCAAAAAAGGCATTTCAGGCAATGGTCAGTGTGTATAAACGTGTTTTGTCAGGTGGTTATGGTCAGGAATTTCTGGATGGTATGAAGAAAAATTACCGGAACCAATACTACAAACACCAGGAGAGCTCAAGCCTGATCGTTGATGACCTGGGCGAAGCAGAAGCACTGGGAGGATACGAATTGCTGGAAAACAAAATAGAAACCATAAGTAAGATTAAGCTTCAGGATATGCATGTTGCCCTTAATAAATACCTCAGGGGTGCAGTATGGGTTTATCTTGGCGACGAACAACTTGGCAAGGCAGCTTTTCAATAAAGCAGGTTTCTCTGCATTATTAAGCAGGTATTGTAAGCTTACAAAGTTGCGCCTGTTAATTGGTTTTTAACCTTATCTTTATGTGGTCTGGATACCGGTATTTTCTCTCCGGTTTCTAGCAGCAGCATACCTCCATCTTCTTTTAGCCAGCTTTTTACAAATTTGAGGTTTACCAGATGGCTTTGATGCGTTCTTATAAATCCATTATTCTCCAAAAGTTCAGCATACTCTTTAAGCACTTTAGACACCAATATTTTCTCACCATTTTGCAGGTAAAAGAACGTATAAGTACCCTCTGCTTCGCAACGCACAATATTAGTTAGCAACACATATATTATTTCTTTTTGCTGCGGTAAAGCAATTTTGAGGGGCACAGCGTGATCTCGTTTAATGTGATTTACCAAAAAATCCAGCTGCATGGTTTGCTGTTTCTCCTTTAGTTTAACTTCTGCCTTATTTACTGCAGATACCAGTTCATCAATATCAATAGGTTTCAAAATATAATCCAATGCAGCGAATTTAACGGCCTTTATGCCGTAATTATCGTAGGCAGTTACAAAGATAACTTCAAAGTCTTTTTTCGGCAGCAGCTTGAGTAAATTGAAACCGGTATCGTTATCTAGTTGGATATCTAAAAAAATAAGGTGTGGTTTGTCTAATTCAAATAGCGAAAATGCGTCCTGGTTGTTATTTGCAGTGCCTAATATTTCCACTTGCGGACAGTACTTATTCAATAAAATGGTAAGGTTTTTTACATTGGCGAGTTCATCATCAACTATTATTGCTTTCATAAATTAGAGCCATTTGGTTAAAGTAATAGTTACTGTCGTTTTTCCTGGTTTGGACTCCATGCTTAATCGTATTGGATCTTTTTTATAGATTTTGTTTAAAAGTGCTATCCGTTTGGTGCTCAAATCGAAACCCAAACCCTCATAAGATTTGGAGGCGTCAAATCCCTTTCCGTTATCTTCGATCTTGAGAATAAGATCACTGTAAGTTTTAAAGATAGCAATATTGATTTGTCCATCGCTGTTTAAATTAGCGATACCGTGTTTTACCGCATTTTCTATAAATGGCTGTAATAACATGGAGGGTATTTCAGTATTATAAAGATCAAGATTGGGATCTGTTGTTATCTCATATTTAAAGTTGAACCTCAATTGCTCCATTTGAAGGTAATCGTCCAGTAAGTTACACTCTTCTTCCAGACTAATAAGATCATTGCTTTTTAAAACAGCCCTGGTTAATCGTGCAAACCGGGTTAAATACCTATTGGCTTGTTCTGATTGATTAGTGTTCATCAGGTTTTGAATACCCGCGAGTGCATTGAATAGAAAGTGCGGATTTAATTGAGAACGAACTGCATCTAATTGAAGTTGGGCTTTTTCTTTTTGTTTTGTGGCATTAATCGCCCTGAACCTTATAGTTAAATAAAAGGCTATCCCCATATATGCGAGAAATGCATGTAGCCATATGAAATTTTTTCTTACCCTATAAAGCTCATCAGCATTAAAATAGGCTCTCTTTTTTCCGAAAACGCTTTTGTCGGTAACTTTGTTACTCAAAATTGTAAAGGTCTTACCATCTAATTTAGCCATTGGAATAACAGACACTTCGTACCTAAATGGCCGGTTGAATAATTTGCGATCAATTAAAATGCTAGCACTTGAGTCGCAGTGGTTGTATGTCCAACGGTCTGAAATAAGCACATAGCTTTCATCAGATAAGTTTTTCAGGTAAAGCCGATAATGTGCATTTTTAGCAATATTCGTAATGTCGACCTTCACATCAGAAAATAGCTTTATGTTAAACTCTTTTTCTCGAAATAGAGCGAGGTACGGATCTAAAAATGTTCTTTTTGGTTTATTGGTTAGCAACCAATTGTCATCAAATACAGATATTTTAGCCGGTCTAATATGAGCGGTATCAATAACCACATTTGGTTGAGCAATTGAATTTAAGCTGTACAAGCAACCAGTTAAGAACGTTAAAAGCGATATCTTCATAATTTTTTCTATAAACATCCAGTTTGTGCATCGGACGGCAAACTTGTAATTGGTAAATTACTGGTATGGATTGGTATCTAACAGAAATTTGCGTTGAGTTATTGATATCGCTTACTAAAATTCTTCGAAACTGTCTCTTTCCCTAATCTCCTCTCCTGTTAAAATAACCTGAAATGTGTCTTTATCAATAGCGAAGTTCACATTTATAAAATTAGCTAATTCTGTTTCCGTTAGTTCGCATCCACTAAATTCTGTGGCATTGTAGTTTATCCTGAATTTACCATGAAGTTCATCAGTAAAAACGAGTTCAATTATTTTGAATATGGATACTTTATATCTACCCGGCAGGTAATTGTCGATAAGGTAACTAATTTCAGTTTTTTGGTTACTCAAATCCTCTTTAAGTATTTTTGGCGCATTAGAGGGCTGATCAACAATAGCTTGAATGATGTTATCTGATATGGAGAGTTTTTCTTCTGGAATCTTCATCAGCACGAAGTTAATAAACTATATTTGATTCAACTGACTTTCTTAAACTCGCTTGGAGTGATGCCGTACTTGGCTTTAAATACCATTGAAAAGTAAGTGGCAGATGAATAACTTTAAAACACCGAAAATTGAATCCAAAAGCATTATAAACAATAAAGCCCAACAATGTTGGGCTTTAAATTATTCTGACGGGGATGAAGGGAGCCCATTTGAACATTTGCAAGGAATATTTGAGGTTATTAAGGAAATATATAAGGATAAAAAGAAGGAATTATAATGATTCGAATATTGGTTAAATGTGGATCATTATTATGCCATCCAATTGAGCCTGTTACTATTGGTGAGCACATTAAAAAGAAACTCTTTCAGGAAACTTGAAGATTAATTGTCCACTTAGGGGAGCCGCATGAGGTAATTTTTTAGACAGTATCAATGACCATAGGCTTGATAATTCTTTCTTTGAACGTCTTTCCAGGCCCAGAGCCCGATTCGTATGGACCTGTTATAGCCAGATCATATTGAATTTTAATTTGATAATTCTAATGTTGTTCACTATATTTGATTGTTCACGTAACGTGAACACGATGTATTATGAACTATGAACATACAATAGCGCAACAGGCAATAGATCAATTGGAAGAATATACGCCCATAAAAGGGGAGTGGAATTTAGTTAATACACCACCTGATGATGGGATTGATGGAACGATTGATCTTGCATGGGCCGGTAATAAGGTTCGGTTTTTTGTTGAGGTTAAAAATGAACTAAGAGCATACCAGTTACCTAAAATACTGAAGCAAGCTGAACACTTTAAGCCTATGATGGTGATCGCAGAGCGAATTTTTCCGATCCTTAAGGAAAAACTTCGAGAACATAAGATTAGCTACCTGGATGGTGCGGGGAATATATATGTAGAACAGCCGGGGATCTATCTCTGGCTGGAGGGCAGAAAAGTGCCTGAGCAGCTAAGGACTGTTACCAACAGGGCTTTTACGAAAACAGGATTAAGAACAGTATTCTATTTGTTATGGAAGCCAGAGGCAATCAATATGCCACACCGGAAACTCGCCCGGCTTACCGGGGTTGCCCTGGGAAATATCAGGAACATCATTTTGGGTTTAAAGCAGGCAGGTTTTCTGCTACAAATCAATGACCAACAACTGGCCCTTCAAAACAAAAGCGCTTTACTGGAAAGATGGATGGCAGGCTATAAGGAGACTTTAAGGCCGTTTCTGCTGATCGGGAAATACCGGCTAAACAGAGAAACGGATTTCAGGGATTTAATGAATTTTCCGATAAAGAAGGGCGAAACAGTCTGGGGGGGGGAACCAGCAGCTGAACTACTCAACAACTATCTTAAACACAAGGATCTGACTGTTTATACAACAGAAGCCCGAACAAGTCTGATGCAGCAATGGCGGCTAATACCGGATACTGAGGGAAATATTACCTTTTATGAGAAATTCTGGCAGGAGGAGCAGGAAGGACCACCACCTCTTGCGCCGGCATTGCTGATCTATGCAGACTTAATGATTACTGCGGATCCGAGAAACATGGAAGCCGCGGAACGGATATATCATAAGTTTTTAAAGCAGGAATATGAACAATATTAGATTAGGGGAATTAAAAGGGGTTTTCGACGACCTGGAGGCAATCTTCGAGAAAATGGATATTGACTTTTACCTCATTGGGGCTATGGCTAGGCAGGTTTGGTATGCGGGTTCTGGTCGGACACAAAGGACAACCCAGGATGTGGACTTTCCAGACGGACTATTTAATAGTCCCAGACGCCTGGGAATAGCGGACGTGTATTTGATCATCCTTGTGGATTAATCAAATTCCTATGAAAAACTTATCGAGCGAAAACCCAAATCCACCCTTCAAATCAGCGATCAGCACAAGAATTTGATTTATCAGAACTTCTGGAAGGTGAACTGCATGAAGAATTATCGCTCATACCCTACATGTTGAACATGCCGAAAATTTTCCAGGATTCCAGTTTAGGACAAAAACACGCTATTTTACGCCAGGTGTTCAAACAAGGACTCACATTTAGAGAGGAGGTATTTAGAACACCTTTTATTAATCCGGAATTTGGATGTAACTTATTGATACTTAAAGAAAAAGGGTTGCTCTTTTTAGAACAACCCTTTGATTCTTTTGAGGAAGAACCCTCTGGCGGAGAGTGGGGGATTCGAACCCGCGGACCCTTTGACAAGTCAACAGTTTTCAAGACTGCCGCAATCGACCACTCTGCCAACTCTCCGCGACAAAAGTACAAACTCCGCTCGATTCTGCAAACTCTGTTTAGATTATTTTAGTAAAAAATGGATAAATGCTTAAAACTGAGCCAGAAAAATTTATCTTTTCTCTGATTTTTCATCAATAGAGGCCGTTTTTTTGAACAAATTGAAATTCGGGCGAATGATTTTTACACTCCGTTTCGACAGATCTACACTTGCATTCAGCTCAAAGCCGATCAATAAGATCAGAGAATTCAGGTAAAGCCAGATCATAATTACAATTAACGTACCTATGGAACCATAGATTTTATTGTAAGAACTGAAATTGTTGATGTAAAAAGAAAATCCCCAGATGGTGAGAAAGGCCAGGATAGTTGCCAGCCAGGAACCTGCACTAAAGAAGCGCCATTTTTTAGCATGGGCGGGGCCGTAGCGGTACAATATAGAGATGGTCACAAAATATAAAATACCCAGCAGCGACCACCTGGTCAGCTTGATCAGGTAAACCATAAAATCGCCTTTAATGTCCAGTCCGGTATCGATATAAGTTAACGCATATTCACCGATGGCCATGGCTATAATGCATACGATTACCGATAAAGCAATGATCAGAGTTAAAACAATAGCAATTAGCCGCTGCTTAAACCAGGTACGGGTTTCAATGATCAGCGAGGATTTATTAAAGGCCATCATCAGGTTATGCACGCCATTGGTGGCGAAGAAAAGTGAAAGCAAAAAACCAAAAGACAGCAAGCCACTGTTCTGTTTGTGTATAATTTCATCAAGCGTAGCGCTAAAGGCATGGTAAGCATCTGCCGGGAGGATCAGCATGATCAGCTGCATCAGCTGGTCCTGAAAATGAAATCTTTTGGGTATAAACGGAATTAAGGTAAATAGAAAAATGATGGCCGGAAAAATTGCCAGCATAAAGTTATAGGCCAGGGAAGAAGCTTTGTTCACCAAAGAATCTTTTCCGATCTCTTTAAAAAAGAAAGTCGCAACGGTATAAAGGGGGAGCGGGCTAAAGCCAGGAAGTATACATACTTTGGTCCAGTCTATAAACAAAGCATAAATTCTGATCTTTAACAGTTGCTGGTGTACCCACTCCATTTACCAAATCTACTTAAAATCTACTTGTAAATGTTGCGTTTATTTAATGCCGCTCTGTATTTCCTGGCATTGAGCTCATGCTCCTGAACAGTTACCGCGAAGTTATGGTAGCCGGAAAAGTCTTCTTTTGCACACATATAGATGTAATTGTTTTGCTCCCTGTTCAGTACGGCATCAATGGCATTGATGCTCGGCATCATAATAGGGCCAGGGGGCAGGCCTGCATATTTATAGGTATTGTACCTCGATTGCACTTGTAACAGTGAATTGGTTACCCGCTTTACCGTGAAATCGTCATTGGCAAAAATTACTGTAGGATCGGCCTGGAGCAATATACCTTTATTTAGCCGGTTTAAATATAAGCCTGCAATAACAGGCATCTCTTTGTCGTATAAGGCTTCAGCATCCACAATAGAGGCCAGTATGGATACCTGTATGGGGGTAAGATTTAACGCGGCAGCTTTTTGTTTGCGCTCCGCATTCCAGAATTTTTCATATTCCTTGTGCATCCTTTCAAAAAAAACTGCTGCCGTTACATTCCAGTACATTTCATAGGTATTTGGAATAAACATCACATAGCTGTTGTCTTTATTGAAGCCATATTTTTCTATCAGTGCGGCAGAATCCAGCAGGTTGATAAACGTTAAGGAATCGGGCTCCAGGTTACGGGCCAGATAGCCTGCAAAGTTTTCTTTTTTCCTTAAGTTTTGAAACTTCAGCTTTACAGGATCCTGGTTGCCTGATTTCAGCATATTGATGATGCTGCGGTTGTTCATCCCCTTATTCAGCTTATACCGGCCAGGTTTTAAGGCACCTGCCAGGTCCATTTTGGCAGCAGCCTGGCTAAAAGTACCGATCTCATTTAAAATGTCCTTGCGCCTCAGCTCTTCAAACAGATCGTCCATTGTAGACCCGGTTCTTACATACAGGTATTTTTCGCTGCCGGTCGCATTTGGCGAGAAATATACCCGATAGAAATTGAACCCAAAATAACCGGCAACCACTAAAACAGCCAGTGCCAGGGCCAGTATAATTTTGCCTTTGGTCTTCTTCTTTTCGTTTGTCATATATACAGCAAGTAATTCTACATGTTATTTATTGGAGAGCGTAATGTTTACCGGGGTGCCGATCTTTACCTTAGTTACCGAATCGGTTGCAAAAGGGTTTTGTCTTACCACTACAGCTGTTGCCGAATCGGTAATTGTGCCTTCATAGCTAATGATCCCCAGGTTCAGCATTGCCCCGTTTCTTAACGAAAATAAGGCCTCATCCCTGGTTAAACCAATTAAAGACGGGATATTTACTTCCTCATTCCCTTTTCCATCGCCAAGCACCAGGTCAACCCTGGAACCCTTAGGTAAGGTTTCACCTGCCTTGATCACTTGTCCTCCAAACAGTACCTGTAACACCACATCCCGGCTTACATCGGCCTTGTAGGTGGTATCCCCAACTTTCAGACCAAAACTTTCAATCAATGCCTGCGCTTCCCTCAAAGACTTAAATTCTACTTCCGGAAATTTAGCATTGGGTGCCTGGGCGGTATTGATGGTCAGGTAAATCGTACGGTTGTCTTTCACAAATGTATTGGCATTTGGATCCTGGTCAATCACTATCCCCGGAGGGGAGTCCATGATGTAAACCGAATCTACCTCGTAGCGCAGGCCCAGTGCTTCCAGTTTACTCACAGCCTGGGTAAAAGCAAGGCCTTTTAAAGCAGGGACATTAAGTCCTTGTCCGTGTTTGGTATAATATCTTAAGCTAAAGAAGGCCGCCATTAATATCACTACTACTGTAAGGATAGCAGCAATAAGGTTGTTTCTAAAAGAGTTGGTCTTTAGATAAGTAATGAATTTGCCCATAGCACGATTTGTTCTTTTAAGGTATTGCGGCCAAATTTAGGCTAAAAAAATATTTTATTGGAATTAAAATGACATCTGCATCAACTAATTTATATTTGTGGGGCATAGCAGATGAACAAGATATTAAACTAATGAAAAAAAAAATAGCATTATTAACTGGCGGTACTACCGGCGAATGGGTGGTTTCGGTTAAAAGCGCAGCTACCATTGCGCAGAACCTGGATGCAGATAAGTTTGATGTATATAAAATTATGCTCAGCCAGCAAGGCTGGTTCTATGAGCCAGCCGGTTCGGTAAAAATTGAGGTAGACCGCAATGACTTTTCTATTACCCTGGACGGAAAAAAAATAAAGTTTGAAGGGGTATTTATAGCCATTCACGGGTCGCCTGGCGAAGACGGCAAGCTGCAGGGTTATTTTGACATGCTGGGCATACCTTATACTACCTGCGATGCACTTACATCGGCAGTTACGATGAATAAAGGCTACACCAAGGCCATTGTTAACGATATCGAAGCTTTGAATATTGCCCGGTCGGCACAGATCTTTAAAGATACCGCATACAGCCTGGAGGAAATAAAGAATACCCTTAAAGTGCCTTATTTTGTGAAGCCCAACAACGGCGGAAGCAGCATCGGCATGAGCAAGGTAAACCATCCTGATGAGCTGCAGGCGGCAATAGACCGCGCCTTTAAAGAGGATAACCAGATTTTAATAGAAGAATTTATTTCCGGAAGGGAATTTACCATTGGAGTAGTAAAACTGGATGGTGAAATTACTGTGCTGCCAGCTACCGAGGTAGAAACCGCCAAAGAGTTTTTTGACTTTGAAGCCAAATATACCCCTGGGGTAGCTACTGAAACTACACCTGCGGTAATTAAGAAGGAAACTCTGGAAAGGGTTTCGCAGATTGCCAAAGCCGTGTACCTCAAGCTTAACTGCAGGGGAGTGGTGCGCATAGATTTTATCCTGAACGGAGACGAAGGTGATTTTTATTTCATTGAGATCAATACCATTCCCGGACAAACCGCTACAAGCTTTATCCCGCAACAGGTGGCTGCCGCCGGAATGAAGCTGAATGATTTTTACACCAAACTGATCAGGGAAACGATCGGTTAACAGGTTGCTGAATATAAAAAAAGGCCTGGCACATTTAAATGTGCCAGGCCTTTTTTGTTTGATCAGTTAAAACCTGAAGCCAACGCTCAATCCGGCCCTTAACCCGGCCCATGGCCCGTCAAAGTCAACTTTGGCACCTTCTCCGTCTACCTCATATTTAGTTTTAACCAAAGGTAGGTCGCTCAGGTCTTCCAGAGATTCTCTCAAAGCCTGCTGCTCCTCTGAGTTCAAAGTCTTTTTACCGGATATATTTCCTGAAGAAGTTCCGTAATTAGGACCTAAGATCCACCAGTCTAAATAAACCAGCTTGCTCAGTTTCCATTGCGCACCAAAAAGCAAACCTCCGGTTAAGGCAGTTACATCGCCGCTAAGTGGCATGGTTTCAGTTCTTGTTGTTCCCCCAACTTCCACATCAAAAGTATAGGGTACTTCGGCGGTATATTTTGAATACCTTACAAAAGGTGCTACATAAAAACCTCTGAATACGCCTTTGCCCATGTAAAATCTGATCTCAGGGGTAATGGCTGTATTTCCGGTCTTAAAATCTTTAATGCTGTTCCAGGTGTCTTCGTCATCGATCAGTTTTTCTACCTGGCCTGGAAAAGGAACACCTGATTTAGGGGCAAACCGCACACCTACAGCAACGGAGATCTTTTTACCAATTGCCCGCTCATATTGAAAGGAGTAATTTTTTAGCGCCAGGGCCGCAAAGTTCCACTTAACCAGGTTTTTACTTTCTGTTTCCGGCTTATTCTCCTGTGCATTTACAGAGACAGCAGCACTGAGCAGCATAATAGTTAATAAAATAATTGAATTTTTAGTAAAGTTTTTTTTCATAATCATTCGTTTATATAGGGTTTATATTTCGCCGAAGTTACATTAAATTCATATCACTGGAAATACCCATAACTAGGTATTTTATAAATGCTATGATTAACTTAGCAGGTAACGATTTTTACGCCATATGATCCTGAAATATCTGACAGATAACCATTACCCGGTACATGTTTACCAAAAGGACACGGTAATTTACGAACCCGGTGCCCAGCCCAAAGCTGTTTATTTCATCAAAAGCGGGGAAGTAAGGATGGTAACCGTAAATGATGACGGCAAAGAATTTATACAGGGGATTTTTAAGGCAAACCAATATTTTGGCGAACCTGCCTTGCTGGTAAATAAGCCTTACCTGGCCTATACCATTGTTACTAAAGATGCAGCACTCATCGTTGTAAACAAAGATGAGTTTTTTAAACTGCTGGAACAGGACCGTAATTTTAGCATGGAACTGATCAGAACTTTAAGCAACAGGTTATTTTACAAATCTATGATGCTCGAAGAACTGGCCAATGAACAGGCCGAACACCGCATCAGCACACTGATCAGCTATCTGCTCAGAAACCTGGAAGAAGGGGCTGTATTAGACCTCACAAGGCAACAGCTGGCAGACATGAGTGGTTTAAGGGTAGAAACCGTAATCCGTATTGTAAAGAAATTATCGGAACAGCATGTGTTAAAACTACAGCGGGGCAAGATCGTTAAAATGCAAATATGATCCAGGTCATAAATGGAGAAAGCGGGGTTGCGTATCTTTGTATACCTATAATGTATGTGTATGAAACCAATCTCAAAATTACAGGCAGTGGTAGCATGTAAATGTCCAAGGTGCCGCGAAGGGGCTATCTTTTCAGGAAGGATGTATGCTTTTAAAGCGCAGGGTACAAATGAATTTTGTCCTTCCTGTAACCTGCGCTTTGAGCGTGAACCCGGATTCTTTTATGTGGCCATGTTTATCAGCTATGCCATGAACGTTGCCGAAATGATCACCATAAGTGTAGCCACGTATATCCTGGGGGTTGACCTGGTTTACGAAAACCTTTGGGTTTACGCAGGGATCATCCTGGCAGGTGTACTTTTATTTGCCCCGTTCAATTACCGTTACTCACGCGTATTCCTTTTACACTGGCTGACACCAGGTTTAGGCTATGTGCCTAAACCTTAACTGTTTTCCATTTTCCTCTTCTGAACAGGATCAACCCTGCAATGGCGATGCCCGTTTCGGCTACCGGAATGGCTATAAATACACCGGTGGGCCCCATCCCGAAATGTTTGGCCAGCACATAAGCCAGCGGGATCTGGAACAGCCAGAAACCAAAGAAGTTAACACAGGTAGGTGTCCAGGTATCGCCCGCACCATTGAAAGTGCTGATCAGTACCATACCTATACCATAGCAGATATAACCAAGGCTCATGATCTGCAGCGCGTCAATGGCTATTTCCTGTATCTGTACATCATTGCTGAAGAAAGAGATGAAAAACCTGCCGCTGATAAAAGTAAAGGCCATGACCAGCAACATATAGATAATGATGTATTTGGCAGTTTTCATAACCGACTGTTCTGCTCTTTCCAGCTGTTTGGCGCCCAGGTTTTGTCCTACCAGGGTAGCGGCTGCATTGCTCATGCCCCAGGCAGGCAGCATGAAGAACATCATTAAGCGCAGGGCAGTTTGATAACCTGCCGAGCCGTGGTCACCACCGGTAGTGGCCACCAGCTGCGCTAAAAATATCCAGCTGCAGGAAGCGATCACAAATTGAAATATACCTGGTGTGGCAATTTTTAACAAGGCTTTGATCTGTTCCCAGTGTGGTTTTAAATAAGCAAGCTTGATTTTCAGTACGCCGCTTCCTTTAAATAAATGGTACAGCTGATAGCAAACGCCGATACCGCGACCGATAGAGGTGGCCATGGCTGCTCCTGTTAATCCGAAGGCGGGTACAGGACCAAATCCATTGATCAGTACCGGGCATAAAATGATGTTGGCAATATTGGCGATCCATAAACTTTTCATCGCTATGGCCGCATTACCCGCACCGCGGAATATGCCGTTGATCAGGAACAACAATACGATGATCACACTTCCGCCCATCATGATGCGCATAAATGTAGTGCCGTGATCCGCAGTTTCTGCCGAAGCACCCATGAGTACCAGGATTTCCCTGGCATAAATGAAACCGGCAATGCTGATCAGTATATTAAAAAATACCGCAATAAAAATGGCCTGCATACCGGCTTTGCCAGCTGCTTCAGGATCTTTTTCGCCCACCCTCCGGGCAACCACTGCAGTTGCGGCCATACTCATGCCTATCGCTAAGGAATAGATAACGGTGAGCACCGATTCGGTTAAACCGACGGTTTGGATGGCATGACTGCTGTTGTGCAGGTGGCCTACAAAATAAAGGTCTACCAATGCAAAAACAGACTCCATTGCCATTTCCAGCATCATAGGGATGGCCAGTAAAAGTACAGCCCGGCGCATGCTGCCCTTTGTAAAATCGAGCTCTTCGCCTTTAAGGGCCTGTTTTAAAAGAATAAAAATTTGAGATAGCTTGCCCATGGAAGCTGTTTTCTGTTCTGACATAAAAAATGGAAAAAAATAAAATATAAACCGTTATGCAGCATTTAGTGCTGAAGCTGATGTTTTGCGGGAAGGGAGGAGCCCTCGGTTCTTAGAACCTCAAACGGACTGCAAAGATTCTCATCGTTTTTGCGGTTTGTGTACTGCAAAATTATAAATTTTTAGGAGTTACAAAAATTATTATTCAAATAATCCATCCGGAAGCTGAATTTACACCTGTTCATCATCATAGGATGATAACGGGTTCATAACGGCTCCATATCGGGTTCGCCTCGGCTAAACCCAATTAAAACCCATTTTAAAGCTGTTGTAATGCTGACGTGATCTGGGCATGCGCAAAAGCCCAATGGCATCCGGGTATTGGTAAGGTAAAAAAGGAAATTAAATGCTGTAGGCTTTGATCATTTCACCGGTCACCTTGCAGCCCCTGCCGGTTGTAGTATCGATCATCACATAATCGAACCAGCCATCAGCAGCTACCTTGCCGGTCCGTTTGTTTGCTATTTCAAATTGTACTCTGCAGCCTTTTTCATTGATGGTAAGGATGCCGGTGCGGATCAGGATCACGTCGCCCAGGATCAGGGGGCGTTTAAAATCAACCAGGGCTGTACGCACTACCCAGCCAAATCCGCTCTCCAGGAAAGACTCCATCGGCATTTTGTAATGTTCGGCCATCTGTTCATAACGTGCAGCCAGCACATAGTCAAAATACTTGCTGTTGTGTACATGGTTAAACATGTCGATGTCATCAGGGCGTACTTTTAACTCGGTTTCAAATGTGCTGTACTGGGTTTGCTCCATCGGGTAAGGATTGATTTTACAAACATAAGGTTTTACTATTTAAATATCAGTTCAGCATATACTTGCTAATCATTAAAACATACTGTATCTTTGCCGCAATTAATTAATTTATACACACTTTAGTATCATTCAAGAATGTATTTAAGTAAAGAAGTAAAAGCCGATATTTTTAAAAAACACGGCGAAGTAGAAACAAACACGGGTTCTGCAGAAGGTCAGGTAGCGTTATTTACTTATCGTATTGCGCACTTAACAGAGCATTTAAAGAAAAATCGTAAAGATTTCTCTACCCAGTTGTCTCTGCAAAAATTAGTAGGTAAACGCCGTGGAATCCTGGCTTACCTCTACAAAAAAGATATTGAGCGTTATCGTGCGATCATTAAGTCGTTAGGACTTAGGGATATCATCAAACCTTTGGGGTCGAAAGACAACAAATAAGCGTACTTATATCAAGAAAAGCCATTCTTCCGGGAATGGCTTTTTAATTTACAGCTAAAAATCCGGAGGGTTTTAGCTATTTTTGTGAAAAATAAAAAAACTTATATAAACAAGGTGTGTAGAAAGAGGAAAACATACCACAACTATTATTAAATGAATGTAATAAAAAAATCGTTCGATCTGGGCGATGGAAGAACAATCGAAATTGAAACAGGTAAATTGGCTAAACAGGCTGATGGTGCTGTTGTTGTTAAAATGGGTGATACCATGCTTTTGGCTACTGTAGTATCTACGGTAGGTGCTAAGGCAGGTGTTGATTTCTTACCTTTATCTGTAGATTATCAGGAAAAGTATGCTGCCGCAGGCCGTATCCCTGGTGGTTTTCTTCGCCGTGAGGCCAGGTTGTCAGATTATGAGGTTTTAATCTCACGTTTGGTTGACCGTGCTTTACGCCCGATGTTCCCTGAAGATTATCACTCCGATACCCAGGTAATGATCTCATTGATCTCTTCTGATAAAAATATAATGCCTGACTGTCTGGCTGGTTTAGCTGCTTCGGCTGCTATTGCAGTTTCAGATATTCCTTTTAACGGACCAATCTCTGAAGTACGTGTAGCAAGAATTGATGGTAAATTTGTAATCAATCCTTATGTAAGTGATCTGGAACGGGCCGATATGGAGTTCCTTGTTGCCGGTACAGAGAATGATATCGTGATGGTTGAGGGGGAATGTAATGAGATCTCTGAAGCTGAAATGGTGGAAGCGATTGAATTTGCACACAAAGCTATTGTGATCCAGGTTCAGGCGCAAAAAGAACTGGCTGAGCTGGTAGGTAAAACGGTTAAACGCGAGTATTCTCATGAAGACAGTAATCCTGAATTAAGAGCCCAGGTTTTTGCTGCTACTTATGATAAAGTATATGCAATTGCTAAAAGCAACACCAGTAAAGGTGAACGTGGTGATGCATTTGGAGCCGTTTTGATGGATTTCATCGCTACTTTAGGCGAAGATATCGATGATGTTACCGGCTTTTTGTCTAAAAAATATTTCCATGATGTGCAATATGATGCCATCCGTAACCTGGTATTGGACGAAGGAATTCGTTTAGATGGCCGTGATGCACGTACTGTACGCCCGATCTGGAGTGAAGTTGGTTATTTGCCTGCTGCTCACGGATCAGCTGTATTTACACGTGGTGAGACCCAATCGTTAACTACCGTTACTTTAGGTTCTAAAGATGATGAGCAGATGATTGATGGTGCTTTCATTAACGGATACAACAAATTCCTTTTACATTATAACTTCCCTGGTTTCTCAACCGGAGAGGTTCGTCCTAACCGTGGTGCCGGTCGCCGCGAGATCGGTCATGGTAACCTGGCCATGCGTTCCTTAAAGAAAGTATTGCCCGGACTGGAAGAAAATCCATACACCATCCGTATTGTTTCTGATATTTTAGAATCTAACGGTTCATCTTCAATGGCAACTGTTTGTGCGGGTACTTTAGCCCTGATGGATGCCGGTATTAAAATCAAAGCACCTGTTTCGGGTATTGCTATGGGATTGATCACGGATGAGAAAACCGGTAAATATGCGATCCTTTCTGATATTTTGGGTGATGAGGATCACCTGGGTGATATGGACTTTAAAGTTACAGGTACTGAAAAAGGTATTGTAGCCTGCCAGATGGATCTGAAGATCAATGGTTTGAAATGGGAAGTATTGACCAACGCTTTAAACCAGGCTAAAGAGGCCCGTTTACACATCTTAAATGAGATGAAGAAAACGATCTCTGCACCTCGTGAGGATTACAAAGATCACGCTCCGCGTATCGTTTCTTTGAGCATTGATAAAGAATTTATTGGTGCGGTAATAGGACCAGGTGGTAAAATCATCCAGGAAATGCAACGGGAAACCGGCGCTTCTATTTCTATTGAAGAAGTAGGCAACAAAGGTATCGTTGAGATATTTGCGGATAACAAAGCTGCAATTGATGCTGCGGTTACCCGTATCAATGCCATTGCTGCTAAACCAGACATAGGTGCTACTTATGATGGTAAAGTGAAATCTATCATGCCATTTGGTGCATTTGTAGAGATCATGCCGGGTAAAGACGGACTGTTGCACATCTCTGAGATTGCATGGGAACGTTTAGAAACTATGGATGGCGTGCTTAAAGAAGGTGATAAAATCCAGGTTAAATTGTTGGATATTGACAAACAAGGTAAAATGAAGCTTTCCAGAAAAGCATTATTGCCTCGTCCGCCAAGACCGGAAACAGCCCCTGCTGAAAACAAAGCATAGTTAATTTGTGATGGCTAAGGCCGATAGAAATTGACACGAGTGCTATAAATTTTTTAAACCCCCGCCAATAGCGGGGGTTTTTTATTTACATGGGTTATTTTTTTATCTTTACCATTGCTAAAAAATGTAAATCAAAAATCATATTCAAATGCCCCATCTTATTGCACCTTCCGTACTTTCAGCAGATTTTGCCAATTTGCAGCGTGATATTGAAATGATCAACTCCAGTGCAGCCGATTGGTTCCATGTAGATGTAATGGATGGCGTGTTTGTTCCTAATATTTCATTTGGCTTTCCGGTAATGGAGGCGATCAGCAGATTTGCCAGGAAACCTTTGGATGTGCATTTGATGATTGTGAACCCGGACCAGTACATTGAACGCTTTGCTGCTGCAGGAGCTGCGGTTATTACCGTGCATTATGAGGCCTGTACCCATTTGCACAGAACCGTTCAGGCTATCCATGCTGCTGGTTGTAAGGCTGGAGTGGCACTGAACCCGCATACACCTGTAAGTTTGCTGAGTGATATACTTGCTGATCTGGATATGGTACTCATCATGTCTGTAAACCCGGGATTTGGCGGGCAGCAGTTCATCCCGAATTCACTGAATAAAATTGCTGCGCTGCGGAAGATGGCGGCAGCTGTAAACCCTGATCTGCTGATTGAAGTTGATGGTGGGGTAGGCCTACACAATACCGCTGCTTTATTGCAGGCCGGTGCCAATGTACTGGTTGCCGGAAATGCTATTTTTGCTGCTGCATCGCCAATGGCCATGATTTCGGAACTCAAACAGATTGACGGTGGCTTTGTACAGCATGTTTAAATAAAAATGATCCGTTAATGCTCAGAACATACCTGTTGGTTTTTGTTGTTTTGCTCGGCTTTGCCAGGACAAGTGCGCAGCCATTGGTAAAAGTATCTGGCCTGGTTACAGATGAGTCCGGGAATTTCTTACAACTGGTAACCGTTACGGTATTGGGACAAAGCCAATCCAACGTTACCGATGAGCATGGGGCTTACAACATCTATTCAAAAAGTAAAGCCTTTACCTTAAAATATGCACTGCTGGGATACCACCCGGTGCTGATCAGCATCAATCAGCAGAAGGCCGGAAGGATCACCCAGGATGTGGTGCTGAGCATAAATCCGAATGAACTGGAGCAGGTTACCATTACCAATAAACAAAACCAGCTGAGCAACAGTACGCTGATTAATATTGCCGATGCAGCAGCTATGCCTTCGGTTTCAGGGAATTTTGAAGCTGTGCTGAAAACTTTGCCAGGGGTATCACCCAATAATGAACTGAGTGCACAATACAGCGTGCGTGGCGGTAGTTTTGACGAGAACCTGGTCTATGTAAATGATATAGAGATCAGCAGGCCCCTGCTGGTTCGGAATGCGCGACAGGAAGGGCTGAGTTTCATCAATACGGATCTGCTGAGTTCGGCAAAGTTTTCGGCTGGCGGTTTCGAAGCCAGGTACGGGGACAAATTATCTTCCGTATTGGATGTGAGATACGACAGGCCCGACAGTAGTGCAACCACCTTCACTGCAGAACTGCTTGGTCTGGCCTTGAGTTCAAAAATTGTAAACCAGCACAGCTACCTGCTTACCGGCATACGGTACAAGAACAATACGGGCATATTGAACAGCCAGGACACCAAGGGGGTTTATACACCCAGTTTTACAGATGTGCAACTACTTTACCATTATAATTTATCCCCGCGGTTCAGTTTAAATCTGCTGGGTAACTACAATAGCGGAAGGTTTAAACTGATCCCGGAAAGCCGGGAAACAGAGTTTGGAACGGCTGATACGAAGCTCCGTTTAAATATTGATTATGAGGGCGAGGAAAAAGACAATTACCAGTCGGCAGGTGGCGCAGTAACCTTAAAATTTATACCAAAACCAGCTTATGTGATCAAGTGGATCAGCAGTTATTTCAAAACGGATGAAAAAGAGCATATTGACATGGTGGGCTGGTATTTGTTTGACAAAGGGGCTGGAACTGCTGCAGCAGGCAGCGCGATAGGGGGGTATATCAATTATGCCATGAACAGGCTTACCTCGCAGAGTTTTAGTACAGAACTGAAAGCAGACCAGATTTTTAAGAACCATACTTTTTCCTGGGGGCTGCGTTTTGAGCGTAAGGATTATAACGATGACCTGAATGAGTACAGTCTGATTGATTCTGCCGGATATATATCGAACCAGCAAGTGCACAGTTTTTATCAGGACAACAGTATCCTTGTTAAAAATAAACTGGCCATCCAGTATTATACCGCTTATGTACAGGACAGTTACCCACTCTCGTCCAATACCGATCTTCAGTTAGGGCTCAGGGGAAGTTATAACGACCTGAGTAAACAGTTTTTGCTAAGCCCGAGGCTCTTGCTGGCTTACCGGCCGGCAAAAAACAGGAAGATATTCCGCTTTACTGCCGGGGTTTATCAACAGGCACCGGATTACCGGAGCATCCGGAATTTTAACGGGTCGCTTAACTTAAACCAGCAGGCACAGCGCTCCTACAATACTTCTGCAGGGCTGGATTATGCTTTTGATGCCCTGGGGACCCGTTTAAAATTTAGTTCAGAACTCTATTTTAAATACCTGGACCGGCTGGTGCCTTATATGATGGACAATGTACGGATCAGGTACCTGGCCGGACAGACGGCCAGTGGCTATACTTACGGCGCTGATTTTAACATCGGTGGTGAGTTTGTGAAAGACCTGCTCTCTTACTTCAGGATCTCCTTCCTGAAGTCGGCGCAGGACCTGAAAGATGACGGCCTGGGTTACCTGAAACGGCCTGCAGACCAAAGGGTAAATTTCTCCGCTTATTTTCAGGACAGGTTGCTGAACAGTCCGGCTTATAAGGTACACCTTACCTTGCTTTACGGGGCTAAACTGCCAATAGGCTCGCCCTTGCTGCAAAGGTATTCCGATGATTTTCATATCCCGGCCTACAAGCGGGTGGATATTGGTTTCTCTAAAGATTTTTTAGATGATTTTAATGTAAAAAAATCAGGTTTTTTAGAGAAATATTTTAGTTCGTTTACGGCCAGTGTTGAAGTATTTAATTTGTTAAATATTGATAATACAGTTTCTTATTTATGGTTGAAAGATCTGGACAACGTACAATATGCTGTACCTAACTACTTAACCGGTAGACGGCTTAACGTAAAACTGGCCATGAAGTTTAAAAAACCGAAATGATAAACGACATAAAACTGTTACATTTACACGCAATAAATATAGTATAGAAAATGAGACACAATTTCGGCGCAGGCCCATGTATTTTACCTCAGGAAGTATTTAAACAAGCATCACAGGCGGTATTGGATTTTAAAGATGGTTTATCCATTCTGGAAATCTCTCACCGTGCTCCTGAATTTGAAGCGGTTGTAGATGAAACCGTAAAACTGATCAAGGAATTAATGAACGTACCATCGGGATATTCGGTTGTATTGTTACAAGGTGGTGCCAGTTTACAGTTTTCGATGGTTCCGATGAACTTATTACCTCAGGGTGGTACTGCTGCTTACCTGGAGACCGGTGTTTGGGCCAATAAAGCCATTAAAGAAGTGAAAACCTTTGGAACGGCTAATGTGGTTGCTTCTTCAAAAGCGGAGAACTTTACTTTTGTCCCTAAAGATTACAGCATTCCTGAAGACAGTGCTTATTTTCACTGCACTTCAAACAATACGATCTATGGCACTGAATTGTTCAGTTTTCCTGAAACCAAGGTTCCTGTAGTTTGTGACATGTCATCGGACATCATGAGCCGCGTAATTGATGTTTCCAGGTTTGACCTGATCTATGCAGGTGCACAGAAAAACATCGGACCAGCAGGTTTAACCATTGCGATTGTTAAGGATGAGATCCTGGGTAAATCAGGCCGGGCGATCCCTTCCATGCTGGATTATAAAGTTCACATTGACGGGGGCTCTATGTACAATACGCCGCCGGTGTTCTCTATCTATGTGGCCATGCTGAACCTGAGGTGGTTAAAATCTAAAGGCGGCGTTGCTGAAATTGAAAAAGAAAACGTGGCTAAAGCAAAAGCTTTATATACGGAGATTGACAGAAATCCTTTGTTCAGAGGTACCTGCGCAGTGGAAGACCGTTCAAGAATGAATGTTTGTTTTGTAATGGAGAATCCTGAACTGGAAAAACCATTTCTGAAGTTTGCAGAAGAGAACGGCGTTGAAGGTATAAAAGGACACAGAAGTGTGGGCGGTTTCAGGGCTTCCATGTATAACGCATTGCCAATTACAAGCGTTCACGCTTTAATAGAATTAATGCAGATTTTTGCTGAGAAACACCAATAATTTATATATTAATGATTAAGATACTTGCAAACGATGGGATAGATCCTGTCGGTAAAAGATTATTAGAAGAAGCTGGTTTTGTGGTAGATACTGATACTGTGCCACAGGATCAATTGGTAGAAGCCTTAAAAAATTACGATGGGATCACCGTTAGAAGTGCAACCAAATTGCGTAAGGAGCTGATAGACCAGGTGCCAAATCTTAAGCTGATTGGCCGTGGTGGTGTAGGAATGGACAACATTGATGTGGATTATGCCCGCAGTAAAGGTATTGCAGTGGTAAATACACCTGCAGCTTCTTCATTATCGGTAGCAGAGCTGGTTTTTGCACATTTGTTTACCGGTATCCGCTTTTTACAGGATTCCAACAGAAAAATGCCTGTTGAGGGAAATACCAAATTTAACGCCTTGAAAAAAGCTTATGCCGGTGGTGTAGAGCTGCAGGGTAAAACAATGGGGATCATTGGTTTTGGCCGTATTGGCCGCGAAACTGCTAAAGTAGCGCTTCGGTTAGGGATGAACGTTTTGGCTTACGATCTTTATCCGGCCGAAGGTACCTTGGCCTTAACCTTTCAGGGAGGTGCTGCTGTTGAGATCCCTTTCAAAACAGTTGCCCTGGATGAAGTGATTGCAAACAGCGATTTCATCAGTTTGCATACCCCATTTGCCGATAAACCTATTTTAGGAGCAGATGAGTTCGCTAAAATGAAAACGGGTGTAGGTGTGGTAAACTGCTCACGTGGCGGTACCATTGATGAGGCGGCTTTGATTGCTGCTTTGGATAGTGGTAAAGTTGCTTTTGCCGGTCTGGATGTATTCGACAACGAGCCTACTCCGGATGCTGCTATTTTGCAACATGCTAAAATATCTTTAACGCCACATATTGGTGCGGCAACCAATGAAGCGCAGGAACGTATCGGTACTGAACTGGCTTCGTTGATTATTGAGCACTTTAATAAATAAGTAATTTTTAAAAAAGGGTACCTGATTTAAGGATTAGGTACCCTTTTTTGTTTTTAAACCAAATATATGCCTACAATTAAGCCATTCTGTGCGCTTAAACCTGCTGTGCATTTGCAAAAGCAAGTGGTAACGCGTCCGCTTGAAAATTACAGTACGGGTGAGGCAAAGCTCATCGCTTCAGAAAACCCATGCAGTTTTCTCCATCTCATTGACCCTGAACTGGATAATCCTTACCTGAGAGGCACAAGACAGGAGCTGGTGTTTAAAAAGATCAGCGAAAACCTGGAAGATTTTATCGCGCATCATTACCTGGTTAAACAAACACAACCCGCCATTTACATTTACCGGATAAACCACAATGGCTTGGTCCAGACCGGGATCTGGACACTTACGCACATCAGTGACTACCTGGAAAACAGGATAAAAAAACATGAATCGACAGTAGCGCGCAGGGAAACACTTTTAGCCGATTACCTGCAGCAAACAGGTCTGGATGCCAATCCTGTACTGATAACCTACCGTCCTGATGCGGTGATAGACAGGGTAACCGCTAAGTATTTATCAGCCAAACCAGCACTCGATTTTGTTTTTGAAGATGGTACGAAACACCAGATCTGGGCCGTTACTGCTACGGACGACCTGGAGGTTATTGTACATTCCTTTGCGCAGCTACCTGAAGTTTATATTGCTGACGGGCATCACCGGGCTGCTGCTATGGCAAAAATGGGACTGCAAAAGAAACTACTGAATGCGGCAAAACACAATGGAACCGAACTTTATAATTATTTCAGTACGGTATACATGAATACCAGGGAGGTTAAGGTACTGGAGTTTAACCGGCTGATCAGGGATATGGGGAATTTGACCGCCGAAGGCTTTCTGGATGCTGTTTCGCAATCGTTTTTACTGGAGAAATCCGCTGTCCCGGTAAAACCTGATGCATTGCACCAGTTGGGCATGTACTTTAACGGGCAATGGTATGTGCTGCTTCCGAAAGCAGGTTTATACAACGAAGATGATCCTGTTGAAGTATTGGATGTGCGCATTTTACAAAACTTTATCCTGGAACCGGTACTGCACATCAAAGACCCCAGAACAGATGCACGGATTACATTTGAAGGCGGGAACACACCGGTGCTTACCTTACAAAGCCGTGTAGATAACGGCTTGTTCGCCCTGGCTTTTACCTTATACCCGCCATCTGTTGAACAGGTGATTGCCGTGGCCGACGCAGGAGGGGTGATGCCACCCAAATCTACCTGGGTAGAACCCAAGTTCCTGGTAGGTTTACTGACCAGCTATTTCAATTAAAGAGAATTCGTAAGCGTCCAGTATTTGTACCCGAGTATGGCTTTTTGTACGTTGGTCAGTTTCATCGGATCTTTTTTGTACAGACTGGGCAGCAATACTTTATTGAGCTTAACGAGTATTTTAAAAAACTGCTTCTTCATTTCTTTTTGTTAAACGGTTCATTTTTTTTGTGAAAAACCAGATTAGTGCTGCAATTGTCAGAACAAATAGCGCAACAGTTAGCTTTAACAAGTTTTTATCTACGTTTAGTGCTATGGCTTCTTTACGGAGCCCTTCATTTTGGTCCTGTAAAGTTTTGATCGCTGTTTTGTAATTTTGTATCCTGTCATTCGTTTGATTCGCATCATTTTTAACTGTCTTTACTTCCAGGTCCTTATATTCCATTAAAATTTTTAGCTCCCTGAAGATGTTGTTGTCATTCAAAACCACCTGTCTCAGGATTTCGTTCGAGTTCCGGATGTCTTTTTTAGTCTGAAGGCCGAATATTCCGGTACGGGCAGTTAAACTTTCATCATACTGTCCAAATCTGGCACTTCTTTCGGCCAGCAGTGCATTAATTTTTAAACGCTGGGTCTGATAGGCGCTGGTGTCATTTTGGAGCGCCAGCGCTTTAAAAGTGCTTAAAAAGGCCAGTAAAAAGAATAGGATATTGCGCATGGATTGTTTTTTGCCAGGTATCCAGCAAACTCTATGCCTTAAGGATGAAATTCGACCCTGACAATATCATTCAGGTGCAAACCAAGCAGTCCGCTGGCCTTTCCTTTGTTGATGGCGATCTCGAGGTGGTTGCTGATGCCGAATAAACAGAGTTTTTCCCCTTCAGGAACTTCATTGTAATGCCAGCTGAGCTGGCTGATGGTTTCACTTTTGCGGAAATACAAGGTGAAATCCCTGTTGCGCTGGATTTTTGTAAAGAGTTCTTTGGTGATATTGGTGATCACATTGCTGAAAGTGTCAATATAGATCACACTTCCCCTGATCATGTCGCGTTCAATGACCGGGTTGAGCAGCATGCGTTCCTCAATATTGTCGGTAGGCACACCTATGTCTTTTAATTTCGCGCCTTTAGCCAGCTGTGTTGCTGCTTTAACAAAAATATCGACCAGCGGGAAGTGCAGGTATTTGAGGTCCTGCATGATATTCAGCTCCACAATTTCTTCCGGTCTTTCCTCAAACAGCAGGGAAAAGATACCGTTATCGGCACCTACAAAAAAATGATCTTTGTGTTTCAGGGCAATGTATTTGGTGTGCTGGCTGAATACGGAATCGATGCCGATCAGGTGAACAGTACCCTTGGGAAAGTAGGGGTAAACGTTCTTTAACACGAATGCCGCATGCGAAATGTTAAAGGATGGCACTTCATGGGTTACATCAACAATAGTAGCCGTAGGCAAGATACTCAGGATACTTCCCTTAAGGGCAGCCTGATAGAAATCTTTTGATCCTAAATCTGTTGTTAAAGTAATAATGGCCATTAAAAATTGAATATTTATTCTTAATCTTGCGTAAGCGGCAAATCGCGTACAAATATTCAATTTTTATATCAAAATATACACTCCTATCTAAAAAACAATATTTTGAACGAACTAAAATTAACATTAGAATCGGTAGATCCGGTACAGTTCTGGGGTACAAATAATGAGCATTACGAGTTGATCAAAAATGCTTTCCCTAAACTTAAAGTGGTAGCAAGAGGTAACGAAGTTAAGGTACTGGGTGATGATCAGGAACTTAAGGGTTTTGAACTGAAATACAACCAGCTGCTCCATCACCTGGAACAGTTCAGTTCTCTGACCCCAAATGATGTAGAATCGATTTTAGTTTCGAAGAAGACATCGTCACCTGCTGAAAATGGAGCAGAGAAACCTGCCAGCACTGGCGGGGGCGGAGAGGTGATTGTTTTTGGTACCAATGGCTTGATGGTGAAAGCCAGAACGGCCAACCAGCGCCGGATGGTAGACAGTATTGGAAAGAACGATGTGCTGTTTGCGATTGGCCCTGCCGGAACGGGAAAAACCTATACTGCAGTAGCTTTGGCCGTAAGGGCTTTGAAAAACAAAGAGATCAAAAGAATCATACTGACCAGGCCGGCTGTTGAAGCGGGGGAGAACCTGGGCTTTTTGCCCGGGGATTTAAAGGAAAAGGTAGATCCTTACCTGCGCCCTTTGTACGATGCCCTGGATGATATGATACCGGCAGAGAAGCTGAAAACCTATATCGAGAACCGGACCATTGAAATTGCACCACTGGCATTTATGCGTGGAAGGACGCTTGATAATTGTTTTGTGATACTGGATGAGGCCCAGAACTCGACCGATCTGCAGTTAAAAATGTTTTTGACACGTATGGGGCCATCGGCCAAGTTTATTGTAACCGGCGACGTAACGCAGATCGATCTGCCTAAAAAACAGATGTCGGGTTTACACAATGCACTGCGCATACTGGACGATATACCGGGCATAGAGATCATTTACCTGAACGGTGATGATGTGGTGAGGCATAAACTGGTGAAAAGAATATTAAAAGCTTACGGCGATATACAATAAGAGAGGGATCTTAGATTTTTAAGAAGATGACAGCAATTAAAGAAACAAATTTCAGCTTTCCGAAGCAGACCAATTTTTATAAGGGAAAAGTGCGCGATGTGTACACGATTGATAACCAGTTTATGGCAATGGTGGTAACCGACAGGATATCTGCGTTTGATGTGGTTTTACCAGAAGCCATTCCTTTTAAAGGGCAGGTATTGAACCAGATTGCAGCTAAGTTTTTAAATGCGACGAAGGATATCGTACCCAACTGGGTAATTGCTGTGCCGGATGAAATGGTAACTGTTGGCCGCATCTGTGAACCCTTTAAAGTGGAAATGGTAGTACGCGGATACCTTGCAGGCCATGCCTGGAGAGAATACAGCGCGGGTAAACGCAGCGTTTGCGGGGTAGCCTTACCGGAAGGCCTCAAAGAGAATGATAAACTGCCTGAACCCATCATTACCCCAACTACAAAGGCTGCTGTTGGTCATGATGAGGATATCTCCAAAGCAGATATTTTAGCCAAAGGCATTGTTTCCCTGGCCGATTATACATTGCTGGAGAAGTATACCTATGCGTTGTATGAAAGAGGGACAGAAATGGCTGCTGAACGCGGTCTGATCCTGGTAGATACCAAATACGAATTTGGTAAAGCAGCCGGGGAGATCTTTTTGATTGACGAGATCCATACGCCTGATTCTTCCCGTTATTTTTATGCGGAAGGCTATGCAGAAAGACAGGAACGGAACGAAGCCCAGAAACAATTGTCTAAAGAGTTTGTGCGCAAATGGTTGATTGAAAATGGTTTTCAGGGTAAGGATGGGCAAAGTATCCCGGTAATGACCCCTGAAATTGTAAATTCCATAGCCGACCGCTATATTGAACTTTATGAACAGATTACAGGAGACCGCTTTGTTAAGAATGAACAGGCAGATGTGCTGGCACGTATGGAAAAAAATGTGAATGGTTTTTTAAGCACAATTAAATTTTAAACCCTGTACATACAAATAAAATTAATTACTTTCGTATCAGACTAAATATTCATATCAGACCAAATAACGATCAATATCATGAAATTTTCAGTAGATAAGCATGAAAAGTATGTGGTTTTAAAGCTTAATGAATCCAAGCTGACGAACGACAATACACCGAAGTTGAAATCTGAGTTCATTTTATTGAACACAGAAGGTTATTGTAATATTGTATTAGACCTTTCGGCGGTAAAACAATGTAACGATTCCCAGGACCTGAGCAGTTTACTTTTTGGCGACAGACTTTGTAAAAAGGCAAATGGCTTATTTATCGTTACCGGTATCAATGAGGCTGTAGCCCAGATCCTGGAAATGTCCAGCCTTGACCAGTCACTCACTATCGTGTCTAAAATAGACGAGGCTACTGACCTGATCTTTATGGAAGAGATAGAAAAAGAATTACTGGGGAGCGTAGATAAAGGTTAATGAAGTTTGAGGTCACTATTTTAGGCAGTAGTTCTGCAACGCCTGTATACAATAGAAATCCGACGGCCCAGCTTTTAAATTGCAATGAAAAGTTCTACCTGATTGATTGCGGGGAAGGAACGCAGCAACAGCTGATCAGGTTTGGGTTTAAAGCCAATAAGATTGATTTTATTTTCATCAGTCACCTGCATGGTGATCATTATTTTGGATTGATCGGCCTGCTTTCCAGTCTGCATCTAAACGGGCGCATGAAACCCCTTAAAATATTTGGTCCTGCGGCACTGGCCGAAATACTGGCCCTGCAGTTCAAACATTCGGAAACCGTGATCAGGTACCCTTTAGAATTTGTGGCCACAGAAACGGATGTACCTGCACTGATTTTTGAAAATACAGACCTAACGGTGGAAACAGTGATTCTGAACCACCGCATTCCTTGTACCGGTTTTAAATTTGTACAGAAAAAAAGGCTGAGAAAGCTGATCGTAGAAAAGCTGGAGGCCGAAGAAATACCTCTTGATTATTACCCCCTGCTAAAAAGAGGTGTTGACCTCAGTTTACCGGATGGCAGGGTTTTGCTGAACGCAGATTATACCAGAGATCCCGAGCGTCCGAGACAGTATTGCTACTGTTCCGATACCTTGTTTGACGAGGGCTATTTTGAAAGCATTAAGGGCTGTGATACCTTGTATCACGAAGCTACCTTTTTACAGGAAATGCTGGAAAGGGCGAACCATACCCACCATACCACTGCATTGCAGGCTGCTCAGATCGCAAAAGAAACGGGAGCGGTCAAATTGCTCATCGGGCATTTTTCATCGAGGTACAAGACCCTGCAGCCACTACTTGAAGAAGCCAGGTCAGTGTTTAAAAACACGGAACTGGCCATTGAGGGGAATACCTACACGATTTAGTTGTCCTTTTTACCACCGCCAAATATAGAGAAGTGAACATAACGTTTAGGGTTCTGCTTCAGGTCTATCATTAAGTTATCCAGATTTTTAGAAGCATTGTTCAGGTTTTCGTACATTTTGGTGTCGTTAACCAGCAGGCCTAAAGTACCCTGCCCATTGTTCACCTTGTTGACGATCGTCTGCAGATCAGCCATGGCTTTATTGGCATTGTCTATCGTTTGCTTAAAGTTGGCGGCAGCCACCTGATCGGTAATGTTGCCAATATTGTTCAGAATGCCGTTTATCTTTTCGTTGTTTTTCTTTAAATTAAGGGAAATGGCCTCTACGTTAGCCAGGATTGCGGAAACTCTTGAACCTTCAGAACCCACCAGGTTGTCTACTTTCTTGGAGGTAGCTTCCAGTGAGGAAAGGGTAGAGGCGATGCTGTTAAAGCTTTTGTCAACGTTCTTTTGAAAGTTAGGGTTCAGTATAGCGTTTACACTGGTCAGTATAGAATCCATTTTCGCAATGATCAGCTCCGCTTTTTTCTGAACCGGCTGTACCGTTTCCAGCAGGCCTTTGGCTACATTTGCATTCAGGGTATCGCCATCCTGGGCAAAATCCTGCCCGGTGCCCAGTTCCATTACAATCGCCTTACTGCCCAGCAGATCCGTTCCTTCCAGTCTGGCAATGCTGTTTTTAGGGATTTCATATTTTCCTTTGATCTTTAAAGTAGCAAGGATACTGCCATCCGGCTGTAATTGAAGCTGATCAACCCGGCCAATCTGAAAACCATTGATCAGCACCGGCTTGGATACCCCCAATCCATCAACACGTGGATATTTGGCATACAGGACCGTCTCGTTCGAGAAAATGGCATTACCTTTTAAAAAATTATAACCGATAATTAATAAGGTAATTGAACAGGCTGCCAGGATGCCTACTTTAGTTTCGTTTGCTATTTTCATTGAGTATTTGTTTGTCTTTCTATTATTGTCTTCAAGCAGCCTTCGGCAGTCTTAATTGATTTCAGTTTCTTTTTTATAGGTTTTTACAGCTTTATAGATGGACGCTACGATTTCATCCTGCCCGCTGGCTGAATTCATGTAATCTTCTTCCCTGGGGTTAGAAATGAATCCTATCTCCGTTAAAACCGCAGGCATTCCACACCTTTGTAAAATTAAAATACCTTGTTCTTTTACGCCCCTGTTCACCCTTTGGCTGTCATTTGTATAATTGTTTTGGATTAAACGGGCTAATTTCAGGCTTTTGTCTCTAAATGTATTTTTGAACAAAGATAGTATAATAAATGTTTCGGGATCGTTCGGGTCATAACCATCATAGTTCTGCTTGTAGTTTTTCTCCAGCTTGATATCTGCGTTCTCCCTGATGGCAACATCCTGCTCATCCAGGCGGTGTGATCCGGCTACAAAAGTTTCGGTCCCGCTGGTAGAGGTGTTTTTTACATAACCATATTTCGCCACTCTTTTTCCGCTCCGGGTTTTGGTGTAACCTGTAACTACTCTTCTGTCGGGCATAGAGTTGCAGTGTATAGAAATAAATATATCGGCTTTGTTGTCGTTGGCCAGGGCAGCTCTTTTATGAAATTCGACGTCAATATCTGTTTTTCTGGTGTACAGAATTTTGACCTCAGGCATTTCTTCCTCAAACTTTTTGCCCAGTTTTAAGGCCACTTTAAGGGCTACATTTTTTTCCAGTGAATAACTTCCCCTGGCACCTGGTTTTGGCCCGCCATGTCCGGCATCAATAACAATGGTTTTAACTTTATATCCCTGGGCAAAAGCGGCTTGTGTACTTATAATTAATGAAATGGTGATCAGGAATATATAATTTTTCAGTCTCATCTATTTTTTTATGTTTTAATTTTAATGGCTATTTATCCTTCAATGCCCTTCCTGTAATTTTGAATAGCCTTCAATAAGCATTCCGTAATTTCATGTTGTCCGTTTTCGGAGTTCATATAATTCTCTTCATCGGGATTACTGATGAAGCCAATCTCCGTTAAAATTGCCGGCATTCCGGCCCGGGCAAGTACGGCAAGGCTTTTTTCCTGTACACCGCGATTGATGCGGCCAACATTGACGTATTCGTCCTGTACCAGCTTGGCCAGTTTCAGGCTTTGGGTTCTGAAGGTGTTTTTCATTAAAGACAGGATGATGTAGTTTTCAGGATTGTTGGGGTCAAATCCCTCATAGTTTTCCTTATAATTGTCTTCCAGAAAGATCGCGGCATTTTCCCTCTTGATCACTTCATCCTGCTCATTCATCCTTCCCATACCCGATACAAAAGTTTCGACACCCCGGGTGGAAGTGCTTTTCCGGTATACGGTTTCCCTTATGGCTACTCTTTTGCCACGGACCCTTTTATACCCGGTTACTACAGTAGACCGGTGTACGGGCATATCGTTGCAGTGAATCGAGATGAATAAGTCTGCCTTTGCATTGTTGGCAATGGCTATGCGCTCGTATAAAGGGATAAATACGTCTGTAGTCCGGGTATAAATGACCTTTACATCCTTCATGCTGGCTTCAATGGCCTCACCAAGGTGCAGGGCAGTTTTTAAAGCCACGTCTTTCTCCGTAGAATATAAGCCACGCGTAGAACCGTCACGTCCGCCATGACCGGCATCTATGACTATGGTTTTTATTTTGTATTCTTGTGTAAATGCCTGGTATCCAGATGTAATAATGATGATGTAAGAAATAAATACGATCAAAATTGCATTTGGTCTAAGCAATGGTATATTTTTCATTAATTTTGAACGTTTTGGATTAAACATTAATGCAAAAATAACATTCACACACGAATTTGAAACTTTTACGCTATATCATTTTTTTTAAAACGCTTGTTTTACTAACATCTGTTGGTAACCATGTGTTTGCATTGACTTCTTTTGCCTCATTTCAGGTTGTTCAGCAAAATGATACGACAAAGCAGGACAGCCTTAAAAAAGGGACGCTGAAAAATGATCCGGCAGATACTACAGCATCGGAGAAAATCCAGTATGCTGCTAAAGATTCTATCGCCTTTAGCAAGGACAGCAGCATTGTTTACCTGTATGGAAAAGCCAGGGTAATGTACCAGGGCCTGGAACTGGATGCCGATTACATTACCTACGACAACAGGACCCATTTGATTTATGCCAGGGGGACCAAGGATACCAAAGGAAAATATGTAGGCAGGCCCATCTTTAAAATGGAGGGGCAGGGAACTTCCCTGGCCGATTCCCTTCGGTTCAATACCATCACCAAGGAAGGAAATATTTACGGGGTTTTTACGGAGCAGGAGGGTGGTTTTTTCTCCGGTGGTAAAGCTAAAAAGCAGCCCGATGATGAGATCCACAGCAAGGGCCAGACTTACAGTACCTGTAATTTACCACATCCGCATTATGGTTTACACATTACCAAGGGGATTGTAACGGAAAACCAGATCATTACAGGGCCGGTTTACCTGCAGATAGAGGATATACCCTTACCCATAGCCTTGCCTTTTGCTTTTTTCCCCAAGCCGAACAAAAAAAGCTCGGGGATCATATTGCCAACGCCAGGTGAAGATTATACCAGGGGCTTTTTTTTACAGGACGGAGGTTATTACCTGGGCCTGAGTGATTACTGGGATGCCAGGATAACCGGAAGTATATACAGCTATGGCTCGTATAATGGCCGGGTAGCCTCAACTTATACCAAGCGGTATAAGTACAATGGTAACGTTGACCTGAGTTATGCTTTTACCAAAAATGGAACAAGGGGGACACAGGACTTTAGCACCAGCAAGGATTTCCGGATCAACTGGAACCATTCACAAAATGCCAATGCGAAACCCGGTACCACATTTTCTGCACAGGTTGATGCAGGTACCAATACCTATGACAGGGAGACGGCTGCCGGCGGAACTTACGACCCCGGCCGGATTGCAAGAAATACCTTTGGATCCAGTATTGCCTACGGCCGGACATTTGGCCAGGGAATCAACTTTACCGGTGCCTTGCGCCATTCGCAGGAAACCCAAACCAACAGCGTCAGTCTGATCCTTCCCGATATCACCTTATCCATTCCAACTTTTAATCCCTTTGATTCTAAAGAGCGGGTGGGTGAGCAAAAATGGTATCAGAAAATCACGGTGGGTTACAACCTGCAGGCCACCAATCAGATCACCGCTCCCGATTCCATCCTGTTTAAAAAAGAATCACTCCGTAAGTTCAGAAGTGGTTTCCAGCATACGATACCGGTTAATATGGCCTTTAACGTGCTGAAGTACTTTAATTTTAACGTAGGTACCTCCTATACGGAAAGATGGCATTTTCAGTCGATCCGAAAAACGTATTTCAAGGTACCCAATAAGGCAGACGCTGTTTTTATTGATACCATTCCCGGCTTTAACCGCTCTGGCCAGTATTCGCTTAGCGGGGGGATGTCAACCAAAGTTTACTCTACTGCGCAGTTCAAAAATTTAGGGAAATTTAAAGCCCTCAGGCATGTCATGACCCCAAGTATGAACTTCAGTTATACGCCTGATTTTTCTGCCCTCAAGCTGGGGAATTATAAGCAAGCTTTTTATGATGATGGAACTAAGGTGATGACAAAAGATGCAAAAGGGGACCCAACAGGACTGCTGTATTCCATTCATGAATCCTCTTATTACGGCGGGCCCGGTATGGGCAGAAATGCGTCTATTGGTTTCTCTATCGATAATACAGTAGAAGCAAAAGTCCTTTCTCCTAAAGACACCACCGGAACCGGCGAAAAGAAGATCGCGATCATACAGGGTTTAGGGATCAGCGGATCTTATAACCTGCTGGCCGAAAATTTTAAATTGTCTACCCTGAGCTTTAGTGGCCGTTCCCAGTTTACCGATAAACTGGGGATCAATTATTATGGTACCTTAAATCCGTACTTAACCGAGGAATATACAGATTCGATAACCAATACGGTTGCAACAAGACTTAAAGATCAGTATACCTGGACACAGGGGAAATTTCCCCGCCTGACCAATTTTGGCTTCTCTTTTAACTATAGCCTGAACCCTGAGGCCTTAAAAAGGAAAAATGATGCGGACGATAAAGTAAAAGAACAGGCAAATTCGGGTGCGATAAGCCCTGAACAGGCCGAAGCCCTGGCTAAGGTGAGCCGCGACCCCAATGCTTTTGTCGACTTTAACATCCCCTGGAACTTTGCCTTTTCTTATACCTTCAACTACAGTACCGATGAGGTTGGAAAGAACAGCACGGTGACCAATACTTTAAACTTTAATGGTGATGCCAATATTACCCCCAAATGGAAGGTGACTTTCAGTTCGGGATGGGATTTTCAGCGCAATACCATTTCACAGACCAATTTCTCGATATACCGGGATTTACATTGCTGGGACATGAGCTTTAGCTGGGTGCCATTTGGTTTTTACCAGAGTTATTCTGTCGACATCAAAGTGAAGGCCTCTATTCTTCAGGACCTGAAACTGAGCAAGAGAAAAGGATATTATACCAGATTTTAAAAAAACGATGATGCTAGCTGAAATTATAACCATTGGTGATGAAATACTGATCGGACAGATTGTGGATACCAATTCTGCCTGGATGGCAAAAGAGCTGAACCTGATTGGCATTAAAGTGAAACAGGTAAGTTCGGTATCTGATGATGCAGACCACATTATGGAAGCACTTATGCTTGCCGAAGGACGTGCCGATGTGATCCTGATTACAGGTGGTCTTGGGCCCACTAAAGACGATGTGACCAAAGTAACCCTGGCAAAATACTTTCATATGGGTTTCAGGAGAGATCAGGAAACGCTGGATCATGTGACGAATATTTTTACCAGCCTGAACAGGCCCATGATAGAACTGAACCGCAGGCAGGCCGACGTGCCTGATGGCTGCAAGGTGATCCAAAACAAAAACGGCACAGCACCCTGCATGTGGTTTGAACAAAATGGAAAGATCTATGTGTCTATGCCAGGGGTACCTTTTGAAATGATGTACCTGATGACCGAGGAGATCCTGCCGCGTTTGCAAAGTGCATTTAAACTGTCTGCCATCTTTCACAAAACAATTTTAACGGCCGGCATTGGTGAATCTTTCCTGGCCCAGGAAATAGAAGATATTGAAAACGGCTTGCCTGACCACATTAAACTGGCCTATCTGCCCAAACTCGGACAGGTCAGGTTAAGGTTGAGCGGAACAGCTGCGAATGAAGAAGGGTTGCAAAAAGAAGTGGAATTTTATGCAGGGCAACTCATTGCCAGGCTAAAAAAATATGTAGTAACAGACCAGGATATAGCGCTTGAAAAAGCCCTGTTAAACCTGATGGAAGAAAGGAAACTTACCCTGAGTATTGCCGAAAGCTGTACTGGTGGTTACATTTCGCATTTGATCACACAGCATCCGGGATGTTCTGCGGTATTCGCCGGCGCTGCAGTTACCTATTCCAATGCCTTAAAAACGGCTATGCTTGGGGTACTGCCCAAAACGCTGGAAAATTTTGGAGCGGTAAGTGAGGAAACGGTAAAAGAAATGGCGCAGGGATGCCTGGCCAATTTTAAAACGGATTATGCCGTTGCCGTGAGTGGAATTGCGGGCCCTGATGGGGGTACTGAAGAGAAACATGTTGGTACTGTGTGGGTTGCAGTGGCAAGTAAGCATAGGGTTGTGGCCAGGCTCTTCAGGTTTGGCAACCGGCGCACACAAAATATCGAGCGCGCTGCAGTAGCTGCGTTAACCATGGTTTTGAATGAGCTTAAACAAGATGTGGGTTAAGTCTGGGAAATACTTTACTTTTGCACCTGATACCAATCATAAAATAAAAAATGGCTCAATACGAATTATTGTTACCTAAAATGGGGGAGAGCGTTGCAGAAGCAACCATAATTAAATGGGTTAAACAGCCTGGGGACCAAATTGAGATGGATGATACGGTGTTGGAGATTGCCACGGATAAAGTAGACTCCGAAGTTCCCTCGCCAATAGCGGGTAAATTGGTAAAGCAATTGTTTAAAGAAGATGATATTGTCCAGGTAGGTGCGGTAATTGCCATTATTGAAACCGATGCGGATGTTCCCGTAACTGTAACCGAAACAGCGGAGCAGCCGGTAGCCGCAGTAAGCCCGGAAGCTGTGGTAGCAAACATACCAGGTACCGAACAGCTTCCATCCGGTTTTAGTTCTGACCGTTTTTATTCGCCCCTGGTAAAAAATATAGCCGTACAGGAGGGAATAACTCCGGAAGTACTGGATACCATAGCCGGAACGGGTGCCGAAGGGCGCCTGACCAAAGATGATTTGTTAAATTACATCCAGAACGGGAAAAAAGACAGCCCAACTGCTGCGCCTGTGCATGCCATGGAGGAGGAACAGGCAAAAGCCCAGGTTCAGCAATCGGCAATACCACAGCCTGTAAAGGCCCAGGCCCCTCAGGCCGGCAACAGTGTAAGCGGTGCCGACGAGATCATAGAGATGGACAGGATGCGCAAGCTGATTGCAGAGCATATGGTGATGAGCAAGCAGACTTCTCCGCATGTAACTTCTTTTGTGGAAGCTGACGTAACCAATATGGTCCTGTGGCGTGAAAAGGTGAAAAAGGATTTCGAGAAACGTGAAAACGAAAAGATCACCTTTACGCCGATTTTTTTAGAGGCGGTGAGCAGGGCAATTAAAGATTATCCGATGATCAACGTATCCGTAAACGGAAATCAGATCATTAAGAAGAAAGACATCAATATAGGTATGGCTGCTGCCTTACCGAGTGGAAACCTGATTGTTCCGGTGATCAGAAATGCAGATGAACTAAACCTGCTGGGTTTAACCAAAGCGGTGAACGATCTGGCCGGCCGCGCCAGGGCTTCAAAATTAAAACCTGATGAAACACAAAACGGGACCTTTACTTTAACCAATGTAGGGTCTTTTGGTAATGTAATGGGTACACCGATCATTAACCAGCCACAGGTAGCAATATTGGCGGTAGGGGCCATTAAAAAGAAACCTGCCGTACTGGAAACGGCATCCGGCGATGTGATCGCGATCAGACACATGATGTTCTTGTCCTTGTCTTATGACCACAGGGTAGTGGATGGTGCGCTAGGCGGCTCATTTGTACGCAGGGTAGCTGATTACCTGGAAAACTGGGATATGAACAGGGAAATATAAAACTCAAGTATAAAAAAAAGGCCCCGTTTGGGGCCTTTTTTTATCAAAACAAGAATAATTAACTAAATAATACTTCTTCGCCTGCTACAGTTTTGATCTGCTGCTCGGTATAAGTATATTTTCCGGTATGGGCAATAAATACATCTTTTTGCTCCAGCAGGTCGCGGTTGGCCAGCAAGCTTTTCAGGCTGACATTTCCGATCACATATTTGTAATCATCACGGGAGAAGCGCTCCACAATGTTTTCAATCTGCAGTTTCTCTACAGTGTACTCATGTACATAACGCAGGTAAACTTCAATGTTTACATCGTCTGTATGTACAAGGCCATTGTGCTGGTGGTATTTTTTGTACTCATAACGGTAGCCATACCTCAGTGCTGCAATGTCCGACAATACTGCGGCCCCGGTAGGGTGTCCGCCTGCCCCTTTTCCAAAGAAGAACTGCTTGTCGGCAAATGCCGCCTGAACAGTTACCCCATTGTATTCATTTTCTACGTTAAACAGAAAATCGTCTGATTTCACAAACTTAGGCAATACATAGGTCACTACCTGTTTGGTGCTTATTTTTCGGGCAGTAGGTACCAGTTTGATTTTAAAGTTCTTTTCTCTCGCGTACCTGATGTCATTTTCAGACAGGTTTTGAATGCCTATATTCAGGATTTTATCGGGGTTGATGAACAGGCCATAAGCATGTGCAGTAGCGATGGCCAGTTTAAATTTAGGGTCATAGCCACCAACATCCATTATTGGGTCTGTTTCAGCAAAGCCCAGGTCCTGAGCTTGTTTTAAGGCCACACCATATTCCATGTTCTCGTTAAAGATTTTAGACAGGATATAGTTTGATGAGCCGTTAAATATGCCGCTGATGCCATGTAGCAATTCGTTGTCGTAATATTCTTCCAGGTTGCGGATGATGGGGATACTGCCGCATACTGCACCTTCGTAAAGCAGGGAAGCATCATGTTTTTCCTGCAATTCAACCAGTTCGGCGAGGTGCAGGGCGATCATTTTTTTATTGGCCGAAACTACGTTCTTGCCACTGATCAAAGCCCTTTTAACAATATCGAAGGCAACCTCTGCATCATCGATCAGTTCTACAATGGTATTGATTTCACTATTGTTCAACAGTTCATTGTGGTCTGTGGTGAAAAGGTGGGCGTCTAAGCTGCGTTTTTTGTCCGGGTTCTTGATCGCGATCTTAATGATTTCAAGATTCAGATCCTGACCACGGATAATGTCGTGTAATCCCTGGCCAACTACCCCAAAACCAAATAACCCAATTTTAAGTTTCTTGCTCATCTATTTATTATGCTGTTTTATGTAATTTAATTATTTTCTTGCTTACCTGCGCTTTAAGGAAATTACCGATCACATTGGTGAGTGCATCTGTTTCGATCAGGAAGCCATCGTGGCCATAAGCCGATTTCAGGCTTTGGAATGCTGCACCAGGGATGTGCCGGGCAAGAAACTCCTGTTCAACCAGGGGGAAAAGAACGTCGTTCTCAATACCGATGACCAGTGTATTTGCTTTTACCTGTGCCAGGGCGTCAGTAACGCTGCTTCTGTTCCTGCCCACATTATGACTGTCCATTGCCTTGCTCAGGTACCAATAGCTGTAAGCATTAAAACGCCTGCAAAGTTTCTCTCCCTGGTAGTTCTGATAAGAAGAAGCCCTGAAGCCACCCGTCTTGTCGTTCACACTTTCCAGCTGGGTAGCCACATAAGCATCATAAGTTCTGTACGACAATAAAGCGATACTTCTGGCTACTTTTAAACCTTTTAATCCGCCGTCAGGTTTCTGGGCATAAAAACTGCGGTCTGTAGTAATGGCCAGACGCTGGCTTTCGTTAAAGGCAATGCCCCATGGCGAGTGTGCTGCATTTGTAGCCATCAAAATGAGGTTTTCAATGGCATTATTGTCTGTGATTGCCCATTCCAAAGCCTGCTGTCCACCTAATGAGCCACCGATCAATACCTTAATCGTACTGATGCCCAGCTGCGCTGCAAGCAGGCGGTGTGCAGCAACCAGATCCCTGATGCTGAACTCCGGAAAGGCCAGGTAATAGGGCAGTCCGGTTACCGGATTGGTGCTCAGTGGACTGGTACTTCCATAATGTGAACCCAATACATTGGCACAAACGATAAAATGCTCATCCGGGTTAAACAGGGCATTGCTGCCAAAAAGACCCTTCCACCAGTCCAGCACATCAGCATTTGCTGTAAGTGCATGGCAGGCCCAAATTACATTATTCTTTTTGGCGTTCAGTTTACCATAAGTCTGGTAAGCAATTTCAAGTTTACGCAACTTCCTGCCGTTTTCAAGTTTAAAGGTTTTGGCATAACTATATGTGGAGATTGTACTCATTACTAAATTCGGGTAAAATTGCGGGGCGCTTGTTATTTTTTTATGCTGGCAAATGCCTGTTCAAAATCTGCTTTAATGTCGTCAATATGCTCTATTCCTACCGATACCCTCAATTGGTTGGGTTTAACCCCTGCTGCTGCCTGCTCTGCATCGCTCAGTTGCTGGTGCGTGGTAGCCGATGGCTGGATGATCAGTGTTTTTGCATCACCGACATTGGCCAGGTGGCTTACCAGTTTAAGGTTGTCTACCAGTGAGGTAGCCTGTTCCTTATCACCTTTTAATTCAAATGACAGTACTGCACCAAAACCGTTTTGTAAATACTTCTTGGCGTTGGCATGGTAAGGGCTGCTTTCCAGACCCGGATAGCTTACACTGCTTACGGCTTCGTGGTTTTCCAGCCAGGTAGCCAGTGCCAAAGTATTGTCTACGTGGCGTTGTACACGCAGTGATAAGGTTTCTAAGCCTTGTAACAGCAGGAAAGAGTTGATGGGAGCAATGGCCGGGCCAAAATCCCTCAATCCTTCTACGCGAGCCCGGATGATGAACTGGATGTTGCCAAAAGGTCCGCCGGTTCCGAATACATCGTTAAACACCAGGCCATGATAGCCTTCGGAAGGTTCTGTAAACTGTTTGAACTTACCATTTCCCCAGTTGTAATTTCCTCCGTCCACAATCACTCCACCAATGCTTGTTCCATGACCTCCGATCCATTTGGTAGCCGATTGTACGACAATATGGGCACCATGCTCCAAAGGTTTAAACAAGTAGCCGGCTGCGCCGAAAGTATTGTCTACAATTAACGGCAGGTCGTGTTTATTGGCAATAGCGGATAGTTTTTCAAAATCTATAATGCTATAGGCTGGATTACCGATGCTTTCTACATATAAGGCTTTGGTATTGGCATCTATTTTTGCTTCAAAATCAGCAGGGTCATCACCGTTGGCAAATTTAACTTCTATGCCCAGACGTTTAAAGCCAACTTTAAACTGGTTGTACGAACCACCATACAGATGGGATGAGGAAACAAAATTATCTCCGGCTTCCAGGATGTTGTTTAAGGCGATGAATTGTGCCGCCTGCCCTGAAGCTACAGCAAGTGCTGCCACACCACCTTCCAGCGCTGCTACCCTTTTTTCAAATACATCCGTAGTCGGGTTCATGATACGGGTGTAGATATTGCCAAATTCTTTTAAAGCAAACAGGTTTGCCCCATGTTCGGAGTTTTTAAATCCGTAAGAAGTGGTTTGATATATTGGAACAGCCCTTGAACCTGTTGTAGGATCAATTTCCTGGCCTGCATGTACTTGTAATGTTTCGAATTTTAGAGGAGCTGACATATGATTTAAAATTTATATGGTGTAATTAATTTTCTGAGTAGATCGAATCCAGGCCTGATGGCGCAGGAATGATGTGTGTTTAGCGTACCCAACAGGGCCTTCCGGATGGATCAAGAAATGCAAAAGGAAGATTTTAAAGGTTATTGCATGCAACAGCACATACAGTTGGTCTGTACCGGACAGCAATAATTACGCAATGTTGAAATAATCGTTTTCATCTGTTTTAATTTATCTTTCCAAACAGCACCATGCCGCCTGGTCAGGAATTGGCACCTTCTCCATTTTGGGAGGGTTGCCAGTGGGTCAAAGAGCCTGTCTCTCGCCACTTCTTTATAAATCAAACCTTTGTTAGGAGGCATTGACTTGATCGGCTTTCGCCGATTGATGCCACAAATGTAGGGCTCAGGATCAAAATAACCAAAATTTAATTCTGAATATTTTGTAAGTTATTGTTTTTTAGCTAGATAAAGTTTAATTTTGAGAGCTGTTATCGGTTTATTGTTGATAAAGCCTGTTCGAAATCGGCGATTAAGTCGTCAATATGTTCCAGTCCAACGGATATCCGAATTAAATTTTGTGGGGTTTTAGTGTCAGGGCCTTCTATTGATGCACGGTGTTCTATTAAACTTTCTACACCGCCAAGACTGGTTGCCTGGGCAAATAGTTTTACCTGGTTTACAATTTGCCTCGCTGCTGCTGCGCCGCCTTTCACCAGGATAGACAGCATGCCTCCAAAACCGGTCATTTGTGTTTTAGCGGTTTCATGCCCCGGATGGTCGGGCAAGCCAGGGTAATAAACCGCTTCAACTGCAGGATGTTTTACCAGGTAAGTTGCCAGTGCCATGCCGTTTTCACAATGCCCGCGCATGCGATAGGCCAAAGTCTTAATACTTCGCAGGAGTAAAAAGCAATCAAAAGGAGCGGGTACTGCCCCTCCAACGGCCTGTATGTTCCTGATTTTGTTCCAGAATTCATCTTTTTTTGCGGTAATTAGAATTCCACCCAGTACATCACTGTGTCCGCCGATATATTTGGTGGAAGAATGCATGACCAGATCAGCGCCTAAGGTGATTGGATTTTGCAGCGATGGGGAAGCGAAGGTACTGTCGCATACTAATGTTAACCCATTCGATCTGGTGATTTCTGCCAAAGCCCTGATGTCCGTGATTTTTAATAAAGGGTTAGAGGGGGTTTCGGCCCAGATCATTACTGTGTTGGGCTTGATGTATTGTTTTACCAGGTCTATATCTGTAAGGTCAACGAAATCCATTTGCAGGGTATCGGCGAAAATTGTTTGCAACTGCATTTTCAGCCCCCAATACATGTCATCTGGGGCTATGATGTGACTTCCCGGCTTTAATGCCTGGAAAACAGTCATACCCGCAGTATTGCCGGAGGAAAGGGCGCAGGCATCTGCACCTTTCTCTAATTCGGTAATGACCTTCTCTAATGCCGACCTGTTGGGATTGCTGATTCTGCTATACATGTGTCCACCAGAATATCCACCCTCTTCGTTTCTTAGAAATGTTGTAGATAAATTTATAGGTGGAGTTACATCTTGTGTGCTGACTGGATATAAATTTCCGGCATGTATGGCCAAGGTTTCTGCTCTCATTATTATGGGGTTAAATGCTAAAATATAGCTGATGTGATGATGAGGTTAAAGGTAAAAATTATTATGCTGAAGTTTTGGCAGGATTTATGTATTTAAAAAGTAAAAATTGAAGATATGAAAAGAATATTCCTGATAGCAGCCATTTTTTGCAGTGCATTAATGGTGTTGCAAGGCTGTTCACCAAAAGGTGCAGCGACGACCCAACCTTTAAAAAGAGGTAACATCACTGGAAACTGGGTATTAAATGACATTACCTTTGAAGGGATTCCTCAATCGTCTGTAAAATCTTTGTTCGGCGATGGGTCTTATAACTGTTTTGTAGGCAGTACATGGAGGTTAACCAATAGCGGTAACGGCAGTTACAGTTTGCCTGGAGGAACAGGTTGTACCGCTAAAACACAAACCATTTACTGGTCGGCAAGTACAAAAGAGGACACTTTCCAGTTTAAAAAGATCTATGAAGGTGATAAACCTAAAAATGTAACGGAAGGCTACCGCATGATGATAGCTTCTGCAACAGGAGAGAGCATGGTGATTAAAACGCCGGTTGAATATGGCAGTGCTACGGCTTATATCGTGTTGAATTTTAGTAAGGCTGCAAAATAACGGGAAAAATAACCGTTCTCTTCGAAGTCTGCATAATTTCGCTCTGAAGGGAGCGAAAAGACGCTAGGACTTCTCTGAGAAGGTTATTTTTCTTTTAAGTAGTATAAGCAAGGTGCATACGATATCGGTCGTCATCCTGAATTTATTTCAGGATCCTAATGCGATCGCTACAAAAAGATGGCCTGAAAAGGTGATTTTTCTTTTATTCATAACAAAACAGGGTGCCTTTTGGGCACCCTGTTTTGTTTATATAGCGTATATAATTGGATTTTGAATTTTATATATCTGAATAATCAACAGGATATAAGAACCTGGTGTCGTTCCTGGAAACGTTGTTCTGGTATTCGGGCATGGTTTTTAGCTTTTGCCATTGCTCATCTTTTCCGAAGGTTTTCCAGTGTTCATCCCGGTCGGCTTTATTTTCGAAAGTGGTGAGGTACATGAGGTTGGGCATGCGGCTGCCGGAGATCACCTCGCCATAGAAGACTGCATTGAAGTTCAGGCGTTTAAACAAGCCGATCTCATCTCCCTTGTTAAACATTTCCACCTTGTTTTTAAAACGTTTTTCTGTTGGGCCCTCGTAGCTGCGCAATTCGTAGATGCGGGTTGCTTTGGCCGAAGTTAAATTTGGCATTTTAAAATTCGGATGGCCCTCAAAAGCATTTAACAGGATCGTTTCTATTCTTTCATAAGGTGCAGCCGTAAGCAGGGCGTCCAGGTAAACCTTTCCATCGCTGATCAGTTTGTTGTCCTTTTCCAGGCTTTTCTCCAGTTTGGAAAAATGGCTGTACGAACGAAAAGGAATAAATACGTAAATGAGTTGCTCTGCCTGGGGATCATCGCTGCGTACGGGCTTAAAAACGCCCACGTTGGTAATGCCCGCGCGGTGTAGAGCCGGAAGATAGGCCAGCTTCAAAAATTCGTCTACCAGTTTTTCCTGTTCCGTGTTTTTTAGATGATAGATCTTTATCTGGTAAAAATCTCTGTCGGCCACTCTTTTGCCTGCAAAAAGTGGGCTTGCTGGCAGGAGGATTCCAAGAATAATGATTAGGATAAGGTGTTTGTGCATGTCAGGTTTCTATTTATAAAACAAATATATCTTCCTTAAGCTCTTTTACATAATGCTGACAGGTTAAATCGGTTAAAAAACGGGTATTTAATGATTTTATGCTATTTTTGTCCATTATACCTAATAGATGGATACTACTTCAAAACTTGCGTTGATCTTAGCAGATGCCGGTCTGCCGGCAGCACTCAAAGCGATTGCCTTAAAAGTTCAAAACCAGGAAAGGATTACCTTTGATGAGGGTGTTTACCTGTACGAACATGCGGAATTGGGCTACCTTGGGGTTTTAGCCAATTATATCAGGGAACAGAAGCATGGAGACCATACTTATTTCAACCGTAATTTTCACATTGAACCTACCAATGTTTGTGTATATGACTGTAAATTCTGCTCTTATTCCCGCTTGATCAAACAAAAGGAAGAAGGCTGGGAAATGAGTGTAGACGCCATGATGGAGGTATTGATGAAATACGATAATGAACCTGTAACGGAGGTACACATTACCGGAGGGGTAGTGCCCAAGCAGAACCTGGAATTTTACAGTGACTTTTTCAGAAAAGCAAAAGCACACCGTCCCGGGCTCCACATTAAAGCATTAACTCCGGTAGAGTATTACTACATCTTTAAAAAAGCTAAACTGAGCCATTATGAGGGGATGAAATACCTGCAGGAAGCTGGTCTGGATTCTATGCCTGGTGGTGGTGCAGAGATCTTTCATCCCGAGGTCAGGGAAAAGATCGCACACGATAAATGCAATGCCGAGCAATGGCTGGATATTCATGAACAGGCGCATAAGCTGGGCATGAAAACCAATGCTACGATGTTGTATGGTCATATAGAGCAGTTCTGGCACCGGGTAGACCATATGGAGCGCCTGCGCCAGCAGCAGGATAAAACAGGAGGCTTCCAGGCTTTTATCCCGCTGAAATTCAGGAACCAGCATAACCAGATGGACCATGTTCCGGAGGTTTCTGTTATAGAGGATCTAAGAAATTATGCGATTGCACGCATTTATCTGGATAATTTTGATCATATCAAAGCCTACTGGGCAATGATTAGCAGGCAAACTGCACAATTGTCCCTGAACTTTGGGGTAGATGACATCGATGGTACTTTAGACGATACCACCAAGATCTATTCTATGGCCGGGGCAGAGGAACAACATCCGGCAATGAGTACCCAGGACCTGGTCAACCTGATCAAACAGGTAAACAGAAAACCAATAGAAAGAGATACCCTCTATAATGTGGTAACGGATTACAGTAACGTTACTTTTGAAGATGAGGTAAAACCGCAGTATTATAAATTGCCAGTAATCAATTAGATGGACAAAGAATTATATATCATCAGACATGGTGAAACAGATTTAAACAAGCAGGGAATTGTACAGGGCCGGGGCATAAACAGTGACCTGAACGACACCGGGAGGGCCCAGGCCGCGGCGTTTTATGAAGCTTATAAAAACATCAGCTTTGACAGGGTATATACTTCAAAATTAAAGCGTACTCATCAGACAGCTAAAGCTTTTATTGATGCAGGTACACCCTGGACACAACTGGATGGACTGGATGAGCTGGCCTGGGGAATCTGGGAAGGGAAGCCAAATGATGAAAATGCCATTTCGGCATTTAAAGGCCTGATGGAGCAATGGGAGGCCGGAGATTATGATGCACATTTTGAAGGTGGCGAAAGCCCGAATGATGTGGTGAAACGGGAACAGGCAGCGATCGACATCATTAAAAATGCAGTAGAGGAGAAAAGGGTATTGGTTTGCATGCATGGACGTGCAATGCGCCTGTTCTTATGTTTGCTTACCAACAGGCCGATAGCAGAGATGACCGAGTTTCCCCATCAGAATACCACCCTTTATAAAGTTGAACTTAGCGGCGGTCAGTTTGTGATCACGGAGTTTAACAATACCGATCATTTAAAATAAGCTGTACTGTTGAATAAGATTAAAATCTCTGCTGTTTCCTATACCAATACCAAGCCTTTTATTTATGGAATTGAACGTTCGGCACTGCTGGACCAGATAGACCTGAGTTTAGATATCCCTACAGATTGCGCCGCTAAATTGATTGATGGACAGGTAGATATAGGTCTGATCCCTGTGGCTGCAATACCAGATGTCCCCAATGCGTACATCGTTGCTGATTATTGCATCGGCTCTGTTGGTGCAGTGAATTCAGTGTTCATATTCAGCAAGGTACCCGCCGCTGAAATCAGCACGGTAAAACTGGATCTTCAATCCAGGACCTCCAACAACCTGGCTAAAGTATTACTGAAATTCCATTTTAAACGGGAGGTAACTTATACCACTGATCCGGATGTGGAAACGGATGCCATTGTTTTAATAGGAGACCGCACCTTTGGTAAAAAAGAAGAATTTGCCTACGCTTATGATATGGGACAGGAATGGATGAATTTTACGGGACTGCCTTTCCTGTATGCCGCATGGGTAGCCAATAAACCCATTCCGCAAGCTTTTATCAATGACTTTAATGAAGCGCTGGCATTCGGGCTTTCCAACCGCAAACTGCTGTTGCAGGAACTGCCGAAACTACCAAATTTTGACCTGGAGGATTATTTGTTGCATAAACTGGATTTTGAGCTAACCGACAAAAAACGTGAAGCACTGAGCCTTTTCCTTACCTATATTACAAAATTATAAACCTATTCACATTTTTTTAATTTTCAACAAATCGTAAAGCCTAGGCCTCAAGATAGTATCTTTACGATTTTGTAAACAGAATCATTTTGGCTAAAGATCATACTAAGGAAACCCCGTTAATGCAACAGTACAATGTGATTAAAGCAAAGTACCCGGGTGCGTTATTATTGTTCAGAGTTGGAGATTTTTACGAAACATTTGGTGAAGATGCGGTTAAAACATCCCAGATATTAGGGATTGTACTGACCCGGAGGGGCACAGGCCCAAACGGGGCGCTGGAACTTGCCGGCTTTCCACATCATTCTTTAGACAATTATCTTTCCAAACTGGTTAGGGCCGGGCAAAGGGTAGCCATCTGTGACCAGCTGGAAGATCCCAAGATGACCAAGACCATTGTAAAAAGAGGGGTTACCGAGCTGGTTACTCCCGGTGTGGCCTATAATGACAATATTCTGAGTCAAAAATCAAATAATTACCTGGCTGCAGTTTATTTTGATAAAAATAATATAGGCGTATCTTTTGCAGATATTTCTACCGGAGAATTCCATGTCGCGCAGGGCAACGCAGAATATATTGACAAGCTTTTACAGGGCTTCAGGCCCAATGAAGTAGTTTTTCAAAAAACGAAAAGAAAAGAATTCCTGGAGCTGTTCGGGGACAGGTTCTATACCTACCCCCTGGACGACTGGGCCTTTACCGGTGATTATGCCAACGAAATCTTAACCAAACATTTTGAAGTAAATTCTTTAAAAGGTTTTGGGGTAGACCGTTTGCAGACCGGTATTGTTGCGGCAGGGGTAGTGTTACATTATTTAAATGAAACCGAGCACCGCAACCTGAAACACATTACTTCCATATCACGTCTGGAAGAGGATAAATACATGTGGCTGGACCGTTTTACCATCCGCAACCTGGAACTGGTCAGTTCGGCAAATGACAATGCGGTAACGCTTTTTGAAGTGCTGGACCAAACCAGTACGCCAATGGGTGCCAGATTACTCCACAAATGGATCATCATGCCCCTAAAAGAATTGAAACCCATCGAGGAACGTCTGGGTATGGTCGATTTTCTGGTCAGGCATGATGCCCTTTTAGAAGAGTTCCTGGCCCACATCAAACAGATCGGCGACCTGGAAAGACTCATCTCTAAAGTTGGCCTGCAAAAAGTTGGACCGAGGGAGCTTTGCCAGCTGAAAAAGGCCTTATACCATATTGAATCCGTTAAGAAGATAGCTGAAGATTCAAAGAACCCATTTTTATCAGCACTTGCCGCGCAGCTGGACCCCTGCCTGAGCATCAGGGAAAAGCTGGAAAGAGAGCTGCAGCAGGATCCGCCGGCTTTACTGATCAAGGGGAATGTGATTGCTGAGGGGGTAGACGAAGAACTGGACCGCCTGCGCAAAATTTCTTTTGGCGGCAAAGATTACCTGGTGGAAATCCAGAAAAGGGAAGCTGCTGCTACGGGCATCCCTTCTTTAAAAGTCGCTTTTAACAATGTATTTGGCTATTACCTGGAAGTTACCCATACGCATAAAGACAAAGTACCGGCCGATTGGATCAGGAAACAGACCCTGGTTAGTGCCGAGCGCTACATTACCCCTGAACTGAAAGAATACGAAGAGCAGATTCTCGGTGCTGAAGAGAAAATCCAGCAGATAGAGGTGAAGTTGTACAATGAGCTGATGTACCAGGTAAGCAATTACATCAGGCCCATACAGTTGAATGCTTTTTCTGTTGCCCAGCTGGATGTATTGCTTTGTTTTGCCTGTTTAGCGGTTAAAAACCACTATGTAAAGCCAGTGCTCAGCAAAGGTAAAACCCTGGACATCAAGGGTGGAAGGCACCCGGTCATCGAGCAGCGCTTGCCTGTGGGTGAAGCCTATATCACCAATGATGTGTTCCTGGACAACGACAGCCAGCAGATCATCATCATCACCGGTCCCAATATGTCGGGTAAATCGGCCATTTTAAGGCAAACCGGCCTGATTGTGCTCATGGGGCAGATGGGCTGTTTTGTTCCGGCCAAAGCGGCAAGCATTGGCCTGGTAGATAAGATCTTTACCCGCGTAGGTGCTTCTGATAACCTTTCTTCAGGAGAAAGTACCTTTATGGTGGAGATGAACGAAACGGCCAGTATCCTGAACAACATATCAGACAACAGCCTGATCCTGCTGGATGAGATCGGCCGGGGAACCAGTACTTACGATGGGATATCCATTGCCTGGGCAATCGCCGAGTTTTTACATACACATCCAACGGCCAAACCCAAAACCCTGTTCGCTACACATTACCACGAACTGAATGAGCTGGCCACTACCATGAACCGCGTCAAAAACTTTAATGTATCCATTAAAGAAGTAGGTAATAAAGTGATCTTTTTAAGAAAGCTCATTCCCGGTGGCAGTGAGCATAGTTTTGGTATTCATGTGGCTAAAATGGCGGGCATGCCAGCTAAGCTGATCAACAGGGCCAATGAGATCTTAAAAAAGCTGGAAATAGACCGTACCGAAGGACAGAGCATCAAAGACAGTATCAAAAAAGTACAGAACCAGGCCTATCAGCTGCACATGTTTGCGGTTGATGACCCGGTATTGGTTAAAATACGCGATATGCTGAACAACCTCGATGTTAATGTGCTGACACCGGTTGAGGCCTTATTAAAGTTAGATGAGATACAACGTTTAATAAAACAGTAATATGAATATCAGCAGTTTATTATCCGGAAAAAACAGGCAGGGCATGCTGCTGCTCCTGAGTGCTGTCTTGTTTTTTTCTGCCTGTAGTTCCAGGAGAAATACAGCAAAACCCAGCACTACCGCTGCGGCTAAAACAGCCGATGCCATGGCGCATTTAAAGAACCGGCATTTGTACCGGTTCATTACCGACTGGACAGGTGTGCAGTATCGTTTAGGAGGTCTGGATAAAAAAGGTATAGACTGTTCCGGCTTTGCCTTGCTACTGCAAAAAGACATTTATGGCAATACTTTACCACGAAGGTCCAGGGATCAGGCAGCTGCTGTAAGGGAGAAAAATATGAGCCAACTGAATGAAGGCGACCTGGTCTTCTTTTCATTTGGCGGCGGGGCAGTAGACCATGTAGGCGTTTACCTGAACAACAATTATTTCGTGCATGCCTCTACTACCAGGGGTGTTGTGGTGGATGATTTAAGTCTTCCTGCTTACCAAAGGGTCATTGTAAAAGCCGGATCGGTAAAAAACTAAAACATGTCAAAACCTAAACCCGATATTTCATTCTGGACAAAATACAGCAAATTTGCCACCACAGAGCTCCTGATGTACCTGATCATGGCCATTGGCATTGCACTGGGGATTTTATTTTTGGGCTGAGTCCAGCTTAAAAATAGCCTTAACCTGGTCGGCTGAACTGACCTTACTGATAAAATCAGCAAAATCCGCATATTTTTCTGCCGGATAAGTTCCGTCGTTAAGTATAAATTTCCGGTTATAGGTCAGCTTTTTATCTTCTTTTTTAATGTGCAGCTCGTAAGTTCCAAACTCAGTTTTAAGCACTTTATCATCGGGGCTAAGCTCAATATTTATATTTTCAGGCAAATGGTAAATGAGTTCATCCACATCTGTATAACCCCTGTTGATAAAAAGGGGTAGCTTCCTGTTCCTCACTTCCGGTACACTGCGTTTTTTGTTGAAAGCATTGAGCACCAGGTACAGGTGATTATTGGTTTGTGCGGCATATTTCTGTATACTGAGGTCAAATGATTCGGTAGTAATGGGTTTGCTGCCCTTATCCTGCTGATATTTAAGTTCACTAAAGTTGATGTTGTCAATGTCGTATGTACGCTTCAGCATTTTTAACTGTTCGGTTAAAGGCTGGTTGATCATCCTTTCACAATTGTCATATTGCGAACCGGCAAAAGTAGTTTGCAGCTTTCCGCTGATATTGCCCTCTTTGTCCAGGCTCAGCTCAGCCCTGCGGTGCTGTAAGTTCATCGGCGTAGTTAAAGCCGGGGTTTTCAGTATTTTTCCGGCTTCCCCGGTGCAGGCCAGCACCGTCCGGTCGTCTGTAAAGCTGCCGAGAAAACCAAAAGGGATTTCCTGGTTGGTGCATTCCAGCCATGTGGTGTCATTTTTCAAAGGCAGGCATAAAATGATGTGGTTGCCCTGGTTCATGCTGGCAAAATCAGTTTCCATGTTCTTTTTGAAATCACCGGCATTAACCACACAGTACCAGGAAGGGATGCCAACTGCCTTCAGTAAACTCTGGGTATAGTTCACCAGGGCTTTACAATCTCCGTAAGACAGCTGGTGAACCTCTGCTGCAGGCATGGGCCTGTTGCCACCTATACCGATCTGCACACTGATGTACCTGGTTTTTTGCTGTACATATGCATAGATTTTCCTGGCCTTGTCTTTGTCATTTTCTATTCCCGCCACCAGGGCCTTAACTTCTTCAACAGCAGCGGGGGTTAAGGTTTGCCTGTCTTTAACCAGTTCGGTGTAAATCCATTTGCCCAGTTCGTCCCAGTTTTGGTATTTGCCCTTGTAGCCATAAAAGTTAAATTCTTCAGGGGCTATTTTTATATGGGTGCGGTAATTGTCCGGGTCCGGGGCATAGGGTTCCGGCTTAAAGGCCGGAATGTTTTTTACGGTCCAGGTCTGGCTTTTAAACTTGTCCGTTGTGCTGAGTTCAGGATTTCCAATGTAATTGTAGGCTTTGATCCTTACCTTATCTTCAGGTTTACAAATGAACGTATAGCTGCTGTGTGCTACCGCAACACCGGCATCAAGCCCCGCGTACCAGTCTGGTATGGCCAGGTTTTGTTTAGACCTGACCTCATATTCACAAACAAGGGTGTAAGGGTAGGATAAAACATTCGGGGCATAATGTTTTACCCGGTCATCTTCAAATAAAGAAAAGTCGCTCACTGCACTATGGTCTGTGAAATTACTGAGGCTGAACTTACTGGTTGCTTTTCCAAAAGCATTCAGAATAACGCCTTTAACGTATTTTATCGTGTTATTTTTGTTATAGGGCAGGACCATTTCGGCCTCTTCATCCCCATTTTTATTGAGTATGGTAACCGTCTTTTTGATGTTTAAGATGACATTGTCGTTTGCGCGCATGTCTACGGTCCGCTCCATTTTCCGGATCACCGCATTTGCCCGGTTCTTCAGTGCGGCAGGAATCTCTTCTGCCGGAAAACCCTCCTGCGAAAAAACGCGGAGGCTACAAAGCAGCAGTGCAGGCAGGCCCATTTTTTTTAACCTCATTATTTTGATTTTTTAAGGATGATGTCTGTTTTTTGCAATTGGATGATCCTGCTGTAAAACTCTTTCAGTGACAGGTATTCAGCTGAATTGTAGATGGGTTTATTGAACTGGAGCAGCAGGGTGAACTGCAGTATGCCTTCTGTCAGATCGGTGGCGCACATAAACCGGCCTCCAGCATCGGCAAGGGACATGTTCATGGTTTTGGGCTTGTCTACCAGGCTGTAATTGGCTGGCAGTTTAAGTGTCATGGTAATGCGCATTTCACTTTCTGCACCCAGATCTACCGGGTAGGTACGTTCATTTAAGTTAAAAGGATTCCGGTTGATCCTGTCGATAAAAAAGGGGTTGAAGAATAAGGGGTCGCTATGGAGGTCGCTAAAGGCCGGCATTTCGATTTCATAACTTTCAGTAAGCGGGTTTTCCAGGCTGTCCAGATTGTGCAGTTCATGCTTAAGGATGCTGATCTTGGGCATGCTTTCATCCAGTTTCTCTACAAATTCATCCACAGAACTCGCCGACATGATCCTTTTGCGTTTGTTCAGGGCAGCATACCCGACAGAATAGGTGGTTAAATTGCCCCTTATTTTTCCGTCGTTACCCAGTTCAGCAATTAAGCTGTACCGGGTGGTTTCTTTCTGGCTGGCTTTAAGGTCATACCAGTAAGATGGTTTTTTCAGGGCGATCACCCGGCCCTGTCCATTGATACAGTGCAGGGGCAGCAGGCCAAAAGGTATTAAAGGTTCAGTCGCATCCAGCAGGTAACTCTTGCCTTCAATATTGACCTTGGCCACCACGTAATTGAAATCACTGATCACCGGAAACAGGCTGCTGACCATGCCATTGGAACGGGTGGAAAGGATGACAGCCTCCACGTCCAGATCGGCGGCACTCAGTGCAGCTACCAGGGCAAGGTTAATGTCGGCCACATTTCCGGAATGGGTTTCCAATGCCTTTTTGACGCCATTTTCAGTAAAAGCACCTGCAAAGCCGTTTCCTTTGATGTTGCGTTTAATATAATAATAGATGGCCTTTGCTTTGCTCAACTGATCGCTGGTGTTTTTCAGGATATCAGGCAGTATATCCTTAAATACATCTTTTCTTTTCATCTGGCTGCCAAAAGATTTATCAGTAACCAGTTCGTAGTCTACATCTTTCCATTCCTTGGTCACACTTTTTTTGCCGCCGGAAGTCATATAATATTCTGACAGCTCAAAATTAATGGCCGACCTGAAATTACTGGGAGCCGTCATGTAATCTTCTTCGATCAGTGCCGGGATGTCTTTCATGACATAGGTCATTTTTGAACAATCATAACGGGTTCCTGAAAGAATGATGCATTCTTTATTGAGCTCTGCATTTTGCGAACTGAGTTTCTGTGCACCGCGCAAGGAAGTATTATAGGTATACAGTGCCGGAATAAAAGCAACATATTCACTGTACAGTTTGGGAATGTCAGACTGGAATTCCCAGCTTCTGAAATTGTATATGGAAGGCGAATGCAGGCGGTAACTGTATTCAATAATGCTGCCTTCCTTCAGGTTGGGCATCGTAAATTTGGTCAGGGTCACATATTTGTTCTTTTTCTCACTGAACACTTTTTTCTTGTCCAGTTCGGTTTGAACGGCCTGTCCGTTCTGCTCATTGATGGTCACCGCCTTCAGTTCATATACCATATCCTGCTTGTCGCCGTAAAATCGCTGCGGGATAACGATATTGGCTTTTTCAAAGCCATTTTTGTTGAATATTTTTATGCGTACATGGTATTCAAAATCGATGTATAGATTGCCATAGCTTTCGTCAAGCCTGATGGCTGCGGTGCCAAATTCCCGGAGTACTACCGCATTGGCACTGCTGTCCAGTTCCGTTTTTTTTAAATAAAGATCGTCGTTGCCTACAAGCGCAAAATCAAAGTTCTGCGCAAATACGGTCAAAGAAGAGCAAAGCACAATAAAAAAAATAAGATATTTCATATCCGGGCGTTAAATGCATAAAATATACTGCAAGATAATGCCGAATTCTGAATAAAAAAATCGAATTACAAATAAATAAGTCAAGGATTAATGGATGATTTTTACGACTTTTGAAAAGCTACCAAAAAGTTAAAAAATGAACCCGACAGGATTAAAATAATTAATAAGCTCACAGGGCAACAATTATTTTAATCACCAAAGGCTCCATCTGACAGATGAAAAGTCAAAATATAAATAGATGAAATTAAATTTAAAACGCCCACTCGCTTTTTTTGATCTGGAAACCACTGGTGTGAATGTAGGTGCTGATCGTATTGTGGAAATTGCGATATTAAAAGCTATGCCGGACGGATCTGAACTGATCAAAACCATGCGCATCAATCCTGAAATGCCTATTCCCTTGTATGCTTCATTGATCCACGGAATTTATGATGAACACATTGCCCATGAACCCAACTTTAAACAGGTTGCAGCTGAACTGGCTGATTTTATCGGGGATGCAGATCTTGCCGGATACAACTCCAACAGGTTCGATATTCCGGTGCTGCTGGAAGAATTTTTAAGGGCAGGAGTGGATTTTGACATGTCAGACAGGAAATTTGTTGATGTCCAGAATGTATTCCACCAGATGGAACAACGTACCCTGAGGGCGGCTTATAAATTCTATTGTGACAAAGACATCATCAATGCACATTCTGCAGAAGCAGACATTATAGCAACCTATCAGGTATTGCTGGCGCAGATAGAACGTTACAAAGACACTGATTTTGAGGATAAACAAGGTAAAATATCCAGACCGGTACAAAATGACGTGGATGCCCTTCATGCCTTTACCAATATGAATAAACCTGTTGATTTTGCCGGCAGAATGGTTTACAATGAAAATGAGGAAGAGATCTTCAACTTTGGTAAACATAAAGGCAAAACCGTTGAACAGGTTTTTGACATAGAACCCAGTTATTATGCCTGGATGAAGCAGGGCGATTTCCCGCTGTATACCAAGAAAAAGTTAGAAGAGATCTGGATCCGCTGGAACAAAAAGAAAGAACAGCTTAAACAGGAGCGTCAACAGCAGGCCGAAGCAAACAAGCCGAAAGCCCCGCAGGCCAAACCTCAGCAAAACCCGGCCAGGCCGCAAAGCCTGGAGGTTAAAAAGGAAAAACCTGCCGCTGAAGTGACCAACGATATGCTGGAACAGCTGAAGATGAAATTTGGAAAATAATCCCCCTTGCTTATGATGAAAAGGACAGCCGCGGCAGCATTATTTTTAATGCTGTCTGTTTCTGCATTTGCCCAAACTTTGCCGGTGCCCACCAGTATACAGGAAGCCTATGCCAAAGGTACACGGAGCAAGAGCGGTAAACCTGGTCCTGCCTACTGGCAAAATATCGCCAGTTATCAGTTGAAAGCAAATTTTAACCCGCTTAGCCGGGAGCTGAAGGGGCAGGCGGAAATTGTTTATGTGAACAATAGTCCGGATACCCTTAAACAGCTGTGGTTTAAACTTTATCCCAACCTGTATCAAAAAGGTGGAAATGTCAAAACCAAAATAGCCCTTAAAGATCTGGGCCCGGGCGTTGAGCTCAGCTCAGTTCAGGTAAATGGAAAGGCCATAGCTCAGGACGAACTGCAGATAGCAGGTACCAATATGCATACCAATATTGCAGCATTGGCCCCTGGTCAGTCTTTAAAACTGAAAATGGATTACCAGTATGTCTTAAATAAAGGCTCGCACATGCGGACGGGGCAGGTCAATGACAGTGCCCATTTTGTAGCCTACTTTTTTCCGCGCATTGCGGTGTACGACGACATAGATGGCTGGAACAAATACCCTTATACCGGTGAAGAGGAGTTTTACAATGATTTCTGCAATTTCAAAGCTGAAATTACCGTGCCTAAAGATTATGTGGTTTGGGCCACGGGCGATTTGCTGAACCCGAAAGCGGTATTCAGAAAAGAGATCGCGGGCCGTTTGGGCAGGGCAGAAGAAACAGACGAAGTGCTGGATGTGATCACAGCAACAGACCTGCAGCAAAAACAGGTAACCAGTACCAAAGCATTTAACACCTACATCTTTGAGGCAAAAAATGTTACTGATTTTGTTTTTGCCACCAGTAACCATTATTTATGGAAGTCTTCCAGCCTGATTGTTGATTCCCTGACCAAAAGAAGGATCCGGGTAGATGCCGCTTTTAATCCCATACATAAAGATTATCATGAAGTGATTGATTTTACGCGGAAAACCGTATACCTGATGAGCCATGTGTTTCCCAAATGGCCTTTTCCTTATGCGCATGAGACGGTTTTTGATGGCCTGGACCAGATGGAATACCCCATGATGGTGAACGATAATCCTGTAGAGAAAAGAGCAGACGCCATTACCCTTACGGTGCATGAGGTATTCCATACCCTGTTCCCTTTTTACATGGGTACCAACGAAACAAAATACGGATGGATGGACGAAGGCTGGGCCACCCTTGGCGAGTGGCTGCTGGCCCCGATGATCGATACTTCGCTGGTTGATGACTACGGGGTGGAATCGACCGCAATTTCTTCGGGTACTAAAAACGATGTGCCTATTGTCACTTTAACGCCTGATTTAAAAGGAGTTGGGACATTTACCAATTCCTATCCCAAACCAGGAATGGGTTATCTCTTTGTCAAAGATTATCTTGGCGACGAGCTGTTCATCAAAGCTTTGCACCATTACATGAAAACCTGGCAGGGCAAACATCCCATGCCATTCGATTTCTTTTACTGTATGAATGAAGCTTCCGGTAAAAACCTGGACTGGTTCTGGAAACGCTGGTTTTTTGAAGATGGCATCACAGATATGGCCATCAAGGCCGTTGTTAAAACGGCCGCGGGCTACCAGGTCACCATCGCCAACAAAAGCAGCAAACCTTTACCAATAGACCTTAACCTGGAGTATGCCGATGGCAGTTCGGCACAGCTGCACAGGAGTATAGGAGTTTGGGAAAAAGGTGATCCGGCCATTGATATTGACCTGCCCACCCTCAAAACGCTCAAAAGAGTAGTACTGGGCAGCGTACATGTGCCAGACAAAGACAAGAGTGACAATACCTTTAAGGTAAAATAACCCCTACTGTTAAGAGGTTTTTTTTAGGAAATCGATATTCCTGGTCAGGCCTTTATACCTGGTGCGCTTTACCGCTGAGTTTTTGAAAATGCTTTTGAATACCTCTTCTGTAATGTCCTGCCAGTCTTCCCGCTTCATTTGCAGCAGCTGTACATTGGGTTTAAACAGCGGTTCGGCATGCGGGCTTGCAAACCTGTTCCAGGGACATACATCCTGACAGATGTCGCAGCCAAACATCCAGTTGTCCATTTTGCCTTTAAATTCCTGGTCAATTTCCTCTTTCAGTTCGATGGTCAGGTAGGAAATACATTTTTTGGCATCAATGATAAAGGGGGATAAAATGGCCTCGGTAGGGCAGGCATCTATACATTTGGTGCAGGTTCCGCAATGATCTGTTTCAAAGGGATGGTCATATTCCAGTTCCAGGTCCAGGATCAGCTCGGCCAAAAAAAAGAAGGAGCCATTCTGTTTACTGATCAGGTTGCTGTTTTTGCCGATCCAGCCAATACCCGCCCGCTTTGCCCAGGCCCTGTCCAGCACCGGGGCAGAATCTACAAAGGCCCGGCCTGCAACTTCCCCGATCTCTTCCCTGATAAAATTCAGCAGCTGGAACAACTTATCCTTAATGACCTGGTGGTAATCCATTCCGTAAGCATACTTGGATATTTTGGGTGCATCTGGGTCTGTCTGCTGTTCAGCGGGATAATAGTTTAAAGTCAGGGAGATGACCGATTTGGAATCTTCCACAAGCAGCCTGGGATCCAGTCTTTTATCAAAATGGTTCTCCATGTAGGCCATCTGTCCATGATGCTTGTCCTGTAGCCATTTTTCCAGTTTTGGTGCTTCCTGTTCCAGAAAAATCGCTTTGGCAATGCCACATTGCATAAAGCCCAGTCTCCGGGCTTCTGCTTTGATCATTTCACTGTATGTAGCGGTATTGCTGTTCATTTTGCTGCAAAGATAAACTTTAGGAACAAAACATTTCCATTTAAGCTGCTGTTATATAAGCAGACCAAATTTTAGATGTTATGGAAAATTTAAATAAAGATACTGAAAATCAGAATGATAGTGTAGATGATCTGGCTGCAAAACATGCCGAAGATCCCAACAAGCCACATAAACCGATAGAGCATGATTACGCACACCATCAGACGGACCCCGGGCCATCGCCCCAGGCAGTAAAAGAGAAAGACATCAATGGTGCAGCAGTGGTGCTGAGGTGGCTGATTCCGCTACTGGTGATTGCCCTGCTCATTTACTGGTTCGCCTTTAAAGGGGCAGGCAGTTAAAAAAATGCTAAGGCTGTTGTTTTATTTCAACAGCCTTACTTCGTAAAGATCTTTACGCCGGTCCTTTAATATTTTAACGGTACCGAAGTGATGGAGTTCATCCAGCAGGTGCAGGTCAACATCTACCACCAGCATCATTTCTGTGTTCGGTGTGGTTTCCGCTTTAACTGCATTTGTAGGAAAAGCGAAATCAGATGGTGTAAATACCGCTGACTGTGCGAACTGAATGTCCATGTTGTTCACTTTAGGTAAATTACCCACACAGCCGGCAATCGCTACATAACATTCATTTTCTATGGCCCTGGCCTGGGCACAATGCCTTACCCGGGTATAACCATTTTGCGTGTCCGTTAAAAATGGTACAAAAAGCATTTGCATCCCCTCATCAGCCAATATTCTGCTCAGTTCCGGGAACTCCACGTCATAACAGATCAGGATCCCTATTTTACCACAGTCTGTATCAAATACCTCGATTTTATCTCCGCCTACCATTCCGTAATATTTCTGTTCGTTCGGTGTGATGTGGATTTTTCTATATTCATCCGTCTTCCCACTCCTATGGCAAAGGTAGGTCACGTTGTATAATTTATTGTTTTCAACAACCGGCATGCTCCCTGATATGATGTTCACGTTATAGGAAAGCGCATATTGCTGGATTCGTTCTACAATTTCAGCAGTTTGATCGGCGAGTTTGCGCATCGCCTCCATTTCCGGTAAATGATTGTAGGGCTGCAGCAGCGGAGTGTTGAAAAACTCAGGGAACATGATGAAATCAGACTTGTAGCCGCTTACCGCATCAACAAAGAATTCAACCTGTTCATAAAACGCTTCTATGTCAGGAAATAAGCGCATTTGCCACTGCACCAGTCCAATCCTGATGGTCTTGGCTGACCGTGCCGAAGCATCTATACCCTGGTAATAGATGTTGTTCCATTCGATCAGCGTCGCGAATTCTTTGGATTCATGGTCGCCGGGAAGGTAGTTCTTGAGTACTTTCCTGACGTGGAAATCGTTGGAGATCTGAAAGGTGAGTGTAGGATCATATAGTTCTTTGGCTTTAACTTTATCGATATACTGCCTGGGTGTCAAGCGCTCCGCATGTTCATGGTAACCGGGTATGCGCCCGCCGGCGATGATACTTTTCAGGTTCAGGCTTTCGCAAAGTTCTTTTCTGGCTTCATACAGGCGCCGCCCTAAGCGCAATCCACGGAAATCCGGGGAAACGAAAATCTCAATTCCGTATAAGGTATCGCCGTTCGGATCGTGGGTAGAAAAGGTATAATTTCCGGTGATCATCTGGTAGGTGTGCTTATCACCGTATTCATCATAATCTACAATAATTGCTAGCGAACAAGCGACTACTTTGTCGTCAACAGCGATACACAATTGTCCTTCCGGGAATAGCTTTAAAAGTTTAGCAATCGTCACCTTACTCCAGATCTGACCACCCAGTGTATCGTATGCCTGTTGCATAGATTCTTTCAGGTCGTCATAATCTTCTAAAGTAAGTTTTCTTGTTTCTATGTTCATATCAGCTAAATTTAGCTATTCTGAAACAGAAATGATGCCTAAAAAGTTTTTTGTCAGAATAATCTTCCGGTTTGTCCGGGGAAATTTCTTTGCAGGTGTTTATATGCTGCTTCTGTGGCTTCCCTGCCACGTGAGGTACGCATTAAAAAACCTTCCTGGATCAGGAATGGCTCGTAAACTTCTTCAATCGTACCTTCATCTTCACCAACAGCAGTTGCAATGGTTTTTAAACCCACAGGGCCACCTTTAAACTTGTCAATGATGGTGGTCAGGATTTTATTGTCCATTTCATCCAGGCCATGCTCATCTACATTTAAAGCTTTTAAAGCATAGCGGGCAATATCGGTATCGATCTCACCGGTACCTTTGATCTGTGCAAAATCCCTGGTCCGTCTTAATAAAGCATTGGCAATCCGGGGGGTACCGCGGCTCCGTCTGGCAATTTCATAAGCCCCTTCATCTGTAATGGGGGTTTTCAGAATTTCTGATGACCTCAATACGATGGTGGTCAATAGCTTGGCATCGTAATAGGCCAGACGCGAGTTGATGCCAAACCTGGCCCGTAAGGGTGCGGTCAGTAAACCGGAGCGGGTAGTGGCACCAACCAGGGTAAATGGATTCAGGGAAATCTGTACAGAGCGGGCGTTGGGCCCGCTCTCCAGCATAATGTCTATTTTAAAGTCCTCCATTGCCGAATACAGGTATTCTTCAACCAATGGACTTAAGCGGTGTATTTCATCAATAAAAAGGATATCACCTTCATCCAGACCGGTCAGCAGCCCGGCAAGGTCTCCTGGTTTATCCAGTACTGGTCCGGAGGTCACTTTTATCCCTACACCCATTTCATTGGCGATGATCAGGGAAAGTGTGGTTTTCCCCAGTCCAGGAGGGCCATGCAATAAAACATGATCGAGTGGTTCGCCACGCAGTTTTGCCGCTTTCACAAAGATCTTCAGGTTTTCCATCACCTTTTCCTGTCCGGTAAAATCGTCAAAGGCCTGCGGGCGCAATACTTTTTCAATATCGCGTTCTACAGGTGACAGGCTTTCGGATGAGGGGTCGAGATTCTCGTTCATTATTCAAAAATACGCTTAAAAATTAGAATTTTAGCATGGGCTAAAGAAATTTGGCAGCAACAACGGGCTCTTTTACCCCATTGGCATAATTGTAAAAACCTGCTCCCGATTTGATGCCTTTATGGCCTGCTGCCACCATATTTACCAGCAATGGGCAGGGTGCATATTTCGGATGGCCAAAACCCTCCTGCAATACCCTTAAAATGGCCAGACAAACATCCAGGCCAATAAAATCGGCCAGCTGCAAAGGCCCCATGGGATGGGCCATGCCAAGTTTCATTACCGTATCTATTTCTGCCACGCCAGCTACATTTTCATACAGGGTATAAATGGCCTCGTTGATCATGGGCATCAATATCCGGTTGGCCACAAAGCCCGGATAATCATTCACTTCTACCGGAACTTTCGCCAGTTTTTTTGAAAGCGCCATAATGTTTTCTGTAGTTTCATCACTTGTCGCATAACCCCTGATCACCTCTACCAGTTTCATGACCGGTACGGGATTCATGAAATGCATGCCGATCACTTTATCGCCGCGACCGGTAACCGAGGCAATACGGGTAATGGAAATGGAAGAAGTATTGCTGGCCAGAATGGCCCCTGGTTTGGCAAAAGCATCCAGGTCTTTAAATATCTTCAGTTTAAGCTCCAGTTGCTCTGTTGCAGCCTCTACCACCAGGTCGGCATGGGCTACACCTGTCTGCAGGTCTGTAAAAGTGCTGATATGGCTTAAAGTAGCCATTTTTTCCGCTTCGGTAAGTGTTCCTTTGCCCACCTGCCTGTCGAGGTTTTTGCCAATGGTACTGATGGCCTTCTCCAAAGCCTCCTTGCTGATGTCGATCAGGTTTACAGGATAGCCAAACTGTGCAAAAGTATGTGCAATTCCATTGCCCATGGTACCCGAGCCAATTACCGCGATAGTATTCATTCCTTTTTCTTTATGAGTTTTTTAACGTTTTAAGGCGCTAATCTATTTATAATCCACGAACCCTCCACCAGGTTGTAAACAATTCTGTCGTGCAGCCGGCTTGGCCTGCCTTGCCAGAACTCGATATAAGAGGGTTCGATCAGGTATCCGCCCCAGTGTAACGGATGCGGAATTTCGATGCCCTCATAAGCTTTTGTCAGTTCATCTACTTTATTTTCAAGGGATTCCCGGCTGTCGAGCACCTTGCTTTGTGGCGAGGCCATGGCCCCGATCTGGCTGCCTACCGGGCGGGAATGAAAATAAGCAGCTGAGGTTTCTGCAGCTACCTTGCTCACCACGCCTTCAATGCGCACCTGCCTTTCCAGTTCGGGCCAGAAAAACACCAGTGCCGCCTGGGGGTTCTCTACCAGGTCCCGTCCTTTTTTGCTCTCATAGTTCGTATAAAAAACGAAGCCGTTTTCATCGAAACCTTTCAGCAGTACAATTCTTGCCGAAGGTTTGCCAAAACGGTCGCAAGTGGCCAGGGTCATTACGTTTGGTTCGTACAATTGCGCAGCTACTGCAGCGTTAAACCATTTTCCAAACTGCAGGATAGGGTCACTTTCCACATCTTGTTCGGTAAGCTGGGCAGCGCGGTATTCCTGTCTTAAATCATGTAAATTAATTTTATTGAGGTCCATGTACAAAAATAGGTTTTAGTTTATTCAATTTTATCCCTAAATTTCCAAAATGATAAGCAGGTTAGAACCTTCACTGGGCAGATTGTTAATTTCCGAACCATTTTTGATGGACCCGAATTTTAAGCGTGCGGTAATCCTGGTCACTGATCATCAGGAAGAAGGTACAGTTGGTTTTATTCTGAACCAATGCAGTACATTGCTGCTTAAAGATGTAATCCCCGAACTCGCTGAAGCCAATTTTCCGGTCTATTTTGGCGGACCGGTAGAAACCGATACCATACATTTTGTACACCGTTGTTATGATAAAATAGGAGATGGACAGGAGGTGGCCAAAGGAATTTATTGGGGTGGTAATTTTGAGGCCCTGAAAGTACTTATTAACAGCAACAGCATTACTGAAGATGAGATCAAATTTTTTATAGGTTATTCGGGCTGGGGAAAGGAACAGCTGAAAAAGGAGATGAAAGAGAACACCTGGATCGTCTCCGATGAATTTCATCCCGATGTGGTTTTCTCCGCAAATGAAGAAAACCTGTGGCGCGAAGTGATCATTAACCTGGGACCAAAATATGCACATGTAAGCAATTTTCCCCAGGACCCTAATTTAAACTGAGCTGCCTTATCCCTGCAGTTCGTCCGCGCTTTCCTCTACCTTTCTGCGCAGCTCATCTTTATAAGCCTGCATTTGAACGCCAAGTGAAGCATCTGCCGTAGCCAGGATCTGTACTGCGAGTAAACCTGCATTTTTTGCTGCATTTAAGGCCACAGTAGCTACAGGGATGCCATTTGGCATTTGTAAAATGGAAAGGATAGAATCCCAGCCATCAATGGAGTTTGAGGATTTTACGGGAACACCAATTACCGGTAAAGTAGTGATGGAAGCTACCATGCCTGGTAAATGAGCGGCACCGCCGGCACCGGCGATGATCACTTTTAAGCCCCTTGAGGCTGCATTTTTAGCATATTCAAACATCCTTTCGGGGGTACGGTGCGCCGATACTACGGTCATTTCAAATTCAACGCCAAATGCTTTAAAAATATCGGCGGCGTCCTGCATGATGTGAAGGTCCGATTTGCTGCCCATGATAATGCCTGCTTGTATGCTCATTAGGAAATAACTTTTAGTGTGTTTTTAATGTAATTTGCTTTCTGTATAGCGCTGTCGCGGTTCTGGTCTACTATGGTAACGTGCCCCATTTTCCGGAAAGGCTTGGTGTACTTTTTACCATAAAGGTGTACATATACCCCCTCAATGGCCATGATTTTTTCCAGACCCTGGTACTTGGCCACACCATTGTGGTTTTTCTCGCCCAGGAGGTTGATCATTACCGCATTGCTGATGGCGCGTGTATCGCCCAGTGGTAAATTGAAAATGGCCCTCAGGTGCTGGTCAAACTGGGAAACATAATTGCCCTCTATGGTTTGGTGCCCGCTGTTGTGTGGTCTTGGGGCCAGTTCATTTACCAAAAGCTCACCGTTCCTGGTTACAAACATTTCTACAGCCAGCAGGCCGGTAATGTTGAGCGAGGCAGCAATGTTTTTGGCAATTACTTCTGCTTTGTTTTGCAAGGCTTCCGGATAAGTGGAAGGAGAGATCAGGAATTCTACCAGGTTGGCCTCGGCATTGAATTCCATTTCTACCATCGGAAAGGTTTTCATATCCCCATTGGAGTTCCTGGCCACAATTACGGCAATTTCCTTTTCAAAATCTATCATTTCTTCAATCAGGCAGGGCGCGTCAAATGCCTGGTCAATATCAGCGGCCAGGTTGATTTTCATAACCCCTTTGCCATCGTAGCCGTCCCGGCGCTGTTTAAGGATATACGGAAAGGCAAACCTGCTGTTGCGCATGTCTTCTTTGGTATTTACCAGCTGAAAAGGGGCTGTAGGGATATTGTTTTCTTTAAAAAACTGCTTTTGTACGCCTTTGTCCTGGATCAGGCGGATGACCCTGGATTGCGGAAATACTTGTTTTCCCTCTTTTTCCAGTTGTTCCAGTGCTTCAATATTAACCTTTTCTATCTCTATGGTAATGAGGTCTGCTTTTTGCCCGAAGTTATAAACGGTATCAAAATCAGTAATAGAGCCGCATTCGAAGTAATTTGCCAGGTGCTTGCAGGGCGCATCGGTATCCGGATCTAAAACCAGGGTGCTCAGGTTATAATTGATGGCTTCCTGGATCAGCATTCTGCCGAGTTGTCCGCCCCCCAATATGCCCAGTTTCAGATCGCTTATTTGTTTTGCCATATCTATATGAAAAAGTTATGCTTATTTTGCACAAAAATAACAATATAAACGGATTGATGGATGCAGATGCTATAATTATTGGTGCCGGGGCTTGTGGTTTGATGTGTGCGGTGCAGGCCGGCTACCTCGGCAGACGGGTAATCCTGCTGGAAAAAAATGAACAGCCGGGGGCTAAAATCCTGATATCCGGAGGGGGAAGGTGTAATTATACCAATCTGTTTGCTACAGATGAGCAATTCATTTCCGGTAACAAACATTTCGTCAAATCTGCCTTTACCCAGTGGACAGTTGCCGATACGATCAGTTTTTTTGAAACTTATGGCATCAACGGGAGGGAGAAAACCCTGGGGCAATTGTTTCCGGAAAGTAACAATGCCAGGGATATTGTTGCGGTATTTACTTCGCTTTGCGAAGATTTAGGGCAGCAGCTGATCTGCGGGGTTTCTATTACCGACATCGATATATTGGAAGATGGCTTTGCGGTAAAATATGATAAGGGCCCGAAAAGCCGGATACTCAAAGCCCCTAAACTGGTGATAGCGACCGGAGGACTGCCCATCCCGAAAATGGGTGCGACAGATTTCGCCCTGCGTTTTGCCCGGAAACAGGGCTTAAAAATTGCAGAAACTGCCCCTGCACTGGTGCCCCTAACCATTACCGGAAAAGAGGAAGATTGGTATGCCCGGCTTTCGGGGAACAGCGTTTTTTGCCGCGTGAGTAATGAACACATTGCATTTGAAGAGAATATCCTGTTTACACACTGGGGCTTAAGCGGGCCTGCCATCCTGCAGATATCATCCTACTGGAAGAGAGGTGAGGTATTTAACATCGATTTGCTGCCGGGGCAAAACATTACTGCGTTACTGGAAGAAGAACGGAAACAGAACGGCAAATCACTATTGTCTACTTTTTTTAACCATTTATACCCTAAGAAGTTTACCGATGCCATGGCCAGGTTTTTGCCGGTAGAAAAACAGGTTGCAAGCTTAACCAGGGCGGAGATGGAGCAGATTGCGCAAATTATACACCAGTTTAAAGTGAAACCGGCGGGGGATAAAGGTTACGATAAGGCAGAAGTGATGCGTGGGGGCATAGATACCAGTGAGCTATCGTCCAAAACGCTGGAATGTAAAAAAATACCTGGTCTGTACTTTGGCGGGGAATGTGTGGATGTGACCGGCTGGCTGGGTGGTTATAATTTTCAATGGGCCTGGGCCAGTGGCTTTGTAATTGCAGACAATTTATAATTCGGTTCAAAGCGGTATGCCCAGGAATTCAGCTGCCATACATACATTTCCAATGAACGTTGCTGCACAATAATCAAAAATGGCCCTGGGCTTATTGTAATGTTTTTTATAATCATAGATATCTTTTCTCCATGCCTTGTAATTTGTGCTGTTCAGCTGGTCTACAATAATAGAAATGTTGTGTACATATGCCATGGTGGTATGCCAGACACCGCTTGGGATGTAGATGACTTCGCCGGCCTTTAAAATTACACGGATGGGCTTTGCCTCTTTAAACCTGGGATACTTTTCGTAATCAGGATCAGCAATGTTAATAGGCGAACGTAATTTTTCTATGCCTACTTTTCCGGCATACAGCAATTCCTCCTGCTCTTTGGGAAAGATAATGACCTCTTTTTCCCCATACAGTTGGATTAACCAGGCATGAACCTGATAGCTGTCTTTGTGAACAGAATAGTGATTACCCGGGCCACCTATAAACAAGTCAACACTATGGTCCATTTTGCTTTTGGGAAATACCTTGCTAAACAGCCAGTTTGGTTTTGCCAGATTGAGATTAAGGGGATCCATATACTCCATTATTTCTGGGAGCTGCTTTAATAAATTGAATTTTATCGGATAAGGCGCGGGATTTTCCTTTGTGCTATTGGCGGCGATATCCAGGATTTCAGACATGGTATAAGCTCTGTTTTCATGGTGGGTAATGCGATTGCCAAAATTCTCTTTGAAATAATCTGGTGTAAACAGCAGATTGGATTTCCAAACCTTTGTTGCATTTTTAAGGATCAGGGGGATACCCGGCTGCTGATACTCGCTGATGAATTCTTTGTAAGATATATCAGTTCTTCTGTCAATAGTTTCCATTTTATTCTTTTATAGTCAATTTTATATTGAATGTACCTACCCATCCTCAATTTCTAAGGAAAATAAATTTATTAAAGAACAATAGGGATGCTCAGTTTTAATTACTTGAATACTACTAATATAACAAATATATCATATCTTTTCAATTATTAAAAAGTTCAGCATTCGGGAAGCACTGTACTGTTTAATATGTTTTTAAAACCTTGCTAAATAGTAGTAGGTACAACCCTTATTGTACGCTTACTACTCGCAATTTGGGGTGGTATAGGTCCAGGTTTCTGCATTCCCGGTAGGGAAAGTGTAGACCATACCTTTACCTGTTTCAAACCATAATTTTCCCCGTACTTTTTCCCGGTTGCCAATTTCATTCATAGACAAACTGTCAAAAATACGTCCATTTATCATTACATACCTGATCTTTTCTGAATTCCTGATGTCATCTAGCGGATTGGCATTCATCACGATCAGGTCGGCCAGTTTGCCGATTTCCAGTGAGCCGATCTCTTTATCCATGCCCAGGTATGCAGCGCCGTTCAGGGTGGCACACCTGATGGCCTGTAAGGGCGTCATTCCGCCCTGGGCCAGCATCCAGAGTTCCCAATGCGCACCCAGGCCCTGGATTTGCCCATGGGCACCTAAATTAACTTTGGTACCCCCTTCAGCAATTTGTCTGGCGGCTTTGGCTACCTCAATATGGCCATAATCGCCATATTCGGAAGTGGTTCTCCTCCGCGCACGCGGATCGATGATGGCACGTGGCGTAAAGGCCATCAGCCGCTCGTTTTCCCATACATTGGTCCGGTCGTACCAGTAATTTTCACCCCACTGGCTGCCATAGCTTACAATTAGTGTAGGGGTATAGGCCACCTCGGTTTTGTTCCAGAAGGTAGTCACGTCTTTAAATACCGGCGCTACCGGGATGCTGTGTTCGATGCCGGTATGTCCATCAGCAATCATGTTCATATTGGTGAAAAAGGTAGATCCCCCTTCGGGTACCACCAGCATTTTTAATTGTCGTGCAGCTTCCAGTATTTGCTGGCGCTGGTCACGTCGGGGCTGGTTATACGATTTTACGGAAAAAGCACCGACTGCTTTTAACCTTCGCAGGTTGGATAAGGCATCATCCAGGCTATTGATGACCACCTTGAAATCCCCATCGGCACCGTACAAAATGGAACCTGTAGAGTATAACCTGGGGCCGGTAAGCCGCCCGGCTTTGATCATTTCCGACTGACTGAAGACCATTTCGGTATTGCTGGACGGATCGTGAGCGGTAGTTACCCCGAAGGCCAGGTTGGCCAGGTAAGACCAGTCCTGCTGCGGGCTGATGCCATCCGGGCTGGTTCGTAAGTGCGCATGTACATCCACGATACCTGGCATAATGGTTTTTCCTGTTACATCAATAATCCTGGTATTTGCCGGCAGGGGCAGGTTTTTACCGATGGATACAATCTTATTGTTCTCTATCAGAATGGAACCGTTCTCGATCACCTCATCACCTTTCATGGTGATGATCCTGGCGCCCGTAAGTGCAGTTAAGCCAAGGGGTACATCGGTTTTCAGCTTTAAGCCTATAGGCAGGCCAACGCTGTCCGGTGCTTTGATGGCAGCCGTTGGGCCATCGGTAAAATTGAATGCGGTTTGAATGTCGCGGCTGAAATATTGTTCACCCAATGTCCAGAACAATTTCTGGCTGTCCTTGCTCCAGTGGATATAAGTCCCGGCGTCTTTAGTAATGCGGGTAAGGGGGATGGCTTTGTTGGTAGCAGACAATTCCAGCGCCGTGCCGGTACTTACCATTGGGGTTACATAACTGTTGAATAGTTCGGTAAAAGCCATCCATTTTCCGTCCGGACTGGGCACAAACTGGGTAGCATAAGCAGATGTATAGTGGGTACGTTCGTTCGCCCCGTTCAGGTCTATACTTTTAAAAACTTTTTTTCCACCTTCACTGGATTGAAACCAGATCCGGGTATCATCAGCATTGAACTTCGGCCTGATGCCACTTTCGGTGATCAGGGTTTTAGGCCCCCCGCCGGCAGGCATGGTAAAAATTCCTGTTCCCCGGCCAAAGGCATAGCCCAGCACATCGTTGCCAACTCCTTTCCGGAATACGATCTTATCGCCCTTGCCGGAGAAAGATGGGGAGTAATAAAAGCCCTTTTCTTCGGTTAATGCAATTGTTTTTCCTGATTTGAGCTCTGTTTTTTTAATGGCCCCTTTAAATTCATCGCTCCAGGTGGCATAGATCACTGATTTTCCATCGCTGCTGATCTCCGGCTCGAACTCAAAATCCAGGCCTTTACTAATCCTTTCTGGAATGCCATTGGGTAGGTCTTTTTTATAAAGGAAACCGGCAGCATTGAACACGACAAATTTTCCATCGGCAGAAGTGGTTAGCTGGCGGATCATTTTTACGGTGAAATCAGGGTTGTATACCTGCTGTGGGTAGTGCAGAGCCTGTTGTATGGTTTGGGAGCCGGTTACATGAAAAGGGATGTTATTGGTGAAGAGGGAGCTGAGGTCGATCTTTTTGATCTTGCCCCGGGCATAAAAAATAATACTCTTGCCTTCAGGCGTCCAGGCATAATTGGGATAAACGCCAAATATGGCCCAGGTTTCCTGCTGGTCGTGCGAAAGGTCTTCGTAGATCGGCCATTCTTCCGCGGTCTGCAGGTTCTGTAACATCAGCACCGATTTTAACCGGATGCGTTTCACATAAGCCATCAGTTTGCCGTCGGGTGAGACCTGTGGCCTTGCCGCTCCGCCTGGCTGGGCAATCAGGTTGCTGAGCTTACCGGTGCCGAGGTTTAGCTGCCGAATGGCATAGATCATCCCGTTAGGGTCTTTGCTGTATTCAAAATTGGGGCCGGGTGATACGTCTTCACTAAAGTACAGGTATTTGCCATCGGGCGATACATTGGGTTCTCCGGCATCCTGCTGGTCATTTTTTCTCTTGGTCAGCTGTACGCCTTCACCGCCATAAATGCTGTACATCCACATTTCTCCGGCGCCCAGTGAGCGGGTACCGGTAAAGTGTTTGCGTGCAATCAGGTATTCGCTGTTGGGCATCCAGGTGGCGCTGTTCAATAGCCTGAAGCTTTCTTTACTGACCTGTCTTTTGCCGGAACCGTTGCGGTTCATGATCCAGATGTTGTCGGCACCGCTTTTGTCGCTGGTATAACTGATGTATCTGCCATTGGGACTAAAGCGGGGCTGAATATCCCAGGCAGGGCCCCCGCTTAACAGAATGGCAGCACCGCCGCTGATGGGCATGACATACAGGTCGCCCAGCAGGTCGAACACAATGTCCTTGCCGTCCGGACTGACATCGAGGTTCATCCAGGTACCCTCATCTGTGTTAAAGGTGAAGGTTTTGGTATTGCCTTTATATTTTTCTATATCCCATTTAGGCGTTTGAGCTGGTGTTGGAGCCTGGGATTGCGAGAATGACGATTGATAGGTGAATATAAGAATTAACAATTGCAGAGGTGTTCTCATATAGCCGGTTGTGTGATTTTTTTGCTAATTTAATAATATCAGTTCATTTTTATAGTTTTGGAGTGCAACCTTTTTATGAACGAGACGGAGATATTAAAGCGATACTGGGGATATGATGGTTTCAGGCCCTTACAGGATGAAATTATCAGATCGGTTTTAAACGGACAGGATACTTTGGCCTTATTGCCTACCGGTGGTGGAAAATCCATCTGTTTCCAGGTGCCGGCCCTGGTTCAGGAAGGCATCTGCATTGTAATATCGCCTTTGGTGGCTTTAATGAAGGATCAGGTAGAGGCACTGAAAGCAAAGGGCATTGCCGCTGTGGCCATTTATGCCGGTATGGGTAAACGGGAGATTGATATCCTGCTGGACAACTGCATTTACGGAAAGATCAAATTTCTGTACCTCTCGCCCGAGCGCTTATTAGCTGAACTGGTACGGGTGCGCATCTCCTATATGAAGGTGAACCTGATTGCTGTAGACGAGGCCCACTGTATTTCGCAATGGGGCTATGATTTCAGGCCACCTTACCTGAAACTGAGCGAGCTCCGGGAAATCCATCCCGATGTACCTGTTTTGGCACTTACGGCAACTGCCACACGTTTTGTGCGAACGGACATCATGGAAAAACTGCAGTTTAAAAAACCTCATATTTTTGTACAGAGTTTTGGCCGCAAAAACCTGAGTTATGTGGTGCAGGATGATGAGGATAAGTATAAGAAGCTGATCGGTATTGTGAATAAGGTAAAAGGGAGTGGCCTGGTATATGTACGGAACAGAAGGGAAACAGCCGAGGTAGCTTCATTTTTAAACAGGAACGGAATTGCTGCCGATTTTTATCATGCCGGAATTGAAAAGGAAGCCCGTTTCAGGAAACAGGATGACTGGAAACGGAACCGCATCCGGGTGATGGTGGCCACAAATGCTTTTGGAATGGGGATTGACAAACCTGATGTGCGTTTTGTGGTACATTTAGACCTTCCTGAAAGTCTGGAAGCTTATTACCAGGAAGCGGGCAGGGCAGGCAGAGACGGGCTAAAGGCCTATACGGTATTGCTGGCCAATAAATCAGACGAATTGTCGCTGAAAGCGAAGTATACAGACAGCTTTCCTTCGGTAGAGGAGATCAAAAAAACTTACCATTACCTGGGCAATTATTTTCAGCTGGCTTATGGGGCTGGGGAAGGGTTGAGCTTTGGTTTTGACCTGGCCGATTTTTGCAAAAGGTTCGGTGTAGGGGTGATCAAAACGATGGCTGCCCTGAAGTTTTTAGAACACGATGGTTACCTGACCTTATCAGAAAACATTTTTTCACCCTCGAGGGTATTGTTCATCGTAAGCAATGAGGATGTTTATCGTTTTCAGATAGAAAATGCTGGTTATGATTCACTTATTAAAGCTATATTAAGGTCTTATGGAGGTTCTTTTGAACAATATGTGAAGATCAGTGAAGCAGATATCGCTGCCCGGCTCCGGGTTTCCTATAATGATGTGCTGCGACAGCTCAACAATTTGCAGGAGCAGGGCCTGTTGTCTTATATCCCTCAATCTGATCAGCCGCAATTGCAATACATACGGCCTAGGCTGGATTTTAACCATATGGATATTGACGTAAAATACATTGCCCAGCGAAAACAACTGCAGGCTGAACAGATCGCTGCAGTACTGGCCTATGCGGGTAAAAAGATCTGCCGGAGCATACAGCTGCTGGGTTATTTTGATGAACCTGAAGCAGATAAATGCGGCATTTGTGATGTTTGCCTGGCAGAAAAAAAACTGGATGATGCCGCTGTGCTTGACGATAAAATAGATTTTGAAATTGTTTCCCTGTTGCAAAGTGGAACTTATGCACTGGATGTTTTGATCAGTACGGTAGCTACCGGAACGGAAAATGAACGCCTGGAGCGCATCCGGGAATTGCTGGATGCAGGAAAGATTAAAACAGATGGCAAAAATTATTACCTTTAATGATGATGAAGAAAATATCCCTTATAACCTTGTTTATCCCTGTTTTATTTACAGGATGTGAAAATAAATGCATTGAAGATGCCGGCAGACCTGTGAGCAGGACCCTAGCGGTGAAAAGCTTTGACCGCATCAAAGTAGAGGGGGCAATTCAACTGGTAATGGTACAGGACAGCAGTTATAAGATCCAGATAGCTGCCGATTCGAACATCATTGCTTATGTTAAGGCTGATGTTTCCGGAGATGAACTGAAACTGAAGCTGGATGATGATAAGTATTGTGGTACAGATTCTATTATGATCAGGGCTGGGATAGGAGAACTGCGGGCCTTAAAGCTGGATGGCGCAGTGAAGGCTGCTGGTGAGGGACGTATTTATGCCGATGACCTGGAGCTTTCTTTTTCGGGTGCAGCTGATGTACAGCTGGACTTGAGTGCGCGGAAGGTGGTTACGCGGGTGGATGGCGTAGGTAAGATCCTGTTTAGCGGACAGGCCGGGGTTCATGATTTAAAAATTAACGGAACCGCCAGGGTAGAAGCCTTCGATTTTATCGTAGGGGTGTACAATATTGATACAGATGGCACCGGAAAGGCCAATATCAATGTACTGAATGAGCTGAAGGTTAAAACTTCAGGCTCGAGTGAGATCTATTACAAGGGCAATCCTAAAAAAGTGGACGAGAAAAAATCAGGGGCAACTAAACTGGAGAAAGTAAATTAACAGGGTTATTTTTTAGCTAATTTAGCAGCCTTATCTGATATATGGAACAAAAAAACGACAAGAAGGTGATCCGCTCATGGGCATTCTTCGACTGGGCAAATTCTGCTTATAACTTAGTCATCACTTCAACCATATTTCCGGCTTATTATACCATCATCACCACTACTGTGCAGCATGGTGACCAGGTTAGTTTTTTTGGCCGGACATTTACCAACACTGCCTTATCCAATTATGCGCTTTCTTTTGCCTACCTGGTGATGGTCATCCTGATGCCCATATTGACATCAATGGCCGATTACAGGGGCAATAAGAAGACATTCATGAAACTGTTTACGTATATGGGCAGTCTGGCCTGTATGGGCCTGTATTTCTTTAAGCTGGAGACACTGGAGTTTGGGATCATCTGTTTTGTGCTTGCCGCAATGGGTTATGTAGGGGGTGTGGTATTCAACAATTCTTATTTGCCGGAAATTGCCAGCCCTGACCAGCAGGACCGGGTGAGTGCCAAAGGGTATGCTTTTGGGTATATCGGCAGTGTGCTGTTGCAGCTGATCTGTTTTGTTTTTGTGCTTAAACCTGAGCTATTCGGGATTACCGACCTTTCTTTTCCACCCCGGCTTTCTTTTTTGCTGGTGGGTTTATGGTGGATCGGTTTTGCACAGCTCTCTTTCCGGAAATTGCCTGCGGGCAGTCCAAATTATGTGGCGGTCAATAAAAATGTGATGCGGAGTGGTTTCCAGGAGTTGTTGAAAGTATGGAAGCAATTGAAGCACATGAAGTTCCTGAAACGTTTTTTACCGGCTTTCTTTTTTTACTCGATGGGGGTACAGACCATTATGCTTGCTGCAGCCGGTTTTGGCGAGAAAACGCTGCACCTGGGTACCGAGAATTTAATTAAGGTCATCCTGATTATCCAGCTGGTTGCCATACTTGGTGCCATAGTGATGTCAAGATTTGCAAAGGTCATTGGCAATGTCAGGGTATTGATCTTTGTGGTGATCATATGGATCGGCGCCTGTTTTTGTGCGTATTTTGTAAATACAGCCAACCAGTTTTATGCATTGGCAGCAGTTGTAGGGCTGATTATGGGCGGAATTCAGTCTTTATCGAGATCTACTTATTCTAAGTTTTTGCCTGCCGGTACGCCGGATACCGCTTCTTTCTTCAGTTTTTATGATGTGACCGAGAAGCTGGCCATTGTGATTGGATTGTTTAGCTTTGCTTTCATAGAAGAAGCGACAGGCAGTATGCGGAATTCAATTATTGCTTTGGCATCATTTTTCGTGATAGGTTTGGTGTTTTTGGTGGTGTTAAGAAGCGTTGAAAGGAAATCAGTTTTATAAATACTTAACATAATGCTCAATGCTATAGCACAATCGTCATCTCGACGATAGGAGAGATCTCTTGGTTATGCTCATTCAAGAGATCTCTCCTATCGTCGAGATGACGGCTGACCGCGAAGAAGCTGCGAAGCAAAATAAATACAGGATGACTGTCGTTTAGCTTAAATGACATGGTCGCTTTTAATTTAAATAATAGAGAACATATATTGATGAGAATAGAATTATTTGTGCCCTGTTTTGTTGATCAGTTATATCCTGAAACTGCATTTAATACCATTAAATTGCTGGAGAAAGCGGGATGCCAGGTGTTTTACAACGCGGAACAGACCTGCTGCGGGCAACCAGCATATAATGCTGGTTACTGGGAGCAGGCCAAGGAAACGGGGACCAAGTTTTTAAGCGATTTTTCGGAAACAGATTATATAGTAGCACCATCTGCATCCTGTGTGGGCATGGTGAAAAACGGCTTTAATGACTTGTTTACCAATACGATGGTGCACAATAAATGCAGGAATATCCAGAGCAATATATTTGAGCTTTCTGACTTTTTGGTGAATGTGCTGAAGAAGGATTATTTTGGTGCAGAACTGGATGGCAAGGCGGTTTACCACGATTCCTGCAGTGGTTTACGGGAATGTAAAATTAAAGAGGAACCCAGGTTGCTGCTATCTAAAGTGCATGGCCTGGAAATGGTAGAGATGAAGGACACCGATATGTGCTGCGGATTTGGGGGTACATTTGCCGTTAAGTTTGATTCCATCTCTTCTGCTATGGCGCAGCAAAAAGTGAACAATGCCCTGGAACAGGGGGCAGAATACATTATCTCCACCGATTTGTCCTGCCTGATGCACCTGCAGGGTTATATCGATAAAAACAATATTCCACTAAAAACCATGCATTTAGCTGATGTGCTGACCAATGGTTGGCTGGAAAGTACGGAATATTGATTAACTTTGTTTTCGACAAGAGGATCACCTTGTAAGTGATTGTTTCAATTTTTTTATTAATTTTTAAATCATAGTTGTAGATGATTAACATTACACTCCCTGATGGCTCCAGCCGTCAGTATGAAAAGGGCACGACTGCCCATCAAATTGCTTTATCAATTTCTGAGGGCCTTGCCCGCAACGTTTTAGCCGCCGAAGTAAATGGCGAAGTATGGGATTCCTCCAGAGCGATCGAAGGGGATGCAACGGTAAAATTATTGACCTGGAATGACCAGGCCGGTAAAGCGACGTTCTGGCATTCATCAGCGCACATCATGGCTGAGGCTTTGGAAGCCTTGTACCCCGGAACCAAGTTTGGCATAGGCCCGGCAATCGAGACCGGTTTTTATTATGATGTAGACTTTGGCGACAGGGAATTCTCATCGGATGATTTTAAGGCGATTGAGACTAAGATCCTGGAGCTGGCCAAACAGAAAGAAGTTTTTGAACGTAAGGCTGTTACCAAGGCCGATGCCATTGAATATTTTGAAGAAAAAGGTGATGAATACAAGCTGGACCTTTTGGAAGGTCTGGAAGATGGAAAGATCACTTTTTATACCCAGGGTGAATTCACTGACCTTTGCCGTGGCCCGCACATCCCGAATACCGGTTTTGTTAAAGCGGTAAAACTGATGAATGTGGCCGGGGCGTATTGGCGTGGGGATGAGACCCGTAAGCAGCTGACACGTATTTATGGCGTTACTTTTCCGAAGGCCAGCGAGCTGACGGAGTACCTGCATATGATTGAGGAAGCAAAGAAAAGGGACCACCGTAAACTGGGTAAGGAACTGGAACTGTTTGCTTTTTCGGAAAAAGTAGGCATGGGCCTGCCCTTATGGCTGCCTAAGGGTGCTGCTTTGCGGGAACGTCTGGTGCAGTTTTTAACCAAGGCGCAGGCCAAGGCCGGTTATGAGCAGGTGGTTACCCCGCATATCGGGCATAAGAACCTGTACATTACCTCCGGTCATTATGAAAAATATGGTAAAGATGCTTTTCAGCCTATAAAGACACCACAGGAAGGAGAGGAGTTTTTCCTTAAGCCGATGAACTGCCCGCACCACTGTGAGATCTATAAAACAAAACCACGTTCGTACAAAGACCTGCCTTTGCGTTTTGCGGAGTTTGGAACGGTTTACCGTTACGAACAAAGTGGAGAGCTGCATGGTTTGACACGTGTTCGTGGCTTTACCCAGGATGATGCGCATTTGTTTTGCAGGCCAGACCAGGTAAAAGAAGAATTTAAAAAGGTAATAGACTTGGTCTTGTATGTGTTTAAATCCCTGGGATTTGACGATTATACGGCACAGGTTTCTTTGAGGGATCCGGAGAATAAAACCAAATACATCGGCAGTGATGAAAACTGGAGGCTTGCTGAGGCTGCGATTATTGAAGCGGCTGATGAAAAAGGTTTGCCAACTGTAGTGGAATATGGCGAGGCCGCATTTTACGGGCCGAAACTGGATTTCATGGTGAAAGATGCTTTGGGCAGAAAATGGCAGTTGGGTACCATCCAGGTGGATTATAATTTACCGGAGCGCTTTGAACTGGAATATACCGGCAGTGACAACCAGAAACACAGACCGGTAATGATCCACAGGGCGCCGTTTGGCTCACTGGAACGTTTTATTGCAGTTTTGATCGAACATTGTGCTGGTAACTTTCCGTTATGGCTTTCTCCTGAACAATTTATTATCCTGCCGATCTCAGAAAAGTATGAAGATTATGCAAAAAAAGTTTCAGATGAATTAAATAATTCCGATATTCGCGGGCTGATTGACTTTCGTGATGAGAAGATCGGAAGGAAAATCAGAGATGCAGAGGTTAAAAAAACGCCTTATATGCTGATTATCGGCGAGAAGGAAATGGCAGAAGGCAAGGTGTCAGTTAGGAAACACGGTGAAGGAGATTTAGGTGACATGACCCTGCAGGCATTTAGTGAATTATTAATTAAAGAAATAACAGTTTAAATAAGATACAAATTTGGCATTAGGCAGACCAGGATTTAACAGGGGACCACGTCCTCCTTTTAAGAAAAAAGAAGCAGAACATAATATTAATCAGCACATCAGAGCACAGGAAGTGAGATTAGCTGGAGATAATGTTGAACCAGGGATCTATCCTTTGGCAAAAGCTTTGGCCCTTGCCGATGAATTGGAACTGGATTTGGTAGAGATCTCTCCGAATGCTGTACCTCCGGTTTGCAGAATCATTGATTACAGTAAGTTTGTTTACGAGCAGAAGAAAAAGCAGAAAGAGATTAAAGCAAATGCAAAGCAGACTGTGATCAAGGAGATCCGTTTCGGACCTAATACCAATGACCACGATTTTCAGTTTAAACTAAAGCATGCCGTTAGTTTCCTGGAAAATGGAGAGAAGGTTAGGGCTTATGTTCATTTTAAAGGTAGGGCAATTGTTTATAAAGAGCAGGGAGAAATCCTGCTGTTGAAATTTGCCCAGGCTTTAGAGGATATCGGAAAGGTAGAATTGTTGCCTAAATTAGAAGGTAAGCGTATGTTTTTAACGCTTGCACCCAAAGTTGCTAAGAAATAAATAAATTACATAAATAAACACAGGTTATGCCAAAAATGAAAACCAATTCCAGTGCTAAAAAGCGTTTTTCGCTTACTGGAACAGGTAAAATCGCAAGGAAGAACGCCTACAAAAGCCACATCTTAACCAAGATGTCGACTAAACGTAAGCGTAACTTAGGTCAAACATCAATGGTGTCTGACGCTGACATGGGCAACGTTAAACGTATGCTTTGCATCGGTAAATAATTAAATTTTTAACCAGGTACCCGGTAGTAAGTTTGCTGTAATACGCAACACCGTTTATCAAAAACAACAACAACATGCCACGTTCGGTAAACGCAGTAGCTTCGAGAAGAAGAAGGAAAAAGGTCTTAAATTTAGCCAAAGGCTATTGGGGATCAAGAAGCAAGGTTTTCACCATTGCTAAAAATACGGTAGAAAAAGGTTTGCAATATGCATACCGTGACCGTAAAGTTAAGAAAAGAGAATTCCGCGGATTGTGGATTCAGCGTATCAATGCTGGAGCACGTCAGCATGGTATATCTTACTCTCAGTTAATTGGAAAGTTAGCCGCTAAGAATATCGGATTAAACCGTAAGGTATTAGCTGATTTAGCGATGAACCATCCAGAGGCTTTTAAAGCTGTAATTGATACCGTAAAATAGATATCATCATAGGTTTATAAAAAAAGGGAGCATTTGCTCCCTTTTTTTATGCTTCTTTTTTTTGATGATCAAAGCCTGATGTACTGCCCTGCCTGCAGGATACTTTGCTGATCTATAATGCTCATTTTTGGGATATTGCCTAGAATGGCTAACTGGCTGTACTGGCTGATATAACTTTCAGTTTCGGGATTTGGGCTGCCATTAAATATTAAACCTTTAACGCTGATGTGGCTGGATTTTAGCACCTCGAGGGTGAGCAGGGTATGGTTGATGCTGCCCAGGTAGTTTTGTGAAACGACAATGACCTGCGCGTTTAATTGTTTGATCAGGTCGAGTATCAATTCCTTGTCGTTTAACGGGACCATTAATCCCCCTGCGCCTTCTATGACCAGGTTATTGTCTGTCTGGGGCGGCTGGAGTGCTTCCAGGCTGATCTGCACACCATCCATTCTTGCCGACAGGTGTGGGGAGAGCGGCTGGCCGAGACGATACCTTTCCGGGTGAATGACGGTTTGGGAATTGCTGATCAGGTGTTTGATGAACAGGCTGTCGCTGATCTCCAGGTCTCCGGATTGTATGGGTTTCCAGTAATCGGCTTTTAGTTTTTCGGTAAGTATGGCACTGACAACGGTTTTTCCGATACCTGTGCCAATTCCGGTAATGAAATAGGTATTATTCATACATGCTGATTGCTTTTAATGCTTTAACCAGTGTAGCGATCTCTGTATCGGTGTTAAACAGGTGCAGACAGATCCTTAATCTTTCTTTACCTTCCGCTACTGTGGGGCTCAATATGGCCTTAACGTCCAGCCCTTTTGCTTGGACTGCAGCTGCGGCAGCTTTAGCCTGAGCGCCGCTTTGGTATAAAATGGTGTGTACTGCGCTGGTACTTGGTGTATTAGGGAGCGCTGTTTGCCTGATCAGGTTGAGGTAATGTGTGATTTTATGGCCGATCTGCAGGGGGTAATCTGTTTGTTCCAGCATTTGATAGGCTGACCTGACCGCTGCAATGGTATGGATGGGAGCGGCAGTGGTATAGATGAATGACCTGGCAAAATTGACCAGGTATTCCCGGAGGTTCCGGCTGCCTAAAACAATAGCTCCATGACAGCCCATGGCTTTTCCAAAGGTAACAATGCGGGCAAATACCTGATTTTGCAGGCCGAACTGCTGGACGATCCCGCAACCATTAGGTCCAAATATGCCCAATGCATGTGCTTCATCGACAATCAGGTTTGCCTGGTATTTACGGCATAGTTCATTGATCTCCGGCAATGGGGCCATGTCTCCGTCCATGGAATAAATGCTTTCAACAACCACATAAATGCAACCTTTGGCAGCTTTAAGTTTGGCTTCAAGCTCGCCCAGGTTATTGTGTTCGAAGCTGTAGCGGTTGGCATGGCTCAGGCGTGCACCATCGATCAGGCTGGCATGGATCAGCTCATCGCAGATGATGGTATCTCCACGCTGGCCTAAACCGGATAGCAGGCCAACATTGGCATCATAGCCGGAATTAAAGATCAGACCTGCTTCCGCCTGGTGGAAACCGGCAATGTATTGTTCCGTCTGCTCGGTAAAGGGATGGTTGCCGCTCAGCAGACGTGAGCCGGTAGCGCCATTTTGATAGTCCGGGATTTGGCGGAGTGTATTTTCAGTTCTTGTTTTTAATTCTGCCGAGCGGGCAAAGCCCAGGTAATCGTTGGAAGAAAAATCGGTAGGAAAAACAGGCGCCGGGAGTTTACGCAGAATGCCCTTCCGGGCTCTTTGCGCTAGTTTTTCCTGGATAAACAGCTCCGCTTTTTGCATTAGTTCTTATTCAGCTGAGAAATGGATTTCTGCATCTGTGCCATCATGGCGCTTAAAGTTTCTATGGTAGGCTCTGGTGTGGGTTCCGGCAGGCTGGTCGAAATATAGGCTTTGGCTTTCCAGATCTCCATGATGTCGTCTGCTGCAACGGTATAAGGGTCATAAACTTTATTGTCTGAGATCAGTTTAAGTTCTTTGTTTTCTTTGAAGCGGTTTCCTGCTCTTTTGTAAACCACACCTTCTGTTCTGCTGACGATAATATAGGTTTCGCCGGTTTTAACATCGTTCCAGTTGTCCATGTATTCTGCAACTATCACACTGCCGGGTTGTATGGGCAGCATCGAATCGCCTACGATTTCGAAGGCCCTGAAGGTGCCATGTTTTAAAAAGGGCAGCGGAAGCTGGAATTTTGGCAATTCTTTAATGTATTGGGGATCTGAGAATCCGTTCAGGTATCCGGCGCTGGCTTTTACAGGGACCATCTCTATGTTCTCATTGTCATCTTTATCTACCGATATACTCAGGATCCTCAGGTTGGAGCCCTGGCTTTTTGGTCTTGGCTTCCAGTCGTCATTAATGTTTTCGTTGATGAACTCGTCTATGGTTAAGTCAAAATATTCTGCTATTTTTTTTAGCAAATCGTACTTTGGCTCAGCCCTGTCTTCTTCGTAAGCACCAATAAGGGACCGTTTAATCTCCATTGCATCAGCGAATTGCTGTTGTGTATGGCCTTTTTTCTTTCTTAAGTACTTCAGGTTGGTCGAAATATTTGACATAAAATAAAATTTAAAATAAATTTGTTTTTACTAATATTGTTAGTATTATTGTACCAATAAAGTTAGTTATATTTATTGTTATACAAATATATACTAATTTATTTAGTTGTGAGCAATTTTAACAGATAGTTATGAAAAAATTTGTGTACGTGGTAACAGACAGGAACAGAACCAGTTTACATGTTGGGATGAGTTCAGATCTCATTAAGACCTTAGATTTCTATAAACAGATGCCTTGTTTGCTGTTTGATTGCGGACAGCAGCTGACAAGACTGGTCTATTTTGAAGAGTTAAAGACCGAGGCCCAGGCATTGAGCCGCTTTAAACTGATCAGCAGGTTTACCCGCACACAAAAGGAACGCCTGGTGCGCTCTTGTAATCCGGACTGGATTGACCTTACGATAGGGTTGGATTTTGAGCACATCACTACAAATAAGAAGATGGTCAGCCAGGTGGATCTTGCTTTTAATATCCTTTCTTAGCTACTATTAACTCTTACCAGCCCGGAGCGAAAGTAAGGCCAAACACGCCTGCGGAGATATCTCTGCGCTGGAATGGAATGGCGTAATAAGGTTCAATTACAAAATAGCCGAATACATTTACCCTTAAGGATATACCCACACTTAATGCCGGAACACGTTCGTTGGTTTCGGTATACACCGGGTTGCCATTGATGTCTTTGACCGGCAGGCCGTCAGAACCCAGCTGGGGCGTGATGTTATTGGCCGGCTGGTTTTTAAATACCACTTTAGAACCCTCATTCCAGGCCAGTCCGGCATCAAAGAACAGGTTCAGATCGGTAAATAAGAACTTGGACGGAATGGCAGACAGCTTTTTAGGCCCGGTAAAAGGAAGCCGGACTTCAAAGTTGAACACGGCAATTTTATTTCCGGATAACTGGTTAATGTCAAAACCTCCGCTGGTTCCGGTACTGCTGTTGTAAAGTGAGTTGGCCTCATAACCCCTGATTAAGTAAGGATATCCAACGTACAGGGGATATAAGTTTTCCCCATCCTTACCAATCCTAAGGTAATTGTAGCTTCTGGCTGCTATGGTGATCGGTTTTAAGCGCCAGTATTTTCTTACATCAACGGTAGCTGCAGAGAACTTATAATCTCCGAAATATTGTTCCATGCCCAGGCGGTACCTGAAACCATCTAAAGGAGAGGTGATGCCATTGATGGAGTTATCACCCACGAAGGAAGCATTGAGCTGGAAGATGGAAAAACTTTTAAAGGGTACGCCGAATTCATTGGTTGCCTGGTCCAAAGGCACTTTCTTTTTGTCGGAAGTGATGTAATAGCCCGGATAACCACCCAGGTTCTCGTAATAATTGCTGATCCGGTCAATTCTGTAACTGTAACGGGAAAATGCACCTCCGGCCTCAAAGCGATGTACTTTATTGAAGGGATAGGCACCAAAAAGCTGGGCCTGGTCTTCAAAAGTCCGGATGAGGTTGGTCCTGTCGTTGATCACGCTAACAGGCGTACCATTGTTATCCAGCTGGTCCTCTACAATTTCCCTGAAACCGGTAATGTAGGGGATATGGGATAGGGCAAAACCCCAGTTGACCCTGTTTTGCTGGTTGATGTAACCTACCAGTCCTCCGAAATCATAGATCTCGCCGTTGACGGAAAGATTGGCGACGATCTGGTTGCGGCCCAGGATATCACTGAACATGCCTACTATACCGCCCTGTACACCTGTACCAAACCTGCTGGTAGAAACCCCGACACCACTATTGGCCAGGTAATCCAGTTTAAATTTAGGTTTGTAAGGCACAAGGCGCATGGAATCTGCTATGGTTTTTTCAAAGCGTTCAAAATTACCGAGGTTCGAGTTGACGATATCGACGCCGATCGTTTCCATTGGCGGCAATACCGCTGCATCAAAGTTTATGTCATTGGCATCAACCGGTTTTGAACGGAAGCTGCTGATGGGCGCATTGTACAAGGTATACCTTTGCGAACGGTAATAACTGTAAACAATGTCGTCGTTCCTGGATACGGAAATGGCGGGTGAGAATTCGGTGATGCCACTGATCCCTGTAAAATAATCGGTGAGTTGTTTTACCGTATTGTCGGCCAGGTTGTATTCATACAGGTTCCTGAACCCATCCCTGTTGGATAAAAAGAACAGCCTTTTGCTGTCTCCGGAAAACTGGGCGTTTAAGTTATTTGCACCTGGAAATAGAGGAATGTCGGTCAGGGTTTTGCTGTCCACATCGTAAATGCTCAGGTTGATGGCATGTACCGCTGTATTGCTGTTTTTTGCAATTGAAGCCCGGTCTGATGAAAAAGCTATTTTTTTACCGTCCTGTGAATAGGCCGGGGCATAATCTGAATAGGCATCATTGGTGATCTGGGTAACTTTTTTGGTTTTCAGGTTGTAGGAGAAGATGTCACTCTGGCCTTGTATCATCCCTGAAAAGGCAATGTCATCTCCATTGGGCGACCAGGATAAATTCCCGAATTGCAATACATCGCCCATTTCGGCGCGTAAAGCCACACTGCCATTGTCAATGTTGATGATCATCAATTGGTTTTTACCCTTACTGAAAATACTAAAGGCAAACTGTTTGCCGTCTGGCGACCAGGTACCTGCTGATTCCAGGAAGTTAAAGTCGTCGATATGGGAATTGGCGACCTGACTGCTTAATTTTCTGATAATTCTACCCGTTTTGGCATCTGCGAGAAAGAGGTCTATTCCAAAAAGGTCTTTTTCTGACAGGAAAGCCAGGTATTTGCCATCCGGGCTAACCGATGGCGCAACATTCATGTTCCCTGCATTTTTATTGTCGATGATCTTTGTCCCGGTAATCCTGATCTGTGAACTGTCGGCCCTTAGCATCGGCCGGTAATGGGCTTCTATGGCATTTTTCCACAAGCCGGAAAGGGTCCTGTCGTCATAGCCAAAAGTATACCTCAAACCATTTTCGTAACCGTATTTTGCAGTGGCTTTAAACAAAGGCACAATGGTGGTGTCTCCGTATACAGAGCCTACAAAGGTCCAGAACGCCTGGCCATAGCGGTAAGGGAAATATTTATTGGAATTGGTGAGGTCTTTTAAAGAAGGGATGTCCCTGTTCAGCAAGGCATCTCTCATCCACATGGAAGTAAAGGCATCTGTTTTTCCGACAGAAAGGTATTCGGCCATACCCTCGATCATCCATAAGGGGATCTGGCTTATATTTTCAAGTCCTATGGTATCTTTTTCCAGTAAAAGATGGTATTGGAAAGCATGGACCAGCTCGTGTCCCAATACATGCCGGGTCTGGTTATTCAGTTCCATTACAGGCATGATCACCCTGTTTTTAAAGGCTTCGGTAACCCCACCTGTTCCGATGCCTACTTCGCCCTGAAGTGCAGTGGTTTGCTGGAAATCAGGGTGGTTGTTGTACAAAATGATCGGGTTCTTTTTGAGGAAAGTATCCCTGAATACCTCCTGGTGCATTTTATACCAGGTTTCTGCATCCTGGGCGAACTTCTGGATCAGTTTCTCATTTTTGAGGTAATAATAGATCTCGAAATGAGGGGTCTGCAGCACTTTAAACTTCTCATTGTTGTAGCGCACCCGGTTTTGTCCAAAATATTGGGCATGCAGGGCGGTAGAAAACAGGCTGAGCAGGAGCAGGACCGGAATTAATCTTTTAAGGAAAGTACAGCTTTTATTCATAGCGCTTATATTTCAAGAGTTGTTTTTAAATTTACGCAAAATAGTAATACCTAGATTGCAGCTTTATTTATCACCTATGGTAAACCACCAGGTTTACTGGTTGTTCTTCTTTCTTTCTCTTTCTTCCTGGCGTTGCTTTTTCCGGAGTTCCCTTTCTTCTTTACGTGTCAGGGGAACTTCAGGGGCAGGTTGTTTAACGGGTTCAGGAGCTTTTTTCTCTTCGGTTTTTTGAACTACTGGTTCGTTCTGGGCCGGTTTGGGTTCTTCTATGAGAGGCACTTCAAAATCGCTGGAGTCTACAGCCAGGCTGTCATTTGATGTCGTATCCACCTCATATCTTGGGCTGGGGCAGTTGATTTCCCGGGTAATTTTAACCGTAGCTTTAGGGAAAGGGCCCTGCGTATAGCCTGTAGCCGGGTCTTTATATACTTTTTCCATGAATTTGGCAAAAATAGGCAGGGCAGTTCTGGAGCCTTCGCCTGTTTCCCCGTTTTTGAAGTGGGCGGTACGTTCGTCGCAACCCACCCAGACTCCGGTTACCAGGTCTTTGGTAATGCCCATATACCAGGCATCCACATAATCATTGGAGGTACCTGTTTTTCCACCAATCTGGTTGTTTTTCTTCCAGAGGTCCCATTCCCAAAGGGCCTGTGAAGTACCGCCCGGTTCGTCCATGCCGCCTCTGAACATATAAAGCATCAACCAGGAAATTTCTTCTGTCAATACCCTTTTTGTCCTGGCTTTAAATTCTTCAATGATGTTGTCGTCCAGGTCGGTGATCTTTTCCACAAGGATGGGGTCAGTTTTTACGCCACCATTTAAAAAGGTACTGTAAGCTTTTACCATTTCAAAGACGGAAACGTCGTTTGTGCCTAAACTTACCGAAGGAACGGATTCAAGGTGGCTGTCTATGCCGCATTCATGGGCCCATTTGACCACATTGTCCCAGCCTACTTTTTCAGTAACCTGTGCAGTAATGGTATTTACAGATCTGGCCATGGCCAGGCGCAGGGACATTTCGCTGTAAGTATTGCTATAGCTGGCATTTTTGGGTTCCCAGTAGGCTGTTTTCCCTTTTTCCTGAAAGGCAATCCGCACCGGCTTGTCCGTAAACTTGTCACATGGACTCATGCCGCTTTCCAGTGCGGCCAGGTAGGCGAAAGGCTTAAATGTAGATCCTGCCTGTCGCTTAGACTGGTTTACATGGTCGTATTTAAAATATTTATGGTCAATACCACCAACCCATACTTTTATTTTCCCGTTAAAAGGATCAAGGGTCATCATACCGGTGTTCAGGATTTTTCCGTAGTAACGGATGGAATCCAGGGTAGAAAAGAGGGTATCCCGGTCACCTTTCCAGGTAAAGATCTTCATCTTCTTTTTCCTGTTGAAGTAAGCAGTGACCGAATCAGGGGTAGTGGCGTATTTTTTTTCGAGCAGTTTAAAAACAGGGAGGTTGCGCATGGCACGGTCCGGGTAATCCACTTTCTTTCTTTCAGAATCCTGCCATGGGTCTTCACCGCCCCAGACACTGTAAAACCTTCTTTGCAGGGTTTTCATCTGATCTGCAACGGCTTCCTCCGCATATTGCTGCAGTTTGGAATCTATCGTAGTGTAAATTTTAAGCCCATCCTCGTACAGGTCGTAATTGTTGTCCTTACACCATTTTTCCAGGTATTTGTCTACAGCTGCCCTTAAATAGGAATCGCCATCGCTGCCTTCATCAATCCTGCCTTCTTTAAGCTTAATGGGCATGCTTTTATAACTGGCCAGCTCGGCAGCAGAGATGTAATTGTATTTGTTCATCTGCGCAAGGGCCACGTTACGGCGTTCCAATGCCTTTTGCGGGTTTCTTATGGGATTATAAGTCGTGGTTCCTTTTAGCATCCCTACCAGTAAAGCGGATTCGGGTACCTCGAGTGCACTGGCTTCTTTATCGAAATAAACACGGGATGCCGTTTTAATACCGTACGCATTGTTTCCGAAAGATACCGTATTGAGGTACATGGTAATGATGTCGTTTTTAGAGTAGTTGGATTCCAGCTTTACTGCAGTGAGCCACTCTTTGAGTTTGGCTACAATGGTGCGGACCAAAGGGATATGGCTCAACAGTCCCTGTGATTTGTTGTAACGGGTACGGTACAGGTTTTTAGCCAGCTGCTGGGTAATGGTACTGGCCCCGCGTTTATCGCCGGTTGCCGTAGAGATCCCGCTGGAGAGCAATGACCTGAAATCGATGCCCATGTGTTTGTAGAAACGAACGTCTTCCGTTGCCACCAATGCCTTGACCACACTTGGGGATATCTCGTTAAAACTTACCGGGGTACGGTTTTCTTTATAATAACGGCCGATCAGTTTTCCGTCTGCGGTATAGAGTTCAGAACCTACGCGCTGTGTAGGCTGTTTGATGTCTGTATAAGAAGGAGAGTAGCCAAATAACCATAAGAAATTGAGCTGCAGGGCACAAAAGAAGATGATGATACAAAAAAGGAATATGCTTGAATAACGAATGTACTTATTGCGAATTTCTTTAAACATGGGGGTAAATATCAAAAAATCGTAAAACAGTTAGTGTTAAATAGTGTTAAATTTACAATGCAAATTAACAGATTTAATTTACCTTATTTTTTTGAAAAGTTATAAAGGTTTTAAACAGATGAACAAAAAGGAATTCGCACAATTTTTAGCAGCACCCGGAAAGAAAGTTTCATTGGATAAATTTCCGACTACCTATAAGGGAGAAAACAGTAAAGAAAAGGGCATAATGGAACTGGAAGAGATCAAAGCGCAGCTGAGCGATTTTCAGGAAACGCTTTATGCAGCGGATTCCAGTTCTATACTGATCCTGTTCCAGGCCATGGATGCAGCAGGGAAAGACAGCGCAATACAGCATGTGATGTCGGGCTTAAATCCCCAGGGCTGCCAGGTATATAGTTTTAAAACACCTACATCGGAAGAATATGAACATGATTTTTTGTGGAGACATTATAAAGCTTTACCGGAACGGGGCAGGATAGGCATCCATAACCGTTCACATTATGAAAATGTACTGGTATGCAAGGTACACCCGGAATACATACTTAATGAGCGGATACCCGGTTATCAGGAGCTGAAGCAGATCGATAAGGATTTCTGGAAGCGGAGGTATGAAAGTATCCGGAATTTTGAGCAGCACCTGACGGATAACGGGACTGTTATCGTAAAAATATTTTTACATGTTTCCAAAGAAGAACAGAAACAGCGCTTTCTGGACAGGATTGAAGACCCGGCCAAGAACTGGAAGTTTTCTTCGGGTGACATCAGGGAAAGGGCGTTGTGGCCAGCCTATATGAAGGCCTATGAAGAAGCGATCGAAGCCACTTCTACAAAAGCTGCCCCCTGGTACATTGTACCGGCAGATAAGAAATGGTATACCAGGCTGGCCATCAGCCATATTCTTGCCGATACCTTTAAAAAGATGGACCTTCAGTTTCCTGTGCTGGCCAAAGCCGAGGCAGACCAGCTGGTATTGATCAAAAAGCAGCTGACCGACCAAAAGTAATGGGGCATTATTTTTTGGCTTTTCTTTGCAGCTCGTAACTGTAAATGGTCTGGCCCAGTGCTTTCATAAAAGGAAAACAAACGGTATCGTATTCGTATTTTCCATCGTTGTAGATGCCATCTTCGTTAGATTGCACCACGGCTGTTAAAAAGAATTCGATATGGTTTTTCTCGTCTTTGAAATAAGCATTGTCTATGATGAAACCGTAAGAGTCGCCGTATTTATTGTATATTTTCAGGTCCGGGTTGATCACCGCATTCTTTTCCCTGCCGTAATACAGCATTTTGGCATAGGTAGGCCAGAACTCCTTAGGGTCATATGCCGGGTAATCACTTTCTGTAGGCAGTTTCTGCATATAGGTATAAATCAGCTGGTAATCGGCCGGCGTTAAATTAAACCTTTGTCTGGCCGGAAATGCTTCAGGGTGGATGAGCTTCTTCATCAGTGATTGCTGATCGGAAATGGAGAAAGCATTTTTATTGGCCAGGTTAAAGGGTTTGTTGACCAGTTTTTCTGCACTGTCCAGGTAGCCAACACCCATCACTGTATTGGTCAGGTTTAAGGGGTATTCTTTGGGGTCATATTGTGCGGCTTGTGCATATACCAGCTGGCTGCCCTTATAAAATTTTATGGGATTGGTATGTTTGGCAGCTTCCCCGGAATCGCCGATGGCCAGGCGGTTCAGGATACGGCTATTGTGGTAGCCATACTTTTTGAGCTTGCTGTTGAGCTCTGCACGGCCAATGAACTCAAACAAACGGTTAAAAGCATCGTTATCACTGGTAAGCAGGATCTTTTTGATGTAATGCGCTATAGACGGGAGGCCGTTTTCAGCGGTTTTATCTGTCAGTACTTTGGTTTGGGTGGCTTGTGCACTATCGGTGATCATGGTGCTCGTGGCGCTAAGGTCTTTGATGTGGAGCTCGTTTATTTTTTCCAGCGCAAAAATAACGGCTGCCAGTTTTACGGTGCTGGCCGGGTAAAAGTACCGGTGGTCGTTCAGGTTGTAACTGAAGGATTTGAAGCTGATCTCATTCGATTTATTGCGGTTAACCTGGGTGTATAGCACCTGCACCTGGTTTTTTTGCGGGTGGTTTAAAACACCGGAGAACTGTTCAGGCTGCTGGCGCATCAGTTTTTCCAGGAGCAGGGTGTCGGTTTTTTGGGCCATGGTACAAAAGCTGCTGAGCAGCAATAAGGAGCAAATAATCTTATTCATTGCGATGGGTTAATACGTATAAATATAAGTATTTAAAAAATATATAAAAGGCTTATGTTGGCGATGGCCGGATAATTAATTACCTTTGCATCGCTTTTGGTTCCCGGTTGTATTGACCGGGATTAAAAGGGAATACGGTGTGATTCCGTAACTGTCCCGCAGCTGTAAGCTCTGTAACGGTGTTCAAATCAAAGCCACTTTTTATCTGATAAGGAAAGATGATTGGGAAGGCAGGACATCCGGGAGTAAGTCAGAAGACCTGCCACAAGTGGTAATATTTCATAGCTTTCGGGGATTGAAGCTTGGAGTGAGTGCTTGTTTTTTGTATTTCATTTCCTTGATCTAACTGTTTGCTGTGGGTACAAACTCACATCAAAATGATAAGAAAATTAAGTGCCATTTATGGCATGGGTTGCCGTTTCTCTGTTTTTTTCAAAGCCTTGCTTTGGCTGGGGCTTTTTACGCCCCTTACTTTATTTGCGCAGGAAGAGCTGAGCAGGGCTAAAAGAGCCGATTCAATAGATAAAGTAAACCAGCTTAAAGAAGTTCAGATCAGAACGATAAAGACCAGCAGAAGGCAAACCTCATCTACCCCCTTACAAATCCTTTCCGGAGAAGAGCTGGAGCGCTTAAACAGTTTATCTGTAGCTGATGCAGTGCGGTACTTTTCCGGCGTGCAGCTGAAAGATTATGGTGGCATTGGCGGCTTAAAAACCATTAATGTACGCAGTATGGGCAGCAACCATACCGCAGTTTTTTACGATGGTGTGCAGCTGGGAAATGCACAGAACGGGCAGGTTGACCTGGGAAAGTTCTCTTTGGACAATATTGAGGAAATAGAACTCTATAACGGACAAAAGAGTACCATATTTCAATCCGCCAAAGGTTTTGCCTCAGGAAGTTCCTTGTATATAAACGCCAGACAGCCTGATTTTGAAAATGGACGTAGGGATAAATTGAAGGCAACTGTTAAGGGTGGCTCCTTTGGTCTGATCAATCCCTCTGTGCTGTGGCAGCACAAAATCAGCGAAAACACGGCTGCTTCGGTAAATGCCGAATGGAAGAAGGCCAGTGGGCGTTACAAATTCCGGATCAGGGAGTACGGTTACGATACTACAGCCGTAAGAGAGGACGCCGGGATTGAGACCATGCGCCTGGAACTTGGGCTGAGCGGCAGCTTGCCCGACAGTAGCCAGTGGAGGGTGAAATTGTATGGATATAACGATAAACAGGGCCTGCCTGGCGCTATTGTAAACAATGTATGGCGTTTTCCGCAAAGGATGTGGAACAGGAACTTTTTCGCGCAAGCTACTTTTAAAAAGGATGCAGGCCGGTATCACCTGATGTCTGCCTTTAAATACGCCAACGACTATACCAGATACCTGGACCCGAACTATGTTAAAGACACCGGGTTTTTAAGGAATATCTACAAACAGCAGGAACTGTATTTTTCAATAGCCAACCGTTATGAGCTCAATTCATTCTGGGACATCGTTTTGTCCGGTGATTATCAGCGGAACACTTTAGACGCAAATATGGATCGTTTTCCATATCCCACCAGGAATACAGGCTTGCTGGCCCTGGCCACAGAAATTCATTTAAACAGGTTGAACATCCAGGCAAATTTATTGGGCACCATGGTTCATGACGAAGTAGAACGCTATTTTTCTGCCGGTAGCAAAAGGGAGTTAAAACCATCAGTAATGGTATCCTGGCAGCCTTTTAGTTTAAAGGAATTTCGTTTGCGTGGATTTTATAAGGATATATTCAGAATGCCCACTTTCAATGACCTGTATTATACCTTATTGGGGAACACTTTCCTGAAACCCGAATACGCGAAGCAGTACGACCTTGGGTTTACCTATATCAGGCTGATCGAAAACCATTTGCTCAACCAGATCAGCATACAGTCTGATGTATATTACAACCAGATCAGGAATAAGATTGTCGCGGTTCCCGGAGCCAATTTATTTACCTGGAGCATGCAGAACCTGGGCCTGGTAGAGATCAAAGGCCTGGATGTAAATGTGCAGACCGGATGGCATGTTGCCGATCGGCTGATGATCAATACCGGCGTTACCTATACTTATCAGCAAGCATTGAACATGACGGATGTGAACCTGAATTACAGGAACCAGATTCCTTATACGCCCGTACACAGCGGTGCTTTTATTGCTGGTGCCGACTGGAAAAACCTCGGATTGAACTACAGTTATATCTATACCGGCGAACGGTATGACCAGAGTGCAAACATTATGGACAATTACGTACAGCCCTGGTACACTCATGATATCGCTTTTCATTACCATAAAGATTTAAAGCATGCACGGGTTAAAGTGTCGGCAGAGGTGAATAACCTGCTGAACCAGGATTATGCCGTAGTTACCAATTTTCCAATGCCGGGCCGCTCGTATCGTTTCACCTTATCTTATGCTTACTGATATGAAAAAGAACAATGGTTTAGTTCTGCTTTGTTTATGCAGCCTGGGCTTTGCTGCCTGCCGGAAAGACCTGCTGCCGCCTAAAGAAGAAACACAGATCCTAACGGCCGATCCCGGCAGTGTGATCAAGGGCTTTTATGTGGTGAATGAGGGAAACATGAATATGAACAAAGCCTCCCTCGACTACCTTAACCTTAGGGAAGGCATTTATCGCAGAAATATTTATGGTCAGGCCAATCCGGAAGTAGTGAAAGGGCTAGGTGATGTGGCCAATGACATTGGCGTATACGGATCGAAGTTATATGTGGTGGTCAATATCTCCAATAAGATAGAAGTACTGGATGTAAATACCGGGAAACGGATCAAACAGATCAACATGACCAATTGCCGCTACATTACTTTTCATCAGGGAAAGGCTTATGTAAGCGCTTACCTGGGCAGGGTTGGTGATCCGAACGCTCCCAGAGGTGTGGTTGCCCGGATAGATACCCTGAGTTTGCTGGAAGAGAAAAGGGTAGAAGTGGGGCGCCAGCCAGAGGAAATGGCCATAGTTGGCGAAAAACTATATGTGGCCAACTCGGGTGGTTACAGCGCACCGAATTATGAACGGACCGTTTCGGTATTAGACCTGAATACTTTTCAGGTGGTCAAAAATATAGAGGTGGCGATTAACCTGCACCGGATTAAAGCGGATAAATACGGGGATCTTTATGTGACCTCCAGGGGAGATTATTATAATATTCCTGCTAAGCTTTTTGTGCTGGATACCAAAACCGATGCCGTTAAAAAATCATTTGATATCGGCATCAGTAACCTGGCCATAGCTGATGACCTGGCTTATTTCTGCGGCACGGAATTCAGTTACCTAACCGGGAACAATACCATTACCTACGGAATGCTGAACGTGAAGGACGAGACATTGCTGGACAGGAAGTTTATTACCGATGGTACGGACAAAAAGATCTTCATCCCCTATGGAATTGCAGTGAATCCTTTTACAAAGGATGTCTATGTATCTGATGCGAAAGATTACGTTTCGCCTGGTGCACTGTACTGTTTCAACGCCGCCGGAAAAATGAAATGGTCTGTTAAAACAGGGGATATCCCCGCACACTTTGCATTTATTTATTAAACCCTATATATTTTAAAATGAGTTTTCACAAAAACAACCAGGTTAAGTACTGGAAGCCGGCACTGATGCTGATTGCTGTTTTTCAGTTGTGTTCAACTGCCTGTAAAAAAAATGAGGCCGATGCAGGGGCTTACCAACCAAGACCTGTAACAGCTGCAAGTTCAAAGTTTATCAGCAAGATCTTTGATTATATGCCCGCCCCCGGGCAGTTCATCAATGAAGGACTGGGCAGCCCGGAAGCCGCCGAAGCACTTGTAGGCAAAGCCCGTGAAGGACTGGTTTCTTTAGGTGGCTATGGTGGTTACCTGGTATTTGGCTTTGACCATTCCATCGAAAATGTGGAGGGTGCAGACATCGGGATTTACGGTAATCCTTTAACCGGCGTAAATATGGAGTGGTCTGAGCCCGCAATTGTGCTGGTGATGCAGGATTTGAATGGCAATGGTTTACCAGATGATGGGCAATGGTTTGAGCTTGCGGGCAGCGAATACCATAAAACAGAGACGATAAAAAACTACAGGATCACTTATCATAATCCTAAAAATACAACCGATGACATCAGGTGGACAGATAACCAGGGCAAGGAGGGCTATGTTTTAAGAAATAACTTCCATCGCAAAGCCTATTATCCTTTATGGATCAAAGCGCAGGACCAGGTTTCTTTTACCGGAACGCTGTTAAAAAATACCTTATCTGATGGGAGTATCATTACCAATAAGCCCTTTGCCTGGGGATATGCAGACAATGGATCGGAAGATTTCAAAACCCTGATGGAAAGCACTGGTGCAGCCTACAACTCTTTTGATATTTCCTGGGCGGTTGACGGTCAGGGTAATAAGCTGCAGCTAACGCACATTGATTTTGTAAAAGTGTATACGGCACAGAATTCAAATGGGAATCCTTACGAACCGGATATCAGTAATCCGAGGGCAAGATTTCTGGGAGAAGTTTCTGCTGAAATCGGCGGCGCAGTTGACCTGAGTTTACACCTGAAAAAATAAGTACAAATTTTACCTCTTTACCTAATAAAAAATAAGAAAACAGGTTTTTTCAAAAGAGCCTCGCTAAACAAAACAAACATGATGAAAAATTTAAATTTTAAAAAACAGGCTTTATTGACCTTAACTGGTGCTGTTCTGGCTTTAAGTGCCTGTAAAAAAGACAAACTGCCACCGATTGACCCTCAGCCTGTTGCCACAACGGGAGTATATGTGTTGTGCGAAGGACCGTTTGGCCAGCAAAACAAGAGTACAATTACCTATTACGACATTGCGACCAAAGCTTTGGAAAAGGACTACTTTAAGAAACAGAACGGAATTGACCTGGGTACGGGTGCCAGTGCTTTAAAACAATACGGAAGTAAAATGTATTGCGTGGTTTCTGGCGACAATTCAGTTGCTAAAGATGCTTATGTGGAAGTGATCAGTATTGCAACAGGTAAATCACTTAAAAGAATTCCTTTCTTTAACGATGCCAAAGATTATTCGCCGAGAAATGTGATCTTTTATAAGGACAAAGCCTATGTTTCTGCTTATGATGGTTTTATTACCAGGATAGATACGGCCAGTTTAACTATAGAATCCAGGTTGGAAGCTGGTGGTGCGATGGAAGAAATGGCTATTGTAAACAATAAGTTATATGTGACCAACTCTTTGCATCCCTATGTGAGCAATCCGATAAACTCTTCTGTTTCTGTGGTCGATCTGAACAGCTTTACCAAACTCAAAGAAATTGCGGTAAGTTTTAATGCCAATAAAATAGCTGCTTCAGCAAGTGGAGATTTGTTTGTAATTACCAGAGGACAGTATCAGCCTTTTATTGCTCCTGCCTTTGAAAAACTAAGTAGCGTTACAGACAGCAAAATTCAAACTTATAACTATGATCTAAATGCGATCACCATTTCAGGTACAAAAGCTTATGTAATTACCGGAGATTATCCATCAGCCATAAAAACATTCAATATCACCAATGCTACTATTGGTGCAGATTTTATTACAGATGGAACAGCGGTAAGCAATATTTACGGTGTTACTGTTAATCCACTCAGTAATGACGTATATTTAGCTGATGCAACCGATTATTCAACTGATGGCAAGTTTTTCTGTTTTGGAGCTGATGGTAAAAAGAGATTTGAATTTGCTACTGGTTCAATACCGCAAAGTGCTGTTTTTAAATACAGTTATAAGTAAGATTTAAGAAAAGGAGAACGAGATGAAAACGAAACTTTACTTCCTTATTGCCCTGCTGGGCATTGCCAGCTGGACTGCCTGTACCAAAGATGAAGAAACAGAACAGGTGCCGGTGGTTAAAATGAATATAGAAGACAGTCCCATCAACGGGAAAGTAAATGAATCGATTTTGTTTTCGGCATTTAATGTGAACAATAAGGCGTATGAACAGGAGTGGAAGCTGGATGGTTTAGTTAAAAGCAATGCAGCTGATTACGATTTTACCCCTCTGGCTGCCGGAATTTATAATATAGAATATACAGCCAGCAACAGCGCCGGTGTTTTTAGCTATAAATATGTGGTCAATGTGGGCATACCTACTGTGCCTTCCGGCCCTGGCAGCAACAGTTACGTTACCAAAGTGTTCGAGTTTTTACCGGGGCCCGGGCAGTATACCAATAAAACCCTTGGCAGTATGGAAGGGGCCAAAAGTCTGGAAGGGCAGGAGGGCGCGGTATCACTGGGGGCCTGGGGTGGCTATATTGTTTTTGGTTTTGACCATACAGTGATCAACGAGAGCCAAAAAGAGGATATCATCATTTACGCCAACGCCCAATTTAACTGGGCAGAGCCGGGTGTGGTATGGGTGATGCAGGATGCCAATGCAAATGGAAAACCAGATGATACCTGGTATGAATTAAAGGGGAGTGAGTTTGGTAAGGAAGGATATATCCGTAATTATGAAGTAACCTATACCAAACCTGCTGCAGGAGGTCATGTGTCCTGGAAAGACAATAAGGGCAATACCGGTGTGGTCAGCATCAGCGGTACAGGTGTCCAGGCTTTTCCAAACTGGATCAGTGGCAATGAATATACCTTAAAAGGCTCTTTATTGCCTTCTACAGAGATCAAACCGGGCAGTTTAATTACCAGCTTTCCTTTTGCATGGGGCTATGCCGACAATGCGGTTGGTGGTGATAAATTTGATATTGCCAATGCCATAGATGCAGATGGAAAAGCGGTTTCCCTGAGTGGCATTGATTTTATAAAGCTACAAACAGGTATTCAGGCCAATCTGGGCATATTGGGAGAACTTTCTACAGAAATTATGGGGGTAGCCGACCTCAGCCTGGTCAAATGAGAATTTTAAACAGAAAGTTAAGTGTTGCTTGTTTTGTTATCTGTAGAAATAACCTAACTTTGCTATATAATTTAAATGAACATGTCTGAATCTAAATTCAATCCCGGTACTATAATTTTATTGCTGATAGTAATCCTGGTAAGTGTGATACGTGCGGCTGCCCCTTATGCGGATAACTTTAAGGATTTCGCTAATTTTTCGGCTGTAGGCGCCATTGCCATGTTTGGTGCTGCCTATTTTAAAAACCCGCTCAAGGCATTTGGCCTTACTTTACTGGTGTTATTGCTGAGTGATATTTTTATCGCGCAGACCTCAGGATACGGCTTTTTCTACCCGGGCTGGTACTGGACTTATATTGCATTTGTATTGATGATAGCCGTAAGCAGGCTGTTGTTAAAAAAGATCAATGTGCAGCACCTGATCACTACCGGCATTACCGTGATCCTGATCCATTGGGTGGTTGCCGACATCAGTGCGATGTATATTCCCGGATTATATCCACCTACAATAGCTGGTTTCTGGGCTTGCCTGGTAGCTGCAATCCCTTTTGAGTTGAAATTCCTGTATGGAACGGTAATCTATGGTGTGGTGATGTTCGGATTTATGGCCTGGTATCCCTCATTGAGTTTTAAAAAAGGTGTAAACGCATAAATTAATCGGGTTTAATAAAAATATAAAAGGTCGCTTTGAGAAAAGCGACCTTTTTTTGTGGATTTCGGTGTAGAAACCACCAGGCATCCCGGCAAAGGATGCCTGGTGAAGGTTTAATCTATCAGCAGTTAAGCGATCTTAACTTTTGTTGCGTTAAGGCCTTTTTTTCCGTTTTCGACTTCATAAGTTACTTTGTCATTCTCCCTGATGCTGTCTATCAGTCCGCTTACATGTACGAAGATTTCTGGTTCTCCATTATCGGGTACGATAAAACCAAACCCTTTCGAGTCGTTAAAAAATTTCACTGTTCCTTGTGGCATTGTTTTAAATTAAAATTTATGATATGGGTTAATTGTGAGCATTGTGTGCCGTAGTGTAAATCTAATCAATCTTTTGAAATTGCGGTAATTTCTTCGCCAATCAGGTCAATGATGTGTTTACACCACAGCTATCAGCACAACAAACTGCCCAAGGTTTTGTTTTACAGTGTTTTATAGGAAAGTGATGCCGGCATTAAAACCCAGCCAGCCTTTTGTTGTGCTGCCAAAGCTGGTATGGTGCTTTGGAACCACGTTTTGCTTATAGCCTGCAGAACTGGAATTGGCAGGGTTATCGCTGCTGTATACGGAGTAGGCCGGACCGGCAAACAGGGTGATGCCTTTAACCAGCTGGACCTGCACATTGGCCTGTACCCGGCTCAACAGGTTGGAACTGTCCCAATTACCGAGATAGAGGAGCTGTCCGGTTGTTTCCAGCCCGATAGCCCAACGGTTATTGATCAGAAAATCATGGCCAAGTCCTAAACCTGCCGTGCGTACCTTTTCATTTTCGGACAGGTTTAAGCCTGCAAATAAAATGGTATAGAGCTTGGAATTACCTGTTTTTACCGAGATATTGGTGTTTACCGTTTCATTGGCAAAGACACTGATTTTATGATAGCCACGTTTCACAAAATTGATCAGCCCTAAACTGTAGCCCGATGAGGTATCGGAAACATTGATCAGACCAACCTGAAAACCATCCATTCTTTTGGCATAATTAAAAATTCCGGCAATTTGCACACCTTTCAGGTGCCTGGTCATATTGCCGATACCGGCTACCTGGGTACCGTCCATGTCTTTGCGCACCAGGTTGGCAATACCGGCAATTTGTACGCCATGGGCATTTTCTGCCACCAGGTTCATGATACCGGCAGCTTGTGCACCCATCATGTTTTTATACGATAAGTTGCAGAGCCCTGCAACCTGAAATCCTTCTGTATTTTCTTTTACCCGGTTCAGGAGCCCCGCGGCCTGGAAACCCTTTTTTTCGCCCCTTACGTTGTTTAATAGACCTGCCACCTGAAATCCGTTTAAGGAACCCCCGGCTTCATTAAAAAGGCCGGCAAACTGTAATTTCTTCACATCGCCTTTGGTAATGTTGAACAAACCGGCAATTTCAAAGCCATTGGTGCCCGCCGTATAGCCCCCTAACACATTGAGCGAAAATTTATTGATTACCTGGGCGCTCATGATACCATGCGAGCTTAAACCCGGCGTAAGTGAAGTTTGAAAAGGACTGTTGGCAAAAAAACTGGGAATGTTTAAACTCTGGATCCTTTGCCTGGAAGAGATGAAAAACCGGCCCAGTCCGGAACTTTCCACATCGCTGAATACCCCGTTTGCCTCATCTGAGCCGGAGTCTTTGTAACCTTCAGGTTTTACTTTAATATCTGATAAAAAGATCAGGGTGGTATCCCGGTAATTTTCCTTACTGGCTGTCAGGATCACTTCAGTGTGGTCTCCTTTAAACCTGAGTTTAAAGAAGCCATCCTGATCGGTAAGGGTTGATTGCAGGAGGCGCTTCTCGTAAACACTGGCCTGCTTAACTTTACGGCCGGTTTCTGTATCTATTACGTAACCACTGATGAGGTATAGCTTTTCGGCGGTTGTGATGTTTTCGGGTTCAATGGTGAGGTGGTTGGCGGCATACCGCAAAATGATATAATCCCCGTTCTCTTTATAATCCACCTTATTGTTAAATAATTTATTCAATATCTCTCTAACGGGCTCATTTCTGATGTCCAGGCTAACCAGGCTGTCTTGTTTAAACAGTGTACCGCTATAGGAGAAATAGAACTCCCCGGCCCGGCTTACTTTTTTCAGCACTTCGGATATGCTGGTGTTGCTGAGGGTTATGCTCACTCTTTTTTCCAGGTTGTGCCTGGCAGGCGCAAGCGGCATCTGGGCTTGCAGGTACCCGTTAAGGACCAACAGGATAAGCGTAAGTTTTAATTTCATTTGATGAGGTTAGACAATACGATCTGGTTTTCGTTACGCACAAATCTGATATCCAGCGGATCGCAAATGATACTTAAATTATAATCCAGGCTTGCTGTTGTTCTTAGCGTGGTATTGATGGTCCTGTTTTTAATAGCAGGATCTTTGATCAGGATCTGTGTACCATAGGCTTCGTTTAATACTTCAGCTGCGCGCCATAAGGGTGTATTGTTAAACACAAATTCTTTGCTGCGGTAATAATTGTACAACTGGTCCTCGTTTTGTGCTTTCCTGAATTTGCCGGTGCCGTTTTTGATCACTGCCTTTTCTCCTTTATGCAGGGCTATTTCAGTTTTACCCAGACTTACTTTTACAATTCCTGTCTCCACGATAACTTCAGTTTGCCCGTTAAAGTATTTAACGTTGAATGAGGTACCAACAACCAGTACGCTTACTTTGTCTACGTCGATTACAAAGGGCCTGCTTTTATCGTGAGCTACATTAAAAAAAGCTTCGCCTTTTTGTAAACGGATACTCCTGTTCCTTTTGAAATTGGAAGCATAACTGAGTGCTGCATGTTTATTCAGGGTAACTTCCGAGCCATCTGGAAGCAATTGTTTGCTGATGGTATTACCTGAAGCCAATGCGGTATAAGTAACCGGGGAAAGGACACTGTAAACAGCCCATGCAGCGGCGATCAGTACAAATACCGCCGCAATTTTTAACCATGGCTGCAGCGCTTTCAACGAACGGACAACAGGGCCCGGGCTGGCTTTAGCAGTTGCTGTTCTTTGTTTAAACCTTAACCAGGCTTCATCGCCGTTAACCTGGCTCTGGCCCGAAAGTTTTTTGCTGCTTTCCCATATTCGCTTAAATTGTTTAAAATGGCTTTCATTGGAAGGGGAGGCATTCAACCATTTATGCACGGTGATGCTTTCTTCCTCACTTGTTTCTTTTAAAAGAAACTTTATCAATAATTCATCGTTCATGCTGCTGCTAATTAAAAAAATCCCGGTAATACATCAGGCCCAGTAAAATGAGTGACAGGAAGTCGGCCAGCTTCAGGCGCATGAGCTTTAGCGCCTTACCCATTTGGTTTTCAATTGTTTTTACAGACAGTCCAAGCTGCGCTGCAATTTCCCTGTATTTTAATTCTTCGAACCGGCTCATTTGAAATATGGTACGGCATTGCTCCGGCAATTCGTTCAGTGCCTCGGCGATCCGGTACTCCAGTTCGGTCATTTCTACTTTTGATGAGGCGGGTTCGTGGTGGCTGTTCATGGTATAGCTGGCAAAATCCTGGTATTTTGTTTTAATTTTCTCGTGTTTTAAAAAGTTCAGGCTATCGTGGTAAACACATTTATAGAGATAGGCTTTAACGGAGCTCTGGATGTTCAGGAGCGTTCTTTTCTCCCAAAACTTTAAGAACATTTGCTGTACAATTTCTTCTGCGGTGTCTTCATCTTTTAAGATGGCCAGGGCATAAGCATGTAAAGCCTTAAAATGCGTCTTGAACAATTGCTCAAAAGCCTGGTCATCGTATAGCTGATGTGGGTTTACCGGAGTGCTGCTGTTTAACTTCAAGTGCTTAATTCTTATTCAAATATATCAGTTCAGGTTCTTATTCTCTTTAAAATTTCTATTCCCGTTGCGCTGTTGATGGTGATCAAATCTATATACTGTACCTTTGGAAACCAAAAACTGCCGCCTTTTACTCTTACAAATACCCGTTTAAGCAATAGATTTTTACCTTCATCTTTGATGTAAATGTGGTATTTCTGATCAGTTTCTGATTTCCTGAGGTACATGGGCATTTTTTTATAAGCTACCAGCCTGATCTCATATTCATCTTCGCCAATGGCTTTGCTTTGTACGCCGTAAGCAAATTTCTTTTCCATATGGGTCAGCGCTTTAAACTGCTGTGCTTCTTCATACCTGATCCATGAGCCTTTAATTGGATTTTTTGGGGATAAGGTACCGTCGTGTTCGTAATTCAGCTCGTAAACTACGGTATTCGCATCGGGATTACGCTGCAGAAAGAACAACAGGTTATTGCCTTTTGGTGTTGGTAACTGCCGGGCTTCAATTTGCTGCGCATACAATAACTGGTTTAACAGCAGGAGCATGGTGATGATGATCAACAGACTTCTGAGCAGCCTCATACCTATAGGTGTAGGTGTTTTGGAGGGCTGTAAGGCTTTGTCTGCCTTGTGTTTAAAGGTTCTGTCTGGGCTGGCAAACAGGAAGAACAACAGTTCTTTCAGGCCATCATTATTTTTTAGATCCTGTAACATGCTGTGATGATCAAAATTCCTGGAGCATTAAAACTTTATGACTTTGCCTGATCCGCTGATATCTGCATCTACATCGGCGTTGCCTGTGTAATAAACCTTACCGCTTCCGCTGACCCTGGCTTTTAACTTTTCCTGCACCCTTACCCTGGCATCGCCGCTGCCGGAAATGCTGACTTCAGCTTTTTTTGCGTTTACTTGCTGCAGATCAGCCTTACCAGAGCCGGACAGATTAACCAAAACTTCATCTGCATCAAAAGCATCCTGTACGCTTGCATCACCGGAACCGCTGATGGATACCTTGAAATCGCTTGTTGCCGGAAAATTGCCATGCAGGTTAATTTTTCCGCTGCCGCTGATGGAAACTTTTCTAATGGATGGCAGGGTTACAAAAGCGGTTACATCGTCGTGCTGAACACTTGCATTTTCGTAACCCAGGTACAGGGTATTGCCAATCACATTGGATTTGAAATAGGGGATCAGGTTGTTGGATCCTTCCAGTACAACTTTGAATTCGCTGCCGTAGGTAATTTGTACGGTAGTCGATCCGCTGGTGTTGATTCCGTTGAAATCGCCTGGAAAACGTTCTTCAGTTATTTTATCGCCACTGGCGGTTAATTTGTCTTTGGTGCAGCTGGTAAATAAAATGCCAGATAATGCAAGTAGGATTAAAGTTCTCATAATGGTGTTTTGATTGGAATTGATGTTTGTTTGCTTGCTTGTTTGTTAAAAAAGATATTGTATACCTCCGCCGTAGCCAATGTACAGGGCCTGGAAGTTATTGCCCCATCTGTTTTCCCAGGTGGAGATATAGCTTTTGTTTAAGCCTCTCCCTTCAAAGGTATTGGTGTTCAGGTAATTGATGGAAGGGCCGCCGAAGATCTCAATTTTCGGACTGATCTTGAAGGCGGGCATCAGCCGAAGTGATGTTTTAAAATATTCCCCGGCTTTGAAACTTTCCAGGCCGGTCCCTACCACTTCTGCATTTAAACGGAAGGATGAGGATTGGAACAAATGCGCACCCAGGCCCGCTTCAAACGCATAGACTTCATCGGTATTCTTAAAGTTGTAGCCGATACCAATGATGCCGTAAAGTACTTTTCCTCCGGACCGGAAGGAAAGCAGGGTAGTCAGCGTTTCATCGGTACTGATGCCAATGCCTTTTTCGCCATTTTTGATGATATTGATGATGCCTATGGGATAGTCACTGCTGTCGGCTACATTGATAAATCCGGCCAGCTGGGCACCTTTAACTTTTCCGGCAATATTGATAAACCCCGCCAGCTGGGAACCCTTCACGTCTTTAGCTTTATTCATAAAACCCGCCAACTGCAGCGCTGCATCTTTTTTACTGAGGTTGATGAAACCCGCGAACTGGGGGCCTTTTACCGTTTTGGCTACATTTGCGAACCCAGCGAACTGAACGCCGTTTACAGCTTTTGCGATGTTGGCGAAGCCGGCAAACTGCGCACCTTTAACAGCTCCGCTGGCTATATTGCTAAATCCGGCAATTGCAATTGCCTCGCCACCTGCATAGGTATTTAAAAAGCCGGCAAATAACCCTCCATTGGCCTGTTTGCCAATGTGATTGGAGAAGCCTGCAAACTGGAATCCCCTGGTGTCATTGCGGACAATATTGGAAAGGCCCGCAAAAGATGCACCTTGTTCTGATGCGGAAATTCCGGCAAGCAGGTGAATGGACAGGTTATTGGTATCGAGTGGAGCATGTGTTCCGTTGGTACTTAAAGGATAGATGATGCCGAAGTGGATTTTTCCGGGTACCTTTTTTTGCGCAAAGGATTTTATACCTGCTATTAACAAAAGCGAAGCGATCAGGGTTTGAAGCGCCAGTAATTGGGTGTTGATTTTGTAAAATGTAAAGCTCATTTTTTTCGTGTTTTAATTGGGACAACGAAATCGGCTCTTACCCCTATGCCGCCTGAATAAAAAATTTATCCGGGTATCTGGTTTGTCTGAGCAGTATAGCCTATGATGCTATCATCACAGCTTTATATCCTGTTCAGAACGGCTTTAGCCGAGGCGAACCCGTTATGGAGCCGTCATGAACCCGTTATGAAGCTGATATGGGGAACTTACCCTATAAACGGGTTACAGGCCAGCAAAGATTAATGACATCAACAGTACAATTATTGCCTTATATTTGTAAGTATGTACTATTTTGATCAACATAAATTTGATTGCCTATGTTGCTATATGTGAAAAATATGGTTTGTGACCGCTGCATCCTGATCGTCAGACAGCAACTGGAAAATTTTGGGTTTAAAGTGAAGGAGATCTCCTTAGGGAAAATTGAAATCGAACCGGCAGCCAGTGTAAGTCAGCTTCAGGACATCGGTTCCGATCTGGCTGGTTTAGGCTTTGAACTGATGGACAAGGAAAAAGACCAGCTGGTAGAACAGATCAAAACTCAGGTGATCGATCTGGTCCATTATTCTGAGCTGAACGAAGTACATCAGAGCATGACCCAGCTGATTGCAGATAAGCTGAATAAGGATTATACTTATTTAAGCAGGCAGTTTTCGGATGCCGAGGGCCTCACCATTGAAAAATATATCATCCAGCAAAAAATCGAGAAGGTGAAGGAGCTATTGGAATATGGGGAGTTAAACCTGAATGAGATCGCCTACAAAATGGGGTATAGCAGTAGTGCACATTTATCAACCCAGTTTAAAGCGGTTACAGGCCTTACGCCCAGTAAATATAAAGCAGCAACCTTAAATGACAGGAAATCCTTAGATAAGGTGGGTTAAAGGGCTGTTTTTATAAATTAAATTTCGGACTGTAACCCTAAATTTGTAACATTAGGGTTTGAAATGCGTCAAAACTTAAAAAAACACGCTCAACAAATGCCTTTATATAAACATTATTCTTTCGACCTCTGGTTAACACTGATCAAATCTAATCCGGCTTTTAAAACGGAAAGGGCAAAGTATTTTTATACCAATTTTAATGCGGCAAAAAAGAGTTTTGAAGAAGTTAGCCTGGTGTTCAGGCAGGTAGACCTGATGGTGAACAGCATTAATGAGAAAACCGGAAAAAATATTGATGCAGAAGAGATGTACCTGATGGTGATCAGTATCCTGAATAATTATTCGACAGATTTTCAAGGTGTGGATGTGGATGAACTGTACCGTGAAATGGAGGCCCTGGTGTTTAAATATCTGCCCGAAGTTTATTGCGGGGAAAGTGCCGGGGTATTGCGGCGGATAAAGGAATCGGGATTAAGTACAACCAGCTTGCTGAGCAACACCGGTTTTATTAAAGGAAGAACACTCAGAAAAATCCTGAATGCGCTTGAACTGGATCAGTTACTGGATTTTCAGCTGTATTCTGATGAGGTCAGGCTTTCCAAACCTAACCGGCAGTTTTTTCAGCTGATGCTGGACTCCATCGACAAAAACAGGCATCCGGAATTGAATTTACAGGACATCATACACATAGGGGACAACCCGCTCGCAGATGTAAAAGGTGCAGAAACAGTTGGCATCAGCAGTTTGCAAATTAACTCAAATCATTTATCTATAAGCCATTTGCTTTTATGATCCCATATACTTATTCCTTACATAAAATACACCATACTACCAGCTTTGGGTTTAGTGCTGACGATTACAGCCAGTTTAAATTTGGGGATGACCTGGTGGCTAAGAAGTTTGGTAAAGACCTGGCGGATGGCTTTATAAAGGATTTTCTGGAAGATAACCTGCTGTCTGAGCAGATTGTAGTGATCTCCAGTCCGTACTGTTTTATCCCTACAGCTACTTTTGCCATGAAGAATTATTTTGTTTACCAGCTTAACCACTGGCTGGTAGAAAACGGGCGAATGGTTGTTCAGGAAGCTAAGGTGCACAGGACGATTACTTATAAAGATGATTATGGGGCTTTGAGTGCTGAGGACAGAATTAAACTGATTGGTAACGATTCTTTTCATATTGATAAGGATTTTTTAAAGGATAAGGTGCTTTTCTTTCTGGACGATATCAAGATCACTGGCAGCCATGAAAAGATGATCCTTAAAATGGTGAAGGAATATGAACTGAAAAATGAGATTTACATGCTTTATTTTGCAGAGCTGGTCAACCAGGACGTGCATCCGAATGTAGAAAATTACCTGAACTATCATAAGGTCAGGTCTATTTTTGACCTGGATGAGATCATCAGAAGCGGTAATTTTTGTTTTAATACCAGGATTGTTAAATATATCCTAAATTGCGATTTTAACAGCTTCTCTTTATTTCTTGAGCGGCAAACGGAAGATTTTATATATAACCTGTATCATCTGTCGTTAGGTAATAGTTACCATACCATTGATTGCTATTCCAGAAATTTGAATTTTTTAAAGAACTACATAAATAACAAAAACTATAAATTGATCTAATTATGGCCATTAACTTACAAAAAGGGCAAAGAGAAAATATTGATGCGCCCAAATTCACCATTGGTTTGGGATGGGATACCAACAGCTCTACTACGGGAACTGCTTTTGACCTGGATGCTTCTGTGTTTATGCTGAACGACAATAAAAAACTGGTATCTGATGAACACCTGGTTTTTTATAACAACCTGAAATCGCCGGACGGAGCTGTTGAACATACCGGTGATAACTTAACGGGTGATGGTGACGGAGATGATGAGCAGATTAAAGTTGACCTGACTTTAGCTGGTGCTGCGGTTGCTGAGATTTGTGTGGTGGTTACCATTCATGATGCGGAAAGCAGGAGACAGAATTTTGGTCAGGTAAGGAATTCATTCGTACGTATTTTTGATGCGGTAACCAATGAAGTATTGCTTAAATACGAGCTGGAAGAAGACTTTTCGATCGAAACCGCAGTTGAATTTGGCAGGATCTATAAACGTGATGGAAAATGGAAATTTGAAGCTGTAGGAATGGGCATGAAAGGTGGTTTACAGGATTATTTAAATAAATATCAATAAGAAATTATGGCAATCAATCTTCAAAAAGGACAGCGCATCAGCCTGGAAAAAAGTAACGGCAGCAAGCTTCAAAGCATCTGTGTCGGGATCAACTGGGGTGCAATAGAGAAAAAAGGAATGTTTGGCTTTGGCAAAAGCAAAGAAGCGGTTGACCTGGATGCCAGCTGTGCCCTTTACAATGAAAACAAAGAATTGGCCGAGGTGGTTTATTTTGGTAACCTGGGCTCAAAAGACGGTTCAGTAAAACACAGTGGCGATGATCTGACAGGAGATATGGGTGGGGATGACGGCCTGGACAATGAGGTGATCACCCTTGATTTTTCCAGATTGAACCCTGCTGTAAATTATGTGGCTTTTGTATTGAACAGCTTTAGGGGACATGATTTTGGAACCATTCCTTTTGCTTCGATCAGAATTTATGAAGGAACTCCCAAACGTGTGAATGAGGTATTTGCTACCTATGACATTGCGAACGGCTCTAATTTTGCCGGTCATGTTTCGATGGTAATGGGGGTGTTTTATAAGAAAAACGGGGATTGGAAGTTCAATGCAATTGGCGAACCGACCAAGGACAAGAAACTGGAAGAAACGGTAAAAACCGTAACTCAAAGTTATTTATAGGCGCTTTAGCTTTATCTGAATAAAAATGGAAACTAATCCGAACGAAACACAAAACCTTAGTCCTGCAAAAATTGACAAGGACGGCAATGTGGACCTGGCCGTGCTGAGTACTGCCGACGAACAGAAATACAAGGAGATGGGCAAATCATTGGTCCCGTCTGATGTCAATTCTATCCTGAATTATGGTGCAGATGCCCAGAATTCTATGGAGAAATACAGTAATGATTTCTTGTCGTCTGTACGTACCTACAACAGTGGCGAGGTGGGTGGTCTGATCAATGAATTGCTTACCGAACTGAATTATATTGACGTAGGTGAGTTGGAGCAAAGCGGGTTTAAATCCTTTATTTCAAAGATCCCTTTTCTGAAAAATCTGGTGGTAGATGTTAAAAAGCTATTCCAGAAATATGATGTGGTGGTGAACAATGTGGACAAGATCACCAATAAGATCAAAGCAGGCCGCTTAAATTCCATTAAGGACAACAGCTCCCTGCAGACGATGTTTGACAGCAATGTGGGCTATATCCACCAGATGGAGGAACTGATCATTTCCGGTCAGCTTAAATTTAATGAGCTGAGCCTTCAGCTTGCAGAAATGGAAGGCCGGCCCGCCGATTATCAGGATTATGAAATTGCAGACCTGCGCGATTTTATCAGCAGGCTGGACAAGCGCCTGGCAGATATGAAAATCGTCCGGTTCATTATGCTGCAGTCCTTGGCCCAGATCCGTGTGGTGCAGAATAACAATACCTCTATTGCCGAAAAGGCACAGTCTATTGTGTCTACTACGATACCGGTATGGAAAAACCAGCTGACGATTGCGGTTGCCCTGCAAAGGCAAAAGGCCAATGTTGAGATGCAGAAAAAGGTTTCTGATACCACCAATACCATTTTGCAGAAAAATGCGCAGATGCTGAAACAGAACAGCATTGACGTAGCGAAAGAAAATGAAAAAACCATTGTTTCTTTAGATACGCTTAAAATGACTACTTCTGCATTGATAGAAACCTTAAACGAGGTGAAGAAAATCCATGAGGACGGTGCGCAAAGCAGAAAAATACTGGACGGTGAATTGAAAACCTTAGAATCAGAACTGAAGAAAAACGTTACCCGGGTTAATTAATTTTAACAATGGATGAACGACGTGTAAATATTTTAAAGGAATCCGAGGCAGAGATCAGCCGTTTGCAGCTGCTCTCTGCTTTTTTTCAGGAGGAAACGGTCTATAAAATTTATTTACGGAGTAGGGTGATCCACCAGCTTTTTGCCAATAATGAAGAGCTGGATATAGATAAGCTGGAGCTGTTCCACGTACAGTTCACAGCCAGCCTGATCGAGCTGCTGAGGAAAATTAAAAAGAGCAACGAGAAAAATGTTACCCTGATCTATGATGAAATTCAGTTAAACAGGGAGTTGATGGATAAGGTTGGCAGTGCGGTATATACGGAAAAGAGTTTTAACCTGGATAAACAGAAGCAATCTTTAAAGATCAATTTATCCTTAAGAAAGCTGTTTGAAGTACTTTCTGACCATACAGAAGAATTTCCTTTTGCCAAAAATATCAATACCTTCAGCGCCAGGTATGCCAGGGATTTTTATCACGATATTTCGACAGCCCAGCTGTCGGAACTGATCGGTTATCAACCTGATGAAATGTATGTGGATGTACATGCCAGTATTGAGCGGAAATTAATGGGCCTGTTGTGCAGGCAGGACTTCAGGACGGAGTTTTTCTATGGTTTGAAATCGGGGCAGCTGATTGTTGAGGTTTATAAGTTTATAGACCTGGACCGTTACTTTTTATTCTTCCCCAGCAGGAACCTGTTCTTGTTTTGTGAGCCGGAGCAACTGAAAGGGGTAGACCTGGACAACAATCTGTCTGAAAAGGACAGACTGATACAGGAACTGGCTTATAAAAATGATAAACTGGAAAGTAGTGCGGCTACGGCCAAAACCTATATTCCTTTAGAGATCACTAAATTGCTGGAAGAGAATTACATTAAGATCTCTGATATTGACTTTTTGAATCACCTGAACAATTTTGATGTACAGGCCAATATTTTAAAAATGATGCTCAAAACTGATCTTTTTTAGCATTTTTATCACCAATGATCACACAGATAAATTTAAAAATTAGAATATAAAATGGATAATATGATTAATCATCCCGGTGTGATCATCGGGTTTGCAATTGTGGTAGTGGTAATGCTCCTGCTGGATCTGGGTGTTTTTAACAAAAAGGTTCATGCGGTGAGTAGTAAAGAGGCAGCCATATGGTCTGTGGTCTGGATTAGTTTGTCGATGATCTTTAGCGGGGTAATTTACCTGACTTCAGGTTTTGAGAAGTTTACACAGTTCCAGTCTGCGTACTGGATAGAAAAGGCCCTGTCTGTGGATAACCTTTTTGTGTTTATCCTGGTGTTCGGTTTTTTCAATGTACCTAAAGAGTTGCACCATAAGGTGTTGTTCTGGGGTATCATCGGTGCGCTGCTGTTCCGGGCAATTTTCATTTTTGCAGGCGTAGGCCTCATTAACCTGACTTATTTGCCTGAAATGACTGTTTTTGGTTACCTGGTCAAAATTAATATTGTACTGTTGATCTTTGGCCTGTTCCTGATTTATGCCGGGATCAAGTCCTGGTTTGCCGGTGAGGACGATGATGAGGAGAAGGATTTCAGTAAAAGTCCGGGTGCGAGGGTGATCTATAAGTTCTTTAAAGTAAGCAAGGAGTTTGACGGGGCTAAATTTTTTACCGTAGAAAACGGAGTGAGGCTGGCTACACCTTTACTGGTAGTGGTTGCGGTAATTGAATTTACCGATTTATTGTTTGCGGTGGATTCTATCCCTGCAATTTTTGCGATTGCACCTGATGATCCTTTGATCCTGTATACTTCAAATATCTTTGCCATTTTGGGTTTAAGAGCGCTTTATTTTTTACTGGCTAACTTTATCCATATGTTTAGCCTGTTAAAGTATGGTTTGGCGATTATACTGGCTTTTATCGGGGTTAAAATGGTAATTGCACCTTTTTATCACATCTCTTCTCCTTTGTCTTTATCCATAGTAGGCGGGGTGCTGATCTTATCGGTCATTGCTTCCCTGGTATTTGTACCTAAGGAAAAGCAGGAAGTTAAAGCGCCTTAATCCGGGGGATGACCGCAAACAAAAACGGCCAGGCATATTGCCTGGCCGTTTTTGTTCATTTATGTTTTGATACTAGTATAAGGTAAATTCTACCCTGCGGTTTTTCTGACGACCGTCGGCAGTTTTATTGGAGGCAATAGGTTGGTTTGGACCGTAACCTGTTGCTTCGATACGTGAAGCATTTGCACCCTGCGATACCAGGTAAGCTTTGATCGATTCTGCCCTTTCTTTAGATAAACGCAGGTTTAAAGCCATAGAACCTGTATTGTCGGTATGTCCGGCTAATTTTAAGCTGAAGTTTTTCTCGATTAATAAAGCAGCTACCTTATTTAGGGTGGAATAAGAAGTAGAACGGATCGTAGCTTTACCTAAATCAAATTCAAGGTTTTTAATGGCTTCATCTACTACTTTACGGTCAGCTTCTGTTACCACCACCTTAGTTTCTTTGATCACTTCACGCTGAACTTTGATCGGACAACCTGAACCATCAACAACAGTACCTGATCCTGTTCCAGGGCATTTGTCGAATTTGTTGGCTACACCATCGTTGTCTTCATCTCCCATGTCTTTGGCGTATTGCTCTCTATCCCTGGCTGCATTTTGCTCTGCAGTTGATAAAGCTCTTCTCAGCTCATCAGACTCTTCTTTTGTTTGGTTGCGCAGGTTAGCTAAAGAGCTGTAGTTTTGTAACTGAGGCTTTTCTTTGTTTCCCAGGGCAAATTCTAAACCTACGTGACCGTAAGAGAATTTGTCGTTTTTGCCTCCATTGTTAAAACCGTCAAATTTGTCGGATTTAACAAAGTTCACATCGTAACCTAAGTCAACGTTAATGCCTTTAGCAACACCCAGTTTAAAACCAGCACCAACTGGTACAAACCATCTTTCTTCATAGCCTTCGTTTGCAGACAATGGAACGTTAGTGGTTGTTGCACCCGCTATCATGTAACCGGCACCGGCTTTAACGTAAGGGATCAATACCGCATTTTCGTTGTTGATGCTGATGTTGGCGATGTTATAAACTGCGGTTAGGGCAGCTGACCATTCGATTTTTGTTTTATAGCTGGAGTTGCCATCATAGATTACATCACCATTTGCATTAAGCGCATTGGTATTGTACCTTAAACCTTCAACTTCTCCTCTTAAGAAATCGGCCTGGATGCCTAATGACGGGAAGATTTGTTTTTTAATGAAGGCGCCGTAACCAATACTTTCTTTAGCAGTTTGGAAATCACGCTCTTTACCATTAAATATCGTATTTTGGCTCAATACTCCTCCATGAACACCTACAGACCAGGTGCGAAAAGTTTTCTCTGAAAATCTGCCAGAGTCTTGTGCAAATAATTGCGATGATAACCCCATCAGGGACAGCATCAAGGCTGTTTTTGTAATTTTTGAGTTCATATTACTGTAATTTAGCTATTTTTAATCCGGTTTATTGCCAGATGCTTACCTGCTTGTAATAACCTTGCCAAAGCGTATTTTCTCCGTTAATAATTGGGAAGATATTCAAAATCAGTAGTTTAATCGGAGGCCTGTGCTGGCCGGAAAAAGAAGCTGCATGGGCTGGATATCAAAAAATATGTATAGTATTTGCTACAATTTTAATCCGTAGCTGAGGGGTTATAACTCAAAAAGCTGTCCCTTTTGCGGAATGGTCACCCGATAATCTTCCTGCAGTAAAGCATCGGCCAATGCCTGGATGCTGCTGGTTTCTCCGTGTACCAGAAAAACCTGTTTCAGTTGAGCGGGTTCCTGTTGTCTGATGGTATTCATCAGGTCCTGATGATCGCCATGGCCGCTCAGCAGATCAGTTTGTTTGATGGTGGCGTATACCATAAGGTCACGGTTTCTCAGCCTGATGATCGGATCTCCCCTTAAAAGCCGGTTTCCGAGTGTGCCTTTGGCACAATACCCGATAAAAAGTATGGTACAATAATAATTTTGTATGTTATAATAGAGGTGGTCCTGGATACGCCCGCCCTCCAGCATTCCTGCCGAGGATATGATGATGCAGGGTTCGTGGTAATTGGATACGGATACGCTTTCACGTTTGTCGTTTACAAATGAAAGCTCTTTAAAATCAGCATTTTGCGCATCACCATAGAATGCTTTGGCTTCATCGTTCATCAGGTCGCGGTATCTGGTATAAATTTCCGTAGCTGAACTGGCCAGCGGGCTGTCGATGAATACTTTTACGGAGGGAAGTAAGCCTTTGCTGAATATTTTATTCAGGGCATAGGCCAAAGACTGGGTTCTGCCGATACTGAATGCAGGAATGATCAGACGGCCTGGAAATTTGATGCAGGATTCTGTAATCGTTTCGATGAGTTTTTGCTCCAGTGTGCTTTCTGTGCTGTGCAGGCGGCCTCCGTATGTAGATTCACAAACCAGGTAATCAACAGGGGGCAGGGGCTGAGGATCGATGAGTAAAGGATAGTTTTTTCGCCCTATATCCCCTGTGAAAGCAATCTTCTTTGTTGTTCCGTTTTCATGAACGCTTAATACCACTGCAGCTGCTCCTAATAAATGTCCTACTGGAATAAATGTAAGGGACAGCTGTTCGCTGATGCGGAATTCTTTATGGAAGCTGATGGTTACAAAGCGCTCCAGCGTATCTTTTACATGCTTTTCAAGGTATAATGGTTCCGGGCCCGGTCTACTTCTTTTGCTCCTGGAGCGTTTGTTTTGTTTGCTTAGAAAAATATGAACCGAATCCAGTAAAAGTAACTCAGTCAGTTCTGCTGTGGGAGGAGTGCAAAGGATTTGTCCGTTAAAACCCATCCGGACAAGCGTAGGTAAATTTCCCGAATGGTCTATGTGTGCATGGGTCAATACCACCAGGTCAATGTCTGCAGGGTTAAACGGAAAATAGAGGTTCTCGTTTTGATAGGTTTCTTTCTCATAATCAAGTCCGCAGTCTATGATGATGTTGTATTTATCCAGTTGTAACAGGTGCATACTTCCGGTTACCTGCTGTGCTGCACCTAATATTGTCAGTTTCATCTATTTATTTTACGGTTTTTTATAATAAGTTGTCTTCATTAAGCCAGTTTTTCCAGTTTGCCAGCTGATACGTATAATTTAACAAAGGTGTATGGATGGTGGAGATCAGTTTCCATTTTAAGCGTTCATTTTTAAATTCCGGAAGCGGCAATCCGGCGTTTAGGGTTGCTGCAACGTAAAAGTCCTGTTTAGCCGGATGATCCGGTGAGCATGCATTGATGGTATGTCCAAACAACTGCTGTTCAATGAGCTGCAGGCTAATGCCGATACAGTCTGTTAAATGGATCAGGTTAATGGGTGCCTGGCCATTTGGCAGCTCCTTTTTTCCTGCAAAGAATCTTCCCGGATGTCTGCCCGGACCAACCAGGCCTGCAAAACGAAGAATGGTACAGTGGAAACCACTTTGTTTTTTTAGCAGATTTTCGGCTTCAAGTATGGCATTGCCGGAAGCAGTTTCGGGTATCGGGATACTGATTTCTGTTACCTCCTCATTGTGATCGCCATAAACGGATGTTGAACTGATGAAGACCAGGTTTGAGGTTTTATGAAGTGTTGCGGCATTGCAAATCCGCTGGATTTTATGGAGGTAAGCAGATTGCTGACTGCTGCTTCTTTTAGGAGGGATACAGATGAACAATACATCAGTTTGAAAAAAGAGCGGGTCATAGCTTTCTTCCTCTTGTTCAAAACTGACTAAGAAAGGCTGTATCTGGTGGCTGGACAGTAGGGGTAGCTTTTCAGCGGTGGTGCTGGATCCTTTTACGGTGTACCCTTTAGCAACTAAGGCTTTAGCCAATTCGAGGCCGTACCAGCCGCAACCTAAAATACTTACTGTTTGTAATTTAACCGAAGCGGTTGATTGGCCCATTAAGGTATTTCTGTTTATATTTTGAAAATGAAAAAGGGGTTATGTTTAAACAAACCCCTTTTGAACAGCATAAATTTACCAGTTAAAGTACTGTTACATTTTGAGCTTCAGGACCTTTTTTACCATCATTCAATTCGAACTCCACACTGTCCCCTTCATTCAATTCCCTGAATGAATCACCTGCAATTGCAGAAAAATGCACGAAAATATCCTTTCCTCCATCTTCCGGAGTTATAAATCCAAATCCCTTTGCAGAATTAAACCATTTAACTTTTCCTGTTGTACGCATAATTATGTTATATATTTCGTTGTGAAAATAATCAATTGAACTTTAATATCAAAATGTTAAACAGGGCTGCTTTTGTAGCTTTTTCAGGAAAAATGACCTGATGATCTAAAACTTAGTTGGGGGGATATTGTTATCTAACCATAGTATTTATTAAACTTTAAGGAGGTATTTGTGTTGAAAAATAGAAGACGTAATGGCATAGGCAAGAAAGCTGGTTTGGGTGATGACCCTAACGAAAACCTTGGCCTGGATGCTGACGGATCATCCGATGAAACTGCGACATACGGCAATCTGAATAGTGACAATAACCGTATTTCAGGAAATCCGGATGGGGAGGATGATCAAAATGATACCCAAGAAAGGCCTGGTCATTCTTCTTTAGCAGATAAATGATCTTTGGCATCATTTTTTCAGTAGATACTATAATTAATTAAATAAGACAGTTATGAAAAAGTTATTTTCGGTAATCATATTGGGTTTAATGCTTTCGGCATGTACAAACAATGCTAAGGAGGAAGCGCTGATTAAACAGAAAGCTGTGGCCGCTATCAAGGATAGTTTAAGACTGGACAGTTTTAAGAAAGCTGAGGTTCAGCAGAAAGAAAAGCAAAAAGAAGAGGCCAGGTTGGCTCAGATAAAAGAAGAAAAACGCATGTTGTTACTGTCTGAGCGAAATGAAGCTGCATCGAGACAATATAGTAATGAGGAGGCTGCTCCTGCAAAGAAAAAAGGCTGGAGCCAGGCTGCTAAAGGAGCTGTGATCGGTGCCGGTGCCGGAGCGCTTGGTGGTGTACTGATTGACAAAAAAGATGGCCGGGGAGCGATTATCGGAGGTGTTGTAGGTGCAGGTACCGGATACCTGATCGGAAGAGGGCAGGATAGAAAATCAGGACGGGTGCAGCCCAAGAATTAAATAAAAAGTATTTTTAGATAAAAAAAGCCGGAGCGTCAGTTCCGGCTTTTTTTATGTAAAATAAATTATCTGACAATCAAACCTATGGCTGTTTTTATTTCGTCCCTGGCCTCCGAAAACAAGCTGTTGATCTCCGTTTCGTTGTAGACGGTAACTGCTCCTATTTTTTTCGCAATAACAGCCAGTGCCGTTAATCCTGATACAATAGCGGTGTCATAAACTTTTTGACCCAATTGCTGTATCCTGCTGAGGTCTTTATTTGTGGTATGCTCCTTAAATTCTTTCACGAAATTCATCAGTTCGGTCCGGAGTAAGGACAATACTTTTGTTAAAACAGTTTCATCGTCCCCTACATATTCTTTAAGCAGCTCGATGTTAAAATGATAATCCAAATTTGCTGATGGGGATAAAGACAGGTCGCTATGCGGATCTTCTGTAGGGTTTTTAAGCCACTTTTTCAGGGAAAGTGCAATGGTATGTGCCACTACGGGTTTGGATATGAAATCATCCATTCCTGCAGCAAAACATTTTTCTTTTTCTCCTTTAACATTTCCCGCAGTTAAGGCAATTATCGGGGTGTGGATCTTATGCTGTACTGCCCTGATCTTTTTCGTCGCTTCATAGCCGTTCATTTCCGGCATTTGAATGTCCATCAGGACGATATCAATACTTGTGCTTTTATAAAGTTCCAGTGCTTCGAGACCATTCTTTGCCTCATGTATCGTCGCATTTGGTGCGATTCGTCTGACAATGGTTTTAGCCAGCAGCATATTAACCGCGTTGTCTTCTGCGATCAGGACATTGATGGCATCGTCCATTCGTTCTGATTCCTGAACAACCACGTTCTGTTTTTCGTTCTTTTTAGAGATTACCCTATACAATGAACTGTACATATCTTTCAGCTTAATTGGCTTTAACAGACGATGATGTACATTTAATTTTTCACAGGCCTTGATGATGCTTTCATCAGAAGAGCTGTGCAACAAAACAATCGGCTGATCTTTATCAGAATCTTTCAGTACCTCTCTTATTTTTGTTATGGTTTCCAGGCCATCCAGATCAGGCATATGATAATCCATCAGGATCACATCAAACTTCTCGCCGCCGGTAATCAGTTTTATGGCTTCAGCGCCGCTTCCTGCTTCCACTGATCTGATCTGTTTCAGTGATAACATTTTATTGATGATCAGCCTGTTGTTCTTATTGTCATCAACAATAAGAACATTCTTGATTTTATCCAGGTTCTGGATCTCGACCGATTCTCCCGGTTCAGACTGGAGGATAATTTCGAAATAAAATACACTTCCTTTGCCCATTACACTGTCTACCTGGAGCTGACTGTTCATCAGTCCCAGTAATTTATTAGAAATGGTCAATCCTAATCCAGTGCCTCCATACCGTTTTGTGGTAGAGGCATCTTCCTGTGAAAATGCATCAAATATTTTCAGCTTTTTATCCGGGTTAATGCCAATCCCGGTATCCCGCACAGAAAAACGATACTTGATTTCGGGTAGTTCCGGATTGGTTAAGGCTTCTACTTTCAGTTCAATCTCACCGCTTTCGGTAAATTTTACCGCATTACCGAGTAAATTGATCAGGATCTGTTTCAGCCGGAGTTCATCTGCCCAGATGTATTTAGGCAGGTCTGCTGAAATATTCAGCAGCATTTCGAGTCCTTTGCTTTGTACCTGGTATTTGATGACATCTGCAGATTCCTCTGCCATTTCATAAAGATTGAACTTGGACCAGTTCATCTCTAATTTACCGGCTTCAATTTTGGAGAAATCTAGAATATCATTGATGGTATTTAACAAGGCGTTTCCAGACTGTGTAACTATAGACAGGTATTGTTGCTGGGTCTCGTTAAGTTGTGTCTTGATCAGGAGGTCGGTAAATCCAATAATGCCGTTCAGTGGTGTCCTGATTTCATGGCTCATGTTGGCCAGAAATTCTGATTTGGCTTTGTTGGCTAATTCAGCATCTTCTTTTGCAGAAATTAAGTTCGCTTCCATGCGCTTAATTTTGGTGATGTCCTGAATGGTACCCCGTATTTTATAACACCTGCCTTCCAGAAATTCAGGGACGCCAATGGAACGGATCCAGATTTGATTTCCTTTTGCGGTGAGCAGCTCTAATTCCAGGTCCCAGCTGTTCCCATGTAATACTGCCGCGTTAAGCGCATTGAACCTGTTCTCTCTGGTAGCCCCTGGTTTATAGTATAACAGTTCGCTTTCCAGGCTCGGGTCAAAGTCATGTCCTACTTCAAATATCTGACGGGTAATATCAGACCAGACCAGTTTTTGTTCAACCAGGTGCAATTCCCAATTCCCTAAACGGGCAATATGGTTTGCCTGCTCAAGTTTTTGGTTCCGGTTTTTTAACTCCTTTACCAGGTTATGTCTTTCGGTTATGTCTATGGAATTGCAAATCACATAGGGTTTGCTTGATGCTGAATTTTCCAGTACACAGTTAAATATCCATAAGATATCGTTGCCTTTTTTGTGCGTGGTTGCCATCAGGCCCTCTGCTTTTCCTTTAACTTTGATTTCTTTAAGGTAATCGTTAATGGCAGAATGGTGGTCTTTAGGAATCAGATCATACAGGCTCATACTTTGCATTTCCTGTTTGGTATAGCCTAAATGCTGTGCCCCGTTATTATTGATGAATAAGAAATTACCTGACAGGTCATGGGTAAACATAAAACCCTGCGCATTTTCTACATATGACCTGAGCTTACTCTCGTTGGTCAGGATTTTTTGCTGAAGATTTTTATCTCTGGTAATGTCCCTGGCAATCGCCAGTATCCGCTGAGAATCTACTTCTGTAGTTGCACTCCATTGTAGGGTTCTGTATTCTCCTTTTTTCGTTTTAAAACGATTGGTAAAGTTTACCGCATTCTTTAATGAACTTAGCTTTTTTAACTCATCACTCGTAGATTGCAAATCGTAAGGATGAATGAAATTGTAAAAGGAACTGCCGAGCAGGTCTTGTTCCTGCCAGCCAAGTGCTGTTGCGAAAGCCGGGTTTACACGTTTTAACTGACCATCGGTGTCCGCTTCACAAATGAGATCATGTGAAGACTTATAGAGTTTTAAAAAGTGGTTTAATTCTTTTTTATTCTTGATCTCATTAACCAGGGAAATGATTTCGATAGAAAGCAGCTCCAGTATCCTTCTTTGCTTAGAGGTAAGTACTTCTTTAGGTCTCGTATCAAATACAGACAAGGCACCAATAATGTTCCCGATGGAATCAATTAATGGAATACCTGCATAATAATTGATTTTAATGTACTGGTGGCTGGTATTTATCTTAAACCTGATGTCACTTGCCGGATCGGTAATTTCCAGGATTCCGGGAGAATTTATAGTTTGACGATAAAATTCATTTTCAATCGCAATTTCTTCTGCAGTGAAGATCTTGTTTGATCTGTACCATTGTTTATTCTGGTCTATCAGGGTAATAAATGCAATTGAGGTGTCACATGTAGAAGAAGCTACTTCAGTAATGCGTTCGAAGTGGGCCTCATACGCGGGGTCAAATACCTGAGAGTTGTGTAATACCCTTAATCGTTCTTTCTCATTTTCGGGAAGAGGTGTGTATTTCATATGAAAATGGCTGCTGATAAGCTGTTCTCAACAACAGAGTAAAAATAGTTATTTATATGACATTTCAATAAGCAAAACTTACAAAAAAACATTTTACCAGGTTCGTTTGGTGGTGTTTCCATATTTATTTTGCTAATATACTCATTATAAGTATTTTGTTACCTGATTTGTGTGGATATTTTTTACCGGAAAAAAAAGAAATATTTAATTTATAAAAGAAAACAGGCTTTTTAAGGGACCGGGATTCGCAATTAAATTGAATTTTTGTTAAATATTTGCTTTGTAGTGTTGATTAAATTCCCCGATTTGAGGAAAGTTGAGGAGTTTGTTTTTGAATGGGGAAGCAGCGTTTCCACCGCAGTTATGCTTTGTATTGTTGCTTTTTTAGGCAAAATTGCCGGTAATTCGATGATATGGCGCTAAATTGAGCTGCATATTTACTTATTCTGGTTCATGGCCTGATTTTTTCTCTTAGTATTTCTGAAAAAGTAATAAAAATGAAAATCTCAACCCTATTGATTCTTCTCATTTTGTCCTTTTGCAGTTGTAAAAAGGAATCCCTCACTGACGACTTATCTAATGTTGTGCTGAACAACAAAGGAATATTAAGAGTGGAATGTAACGATTGTCAGGTAAGTTATTCTGTTCAGAATAAAGATTATAACGTAAACGTAAAAGATGGTAGTGAAGATATACCTTTCTTTTATGTAACAGATTTTAATCTTAAAACCCAGGTGAAGTCTTTAGAAGCCCAGGGTATCCGGTTAATGGTGATCGATTCTGATGGGCGGGTAGTCTCCAACGAGCTCAATTCCTGTAAGGAAGGCGAGGTTCGGGAGGGAATTTTCACGATTAAAGCCAAGTAAATTTAACGAAAAAAGCGAGTTTGGAGTGTTGGTTAAATGTCCAATAGGGGGGAGCTATGTCCTGCCTACACCAATATTCATAAATTTATTGATTCTTTTTATAAGAAAATGCTATTTTTACGCTCAGCTTAAATAAAAAAAATAATTAGGATAAAAACCTTTAATAAAATAAGTTAGTTGAAATTATTTGTTTACGTTTGACTTAATTTTAATAAACCAAAAAATTGCTTTATAAGCCATGGAGAGTAAGGACGGCGTTAAAAAAATTATATTAGTTGTTGACGATGAACCAAGCATACTCAAATTGTTGAACTTTATATTGTCATCCACTTATACATTGGTTATTAAAACAAGCGGGATTGAAGCGATAGCGTGGTTGGAAGAGGGAAATGATCCTGATTTAATTATATCTGACCTGATGATGCCTTATTTTGACGGAAGTACATTAATCAAAAACCTTAAAATCAGTGGTTTTTATAGAAATACCCCGGTTATTCTGCTTTCAGGAGCAGAAGATCTGGAGGATAAAGTAAAAGAAATGCCCTTTAAAATAGACCGGTTTGTGGAGAAACCTTTTAATCCTACCATTTTAAAGTCTCACATCACACAACTCCTCTCATGATGATAACAGCTACTATTAACAGGCCGGAGATCAATGCAAAGATCGTTTATTTTGGTAAACTGCTTAAAAGTGTAGTGTTTGAAGATTTTGATTCGAATTTCAATATAGAGCATTTAGATAATCCTGATGATTTTAAGAAGCATTTGGATAACCAGTCTCTGTTAAGTTTGCCGGACATTATCTTAATAGAGGTGGATGACAATAAAGATTGTTTTGAACAGGTTAAATATATTAAGAAAAACCCGCTGCTTCATGGTTTGGTCATTGTGCTCCTGGGCATTAAAGAGGATAAGGGCTGGCGAAAAAAAGCGCTGGAATTGCAGGTGAACGATTATTATACTTACCCTTTTCCAGTTGAAGATTTTTATGAAAGACTTAATTTTCTCATTAAATTTAAGTTAATTAAACCAAAACTTTTAGAACTCTCCAAACAAATGGATGTGGAGTACCAGATTCCAATGACCAAACGTATTTTTGATCTTTTGGCTTCCGGATGTGCCTTATTGTTCTTAACCCCAATTTTTATCGTTGTGGCAATTTTGATCAAATTGGAATCAAAGGGGGAAGTGATATATAGAAGTAAGCGGGTAGGCGCGGGGTACAGGATCTTCGATTTTTATAAATTCAGGTCGATGCGCAGCGATGCCGATCAGATGATTGCGTCGATTGCCGAACTGAACCAATATGCCAGTGAGTCAAATAGTAAAAATGGTAAAGCTGCTTTTGTGAAATTTAAAGATGATCCGAGGATCACAAAATTGGGCTCTTTTTTAAGAAGGACCAGTATAGATGAACTGCCGCAACTGATCAACGTATTTATCGGGGATATGTCTTTAGTAGGTAACCGGCCACTGCCACTTTATGAAGCAGAGCAACTGACCACTAACGAATGGTCTACGAGATTTTTAGGCCCAGCAGGCTTAACAGGTTTGTGGCAGATCAGCAAGCGGGGAAAAAAGGATATGTCTGAAACGGAAAGGAAGGAACTGGATAATTATTATGCGGCTAATTATTCCATTTTGCTGGATCTAAAAATTATTATGAAAACCATACCTGCGTTGATACAGAAAGAACAAGTTTAAAAAGGATATTTAAGATAGTTCCTCGGAACAAATAAATTTGTAATTATTAATTAATACTCAACTAAAATTTAAGTAAATGAAAAATGTATCACTATTAATTATAGTTTTGATGTGTGCTTTTGGTTTTAAATCATCTGCCCAAGAATCTATACTTGCTGAAATAAATTATTCCACTTTGGAAAAATACATTCAGGCGGCAAAAGAAAACTTAATTAAAAGACAAATTCTTGGATTAAACGCTGAAAAGGCTAAAGCAGATATTCCTATAACCACATTAGGATATCTGGATATGGTTGGTGCTTCTTATTTTTGGCGCCCACAGAGTAAGTCTGCGATTGATGCTAATAACCCCTATATCGTTAATGGTTTTCAACTTGGCATAAATGTAAGTTTAGGTTCTCTTTTGCAGCGGCCATTTCTAATTAAGAAAGCTAAAATTGATTATAAAATAGCTCAATTAGAAATGAAAGATTACGATAGAACGTTAGCTAATGAAGTTAAAGCGAGATATTATGATTATATACAGCAGTTGAATCAACTAAAAATTAATTCTCAAGTGGTTCAAGACGGTAAAAACGTTGCAGAAAATTTAAAATATAAATTTGAAAAGGGTGAGGTTACACTTGACGTTTACAATCAATCAAGAGTTGCTCTAGCTGGTGCGAATTCATCAAAAATTGAATCTGAAGTTAGTTATTTAAAAACAAAAGATGCTTTAGAAGAAATAATAGGTAAAAAACTAGAAGAGATTAAATAGGTTCTACGAATATAAATATGGATATTAAACGGTTTTTAAAGCTTTTATATAGGTATAAGTTATTTCTGATATTGGTTCCTGTAATCGCTGTGGCAACGACTTATTATTTTGTTAAAAACTTACCGAAACAGTATAGTTCTAACGCTAAGATTTCCACTGGATTGTTGGATCAGTCGAAACAGGTTACAGAACAAAACACTGACTTTTTTAAAATAAGTCAGCAATTTACGACAATCATGGAGAAGATGAAGATGAAGAAGATGTTAAATATACTTTCATACAATTTAATTATTCATGATTTGTCTGATCCAAGAAAGAGCTTTAGAAAATACAATGAAAAAGTTGATTCTTTAACTGCTAACGAGAGGCAAGAGGTTATTCAAATTTACAAAGAGCGGCTATTTAATAAAATACCGCTTACACTGGCAGATCGGAAAGGAAAGTATAATTTATTTGATATTGTGAATTCTATGGGATACGGTGAGTATGCACTGAGTGAAAGTATAGAAGTAACACATGTTGATAACAGCGATTATGTTGACATTAAATTTGTTTCTGATAGCCCTGATTTATCTGCCTATGCAGTAAATACATTAGCAACGGAATTTATCAAAAATTTCAGCTCAGAAGTGAACTTTAATCAAAATAATTCTATTGAAATACTCAATGCCGATCTGAAAAGAAAGGAAGAAGAAATGAATGCTAAAAATATTGCGTTGAAAGAATTTAAAATGAAAAACGGAGTATTAAATATAGATAAGCAATCAGAATTGGTATATCAACAGATTACACAGGCTGAAAATAGAAAAGCCGAAGTTATTCGTCAGATACAATCTACACAAAATACTATTAATGCGATTGAAAGTAAGTTGAAGAGTGGTAATACTGATTTAGGTGGGGCTGCTATAGAAGATAATGCAAGAATAATTAACATAAATAACCAATTAGAGTTAGCAAATAAGAGGTATGTTGATGGAGGATTTAAGCAGTCGGATAAAAGAAAAGTTGATTCTTTAGTTTCCATTAAAAGTTCATTAACAACTTTAAATTCAGATAAATATATAGTTGATCCTCAGATATCTAGACAGAATTTTCTCCAGCAAAAATATGGACTTGAAACTACATTGGCACAATTAAATGGAAGCATGCGCTCTATTGACAGCGAATTGGCAGAAGCCAAAGGTAAATATTATGCAATGGTTCCTTTCGATGCCGGAATACAAAACTATATGCGTGATGCTGATGTTGCTACCAAGGAATATACTGATGCTTTGAATAGATTCAATCAAACTAAAACTGATCAGAATATAGGGTTAAGATTGAATATTGAAGAGTATGGTCTTCCAGGCTTACCTGAACCTTCAAAGAAAATATTATTCCTGGCGATGGCGGGAATAGGGAGTCTTTTTTTATGTGTAATGGTTCTTGTCGTGATATTCTTGAGTGATCATTCTATCAATACCTCCTCGCAACTGTCTTCAGCAACAAAATCTAAAGTACTGGGAAGTTTGAGTTATATTACTACTCCTGATAGAAGCATTAGAAATATCTGGAAAGACAAAAATAATGCTGATTATGCTGCCTATAAGAACTTATTAAGGTCATTGCGTTTTGAAATAAACAATACATTAACTGCAGATTCCAGTAATATTGTAGGTATTACCAGCCTGACAGATGGAGAGGGTAAGACATTTCTGGCCTATAATTTGGCATATGCCTTTGCAATGACGGGTAAGAAAATTCTATTAATCGGGGAAGAGCCGAATTTTATTGATAAAGCGAATACCAAAGAGTTAGTAAAAGGTCAAAATTTCGAATCTTTTTTAGTAAAGAAAGAAGTGGTGACTGAAGATCTGATTACTATTTTGAGCAAAAGTGATGAAAGCTACTCGCTTTTGGAATCTCAGAATGAGAAAAGTTTAAAAGCAGGTTTTGAGATACTAAAAAATGAATTCGATTTGGTTATTATAGATGTCAACAGTTTATCTGATATTAACCTTGCAAAAGAATGGCTGTCATTTACTGAGAAAAATATAGCTGTATTTGAAGCCGGAAGGGCTTTAACTGATAGGGACAAGGATTTTGTAAGTTTTATCAAGCATCAACCTGGATTTATGGGATGGGTATTAAATAAAATTAAATTAAGTGAGTATAAAGATACTTAGACTGTTTAATAAACAGTAAGTTCTTAATTGTTTTATACCTTATTCGCTTATGAATCCTAAATCAATCCTTTTTTTATCACTTATTTATGCATTTATTGTTAAGTTATTTACAAGGCAATTAAACCTGGATTTACCTGCGGATATCATTGCATTATCCCTGCCACTGTTTGGACTTTTCCTCACTATTTTCAAACCATCCAGCCAGGATTGGGAAGGGTTACGAAGCGATTTGTTTTATATTATATTAGCGTGGTTCATAATTTGTATTTTAGAAGTTTTTAATCCAGCGGGGGCTAGTGTAGACGGTTGGTTGAGGGAGATTGTACCGGTTGCATTAATACCTTTGTTAATCGTAACACTTTCACTCTTGGCTTTGAGAACAAATAAAGATCTGAACAAGTTTTTAATTGTTATTATTGGATTATCCACTGCCGCAGCTTTATATGGAGCTAAACAGCTCCACTTTGGACTTTCTACGGGAGATCAAAGATTTTTAGATCAGGGTGGTTCGATTACGCATTTGCTATGGGGGCGCCTGCGTGTTTTTTCCATCTATTCCGAGGCTGCACAGTTCGGTTCTTCTCAGGCGCATATAGGGTTACTGTCATTGATTTTAGCACTCGGACCATTTAATAAGAAAATAAAAATTTTATTGTTTATTTGTTCAGCTTTAATGTTTTATGGAATGCTTATATCCGGAACGAGAGGGGCCTTTTTCGCAGTAATTTCTGGTGGGCTAATTGCTATCTTGTTGAGCAAAAAATTTAAAGTTTTATTTTTAGGGGGAATCGTTGGTATTTGTTTTGTTTGCTTCCTAAAGTTTACAACAATTGGTAATGGAAATTATAACATATATAGATTCAGATCTGCATTAAACCCTGATGACCCCTCTCTAAATGTGAGATTTAATTCTCAAAAGTTGTTAAGGGATTATATGGACTCCAGACCCTTGGGCGGAGGTTTAGGCGTAATTGGATATTATGGAATGAAATATAATTCTGATAAATTTTTATCTAAAGTTCAGCCAGATAGTTATTGGGTGAAAATTTGGGCAATGACGGGTATCGTTGGTTTTGTAATTTGGTTTGGAATGATGACGTTTATACTTGGTAAGTGTTGTGGTATAGTTTGGAAGATAGAGGATGAAGCACTTAGAGTTAAAGGAATCGCCATTACTTCAGGTATTGGAGGCATACTGTTTTGTAGTTATGGAAATGAGATAATGAATACTATTCCATCTTCTATAATTATCTATATGTCCTGGGTGCTGGTATATAAGATGCCGAAGATAGATCGTGATATTAGGGAAAATAAATTTATAGCCGTTTAATATGCCTTACGAAATATTTGGATTGCCAGCGTTAGTCTTTTTTGTTCTTGGAATAATTAGTGGTTTGAATGCAATGAAGAGAGATGATGATGAGTAGCCATATTTCAGAAAGTTGTATTCCGAGCATTGTTTAATATACCTAGCAAATGTCAATAATATCAAAAATAAAATCGAACCCGAAATTAAAAAAGATGGCTTTGGCTTTTTTGATTCCTTCAAATGAGCACAGGCCAAGATTATGGGTGCGGATTTTTTTGAATCCATTTAAACATAAGCGTGGTAAACGAAGCATTATCAGAAGAAGGACAAGGTTAGATGTTTTTCCGTTTAATGAATTTGAATTAGGCGAGCGATCGGTAATTGAAGATTTTTCAACTATTAATAATGGAGTCGGGAATGTTATAATAGGAAATCGAACTATCGTAGGGATATCAAATGTCATCATCGGGCCTGTTCTTATTGGAAATAATGTGATGCTAGCACAAAATATTGTAATTTCAGGGCTAAATCACGGATATGAAGATATTACACTTTCTCCATCTTTGCAGAAGGTAATCTGCAAGCAGATAACAATTTGTGATGATGTTTGGATTGGCGCAAATAGTGTGATCACGGCAGGAGTTACCATTGGGAAACATTGCATTGTTGGTGCCGGAAGTGTGGTGACTAAAAATATCCCAGAGTTTTCTATTGCTGTTGGAAACCCCGCCAAAGTAATAAAACAATATAATGTTGTTTCAAAAAAATGGGAGAAGACTTGTTTTTAAAAGACGTAAAATTATATGGCAGTTAAAACGCATCATTTTGAGAATGTTACTTTATTGGTGACGCACTACAATAGAAGTAAGTCATTAGAACGGTTGCTCGACAATTTTGATAAGGTTGATTGTTCTTTTCATGAAATTGTTGTGTCTGATGATGGAAGTCGGCCAGAACATTTAAGTTATATCGAAAGCCTAAAGGCTAGATTTGAATTTAAGTTAGTAACGACACCTAAAAACAAAGGTTTAGGAAATAACATAAACAAAGGTCAGGATGCTGTGAAATCTCCCTATACTTTGTATGTTCAGGAAGATTTTATACCATTGCCAGGCTGTGAAGTTCCTTTGAAGAATGCGGTAAGTATCTTAGCTGAAGATCTACGTTTTGATACAGTGAGGTTCTATTCGTATTTAGAGTATACACACAAAAGAGTATACAAGTATGGTTTCTCAGAGATGATATTTAATCATTGGTCAAATAACCTGGATAAATTTCCTCTGTATAGTGACCATCCTCATATTAGGCGTAGTAACTTCTTCGAAAAGTTCGGCCGGTATTCGGAAATGAAAAATCCGGAAAAAACAGAGTTTGATATGATGATCTCGTTTCTGCAAAATAAAGGGAAGGGCTTGTTGTATGATAAGTTTAAATCTGTCTTTGAGCAGATCAATACTTCTTCTGAACCCAGTACTATGACTCAGGAAAGAACTTCGTGGAGAAAGAAGGATAATTTACCTATTAGGTTCATTAGGTACATATACAGATATGTACTTTTTAACTATAGCTTATATCTTAAAAAGTATTAATCTGCAACATGGCTTAAATAATTTTGATAAATGGATTTTAAGAATGATATTATAATAATTGGTCAGCAACCGTGGGACACTGAAATTGGAAGTAATTGTAAGGATATTGCTTTGGAATTCAGCAAAACAAATCGGGTATTATATATCAATTCTCCTTTAGATAGAATCACACTTTTCAGGAATAAAAACGATCAAAAGATAAAAAAAAGAATTAACATTATAAAAGGAAAGGAACAGGGGCTAATTAAGATTAAAGATAACCTATGGAACTATTATCCTGATTGTATGGTTGAATCTATTAATTGGTTAAATAGTCACTTCTTATTTAATTTGATAAATCGGCTTAATAACTGGAAATTCTCTATTTCTATAATAAAGGCTATTAAACAACTTGGCTTTAGCAATTTTATTTTATTTAATGACAATGAAATATTTAAAGGATATTATCTGAAAGATTTGTTAAATCCTTCACTAAGTATTTATTATTCAAGAGATTACATGATAGGTGTTGATTACTGGAGAAAACATGGGGTAAAACTTGAGGCACGACTAATTGCAAAAAGCGATTTATGTTTTAGCAATTCAGCGTATCTGGCTGAATACTGTAGTTCGTTTAACCAGAATTCATTCAATGTTGGTCAAGGATGTGATGTTCAGGAATTTATAAGTGTAAATAATGATGTTCCTGATGAATTAAGGGATATCGGGCGGAAAACAATTGGGTATGTGGGGTCTCTTAATAGCGAACGCCTGGATATACAAGTTATAGAGCAAATTGCAGACAGCTTTCCTGAATGTATGGTGGTGTTAGTTGGTCCTGAGGATCAGCAGTTTAAGGTTAGCAGGTTGCATGATTCTCAAAATGTTATTTTTACAGGTTTAAAGCCAGTTGACGTGTTGCCTGCCTATATTAACTCATTTGATGTATGCATCAATCCACAAATATTAAATAAAATTACTATTGGAAATTATCCACGGAAAATTGATGAATATTTGGCCATGGGAAAGGCAGTTGTAGCTACCAAAACAAAAACAATGGAGTTTTTTGCAGATTTTGTATATCTTGCCGATACAGCTGATGCGTACGTTCCATTAATTAGGTTGGCTCTTGCAGAAGATAAGGCTAACGATTCAATTTTGGCAAGAAAGGCTTTCGCATTAACCCATACCTGGCAGGAAAGTGTTAAAAAAATGTCAAAGGAAATTGTGAAAATTCTTAAAGTTTAATATCTTTCAAATGAGTGTTAGCTGGTCTGTTTTTTTTATGGTAATTCAATGCCTTATTGGATTTCATTTGATTTATCCTTTTATTTTGTACATTATCTGTCTGTTCAGGAAAAATAGAACGGCCCTGACAAACTTACCCGTCAATGATGTTGACTACGCAATTATCGTTACTGCATACGAACAGGTTAATCTTATTTTACCGGTAGTTAATTCATTACTTGAATTAAATTATGGTAATTATTTAATCTATGTCGTAGCTGATAATTGTGACATATCTTCACTTTCAATTTCTAATCCAAAGGTAATTTTACTAAGGCCAGAAACTACACTGGCCAGTAATATTAAATCACATTTTTATGCAATAGATCATTTTAAAAGAGCACACGAAAGACTGACAATTATTGATAGTGACAATTTGGTTGATTCAGAATATTTAAATGAATTAAATAAATTATTTGAACAGGGCTACTGTGCCGTTCAAGGGGTAAGAAGAGCTAAAAATTTGAATTCCCAGTACGCTTGTCTTGATGAAGCTGGTGATATCTATTATAGATTCATTGATAGAAAGCTTTTATTTGATGCTGGATCTTCGGCATCATTAGCCGGATCTGGAATGGCCTTTACAACCGCTGTTTATAAAACTTGTTTGGGCCACTTGCAAATTGGAGGGGCAGGCTTTGACAAAATACTGCAATATGAGCTTCTTAAGAGAAAATTAACCATTGCATTCGCCGAAAAAGCAGTCGTTTATGATGAGAAAACAGCGAAATCTGATCAGTTGGTGAAACAAAGAGCAAGATGGATCAATACATGGTTTAAATTTTTTGTACTCGGCGTTAAAATGAATGTAAGAGCAATAGTTAGCCTAAACGTCAATCAGTTTCTTTTTAGTCTGATGTTACTACGCCCTCCGCTATTTTTACTTTTAATGGTCTGTGGTCTATTTGGAATGTTGGATATTTTTATCTTTCCGGAATTACTAATCGGTTGGATTTTTGGATCTTTTCTTTTTGTTTTTATATTTTATAAAGCTTTGGGTTATTTTCAGGCTGATGAAAGAATTTATAAATCATTAAAAAACGCACCAAAATTTATATATTACCAGTTATCGGCTTTGCTTAAAGCCAACAATGCCAATAAGCTATCGGTAGCCACCAAGCATGAATATCAATCTGAAATTGAAGATTTAAAATCTTAATCAAATAGACTCCAGAAGGAATGGATACAAACAAAAAAATCAAAATATTGCAAACTATCCGACAAGGTAAAATTGGCGGCGGCGAGTCCCATGTTCTGGATCTTGTGCAGGAACTAAATAAAGATCATTACGAAAGTGTGGTGTTGTCATTTACGTATGGCCCCATGGTTGATAAGATGCAGTCGATGGGGATAAAAACATATGTTATAGAAACTGAACGGCCCTTTGACTTTACGAAATGGTCTGGAGTGAAAGCGATTCTGGAACAAGAAAATATAGATGTGGTTCATGCACATGGCACCAGGGCAAACTCCAATACTTATAAGAGTGCAATGCGATTAGGCATTCCAGTAGTTTATACCGTTCATGGATGGTCGTTTCATCCAGATCAGGGTTTTTTGTTGAGAAACCTAAGAATATTAGGAGAGAAGCATCTTGTGAAAAATGCAGATCTGACAATATGTGTGTCAGAGAATAACTTGAAAGATGCGCGGAATGAATTTCCAATGGACAGAGCTAAAGTTATCAGGTATGGAATAAATCTTGAAAAATTTAACCCGTATAATCGATATGATAATGTAAGACAGGAATTAGGTATCGAAGCGGATGATATTCTGGTAGGCTATGTGGTGAGGATGACAAAACAGAAAGATCCATTAACGTTAGTAAAAGCAATTGCTTTAATACCTGGAGATGTAAATATCAAATTTTTATTTGTAGGTGATGGCGAGCTAAAATTAGATGCTATTAAATTGGCAAAAGAGTTAGGTATTTATTCAAGGATAATATTTTTGGACTTTCGTCAGGACGTACCTAACATTTTAAATGCAGTTGATATTTATTGTTTACCATCGCTTTGGGAGGGCCTGCCAATTGGAATGCTGGAAGCAATGGCAATGCATAAAGCTGTAATTGTTACTGCGATTGATGGTGCCAAGGAAGTTATAAAGAGCATGGAGAACGGAATCCTGGTCCCTGTTCAAAATCCAGAAAAGTTAGCAGAAGCTTTGGTCTTATTATCTACAGACGAGCAACTCAGGAAACGATTGGGGGGAAATGCAGGAAAAACAATATTGGCGGATTTTAATGTAGCTAAAATGACAAGAAAAATTGAGGAGGTTTATAATGTTATTACTCGCAAATAAGTATCAAGATGTTTTTCTATAGGAATCATCAGGAAGTTTTGAATTGAAATTACTAAAAAACCTATTAAATTCTTTAACAATTCTCGAAGTCAGCGCTTTTGAAAAATTATGTCCGCCCCTCTGCAGAGTTCGGGTACCTGTCCAGGCTCTTGCTTTATTGGATCTTACCTGTTTTATTTTTCCATATTTCATCAAACCTAAACACAACTGTCCGTCGTCGCCCCAAAAGTTGTCATTGATAAACCCTACTTTTAGCCCCAATTCTCTAATATAGCCCATGCTTATGCCATAAGCATTAAAATATGGCCTGTTTAATTGCCTGAATTCCGATATAATGTCCTTTAATTTTTCCAGAATAAAAAGCTTCCATCGCGGAAAGCCAGGTTCGCTGATGAAAGAGTATCGTCCATAAACACATACTACATCAGGCTTTTTTAATATTTTAATCATTTCTTCAACCCAACAGGAAGGGTAAAAACAATCTGCATCCGCAAGCAGCACGTATTTTCCTTTTGCATTAATTTGTCCCCACTGCCTTGCGGGGCCACATCCTTGTTTTTCTTCAAAAAGCCCCTTTACATGAAGTTTGTCAATCGTTGCCTGTGTTTTATCTTTAGAATTATTGTTGACGACTATAATTTCTATTGGATAATTACATAATGTTTTAGATAAACTGGCAACACATCTTAAAATATTAATCTCTTCATTCCAAGCAGCTATGAGAATAGTTACCGTTGGATTGTCGCTACTTATTTTATCCAGATCTTGATTAACCAAATCAAAGACCTGTTGCGGGACATCTTCGAATTTTTCATATGGGTAATTAAAATCTTTTAACAAAGAAGGATTATTAAAGAGTTTCATAAAATATTTATTCTGTGTTATAAATTGGAAATAAAGATGCTAATAAAAGCAATAACATTGAACACATTTTTATTATTATGTTTTTTCTAACACATTATATTTATATTTACCAGTGATTCACCACAGAGACTATATTCAATTAATGAGAAGAAGGACTACGATTAAAGCACTTTTGGGCATAAGTTTAATTGGCATTTCTTCTATTCCTGTTTTTAAATGGATTGGATTAAATCAAAAAGTTGATTTGAAGGCTCTTATGTCCCATAAAAATCTCATCGCAGAATTGGCTGAAACGATTATTCCCAAAACAGATATCCCAGGGGCCAAGGATGCCCGGGTACATGAGTTTATCATAAATGTAATGTTAAATTGCGTTGGTAATAAGGAGCAAAATAAATTTCTGAACGGATTAAGAGATCTTGAAGATTATACGCTGGACACGTATGGAAAAAGTTTTTTTGAATGTGATTCAAAAGAAAGAAATAATATACTGGAGTATTTTGAGCACAAAGATTCCTATAGCTATCCACTCCTTAATAAAATAACTAATAAATTTCTAGGCCAACCTTTCTTTACCAAGCTCAAAAATCTTACTGTAGAGGGATATTGTCTATCCCAGGTTGGGGCAACCCAGGGATTAGTTTATGACTATGTACCGGTTAACTACGAAGCCTGCATCCCTTTAAAACCCAATCAAAGATCATGGGCTACAAAATGAAATTAACGCAATTAGCAAAATTTGAATTATGAAATTACTTAGTAAGTTAAGCCATTTTGATGTTGATTACATTGATTCAAAAAAAAAGATTTTGGCACTGGATGGCTTAAGAGGTTTCGCGGTTTTGCTGGTTGTTTTTTTTCATTGTTTCGGATTTACGAAACTGTCCTATTTTGGATGGATGGGGGTAGACCTGTTTTTTGTCTTATCAGGGTTTTTAATCACTGGAATACTAATAGATGTAAAACATAAAAAAGATTATTACAGGAATTTTTTTGGCAAGCGAGTTTTAAGAATTTTTCCACTGTATTATTTAGTGCTGTTTATCATCACAATTTCATCATACCTCTCTTTTTTCAATACTGATTTTAAATTTATTATTCCAAACCCATACTATTGGCTTTATCTCCAAAACTGGCAAATTACATTTACTGGGAAATTTTCTGAAGAGAATGCAATATTAGGACATTTTTGGTCTTTGGCGGTTGAAGAACAGTTTTATATATTCTGGCCCTTCATAGTTAAAAATTTAAAAATTAAACCGCTGATCATAACAATTATTTCATTCATTATTTTGGCTGTGATAATTAGATTTTTTTTGCTTGCCAATAATAATATTGGTTATTATGTAAATACATTTGCCAGGTTTGATGCGCTATGTATTGGCAGTTTGATTGCCGTTTTAATCAGGTTTAAAAAGCAGGTATTAAATAAATATACTGTATTGGTAACCATAGTTTCTGGGTTTTTTATTATTTTTAATGCAATGTTTAACGGCCCCTTTTTTTCACACCCCGTTATGGCGCGATTTGGCTTTACATTAGTTGCTTTTTTCTGGGGCTCTATACTGTTATACGCCATTTCTGATAAAACGATATTTTCGAAGATTTTCTCGTGGAGATTCTTGACCTTTTTTGGTAAATATTCTTACGGCCTTTATGTTTACCATGCCATGATCTATATATTGCTGATAGATACCGTGAGTAAATTCATAACTACCGGCAATTTTATACATGGCAGCCTGATTTCTGTATTGGCCTCGTTTATTATTGTATTACTTTCAATATTAATGAGCATCGTAAGTTATCATTTATTTGAAAATTATTTTTTAAGATTTAAAAAGTACTTTCATAATGATTATAATGCCCATCCTGTTACTATTCATGCCGTAGAAACGGCTGTGGCTCAAAAATAAGGGGAATAAATTTTCTAAACTTTAAATATGTTGATCAGCAATTCAGTTAATAATAGTTATGATGCCATTGTCATTGGTTCGGGTATCAGCGGAGGCTGGGCGGCTATGGAGTTGTGTCGAAAAGGACTCAAAACCTTATTGCTAGAAAGAGGTAGGGATGTTCAGCACATAAAGGATTATCCTACAGCAATGCTGAATCCATGGGACTTTAAAAATGGTTTTAATAATACCAATCAGGATCGCCAAAGCGACCCGGTGCACAGCAATATTTATACACCAGATAATAAACATTTTTATGTGTCTGACAAGGATCATCCATATATCCAGAATAAACCCTTCAATTGGTTTAGGGGGTATCAGGTAGGAGGGCGGTCTTTAATGTGGGGCCGGCAATGTTATCGTTTAAGTGACCTTGACTTTGAAGCAAATGTTAAAGAAGGGATAGCCATAGACTGGCCAATCAGGTATAACGATATTGCGCCGTGGTATGATTATGTGGAGTCTTATATAGGAGTAAGTGGACAAAAGGAAAATCTGTCTCACCTCCCGGACGGAAACTTTTTGCCTCCAATGGAACTCAATTGCATTGAAAAACATTTAGCTGCATCGATTAAGAAAAATGACGAAACCCGGCTGTTAACAATTGCAAGAGTCGCTAATCTAACAAGAGGATGGGATAATAGAGGGCCTTGCCTGAATCGTAATTTATGCTCTAGAGGATGTCCTTTTGGCGGATATTTTAGTAGTAATAGTTCAACGATTCCAGCAGCATTTGCAACAGGTAATCTGACTTTAAGACCTTTTTCCATTGTAACTGAAATCATTTATGACGATAGTTCCCAAAAAGCAAAAGGTGTAAGAATAATAGATGCGAACACCAACGAAAATTTGGATTTTTTCTCAAAGATTATTTTTGTAAATGCATCTACTATCGCGACTGCCTCTATTTTATTAAATTCAAAATCTTCGCGTTTTCCTGATGGCTTAGGAAATGATAGCGGTCAATTGGGCCATAATTTAATGGATCATCATTCCTCTGCTGGGGCTTATGGTGTGCATAAGGGTTATAAAGATCGCTATTATAAGGGTAGAAGGCCTTGTGGTTTTTTAATTCCACGGTATAGGAATCTGAAGAAGAACGAAAATCTTAACTTTAAAAGAGGGTACAATATACAAGGGGATGGTGAACGACAGGAGTCTATGGATAGATTGTATAGCCTTCCTGGATTCGGTAAGGATTTTAAAACTCAACTGACTACTCCGGGAGAATGGACGGTCTGGATGGCAGGATGGGGAGAATGTTTACCCTATTTTGAAAATAAGATTTCACTTGATCAAGAAAAAAAAGATCAATGGAATTTACCTCTCGTCAAAATTGACTTTTCATTTCAGGATAATGAGCAAAAAATGATGGATGACATTCAGCAAACATGTTTGGAGATGTTGGAAGGCGCTGGTTTTGAGGCTGGTAAGTTTAACTATAACAAACCTGGAGGATCTACTATACATGAAATGGGAACAGCTAGAATGGGTAATGATCCTGATACATCGGTTTTGAATCGATTTAATCAAGTTCATAATGTGAAAAATGTTTTCATAACTGATGGAAGCTGTATGACGTCGTCAGCCTGTCAAAATCCTTCTTTAACATATATGGCATTAACAGCCAGGGCATGTAGCTATGCAGTGGAGCAACTAAAAAGAGGTTCATTATAGTTTCGAAAAGCTATATCATTTTTCTTAGCTTACTTAGTATGTTGTTTAGCTTACTCAAATAACGGGATGTTTCTCCTATAGGTTTGAAATTTTTCCATTCGGTTTGATAGAGATAGTTATAGAACAATTCTTTATAATGTTCATTATATTCATAAGTTTTATAAATGGGTTTTCTACCTGTAAAATGGATATTAAATGGCCTTTCTTCTTCAGAGTATGCATATCTGTTCCATAATGGATCCAGCTGATACCAGTCCTTACCCAATACAGCATTTAATCCATATTGGTCTCCGAAGCTGGCAAATTTTTGATTTTCATTTGTACAGTCAAGAACCTTTTCTGTTACATTTAAATTCAGCCATTTTTTAATATCAAATACGATTAGCCCGGTATTGAAGTACTTGGTATCTGGTGTTAGATTAAAATCTTCATAATTCTGTATTCCTCCCCAATTGCCCACTTCCTTAATAAATTGGTCTTGTGCTGCTGCAATAGGATGTCCATTTAGATCAATATTCCAAAGTACACTGACATCCTCCAGCATAATCATATCCACATCTAGAAAAATCACTTTTTCAACATGTTCAGGCATAAAATACGGGATAAATAATTTCATGTAAATTTTTATCGGATAAGTGCTTTTATCTTTGGGCAGGTCAAATTGTTTAGGAATACAATCTGACATCTTTAGCCAGATCAGATTGATTGTTTTTTTATCAACTGATCTATTGAGCTTAAGTTTATTCTTGTAACTAATTTTGTCGTCAATGATATAAAAATCAATGTTTTCATCTGTACGATGGTTTAACTCTAAAGATTTCAGGAGTGCAGCTAATAGAACTGCAAAATGATTCCCACATACACCGACAATACTTATCGTTTCTTTCATTATAAAGATTTTCTTAAATTCATTACTTCACCGAATGATATTTTATATCTTAAAGTTAAGGCGATATAGACCGAGCCACCAATTGCAATCTGGACGAATGTGTGAACAAATCCGATGTTCCCTATGAATTGTTGGTATAAGGCAATTACGGAGACCATTATTAAACAGAAAATAATTGGCTTATATACATTTGACAAGAACTTCATTATAAAGCTTCCTATAAGTGACCGTATAAATAAAGCACAAACTGCTGCTTCAAATACTGAAGTTATTAACCCTCCATAGATTATTCCCATCAGCCCATAGTTTTTAGCGGAGAAATAAAGTATTGGAAGTTTAAATAAAAGCGATAAAAGGTTTAGTATAAACAACAGATTAGGTTTTCCTTTTGAGAAGGCGATTGCAGAAAAAGGAGTAGTAAAGCAGGAGAACAGCCCAGTAAAAACAATTACATGAACCAGTGGAATTGATGGAGCAAAATTTTGTCCAAAAATCAAAGGAACAACGGTTCCCGCCGTAATAAATAGGCCCGCCAGCAATGGAAAATTACAAAAAGTCATGAAATCTACAATTTTTAGATAGGCTCTTTTCATATCTTCATTATTTTTCATTTTTGCCATAATAGGAAAGGTAACCTGCATGATGATCGGATTGAGTTTATACAGCGGGAAGATGGCAATTTGATAAGCAATATTATAATAGCCAAGAACTTCCATACTAATAAACTTACCTATTATGATTGTTTCTAAATTGCTGTTGGCAAAACCTAGTAAGCCTTCTCCAATACTATAGACTCCAAAACGCAGGTGTTGTTTTATTTCACCTAATTTGAAATATAAAATGGGCCTGAATAATTTTAACCCTGTTATGGTGTAGGTAATCGTTCTGGTTCCGGCTAGAGCCAGTTGTCCATACATAATTGACAACTCCTGGAAATCTTTGTACGCTAAAAATATAGTTACTATTATACCAACACTGGCGCTTAGTATGTCATTGAATGCCAGTGTTCTGAAGCGAAGCTCCTTTTGTAAAAGAATACCATAGATTTGACTACCATAAACCAGAGGGAAGTTAAGTGAAGCCAGGGGTATGATTTGCGCTAGCCTTGGTTGGTTATAAAAACTGATTACAAAGGGAGCTGTTAAATTGATTATTCCGCAGAAAATTAAACCCATGCCAAGGCTGGCAAAAAAAATTGTTGACAATTTTTTTTTATCTGTCTCTTGTGTTGAAATAATGGAATTAGCAAAACCAAGATTGGCAAAAATGTAAAAAAAATTTAGTATGATGGTGCAAATGCTAACTAGGCCAAAAATTGAGGGATCTAATACTCTGGCAATTACTGCCATTTGGAGCGAATTAAAAACTGTAGTAATAACCGTGGCACTTGTGGTCCATTTGGCTCCATTTATGGCCGCTTTTTGATTACTCATCAGGAGAAATAATTTTATACTGTTTTGGGATCTTAATCACCTTACTTTATTAATAACTGAAAATTAATTTTTAAAAATTTATACTTCAGATAAAACCATTTAATGAACAGTACTAAAGGTGTTTTTTGCTGGCGCCATTCCTTTCTGTAAGTAGCAGTGCTGGGTTCACTTTCAGAGTTTTGCTGATCAAGTAGTCCATAGTGGTCATCATAAAATAGTGCTTTGCCTTTATTTTTTATAAAAGCAAGACACATTGCACGTTCAGTCTCGTCAAGATTTACACCTTCCTGATAACGGCCGAATTTTGTGAAGAAATCGCTTCTCCTTAAATGTGGATGATCGCCGTATACATAAAATTTTAGATGATTAGAATACCAAGGCATAATCTTGAATATTTTTTCTGAATATCCTTTTTTATAAGGTTTTAAATATGGATATGGGACATAAGAATAAAAGGAAACAAGATCCCAGCTTGTATCATCTTCCATGATTTCCAATGCGTCCCTAAAATGTTCGGGGAACGAAGGAAGTGGAATAAAGTCATCCTGAATATAAACAGTATATTTTGTTTTTACGGCATCCTGTCCTTTGTTGATGTTATTTCCAAGACCTTTATTCACTGGGGAAGTTATTAATCTGAAATTATGTATTTTACTAAGGTTCGCTATATAATCCAGATGTTCCGGCTCACTTGCATTATCAGAAATAACAACATCCCCAAAGCTACAGTTTATTTTATCAAAAGCATTTAGCAAACGTCCCAGAGAGCTGCTTCTGTTGTAGTGCGTAATTAATAAAGTAACTTCTTTAAAGCGATAAGCATGTTCAGTCATATGTATTTGATGATAAAACCTGGTATTGGGTTAGGGGGTAAGTTATTAATAAGTAGTGGTAGCATTTTGGTGTAAAATTAGGTCTAATATTTTGAATTAGATGATTTCTCTTCCTGGTTTTTAAGTTTTAACACATTGAGCTTAGTCTGTTGTGCTTGAATCCAGTACTTGATATTCTTGGTGTTTTTTTCAAATAAAAACCATAGCAGCCTGGAATACATGAAAACAGTAGTGCTTATTGCAAGATATATCAGAAAGTTCTTGTTACTCCAATCCAGACTCTGCGCTGAGATCATTGAGGTAATTACATAAATAATTGGTAAATGGGCCAAGTAAAGCGTGTAGGAAACATCTGATAAATAAATAGAAACCTTTTTTAATAATTGATTTCTCATCTGAGCCCTTGTTAAAAAAGGAATCAAAAGTGAAAACACAAGACCGATAGAAAAATTGTTAAATATTGCAGGATATAATTTTGACCTGGTTAAACTAATAGTGATCAGGAAAAGAAGTGTCAAAATAAAGAGTGCCGGTTTATTGTCGAATATTGATATTTTTATTTTTTTTAGCATGATGTAACTTATTCCTCCCATTAACCACAAAATAAAGTTTATAGCAATATCCTTACCAACAAAAAACAAAATCATTACACTTGCTATAGCAAAAATCATTCTTGTAGCTTTGCCATAATATCTAAATGAAGAAAAAAATAACAGCGGGAAAGTAACGTAGTACCAAAATTCATTGGTCAAACTCCATAATGAGCCATTAGACCCTAAAGTTGGGACCAGGATTTTCTGCAAAAACAAGACGTTGCCTATAAATATCTCGGGTGTTAATTTACTTGGTAAATCCTGGTTTAAAAAATACTTCCATTGGTTAGAATAAAAAATGGAGTCACCGAAGAAGGTCAGGCCAATCTTATCCCATATCAAGCCTAAAACCAAGCAAGGAATCAAAACAACCCAAAGCCTGATTAACCTGTTGTTTGCATAATTGGAAAAAGCCCATCGCTTAGCGGCAACCGATTCATGAATGCTCCCGATAATCAAAAATCCACTTAATGTAAAAAACAAGGTAACTGAGATATGTCCGAAACCTGTAGCAAAAAAAACCAGTTTGCCCAGAATGTCAAGTTCGTAAGTCGGGGTGTCTTTAAACGTAATAATTCTCAAATGACCTAAAAAAACCGCCAATGCAGCTAGGCCCCTTATAAGGTCAAGCCAGTAATATTTAACCTCAACTTTCATGTTCCTAAGATATAGATATTTTTAAATTTTCTATACACCTTTAGTTAAACAAAAGAAATCGTTTTAATTAATTTATACAATGTTATATCGCTGATTGTAAGTTTTTTATTTTTTTATAACATCATTTTAATTCTTTTCAATGTTAAAACTCTAATCTTACGACATAGAGGAATTTATATTATTTTTGTTAACTTCAGGCGCTTTAAAGTGATACAACAGAGTTTTGCAACAAGCACTTTGTACATTCTAGACGAACAATTCACAAAATTATAATTAATATAAAATATGAAAGTAGTTTTATTAGCAGGAGGCTTAGGAACAAGACTATCTGAGGAAACAGTTCTAAAACCCAAACCAATGGTTGAAATAGGAGGAATGCCTATTTTATGGCATATTATGAAAATTTACTCTTCCCATGGATTTAATGATTTTGTCATTTGTTTGGGCTATAAGGGATATATCGTTAAAGAGTATTTTGCAAATTACTTTCTTCATAGGTCTGATGTGACTATAGATCTTGCAGACAATTCAATTAATGTACATAACTCTCATGCAGAACCCTGGAAAATTACATTGGTAGATACAGGAGTAGATTCCATGACGGGCGGACGTATTAAGCGAATTAAACAGCATATAGGTAATGAAACTTTTATGCTCACTTATGGAGACGGTGTTGGGAGTATTGACGTCACCAAACTAGTAGAGTTTCATAAACAAAAAGGTAAGTTCTGTACAGTAACATCTGTGCAGCCTTCTGGTCGTTTTGGTGCGTTAAACATTGGAGATCAAAGCGAAGTTCATTCTTTTCTGGAAAAACCGAAAGGCGATGGATCCTGGATCAATGGCGGTTTCTTTGTGTGTGAACCTGAGATTTTTGACTATATTGAAGGTGATCATACAACCTGGGAAAGAGAACCTATGGAAAGGATTGCCTCGGAAGGCCAAATGGTAGCATTTAGACACGAAGGCTTCTGGAAGCCAATGGATACCTTAAGGGATAAACACGAGCTCGAAGAAGACTGGAACAATGGTGTTGCTAAATGGAAAAACTGGTAAGTATGGCTTTTCAAAATTGTTATAAAGGGAAAAAGGTGTTGCTTACCGGTCATACAGGCTTTAAAGGTTCATGGTTAGCCATTTGGCTAAAATATTTAGGAGCTGATGTGTACGGTTATGCACTTGAACCTTATTCTGTTCAGGATAACTTTGTGACCTGCAGATTGGATCAACAGATCAATCATCGTATTGGTGACGTAAGAGATTTGGCCGGTTTAAAGTCATTTTTTGAAGAGGTCCAACCAGACATCGCATTTCACCTGGCAGCCCAGCCACTGGTACTTCTTTCTTATAAAGATCCGGTAAATACTTTTGAAACAAATCTGATGGGGGTAGTCAACTTTTTTGAAGCCGTTAGGGGCAACAGTTCAGTTAAAGCCGCAATAAACGTCACCAGTGATAAATGTTACGATAACCGGGAGTGGGTTTGGGGATATAGAGAAAATGATGCAATGGGCGGTAAAGACCCATACAGTGCTTCAAAAGGTTGTGCTGAACTGATCACAAATTCATACCTGCAGTCTTTTTTTTTAAATTCTGAATGTAAAATAGCATCAGCCAGAGCTGGAAATGTAATTGGCGGTGGTGATTGGGCTGCAGATCGTATTGTCCCTGACTTTTTTAGAGCCGTTCAGAAAAACGAGCCAATTTTTGTTAGAAATCCTAATGCAACCCGTCCATGGCAGCATGTATTGGAACCTCTAAGCGGTTATCTAAGCTTGGGTGAGGCCCTATATAACAGTAGCGCTGAATTTTCAGGTGGCTGGAACTTTGGTCCTGAGGACAGTGCAAATTACTCTGTTGGTCATTTAATTGAAAATCTTATTCATAAACATCAATCCGGTTCCATTCAGACACCCGAACTTAATGATAAACTGCATGAAGCCCATCTGCTAAAATTGGATATATCCAAGGCGGTCAATGAACTAAAGTGGAAACCTACGCTTGCATTTAATGATACAGTTGAATTTACAGTACATGGATATCAGGTAGACCTAAGTCAAAAGGATGTTCTTGAAAGCCGCATTTCACAAATCAGATCTTACACAGAAAAAGCCGCAGACAAAAATATATTATGGGCACAATAAAAACAATCCTTTTAACAGGAGCTACCGGATATCTTGGAAGTCGTTTATTAGACAAATTATTCAGGGAAGATTACGCTGTCTGTATTATCAAAAGAAAAAGCTCATCGCTCAAGCAAATTGAAGCGCTTAAAGGTAATTATAAACTTTATGACAATGATGAGGAAAGTATTGAAAGATTGTTTTTTGAAAACAAGATCGATCTGGTAATACATATGGCGACAGCATATGGCAGAAAAGGAGAGTCCATATTGGAAATAAAATCAGCTAATCTTGATTTTCCGTTGTTAATTCTTAAAAATGCAGTAGCGAATAATGTGAAATATTTCATTAACACCGGAACTTCCCTGCCTTATCTTGCCAATCTGTATTCGTTGTTTAAAAATCAATTTTCGGAATGTCTGGAGTTTTTCTCTGCACAAATTACCTCGGTAAACGTTTTACTCGAGCACTTTTACGGGCCTGGTGATGATGATACTAAATTTATTACAGCAATGATTCGTAAAATGAAATCTAATGTTGCTGATATTCCGCTTACTGCCGGCATTCAGATCAGAGATTTTATATTTGTAGACGATGTTCTTGATGCCTATTTTGCGATAATAGCAAACCTGAATAGATTTAGTGGATATACTAATCTTCCCTTAGGTTCAGGAGAAGGTGTTACCATTAGGAAGATAGTGGAAAATATAAAAAGACAATCTAAAAGCACTTCAGATTTACAGTTTGGCGCTGTAGCTATGCGTGAAAATGAATTAATGAAATCTGATGCAGATATTTCACTTTTAAAAGAATTAGGTTGGTCTCCTAAATATACACTAGAAAAAGGATTAAAAATTACCATTGATTCTATAAAAATATAAAATAAATGATACTTGAGTCAAAAATAAAATTGATCGAAAGAAAAAAAATTGAAGATAGCAGGGGCTGGTTTCTAAAAGTTATTAACGGATTGGAGGATAATTTGCCTGGTTATACCGGCGAAGTATACCTTACCAATGCTACACCTGGCGAAGCTAAAGGCGGGCACTACCATCCGAAAGCTAATGAATGGTTTACATTGATTACAGGTTCCTGTAAAGTAAAGCTGGTAGATCTTTCAACGGGAGAGAAACTGACCATACCGTTGTCATCCTCACATCCGCAAACACTATACGTCCCTAATCAGATTGCACATATATTTATCAATGATACGTCTGATGAATTTATTTTATTAGCCTATTCTGATCAACTATATCTTCCGGAAGATACAATACTTTTTGACGAGTTTTAATAATCTAAAAAAGAGCTTGATTATATATAATCAAGCTCTTTTTTTGTCCAGGCTACTCTACAGCGCCAATTGAAGGTGAAGATGGTCTAGAGGTGCCATAATAATCATCTTTTAGCAACGTATCATATCTGCCGGTTCCTTTAGCAGGTGAAGATGAGCTGAGCTTAAAAGAGCTTTCATCTACAAGACCCGCTTCTTTAGAACTTTTAAAGTAAACGTTATTGGATTCAGTTGCTTTCAAATCTGATTGCTGACCTGCTATATATGCCTTATCTGAACCTACAGAATAGAGATTAAATGCCAGGTTATTAAATACGTCACATTTCCCACCATTTAAACTGTAAACGTCAATTACATTACCTTGCCAATCTTTATTCAGATTAATATTACCAACAGTATTATTAAATACTTTTGCATTGGTATAGGTGCTTTTTCCAGGTATTATAGTATAATCAAAGGCCTGGACCTCAAAACCTGAATATTTACGGGAATTTACAACAATGTTATTGTAAATGAGGATTTCTTTAGGTGTAGTCCCAATTGCATGTCCCCATGCCCTGATCGCATTTCCGTAGTGGTTAGTGATTTGATTGTGATGAAATTGCCCATTTCCACCCAACATGAAAATTCCAGGATGACCGCTTGTATAATCTGTGTTAACATTATTTACAACATTATGATGAACATTATAATTTTCCGCATTCTGAGCATATATAACATTTCCCACTCCAGGTGAATTTCTAAAATTAACGTAACCTACTTCTAGGTTCTTGATTACTCCTGTAATCGATTTTGGATTAGCCACATCAATATAGCCTCCACAGGCTAGTAAAGCACTGGTATTGTCACAGTCGATGTGAAGAAACTTTAGATCCTCTGAATAAGAATCAGGGGTGCCATCATATACTTTTTCGCGAAGAAAGACCATTACTAGATTTCCAATATTCTTAAAAGATACATATTGAAAAGTGAACTTATTCAGCGGTTGGCTTTCGTCTAATTTTATTGCTCTATAGCTAATGTCCCTAAAAATAAACCCATTAGTTATACCTGAGGTTCCGTCCCCAGAAAACGTAACATTTCTAAGGTTTGAAAACACAGACTGCCCATTGGTAACCTCAACTAGTCCGTTATTTTTAACATAAACGGGGTTAGCTTCATCCTGTACAAAATTCACCACGTTTATTGTTGAATAGTTTCCTGCTTTAATTTTGAAAAGCGTTGGGCCATTAATTGTAAAGGTTTTCCCGTCAATGGTCAAATTCCCAGAACCAGTACCTATCTCATAGGTTTGGGTAAAGGTTGGATCGGTTGGCGTGGGATCAGGATCTTTTGGAATCACTGGTACAGTGATTTCCGGAGTTGTTTTTGTTTCTTCTATAACCGCTTGCTTCTTACATGCAGGTAACCATAAAATCACCATACATAAAATATAATACATCCTTAATTCTTTTGCCATAAATATAGTTTTCTTTTTAATTAATCCCTTGAGAAAACGAATATGCAACAAAAAAATATAAAAAATGTCGTGGTTGGAAACTGATAGCGGGACGTAAAATTATTAGTTCTTCAAAAAAGTGCTCTAAATTGCAATGGGGAATGTTTTTCCCGATTAGGGGTTGGTTTAAAAATTTTCAATATGACATTATTATGACTGAACTACGTTATTTAACCAAATAGAAGCTTATTGACATTTACATTGTAAATTAAATGTTACTTGGCTGATGAATAACAAGATTGGCATAGTTATATTATATTAAAAGTGGGTATATATTTCTACGATGCCTTAATTTAAACTTATCTTAAGTTAATTTTGAATCGAAGATGTTTACATAAACCTTCCCACTAGAAGCTTGAAATAAAAGTAAGGCAATAGCAAAGGATTTTCTTTTTTTAAGTGGGTTTTAACCGCATTATGCAGCGCAAAACCGGTATCAACCGTGGCAGTCTTATTAGTTCCATCAGAGTGAAACGTACCCAGCATAGCCTCAACCTTTGCAATTTTAAAAAGTTTATATGCTTTCAGTAAAAACCATATATCCATTGAATAGTGATTATCGACAGGAAAATCACCAATCCTGATTTGAACTTTACGTTTGTAGTAATAGCTGACTGGGTTATTAGGAAATAGATTTTTCCAATATAATAGAATATCCCGATATCTGGCCGAAGGATATCTGATTAGCTGCTCATCAGGACTTAAAAAAAGCAGGTTACCGACGATCATGTCTATCTTGTCTGATTCTTGAAAAGCAGCTACTACTTTCTTAAAGGACCCAGGTGCAAATTCATCATCCGCATTTAAATAAACAATCAGATCTCCTGAACTCATATGAAAGGCTTTATTCATAGCATCTGATTGCCCCTTATCTTTTTCAGATACATAGATCAGGTGTTTATGTTTATTTAATATAGTAATTGTTTCATCATTTGATCCACCATCAACAACAATATGTTCGTAGTTAGTGTAATCTTGATTTAATACACTTTGAATAGCCCTTTCAAGATATTTTCCTGAATTAAAGGATGGTGTTAATATACTTATCTTCATTAGTTTCTAATTGTTGCAGCTAAATAATAAAATTGCAGGCCCTATAGTGTTTTAAGACATTTTATAACAGACAACAAGTATACTTATTTTTAAGTGAAAATTATCAGATAACAGGCTACAAAGGCAAATTATTTCCCTTCGTGCTGGTTTATATAAAATCATTTAATTCTTCTCTAAGTTTAAGCTGGAATACTTGAAAGCTCAATCGTATTTTGTATACTTGAATAAAAATTCTGGGTATTTATGACGTTTAAATTTTATGATAAGTAGAAGCCTTGTATATCTTTCTTATGGGAACGATCATGAATATAGAAGGACAATATTTAGCATCTTCAGTTTCTTTTTCTGGTGTAAAGATCTTTTGGATACGACACGGGTTGTTATCTATACAGATTCCCCTGCTTATTTTCACCCGTATTTGAAAGACAAAAAAATAGATTTTTTTTTTCTTACACCTGAAACCCTGGAACTTATGGCTGGTAGTCAAAATTTTCTACATAGAAGAAAAGTTTACGTAATCAGTCTTAATTTTGAAAGATATCCAAATGAAGATCAGCTGTTTATAGATTCAGATACTTTTTTTACTGCTGATGCCAGTCAATTTTTTAACAAGATTGAGCCTGGAAAAAGCTATATGCACAAACGAGAATATAAACTTGAAGGAGCATTGAATCTTTTTAGTTCTTTTAACCAAGGACATTATCCAGCAGCATTTATCAGTTATATTTCGGGTAAAAATTTTATGATAGGAGGAGTTTTAGAGAAATTCAATAAATATGATTATAGTTGGAATTCAGGATTTTTAGGTTTAGGCAAGGATTTTGCAGGGTATATGTCTGATGTATGCAGGTTGACTGATGATTTCTATGCAAATTCCAGATGGTTTATTAGTGAACAACTTGCGTTTTCATTAATTCTGCAAAAAAAAACTCAGATCAGGCCTGTAGAAAAATATGTAGTGCATTACTGGGGTAACAGACAAAAAAGAATGATGGATGATCTGATTGATAATTTATTTGAATCGAAATCGATGGTGCGATTGCATGAGTTGTCTTATATGAGGGGTTTGACAAGTAAATGGAAAAAGAAAATCGAATTAGACATGCTGCTGGAGCAAGCAGTTATATCACTTGGTAATGGACATTTTAAATATGGAATAAAGAAGAGCCTTCAAGTTCTAATGTGTTTTTCATTAGATCCCAGCGTTTATAAAGAATTGTATGCTGTGATTAATCAAAAGTTAAATAAAAGAATTGTTAAACAATAATAATAGATATAATTTCTCTAAATGCGTATAGCTCATATCTTAATTGCACATAAAAATCCTGTTCAATTGGAACGGTTGCTTAGAAAGATGCAGCATCCGGAATTTGACTTCTATATACACATTGATAAAAAAGTTGATATTCAAAGTTTCCTGTATTTAAAGGGCTTAGCCAGGGTTGTCTTTATAAAGAAAAGAGTAATATGTAATTGGGGGGGCTATAGTACTTTGCAGGCCATGTTAAATTCCCTTGAAGAAGTTCTAAGTAATGGCGTTGAATATGGTTTTTACAATCTATTAAGCGCTCAGGATTATCCAATTAAAAACAACCAGTATATCTATGATTTTCTGTTGCAAAATGCTGATAAGTCATTTGTTTACTACGAAAATGAAAATGAATCGAATTGGTGGCACAATGCGGTTCAGCGCTTTCAAAAGTATCACTTAACCGATTTTAGTTTTAAAGGGAAATATTTTGTCGAGAAAATGATTAATAAATTGCTTCCAACACGTAGGTTTCCGCTACCGTTGAAACTTTATGGAGGAAGCAAGGCCAGCTGGTGGACAATTAATAAGGTAAGCGCAAATTATTTAATCAATTACTTAAGAAGAGAAAATAAATTGAGTAATTTTCTGAAATTTTGTTGGGGTACTGATGAATTTGTCATTCCAACAGTATTGATGAATTCTCCTTTGAAAAGTAACATAATAAATAATAACCTGAGGTACATTAATTTTCCTGAAGGACGTGCAAATCCAGAAATTTTGAAATTGAATGACATGACTAATTTAAGAGACTCAGGTATGTTCTTTGCCAGAAAATTTGATATCGATGTGGATTCAACAATATTAGACCAAATAGATATCCTTACAAAGTGATTTAACCTAATGATTTTTGGCTAACTTAACTTTTATTGATCAACGTTATTATTAATTTATAAACTCGCTTTATCTGTTTAAAAGGAATCATTTTTTTTAAATATTAACTTAATAAAAAAAATATTATTTTGATTTAAAGCTGTATTATTGTATAAATATTATTTAGCAGTAAATGCTCCAAGAACATTTCAAAGTAGCCCATATAAGCACCTACCAGGGAGGAGGTGCCGGTCTTGCAGCATATCGCCTACACAACAGTTTGCTAAAAGCCAATATTAATTCCAAGTTTTTGTCAGGTCATCAAACAGGAACTAGTAAGGATCGCGAACTTATCGAATCAATTCAGTGGAAATTGTTTTATAGGATATTAAGCAAGCTAGGCATTCCTATTCTTAATGTACATAAGAATAATCGAAAGGTAGCACAACTAAATGGTAAATTTGAGAAGATCAGCTTTCCGGATCAAGACAATAGAATCGAAACCCTGGAGACCTTAAATAATGCGGATATCATAAATTTGCACTGGGTATCAGATTTAATTAACTATAAAACATTCTTTAAGCAATTTAAAGATAAGCCAATCGTTTGGACATTACATGATATGGCACCTTTTCAGGGAATTTTTCATTATAAAAACGATTTACTTAATAATAACGCTTATATCAAGATCGAGCAACGGGAAGTGGCTAATAAAATCAAGTATTTAGCTGGGTTAGAAAATTTACATATAGTCACTCCTTCAAAATGGCTGCTGTCAGAATCTGAAAACAGTGAATTGTTTAAGAGGTTTCCACACCATTTGATTCCTTATGGGCAGCCGTTAAATGACTTCAGGATGCTGGACAAAATTATGGCTAAAAATGCACTTGGTTTGGAACCAAATATGCCAACTTTAATTTTTGTCGCGGAGAACCTAAGTAATATCAGGAAAGGCGTGCAGATTTTAATGGATGCTATCCATAGTTTGCCTGAAAATTCGGTTCAGATCCTAACAATAGGAAACCACCCTATAATATTTGCCAATCAGCCTCACCGAAATTTGGGCTTTATTTCGAATGAACAAATTATCAGTTTAGCCTATAGTGCCGCAGATTTATGTATTTTACCGTCATTAGAAGATAATTTGCCAAATGTAATGCTGGAATCCTTTGCATGTGGTACACCTGTATTGAGTTTTAAGGTAGGAGGTATGCTGGACTGGATTGACGGAGAAAAGATGGGTTTTTTTGCAGATGAAATAAATTCCAAATCGTTACGGGAGGCAATCCTGGATTTTGTAACTGGAAAAAGGTCTTTTGATTCTTGGGAAATCAGAAAACTTGCTGAAGAAAATTTCGATGAAAAGATACAAAGTACAAGATATATCAGTCTATACAACTCTATACTTTAACTAAAGTATTTAATACAACAAGTGCATTTTTGATAAGGGCATGTAAGGTTGCCAATTGAAACTTATACTTAGAATTTTTGATTAAACTTATCTAATTTTTAGTATTTAACTCAAATAAACAGACTGTAACATCTTTGTATCTTCTGCTAGTTACTTGAACACCAATTTTGCTGAGTTGCAAATAAATGTTCTTTGTAGGAGATATACGGGTTTTATAATACCATTCCGGGGTATCTATAAGATCACCAATATCTGTTAAAAACTGACTGTTATAAATCAACCAAACTCTTTTCTTTCCTGAAAACCGATTAAAATCCAATTTCAAATTTTGATTATATTCCTCAATATTCCTGGAGGATTTTCTAAAATCACGTCCTGTAATAGCCTTATACTTGAAATGGCCGTTATTCCTGTACACTTTATAACCTGGTGCATTATTCCAATAATTATAAACCGCGTCTCCATTCTGGAAGTGATTGTTGATATAAGTCAAAGCTTCCCTCTGAAATGACTTTTTATGTTTGTAAAAGGTTTCTGGTTTAACTATAAAGTATAAGGCCTGACAAAATGGAGAAAAAACGATCAATGCCATCAGCATATATTGATAGCGTTTTATTTTTAATTGACCATACTGAAAGCCTGTTGCTATCAGTAATATGAATATTGGTGCCAGAAACAGCCAGAATCTTTCAATAAGTGGGTATAAATATAAACCTGATGCCAGCAGGGTTAGTAGCACCGGAAAAATAAGTACATAAAAGCCTTGTTTGTTATTCTTGTAAATAGCGTATATACCTGCAAATAAAAATACTAACGGAATAATTGTCAGCACCGCGGCGGTTGTATTTGTATTAATGTGATTAAAATTCCAGTTCAGCCCTAAAGGATAATCCATCATGCCCATAAAATTTCTGGGGAACCATTTCAGATCTTCAAAGGAGTGGGGAGGGAGGGGCATAAAATTACCGTAGACTTTAAAAAAATATACCACCCAGTCAGACTCCTGTTTACGTGTAAACAAAATATAGTTGAGTAAAAAACTGCCTAACCACATCATAAAAGGTGCAGCATAAAAAAAGAGACTTTTCCAGTTTTTTTTGAGCATATGGTACAAACCTACTCCAGTTGCAATACCCAGTAATATAAAAATAACCGAAAAGGAGAACCAGATTAAAAGCGCTCCTGATAAGCCCCACAAGATGTTATACTTCCATTTCAGGTTATCGTAATATCTCGTAAACAAATACAAGGCAATTATGGTAGCCAGAAATTCTGTAGCATATTGTTTAATCTCTACACTATGATAAACAATTGCCGGAGCAAAGGCACATATGGCTATCGCGATAATCTGTCCAGTGGGATTAAGCAGGTTTTTACACAATTTGGCGAATAAAAGCAAGGCAGAAATTCCTGCCAGCAACGGGATTAACCTTAAAGCCAGTTCGTTAAATCCCAGTAAACTTACCGCACTTTTTACCAGTATTAAAAATCCTACAGGGGCCTTTTGCCCATATTCCAGGGTCCCGGTGAAAATATCTGTAAAGCTTAGCTGAGGAAAGCTGGAACATAAATACAATTCATCCAGCCATAAGGACCGGTTATAGAAATAATGGAATAGTCTTATTCCTATTCCAAATAACAGAATTAAGGCGATGATAACAGATTTGTTTGCTTTAATCAACTGCTTACTGATCAAATTATTCATTATTGAATTTTTAATAGGGTGCAATATCGAATTTTTTGATAATTTTATTTCTTAATTAATCGAATTGGAAGATATTTTATGGGATGAGCTGGAACTGGTCGTTTTTGATGTAGATGGAACGTTATATGGTCAATCCAAACTGAGAAAAATCATGCTCTTAAAACTGCTTTTATACTACATGTCCAGGCCTTGGAAATGTAAGGAGCTCTTAATTCTGTATCATTTCAGGAAAGAACGTGAAAAAAGAGCTGGATATAAGGGACAAAATCTTGAGGAAGAACAATATCAATGGTGCGCTAAAAAAATGAACATAAAAGTAGATGCGGTAAAGCCTGTAGTTAATCAGTGGATCTTTAATACTCCAAATCAATACCTTAAAAAATGTATCTATCCTGGTGTTCTTGATTTTTTAGCTGCATTAAAAACCAAGGGAATAAAAACAGCCGTTTATTCAGATTATAATTCTAAGCTAAAACTAGCTCATATGCAAATTAAAGTTGGTCTGGAAATCAGCTCAACAGATGAAAGAATAAATAGTTTCAAACCCAATCCGGAGGGCTTAAACCTTATTCTAACCGCAATGAGTTTAACAGATAAAACGAAATGTTTATATATCGGAGACAGGTATGAGCTGGACGGAATTTGTGCAGCACGTACCGGAGTTCCTTTCCTTCTGGTGAACGAAAGCATTGCAATAAAAGATTTATATCATCAACTTGCAGCAAAAATTACTAAGGGTATTGACAAAAATACGAGCGATGATTGAAAGAACCATTTTAAAAGACGAATTGCCATCTTTGCAAAGTGAAACCATACCAAAACCAGCTAAACTGGCTGAATATATTGCTATTGCCAGGCCAGACAACTGGGTAAAGAATGTGTTCATGGTGCCCGGAATGTTGTTTGCACTGTCGATTTTTAATACGCCATTTACATCGGTTTTAGCCTCAAAAATTGTTTTAGGAGTGATCAGCATCTGTCTTGTTGCTTCTGCCAATTATGTCATCAATGAATATCTGGATAGAGGATTTGATAAGTATCATCCTTTAAAAAAGAAAAGGTCATCTGTAGTTACGATTATAAACCCGGTTTTTCTTTATACTGAATATTTCGTTCTAGCTGTTATAGGTTTGTCATTGGCTTACCTGGTTTCTCTTAAGTTTCTGCTGATGGCAGGCTTTCTGCTATTTATGGGTTTAATTTACAATGTTAAGCCATTTAGAAGCAAGGACAGAGTTTTTCTAGATGTGTTAAGTGAATCGGTTAATAACCCAATCCGTTTTGCAGCAGGATGGTTTATTTTTACACCATCTCTTGGGGTACCCAATACCAAATGGGACCTGGATTGGATCAATACCTTCCCCCCAGTTAGTATCATCATCGCCTATTGGATGGGGGGCGCATTTTTAATGGCAACAAAAAGGTTTGCAGAATACAGATTAATCGCTAATCCGGAAATTGCTGGCCAATACCGCCGGTCTTTTAAATTTTATACAGAAAACAGCTTGCTGGTTTCCATGTTTTTTTACGCCATTACCTCTGCATTTTTTTTAGGGATATTTTTGATTAAAGACAGGATTGAGCTTCTGGTAAGCTTTCCTTTCTTCGCGCTGCTTTTTTCCTGGTATCTCAAAATTGGATTGTTAAATGACTCTCCGGTACAAGGATCGGAAAAGTTATACACCAGAAAGTGGTTCATGCTGTACCTGGTATTATTTACCATCTTACTTTGTATTTTGATGTTTGTGGATATTCCCTGGCTACATTGGTTTTTACAGAATGCAAATAATTATAACTATTAGAGCTGCTAACCTTAATATTTTGAATGAAATATAGTCATTACGATCTGGTTGTTGTAGGTACCGGTTTTGCTTCCAGTTTTTTTTTGAAGAAGTACCTTTCTAAACCGGGTTCGCAACATAAAAAGATACTTATTTTAGAAAAGGGCCATTTTTATCCGCATGCAGAGCGCTTAAACGTGGAAAGGGGATTAAAGTCTGCTTATCAGCAATATGCTTCACCATGGCAAGATAACATTGTCAACTTAAACGATAAAAAAGTATGGCAGTTTACCACTGCCCATGGAGGATCATCCAATTGCTGGTGGGGCTGCACACCCCGGTTTATGCCCAACGACTTTAAACTGAAAAGTTTATATGGTGTTGGACAAGACTGGCCAGTGAGTTACGATGAGCTTGATCCGTATTATTATGAAGCCGAAGAGCTCATGTCTGTATCCGGACCGGAAAATACCCCTTTTCCAAGAAAGGGGAAATATCCGCTGCCAGCACATACTTTTAGCCTGGTTGATAAAATACTGCATAAAAAATATGGCAATCAATACATTAGCCAGCCTACAGCCAGGGCAAGCCGGCAATTGGCCCATAGAAATGGCTGCATGGCCTACAGCACCTGTCATACCTGTCCTGTAAACGCCAAGTTTACCATAGAAAATGGAAATATGGGTGTTTATGAAGATCAACGTGTGGAGATTGCCTATGGTTGCGATGTTTATAGTCTTGAAGTTGTAAATGATGTAGTGAAAAAAGTGTTATTCCAAAAAGATGGAAAGGAGCTGTCAGCATCGGGCGAAGTAGTGGTACTGGGGGCTAACCCATTTTTCAATTCTAACATTTTGCTAAATGCGGGGGATAAAAATCCTTTGACCGGTAAGGGAATAGGAGAGCAGCTGGGCATGCAGGTGCAGATTTATCTGGAGGATATGAAAAATGTGGGGGGAAGCAGCTGGGTTAATGCAAACGGGTATATGTTTTATGATGGTGATCACAGAAAAGATTTTGCGGCATGTTTGATCGAGGTAAATAATGCCCCTTATTTTATCAGGGTAGAAAGAGGCAAACATTTAAATGTAGCCAGTTTCAGGCTGGTATTTGAAGATTTACCCATCAATAGCAATCATGTGGCCACTACATCAAATAAACTGAAACCTGAAATTCATTTTAAAGAAAGGTCTGCATATGCCTTAAAAGGCATAGAAAACATGAAACTGAAATTGCCAGGCGTACTGTCCTGTTTGCCTGTAGAAAAAATTATATACCAGGATACAGAGCCCAATGAAGGTCATATTATTGGAGGAACGCGGATGAGCAATGATAAAAACGATGGTGTAGTAGACAAGCACATGATCCATCATCAATACAGAAACCTATTTGTTTTAGGAGCAGGTGCTTTTACTACTTATGGCCCATCTAACCCTACGCTCACTTTATCGGCCTTATCTTTATTCGCTGCAGACAAAGTATTTTAAAATGGAAAGAAGAAAATTTATAACGTTAGCAGGAGTTGGGGTAGGATTATGTCTCATCCCTGCGTCACTTTACGTCGTAGGATCTGATCTGAAAAAATATGCAGCCCTAATTCTAAAACGGGAGCTCCATTATTTAAAGCTTGAGCCAGAAGGCTTTTCTGCTTATATAGAGGATTATTTTAAATCCATTAAAAATGACACGGTTACTACTTTGAAATGGAAAATTCTGTATTATACCAAATCTAACTGGGAAAAATCCGATAGTGTACGCGACCTGATCAAATATTACCTTTTATCGAGTGATTTCTTTATCAATAAAACAGATGAAACTAAGGTTGTGAATTACCTGGGAATGTTTAATTCCTACAAAAGCCCGGTACCTAATCCTTATTCTTTTGTGCTTTACCCTCCAGATCAGATACCTGAGCCCACCAGTTAAAATTTCTGCCAGACCTTTTTGCTATTACCCCAGCATAATTCCATTGGCATAAAGCACACAGCAAACAGATTGCGTGCATATAGCTTCGGAAAGATGTACCCAATCTCCGAAGCGATCTGCACGCGTTGTGCAATGCCTGTGCCTCGAATTGTTTTAAATAATTTGGTGACTGGGCTGATATTCTATAGATTTGCATTGATTGGAATCAATCTAAATAATGTACATGAAAAGAAAACTACTTTACGCTCTATTCTCTATTTTGATTGCACTCAGTACTACTACATTTGCCCAGGAGGGTATAATCAAGGGGAAAGTACTCACTTCCGAAGGTAAGCCCGCTCAAAATATATCGGTACAGCTGCTGGGAAAGAAGCAGGGGGCCTCAACCGACAATAAGGGTGCTTATCAAATCTATGAGCTGAAACCAGGGGATTATATCATTAAGGTTTCGGCCGTTGGTTTAAATCCGCTTCAGAAAAATATCAGTGTTGCTGCTGATGAAGTTGTGGAGCTTAATTTTAGCTTGAGTGAAAGTTACGCCCAGCTACAGGAGGTGATCATCGGAGCTGGCCGGACCAATAAATTCTCGAGGGCTGCAAGCGTAACGGTTGCAAAAATGCCTTTAAAAGATTTGGAAAACCCACAGGTATACACCTCGGTAAGCAGGGAACTGATCCTTGACCAGATGATTGTAATGTATTCTGATGTGTTAAAGAATGTACCTGGCGTGATCCTGCAATTGCAGAACAATGGAAACGGCCCGGGTGGTACGGTTGCCATGCGGGGTTTTACGAGCGCTTCATTCTTAAGGAATGGGGTGCCGGGGATGACAGTTGGCTATATTGATCCGGTAAACCTGGAAAGTCTGGAAGCCATAAAAGGCCCTTCCGGTACATTATTTGGCAGCAGTTTAACTTCTTTTGGTGGTTTGTTTAACCGGGTAACCAAAAAGCCGCATGATGTTTTTGAGGGGACGGCTGCTTATTCGGTAGGCAGTTATGGCCTGAGCAGGGTTACGGCTGATGTAAACGTACCTTTAAATGCGGATAAAACTTTGCTGTTCAGGATGTCTGGTGCCAAACATAGTGAAGGTAGTTTCCAGGATGCGGGTTTTTTGGGATATACCTTTGTATCTCCATCCCTGACGTATAAGGCAAGTGACCGCCTGACGGTTTTTCTGGATGGGGAGTACATGAAAGGTAAGAACAACGGTTTTTACCGCTTGTTTGCAGATGCTTCCAATGCTACTGGTGTGCATACACCTGCAGCGCTGAACTTTGATTTTAAACGCAGGTTTGTAGGGGATGATATGGAAACTTTTGTGGCTACCGGTAATTTTTATGCCCAGGCGGATTATGAAATGGGTAAAGGCTGGAAATCGCAGACAAATTTCTCTTATTCCAGTACAGATGCCAGCGGTGCATCGGCTTATTTGAGTATGGCGCCAGGTAACCTTTTACTTACCCGAAACGCAACTTTAGCTATGTACAGCAAAAATGCCATGATTGATTTACAGCAGAATTTTACCAGCGAGTTTAAAATTGCTGAACTGCGCAACAGGTTGCTGGTTGGTTTCGACTATCTGCGTACGGAGGCCCGCGCGAGCACTTCTTTTGTAGCTTTTGACCAGATTGATGCCATCAACCCTACAGGGGCAGCTTATGCCCAACTGACCAAGATTGCATTGACCGACCGGGTGAAGGGGGCCACGCCTAACAAAACCCGCTCTTCGCAAAGCACATATAGTGCTTATGTGCAGGATGTGCTGGATATTACCAGTGGATTGATGGCCTTGTTAAGTTTGCGTGTAGATCGTTTTGAAAGCAGGGGAACGTTTAACCTGAATTCACGCTTAACAACCGGTAAATATGACCAGACGGCCTTTGCCCCCAAGTTTGGCCTGGTATACCAGCCATTAAAAGATAAACTGTCCGTATTTGCGAACTATATGAACGGTTTTCAGAATGTTGCCCCCGTAACCCAGCCAGACCAAAGCATCAGTACTTTTAAACCCAGGCAGGCCAACCAGACTGAAGGGGGTGTAAAGTTGAACTTGCTGGATGGGAAGCTGACCAGCACCATGAGTTATTACTACATTAAAGTAAACAATACCGTACGGATAGATCCGGATCGGCCTGGGTTTAGCCTGCAAAATGGTAACCAGCTGAGTAAAGGATTTGAGGCTGAGGCCGTATTTAATCCCATACCTGGTTTTAACCTGTTAGCTGGTTATGCCTATAATGATAGTAAATACTTAAAAGCTTCGGCCAGTGTGGATGGTTTACGTCCGGAAAGTGCCGGACCGAAAACGCTGGTGAATGGCTGGGTAAGTTATCGTATCAGTGAAGGTGCTTTAAGAGGTTTTGGTTTGGGCCTGGGTGGTAATTATGCAAGCAGTAATATTACAGCCATATCAACCAGCAGCTTATTTACCTTACCGGCTTATACGGTTATCAATGCTTCTTTAAGTTATGACCAGCAGAAATACAGGATAGGGCTTAAGGCCAATAACCTGAACAATGAAAATTATTTTATTGGCTGGGGAACTACAATCCCGCAAATGCCCAGAAATTTTATCGCTGAGTTTGCACTCAAATTTGGTGGGGTTAAATAATAGAGGGTAACGTAATTATTTATGCTGTGATCGCGGCTTAAATATAAAGAAACTAACCAGTGCTAGGAAAATGACCCCAATTCCGCTGAACAAGGTCAGTAGTTGAAAACCGCCGGCCAATGCACTATGTGTAATGTCACCTGTGGGGTCCAATGTTTTGATCCCGGGCATTTTTTCCAGAAGGCCAGCAAAATTGCCTGCTGCGATTTTCCCGGCTGCTGAATGGAGTTGAACCTCATCAAAAGTTCCGGAAAATGCACGCTTTAAATGGATGGATACCCCTTTACTTAACAAAAATCCCATCAAAGCGATATTGATCGCCAGGGTGATCAGCCTTGCGCTCATATCTATACCCGAAGCCATACCTGCACGGTCGGGGCTCACTGATCCTGTGGTGGTATTCGTTACTGTAGTATTAGACATCCCCAATCCGATGCCAGACAACAACATGCCGGGCATCATAGTCCAGGCACCGAGATCTGCGGCAAAGATTCCAAACCACATCAGTATAAACCCCAATCCAATAATAAAAAGTCCTAATGGGATTACGATACCAGGACGGTATTTCAGCAGGAGCTGTTCTGCCAGTGGCGGAACCACCAGTGTAGGGAGCGTATAGGCCAGCAGCATCGTACCTGCCATCAGACTGCTGTATCCCATAATACCCTGAAAATAGATAGGAAGATAGATCATGAAGGGCCAAAAACAAAAGTTCATGCCAATAGAGCCGATGATAGCCCCCGAAAAGTCCCGTATCCTGAATACAGTATAATCAAACATAGGCTGCATGCTTGTCTTTTCTGCATATAAAAAGAGCAGGAAAGAACCTGCAGATATCGCCAGGACCAGTAGGGAGTTGATGCTTGTAAACCCCATTTCTGGTCCCTGGGTAATGTAATAGATCAGTCCGAAAACAGCTGCCGAAAGACTGACCATACCTAGGGTATCCAGCCGCTGTATTTGAGTTGACCGTGATTCCCGCACTCCGGCCCACGCAAGTCCAAGGGTAAGTATACTGAGCGGAACATGCACCAGAAAAGCCCATTTCCAGTTTAAAAATGTAAGGATCAGGCCGCCAATCAGCGGCCCGAAACCCAGCCCTACACCAAAAACAATACCCCAGGCGGCAAAGGCCAGGCTGCGTTCGCGCCCCTCCTGGAACTGGTGGGAAAGAATCGCAATCTGGCAGATCAGCATAATTCCCCCGCCAAGCCCCTGCAAAAAGCGTCCGATGATCAGCAGCTGCATGGTAAGGGCCAGCCCGCAAAACAGGGAAGTAATACCAAAAAGCAGAAGACCGGCAATGAAAATACGTTTACGGCCATAACGGTCTGCAAGTGTGCCCGAAGCCATCAGTACCGTAGTGCAAGCAATGGTATAGGCATTCATGATCCATTGCACATCACTGAAATTCCCATGTAATAATTTTTCGAGGGTAGGCAGCAATACCGGCACACTCGAAATTTCCAGTCCAAACATCAACGAAGAGAGGCAAACAGCGGCCAATGTCAGTATATTCTTTTTGTCTTTAAACATAGTTTTTATTTCTGATTCATTTTTAACAAAAATAGACCGGTAAATACATATTCCTTCGGTTCATTTCTATGATAAAAAGGTATGTTTGTATTATGGTTAAACAAAATATGCATCAGCAGGTAGAACTGGAATATCTCAAAACCGATCATTGTCCATTGGGTGACCGGCAGTATAGTTTTTTTGAAATGGTGTATCTTATTTCCGGTAAAGGCGTTGTCAGCATCAATGGCAACCGCATGGCCTATCGCGACGGCAACCTGCTGCTGCTGACGCCAAACGACCGCCATACTTTCGAGATAACCGAAGTAACAGAGTTCCTGCTGATCAGGTTTAGTGACAGTTATATCCGTAGCTACCCCTGGAAAAGCATTCACCACCTGGAATGCCTGCTCTTTTATGCCACTCATTTATCCGGCTGCGTAATGCGCTGCAAGGATGACAGCCGTCTGGTTGAAATGATTGTCGAATCGCTTCTGTTTGGAATGAAGCTTGGGGGAGTTTACCAGCAGGACCTGGACATGAACCTGGTGAACGCCCTGATTGTTATTGCAGCAAGGAACATCTCAAAAATAAGACCTGAAAACGTCCGTACCAACACCGATAAGCGTATCCTTCAGATCATCAACCACATCGAACGTCATATTTTTGTACCAGATCAACTGAGTGCTGCTGCAATAAGTGAGGCTTTTGGGATCTCACAGGCTTACCTGGGGGTTTATTTCAAGAAGCAGTGTGGAGAAACCATCCAAAAATTCATTTCCAGCTACCGGCTCCGGCTGATCGAATGGCGGTTAAAGTTCAGCGACCTGCGGATCAATGAGCTGGCTGATGAATTTGGCTTTGCCGATGGCAGTCACCTGAACAAGTTCTTTAAGAAGCAGAAAGGCATGAGTTTGACTGGATACCGGCAGGGTTTACAAAAGAGTTCCAGCGATTAAAGGGCAGCTGATGGCAATTATAATGTTGGTTTCATAATTGTTATTACTGTATTACTAACGACATTACTTCGTTTAATATAAATTCGCCGGTATAAAATGAGCCTCGATCATAATTAGATAATGCCGTCACGTGTTGTTAATGGTTCCATGGATTTAGAACAGTCAGTACAAAAGGGCTTCGATTTCTGCTGTGGTAAGACCAGTTAAATCTGTAATCTCTTCGATGGACATACCTCTTGCAATAAGTTTGATCGCCATTTCCTTCTTTTCTTCATCAGCTTTTGCACGTTCTTCTTCGCGAGCTCTCTGATCGGCAGTTTTTACTGCGTAATCCAACACATTCTTATTATCCCATTTCCGCTTTAAACTTGCATTGTACATAGCTCGCTCTTCTTGTGTTAAATTGGCATAATTAGCCAGGGTAAATAACCGATCAAATTCCGGGCCGGACAGGTATTCTGGACGCTGTTTAAATTCTGTTAAGTGCTTTAATGCATATAACCATTTATCAAGTTCTGTATACAAATCATCCGGGCCTTTAACAAAGTTAAGCATCTCGATGAACATAAAGCTGAGTTTATCGTAGAATATTTTGCCTGTGTGCCTGTTGGCGAGACAGATATCCTGAACATATTCTGACTTTGGACTGTCTGGCAGATTGAAGTCTTCCAGAAATGCAACCAGGTAAACTTCAGTAAGATTATAAGCCCATTCCTTTCTATTGCCTTTAGGGGCCTGTTCACTTATTGCTCTGGATATATAAAATAATGCCCGCTCTTTAAAGAACTCCTGGTTGCCACGTTGTATTTCTATGATGAATTTGCTGCCATCAGCATCGGTGCAATAAACATCAAATACGGCCCCACCTTCTTCAGCAATCTCACCATGGAATTCATTTTTTCCATATTCAATTTCGGTAATGTATTTTTTGCCTTTAAACAGGTGGTTTAACAGGCCGATTAGAATAGGTTTGCTTTCGTCTGTAGCAAACAATCTCTTGAAAGAAAAATCTACGAATGCATCAATGAAGGTTGTAGGCTTGGTCTTTCTTCTAGCTTTTCTCCTTTGTTTTGACTGTACTGCAGTGCTGGTTTGTTCTGGCATTTTTACCGGTTTAGGTTCAGCAAAGCTACAATGGTTATGATTATGAAATCTAATTTCGGTGAAGATCAGCTCGAAACACTAAAGTTTTATGGATTTACGAAATTTAGTTTGGAATGGGAGGTTTCTGAAGTATGCTTTTCAGGATGAAATTCTGTTACTAATTCTGCACTTGGATCAATAATATTTTATAGCTCATTGACGATCGGTTATGTATATCATATAACTATTAAATATACGCATATTAATTATCCATATAGGTAAGGAAGCCCTTATCCCGGTTACTTTACTGTATTGTCAAAAATTATATTGGCTATACTTAAAACAATATTTTTTAAATATGCATTGTTTGCATTTGTTAAGACAATAACGGCTGATTTACTTTCTATAAAACGGAAGTAACTACTGGTAAAACCAGGGAGCGTACCATTATGGTGGGCTATTTTTAAGTTTTTATATTCATTTACATTCCAGCCATATCCATAATATTCCATAGGTGTCTTATTTGCGGCAGATGTGTTCACCTTATCCTTCCACATCATACCCGAGTTTTGCGGGCTAAGCAGTTGATTGTTTTGAATTAGCATTTCCCATTTTACTAAATCCTTAATCGAAGACATGCACCACTAGGCCGTAATGCCAGATAATCTTGAGCATTAGAAATGCTGTCGCCACTCTTATACACATATCCTGCTGCTCTGTTCTTTACAATTCCTGAAAATGTAGTAGTCCTGGTTTGTAACATATGATTTTTTTTGAATAGCTCATTTTCCATATATGCAGAGAATGACTGTCCGGATAGCTGACGAATAATATCAGCTAACATAAAATATCCGAGATTACAGTAATTCCATTTTGCACCCGGTTCAAAAAGCAATAGTACTGATTTTATCTCCGAAGGATCCTCCGGTTTTACCTTGGGCATTTACCTAATCAGTAATCGACAACAAAGTCATGGCCACGAACAATAAAATCAGACTTCTCATTTTAGTGGGTTTTGCCATACCAGGTTCCGGTAATTTCCTGTGCATAAGTGTAGGTTATTGCTAAAAGGGGGAGGATAGAAAGCGTTTTTTTCATTACGACCTCATCCTTTCGTCAATTCAAGGATGTCTGCAACCATGTTTGGGATAGCTCCATGATAAGAATGGTCTACGCCGGATAATACCCGCCAATGTGCCTTTGGAATTAATTTTTGGTACGCTTTAAACTGTTGATCAGGGATCACTTCATCGTCCGTTGAGTGATAAACATAAATATTGTCCAACTTACTGAGGTTAACCAGGCAATCATCCTCTATTTCATATTCAGAGACATCCCAATTCTGCTCTTTCCAATAGGGAACGCCAAATAAGATCATTCCTAGTATCTTATCAGGAACCGGTTCTTTAGAAAAATGCTTTAATATCACAGAAGCTCCAAAGGAATGACCGAGGAGGATAACTTTGCCCGATAAACTATTGAGATTCGTTACTAAAGCAGTTTCCCAGGCCCTATAAGTGGGATTGTCAGCACCCTTTATGGCTGGCAACAGCATGTTAAAATCATCGCCGAGTTTAGCATTCAGCGCATCTACAATTACTTGCTCTTCCGCTCTTGTTACCTGCCCTGCACCTTGGATCAATAATATTTTATAGCTCATTTACGATCGGTTATGTAGATAATTTGGAATAATTCCTGAAAAGGGAAAATCATGATAAATATAAAAAGAACGTCCGTGATTGAGTTTGCTCTATTCCAGCAGTTCAATCAGGGCTTTGGCGGTAGGCCCTGCTGACAGTGGGTTTTGCCCGGTGACCAGGAGTCCGTCTGTTTCTACATGCGATAAGAAGGGTACCAATGCAGTTTTCACCTCTGCACCGAGTTCTTCAAGTTTAGTCTGAAGCAGGTATGGTACGTTGCCACTACGCCCTACCATGGTTTCTTCGGTATTGCTGAATGCGGAGATGTTCTTTCCTTTAAGAAAGCCTGGCCTTTGCTGCTCCGCGCTGATCAATGCGGCGGGACCATGGCATACCGCTGCGACTGGTTTTCCTGAATCCAGGAAATTATGGATCAGGATCCCGCTGTTGTTGTCTTTTGCCAAGTCCCAGATGGGGCCGTGTCCGCCGGGATAGAATACGGCGTCATAGTCGGCGTGATTGATCTGGTTTAATGGTGTGGTATGTGAGAAGGCAGCTCTGGCGGCTTCATCGTCCTGAAACCTGCGGTTGGCGCCTGTAATGTTTTCTGTTAGTTCGCTCATGGGATCAACTGGAGGGCGGCCGCCTTTTGGGCTGCTCAGGGTAACGGTGTAACCCGCATCAATAAATTCATAATATGGGTCTGTAAATTCTCCCAGCCATACGCCGGTTTTGCTATCGGTGTTTTCCATCTCGGCGTGCGAGGTGAGTACCATTAATATTTTTTTCATAGTTTTTCGTTTGGATTTTTCATGATAATTTGATGTTAGCTTTATTAAACAACAGTTAGATCTTGTATTTGATTGGCAAGATTTAAATTATGACTTAAAGCAACCTGGATCCATACGGGCCGTAAAGAATTGAAAGGGCGCCTGAAAATGTATGGAGATAGTTTAAACACTGGTGCCAGCGCAGATTAACAGCTATTTTTGCAATTTGAGCAGATAAATTAAAAATTCATAAACAAAACCTTATCAGGTTTGTTCTTATGTGGAGAGCGTTAATTTATAGGGAGTTTGATCGAAAGGTCTGCTCCCTTTTTTTATTTGCGTTTAATAGTTTTACTTTTTTCTATTGAAGGAAGGAAAGTTCCAGACAGTGGATGGATCTAATACCTTTGATACATTAACTGCCCGGTCTAATTTTTTCTGAATCTCCTTATTAAATTCATCGGCGGAAAATGCCACCCATTCTTCAATGTTAAAAGTATTCATACAAACCCTTGCTGCTTTACCGTGGTATTTGATGCAATTACATAGTAATTCATAGTGTCTCCAATCTGCATCCGCAAATTCTACATTATCAAAAATAGTAAGGAGCTTTTCAACTATCCGGTTGCGTAAAGCTTCATAGTCACTTTTTAACAGATGCAAAGATTCTTCAACAGTAGGTCTGGTTCTGATTACAATGGTTTCCATGGTTAAATGTACTAATAAAATTAGTAATCAAAAACTAATTCATTAACTAAATCGCTCTAAGCCGGTTAGTTGCAGTAAATTACTTCATATCAAACTCAGTAAAAAATAAAAACATGCAGGTGCTGGTGCCGTATGGCATATCATTCGATTTTAACAGGTAAATTTTTTTATTGCTAATAGTACTTGATTTTCTCTGTTTGCAGTGATTGGATAAGGTTTTTTGGCGCTAAATACCTGAGTGTTAAGTATACACTATGAAAATAAATCTTCGAAATCCTCACCGTGTATTGTGAATTATATATACAATTGCAGAAAATATTCGGAAAGTACAAAAAGGGCGTCCTCGGTCCCTTCAGAGGAAAAGTAGGCACGGTCGTTGGATCGAGCTGGAATGGGGTTTTCTACCTAAAAAGTCTACCAGACTTTGGGGATTATCAACCCTCAACCGCACAATTGAACGTACAGGCCAAAATGGCCTTTGTAACAGGCTTTTTAAAGCCGCTTAAACCACTCTTAAATATCGGTTATCAGCAATTTAACAAGGGAATTACTCCGATGAATGCAGCAACTTCCTATCATTTGAAGAACGCAGTTACTGGTACCAGTGCGTTAAACTACGCCATTGATTATACCAAAGTGATGATCAGCGAAGGTAATTTGCCGGTTGCGGATCAGGCTGAGGTAGCGGTTACTGTTGCAAACAAGCTGAACTTTACCTGGGTTGATGATTCCGATCCGGACAGTACCAATGGAACTGATATGGCTACTGTGCTGGCGATTAACCCGGCAAAGGGTAATTATACCAGGATGATCGGTGCTGCACCAAGATCTGCCGAAACTTTTGTACTGGATTTACCTGGCTACAGGTCTTATCCGCCTATAGCTTTACAGTTGGTCTGATACGGGTTTCCCTTTACAGTTTTTTGGAAGGGTTAATAATTATAAAGTTAATTGTTTTTCATTAA
>NZ_JAVTSC010000002.1:0-484174 GCF_032678725.1 Pedobacter heparinus
CTTGATAAGAACGACCAAATTAAGCCTGTATCTGCATACCTAAATGATGATTTTCCGTCTTCTTTAGAACTAATTTCCATGTTAGAGAATGGGCTTAAAAAAGGAGTCAAAAATGGGGATTATAAGATTGCAGTCCTGGTGATTGATGTTACTATTAAGGAAAATAATATCAGTACCGATGCAATCGAACTGCGCTTTTTTCAGCCGAATATTATAGAAGAGAAACAACATATAGAATATATAACTCATGGCAGCTATATTGAATTTGTGTAATACAAAATCCAGATTTTTTGTTCCGATGCATGTTGAGCATTTAGAGCAAATATGCCCATTAATTTTGAAATACTTAGGCCTTGCCCCAGGATGGCGATTTCTTATAGATGAGGATTATGAAGATGTTTGGGAGGATCAGTTAGGCATAACCTATTGGAATATTAACTTGATTCATGAAAATTAAGTTATATTGTAATAAGAATGGGAAAGTTAATGTTTTGTTTCCAAAAGAATTTTTGGAAAGTAAATTTGGCGAAAATACTAAGCAGAGGGAAAAATGATTTGGACGTCCATGGAGATACGATGAATGAAAAACAATTCGTGTCAACAGTTAAATCATTACTTTTCGGCGTAGCCGTAGGTGATGCCCTCGGTGTTCCCGTAGAGTTTACAAAAAGAGAGGTCATTCGTATAAAGCCCGTAGCTGACATGACTGGATATGGCACATACAATTTACCTGCAGGGACTTTCTCAGACGATAGTTCCTTAACTTTTTGTTTGGCTGAGGCATTATGTGACGAATTTAGTTTAGATGTTATCGGACAGAATTTTGTAAAATGGTTCTACGATAATTATTGGACAGCAACGGGACACGTTTTTGATGTTGGAATCGCAACTCAACAAGCTATCAAACGACTAGAAAAAGGTGTAAAACCAGACTTAGCAGGTGGATTTGAGGTTTCATCTAATGGAAATGGTTCGTTAATGAGAATCTCTCCATTACTCTTTTATTTGTTTGACAAGCCCATTCATGAGCGATACGAAATTACCAGGCAGGTTTCATCCATTACGCATGGACACACACGCTCGGTAAATGCTTGCTTTTACTATCTCGAATTCGCAAGGTTGATATATAAGGGCAGGGACAAGTTTGAGATATATGAAATTCTTAAAACTAAAATTACAGATCATTTAATTTCGTCTTTGGTAGAACCGAAAGAAATTGAATTTTTCGATCGGTTGTTAAAACAGGACATTTTTGAATCTGGCGAAGATAAAATCTTTAGTAGTGGGTATGTTATACATACACTTGAAGCGAGTATATGGTGTCTTTTAACCACCAACAGTTATAAAACAGCTGTTTTGAAGGCCGTAAACTTAGGCGACGATACAGACTCAACAGGTGCTGTAACAGGAGCGCTTGCCGGACTATTATATGGGTTTGAAGGGATCCCAAAAAAATGGATTGGCCAAATTGCAAGAAAGAATGACATCCTAGCATTGGCTGAACGATTTGGAAAAAAATCTTTTACGCAATTAAGTTCATTATCCACTATTTATTAACTTTATAACAACTACCACATATCATACTGAAATCTAACCTAACATTAAGCACAATGTTCAACTCTTTCATCATTACTATTGAAACGGAAATCGGAGTACGAGAAATTTTCATGAGTCCGTTTTTGCTGCAATCTAAACAAGAGCCTAACATTAAAACAGGTGAACATGATATTAAAGTACTATATTTTTACGATAACCTGAGAGATCAAGATTATCTGGCAATGCTTGGACAGAAAGAATTTTTTATAGAAGAATGGAAATCAGATCGGTATATTATTAACTGGGGACAGGATTTTGAAAAGTATTATTTAGGAAGCCTACATATAAACTACCAGACTCAGCGGTATTGGCAATGGGAAGGAAAATCAGGTAGTTTTACCGATAAAGATGTAAAAGCATTGGTTGATTCCGTGCTAAATCCTCAATCTAAAATTCGACCGGTTACATTGGTCGCACCTACCCTTCCATCTGACTTTAATTTAAGTTTAAGAGACTAGAAAACAATGCCGATATAAAGAATGGCTGAATGGATGGCTACCAAGGGTGGGTTACAGCAAGCTGGAAATACTCAAAACCAATTTTAAGAAGCACAGTATTTAACTAAGATATCAAAATCCCCGAATATGAAGACGCTTAAGATATTAGCTGTTATCTGCATTACAGGAGTTTTGCTTCAGATTTATTTATATATAAATCTGAAGGTTAGCAATAAGTATGAAGTGGATCTGATGGAAACTCATGTTATTGTATCTAAAACGAGCGCGACAGAAAAAGCTGAAAAGCTCCATCAAATAGCCTTAAAGAAACAGGAAATTGCTTATGACCAGAAAGTCATTAAGGTATTATTTTGGATGTTTTTGATTGGATTAATAATATTATTATACCTCATTTCGGATAAATGCAAATTAAGAAACAAAGTTATAACAATCTAATTTTCCCGTTCAGTTTAGCTGATATATCGATTTTACGTCAATTGGAATATAGCGCTGAGCCTTACTTAAGTGCTGACTTCGAATAAAACGACATCGCATCGCTGATAAAAACTCTGTCACTTGGTAAATTTTCGCCGGTCACGTAATCTACCCTATATCCATGGGATGCCCAAGGTTTAATCTTCTGGGCCACTGGCTGTAGCTAACCAGGAAATTACAGAGACTCAATATGACGAAACAGTAGTCCCAGGAAAATTCTATAAAGTTCTCAGCGAAGCTTATATTAGGTGCTGAAATTACAATGAAATGGCGATTGTAAAAAATATAATAAACTTTTTTAAAGCTTTCGTTAATGTATCAACTAGAAGATTCAGGTCAGAGGAGTTGTTCTTTGGCGGTTCCATGATAGCAACGGTTATATCGAATTATAATTCGATTATTCCTGATCTGTTTGTAATGCTGCTACTCGCTTTTTATTATCTTTTTTTTGGATGGATGATTTTATCTACTAAAGCAGAGAATCATCTAATTTTTTCCATAATCTCAGGTATCGTGTATTCAATATGTTTAGTGAGTATGGCAATTATGGAAATTGAAGGTAAACCATACATATTTTTGGTTTTCTTGCAGGCATTAATGCTATTAGCTCTGTTTGTCTATTTAAAAATGAAGGAGTGGGGTGTATATAAGGGCAACCATTATATTCGAATAAGCATAATGATATTTTTAAATCTGTTTATTTATTTTTTAAAAATAAAATAATCATCGATCAAGAAGAATTTATCGAGTTGATTAAAAAGATATGATTAAATCAAAGTTATGAACAAAAAAAATACTTATAGATTTATAAAGAACCTGAAGGTAGACCTATCAATGGGAATAAATTGAACTTTATGATTTGGTTAAAAAAACTCAAAGAAAAATGGCTTGCTGAAAATGCAATTAGTGAATCAGCGGTAGACGATAATTATTTGTCGTTATTCCAGGAAAAAAATGATGTTAGGTTGCCTGATGATTTAATTGAATATTTTAAATCATTAAATGGGACTGGGGGGGATTATGCAGATGATTTTTATAAATTTTATTCAATTGATAGGATTAGAAAAGTGAAAGAAGAGTTCAAAAACTGGCATGGTGTTCCAAATTATCAAGATATCTTGAGCATCAATAACATTAATGATCTCTATGTATTTGCTGATTTTAATTGTAACCTTTTTGCATATGCAATTGAGCTCCGTTCTAAATTCGCGAATAAAAATGACGTATATATTCTTTGTGGGGAGAACTATAAGAAAATAGCGAATTCGTTTTCAGAATTTATTGATCTCTATTTAAAAGATGCTATCGAATTGCAGTTTTCCTAGCTCCCCCCTGACATCAAATTTTTGAATGCTAATCCAAAATTCCGATATAAATATCAAATCATTAATAATTAAGAAATATATAATCCTTATAATTTATTTAAATTTTGTTTTAAACAATAAAAGTTCTATTTTTGCTTAAAAGATCTTATGCAAAAAGAGGACTTTACAGAAAATGTACTTGCCGAACCGGTTGCTGCTTACAGCATTCAGGAAGGAAAGCCTTACTTTATCGATCCGCTGGATGATCTCGGATTCAAACGCCTGCTTGGTGCTGAGCAGAGTAAGGACATTACTATAACTTTCCTGAATCATGTACTCAAAGGAAAACGGCAGGTAGTCTCGCTCGAATTTCTGAAAAACGAATATCCCGGCGAAACCAAGGAAGAAGGCGGGGCGGTAATTGACTTGGTATGTAAAGACCAGAACGGTGCCTATTTCATCGTAGAAATGCAAAGGAACTGGCAGAAGAGTTTTAAGGAAAGGTCTTTATTTTACGCTTCCAAGCTCGTTATGGAACAGGCGCCGCATGGCAATCGCAAGGGATGGGCCTATGCACTTAAAGACGTATACGTGATTACATTACTGGAAAAATTTAGGATTAAGGCAGGAAACAAAGGTAAATGGTTACACGATGTAGCATTAATCAACGCAGATACAGGAAGGGTTTTCAATGAGCGACTGCGTTTTACTTACATCGAACTGCTCAGTTTTAACAAAACAGAAAACCAGCTGGAAAACGAACTGGAAAAATGGATTTATGCTCTCAAAAACCTGAAACACTTAAAAAACACACCTGCTGCATTTACGGAGCCCCAATTGCTCCAGTTTTGCCAGGCTGCCAGATACATTAACTTAACAAAGGAGGAAAAGAACATGATCAGTGCAAAAACAAAAGCCAGATGGGATTATTACGCCGTAATTGACGGAGCAAAGATAATGGGCCGCGAAGAGGGAGAAACCTTGGGAAGAGCCGATGGAGCGCACGAAAAAGCCATTGAAATCGCGCAAGCTCTATTAGCCAAGAATATTGATCTAGGCATCATTTCCGAAGCAACAGGCTTGGGCCAGAAAGAAATTCTGTCCCTTCAATAGAATCCACAGTTAACACCTGCTGCATTTACGGAGCCCCAATTGCTCCAGTTTTGCCAGGCTGCCAGATACATTAACTTAACAAAAGAGGAAAAGAACATGATCAGTGCAAAAACTAAAGCCAGATGGGATTATTACGCCGTAATTGACGGAGCAAAGATAATGGGCCGCGAAGAAGGAGAAGCCCGTGGAGAAGCACGCGGTGCGCATGAAAATGCAGTTAAAGTGGCTATCAAACTCAAAAACAAAGGGGTGCCTTTAGCAGAAATCGAAGAACTAACGGAACTCAGTATTGAAGAAATTAGTAAACTTTAAGCCATAAATTGGTTTGCCCTCTACAAAGGAAGCTGCAGGACTAAAAATACCTTGATAAGGGTTGGTTGGAGGGTTGGTTGGGGTTTGCTGGGCTAAAAGGTACCTCTAGCCCAGCAAACCCCAACTGAGCCTGCACTAAAGGCTCTCTCAGCCCAATAGTTTTATTGCACCATGCTACCTTTTAGGTGGTTTTGAGTGCTTAGTTTTTCATTAAACGCCTCTAATTTCTCGATACGTTTATTTTGATCAGAAATTGCTTTTTCCTTTTCAATCAAATGCAAAGTCAACTCCTCTATTTTCTGCAACAGCTTCACATTCATTTCTCCCAGATCAATACCATTGGCCTTTACTTCTGCAGCTGACGGGATACCGGGCAAATGGCCTTTATCCTTGATGTGCTGTTCGGTTTGTTGAAGAGTTGGAAGTTTGTAATCTTTTGTAAAGACATAATCAGGCCAATTGGCGGTTTCAACTTTGATTTCTCTTGCTCGGATATTGCCGTTTACGGATAGCCTTTCCTGCGGCGACAAGGTTCCAATACCCAAGTATCCGGAAGATGTAAGGCTCATTTCGACCGATTCAATTGTTGTATTGGCCTGTCGAGAAATCCATTGAAATAATGGCGCGCCGGCAGTTTCTCCTCTCGTATCAATCCTAAACGCACCTCCAACGTAAGTATTGTCCTTATTTGATGATCTAAAATTTACATCAAAATTTAACAAAGGCGTTGCAGTCCCTTGAAATTCGGTCATCAGGCCCATAGGAATCAATGAATTAGAAATCAAAATATTTCCATTGACTGCAAGTTTTTCAGAGGGGGAAGTGGTCCCTATTCCATAATTTCCATTTTCATTAGAAACAAGAACTTGTCTCCACCCTTCCCAGGTAGGTGTATATCCCGACCGAAAAAAAAGTTTTGAATCATCAGAAAATGCAAGTTCATGGGCCTTGCCACCAGTATTGTCATTCCAACCTCTTAATCCGATTACGGTATGGTATGAACTTCCTGCCAAAGGCAACCCCAAAATGTTGGAATACTTAAAATGGGATTTTAACATTCGGCTATAGTCAGCTGGTGAAGTAGCAGTACCTCTGGTATCATGTACATTTAAGCTGTCTGCCTGAGCAAAAGTATTATAACTGCTAAATACTATAATCAAGACAATTAATGATGTTTTCATTACCAATCAATTTAGTTTGTGCGTTAATTCTTCAAGTTTCAATGCCAATTCTTCTACTCGATTATTTGTCTTGACGATCTCTTTTTCCTTTTCTATTAAATGCAAAGTCAGCTCCTCTATTTTCTGCAATAACTTCGCATTCATTTCGCCAAGATCAATTCCATTGGCTTTTACCTCAGCAGCTGAAGGGATACCAGGCAAATGACGTTTTTCTTTGATGTGTTGTTCGGTTTGTTGGAGGCTTGGGAGTTGGTAATCATTATTGAAAACATAATCCGGCCAGTTGGCAGTTTCAACTTTGATTTCCTGTGTACGGATTTTGCCATTGACAGCAAGTTTGTAGCCCTTTGGATCTATTGTTCCAATACCAACATCTCCAGATGAAGTAATTCTCATGCGTTCAATTCCATCTGTTGTTTCGGAGGGCACGCCGAAAACCATTGCACTACCAGTGTTTGTATTTGGCCCCGTTACTATTCCTTTTATCCAACTAACAGCACCACCATTGTTAAGATTTAGCCTTACTGCACCATCAAGATTACCATAACCGTTACTTATAGTAAGTTGTCCTCCCAGTGCCGAAATATTATCAAGATTAACATTAGCCGTTCCACCTTGAACATCCAATTTATGACCTGGATTACTAGTTCCTACTCCAATATTTCCATTTGACAAAATCTTCAAGGCATAGCTACCCGCACCCCGCCAACCAAATTGGATTGGCAACTTTGATCCCGAAGCGTCTAGCGGCGCTTCAATGAGCAGTCCATACAATTCGGAATAAATACCTGTTTTCTGATAAGTCGTTCCATCTAGTCCACCTCCCCAAATGAATAGCGGAGAATTCTGAGCCTTTGCAGAAAAAATGTTTACCAATAAAAGACCTGTTATTAGGAATATTTTATTTTTCATTCGTATATAATTTTATTTCTGATTGTGATAATTTATCGTGGCCAAGTTCATTGTCCTGATTTTCTTTCCAAAGATTCTAGGCGACCGATCAATTTCTTTATTAAACTATTTTGACGATCCGAATTCAACTGTTGATCTTTTTCTTGCTTGATCAAATGCAGCGTCAACTCCTCAATCTTCTGCAACAGCTTCACATTCATTTCTCCCAGATCAATACCATTGGCTTTTACTTCCGCAGCTGAGGGGATACCAGGTAAGTGACCTTTTTCTTTGATATGCTGTTCTGTTTGTTGAAGGGTTAGGAGTTTATAGTCGTCTGCAAATACAAAATCTGACCATGATCCCTGAAGTTGAACTTTAATAGATTCTGCAATCATATTGCCGGCAACTGCAAGTTTGTACCCTTTAGTATCCTTTGTACCGATACCTACATTAGAACTGGCAGCACCCAGGTTCAGGAAACTAAAACCATTTTCTGGGTCAATTAAAAGTTGTGCATAATTTGATCCAGAACCATTTTTTGACGTTTGAAACCTTATCCTACTTTTATCAGCATCAGTTCCAACCTGCTCAAAATATGCACCACTTACATCCTGGCCCGTATAGAGATAATTGGTGTCTTCACCACCCCATCTAATAGCTCCAATTACATGTAAATTGGCCAGAGGGTTCGTTGTTCCTATGCCTATATTACCGTTACTACCAATTCTCATTCTATGTTGAAAGTCACCATATGCACCATTATAATTCGTATAGAAATCCAGACCCGTGCCGTAGCTTCCATCTCGAAAAAAACCAATGGCAGCACCACCACCGCCTCCACTTTGATAGGTAATTCCATTATGACTTGTGTTAGCGATAGAACCGTTAATTCTGTATCCTTCTAACATATTGATATGAGTTGGCACAGTGGCGCCTGCAAACGAAGAAGAATTTGCCGTAATCAATGCAACAGAAATACCATTGGAAGTTGTAGCCCCGTTATCTGTTACCTGTTGTAATGTTTGAGCTGTTATATTCCTTCCGCCCAACAAAATGATGAATAAAATTATTGCTCTGATTGTTTTCATTTTAGTTTTAGGATTATCTTTTCAAGACTGGATCTCAAGGTTTGATTCTCTTTTTTTAATTCATCAATGGTATTTTTAAAGAGGTCAACCTCTTTTTTATTCCGTATCAAATGCAGCGTCAGCTCCTCAATCTTCTGCAACAGCTTCGCATTCATTTCACCTAAATCAATACCATTGGCCTTTACTTCTGCAGCAGAAGGAATACCGGGCAAATGACCTTTTTCTTTGATGTGTTGTTCGGTTTGTTGGAGGGTTGGAAGTTTATAGTCGTCTGCAAATACAAAATCTGACCATGAGCCTTGAAGTTGAACTTTAACTGATTCAGCAATCACATTACCGGCGACTGCCAGCTTATAGCCTTTAGTATCCGTTGTGCCGATACCAACTTTACCTAAGGAATACAAATCACCTTGATTGGTTACTATCCCCTGAAATCTATTTTTGTAAGCTAAGTTGTGAATTTGAGTGCCTTGGATTGGCTCATCAGCAACTGTCCACCCTTGAAACCAACTACTTTGCTCTGCCATACCTTGTGCAAATGCAGTTACCTTAAATCGCTGATAATAGACCCTATCATTGATAAAGACATTTACAAATCCGTTATTATTCGTTAAAAAAACTTCTGGGGTATATCCACCAGATGAAGAAATCGCAGGATTGTAAAAAACACCACTATATATATACCAGACAATATTTAATGAGATAACTTCCGATAGACCGTAACTATAGCCCTCAATTTTTAAACTCACCATTTGGGTACCGTCTCCAAAAGGTAGATTTGTTCTAATATTTACACCATTCGTTGGCGTATCGTTGCGATTATAATTTACTACTTCGTATGATTGTGCTTGCGTAGATACCCAAAAGAATAAGAGACAGATGGTAGGGAAAATTCTTTTCATTTTCTATAGTTTATTAGTTGTTCAATAAGTTTTTTTTGACCACTAAGCTCCGATGACTGCATTTCTATTTTTTTATTTTGCTCTATCAAATGCAAAGTCAATTCTTCAATCTTCTGCAAAAGCTTCGCATTCATTTCTCCTAAATCAATCCCATTGGATTTTGCTTCCGCAGCAGATGGAATCCCAGGTAAATGACCTTTTTCTTTGATATGTTGTTCTGTTTGTTGGAGGCTTAGGAGCTGATAATCCTTGGTAAAGACATAATCTGGCCAGTTGGCGGTTTCTACTTTGATTTCATGAGCGCGAATTTTGCCATTGACTGATAGCTTTTCTGTTGGTGTAGTTGTTCCGATACCCACTTTACCTGCAAAGAAATTTGTTGCTTGCCCATTGAAGTAAGCATTATATTCATGAGATATTCCTTGAGTATTTACATACTGCTCTAACGTCGTTTTAAAGGTATGATCTGTCCCTGCCGGATCATACGCTGAAGGCTCGTTAAATGGTAGCGTGTTAGATACACCATCATAAACCGCCGGACTAACTTCAAAATTGCTATTATAGTAATAGGTAATTCCTCCACCTTTCAGCCAAATTATGATTTTCTTATTGTCACCACTATTGGCAGTTGCGTCCTTCCAGCCTGCTATAAACACAATCTCAGATTGCCTGATGTCTGCATTTATAAAATTGGACTTATGTCCACCTAAACTGACATGAAAAACAAACTTTGACATCAATGAGCCTAACCAGATAGCGTCAGTATGAATAGAAGAACGCCCTAAGTATAACTCGGTTGGAATGTTATTATCCCAGGCGCCATCTACAAAAGTTACCGGATAAAATTTATCACTGTCCCCATTTACCTTAAAGCTGCCATTAAATCCTGCATAACTCACAGACATGGACAGTAGCATGAAGAGTATGGTAATTACTGTTTTCATTTCTTATTTTCTAATTGATTCACCCGTTTGCTCAAATTCATATTTTCTTTTTTCATCTCGATTAAATGCAGCGTCAGTTCCTCTATTTTCTGCAATAACTTTGTATTCATTTCTCCTAAATCAATTCCATTGGCTTTTACTTCCGCAGCTGAGGGGATACCAGGCAAATGGCCTTTTTCTTTGATATGATTCTCCGTTTCCTGAAGCGTTGAGAGTTGATAGTCTTTGGTGAAAACATAATCTGGCCAGTTGGTATTTTCTACTTTGATTTCCTGAGCACGTATTTTGCCATTAACAGAGAGTTTTTCTGCGGGGGTAGTAGTTCCAATACCAACATTTCCATTTTCTAACGCTCTAATCGCGATGCTTGCCCCTTCAGTTGTAACAGTGTTACCAACATACAAACTCCAATCGTTTGTCATTGGAAGGAATTTGCTTACCGTCAAGTCATTTCCAATGGTACTCACAGTTGTCCAGGAGGCATTGAAATTAATAGACCTTACTTTAATGTAAACTAATAAAGGTTGTGATGTTACTCCATAAGTATTGATTGCCCTGATTCTAAACCTGGGATTTGCATATTCAGTATTACAATCAACTGTAAAATTATGGTTTTCAGATCCCGGAGTGACGTAACCATTGCTATTGACCCTCCCTAATTCTCTCCAAATATCAGGATTTGAATGTGTTATACTTGCAAGGTATGTTGCTGCAGCAGCGATGTTTCCCCTGGTATAACAAATGGAGATTTCATAGTTTCCTGATGCACCAGCACCAATTGGCGCAACTCCTACAAACTCCCTATAATCCCCCACCTGATAATTATCCGGAAACGTAACGGATCCTTCCCAATAATTACTGGTTTGCCCGTATCCAAGTTTAACAAGAAAGAATAACCCTATTAGAAATAGCTTTTTCATCTTTTATTATTTTTTAATTGATTAATCTGATCCCTTTGCTCTCCTACAGTTGAGTTTAGAAGCCCAATTTTTTTATTCATATCAATCAAATGCAGGGTAAGCTCCTCTATCTTTTGCAACAACTTCGCATTCATTTCCCCCAAATCAATTCCATTGGCCTTTACTTCTGTAGCAGAAGGAATGCCTGGCAAATGACCTTTTTCTTTGATGTGGTTTTCGGTTTGTTGGAGGCTCGGGAGTTTATAATCCTTGGCGAAAACATAATCTGGCCAGTTGGCCGTTTCAACTTTAATTTCCTGAGCCCGGATTTTACCGTTAACGGCGAGCTTATCGGATGGAGTAGTTGTACCAATGCCTATGTTACCAAATCGATCTATCCTCAAACGTTCTCTTGAATCATGCCCGTTATTATGTGTTACAAATGCTATCTCTGCGCTATTGCCCGTTCCCCCACTAGTGTGTACTATTGCCATACCTGCCGAACCATTATCTGTGCTTGAAAGATTGCCTCCATTAAAAGTTCCATCAGCACCAGTAATACCTATAAAAGCAAATTGTCCAGCCAAAAGAGAAGAATATGTACCAAGACTAATTCCTTGAGCATTTGATATAATAGGCACGGTAAGTGGTTGGCCGGGGCTTGTTGTTCCAATACCAACATTTCCATTCTTGCTAATCTGCATTCTTACAGATGGCGTACCCCCAAGCGGATCTGTGTCATCATTTGTTAGAAATTGTAAGGTCGTTCCCATGGAACCATTTCGGTAGGCCTGAATTTGCGCTTTACCTGCCGAAATAAAATCAAATGATATATTCCTGGCACTTACAATACCTACCGGGTCGTTTTGCCCAATTATTCTAATAGAGGTCGGGTTGTTCGCATCGAGGGACGTTGTGGTTATTGTATTGTAACTCTCATCTTGAGCGTACACGGAAGAAATTAAAAACAAGGATAGTACACTTAACGCTATAACTTTCATACGCATTATTTTAGCTTTTGAATAATTGAATTGATTTGTTCCTGCTGCTTTTTCAGCTGAAATTGTTGCTTATCGAGGACCTCTTTTTGAAGTTTCAGTTCAGCCTCCTTTTCTATTAAATGCAGCGTCAGTTCTTCGATCTTTTGTAACAACTTTGCATCCATTTCACCTAAATTAATCCCATTGGCTTTTACTTCTGCAGCAGACGGAATGCCGGGCAAATGACCTTGTTTTTTGATGTGTTGTTCTGTTTCTTGTAGGCTTGGTAGTTGGTAGTCTTTGGCGAAAACGTAATCGGGCCAATTGGTATTTTCTACTTTTATCTCTCTGGCCCTTATATTTCCATTCACTGCAAGTTTGGAATTTAATGCTGATGTGCCAATATTAACATCTCCACTAATATTGAATTGCGGAACATCATGGGTTTCGATCTGATTGGGAATAAAATCCTGAATGTTACTTAACACATCCTGATTAACAAGAGCACCACTAATCTTATATGGAACTGTAAGCATGTTTTCTCCTGTAGAAACCGTCCAACCGGTAAATCTATAACCATAGTCATGATGAGATGCATTATAGGGTACATCTAATGCCAGGTAGTTCTTACCATTAAACACACATGTCTTTAATTTCCATTCCCCCGCGTTGTTGAAAATAGAAGTAACATTTGCTGAAACCGAATTATAAGCAGATGAACTATTAATCTCAGCAATATTTACTCTATTCCAGGATGCCGTGCTCCCCCTATAGGCAAATAATGTTCCCACCGCGTAATTGGCGTTAATTAGTGTCCCATCTGATGCTTCGTGAAGCAGGATCAAACAATTAGTGTAATCACTATTAGTGCTATAGTTGGGGATAATGACGTTTTTATAGTCTCCAGGAGCGATTGAAGTAACTTGCGCATTTAGTTTAAAAAATGCCAGGCAAATAAATAAAATCAAAGATGCTCTCATTTCTTTAAAGATTTGGTTTTCAATTCAGTTACTTCTAACTGTAGTTTGTTAAATTGATCTTTATAGTGCTCTGCGTCTTTTTTCATATCAATCAAATACAATGTCAACTCCTCGATTTTCTGCAACAGCTTGGCATTCATTTCCCCTACATCAATTCCATTGGTCTTTACTTCCGCAGCTGACGGGATACCAGGCAAATGGCCATTCTCTTTGATATGTTGTTCTGTTTGTTGAAGGGTTGGGAGTTGATAATCTTTGGCGAAAACGTAATCTGGCCACGGAGAAGCTTCTACTTTGATCTCCAGGGCGCGGATTTTACCGTTAACGGCCAATTTATATCCTTTGGGATCAGTTGTCCCTATACCGACATCACCTCCGCTATTTTGTAGGATTAGATTGTTTAAAGTATTGCCACCATTACTAAATGCTCTTATTTGAGAATAAGTATCGCCAGATGCCGCACCCTGATCCATTTGTATGAAAGAGCCGACGGAACCTATTGAAAGATCTGTAGTACCGATAAATAAATTGCCTCTGACATCAAGTTTACCGATGGGCGCGGTTGTTCCTATTCCTACATTTCCGTTAAATGCAATGTTAATCCTGGGAATTCCAGCAGTAAAAAATCGTAAGCCTGCATGAGCGGACAAATAAGCAACCGGACTACCTAGCCCTTCATCATACCATCCTAATGCATAATGGCCTACCGGTAGACCAGAATAATTAAACCGATAATTTGAGTCATTAACTGAAGCTCCATGCCCTATACCTGGTACATTTAATGGTACATCTGTCTGACCAAAAGCCGTTAATCCATAGCAAAAACTTAATAATACTAAAAACTTTTTCATTTGATTTGTTTATCTGATTGGGATCTTCAACTTTCTTTTAAAGGTTTCGTTTTCGCTTTGCAATACATTTACTTTTTTCCCTATTTCAATCACATGCAGCGTCAACTCCTCAATCTTCTGCAACAGCTTCGCATTCATTTCACCCAGATCAATACCATTGGCTTTTACTTCCGCAGCAGAAGGGATACCTTGTAAATGACCGTTTTCCCTGATGTGTTGTTCTGTCTGTTGGAGAGTTGGGAGTGGGTATTCCTTTTTGAAAACGTAGTCTGGCCAATTGGCGGTTTCTACCTTTACTTCCTTGGCTCTTATATTGCCGTTCACTGCAAGCTTTTCAGCGGGCGAAGCAATACCTATTCCTAAATTTCCACCTTGGGTAAACACCATTCTTGAAGCAAATGAACTTCCATTATAAGTCCAAAACTCTAAAGGAGAACCCACCCCGGTATTGTTCTCAGAATATATGATTCCTGCCTGCGAAGATTGGTTATAGCCCAACGATATCCCCTTTATCCCTGTAGGATCGGTAAAAGTAGTAAGTAGCGTCATGTCTCCAGTAACGTTATTACCGTATTTGGCCACCTCAAGCGGTACTTTGGGGACAGCTGTCCCAATACCTATATTTCCATTTGAAATTATACGTAATCTTTCAGCATTATTGACTGAGAACAACATCGCTCTTGGGACAGACCCCAGGTAGAAATTATGTTCAAGGGCAATATGGGCTGCTTCGCCATAATAATCATAGAACTTAAGTTTCCCCAATGACGATGTTCCCGATGTTAAGGTAGTTCTATCTCTTAAGGCTATTGATCCTCCGTATTCGCCAATCGTAAGGTTTGCGACCAGGTCTTCTGTACCGATACCTACATTACCACTCGTAGGAAATGTGTTTTGACCGAATGAACTATGTGTTATTGTCAAGAGCATTGCAGTTATTAAATATATTTTCATATGCCTGGTTTTGTTATGCTGTTACAACCAAGCAATCTTAAAAAAAGAAAGGGCAACCAGATTGCCCTTTACTTTTTTTTGAAAATTATTTTTTTACAGTGTTTTTGCTCCAAACAAACATCAAAATAGGCCTTCATTTAGCATGGGAAGCATTATTAAGAATTGAAGGAGATAATCTTTAAGTTTTTTATGAAATTCTCCGGGGCAGTTTTTTGTCCTACCCCCGGCGTAAACCTGCTTTGAAATTTAGTTTATGGTTTTGTTATTCAGCATTAATATGATTTCGTCGAGTTTCAATCTGATATCTTTGTTTTCATTTTTCAGCACCCTGGTTTCTTTATCCTTTTCAATCAAATGCAAAGTCAATTCTTCAATCTTCTGTAAAAGCTTCGCATTCATTTCTCCTAAATCAATCCCATTGGATTTTGCTTCCGCAGCAGATGGAATCCCAGGTAAATGACCTTTTTCTTTGATATGTTGTTCTGTTTGTTGGAGGCTTAGGAGCTGATAATCCTTGGTAAAGACATAATCTGGCCAGGGCGAGGCTTCTACCTTAATTTCCTGAGCACGTATTTTTCCGTTGACGGCTAATCGATACCCTTTGGGGTCATCTGTTCCTATGCCTACATTACCATCTGCATCAATCCTCATTCTTTCCAGAAGTGTATTTGCAGCACTTGATGAGGTTGTAAAGAACGCCAATCGGCTTCCCCAATAATTATGCAAATTACTGTAACTTCTTATTTGAGAATAATTACCAGTTCCATTTCCATAATCCCCGTCCAATGTAATGGCTACATAATGCTGAGCATTATCTGGGTTAATGGTATTACCTTGTACAATCATCGCTGATTGGTCAGGAAGACTTTGATATATATGTAGCTTGCTTTGTGGGTTGTTAATCCCAATGCCAACCTTCCCGGCAGTTTCCAATAATACTTTACTCCATGGCTGGCTAGCGCTATTGCTAGTTTTTCTGAAATGCAATTCCTGATCATAAAAGCCTCCTGAAAATTGCATAGCAAAGTTATTACTTGGATTACTATGTCTAACATCTAAAAGATGCCACCAGCCAGTAGCACCTGCTGGATAATTTACCGGGGCATTTGCTTCGAAAAAACCGGACGTTGCCCCTGCATCGCCTTGCAATCCAGCATCATTTCGGGTTTGTCCAACAATAAACATTGGCAGAACCAAAGTAATCACCAGAATTGTATAGCATTTTTTCATATTGAGTTGATTTTTTATTAATTTTTAATCTCAATTGTTTTCACTCTCTTTTCAAGATCTATAATGTAAAGCGTCAATTCTTCAATCTTTTGCAACAGCTTCGCATTCATCTCCCCTAAATCAATACCATTGGTTTTTACTTCCACAGCTGATGGAATGCCTGGTAAATGGCCTTTTTCTTTGATGTGCTGTTCTGTTTGCTCGAGGGTTGGAAGCCGATAGTCCTTGGTGAAAACATAATCTGGCCAGTTAGCATTTTCTACTTTGACTTCCTGGGCACGAATGTTTCCGTTAACGGCAAGTTTTGAACTAGGTGTTGTGGTACCTATTCCTAGGTTACCATTGTCCATTAATGTTAATCGGCTTGAACACATGCCGCCAGAACTACAACCAATGTTATCATAAGCCCAAAATTGAAGGCTATTGCCATAGCTACCTGCCATGTTAAAAATAATCCAGCTGCTTGCAACTCCATTTGCAGTCTTTGCAGGATTACGGAGTTCAAGATGCCCACCAATATCTGCTCCTGCTAAAGAACTGATTATTTTTCCAGAAACAAATGCATCGCCAGATGGGGGGAAACTATTTTGAGCATACGATCCAAGCGAAAGAAAAATTAATATTATCCATAAAATGTGCTTCATAACTATTTTTTATTTGAGTTTATTATCAATTTTTTCTGGTCAGCTAATTCTTTCCTTATTGCTTTATTCTCCTTGCTTATTTCTATTAAATGCAATGTTAATTCTTCGATCTTCTGCAACAGCTTCGCATTCATTTCTCCCAGACCAATACCATTAGCCTTTACTTCCGCAGCTGATGGGATGCCAGATAAATGACCTTTTTCTTTAATATGCTGTTCTGTTTGTTGGAGGGTGGGAAGCCGGTAATCTTTGGTGAATACATAGTCTGGCCAGTTGGCGGTTTCTACTTTGATTTCCTGGGCGCGGATCTTGCCATTAACAGCAAGTTTGTACCCTTTGGTATCATATGTACCGATACCTACATCACCTGTATTTGTATGCTTAACCAGCAAGCCATCATATGCAACTGTGCCTTCAGGATGTATGAAAAATAGTTCGGAAAGCCCTAACTCGTTACCGGGTCCTGAAGCATTATAAAATGTATATCTTATTTTGCCAACCGCGGCTCCATTGACTAATGCCATATAACTAAAACCTGAATAGCTAGCTTCTTCTGCAACAGTCACCCATGTATTTGCTCCCTCATGAATGTTATAAATTTCGATTTTAAATTTTATAGGATTATAAAATCTTGTAGTCCAGCCAATCCATGCACCCGCCTGAACATGTGCATTTGGCAAATTCTCGATGAGAACAACGAATGGATTAAGCGGGTCAATAGGACTAGAATACAACGGCTGAAAACTTCCATCAAATAGGTTAGCAAGTGGCAGTGACGTACTGCCACTCTGGCTAACTGAATACCGCTGATCCGAATAGAACAACATATTCTTTTCAAGAGATGTTGTCGATCTGTTAGACGGGGGAATTACTGTTTCTATCTGTCCAAGTACTTTGTCAGAAAAGAAAATCAGCATTATAATGCTAAGTAGCGTGAACTTTAGGCTTGTCTTCATTTTATTGACTTTTAGATTCGAGAGAGCTCATTCGTTTTTCCAGCTTCTGGATTTGTTTATCCTTTTCAATCAAATGCAGTGTCAGTTCTTCAATCTTCTGTAACAGCTTCGAATTCATCTCACCCAGATCAATTCCATTGGCTTTTACTTCCGCAGCTGACGGTATACCGGGTAAATGGCCGTTCTCTTTTATATGTTGTTCCGTTTGTTGAAGGCTTGGGAGTTGGTAATCTTTGGTGAAAACATAATCCGGCCATGGCGAGGCTTCTACTTTAATTTCCTGAGCGCGTATTTTTCCATTGACGGCGAACCTATAACCCTTAGTATCTGTAGTTCCAATCCCGACATTGCCCGCCTGTGTTATCCGCATCACTTCATTATCTGTTGATGAGATATCTGTGTTCAATGCGCTTGCAACCCCAGTATGGAAGGTGATACCATGATAATAATTCAAAGACACATACGATCCTGGATCATCTGGACTAACAAATCTTTGAACCGTATTATTTCCCAGTCCTGCCTTCACATTGTTTCCCAAAATTGTAGATGCACCATTTAAAGATTCAGACAATGTCGCGTACTGAATAAATAAGCCTCTACTTTGCCCATTTATCTTTATACTTCCATCAATAGTGAGCTTTTGTGTTGGATAAATTGTACCAATCCCAACATTGTTTGTAAATCTTACATTTCCAACATCTGAGCTGATAACTAAATTATCTCCATCATGTTGTAGATAACCCACTCTTGATAAATTCCCGGCATTTCTAAAAGATAAGTATGAATTCCCAACTAATCTTAATCCCTCGTTTCCTGTATTTATGGATATTGTGTTAGAAGTTGTACTTCCAATATCTGTAACTTCTTGTAATGATTGCCCCTTGATGTTAGAAGCAATAAAAGATAAAACTAATAGTAAAATAGTATTTTTCATTTGCGTTTCTTTAATTGTTCAATTTCCTTTTGCTGACGGATCAAATGCAATGTCAGTTCCTCTATTTTTTGCACCAGCTTCGCATTCATTTCGCCTAAATCAATGCCATTGGCTTTCACTTCCGCAGCAGATGGGATGCCGGGTAAATGCCCTTTTTCTTTGATGTGTTGTTCCGTTTGTTGAAGGGTTGGAAGTTGGTAATCTCTGGAGAATACATAATCTGGCCATGGAGAGGCTTCTACTTTGATTTCCTGAGCGCGTATTTTTCCGTTTACGGATAGTTTTTCTGTTGGTGCTTCGACTCCAATTCCTAGGTTTCCCTGAAAATAAGACTGAGCAGGTGAGTCACTATAAATTGCATAACTACTAGAGGCACTGGCAACATTATAAATTCTTAAGCCCAAATTCGATGTTGCACCGATTGCAGTAGTAAAAAGGCCTATATTGGTATTAGCCCCGGAACCCGTAGCTTTTCCAACAACACCATAGTTAGTTCCAGTGGTGCGACCAATTTCAACTTCTACACCAACATCATTTTCTGAAACTGCAGTTACTAATCTGAACTTTCTACTACCTGGATTGGTTGTGCCAATTCCTACATTTCCCTGATTAATTGTCAGATATGTATTTGCGCCATCTCCCCAGGATTGTATATTATTATAAGGATCTCTTTCCCACCAACATCTTGTATCAACCTGAGGTGTAAGAAAGGAGATATCAACACTGATCCCGTCATGCAAGCTTGCATTGTACCAACTATTGCCATTCTGCGTGCGATACAACCATTTTTTATTCATAAAGGAATTTTCGGTGGCTCCACCAGCAGATGAAATTTCAACACTATTCCCCTGAAGCGGACCCAGGACCTGCGCCTTCCCAGCCACTGGTAACGCAACAAGTAGGAGCCAAATTATCTTGTTTATAATTTTCATTGTTTTACTTTTTAAGCGCCTGAATTTCAATTTGCTGTCTAGCCAATATTTCCTGTTGACTATTTATTCTTTTATCTTGTTTCAGTAAATACAAGGTGAGCTCTTCTATTTTCTGCAACAGCTTCGCATTCATTTCACCAAGATCAATCCCATTGGTTTTTACTTCCACAGCTGATGGAATGCCAGGTAAATGGCCTTTTTCTTTGATATGTTGCTCTGTTTGCTGAAGCGTTGGAAGTTGATAGTCTTTGGTAAAAACATAGTCTGGCCACGGAAAAGCCTCTACTTTGATTTCCTGGGCGCGGATTTTACCGTTAACAGCTAATTTATACCCTCTTGAATCTGTTGTACCTATACCAACATTCCCCGAAAAATAAGTTTGTTCTGACAGGGCAGATTGTGTTCCAAGTAAAGATTGTATAGATGGCTCATCTCCGTTCACCAAATCCACACGAGGCGCATAAAAATACTGCCTATCACTAACTTCATTGTCATAATACAAATAACTCCTATGATAAGTATTAACTGTAGTTGTGAAGAATTTAAAGTCTGTACAGTCTAAAACCTTGGCTCCTGTTGTTCCATCGTAAATTCCTCCCAGACTAGTTTGAGATGCATCACCACTACCATGGATATACCCCACAAGCAAATACCATTTATTCAGCTCCGGCAAATCACCATACCAGAAATAAGCGTTTGGATGCGCGGTTCCGTCAAGATCAGTTACATTTTCACACCCAAAGTAAGAAGTGCCATTGTGCGAGTTTGTTTTCTTTATCCACACACTGAAACGATACATTTTCGTATGATCAATATCAAAAGGATAACTGTTCCAGCCTCCGTCATCATTTACATTCCCATCAGGTTGCGCTTTCCATACGATAACCCTCTTGCCATGTGGCCCATCTCCCCATTCCCTTATATTTTCTGTAAGTTGACCATTTGTAGTAAAGTGATTTATTGATGCCTGACCAGGGGTCCAACCTTCAAGATTAATTAAATTTTGTGCATTGCTTTCATTTATAAAAAGTATGCTGACAATGCCTAAAAAAAACTTTTTCATAGAACTCTTTTTTTATTTTCAACATTTAGTAGTCTTTGATTCAACTCCTCATTTTTCTTTTTCATCTCGATCAAATGCACAGTCAATTCTTCAATCTTTTGCAAAAGTTTCGCATCCATTTCCCCTAAATTGATCCCGTTAGCTTTTACTTCCGCTGCGGAAGGGATGCCCGGCAAATGACCTTTCTCTTTGATGTGTTGTTCTGTTTGTTGAAGGGTTGGGAGTGGGTAGTCTTTGGTGAAAACGTAATCTGGCCATGGAGAGGCCTCAACCTTGATCTCTTGGGCTCGTATTTTTCCGTTAACGGCAAATCTATAAGATTGTGTATCTGTAGTACCTATTCCTACATTTCTTCCAAAGTAGATATCGCTTGAATAATACAATTGTTCCCTTGGGGCTAGGTAAATGCTGTTAGCTGGAATTGTACCGGATACCATATCACTTGTCCAATTCCCAGAAACTGATTTTAAGATTAGTAGGGAAGCCGAACCTGTAAATGCAGGTAGATAGGCATAAAAATCCCATAACTCTAAGTTAACCTGGACAATTCTAAGGCTGTCAATTACTTTTCTGCCAGTATTATAATAACTCCCTGAAGCGTAAAATCCGGAATTTTCTGAATTACCATTACTTGTCCTAAAATGAATAGAACATTCACCCATTTGATCTGGATTCGCATTATATCCTCCACCAGAAACAATATTTAACTCAGCATCTTCACCTTGCTGTGGTAAATATAGCCTTCCTAGCTTATACCAGCCAGAATTAGAGCCGCTATTGCCAAGATTAAATATTTGTGCATCACTGTTTTTCGCAAAGCAAAGACACAGAAATATCAGTAATGATCTATAAAGTAGGTTCATTTTATTTATTTTTAGTGATTTCAAATTCTAGTTTTTTGAGTCGCTGTTCCTGATTTTTATTAATTGATCTTTCTTCGGAAAGCTCTTTGTCTTTTTTTATTAAGTACAATGTCAATTCTTCAATCTTCTGCAACAGCTTGGCATTCATTTCACCTACATCAATACCATTGACTTTTACTTCCGCAGCTGACGGAATGTCTGGTAAATGACCCTTTTCTTTAATGTGTTGTTCGGTCTGCTGAAGGGTTAGGAGTTGATAGTCCTTACTGAACACATAATCCGGCCAGGGGGATGCTTCAACTTTGATTTCCTGGGCACGGATTTTTCCGTTAACAGCGAGTTTGTAACCTGAGACAGGAATATAATTACCAATCCCAATATTGTTATCGTTTGTAATAAAAATTGGCCAGGAATTGTTGGTACGGTTAAAAATTCCAAAACCATTCGGCTGTGGGTAAAGCTCCCAGGTACTCCCCGCACCTCCAGCCGTAGCGAACTGGACATTATTTGTTCCGTCGTAATTACCGGATAATTTAACATGGCCATTTACATGCAATTTAGCCTGGGGATCGGATGTACCAATACCAACAAAACCATTATGTTTTAGAATAAATTCGTTTTCAACGCTGATCCTTCCATTGCTTGCAATGCTTCGTACGTCTCCACCTCCATCAGGGAGTGTTCCGGTATACAAAGTTGCCGCACGCCATCCGTAGTCATCTAACAACAATGTTAGCGTTGTAACAGCTGCCGTAAAATTCACCTCAATGTAAGCGTTCAGGCCGTCGTCTGTAATCCGGAATCCGGACCAATAAGGTGACTCATCAGAATCTGAATAAATGGAGAGTCCGGCATTGGAACCCCAATCGTGATGCCAATTGACGCTGGTCATGTTGGGGGTATAAGTACCCCCAATAGTGTATAGGCTGATGCGACCAAAGCCCCGGCCATTGTCCCCCTGAATGCTTGCAATTCTTTTCCACCCTGATCCACCTACAGATACATTGGCAGTTTGTTGTGCCAATATCCTGGTATTTGAAAAGATTCCAGTAATCAATATAAATAATAGTATCCTTTTTTTCATTTACTTTATTTTTTGCTTTCCTTTAAACTCTTAATTTCCTTTTGTATTAGGTCATTTTGTTTTTTCATCTCAATCAAATGCAATGTCAATTCTTCAATCTTTTGCAAAAGTTTCGCATCCATTTCCCCTAAGTTGATCCCATTGGCTTTCACTTCTGCAGCTGAGGGAATACCGGGCAAATGCCCTTTTTCTTTTATGTGATTTTCCGTTTCCTGAAGCGTTGGGAGTTGATAGCTCTTAGTGAAAACATAATCCGGCCAGTTAGCGGTTTCTACTTTAACTTCTCTTGCCCTGATATTGCCATTTACTGCAAGTTTTTCATTAGGGTTATTCGTGCCTATTCCTACATTTCCAGAACCATCAACCCTCATTCGCTCATTGCCACCATTGGTAAAGAATGCTATTGGCGAATTTTGCCCAGTGTAAATATTTAATGCCCCAGAACCACCATAAAAACCAGTGGAATTTTCATTGTTTGACCATATATAATTGTCAGAAGCACCCGCTTTAATATTTACTTGAGAAAACTGATTTGCAGTTATACCATCGGTATTTTCAACTTTCAGCATTGTACCGCTACCCACGAGGTGAAACTTAGTTTGCGGATCTAATGTCCCAATTCCTACATTTCCAGCCGTGGTTAAGGTCATTACATCATTCCAATACCCCGCTGTAAAAGTCAGATTATTATTGCTTTCTGTACCAATTTTCCCATTATACCCAGCATGAGCATACATGCCGACCTTAACACCACTATTTTCCGTAACTAAAAATTTGGCGTGCTGTAGTCCATTTAGTTGAAGTACTTTATTCCAGCTCTGCGTGTTATCAATAGTCGAGGTACCAATTCCAACATTTCCTGTAACAGGATCTTCATACACCTGAGCCTTAATTATAATCGTTGTGAATAGCATACAGCAGGTGAGCACTACTTTGATTATTTTCATCCTTATATTTTTAGCGGTTTTCAATTTTATTAAGGCGTTCTTCTAACATTTTAATTCTCTGCGCTCTTTCCACCTCTTTCTTCTCCTGATTCTTTAATCGCTGCTGATTTTCAGCGTTCTTTTTACTCTCGTGAATCAAATGAAGTGTCAATTCTTCTATCTTCTGCAACAGCTTCGCATTCATTTCTCCTAAATCAATACCATTTGCTTTAACTTCTGCGGCTGATGGTATACCGGGTAAATGGCCCTTTTCATTGATGTGTTGTTCTGTTTGTTGAAGGGTTGGAAGTGGATAATCTTTGGTAAAAACATAATCCGGCCAGGGGGAAGCTTCTACTTTAATTTCCTGGGCTCTGATTTTGCCGTTAACGGCAAGTTTGTACCCTCTTGTTTCAAGTGTTCCAATACCTATATCTCCAGATGTAACTCTCAATCCTGCACCCTGAACATCAACATAACTTTTTCCATATGAAACTCCAGGATCTAATATTATACCGGTATCCCATGACAGTCTTAGTTGTTGATAATTAGGGGCCGCCCATGTACCAGCGGTTCTGTGTATTCCATAAACTAAAGAATTAGGACTATACCAGGTAATTCCATCAGTATTATCGTTAGTTAAATTATTGAAACTAATTTTTGCAGTAGGGTTGGTATTCCCAATCCCTATGTTTCCAATGAAATTATGGGCAGGTGCTTCATAATTTAACCTCGAATCGTAACCAAATATTGCTCTTTGTGGACCGCCACCCAAATGATTAAAAAACTCTAAATAGCCGTAACCAGCCTGTTTTTCCCAAATCTGTAAGCCATGTGCGCCATCTCCTGCTTTAATTACAACAGGCATGTTAGTCCCTGTTTGAATAATCCGTCCATTATCGTAAGCAGTTTGTAGAGTTTGGGTATGAACAGCTTTGTGTAATAGTAAAACAATAAATATTGCAAATACCTTTTTCATCTTAGTTATTCTTTAGCTTGTTTATTTCCTTCTCCTGAGCACTTAGCCTTTTGTTTTGTTCAATCAAATGCAAAGTCAGCTCTTCAATCTTTTGCAACAGCTTCGCATTCATTTCTCCTAAATCAATTCCATTGGCTTTTACTTCCGCAGCTGAGGGGATACCTGGCAAATGGCCTTTTTCTTTGATGTGTTGTTCAGTCTGCTGAAGGGGTAGGAGTTGGTAATCCTTAGTGAAAACATAATCTGGCCAGTTGGCGGTTTCAACTTTAATTTCGTGGGCCCTGATTTTCCCATTTACAGAAAGTTTTTCCTTAGGAGTTGTTGTCCCTATCCCTACGTTGCCATTAGATAAGAAATTCATTAAGTATCCATAACCAGACTGATATACCCACCACGATCCACCACCGGTATTATTTACACCTGTTTGCCAAATGCCATAGCTTGTGGTGGAATATGTAATATTTGTCTCTTGTTCAGGCCCCGTGTCACTTAACTTCAATCTTAAGCCATTGCCTCGAATTTCTAGATTTGCAGAAGGTGTGCTTGTTCCAATCCCGACATTGCCGTCATGATTAATCCGCATTGCCAAAATTCCATTAGGTCCGATATCGTAGTTTGCCCCATCGTTAGTATTGTTCACGTAGAAATCCAATAATCCTCCGGCTACAGAACGGCCGGCAACGATTCGATTGCTTCCATTATTTCCCAGCTGCAGCCCTGCCCACCTTAATGAGCCATAATGGTTATTTGTCCCATCATAATCAAAACGTATCTCTCGATTGCCCTGACCTATATGAAGTTTAGCCGCAGGCGACTGAGTTCCAACTCCAACATTCCCGTTAGCAGGATCCTCGTAAACCTGAGCATTAAGGGCAAAGGCAATCGATACCAGGCCCCAGGTTAGCAATAATCTGGTTGTTCTCATGTGTATGCTTTAATGGTTCTCAATTTTATTAAGACGGTCTTGAAGTATTTGGATCTTTTGTTCTTGTGCTGCATTTTTCTTCTCCTGATTTTTCCGGCCTTCATCGTTTCTTTTGTTTTGCTCTATCAAATGCAATGTCAGTTCTTCAATCTTCTGCAACAGCTTCGCATTCATTTCTCCTAAGTCAATCCCATTCGTTTTCACTTCCGCAGCAGAGGGAATACCTGGCAAATGCCCTTTTTCTTTAATGTGTTGTTCAGTTTGCTGAAGCGTTGGAAGTTGATAGTCTTTGGTAAAAACATAATCCGGCCATGGAGAAGCCTCTACTTTGATTTCCTGGGCGCGGATTTTTCCGTTTACAGCGAGTTTGTAGCCCTGGAAATTATTAGTGCCAACTCCAAGATTGCCATCCACTACAATATCTTTATATGGGGTTGCCTCATGAATTTGTGAAGTTGTACCGGAAGGCATTTCTCCTTCGGTAAATGTCCATCCACTATAGTAGTTGTAAGTATGATCTCCAATATCAGTAGCAGACACTGAATAATTGGACCAATACACTGAATTATTTGAAACCTCTATTCTAATAAATGGAGAGCCATTTTTTATGTAAGTTCCAAGTCTTATTCTTGAAGGTTTTTGATAGCCTAAGTCACTATGCCACTGCGACCAATAAAAATTGCCTTGATAATGATACCATCCAATGGTAATTTTCATTGCTTTATTTGCGGCACCATACATATAGCCGGTAATTTGTATCTGAGGTGCTGCATAATCAGCTGCTGGTATATTGGTGTTGATGTAGAAATAGCCAGGGCTGGAATCCAGGGACGGGATTTTTAGAACATTTATAAATGCACCATTTCCTCCGATTATTCCCGAAGAATGAAGATCTCCGGCAACTGTAAGCAGACTTCCCGGGCTTAAAGTCCCAATACCAACATTTCCGCTCGTAGGAAACGTATTCTGCCCAAATGAAACACCAGCAAATGCCCCGAGCATTGCAGTAAGTAAAAATCTTTTCATATTATCTGGTTTTGTTATTCTGTCACAACCAAACAATATTAAAAAAGCAAAGGGCAACCAGCTTGCCCTTTACTTTTTTTTGAAAATAAATTTTAACCTACTTCTTTAATGCAAAAAACCTTGTTCCAATACTTGAAACAAGGTTTTTTATTTTCATTTGCTGGCTTTGCCCGGTCAGCACCGAAATTTGCGGGGCTAAAAAGTGTACCACCCCCCGCGTGATCGGCTACCTCAAGGTACTTAGCGCTTATCCCACCATACTTTAGAAAGGAACGAGTCCCCGTTAGTTAAACGGCCCACCGCAGCATTGTAATTACTGGTATTCAGCTGAGATTCCCGGGTTGAGTAAATCGCCCTGCGCGGGATCTGCCCGTTGGTAGAGCCCAGGTTGCTGCCAGGGGTTAAAGCGGGTAAACCGTTTCTTCTCCATTCTGCAAAGGCTTCATAATTTCTGCCGAAAAGATGGATCCACTTCTGGGTCATGATCCTGTCCAGCTTCTGTGCATCGTTAAGCCCGGTAAAGGAAAGCACGGCAGTATCGTAAGCCGGAGGAATGGTAGTGATGTTGTAGGGTGGCAATTGCAGCGCAGCAGCCACTCCTGCTTTAAAGAAACCTTCGGCTGCTGTAGTTTGCGCACCCCAGCCCAGCAATGCGGCTTCGGCTTTGAAAAAGCAAACCTCTGCATAAGTCAGCGCATAAGCCGGAATAGGTGTAAAAGTACGGCTAAACCAGGTACTCAGCGAAGCCGTTGAGTAATTATTCCGGATCACCTGCGACAATTGTGCATCAGTTAATGCCACACCAAGACCTACATAGTCAGGCTGCCCGGCGTTTACATTGTTTACCGTTAGTTGTGCCAATAATGGCAGGCGCGGATCGTTATAGGTTTTCAGCTTGGTTACCAATGCAGCGGCAAGGTACCTCAGATCGGAACTGCCTGCAAGAAACTGCTGCAGCATAGGATTGGCATTTGTAGTTTGTGCATCGCTAAAAGTTGGCACTGCGGCATTGTCCGTATTTGAACTGAACAGCAAAGCGGGTTTGCCCATTGCCGATTCAACAGTTGCCCTTGCCAGTGTAGGGTTTGCATAACGCAGCCTTAAGCCCAGGCGGAGTTTTAAAGAATTGGCATATTTACGCCAGGAGTTGATGGCTGTAGCCCCTTTATAAAAGAAATCTGCAGTGCCATAATTCTCGTCCGTATCGTTCAGGTTGTTCATCGCCACATCCAGATCAGCAATCAGCGAGGTATAAATGCTTTCCTGGGTATCAAATGCCGGCGTAACATTAATGGCTGTTGCATCTTTGGAAACCTCTGAATAAGGAATGTCGCCAAAAAGATCGGTAAGGCGTTGCCAGATGCTGATCTCATAGATCCGGGCAATGGCCAGCTTTGTTCTTCCGGATGGGTCATTTTCCTTTCCTGCCAGTTCCAGGCGGATCTGCCGGAGGTCGCGGATCAGGCTGTAATGCTGTTCCCATATCAGATCTTCCGATGATTCGATGTACCGGGACACGGGAACCACCGCCGCACCAGCCCAATGCTGTACCCATGAACCAAATTTATTATTGGGCAGCTCGCCACCCTCGGCAAAAGTACCGTCCTTCTGTACCCTGGAGAACAACAGTGCCGGATCAATAGAGGTAATGGAAGTGGGCGGTGTATTCAGGTTTTCAAAATCTTTGGTACAGGCGCTAAAACCAATAGCGATGGCTAAACTGTACAGGCTTATTTTGATGATATTTTTCGTTTTCATAATTTCTAATGCTAATGGTCAGGTTAAAATCCAATACTCAGGTTAAATCCGATGTTTCTAAGCATAGGCAAGGAGGTAGACTCGATACCAATGGAAGAATTGGAGGTGTTAAAAGAGGCCGACTCTGGGGAGAACCCATCTGTTTTACGCTGAAAGTAAAACAGGTTGCGTCCGTAAACACCAATTGACGCATTGCGGATTTTATTGCGCGGTAAAAATTTGGTAGGGATCTGGTAACGCAGGCTCAGTTCGCGCATGGCGATATAGCTGCCGTCGTTCAGCATCTCTTCAGATACCATTACCTCTTTATCACTGGCCACTACATTCCAATAGTCCTGCGCTTTAACGGTTTTGGTATTGGCCACTCCTGTACCGCTCCAGCTGCCATCGGCATTTTTTACAGCCACTACACCTGTTGCCAGGTAAGAACCATCCCTGCCTGCCAGGGTCTTTTTCGTGGTTCCGTAAATGATCTCTTCACGGTTACTCTGAGAAAAGATCATCCCGCCCTGGCGGATATCTATCAAAGCATTTAAAGTGATGCCTTTATAAGTAAACGAGTTGAAAAATCCGCCCAGCCAATCTGGCTGCGCATTGCCTATGGTTTCCTGCACCCGGCTGGTAGTGGTTAAGGGCAGGCCGGTATTCGGATCAATCAAACGGTTGCCGTTCGCATCCTTTAACCAGGCAAACTGGGTACCGATCAGCTGTCCGAAAGGTTTGCCCACTTCGGCCACCACGTTGATCCCCCTGTCCGATCCCAGTAAAAAGGTTTCTACACCAGGGTACAGCGACATTACTTTATTGGAGTTCTTGTTGTAGTTAAAGGTCGTTTTCCAGGTAAAACCCGATGCCGTTTTTATCGGAGTTGCATTTAAAGAAAGTTCAATACCCCGGTTGCGGATTTCGCCGGCATTGATCCGCATCACGGTAAACAAGCTGGAAGGCGATATTGGCACATCCAGGATCTGGTCTTTGGTAGCAGCCTGGTACAGGGTAAAGCCCATACCTACACGGCCCGACCACAATTCCAGGTCTACACCAACCTCTATGGAAGTGGTGAGCTCATTGGTCAGGTTCTTATCCGGAAGGATCGTGGTAAAAGAACCCAGCGGAACACCGCCATGGGTAAACTGGCTTAAACTATAGGTACCTGTTAACTGGTAAGGATTTCCGGAGCTGCCCGCCTGTGCCCAGGAACCCCTGACTTTAAGGTAATTGACTACACTGCTTTTAAAATTGAGCGCTTCGGAAGCGATGAAGCTGGCACTTACAGAAGGGTAGAAAAAGGAATTGTTCTCTTTGGAAAGCGTAGAAGACCAGTCGTTACGGGCCGAAAGATCAAGGTACAGGAAGTCTTTATAGGAAACCTGTCCGGAACTGTACACGGAATTGATTTCTGACTCCGTTAAACCGAAGATATAGGAGTTGGTGAGGGTATTGTTGATCACATACAGGTTTGGTACGATAAACTGGCTGCCCGAATTACCGGTTTGGCGCAGGTAACGGCTCAAATGGCTGGCACCCACATTGATGGTAAAGCCGAGGCCGTTTTCCAGCTTAAAGTTGCTGTTTAACAGGGCATCGTAGTTGTCTTCCCTAACCCGGATAACTGTTTCGCTCATGTCGCCTTTGCGGTTCAGGCTCTGGTAGGTATTTACTGCACGATAACGCAGGCGCTGGTCGGTATAAAAATCAGTACCTCCTGTAGCGGTCAGTTTTAACCAGGGTGTAAAATCATAAGATAGCCTGAGCAATCCGATCACACGGTCCCTGCGGTCGGTATTTTTAGTTTCATTGATGGTCCAGTACGGATTGGCAGTGGAACTGTTGGTGGCATAGGTTTTTTCCAATCCTGCAAAAATACCGGTATAGCCCAGTTGTTTAGCCACATCATTTGCAGTCCATTTGTATTGCGACATGATATCCATAGGGATACTCCTTGGCTGGCTGATCAGCAGATAGGCCGGGTTGTCAGAAGCATCTGACAAGGTAGGCCTGTTGGTACCATCCTGCATAATGTAGTTCAGCTTGGCGTCAAGGTTAAATTTATCGGTAATTTTAGCCTGGGTACGCAGGTTAAAGTTGTTCCTGTTGATCACATTGGTAGGTACGTAGCCATCGATATAGGTATTGGCATAAGACAGCCTGTAGTTTACCTTTTCATTGCCACCCTCTACACTCAGGTTATTGGTGTATTGTTTTTCCGTCTGAAAAAATGCAGAATAGGTATTTGCCTGCGGGGTAAGGGAAAGCAGGTTTCCCCATTGGTCTTCATAGCTCTGCCCTTCCATTTTTGGCCCCCAGCTGGAACGGGTAAGGCGGTCCCGGCCGGCACTCATTTTCGGTGTGCCCTGAATGCCCCCGGCAATGGCCTGGGCCATGGTAATGATCGTTCCGTCTGCCCTTCTCAAATGGGTAAAGTCGCCATTTAGTCCCTGTGCATATTCGTTTTGAAAATCGGGGGCAACCAGTGTATTGCCCAACGAAAAATCGCTGTTAAACTGGATATTCATCCCTTTTCCTGCCGTTCCGGCTTTGGTAGTGATCAGAATTACACCATTGCTTCCCCGTTGCCCATATAATGCTGCGGCATTTGGTCCTTTCAGTACCGAAATGGTGGCGATATCATCCGGGTTGATGTTAGAAATACCATCCCCGTAATCGGTACCGCCGGTGCTGGTAGCCGAGCCTACGGTCTGGTTATCGATCGGAACCCCATCTACCACGTACAGGGGCTGGCTGTTCCCGATCAGTGAGTTGTTGCCCCGGATGATCACTTTGGATGAGCCTCCGGATCCGGAAGCTGCCCTGCTTACCTGTACACCGGAAACTTTTCCGGACAAGGAATTGGCCACATTGGCTTCTGCGCCCTGTGTGAGTTCATTTCCTTTTAATTCGGCCATGCTGTAGCCCAGCGCTCTTTTGTTGCGCTTGATACCCAGGGCGGTGACTACTACTTCGCCCAAAGCGGAGGCATCTTCATCCAATACCACCGCGATGGAGATCTTATCCGTAAGGCTGATGGTATAATCCGTCATCACTTTTGGCTTAAACCCTACTGAAGTAATGGTAATGGTGTAATTGTTGCCTGCAGGTATACCGCCGATGGAGAATATCCCCTGGGCGTTGGTACTGGTGCCGGCCCTGAAATTGGTGGTTTTGTTTTCTATTTTTACAGAAACTCCCGGTAGCAAAGCGCCCTGGGCATCCTTTACGATTCCTGTTGCTGTTGCACCGGTTTGTGCAAACCCTGTACCATTACAGCAGAGCAAAAAACAACAGCACAGTACGATCCTGTGAAAAACTTGCCTGGTTTTTAATAAAAATTGGTCCATAGTTTAGTTGGTTAGGTGAATGAATTGGTTAATTATTGGTCTGATTGCTTTTCAGGATATAGGTACTATCCCTTCTTTCTATATTCAAGTGGTTCAATAGTGCAATTTCATTTAATACAAGTGCCACGGTATGGGCACTCCGCTTAAAGGAGCCTGTAAAATACATGCCTGCAACCTGGGCCTTATCGAATTCGATGACGGCAGAAAAATCGCTTTGTAAAACACGGAAGATTTTATCCAGGGGCTGGTTGCGGAACGAAATTTCAGTTGCGTTGAGCTCTGTTTGCCCTTTTGGTGCCATGAGTTTACGGCCCGGAGCCTGCAGCCCGGCTTTTTTGATCAGGGTAAGCGCGAAATTTGTTTTGTTGATCAGCAGTTTATTGCCGGGAAGCAGGTAGGTTTTTTTCATGCGGCTGGCGTTTGTACTGCTATCGGCACTAACTACGACCTTGCCGCTGTGCAGCAGCACACTCACCCTGTTGCCCTCTTCCTGCGAAGAAATGGTGAAATCGGTGCCCAATGCAGTAGTTACCGTACCGCCTGCATATACGTTAAAAGGGCGCATTTTATCCGCAGCTACTTTAAACCTTGCGATACCTTTCAGCGTAAAATCCCGTTTTTGTTTGCTCAGCTGTTCCAGATAGCGGATTTCGCCGCCCGGCTTTAAATAAATGATGGAGCCATCGGCAATGTTCAGCTTCATGTCTTCCCTGCCGTAATTGATCTTAACCAGTGTATAAGCTGTTGCCGGCTTGTTTTGCAATTGAACAGGCTGATCTGTGCCCCTGCCGAGCCACCATCCCAGGCCCAGGATGAGCAGCAGGGATGCTGCCACTGAAAGCACCCGTACAAGTGTGGTTCTGCCCTGCTTGATTGCTGTCTGTTTAAGGATGGCCTGCAGCAAAGTTTCCTTTTTATCAGCAGGCATTACGGACAGCGCTTCCATATCCTGCCATAGTTGTTCCGGAAAGAGTTCATCCAGCTTTTGAGGATGCGTTTCCAGGTATTTAACTACCTCCAGGGCTTCTTCCTCTGTGCATTGGTTGCGAAAAAACCTTTCCAAAAGTGTATTATCCATCTTCATATGCTGATAATACGCCCGGGACCGGGCCATCCCCCAATGAGATTTTATTTATTTAGAAAAAATGTTCAATACAAGGCCAGTAAGATCATCAATAGCGTAAAGCGACGCAGGTATTTCAGGGCCAGGCCAATATGGTTTTCAACCGTTTTTGGGGAAATGCCCAGCTTTTCGGCGATCTGCTGATGGGAGAGGTGCTCACGACGGCTCATCAGGAATACCTGTTTCCTGATGGCAGGCATCGCTTCTATTGCCTTGTTGATTAATTCCAGGGTTTCTTTGTTCTCGAAATTATCCTCTATAAAATTTTCGGCTTTCTTTTGCTGCAGCTCATCGGCATAGCGGCGGGCACGTGCGGCCTTTCTCAGTTCGTCGATAAAAATAGTTCTCGACATCCGGAACAGCTGAACATTAAGCGCATACTCCGTAGAAAGACTTGTTCTTCTTTCCCACAGGCGAACAAAAACCTGCTGTACAACCTCATCCGCTATTGCTTCAGATCCGCATTGCCGGAATATAAAAGTGTATATTTTTTCACTCCACAAGTGATATGCCTGCTCAAACGATTTTACGCTGCCATTTTTGATGGAAAGGACGTCGTTCATTAAATGGAGATTAATAAGGCCACACGCATAATTTGCAACTTATTCTCTCAACAAAGAAATTTGTTTTTAATTTATTTCGATAATAAACAAAACGGCGAGGGTATGAACTGATCAGACCGTTGGTTCATGGAGGGGCATTGTAGGTGCTACTGAGCTAAAATTGCTTTTTACAAACAGCAATTTTTACATAAATTGCTTTATAAATAAAGCAATTTATCGTATTTTTGTTAAATAGAATAAGTAGTATGGAAAATCTATTCGAAAAATCTTATCAAAAGTTATTGCGGGTACCCACAAAGTTTAAACGATACCTGGCAGATGAAATTGATTGGAGCAGTCGCCTGATTGGCATAAAAGGCGCCCGGGGTGCAGGAAAGACAACTTTAATGCTACAATATGCAAAGTTACATTTGCCTCAGGGTAAAGAGACCTTATATACCAGCTTAGATAGTCTATATTTTACAGACAATACCCTGGTTAATCTCGCCGATCAGTTTGTAATGCAGGGGGGCAAATTCCTCTTACTGGATGAAGTACATAGGTATGCAAACTGGTCTCAGGAAATTAAAAATATCTATGACGACCAGCCAGATCTGAAGATCATATTTACAGGCTCGTCAATTATGCACCTCAATAAAGCCAAAGGCGACCTGAGCAGGCGGGCGGTAATGTACGAACTTGCCGGACTTTCGTTTCGGGAATACCTCAATTATACACAGGATACTACATTTGAAGCAATCGGTTTCAGCGAGCTGATCAGTAACCATACCGCCATAGCAATGGATCTGGTAACAAAGATGCGTCCTTATGAACATTTTGGCAATTACCTTAAATACGGTCACTATCCCTATTTTTTGGAGAACATTAATCTATACCCTCAAAAACTGGCCGAAACCATATCCCTCGCCATTGGCATAGATCTTCCGGCTTTTCACGACATCAGTTATAAGAGTATTGAAAAAATCCGGTTATTGCTGCACATTATTGCAGAGTCTGTTCCCTTTAAGCCTAACATTTCAAAACTTAGCGAACGCATTGACATTAGCCGGAACAACCTGGTTCAGTACATTAAATACCTGGAAGACATGCGGATCATAAGAGGCCTATATCCGGATACCAAGGGAATAGGGTTGCTGCAAAAACCTGAAAAAATTTACCTGCACCATCCAAACCTGCAATACGCACTGGCCGATGAACAAAGTGATGTTGGTAATATGCGGGAGAGTTTCTTCATCAATCAGGTTGGTAAACTTGGGCCTATTACTTACACAGCCGAAGGTGATTTCGCATTCAAAAACTATACTTTTGAAATTGGCGGAAAGAATAAGACAAACAAGCAGGTAAAACACCTTGAAAATTCTTTTGTAGCAGCGGATGAGATCGAGATTGGGCATCAGCATAAAATTCCTTTGTGGTTGTTTGGGTTTTTGTATTAGTGGGATTTCCTGAAAATAAACAGCATCTATCTCAATCAAGAGCCAGGATTATTTTTGCCGATCAGAGAACAAGGAACCTTTTACATTACACAACAGTCATTGTTGCGCTAAAGGAGGACAACCAAAATATAACTTAAATGCTTTTTGATTCCCATTTCTAGTGACAAAAACTGTATCCGTACCTTTTCTTTTAACAACTTCATCCCCCCGGGTAAGGTAACTAAAGAAGCTAGAGGTGTCTACACCAAGAACTAGTGTCCGATTATTTAACCTGACAGTTTTAGAATTATGGTTAAGATCATCGAAATATTTGCTTTCAACATTGCCCTTAATATACACCTCCTTAAACTCTGTTAACTTGTCACATGCTAAAGCCTGACTCAATTTCTCGTCATTGAAGTAAATCAGCAAAGCAACAGTTACTATTATTAAAAATGAAACAAATACTTTTATATAATATTTCATAGACATCTAGTTGTGGTTCTCGACCAGGACATAATAATAATATTTATGCAGCCTATTGATTAAAGCTTGTTATCTAATTAATCGACAGGTTAAGTATTTGCAAGATATACAACAAAATACAAGAATAGACCAACGGTGATTATGACATTCAAATCAATAAGGTCTTACCTTAAATTACTTTTATTAGCATGTTAGGGTTGAGGTCGTATACCACCTGGTAATTTCAACTATTTTTACAACTTTCCAAACATTTTTTTCAAGTCCGTTGTAAATTCTATAACATCAAAATCCTGTAGCTTATATTTTTCAATAATTGATGGGACTTCTTTAATGATTTTACCTGCGACAATTCTGTTCCTTTCTTCCTGATCTATTTGCTTAAAAAGCAATAAATCAAGCATAATGTCTAAATAAATACTTTTCTCTTTTTTTGAATGCCTTATTCGTTGTTTTAAATTAAGCGCGGGTTCCTGACACATTAAAACAATTATGATTCCTTCGACTGAACATCCGTAATTCTTTTCGTTAAAAAAACGTCTATAACCTAAATTATTTAATGCAAATAAAACTGCATCTATTTTTGCTTCCCAATCGGCGTCGCACAGTATGTTTAATTTCATTGTTACCTTATTATTTTATTTCCTGGAGGCAAGAAGCTAGTGTTAAATTTAAAATTCAAAATCTTCATTTTTTCCAATTGCAATGATTCCTTTAAAGTTCCAGAAAATTCTTTAGAATAAAACACTCCATATTCAAGCCTGCAAACGAAGGCATCGGTGCTAAATTGTTAAATTCAAATGTCGCTTGACGAGTAAAGGTATATTGTTTAAGTGCGAAAGTTCTTTCAATTCCTGTAATAAATCTTCCTCAGTATTAACTAAACGAACCTTTTGGACTAATTTTTCAAGTAAGATTTTCTTTAATTCGCTTGTTCTGCTCTCTTTGGATACCTTGCTTTCAAGATCTAATAACTCTTTAATTCTCGTATTTTCGCGGTCATCTAAAGAACCTAAGCCACTAAATATGTGCATAGTTAGTCCATTTAAAGGAATTGCATTTAAGATGTATCCGAAATTGACGTAAAAACTATTACTAAATTGTGATTTTTGAAGGTTTACCATTTTAGTAATCTCAATACCATTCAGAACCCAATAGTTTCCTTTTTTCTTAAATCCAACTGGGACAAGCATTTCACTCAAAATACTTGCTAGTTCTTTTTTTTCCATTGAAAATTTACTTTTAATAATGGTCTAAAATTATATTCCAAGTGCCACCATAAGTCTCCTCAAAAAGAGCTTTGCCTAACTTTATTCACTACGGTTATCGATACCATAACCATTTACTTACACGGCCGAAGGCGATTTTGCATTCAAAAACTACACTTTTGAAATCGGCGGAAAAAATAAGACAAACAAGCAGGTAAAACACCTTGAAAATTCTTTTGTAGCAGCGGATGAGGTCGAGATTGGGCACCAGCATAAAATCCCTTTATGGTTGTTTGGGTTTTTGTATTAGTGAGATGAAAGGCGACCTTATAATCCATTGTCAAATTCTATAATCATGCCACCAATAGCATAATCCAACTCCAGACTATCAACTACCGTCCTGGCTAACAGACCTTTCATTTGCGATAAATTATAAAAATTATATTTCTTTAAAATCCCCAAGACCCAATGAATATCATCTCGTTGCTTATCTAGCGGATCTAACTGTTCTAATTTGTTTGTTAGAAATCTTTCTAGATCTCCTTTTCTCCTGTTAAAATTTTCTTCGGTCATAACTTTCTTAAGTTCTTTAAATGTGGTATATACATCTGATAATTTCCACCTGTATATATTCCACCTTGTGACGCAGCTCTACCGTAAATATAGACAGAACCTGGTTTAACTTGAAATTGGGATATGCCACTCATGTCATTCCATGCTTTCGGCAAGGCCAGGCCTGCTCTATTAGTAGTTTCAGTAAATGTTGGAAATAAGTAATGACCTGTTTGTTTACCGGCACCACCATAAAACCTTAATCCAAATGTACTATTACCTGCTGTTTTCAATGAAATAGTTTGAACTCTAAAACTTTCCAGGATTTGTTTCCGATATACTCTAGCAACACCCAATTCTTGTAAGTAAGTAGATGCCGCTCTTACTCCACTAAAAGAAGAAGATGCCACTTTTGTAGCTGCTCCTCCAAAGGAGGCTAAGGTACCCATCTGAGCAAAAAAGCTAATACCAGCTAATACACCTCCTGCAATATTTCCTTGTCTTCCAGCTTTTGTAGCCGCACCTATGGCGCCAAATGGCGTAAAAACAATAAGGGCTCCAGCCATTTTTTGTGCCAGGCTACCAAATGAAGAAACATTTCTGCCAGCACCTCCACTTTCTGGGTATCTACCTCCATGGCTAAAATATTCTTTCATCAACTGTTTTCTCAAAGTGAGAAAATGCTGTCTATACAATTCATCTGACTGCGCAATGGGTCCATATTTACCTGCAGCTGCGTCGCTTCGATAGAACATCAGTTGATAGCCCCTAGCTATAGCTTTTTCCTGATCCCGGGTAGGATCATTTCCATCCGGATCTATAAAATTAACTGGATTATTGACTGCATAATTATATGTAGAAAGATCATAATATTTTTCAGACATTTTATCTATAACATTCCATCGGGCAATCACCGGATCGTAGAACCGTGCGCCGTAATCATATTGCCCACCTTCACCTGTTGAGCTTAATTCATCTTGTATCTCCTTTCCATTATAAAGATATTTATTATTCAAAGAAATAGGTGAACCTGATTTTCGTTTTCCAAAGGCATAGTAGTCATCACTTTGCAATCGCTGTATTGCTCCCGTACTCGGGTGCTTGTTGAAAGTGTACCTTACATTTCCCAGATAATCTGTTAAATTATACTCATAACTGTAGGTTCCCCCATTATTTCTCGCCACCCCTTCTTCAGTATGGATTACATCAATGTTATTACCTACATATTCTATTCCTGAAATATATTGTGTCGTAATGCCATTGCTTATTTTGCTCAGCTTATCCCCTGTTGCATCGTAAGTATATGCAACGTCAACTCCGCTTTTTGTTATTGTAAGTGGAAGGTTTAGCAGATTGTAGGCTATGGTTACCCCACTTCTACCATCTGTTGTGGCATTACCGTTCAGGTCATATACATAAGTGCCAGTAGTCAGCGGACCACTAATGCTGTTCAACCGGTTACCCGTATAGCTGTAATTACTGATGCCATTGCCATCCCTATTCATTGAGATGATATTACCCATTACATCATAAGTTAGTGCCTCGCTGATCATAATTCCAGTACTGGTGCCACTAGTTAATCGATTTAATTTATCGTAGCCATAATTAAAAACATTTGGAAAAGAAGAAGCCACACCCCATTCCTGATTGGCGACATTTCCATTATGCTGAGGAACTGACCCGTCCTCATATTTTAATCTAAAACTAAGTTCGTTAGAAACATTATCTTTCAGCCAACCACGTTCATTATATGCATATTGAGTGCTTTGAAGAAAGCTTAAGCCGTTATCTGTACTATGTAGTTCCTTACTTGTCAATTGCCCTATTTCATTATAGCTATGTCTGCTCAATATGATGTCCGTACCGTCATTAATTTTCTGTTTAACTATTTTCTTTCGGCCAAAATTATCATATTCATAAGAATTAAGGATAGTTGTTGTTAATCCGTTTGCAGAATGGGTACGCGTACTGACTTTCAACTCATCTGCAAAATTCCATGTATTTACAACTTCATCTGATCCACCAAATACATTCTGATTGCTTGTTCTTAATACTTTTCCATCTTCATCATAATAGGTAGTACCAAGCATCATTGTACTCATCTTTGCTGTGTTATTATTTAATACATTAACTTTACTTCCGGTAGGTAAGCTTTTTACAGCAGAACTTTCGCCACCTCCTGGACCAGAATGTGTGTTTCCAAAGAAAACATAGTCATCATAATAGTTGATCGTATAATAGTGCATAACATCATTATCAGAGGGTAAAGTGTTATTGGTATACCCCGTTCCAGTTGCGTTACTATTTAAATCGTCCCGGATTTCCCATAACGTTGTTTGTCCATTTATATTGGCTTGCCAATCTGGCCTGCCTGTAGTACTATTAATAATTCCAGTAATAATTGCTCTACCAAGTGCATCATATTTTACAAAGGCCCACTTGCCATTGCTTCTTTGAACAGCATCTCTTGTTAACACAACCTGATCGATCTTATTATAAACTATATCTTCCCAGCCTTTCCCTGGTATTTTCTTTTCTACTACTCTTTGGTTACCGTCAAAATGATAAGCATAAATATATTTATCAAAAACCTGTTGCGTTTCATCAAAGCTATAGATCTCAGAGATTCCGTTTTCATTTACCGCTGGCGGCAATACATAACGTGTATTACCAAATTTATCGTAAACATAATACGTAGATAAACTTATGGAATCCGTTTCCCATATTCTTTTAAGAACAATTCGACCATTAAAATCCTTAAACTCTTCCTGCGTTCCAGATTTTCCATTCGCTGGAGTCCAATTTTCATCTTTTAGTATAGTTTTATGTAGCTTTCCAGAAAGATATGTCCCCGACGAAGCACTGCCGTTATTTACCGTCCACAGTTTCACTTCATTCGCGGCATTGGTTAAGTGCTCGGTTTTCATAGTATGTCCTGTATTACTCCCTGGTATTGGCTGCCATGCATCTCCCGAAAATCCCTCTTCCGTTATGCGATCTAATGGTGAGGCTTCAAATACTGTGACAGAGTAAGGTGTATTCATATCTTTATATCCATGTCCACTTAATGAATAAAATGACTTTTGCGCACTATTAGCATATCCGACACTGCCCTTTAAGGCATTTGAACGAAAGCTCCCTGCTACACCTTCAGAGTCCGTGTAAGGAAGATATTTTATGGATTCTCTACCAAAGACATCATATGCATACGGCTGAATTATATCCCGAGATTCCGGGCTACCCTGGGTGGTCACATTTTGTACCGGCCTTCCCAAACCGTCAAAATATTGTACAGCTTGGTTTACTTCGCAATTGCTTCTCGAACTGTCAATATTTGACATTTTAACACCTGGCATTTTAAATAAACGCGTACTTATATAATTCTGATTAATACTGGGCACCCCGGCAAATGGAATACATTGTACAGGCCCTGTTGTAAAAATATGGACACTATTACCTGCTGGAATGTAAAATCCATCGGTTAAAGTAATGCTGCCACTTGCTTTGATCTCATTTTGATTATTGTACACGTTTAGTGTAATATGCTGAGCAAATGATGTTACAGAGCATAGGAAACTTAACAAAATGATTATATAATATTTTTTCATATTAAACTTGTAATTTGGTTAGCATAAATCTTTATCTTATCACTTTTCTATAATATCAAGATGAACAGGTCCGTTGAACAAAGACGGGCCGAACTGAGCGAATTGACCACTCTGTACCGCACCAATAAAATAAAAATCATAAACACCGCTATAAGTTACATCATCAATTGTAACTGTATATGTTCCTTGGGGTATATCGTAAATCACACCCGAATCAGACACCTGATAAGTTACCCAGGTACCAGTCACACTACTTAAAAAGCCTATCTCGAATACTTTACCATACGGTAGTGGACCATAGCTCAATGTAAACGTTGGTATACAAGTCCCGTTACTGTTTGCGTAATTCTGGCCATCTGCAAGAATTTCATCATAAGCTTTTCGATTGGCATCTTCCTGGCTTATTGTTGACATATACTTATCAGCCGGAACAGTGACATCTACCGAACTGCCAGTTTGTCCAGGTGGGCAGTTATTTTTTGTTACGGATTGAGAAACCGCGATATTATAGTAAATAGGGGTTGAAGGAACTAAATAATTATAAGTATAATTTTTTAGGATATTCTGGTTGTTGTCCTTGATATTCTGCAAGCGATTGAACATATCATACTCATAATAAGTTGTCATGCCTTTTGCATCAGTTTCACTATACAGACCTAACATTGGCAAGTAGATATAGGTGTTAATCTGCGCATCAGGCAGGTTTGTTCTTAATGGCAGTAAAAAGGCATTTACTGCGGAAGGTGATGGATTGGCTATTTCCCTAAATGCGTCTACATTTGTCTGACCACCCAATGCAGCTATGACAGCACTTAATTCCGCATTCTTAACTTCTGCAATTGGATAATGGCCCTTATAACCCCACAAATAATTTGTCTTTATTCCGGCGAAATTAGAGGAGGAAAGAATATTTCCATTTAAATCATAACCATGATATTGAACCTTGGTTTCATTCAACTGGCTGACAGAATTGTAATTTTCCAGACTCAGAGGTTTATATATATTAGAATAAGGCTGATAAAAGTTGGTTTTAGTGACTTTTGTTAATTCGCCACCTATTAATTCTTTTTCCTCTATAACCGGGCTTAGTAGATTTTTATTGAACATGCTTTGATAAATACCTGTTGGATCATTTAGGTTTTGGACCATTTCCGATGGATAGCTCAATTGCTTTTCGGTCACTATACCATCACTGCCAACGGTAGTTATACGTGTAGGCTGAACATGTGCCGAACTCTCATAAAAAAAATTACTTTCAGTCTCAATATTGCCATTTGTAGTTATATCCGTTTCCCGTTTCTTCTTTAACAATAGATATTGCTTCAGGAATGAATAAGCACTAACGATAAAATTCTTTGTATTCTGATTGATGTTAATATTATTGGTAAGGCTTTTTAAACCTTTTACCTCAGCTTCTTTTATTCTTGTATATTCGTAATTACTCTCTTTAACTTTAAGATTATTGCTATTGTAGTATTTTTCTGATAAGATCTTGCCCCTCAAACTCATCTGAGAAATGTTAGGTAACAATGTAGTATAGTTATATGCTGCACTCTGATTTTGATTGGAGTGAGTAAACGTGGAGGTAGAGTCTGTGTATAGGTCGTAATTAGTAAACTGATATTCTATTTTTGATCCGTCCAGACTTTTCTTAATGACTTTTGAGTATCCAACATGGCTATTAAAAATATCTAAGTTATTGTTGTAGCTTTTAGAAGTTGTCCGCCTGACTTCTGCAATACAAGGCGCTGGAAAGCCTGCTATTGTCCCATAGCCTAAAGTATAGTAAATGACAGTTTGATAATCAATTTGCCCTGTTTGCACGCGGCCATATGACTGGTTGGTAAGGGTATCCCTGTAAATGTAGCTTTCAGAACTACTGAGAATTCCCTGATCTTCATGAACGATTTTGGATACATGAAGTCCCCCCCTGTTAATGTTGTTTGTACCATCAAAATATTCATTAAGGCCATACTCAAATTTTGTTAATCCACCATATTCATTTTCTATGCTAATAAGATTATTTATTCGGGTCCTTGCCAAATTAGGAACCTTATCTGCTACAGGATAAAATGGAGTTCCAGCACTGTTATTATTATAATACCCCCAATGGTCAAAACTATTGGAATTTCTATTAGGCGAACTGTAACTTTCATCGTAATAAAATCTTGCTAGTTTAAGCGCTTTGGCACCTGAAGATATTTGATCGACACCCGAAAGTTTCAATTTTCTTTCTCCGGATGAAGAGAAAAAATAATCATTATGCAATCTTATTTTATTTACCAAAAGATCGCTACTATCATAAAGTTCAATAAAATCAAGTTTTTTTTCGTTGATAATATCCAATCTGGAAGAATATACAAATTTGACCTGTTCAAGATCGTTATATATTCTCTTTAGTATTAATTTGTTCAATATAGTTATCACATTGTTTTCAAAGCTTTCAGTAGGATTAACATTAAAAGAACAAACGGTAGTTATCACATTGGTTACTTGTGACCTGACGGAATTATAATACAACTGATTTATCTGCCCGATATTTTCATATTCAAACTTCAGTTTTTCATTTGTGTTGGGCGTTGTAACCTCTATCAAATTCCATGTTGAAGTATATTCCTGGCTTGTTGATTGATGAGAAAATTTAGTTTGTATAATCTCTGTTCCTGTTGATGTACCTAACTTATATTCAAACCCGTTGATATCCTGTATAATCCATGCACCATTAATTTTATCATAATTTTGAGAATTATTACCAAAGGGGTTTGATACGATCTTAAAATCGTTATTGTTTAGTATCAGCGGTGTACCATTTGTACTCAAGACAAAGTAGAAAGATCCTGAAGGCAAATTCACATAAAATAAATCCGGTTCAATATCCCAATCACCTATATACCCCTTATTTAAAGTGTTATAGTCATAGTATGTAACATTATCACCAATATGGTTGGTACCACAATACCCATTTGCGTGTTCGTCTGGTAACCCCCTGACAGTTCTGGACACATATCCTCCACCTGACAAATTCCAACCAAGGCCTATTGATGAAGAATAATCTTCTACCTTTTGCCCTTTCCCATCATAAAAAATCGAAATCTTATGTTCTGTCTTTCCCAAATCGATTTCTGTCAAAGGAATTGAGACATTTAACGCACCGGTATACAAGTCAACAGAATTATCGAGTGCAACCTTAGCATACGAACTGTTCGAAGATGGGTGATAACCCGATTTGGTTTCAAATTGGCTTTTAGATATTGTAGGATAAGATATCAATCCAATCAAGAAAAAATAGAGTTGGTAATTAATCGTTTTTTTCATCGCTTATAGAATTAATCCATTGGTATTTTGGCTAATAAAAGTTTAAAAGGATTTAATAAAGTATTTTTATTTAAGAGCACCTCTATTTCAGATGAAGAGTAATGTGATCCGTAAATTAGAAGTTCCAGTAAACTCCCCCACAGGGATATTGTCATATTTGTTAAATGAATTAGACTCGGGAGACTTCGGAATATTTTTGATTATAAATGATATTTTGGGGTTACTAAATGTGCTATAAACCAGATTTAGAAGAACTACTAAAAATAAATACTTTCTCATGATAACTTTAATTAAATAAAACAACTACAACAGTCGCTTCAATATTAAAAAAGCAAAGGGCAACCAGTTTGTCCTTTGCTTTTTTTTGAAAATAATTTTGAAATAATTTTTTCTGCATTGAAAAACCCACTCTAAACACAAAAAAACCGAGCTTTAATCCCCAACTTTTACTCTCCCAAACCATATTTCACAAAAAGACCGGGGCAGTTTTTTGTCCCCGGTCAAAATTTTTCTTCCTGAAAATTGCTTTTGTTACTTTCCCTTTTAAAGCGCCAGCGATAAATAGGCCACCTGCTTAAACAGGTCTGGTAAAAAATACCAGCCCAAAATCAAGGGCGGAAAGTATTTCTTCAAGGCTTCATCGATGGCTTCTGTAACAATTTCCTTGTTACTGGCCCGGAACTTAAAATCACATCGCCCTTTCTGCGTATAAATGTAACTTTGCTTGGCATTGTCGAACCATATAGGGGCTTCGCAATCCTGTCTCATTTTTTTGATGATGTACTTTACTTGTCTTGGAGAGATGGCCAGTTTTTCGGCAAGGGTATCAACCGGACCTGTACTTTTTAGGCATATGAGGTCATTTAGCCTTTGATAGAGTGTTAAATTCATCTGAGAGTAATTTAGTTTTTTAAATGGTTGGTTTATTTGGCAACGATTATGAGCGCGTAGTTAAATACATTTTTCTGGAAATTATAAGACTTGATACGAAATGCAGGCTGGAAGGGACGGAAAGCCTTCCCGACGGTACGAAAAGAAACATGAACCAAAAGTGAATGGTATATATTTAGAGTTAACTTTTAACTGCACATTCTCTATTAAGTAAATAATGACGTACAGATGTATCATAATTGACGACGAGCCCCACTTTACAGAACTGCTGGAAGACTATATCGCTTCGCTACCCCAACTGGAACTGATCAAAACATTTCATAACCCGGCCAGGGCAATGCTGGAAATAACAAATGAAGATTTGGCAGATATTATTTTTCTGGACATCAATATGCCCCACATGAGCGGTATTGAGCTGGCCCCATATTTTAAAGAAAAATGCAGGTTCCTGATATTTGTAACTGCACACTCCCAATACGCGGTCAATGCATTTGAGCTGGAAGCCGATGATTTTTTACACAAGCCCTTCAGGATACAACGGCTTGAACAGGCAATTAAAAGAATAGCCCGGAAAAAAACACCTATGGTATTGGAGCCGCAGCTGCCTGAGGCTTTCTTTGTCAGAATTTCCAGTAATTCCGTTAAATACCGGAAGTTTGTGTACAGCGAAATTGTTGCTTTTGAAAGCGATAAAAACAACATCATCATTTATACGCCCTACGATAGCCACAGGGTTCACCTGGGCTTAAATGACGTGGAGCATAAACTAAACGGAAGAACTGATTTTATAAAAGTACACCGCTCGTTCATCATTTCGAAGGATTACATCCAGGAGGTGGAACACAATACGGTTACCATGAAAGAGAGCCGGATTAAAGTGAGCATAGGAAAAAATTACAAAGAGGCTTTTCTGGCGTATATGGAAAACCACAAGTTTTAAGCGGCACCACCTTTTACCACCTGATCAAAGCACTGGCCCAGGTAAAGCCAGAGCCGAATGCCGCGAGGCAAACCAAGTCGCCATCCATAATTTTTCCGGCTTCCCAGGCCTCGCAAAGCGCGATGGGAACTGAAGCCGCTGTGGTATTTCCATATTTCTGGATGTTGTTAAAAACCTGGTCATCAGACAGCCCCAACAGTTGCTGCACATACTGGCTGATGCGCAGATTGGCCTGGTGCGGCACCAGCAGGTCAATATCAGCTGCGGTCAAATTATTGGCAGCTAAGGCTTCATTGATCACCTCAGGAAATTTAACCACGGCCTTTTTAAATACGGCCGGGCCATCCATATAAGGGAGCGCTGCGCCACCTTCCAGCTGTTCTTTGGTTAAAAAAAGCCCCCCAAGTTCCTGATCGGGATAACCGGGCATGTCTTTGAGCCATTTATTGGCATGTGCGCCCGGGTAATACATGGCCAGCAGTTCTGCATCTGCGCCATCGCTGTGCAAATGAGTACTTAAAATTCCCTGCCCTTCCCGCTGTGCAGGCTGCAGCACCACAGCACCCGCTCCATCACCAAATATCACAGAAACATTGCGGCTGCGGGTTTCAAAGTCCATGGCAAAAGAATGCTTTTCGCTGCCAACCACCAGGATATTCTTATACATACCTGTTTTTATGAACTGATCGGCAATGGAAAGTGCGTATACAAAGCCCGAGCATTGGTTCCGGATGTCGAGCGCACCAATTTCTTTCATTTTCATTTCCCGCTGCAGCAACACCCCGCAGCCCGGGAAATAATAATCGGGGCTAAGGGTGGCAAAAATGATAAAATCAACATCCTGAGCAGTAATGCCCGCCCTTTCTATGGCAATTTTTGCGGCTGCCACCCCCATGGTGGTGGTGGTCTCTTCCAGCCTGTCGGCAAACCTGCGTTCCTTAATTCCGGTACGTTCCTGTATCCATTCATCACTCGTGTCCATAAACCGCGACAGGTCCTGATTGGTATAAACATTCCTGGGCACATAATATCCTATTCCGGCAATCTTTGAACGCTGCATCATATCTGGCTTTGTGATTAATTTTAAGCAAAAATAACTTTAACTGCAACATTATTTTGAAATTAGCTTATTTTTGTAAGATGTCAACAGAAACAAAAGAAGAAACATTTACATTAGAAGAAATACTCACTTCATTAAAAACCGTTCACCGTTTGATACTTTGGAATGATGATGTAAATACTTTTGATCATGTGATCCACTGCATGATGAAATATCTGGACTATTCTGAACACCAGGCAGAAAAAATCGCATGGGAAGTACACAATAAAGGCAAATGTGCTGTACTGGAAGGCTCCTTTACGGAAATGGAGGTTTACCGGAAAATTTTACAGCAGGAAGGTCTTACCGTTTCTGTCGATTAAGCCGGAAACTCCGCTTAGCCTGTAATAAAATAGTTACGCCACGTTTTTTAAACTTCCTAGTCGTTTATTTGTCCAACCTTAACACACACAAATAGACCTTATTTAATGATTACCAACTTTTACAAAGTTCTGCTTTTTACGCTTGCCATTTGTACTACCGCTGTAACACTTCATGCACAATCCACTAATGAGGGTAAAATAACCGCTAAGGTTGTGGATGCCCAGACCAATGAGACCATTCCTTTTGCTTCTGCAATGATCATCAACAGAAAGACTAAAGCTGTGGTGAAGGGCATGCAGACCGATGCCAATGGAAACCTGAACATGTCTGCTTTGCCTAAAGGTGTTTTCACTTTTAAAGTAAGCTATGTGGGTTATCAGACGATGGTAAGAGATTCCGTTTCTATTTCTGATGCGCAAAAAACCGTTCAGCTGGGTACCATTAAAATGAAACCTGCCAAAGGTACGGCCTTAAAGGAAGTAGCCATTACTGCCCAAAAAGCTACCATGCAGCTGGGCATCGATAAAAAAGTTTTCTCCGTTGACCAAAGTCTGGTAAGTGAAGGCGGATCGGCCTCAGACCTGCTGCAAAATGTACCTTCTGTTCAGTCGGATATTGACGGGAACGTCAGCTTAAGGGGTTCTGCAGGCGTTAAAGTATTGATTGATGGCAAACCTTCGATGATCGCCGGTGGCAATGTTGCGCAGATCCTGCAATCTATACCGGCCAGCTCTATTGAAAGCGTAGAACTGATCACCAATCCTTCTGCAAAATACGATGCGGAAGGGCAATCGGGCATCATCAATATCGTGTTAAAGAAGAATAAAAAGCTGGGCTTGAATGGCTCAGTAGCACTTACGGCTGGTAACCGCGACAACTACAATGCAAATACCAGCCTAAGCTTCCAGAACAGCAAAGTAAACATTTATGGAAACTACAGCTACCGCTATGGAAACCGCCTGGGTGGCGGCTACAGCAATATCCAGTATTTAAACCCCAGCTTCCCTACTGCTTTTGCCAATCAAAGCACAGATTCAAAATCACTGGATAAGGGCCATAATTTTAAAGCGGGGCTTGATTATTACCTTGCCCCAAAAAGCATCCTCAGTTTTACCGGCGGCTTTAACATCCGCGATAACGACAGGAATGAGTTTTTAAATATTGATAAACTGAATACTTCAAAAAACCCACTGGAGCTGAGCAGGAGAAACAATTCCAACTCAGGCTCGGGCGGCAGTTACGACCTTAGCCTCGATTTTGTGCAGAAATTTAAAAAGCCAAAGGAAGAGCTTACTTTTAATTTCAGCTTTTCAGACGGAACGAACGACAATTACCAGAACTACCTGACCGACATTTACAACATCAACGGGTCGGAGGTAAGCACCTTGCCTGCCATCCAGATCAACGATGGAAAAGGCAACAGCAGAAGTTATAACGTCCAGACGGACTATACCCTCCCGGTAGGCAAAAACGGTAAAATTGAAAGCGGTTACCGCAGCCAGATCCGTTATTCTGACAACAATACCTTTTCTACCAATTTCAACAACCTGAGCGGGGAATACGACGTTAACTTTGCTTTGACCAACGAGTTTAACAGCAAAGACCAGGTGCATGCCTTATACCTGAACTACCAGAACCAGGTTAAAAATTTTGGTTACCAGGTAGGCCTGAGGGCCGAAGATGCCACACTGGACACCCGGCTGGGCAGGTATGACAACAGCGGGCAGCTGACCTATGTTCCGGGAAAGGTAGAATATACAAGGTTGTATCCAAGTATTTTCCTTACCCAGAAACTGAATGCAGAGCAACAGCTCCAGCTGAGTTACAGCCGCCGGGTAAACAGGCCACGGGGCTGGGACACCAATCCTTTCTTAGACGTATCGGATCCATTGATCTACCGCCAGGGTAATCCCAATCTAAAACCGGAAGATGTACATGCTTACGAGTTAAGTTACAGCAAGTACTGGAAAAAGATCACCTTCATTTCTACAGCCTATATGCGCCAGACCAATGATGTGATCCAAAGGATCAGGACAGAGGCTGATGAAAACGGGATCACCATCGTTACCCCACAAAACTTAACCCGCGAGATATCCAGCGGTCTGGAGCTGATCGGCCGCTTCGACCTATCCAAAGCCTGGAACTTCACAGGAAACGTAAACTTATACCAGCGAAAACTTGATGGCGTACCCGAGTACGGCATAGTAGACAATTCCGGGTTCAGCTGGAATGCCAACCTGACCAACAACTTTGTGCTCCCATACAACATCACCCTGCAGGTAAAAGGCGATTACCGTTCCCGGGAAATCATGGCGCAGGGCAAAAGAAACGCCATGTACGTCATCGATGCGGGAGCCCGGTACGACTTTAAGAACAAAAAGTCATCCTTAAGCCTGAATGTGAGAGATGTATTTAACACCCGCCAGTGGAGCATGACCACCGGCGCCAATAATGCCATTACCGATTTCAGACGCTACATGCAGGGTACAATGGCCAGTTTAACTTATGCTTACCGTTTTGGTAAAAATGATTTTAACTTTAAAAAGACCAAAAAATCTGATCAGCAGGAAATGCGCTCAGATGAAGAATCCTTTTAGCAAACCCTAAGCCTGAGCAAACCTTGAAAAAGTATCTGTTTTTAATTATTGGTTTCCTGTTCAATCTTGCTGCTGTCAGCGGATATACTGCTGTCGACAAAGGAGTGATCACGGGTAAGGTTGTGGAAGAAGTAGGGGCACTGCCCATACCCTCGGCCGTGGTAGCGGTTTATGAAACCGGCTCTGAACGCCCTTTTGTAACCACTGCTACCGATGAGAACGGGTTCTTTAAATTCGAAGCATTAAAATACGGCACCTATAAAGTGAAGGTCAGTTTTGTTGGCTTTGCCAGCCTGAGCGTAAATGAGGTTATCCTTACGGAAAAGAATGCGGAGCGCAACCTGGGCACCCTGAAACTGGGCAGCGACCAAAATAACCTGAGCGAGGTAACCATTACTGCAGAAAAGCCGGTAATTGAATTTGCAGCAGACCAGATCACCTATAACGTAGACAAATCTATCCTGGCCGAAGGGAGCACGGCTACGGATATCCTCAAAAATGTGCCGATGGTGCAGGTGGATATTGATGGCAATGCCACCATTTCAGGGAAACGCTCTACCCGGATCTTCATCGACGGCAAGCCATCGGACTATATGACCTCTAACATTGCCGACCTGTTAAATGTACTGCCCTCCGATGCGATAGAAAAAATAGAGGTCATGACCAATCCGCCTGCCAGGTATTCGGGAGACGGGGAAGGCATCATCAACATTGTGATGAAGAAAGGTTTTGCCATCGGTTTTAATGGCAATGCCGGGATAACCGCGGGTTTACAGGGCAATACCAATATGAATACCAATGCGGCTTACCGCAGTAAAAACTATTCATTAACCGGGGGTGCTGCCTACAGGAGCAATATTGGCAGGAGCACCTCGCATTCTTACCGCGAAAACTTTGACCTGGTAAAAGACACCACCTTCTATTACGACAACTACAGCAACAGTAAAAGTAACAACAACGGTGGAAACTTCAGGGCCGGGCTGGACTGGGACATCAGCCCCCAGCAAAACCTGCGGGTAAGCACCAATTTTAATACGAATGAGAACAGCAGCAGGGCCGGTACGGATTTTAACTTCTTAAGTGAAGAACTTGCGCTAAGACGTGTACGTAACCAGCTTAGCACCAGCGGGGGGAACAGCCATAATTTTGTTTTTAATACAGATTATAGCCTGAAAGCAACAGAAAGCGGGGCAAAACTGAGCCTGGGCCTTACCTATAACAACAGTGCCAATGATTACCTGAGGTTACTGGACCAGCATTATACCCTGCCGGTTACCGCCAGACCTTCGCTGCGCGAAAATACGACGGGTATCGGCAACGAAGGCCTGACCATTAACCTGGATTATGACCGGCCGGTGTTTAAAAAGCGTGACCAGCTGGAGGCCGGCCTGATGTACAATTACCGCAAAAACAACAACGACATGCTGGTCCGGGATTTTGATTTCGATGCCCAGCAATATGAAATTGCGGAGAAGCTGAGCAATGAGTTTTTATACAATGAACGCATACTTGCGGGGTATGCTTCATACAATTACAGGGCTAAAGCTATTGGTGTTAAAACCGGCCTCCGGGCAGAGTTAACCGACATGGATTTTGACCTTTCTACAGGGGACAGTTACAACATCAAACCCTATCTGAGCTTGTTCCCTACGATCGCCATCAACCGCTTTTTCAAAAAAAGATACAACATCGGGGCAACCTATAGTGTAAGGATCAACCGCCCGAGGGAGAACACCTTAAACCCGCAGATCAATGACAATGATACCCTGAATGTATCCTATGGTAATCCTGACCTTATTCCCGCGTATACCCATCAGATGGACATCAGTTTTGGTGCCTTTGGCGAAAAATGGTCTTTTACACCCCGCCTGTCCTATTCAACCAGCAGCGGCGTAATCGAGCGTTACCGGGCTGTGAGCGTGGTAAACGGGGTGGCAAAATCAGAAACGACCTATTATAATGTGGGCTCCAATGACATTTTTGGCCTGGTCCTGATCGGTAATTACCGGCCAAACAAAAAGCTTTCTACCAACGCTAACCTTACCCTTACCCAAAGCAATTATAAATCCGCTTTAAACTCCGCCCTGAACAGGAAGGGCCTGAGCCTGCGCAGTGCCTTTGGCCTGTCCATGCAGCTTCCTTTAAAAACAGCCTTTGAAGCGAATGTAAACTATGCCAACGATGTAAACGCGCAGGGCAGGACCAAAGGTTCCATCACCAGCAGCATGGCGGCAAGGAAAATGTTCCTTAAAAACAGGCTGTATGCCCGGGTCAGCATTAGCGATCCCTTTGGAAAACGGAACTATACCCTGTTTAGCGAGGGCAGTAATTTCAGGCTGCAGAGCTACTCGGCCAACAATACCAGCAATGTCAGTTTAAGCCTCAATTACCGCTTTACAAAAATTAGAAAAGTGCCGCCTCCGCCTAAAGCGAATTAGCAGTGCTAAAACCAGAATTTTGTATATTGCGGCCATGGAAAACAGCAATCCCTGGGTAACAATAGACAGCCGTAAAATTTACGAGAACAACTGGATCGGGTTAACAGAGCACAATGTGATCAACCCTTCTGGCGGCAAAGGCATTTATGGTGAGGTACATTTTAAAAACTATGCCATTGGCATTATGGTACTGGACGAGGACCACAATACCTGGCTGGTAGGCCAGTACCGCTTTCCTTTAAAAGCCTATAGCTGGGAAATTCCTGAGGGCGGCGGTCCGCTGGAATCAGATCCGCTGGAAAGTGCGCAGCGCGAACTGATAGAAGAGACCGGATTGCGTGCCGGCGAATGGATAGAGATCCAGCGCATGCACCTGTCCAATTCTGTAAGCAATGAACTGGCCATCATTTACATAGCCAGGGCTTTAAGCCAGGGGGAGTCTGCTCCTGAAGAAACCGAACAGCTCAGCATCCGCAAGCTTCCTTTTGAAGAAGCCTATCAAATGGTGGTAAACGGGGAAATCACCGATAGCATCAGCGTTGCGGCCATTTTAAAAACCAAAATATTAATTCAGGAGGGTCATTTATAATTCGCTATGAATAAATTTTTAGGCTATATTTTCAGCCCTTTCTTTTATATTTTCTTTGGCCTGATCCTGATCATTTTTCATCCCATACAATGGATCTGCTACCGATTTTTTGGCTATCAGGCACACAAGGTCTCTGTGGATGCACTTAACTTTTTCCTCACCTACAGCGACCTCCTGCTGGGCTCTTCCATTACCTTTGTAAACCAGCAGAAACTGCCCCTGGGTCAGCCCATTATCTTTGTGGCCAACCACCAGAGCATGTACGACATTCCCGGACTGATCTGGTTCCTCCGGAAATACCATGTAAAGTTCATCTCAAAAATAGAACTGACAAAGGGCATACCCTCCATTTCTTACAACCTGAAATATGGTGGCGGGGCCAATATAGACCGTAAAGACAGTAAACAAGCAGTTTCAGAGCTGATCAAGCTGGGCCGCAGAATGAAAGAAAACAACTGGTCGGCTATGATCTTTGCCGAAGGTACCCGTGCAAAAGACGGACAGATGAAAACTTTCCAGGTTGGCGGCATTGCTACCCTCTTAAAAATTGTTCCCCATGCCCTGGTGGTGCCTGTAGCCATAGAAAACTCCTGGAAACTGGTACAATACGGCGCCTATCCGCTGAGTTTTGGTGAAAAGCTGCGCTGGACGGTACTCCGGCCCCTGGATACTTCCGGCAAAAATCCGGAAGAAATTGTGCTTGACGCCGAAAACGCGATCAGGGTTAAGCTAAACCAGGTAAAAGCTGAAGTAAAGCAGCCTTAAATATTCTTGTTGTCGATGTGCCTGAAAAATTCCTCCCTGTAAGTATCCCCAACCGGAATAATCTTATCGCCTATCGAAATCCGGCTGCGTTCAATGCTTTCAATTTTGTCGAGGGAAATGATGTAAGATTTATGCACCCGGATGAACTGACCCTTAGGCAGGGTCTCGTCCATTTTTTTCATGTTCTGTAAAGTGATCACCCGTTCGGTTTTGGTGAAAATGGAAATGTAATCTTTCAGCCCTTCTATATAAAGGATATCATCCAGTTCAATCTTTTGAATTTTATGTTCCGTTTTTACAAAAATAAAATCCTGCATGGGCTTAGCTGCTGCAGCGGGGGGCGATAAAAATGACTGAACCGGGGGCTGTTCTGCTGGTTTTGCAGCCTGTAGCTGGTTGTGCACCTTCTCTACCGCCTTATAGAACCGGTCAAAGGCAATGGGCTTTAACAAATAGTCTGAAACATTCAGGTCATAGCTCTCTAATGCATACTGAGAGTACGCCGTGGTAAAAATATAACTGGACTTGCCATTTGCAATCTTCAAAAACTGGATGCCTGTCAATTCAGGCATCTGTATATCCAGAAAAACGAGGTCAATCCCACCGGCCTGTACCATTTGCAGGGCCTCTATCGCATTTTCCGTACGTTTGATCAGCTCCAGAAAAGGTACTTTAGAAATATAATCTTCTATTATGTCCAATGCCAGGGGCTCATCATCAACTGCAATACACTTTAACTTTGTCATATATCTAGCATTAATTCACTGGTATAATGAGTAGCCGAATTTACGATATTTAATTTATATCGTTCCGGATAAAGCAACTGCAATCTCCGTTCAACGTTGTTTAAGCCCACACCACCCATCTGGTCTTTATTGTGTTTATTCTTTTTATTGGTAATACTGAAATGCAGGATTTTTTGGTTCGCGATGATATTGATGCGAATGGGATCCTTGGGATCGTTGGCCACGCCATGCTTAAAAGCATTCTCCACAAAAGAGATCAAAATCAGGGGTACCACCGGCTGATCGTCAATTTCACCGTTAATCGTGAACTCTACCGCTGCGCCGTCTTTAAATCTCAGCTTCTGCAGCTCTATAAAGCTCTGTACATAGGCAATCTCCTTGCTTAAGGATACCCAGCTGTCGTTACTCTCATAGATCATGTAGCGCATGATCTCGGAAAGTTTCAAGATCGCATCTGCTGTTTTATCTGATTTCTGGTAAGCCAGCGAGTAAATGTTGTTTAAGGAGTTGAACAGAAAGTGCGGGTTTAACTGTGATTTCAAAAACTGCAGCTCCATATCGCGCTTTTCGCTCAGCAGGTCACGTTGTATCCGCTCGGTGCCAAACCAGTCTATCGCAAATTTTAACAGCGCACTCACCACCACAAAAAAACCTGATACAAAAATAGCGAACACCACATACTTTGTAATTTCTTCGTACGCGATCTTGCCGGAGTCCTGGCTGAAATCGGTTAAAAAGAAATCGCTGTTCAGGCTGGCCACCACCGTTTTGATGATCACCATTACCGCTATCAGCAAACAGATAGAAAGGATATACAGCCCGTATTTCTTCTTTTTCTTTACCAGGATGGGGATCAGCAGCGTATAGTTGATATAAAATATAGAAAGGTTAATGATGGCAAAATACCCGAGTTTAATGGCTACTTCGTACCTGGACGGTGTTTGGCTGCCGCTGAAAGTATCCCAAAGCAAAATGGAAAGTATGATCAACCAAAAAAAAAGATGTACAACTAAGGGGCCTCTGCTTTTCATTAATAATCATTTTGCTGTTCATTTTCGACCAACGGGCAATTTTCTTCTACGAAAAGCCCAAATTGTTCAATTATTCACAAAACTATTCATTTTAACTGTTTATCTAAGATAAAATGCAATTGGTCTAAAACATTTTAGCAGTATTTTAAAAATCATTCTATTTGTTTCATCAACGGAGCGTAGCAAACTCTGGAGAATTAAAATAAATATACTACTATGAAAGCGTTAGCCAATACATCGCCATTTTTATTGTTACTTGTACCTGTTTTTATCGTCATGCTATTGACCTTTGCTGCAGGCAGCACCGTAAAACAAAACGAAGAGCTGGCGGCAAAGTCAACAGCAACAAAAGGTACATTTATCAAAATATTGAACCCTTTTTCTAAGTAAGAAGGTTCAATGCGCGCTCCATGTTTGCCAGTTCATCTGGCAGACAGCAATCAAATCGAAATTTAGTTTAGTTAATAATAAATCTGGCGGTGGATGCCGCCATTTTTAATACCCTGAACTCCCGGCCTGGGCGACTCCATTACTATCCATTTTTTTTATAAAAATATTTTGAAAACTAAAATATTAGTTATAAGTTTATACTAAATCTTTAGTTATACCGGAAAATGCGCGTTAACCGGAATAATTATTGGATAAGATTGATTAGACCAAAATAACATGGACAGCAGTAACAACTGTCTCTTAAAAGGAAGAACGATGGAAATAAAAGATCTAACAAAAGCAGAAGAACAGCTCATGCAGATCATCTGGCAAATAGAAAAAGGCTTTGTTAAGGATGTAATGGATTTTCTGCCTGAGCCTAAACCGGCTTACAACACGGTATCTACCATTATCAGGATATTGGAAACCAAGGGTTTCATCGGGCATGAGGCCTTCGGAAAATCACACCAGTATTATCCCCTGATCAGCAAGGAAGATTACAAGCGCCATGCTACGGAAAAACTCCTGGACAATTACTTCGAAAACTCCGTAGAAAGTATGTTCTCCTTCTTTGTAAAGGAAGAAAAGCTGGACCTGAGCGACGTGGATGAAATCCTTAAAATGATCAATAAAATTAAAAACAGACCAAGATGAGCACCGCACATTACATCCTGCAGGTCAATATTTACCTAATCGTATTTTATGGCTGCTATAGGTTATTGTTAGCAAAAGAAACCTATTTCCTGCTCAACAGGATCTACCTGCTTGCTGCCGGCCTGCTTTCCCTGGCCATTCCCTTTTTAAGGTTTGGGTGGTTTACCACACAGCCGGCCGCCGAACCCCTGTATGTTGGGGTAGCACAGCTGAACAATTTCATGACCCAGGTGATTGTAGCACCCGAAAAGCCTGAAAACTACACCCTTGGCAAGCTCGTTGTATTCATTTACCTGGCGGGCGTTCTGTTCTTTATCGGAAAGCTTGGCTGGCAATTGATAACTGTAAGTAAGCTGCTGAAAAAAACAGCTCCCGGCACTGCCTTTTCTTTTTTTGCACAAAAAAGGATCGACAGCACGCTACCCGGGCTACCGACCATCCATAAGCATGAGGAAGTCCATATCCGTCAGTTGCACAGTGCCGATGTGCTGTTTTTTGAATTGCTGGGCATATTTGCCTGGTTTAACCCGGTGATCTATGGCTACAAGTATTCCCTGAAAAACATCCATGAATACCTGGCTGATGAAGCCGCAGCTAAATTTCAGGGTGATAAAAAACAATATGCCCTATTGCTGCTCAGCAGCGCATTTGGCATCCCTGCCAACACCCTTACCAATAGTTTTTTTAATAAATCGCTGTTAAAAAAGAGGATATTTATGCTCCATAAACAAAGATCCAGGAAAACAGCCATTTTAAAATATGGCATGTTTGTTCCTTTAATGGCAATTGCCCTGATCATGTCTTCGGCCACCATCCGGAATAATGTCCAGATCCAGCAGATCGCAGATGAGATCCCACTGAACCATCCCATCGCTGCAGTTAAAGAAGTAGTGAGTCCGGTGATCAGTGAGGCGGAAACTGTAAATGTGATTAAAAAAGTACCAAAAGCGATGCAGGTTGTACCGCCTACCAGAACAGCAGGGACCGCAGAAGAAGCCGACTGGCAAAAATTTTACAAGTTCATTAAAACATTTGTAAGATATCCTGCCGCGGCCCAGCGGCAAAAAATACAGGGCAGCACCATGATCAAATTTACCGTGGCAGAGGGCCAGCTCGAAAATATAGGTATCGCGGCAAAATTAGGTGGTGGATGTGATGCCGAAGCCATGAGAACCATTTCAACATTTCCTATGTATAGAAGCATAAAGGACGGGAATTACAGCATCAGGATCAAATTCATCCTCAGCGATACCAATACTCCTAAAATAAACGAAAATATAATGCCTCTAAAAGGATACGCTGCATTAAGTGACATTATGATCGTTGCTTACGGCGGCTCAGAAACTGAAAATGACGATAGGGTTTACGATTTCGTGTCAATCGATAAACAACCAGGCTTTCAGGGGGGAATGCAGAATTTCTACGAGTACCTGAAAAAAGCCGTCCGCTACCCTGCAGAAGCACAAAAAAACAACATCCAGGGTAACGTGTTTCTATCCTTTATTGTAGAAAAAGATGGTACCTTGAACGACATTAAAGTAGAAAGAAAACTGGGAGGGGGTACAGATGAAGAAGCCGTAAGGGTATTGAAAGAATCACCAAAATGGACGCCGGGTATGCAGAACGGCAAAGCTGTACGTGTTAAATACAATATCCCGATCAGTTTCAGGCTAAGCAATGGCCCAGCTCAAACCCCGGCAAGTGGTTCAATCGATAACAATAGCGGGATCATCTTCAGGGATGCCAATGGCGGCCAGATGAAATTTGGCGACAAGGCCACAAATGCACCGCTGGTTATAATTGATGGCAAAACACAGGACAAATCAGACCTTTCAGGCATAATGCCAGATCAAATTGAATCCATTAATGTGCTTAAAGATGCCAGGGCGACAGCAATATATGGGGCAAAGGGTTCTAACGGCGTCATTATCATTACAACAAAAGCAGGTAAATTCGACAAGACCCCGCCAAAAAACAAAAAAGCAAGCGAATAAAACAGCGCTCCATTACACAAAGAAACCCGGCCATAATGGCCGGGTTTCTTTGTGTAATCCCTTGTCTCGTTGTATAAAACTATTAAATATCTTCCTCAGATACAAATTTTGCAGAATAAAAATCTCTGTTCATGCGTGCAATGTTCTCTAAAGATATGCCTTTAGGGCATTCTGCCTCACAAGCTCCTGTGTTGGTACAATTACCAAAACCTTCGGCATCCATCTGCGCCACCATGCTCTGAACCCTGCGGTAGCGTTCCGGCTGTCCCTGAGGCAATTGTGCCAGCTGAGAAATCTTTGCAGAAACAAACAGCATCGCCGAAGCATTTTTACAAGTGGCCACACAGGCACCACAGCCAATACAGGCCGCAGCTTCGAAAGCCGAATCGGCCTGAACCTTAGGGATTGGCAGGTTGTTGGCATCCTGCGCATTTCCCGTATTTACCGAAATAAAGCCTCCTGCTGCGATAACCCGGTCAAAGGCCGACCTGTCTACCGTTAAATCTTTAATCACCGGAAAAGCCTTTGCCCTCCATGGCTCAACCACAATGGTATCCCCGTCTTTAAAAGAGCGCATGTGCAGCTGGCAGGTGGTAATCCCTTCTTTTGGCCCGTGCGGCCTGCCGTTGATGAACATGGAGCAGGCCCCACAAATCCCCTCTCTGCAATCGTGATCAAACACAACCGGCTCGTCGCCCTTAGAAATTAACTGTTCGTTCAATACATCAAACATTTCTAAGAAGGACATATCAGGAGAAATCTCCGATAGTTTATAATCCACCAAATTGCCTTTGGCTTTTGTATTTTTTTGACGCCAGATTTTCAGCGTTAAATTCATATTTCCTGTACTCATGATATTGAGATTTTAGTACTTAGCTATTATTTATAACTTCTTTGTGCAACCTTGATGTTTTCAAATTTCAGCTCTTCTTTATGCAGCTCAAATTTAACACCCTCTTTGAACTCCCATGCCGCAACGTAAGCATAGTTTTCATCGTCTCGCATGGCTTCGCCCTCTTCCGTCTGGTATTCTTCCCTGAAGTGACCTCCGCAAGATTCATTTCTGTTCAATGCATCGATACACATCAATTCTCCAAGTTCGATAAAGTCGGCCACACGACCTGCTTTTTCCAGCTCCGGATTGAACTCATTGGCTTCTCCCGGTACACGGACATCGCTCCAGAACTCCTTGCGCAGTTCCTGAATTTCAGCAATTGCTTCCGTTAAGCCTTTTGCATTACGCGCCATTCCGCATTTTTCCCACATGATCTTTCCTAATTTTTTATGGAAATGATCAACGGTCTTGGTTCCTTTAATTGCAAAAAACTTATCAATAATTCCTCTTGCACTAGCTTCTGCTTCTACAAAGGCCGGGTGGTCCTGAGGGATTGGTTTGGTGGCCAGCTCTTTAGACAAGTAAGCCCCAATAGTGTAAGGGATTACAAAGTAACCATCGGCCAAACCCTGCATCAAAGCAGAAGCTCCCAAACGGTTGGCACCATGATCAGAGAAGTTCGCCTCTCCCAAAGCATATAAGCCCGGAACGGTTGTCATTAAGTTATAATCTACCCACAAACCGCCCATGGTATAGTGAACTGCAGGATAAATACGCATTGGCAGTTCATAAGGATCTTCTCCGGTGATCTGTGCATACATATCAAACAGGTTACCATATTTTTCCTTGATCACCTCACGGCCTAAACGCATGCAGGTTTCCTTATCAGGATTATGGATATTCTGTACATTGGCCTCAATGCGGCCATAACGCTCGGTATTGGCTTTAAAGTCCAGGTAAACGGCTAGTTTAGAGTTACCTACACCGTAACCTGCATCGCAACGTTCTTTAGCGGCACGTGAAGCCACATCACGCGGCACCAGGTTACCGAAAGCAGGGTACCTGCGTTCTAAATAATAATCTCTTTCCTCTTCAGGAATCTCTGAAGCTTTACGGGTATCGTCTTTCTTTTTAGGCACCCAGATCCTGCCGTCATTACGCAAGGACTCAGACATCAGGGTTAATTTACTCTGGTGATCACCCGAAACCGGGATACAGGTGGGGTGAATTTGCGTATAGCAGGGATTACCAAAGAAAGCTCCTTTTTTGTGTGCTTTCCATGCAGCCGTTACGTTACTGCCCATTGCATTGGTAGAGAGGTAGAATACGTTTCCGTAGCCACCGCTGCAAAGCAACACTGCATGTCCTGAATGACGTTCCAATTCGCCGGTAAGCAGGTTACGGGCAATGATCCCACGTGCTTTACCATCCACAACTACAACTTCCAGCATTTCGTGACGGGTAAACATCTCCACTTTACCCATGCCTACCTGGCGCTCCAAAGCGCTGTAAGCACCCAGCAGCAATTGCTGACCGGTTTGTCCTGCAGCGTAGAATGTCCGCTGAACTTGTGTACCACCGAAAGAACGGTTGTCCAGCAAACCTCCGTATTCCCTGGCCAAAGGCACACCCTGGGCCACACACTGATCTATAATGTTTGCACTCACTTCAGCCAAACGATGTACGTTGGCTTCACGGGCGCGGTAATCACCACCTTTTATGGTATCATAAAATAAACGATAAGTACTGTCGCCATCATTCTGATAATTCTTTGCTGCGTTGATACCACCCTGAGCCGCGATAGAGTGCGCCCTTCTGGGTGAATCCTGGAAGCAAAAACATTTAACCTTATAACCCATTTCAGCAAGGGTAGCCGCTGCCGAAGCACCTGCCAGCCCCGAACCTACTACGATAATTTCTATGCTTCTTTTATTGGCCGGATTAACCAATGGCATAGAAGAACGTAATTTGGTCCACTTCTCTGTTAACTCTCCTTCAGGTATATGAGCATTTAATTCTGCCATGTTGTTTAAACTTTAAGATCAAAAATTATTTAATAAGGCCCAGATACATTGCGATAGGCATAGACGCAAACAGCAAAGAAATGATAATGGAATACCATACGCCCAGGGATTTAATGATTGGTGTATACTTCTTATGGTTCCATCCTAAAGTCTGGAAAGCAGAAGCAAAACCATGCAACAGGTGATAAGCCAACGAAACCATAGCCAATACATACAACAAAACCAGCAACGGATCTTTAAAAGTTTCTACCATAACAGCAAACAGGTCATGATTGCCATTTACATCTGTGGTAGGGATGCCTGTAAAACGGGACATTACCCAGAACTTGTTGATATGGACGATTAAAAAGATCAACAGCAAAGTACCCAGTAAACCCATAGAACGGGAATACCACTTGCTGTTCGCGGCACCATTGGTAACTGCATATTTTACCGGACGTGCGGCCTGGTTTTGAAAAACCAGTCTGAAACCCTGAATGATATGCGCAAGTAAACCTGCGAATAAAACGATTTCCATAGCCCTGATTATCCAGTTGGTACCCATAAAGTGAGCCCCCATGTTAAAGGTTAACCCGCCGTCATTTACATAGATCAACGCATTGATAAAACAGTGCACTAAAAGAAATGAAATGAGAAACAGGCCGGTTATGCCCATTATTAATTTTTTTCCAATTGATGAGGAAAAAGCCTTTCCGAAACTTGCCATTAGATTGTTTTTTTATTTCTATTATGTGCAAAAGTATTTAATAAAAGAATTAATCGGTTAATTCCAAGCACAAATCAGCTATTTAGAAACATTCTAACCTTACAATTAAATGATAATTGAAATAACCATTCTCTTCAATCGCGGGAACTGCGCAGCAATCTTGAGGACTAACAAAATAAGAGCTACCGAAAAAACCTTTTTCCTGAAGAAGGAAAAAATTTTCCAATGCGCTTTCAGAGAAGGTAATTTCTATGTGAAACAGGGTGCTTAAAGGGCAAAAAAATTCCTGATGAATTGTATATTTCTCTTGCTATTCTCTTGGTAGAACAGGAGAAACGCAAAAATAAAGCAAGAGAAACTCAACTTTTAATAAGGCTTTCGTTAAAGCAAACAACAGCAGGGCTGGCAGCCTGAACAAAAAAAGGCTGCACCGTACGTAACGATGCAGCCTTAAAAAAAATTAATTAATTATTCTAGTTGGTTAAAGAATAGGTGAATCTGCCTTGTGGCCCAACTCCTGAAATGGTTGTCATGCCGTTCCTTGATCTTGGCAATGCGCTCTCCACATCTTTGGCGCTATTTACGGGTGTACCGTTCACCGAGGTGATCAATACTCCTTTAGGAATTTCCCAGGAATCAAACAGTTTACCAGCCTCTATGCTGCTCACCACAACACCACTTTTTACACCATAACGTGCTTTAAGCTGCGCAGATGCCGGCTCAAAAGCCGCACCCAACTTACCTAAACTGGTACCTGTAGATTTCTCAGCTAGTTTAGCTGTTTTTACACCTACACTACTATCGTCCCTTAATGTAACCTTAATGTCTTTTAAGGCTCCATTTCTCAACACCGTCAACTGAACTTTGTCGCCCGGGCTCAAACGCCCGATCTTTTCCTGAAGGTCCGGAGAGTCATAAACGGCAATACCATCTACTTTTTTAATCACATCCCCTTGTTTTATACCGGCAGCTGCGCCTCCGCCATCTGGCGATACACTGCTTACATACAATCCGTTGATGTCATTCACTTTTAGTTCTTCGGCATTGTCAGCATCCAGCGGAACAAAAGAAACGCCGATATACCCACGTTTCACGCTTCCGTATTTTCTAAAATCGTCCAGGATCTTTTTCGCCAGGTTAATCGGAATGGCAAAACCATATCCTTCATTGGTACCGGTTTGCGAAGCAATTGCCGCATTGATCCCGATCAGCTCCCCATTGGTGTTTACCAACGCACCGCCACTATTTCCAGGATTAATGGCTGCATCAGTTTGAATAAAGGATTCAATACTGCTGTTGGTACGCTGAGGGGCTTTACCCGTTCTCCGGTACTCTTCGTATTCTTCCTCGGTAGGCTGTTGTTGCTGCCTGCCTAAAATACCTATACTTCTGGCTTTAGCGCTCACAATTCCTGCGGTAACCGTAGTTTGCAGGTCCAAAGGGAAACCAACAGCCAATACCCATTCGCCAATCTGCACATTGTCAGAATTTCCCATTTTTACCACTGGCAAATCATTGGCCTCAACCTTAATCAGGGCAAGATCTGTATTTGGATCTTTACCGATCACTTTGGCACTCACCTTACGTTTGTTGGATAAAATCACTTCAATCTTATCTGCATTATCCACTACGTGGTTATTGGTTACAATATAACCATCAGGGGTTAAAATAACACCCGAACCAGAAGCGGCCCTTGGCATACGCTGCATCCGGCGGCCACCACCACCACCAAACAGGTCGTCGAACATATCAAAAGGCGAAGACGAACGCGTCTGACCTTCTGACGAACTACCACCGTACGACGTTTTAATGTGGACCACAGCCGGTGAAACCGCAGCAGCAGCCTCTACAAAATCTACTGCGCCTGCAGATGAAATTTTGGGGTTACTCGCAAAAAGTACCTTTTGCTGATCAGCAAACGACAACATCTCACCATTTTTGGGCTCCAATAATTTATAGCCACCAATTGCGGCCGCACCACCTATAAATGCAGCCAACACTATTAATCCTATCCTTTTCATTTATATATCAGTTTAAATTTATCTGTTAAAAAAACCATTAAATATTTCTTTTCATTGATTTATTCAAATTTAATACCATATCACCGATATTTGCATCTGTAAACAGTCAAGAATACTGTTAAAAAATGTTAAATACCTTCGCATTACGCTAATGAACATCCACTTCTTTAAATACCAGGGCGCCGGAAATGATTTTATTCTGATTGACCACAGGGAAAGTCCAACCAAAGATATTGATTATGAGCAGATTAAAAAACTATGCGACAGGCGTTTTGGCGTGGGTGGCGATGGGCTGATGTTTTTGACCAAGCATCCGGATTATGATTTTGAGATGCTTTATTTTAATGCCGACGGGAAACCGGGCAGCATGTGTGGCAACGGCGGGCGCTGCATTGTAGCTTTTGCCAAACACCTGGGAATCATCGACAAAGAAACTAACTTTTTGGCAGTTGACGGCCCGCACTATGCCAAAATTTCAGCTGAAGGCAACTGGGTAGAGCTGCAAATGATAGACATCACTACCATCAACCGGGATGGCGAAGCCTATGTATTGAATACCGGCTCGCCCCATTATGTAACCCAAATGGAAGGGCTGGCCGATTATGACGTTTATCACGAAGGTAAAGCCATCCGCAATAATGAAACCTATAAAAAAGAAGGCATCAATGTAAACTATGTAGAAGATAAAGGTGACCACCTGTTTGTTCGCACCTTTGAACGCGGCGTAGAAGATGAAACCTATGCCTGCGGCACCGGGGTTACAGCGGTAGCCTTGTCCATGGCAAAACATAAAAATCAAAGCGGACACATCAAAACCCCGGTCAAAGTACTGGGCGGGGATTTAAGCATCGCTTTTGATTATGATGGCCAGAAATTTACCAACGTATTTTTGTGTGGCCCGGCCGAAAAGGTTTATGAAGGGGATATCAGACTTTAATCCCTTTCTGCCAGGTGTGCCGCGATGCCGATCTTGATCTCGCCAAAAGAATAATCACGGCCCAGATGTTCCCTGATCGGGTTCATCTGTAAGGTTTGCAGTACTTTGATGGCATCCAGTATGTGGCCCAGCTTTTTACCGCCAATGATCTCTTTTGCCGAGATTTCCTGTTTGGCCACATAGTGTGCAAGGTGCCCTTCAATGGTGCCGGCAACCATTTTACGGGCCTCGGCAATTTCGGCAATGGTTTTTCCTTCCTTCAGCAGCGCAAGAGACAATTCTTTGGTATCTGCTTTTGGCTCCTTTTCTTTTTTCGGAGCTTTTGCTTTGGGGCCCGTTTTGCTTTTTGTTTTTTTATCGGTAAAGTCAAGTTTGCCCGGCATAGCGAAAACAGTTTCCATTTGCGCAGCCCTGTCTGCCTGGCTCAGCAAGGCATTTACATCCTGTTTGGTAAATTCCTTTCCGCTGATGGTGGCACTTAACAATGCTGTAGCCTTGCGGATTTTTTTGACCTGCTCATAAAACAGGGCTTCCATTTCCAATAACTCGGTTAAATAGGCCACCACTTGTTTGTCCTGTTTTACCAGTTCCATTCGCTCAAATATCTTTTTTGAAAACGAAGCAAGCAGGGGTTTAAAATAGTTTTCAGCAGCGGCAGTCCTGTTCAGCAGCATTTGCATGCCACTTTCTGATTTGTCCTGGTACAGCCTTTGGATCTGCAATAAAAACTTATTGGCATGGGCCTTCACTTCACCCAGGTCCTTTAACAAAGCTGCGGCCCATTTCACATGCTTTTGCTTGGCCGATTTGTTGATGTCCTTGGTATAGGAATGCACGTGTTCATAGACGTAATTATCCAGGGGATTGAGGTCAAAACACTGTAGCAGATAGGTCCTTAAAAAGTTTTCACTTTCCTGTACAATCTGTGTTTCCAGCACCGCATGTTCCTGCTTGTTCTTTGCGAAAAAAGAAACATTCTGGTCCTGTCTGATCCCTGAACCGGAAATGAGGGAGGTTAACACCAGCCCGTCTAAAGAACGCAGCCGGGACAAGGCCACATAGATCTGTCCGGGGGCAAAGGCATTGCCTATATCAATAATCGCCTTATCAAAGGTTAAACCCTGGCTTTTATGTACGGTTATTGCCCAGGCCAGTTTGAGTGGATACTGGGTAAAGGTCCCGATCAGTTCCTCCTTTATTTCGCCGCTAACCTTATCTGTAGTATACCGGATGTTCTCCCATTTGTATTTTTCTACAACGATCTTTTCCTTATTGCCTTCGGTTTGCACTTCAATCCGGTCTGGTGCCAGGGAAATTACCGTGGCAATTTTACCGTTAAAAAAGCGCTGCTCCCCACTGGGGTCGTTCTTGATGAACATGACCTGCGCCCCTGTTTTCAGTTCCAGGATGTGTTCTGCCGGATAGGCATATTCGCTGAATTCATCCTCCACCTTTGCCACATACAGGTAAGCCGGGCTGTTCAGTTCTTCCAGGCTTTGTTTATTTAATGTCTCCGCCTTATTGTTATGGGTGGTTAAAGTGATGTACTTATCTTCCAGGGCCGGTTTAAAATCAGCCTGGTAGTATTTTTCCAGCAAGGCAACATCCTGCTGGCTGACCGTATTGTTCCTTAAGTTGTTGAGCAGGTCAATAAATACATTATCGGCCTGCCTGTAGATCTTTTCCAGCTCTATATAAACCGGCGGCTGCTGCTGCAGGGCATGGGCATCAAAAAAATACGCACTGTTGTAAAACTGCCCCAGTAAAGTCCATTCATTAGATTTTACTACCGGGGGCAACTGGTGCAGGTCGCCGATGAACAAGACCTGTACGCCGCCAAAACTAGCCGAATTGTTTCTCCTGATGTAACGTAAAACCATATCGATAGCATCCAGCAGATCTGCCCGGAGCATACTCACCTCATCAATGATGAGCAATTCCATATCGGTAAGCACTTTGCGCTTGGCAGCAGTCATGTTCAAATGCCTGACAATAGATTTTGGAGTATTGTATTGCTGGTTATAATGATTGCCTTCAGCTGCGGGCGGTTTAGGCAGATAGGCCCCAAAAGGCAACTGGAATAAAGAATGGATGGTCACCCCATTGGCGTTGATGGCGGCAATTCCAGTTGGCGCAGCAATTACCGCCTTTTTATGCGTCAATTCAATCAGACCCCGTAAAAAAGTGGTTTTACCTGTTCCCGCTTTTCCGGTCAGGAAAATGTGCTTCGAGGTATAATTTACAAATCTGGCCGCAAGCTCCGCCGGGTTGGCATTTTCTGAATTCAGCATATGCAAATCTAACAAGAATTGTAACTTAACCCCATATCCCTAATGCTTTTATGCTGGTTAAACCGTTTAAATAAGACATTTAACAAAAATTAACATTAAATATTTCTATTACTAAAGTTTTAGTTATAACTTTAGATGAAACAAACCTAAACCATGAAATTAAGCGCTCTAGTCTTTTTATTCCTTTGCCATGCCCTCTTTGTTACTGCACAGCAACGTTATACACTGAAAGGATCTGTAACAGATACAATGGCTACCTACAAGCTGGTCAATACCACCATCACGGTTTTAAATCAGAAAGATTCTACCCTGGTAAAGTTTAGCCGGGCCAATGAGGATGGTAATTTTTCCATAAATGCGCCGCGCCCCGGCAAATTTATTTTGCTGCTTACTTATCCTGGTTATGCAGATTATGTGGAAGAATTTGCGCTGGACAGTGCCCATGCCCTTAAAGATTTTGGCAAACTGAATATGATCCTTAAGGCCACTTTACTGGAAGGAGTGATCATTAAAGGTAAAACCGCCGCGATTAAAATCAAGGGTGATACCACCGAATTTGATGCGGGCAGCTATACCATCCAGCCCAACTCCAAAGTTGAAGACCTGTTGAAACAGTTGCCAGGAATACAGGTAGATAAAGACGGAAAAATAACGGCACAGGGCCAGACTGTAAATAAGGTACTGGTTGATGGAGAGGAATTTTTTGGAGATGACCCTACATTGGTTACCAAAAACATTCGTGGGGATATGGTGGACAAGGTACAGTTGTATGATAAAAAAAGCGACCAGGCCGCCTTTACCGGAATCGATGACGGCGAGAAAACAAAGACCATCAATATCAAACTCAAAGAAGACAAAAAGAACGGATATTTTGGCAAGGTAGAAGGAGGTATAGGAACGGACAAATTTTACAAAAGCCAGGCCATGTTTAACGCCTTTAAAGGCAAGCAGAAATTCTCTGTCTACGGCATAGCCGGGAATACCGGGCAAACAGGATTGGGCTGGGGCGACAAGGATAAATACGGGAGCTCAGACATGCAGGTTTCAGATGATGGGGGGTTCTATTTCAATGGAGGAGGTGACGACCTGGAAAATTATAATGGGCGATACAATGGACAGGGTATTCCTTCGGCCTATAGTGGTGGTTTACATTACGAAAACAAATGGAACAGCGATAAAGAAATTATCAATTCCAATTATAAAATCGGATCTATCTCGGTGGAGGGCACCAGGGATAACCTGACACAAAACAACTTACCCTCCGGGCTGATCAACAGCAGCTCAAACCAGAAGTTTGATAATTTCATGTTCAGACAAAAGCTGGACGCTACCTACACCATCAGTTTAGACACCAGCTCGACCCTAAAGGTATCGGTAAACGGAACCTTGAAAAACAGTAAAACAAGGGATGATTTTACCTCATCCAGCTCAAGGGAAGACAATTCCCCCTTAAACTCCGGCATCCGCTCATTGAGTAATGACGGTGATCAGCAGTTATTTAATGCTACCGCGCTCTGGACTAAAAAGCTGAAGAAAAAGGGCAGGACGCTTTCTGTAAACCTTAGCGAGGCCGTCAATAAGAATGACACCAAAGGCTTTCTGAATTCTACCAATGAATTCTTTAATGAGCAGGGAACCAGAGACAGTATACAAACGGTAAACCAGTACAAAACAAATCACAGCACCAGCTCCGTATTCAATACTAACATTACCTATACAGAGCCATTGTCTAAAACGTTGACACTTGCAATAAACTACGCCCTGAACGTCAACAACAGCAATTCCAACCGGAAGTCTTTCAATCAAAGTGCCTCAGGACAATACGATGTATTCGACAGTCAGTTTAGTAATGATTTTAGTCTGGACCAGCTTTCCAATCAGGGCGGAGCAACATTTAACTACAACAAAAAGAAGACAATTATAACTTTTGGCACCAAAGTAAGCGCCGTAGATTTTAAACAGTTTGATGCCTATACCGATCAAACATTCAAAAGAGATTTTATCAACTGGAACCCGCAAGCTACCTTTCAGTACCGGTTTTCTCAGCAAAAATCCTTCCGGTTAAGTTATTATGGCAATACCAATCAACCCCGCATAGATCAGATCCAGCCGGTAAGGGTAAATACCGACCCCTTGAACATTACATTAGGTAATCCGGATTTAAAGCCCTCGTTCAGGAGCAGCTTTAATGCAAGCTACAATTCCTACAAGATACTGACAGACCAGTACATTTATGTAAGTGGTAGCTATTCCTTCACCACAAACCCTATTGTCAACAATACCAAAACAGATGATGCCGGAAAAAACACTTATCAGTCTTTCAACTTAACAAATAGAGACCCGTACAACTTTTACTTTTATGGCAGCAGCAGCAGGAAAATAAAAAGTATAGCACTAAATGTAGGGCTTAACCTGCAGGTAAACGGCAATGTAAATTACAATATGGTAAGCACCGAGACCAAAACTGAACTCAATACCAGCAAATCTTACAGTTACAGTGGTGGTTTAAGCCTTTCCAAATATAAAGAGAAGAAATATAGTTTCTGGGTTTCCGGTGGGCCGAGTTACAATGTCATCAGCTCTTCTTTACAGACCAGGACCAATAACAAAGGGCTGGGTGTTCAGGCCGATGGAAGTTTCAACGTGTTCCTGCCCGGAAAGATTGACATCGGTACAGATGCCAACTATCAGTTTGCCGCTAAAACGCAAACCTTTAACGAAGACCTGGAGCGTTTTATATGGAATGCCAATATATCCAGAAAGTTTTTCAAAGCTGAAAATTTAAAACTGGTCATCTCCGGAAATGACCTGCTCAACCAAAATGTGGGTTTTAGCCGGTCTGCAAATAACAACATGATCACACAAAACAGCTATACGACCATACAAAGATATTTTATGGCCAGCCTGGTTTGGGATTTTAATAAAATGGGCGGAGCCGCCCCTAAAAAATAAGAAAATGAGGCACCTACTGATATTTACCTGTTTAATCCTTTTAGGAAATAACCTGCCTGCACAAAATGTGCGGTTCACTACTGATGGTGTAATAGAATTTGAAAAGAGCTCCAATATGTTTGCCATCATGAAAAAACAAATGGAAAAACGGACCAGCAGCTACATGCAGCAGGCTTATGATGCCTACAAAAAAAACCAACCGCAATTCCGGGTGCTAAAAAGTACGATGGCCTTTTCAAAAGACAAAACCCTGTTCACGCCTCAGGAACCTGATGCTGCCCCAAGGGGATATTTCTTCAGCTCTCCCCTGGCCGACCAGCCCAACACGATCTATACCGATTTTGCCAGCGGCCTGTTTACCGCCAGAAAAACCGTTTTTGAAGAAACCTTCCTGGTTAAAGACAGCATCAGAAATATCAACTGGAAAATCACCAATGAAATGCGGACCATAGCCGGGTATGAATGCCGGAGGGCAAATGCAATTATCCTGGATTCCATATATGTTGTCGCATTTTATACTGATAAAATTCCCGTGTCCGGGGGGCCTGAGTCTTTCACCGGACTTCCTGGAATGATCCTGGGAGTGGCTTTGCCACATGAAAACATCACTTGGTTTGCAAAAACGGTCACAGACAAAACAGTAAGTCCAAATGAATTAAAAGTGCCTGCCAAAGGCAAGTCTGTAAACAATAAGACCTTAAGAGAAACCATCAATTCGGCCTTAAAAGACTGGGGAGATTATGCGCAATCCGCATTAAAAGCATTCCTGCTTTAATTCACCAGCAATTTATAGCCTTTGCCATGTACGTTTAAGATCTCCACTTTGGGGTCCTCTCTAAGGTATTTTCTCAGCTTGCTCAAAAAAACATCCATACTGCGCCCGTTAAAATAATTGTCGTCATGCCAGATGCTCAGCAAAGCTTCCTCCCGGGTAAGTACGGCATTCTTTTTAAGGCAAAGCAGGCGCAGCAGCTCGGCTTCTTTGGTAGATAGTTTTTGCTGCAAGCCATTGTGGTTGATCAATTGAGTCGTATAGTCAAAGGTATAGTCTCCTATCTGAAATTCGGTTTGAGCAGGCCCCTGATCAACCTGTTCCTTTACTGCTACGCGTTTTAACAAGGCATTTATCCGCAGCAATAACTCTTCGATCCTAAAGGGTTTGGTAATGTAATCATCTCCTCCTAAATCATAGGCCGAGGCTTTATCCTCCATCATCGCTTTTGCTGTCGCAAAGATGATCGGCACATCCTGATTGATCTTCCTGATTTCTTTACCCAGGGTAAAACCATCTTTTTTGGGCATCATGACATCCAGTATACAAAGGTCAAATTCCTGCTTGCTAAATGCGCGCAGGCCTTCTTCGCCATCTGCACACAGCACCACATCAAACTTGCCTTTTAATTGAAGGTAATCCTGTAAGAGCAGCCCAAGATTGGGATCATCTTCTACCAATAGTATTCTTTTCATTTGCTATGGTTATGGTTTAGCGGTAAACTGATTTCAAAGGTAGTTCCTTTATCTTTTTCACTATGTACTTTTATAGCACCGTTCATTTGCTCAACAATATCCTGCACATAATTTAGCCCCAGACCAAAACCCTTTACATCATGCAGGTTACCGGTTGGAACCCGGTAAAACTGGTCAAAAATACGTTTGCTATGTTCTTTGGTCATGCCAATTCCTTCATCTGTAATTTCAATGAGCAATCCTTTACCGGTATTCCTGGTGGCAATGGTAATCTTAGGGTTTTCCGCACTGTATTTGTTGGCATTGTCTATCAGGTTGTAAAATACATTGGACAGGTGCAGCTCATCGCCTGAAATAACCGGCTGAACAGCTTCCAGATCTAAGCTTACCCGGGCATTTTTCTTTTGCAGCTGTAAGTTCATGCTGTCTACCACCGCAGTGATCAGGTCATGAATATTTACTTCCCTGTGTTCCAGTTTTAATTCTTTCTTTTCCAGCCTGGCGATACTCAGTACCCTTTCTATATGGTTACCCAAACGTACATTCTCGTCATAGATAATTCCGGCGAGCCTGCTGATGCGGTTTTTATCCGCTGCAATCTCGGGGTCTTTGAGCGCTTCACTGGCAATCATAATGGTTGCTACCGGTGTTTTAAATTCATGGGTCATGTTATTGATGAAATCTGTCTTCATTTCCGAAATCTTTTTCTGCCTCAGGATCGCGTAAATGGTATAAGCAAAAATAAAGATCAGTACCAGCAGCAAACCCGCCGAAGAAGCCATCGTTACACTCAGGTTAGCAAAGATAAGGGAGTTTTTATTTGGAAAATAGAGGTACAACATGCCCGGGTCCCGGGTGATAAAATTATTAAAAAGCGTTGCTTTATAGGTGTTCTTAGGCAATAGCTCTCCGCTCGCATTGGCCGCTTTCTGATACACCAGGGAATCCTTTTGCGCCAGGCCAACCCAGAAATCGTATTTCAGGCTGATGTTCCTGTTCAGCAATTCCTTTTTGATGAGGGTATCCAAAACCTCCTTGGAGATCATTTTACTCAGGGGAACATTGGCATCACGCATTTCTTTTGCCACATCCTGCAACAGGATTTCGGTTCCCGGTTTCATCGGAATGGTATCAGAAGACAGCCTTTCCAGACCCTCCTCATATTTCCGTCTGGCCAGTTTGTCTTCCAGTATAAATTTTCTTTCCAGTTCAGCACTTACTGTTTTTACACTGATCAATACATTTTTTCCCGTACCCGGATCAACGGCCAGGTAATGGATGCTATCGGGCATTTTAGTCTGTGCCACGTTAAATATTTTTTGCCTTTCCTGCACAAAGGTCGATTTGATCTGTCCGGCAACCACATTTCCATAAGCATCCAGCCCGACATTCACATCTACATGCACCGGAGATTTATTGGGGTTACTCAGGTCGGATGCCGCCCGAAATTCCTCTTCAGAGATCAGGATGGGATTCGCGTAAGATTTTCTGATCTCCAGATCAGTCTGGTTCAGGTCTGCTACAATAAGCCGCTGCCGCTGCAGTACACGCTGTTGTTCTTCATCCTTAAAGCGGTCTTTGTAATCCACGAGTTGCTTGGCCTGGTCCTGTACCTCAGCTTTTCTCTCCAATTCCAGCTGCCGGTCCTTTCTGCTGATGTGCAGGGCCGCATTGCGCTTTTGCACTTTGGTAACCACCGCATTTAATGCCTGGTTCACATCCTGCTCAAAAAGCTGGGAATTTAGGTTATAGGCCTGCCTGATGTAATACAATTGCATTACAAACACACCGAGCAATGCTACGGTCATGAGGCCGGTAATTAGCCAAAGGCTTCTTTTTTTCATTTACAGCAGCTCAAAAATAAAGAAGCAAAAACACATAAGTCCTTAATTTAACAAATTTTAACACGCGCCTGATGCATAATTATTATATTTATGTGGCCTTTTGCCTTAGTATTAAAAGCGATGGCCCTAAAAGCATGAAATTATTGTTGTTCACTTTATTGATCTGCAGTACTGCATTTGCGGAATTAACTGCACAAACCGCTGCCATTAACGGGGCCTGGCAATTGAACGAAGGAGATAAAACACACAACCTGCTGCTAACCGATGGTTTTTATTTTCATACCATATACCAGGGAAAACAGTTGATCATGACCCAGGGCGGCAGCTACGAAATAAAAGGCAATAAGCTGGCCTGTTCCAGTTTGTTCAACAGTGCCGATTCTACTAAAGTTGGCACCCTAACGGATATTCCATTTAGCCTTACGGCAGGGCAGCTCAGGCTGGATGTTCCGGAAGGACGCGTCAATTTCAAACGCATAGATGAGGGCAAAGCACCACTTGCCGGGGTATGGCGCATTACCGGCCGCATGGGCGATGATGGAAAAATTAATGCCATACACCAAACCGGCACCCGGCAAACTTACAAAATGCTTACCGGCACTAAGTTTCAATGGGTAGCCATTGATCCGGCAAAGAAACAATTCTCTGGTACAGGAGGAGGCTCCTATATTTTTAAAGATGGCAAATACACCGAAAACATTGAGTTCTTTTCGCGCGACAACAGCCGCGTTGGCGCTTCACTGGTATTTGATGGTAAGCTGGAAAACGGAGACTGGCACCATAGTGGCTTAAGTAGTAAAGGCGCTAAGATTTATGAAGTATGGAGCAAAACCGCTATGTAAAACCAAAAAAAATGCCGGAAGGTACTTCCGGCAGATCGTTCAATTTGTTTATTTAAAAAAGCTCTTAAAAAGGAAGATCATCTTCCTCGCCCGGTGTGCTGTTCAAATCAGCTGGCGGAGCGTATGCTGGAGTAGCTGCGGCAGCTGCATTAGCGGTTAGTGCATTGATGCGCCATACTACCAGACTGTTAAAGTAAGATGTTTTACCGGCTTTATCTGTCCAGGGACGGCCACGTAAATTGAATGAAACTTCTACATCATCGCCTTGTTTTAAGCTGTCAAATAAAGCGGTTTTATCTTGTAAAGCCTCAAACCTGATGTATTCAGGATAAGTAGGGTTTTCTGCATATTCTATAATCAGGTCCCTTTTCTTAAAAGTCTCACTCACCTGCTGTAATGCACCAATTTCATGCACTTTTCCTTTTATTTCCATAACAAATACTCTTTTATTCTACTACGATTTCAAATCTCTATATTTTTATTGATAACTTCGCAGAATAAATTATGCAAGTTTTCCACACCAAAAGCAAGGTGATCATCACCTGCAACAAAAGGCTTTCGCCTTATCTTCTGGACGAGGTTAAAGCCCTTGGTTATACCATTGTCAGGGATTTTCCGACAGGCCTGGAATTGGACATTACACTTAGCGAATGCATCAAACTCAATTTAAACCTGAGGTGTGCCAGCCAGATTTTGTACTGTTTAAAAAGCTTCAAGGCCAACAATCCTGAGGAGCTTTACCGGGAGTTGCTGGAAATGCCCTGGGAAGAGCTGATCGATTTTTCCGGTTATTTTTCGGTTACATCCAATGTGGATAACCCGACCATAACCACCCCGCTTTTTGCGAATTTAAAAGTTAAAGATGCCATTGTTGACCGCATCAAAGATAAGAAAGGCATTCGCCCGAATTCCGGATCTGATGCCAACAAAACCGTAGTGCACTTATACTGGAAAGACGGCGACGCTGATATATTTCTGGATACTTCGGGAGAAACTTTGGCCAAACATGGCTACCGTAAAATTCCGGGCAAAGCTCCTATGCTGGAAGCGCTTGCCGCGGCCGTAGTGCTGAGCAGCAAATGGGACCAGAAATCTCCGTTTGTAAACCCGATGTGCGGTTCCGGAACGCTGGCCATTGAAGCTGCGCTGATAGCCACCAACCGCCGGCCTGGCCTGTTCCGCATGAACTATGGTTTTATGCACATTATGGGCTATGATGAGCAGGTATTTTTTGCAGAGCGGAGAATTTTAAAAGACCAGGTGATTAAAAACACCGAACTGCAGATCATCGCCACTGATTTATCGGATGATGCGGTAGATATCAGCCGGAAAAATGCAAAAACGGCCGGCGTGGATACCCTGATCACTTTCGAAGTCTGTGATTTTGCTGACACGCAGGTTCCGGAAGGCGGAAGAGGTGTGGTGATATTTAACCCGGAATATGGGGAACGCTTAGGTGTGCATTCCAAACTGGAAGCTACCTATAAACGTATGGGCGACTTTATGAAACAGGAATGTAAGGGGTATTTTGGCTATATCTTTACCGGCAATCCTGATCTGGCTAAAAAGATAGGCTTAAAAGCCGACCGCAAAGTAGAGTTCTATAACGGAAAACTGGACTGCCGCATGCTGGAGTACGAATTGTACGATGGCAGCCGGAGACCGGAAGAGGAACGCCCGGTTAAACCCTGATATAAAACACGCATGAGTAGCGCAATTGACCAAACTATTGCTTTTGTTAAAAAGACTTTAGCCAATGCGGAAGCCGGCCATGACTGGTTTCACATTGAGCGGGTATATAAAAATGCCCTGCACATCAATGCTATCGAAAAGGCCGATGAGCTGGTGGTTGCACTTGCTGCACTGCTGCACGACATTGCAGATGCCAAATTCAACAACGGTGATGAAGAAATTGGCCCAAGGATAGCAGCTGATTTTATGCGCAGCATTAACCTGGAACCAGCTGTTGTTGAACATGTACAGCAGATCATCCGGAACCTGAGTTACAAGGCAAGCCTCGGGCTGATCACCTTTCAGTCTAAGGAACTGGATGTAGTGCAGGATGCCGACCGGCTGGATGCCATTGGTGCCATTGGTATTGCCCGGGCCTTTACCTATGGCGGTTATAAGAACAGGGTTTTATATGACCCTGAAATTAAGCCGGTACTGAACATGTCCAAAGAGGAATATAAAAATACCACCGCTCCCACCATCAATCATTTTTACGAAAAACTACTGCTGCTTAAAGCGCTGATGAAAACAGAAGAAGGCCGGAAAATGGCGGAGAAACGTCACCAGTTTATGCTGGATTATCTGGAGCAGTTTTATTCAGAATTTTATCTCATTATCTAATTATTTTAGCAAAATTACTATATTTGTTAGTAAATTAGCTATTATGTCTGAACGGATAAGGGAAAAACTGACCATATTGGCCGACGCGGCTAAATATGATGTATCCTGCTCGTCGAGTGGTGGAACAAGGAAAAATGACAACAAGGGCCTTGGTGACAGTCATGCCTCGGGTATCTGTCATACTTACACAGAAGATGGACGCTGTGTTTCCCTGTTGAAAATCCTGCTGACCAATCATTGTATTTTTGACTGTGCATTTTGTGTTTCCAGGAAGAGCAACGATATCGAACGTGCAGCTTTTACAGTGGAAGAGGTGGTATCTTTAACGATAAACTTTTACCGGCGTAACTTTATCGAAGGCCTGTTCCTTAGCTCCGGCATCTTCAAAAATGCAGATTTTACCATGGAGCGCCTGCTCAGGGTAGTCAAAAAACTCCGCCTGGAAGAGCGGTTTAACGGCTATATTCACCTAAAAACGATTCCGGGCGCGAGTGAGGAACTGATCAGAGAGGCAGGCCTTTACGCAGACCGGATGAGCATTAACCTGGAAATGCCCACCGAAAGCGGCTTAAAGCTGCTGGCTCCCGAAAAAAGTCATGAAGAGGTGAAAAAACCATTGGGCTTTATACAAAGCCAGATCATACAGTTAAAAGACGAGCAAAAGCTGATTAAAAGCATTCCGAAATTTGTACCCGCCGGGCAGAGCACGCAAATGGTGATTGGCGCAACACCGGAAACAGATAAGGACATCATGCATACCGCGGCCGCATTTTATAAGGATTACTCACTCAAAAGGGTTTATTATTCCGGTTATATTCCCATCAGTAGCGACAGGCGGCTGCCCGTTATCGGTTCCCAGCCTCCCCTGATCAGGGAAAACAGATTGTATCAGACAGACTGGCTGATGCGTTTCTACGGTTTCCATGTGAATGAATTGCTAAATGATGCCAATCCCCATCTGGATATAGATATTGACCCGAAGCTCAGCTGGGCCTTGAGAAACCTGCAGTTTTTTCCGGTTGACATTAATGTGGCGGCTTATAAAATGATCCTGCGTATACCCGGCATTGGGGTAAGTTCGGCAAAAAAGATCATCCAGGCACGCAGGTTTGGTAAACTGCGGATTGACCAGTTGAAAAAGATTGGCATTGCCTACAATAAAGCCCGTCATTTTATCAGGTGCGCAGACAGTCCTTACCAGTTAAAAGAATACCTGGGAACCCAGATCAAATCTTTTATCCTTGCTGAAAGCCAAAGCAAATATTTAAAAACGGATGTGCAGCAACTGAACTTATTCTAATGACCGTTTACCTGATCGACAGCAGTTTTGAAGGGTTGCTCTGCGCAGTTTTTGAATGGTTTGAACGCAAACCAGGACCCGTCATGCTAAAAACAACACAACAGCATCAGCCAGATGCTTTTTCTGATATTTTTCATGTGCACAATGACCATAAAAAAGCAGACCGGGTATGGAAAGGCTTACAAGCGAGGTTAAGCAAAGACTGGATAAGAAAGTTTTATTGTACTTTTTTGTCTGAAGACCCTGCAGCTTACCACAGCCTTTTTGAGTTTAGTTGTTACATTTTTAACAATGCGCCGGGAGTTGAGGCCAATTATGGCAATGAGTACGTACTGGCCCTGGCACAAACAGCCAAAAAAGTAGAAAGAGAAAAGCACAGGATGGAAGCCTTTATCCGCTTTCAGCATTCGGCCGACGGCATTTTTTATTGTACAATAGATCCTGATTTTAATGTCCTTCCACTGATCTTGTCCCATTTCAGGAACCGTTACACTGATCAGCAATGGGTCATATACGATATTAAAAGACACTATGGCCTGTACTATAACCTGGAAATTGTAGCAGAAATACAGTTGGAAAGCCTGGAAGAAAAAAGGCTTCAAAAGCCCGCAGAGGCGTTCCTTTCAGAAAAAGAAAATTTATATGCCAGGCTTTGGCAGGACTATTTTAAAAGCACAAATATTGCAGCCCGAAAAAACACCAGACTGCATGTGCAGCACGTCCCAAAAAGATATTGGAAATATCTTACGGAAAAGATTAGCATATAAAATTTATCTTGTAAATTGCTCCTGGCATAAGCGTCCGTCTTACCATAAAATTATTAGGATGAAGTTAAGTGTTTTGGTGTTAATTGCTGCATTTGCAGTTGGGCTGTCCATCGGTCTGGTTAATTTTTACTTCCAGAAGGACTGGTATTTTATGTTGGTTTCCTTTGTGGTAAGTTTTATCACCAGCTTTATTGTTTTTTACTACCTGCTGGAAAAGTACATCTACTCAAAAATCGTACTGATCTATAAATTGATCCACAACCTGAAACTGGGCAAAGACCTTAAAGATGCTTTGGGCGAATACGTAAGTGCCGATCCTATAAACGATGTGGAACAGGAAGTAAAAGAATGGGCCGGGGCCAAAAAACGGGAGATTGAAGTACTGAAAAGACAGGAGCAGTTCAGACGGGAATTTTTATCCAATGTATCACATGAGTTTAAGACCCCGCTGTTTGCGATACAAGGTTATATTGAAACCTTGCAGGACTGCCTGACCGAAGACCCGGAAACGGCCGCTAAATTCCTGGCCAAGGCAGAAAAGAATGTAGAGCGGCTGAGCTACCTGATTACCGATCTGGACTCCATCTCCAAGCTGGAAACTGGAGAAATCCCCATTAATTATGAGAAGTTCGACTTTGTTCCCCTGGCCAGGGAGGTGATGGACGGCCTGGAAGATAGTGCACGCAAAAGAAACATTACCCTTTCTTTTAAAGACAAGTACACGCATCCGGCCTATGTTCGGGCCGACCGGGAAAAGATCCGGCAGGTTTTGATCAACCTGATCCACAATTCATTGAAATATGGCAGGGAACAAGGTTCTACAGCTATAAAGATCTTTGAACTGCACGACCAGTATTTAATAGAAGTAACGGATGACGGGATCGGCATTGATGAAAAACACCATACCCGTTTATTTGAGCGCTTTTACCGGATTGACTCGCACAGGTCCAGAGAGGAAGGGGGTACCGGCCTTGGTTTGGCTATTGTAAAACACATCCTGGAAGCCCATGAACAGATTATATCCATCAGGAGCACCCCTCAAATCGGGACTACCTTTGCTTTTACACTGGAAAAGATTGGTTAACAGCAAGGTGATAAATTAAAATAAACTTAACACTTAACACTAAGTTAACATTACAGTTATACTTTTGCATCATATTTTAATATTAATATGAATAGCATTTTTAAGTTCTTTACGCCGAGAGACAAGAAATTTCAGCCTTTATTTGAGCAGGCAGGAAGCAACGTATTAAAAATTTCCCAGGCCCTGTTGCTTGCGCTTAGCGCAACCGATATGGAGAAAAGGAAAGAACACATTAAAGAAGTGGAGCGCCTGGAACATGTTGGAGACGACATTACCCATTCCATTTTCCTGGAACTCAGTAAAAACTTTATTACTCCTTTTGACAGGGAAGATATCCATGCACTGGCCAGTGCAGTTGATGACATTGCAGATTATATCCATGCATCGGCAAGCAATATAGAACTGTACAATGTAACCAATATTGGCGATGCGATGATCAAACTTGCTGAATTACTGGTAGAAATGTGTACAGATCTGGAAAAGGCCATCAAAGAACTAAGAAGCTTTAAAAATATCCGCGTGATCGCTGATGCCTGCGTACGCATCAACAGCGGAGAAAATCAGGCGGATTACGTCTGCAACCTTGCCATTGCCCGTTTGTTTGAGTTTGAGACCAATGCCATTGAGCTGATCAGGCAAAAAGAAGTATTGCAAACTTTAGAGCTGGCAACAGATAAATGTGAGGATGCAGCAAATGTGCTGGAATCTATTTTGGTAAAGAACGCTTAAACCCACAAAAAATGGTAACTACCTTATTGGTTGTTGTAATCGTTCTGGCCATTGCCTTCGATTATATAAACGGCTTTCACGATGCGGCAAACTCTATTGCAACTATTGTATCCACAAAAGTATTGTCGCCTTTTCAGGCCGTACTCTGGGCTGCAATTTTCAACTTTGCTGCCTATTTTTATTTTACAGACCATAAAGTGGCCAATACCATTGCCAAAACTGTAGTAGAGAACTTCATTACCCTGGAGGTAATCCTGGCCGGACTTTTAGCCGCCATTACCTGGAATCTTTTTACCTGGTGGTTTGGTATCCCTTCCAGTTCTTCACATACACTTATTGGTGGTTTTGCAGGTGCTGGCATGGCCAAAGCAGCTTCACTGGGTGTTGGGGTAATGTCGGCCATTAACCTGGCCCCGATATTAAAAGTAGTCGCTTTTATAGTACTGGCCCCGGTTATTGGTATGGTGATATCTGTGATCATTTCCATCATCATTTTACACATTTCAAAAAATGCAAGGCCTTCTGTGGCCGAAAAATGGTTTAAACGTTTACAGCTGATCTCTTCTGCTGCACTGAGCTTTACCCACGGTGGTAACGATGCCCAGAAGGTAATGGGGATCATTTATGTAGCGATGGTAGCGGGCAATGTATTGACTACAGGTGATCCAATGCCGGAATGGGTGCCGATCTCCTGTTATGCAGCGATTGCCCTGGGTACCATGAGCGGCGGCTGGAAAATTGTGAAAACAATGGGTTCAAAGATTACCAAGGTAAATGCCTTTGAGGGCGTTGCTGCTGAATCCGCAGGTGCGGTAACTTTAGGGATTACGGAGCATTTTGGTATCCCTGTTTCTACCACACATACCATTACCGGATCTATTGTTGGTGTCGGTTTGTTAAAAAGGGTATCTGCAGTGCGCTGGGGGGTTACAGTTAGTTTATTATGGGCATGGGTATTAACCATTCCGGTATCGGCTACACTGGCAGCCATTGTTTTCAGCATTATCCACCTGTTCTTTTAGAATGTGATCTGGAAGGTCATGCGGCTCCTGGATTTCTCTGGCACTTCCCATTTAGGCCCATTGAGGATCAGCCTGATGGCTTCTTCTTCATATTTTGCTGCTGCACCTTGAACTATTTTAATATCCGCAGGGCTTCCGTCTTTGGCGATCCGGAAACTGAGTTCAACTACCTGTCCGGTCTTTTTTTCATGGGCAAAACTGTTGTTTGTTTTGATGTAGGCAAAAAGTTTATCCCAGCCACCAACAGGGTTGGACACCATGACCACTGATTTGGGCAGGCTGCTTGTACCTCTGATCATGATGTTCTTATTGGTATTGACTCCCGCAATTCTCCCTGAAAGGGCCAGACTTAGCCCGGCGGAATCCTTTGCCGCAGCTCGTTCTTTCTTCGCCTTACCATAACCCACGATTACGGTTTCATTCAAGGTCGAATTTTCTGGTGCCAGGACAATGTTTACCGGCTGGTTTACTTTGGCCAATGCTTCCGTCCGCTTAAATCCAATATAATCTGCATGGATCAGCCCTGTTTTCACTGAGGTATCTGCATTGATCTTAAATTCTCCGTTTGCGTCTGTTACTGCAGTTAGATTTCCGCCTTCCACCCTTACCGAAACACCCGGAAGGGCTTTTCCATCGTCCATAGCAATTACCTTACCGCTCAATACATGGCCCGGAGCAAGGGAAACTGTTGAAATTGAGCCAACCAAATCGCTTCTTTTTTGCGTGCCATAGCCAACGATAACCACATCATTTAACTGCTGAGGGGCTGCGGCTGCGACAGTTGCCACAGAACGCGCTGCATCATAGTTTTCCGTTTTTGCCCTGGCGGCATAACTGTTCGTTTTAGCGGCTCTGATCGCTTTTTCCAGCTCATCCTTTTTTACCCGATCCCTGGTAACTGTGGCAGCCGGTGCTGTCGGTGCCGCTGCAACAACAGGGGCTGTCTCCCGGATACTATCCATAGGTGCAATGCTCACCTCTACTTTTTTGGCCCTGCCCGCAAGTTCTTTCTGGTGGTTATTTTCCCGCATCCAGAACATAATGCTTACAGCAATAAACAGCACCGCCGCAGCCGCCGCTATACTCAAACGCTGCCAGGTAATTACTGATGTTTTCTTTACTGTTTGCTGCTGGGCAATCCTTTCGTGCAATTGTTTCTGAAGCAGGGAAATAGATTGCAGGGAACGCTTTGGCGATTCACTTAAACCAGCAAGGGCTTCGGCCACAAAAGGATCATCAAGCGCTTCACGCTCTACCCTGTTCATGGTTTTAGCATCCAGTTTACCATCCAGGTAATCCTCTAAAATCCCTATATCTAACCAATCCTTATTCACCGCTGTTCTTTTCTATACAAATTTTAAGATTTCTTTTCCCATTCTGGATATAACTTTTCACTTTAAGCATATCATAACCGGTAATATCTGACACTTCCTTATAACATTTCTCCTGCAGATAAAACAAGTCTACACTTAAACGCTGTTCTTCAGGAAGTGTTTCCATACACTTTTCCATAACGGTAAGCTGCTGCTCTTTTGTATCATCCATATCAAGATGCACAAAATCTGTGTTTTCCACAAAAGTATCATCTATGGACAATGTGGTATGCTTTGATTGCTTGCGTAAGGCCATTAAACAATGGTTGCGGGTAAGTACATGCAACCAGCTTTTAAAATTCTGGACCTCATGGATTTTTAGCTTCAGTACCAGTTCTTCAAAAATCTGCATGACCGCATCCTTGCTTTGCTCCTCATCTTTCAGGTAGTTTAAACAGACCCCGAATACCAGGTGCATGTACCGGTTATAAAGTGTGCCCAGCGCATTCAGGTCGCTTTCGCTTTTATAGCGTGCGATTAAAGCAGCGTCGTCCTGCTCCTGTATCCGGGCGTTATTCTTTATAAACTTCAAGGGAGTATTTAAAACATAAGGTTTTATCAAAAATTCAGCAGTAATCCTGCTAAGGTTGTCCAAGTATAAAAATATTTTTTGACACTAGTATGGAAATTCTGCAAAGCTGACATCATAAACAAAAAACAAACGATTATGAAAAAGTTATGGCTACCTCTATTTCTGCTGATGGTAATGGGCTTCCACGAAAGCTTTGCAGCAGTAAAAACAATCACCGGAAAAGTAACCGACAAAGCCGATGGCAAAGGACTGCCCGGTGTTAGGGTAAGTGTGCCAGCAGGCAAAACCTATACCAGCACAGACAAAGATGGGCGATATTCCATTTCGGTAGCTACCGATACAGAAAGTTTACGTTTTTCTTTCATCGGTTATAAAACCCTTACCCTAAAAATTGGGAAGTCTTTCAGCCTGAACGTAGTGCTGGAGCAAAGCCAGCAAAGTTTGAATGAAATAGTGGTGATAGGCTATGGCGAGCAGAAAAAAAGCAAGCTCGTCAGCTCGGCTTCCGCTCCAATGGTTTTACGTGGCCGGGTTTCGGGGCTGATGGCACAGCAGGACCGGGATACAGAAAGCTATGCAGCCATTGCTGAAAATGGTTTCCAGAACCCCACCAAAAAGCCACTTTCTACTTTTTCCATTGATGTGGATGCGGCTTCCTACAGTAATGTCCGGAGGTTCATCAACAACGGGAGCCTGCCGCCTAAAGATGCGGTAAGGATTGAAGAAATGATCAATTATTTCGACTATGAATACCCTCAACCCAAGGGAAATGACCCCGTAAACATTGTAACAGAAATTGCGGACGCTCCATGGAATACAAACCACAAACTGGTACAGATTGGATTGCAGGGAAAGCAGATCTCGACAGCTAAACTTCCTGCATCCAATCTGGTGTTCCTTATTGATGTATCCGGTTCCATGAACCAGCCCAATAAATTACCGCTGCTGGTTGCCTCATTTAAATTACTGACCGACCAGCTGCGGTCGGAAGATAAAGTGGCGATTGTGGTCTATGCCGGAAGTTCGGGCCTGGTATTGCCTTCAACTCCGGGCAATGAAAAAACAAAAATCAAAGAAGCGCTCCACCAATTGAGCGCCGGAGGATCCACAGCGGGAGGCGCCGGCATCCGGCTGGCCTACCAGGTAGCTGCTGATCATTTCATCAAAGGCGGCAACAACAGGGTCATACTGGCTACAGATGGCGATTTTAATGTGGGCGCATCCAGTGATGCAGCTATGGAAAGCCTGATTGAAGAAAAACGCAGATCAGGAGTGTTCTTAACGGTGCTGGGCTATGGTATGGGGAATATCAAAGACAGTAAAATGGAAACGCTGGCCGATAAGGGCAACGGCAATTATGCTTATATAGACAACATCAGCGAAGCCAGGAAGGTATTGGTCAATGAGTTTGGAGGCACGCTGTTTACCATTGCCAAAGATGTGAAACTGCAGCTGGAATTTAACCCCGACAAGGTACAGGCCTATCGTCTGATTGGCTATGAAAACCGTTTGCTGCAGGACAGGGATTTCAATGACGATAAAAAAGATGCCGGTGAAATGGGCTCCGGACATACCGTAACGGCTTTATATGAGATCATACCTGCCGGCATTAAAAGTAGTTTCCTGGATACTGTAGACAAATTGAAATATCAGGCCAATAAAAGGCCGCTTAAAGGCAATGGCAGCAATGAAATGCTTACCGTAAAGCTGCGTTATAAAACCCCTGAGGGAAATTCCAGTAAACTGATCACCCAGGTGGTGATTGACCAGTCTGTTCCTTTTAGCCATACCGGTAACAACTTTAGGTTTGCAGCCGCTGTTGCAGAATTCGGGATGCTGCTGAGGCAATCGGACTTTAAACAGGGGGCTTCTTTTGAGCAGCTGATCGGCATTGCAGAAAACGCTAAAGGAAAAGATAAAGAAGGTTACCGTTCTGAATTTATCAAACTGGCCAAATCCACCAGATTAATGGCCGGAGATTTGCTATCTTCAGCCAAAAAATAACAGTGATGAACAAGAGCTTTCTTTATCTGGCCTTAGCAACAGGATTACTATCTACCCAACAGGCACAAAGCCAGATTAAAATCGGCAATATTTTAAAACAGGTGACCGGAAAAAACACCAGCAGCACCGCTGCCGCCGGCACCCCAAGTGTACTGGAAATTGGGATGGGTATTAAAGAAGCGCTGGAAATAGGCACCTCGCGCGGGGCCGACCTCCTTTCTGCAAAAGACGGCTTTCTGGGCAATATGGCGGTAAAGATCCTCTTTCCTCCGGAAGCCCAGAAAGTTGAAAAAACCTTACACGGCATTGGTATGGGTAAACTGGCAGACAATGTGATCGTAAGCCTGAACCGAGCCGCTGAAAGCGCAGCCAAAGAAGCCAAACCGATTTTTATTTCGGCGATCAAACAAATGACCATTACCGATGCGACCAATATATTACTGGGCAGCAAAGATGCGGCAACCAATTATTTTAAAAGAGTAACCACTGATCAGCTGATGGAGAAGTTTAAACCGGTCATTACCACCAACCTGGCCAAAGTAGGAGCTACCAAATACTGGGGCGATGCCGCGGGCCAGTACAATAAAATACCCCTGGTAAAACCGGTCAATACAGATCTTTCGGATTATGTAGCGCAGAAGGCCATAGAAGGGATGTTTATCCAGGTGGCCCAGGAAGAGCTCAAAATCAGGGATAATCTGGGTGCAAGGTCATCTTCCCTGCTTCAAAAAGTGTTTGGTTACGCCGATAAGAATAAATAGATAAAAAAGCATTACTTTTATACGGTAAATACTAACAACACAGAAGTATATTGGATTTTAAAGATTTTAATTTTAACCCTGAATTACTGGAAGGGTTACTAGCCATGGGGTTCCGCAAAGCAACTCCAGTCCAGCAGCAGGCAATTCCGCTTATTTTAAATAAGAAAGATTTAATTGCCTGTGCGCAAACAGGAACCGGAAAAACGGGAGCCTACCTTTTACCGATCATGAATATGATTGTGAAAACGGAAAACCGGCATAACAATACCCTGATCCTGGCGCCAACACGAGAGCTTGCCCAGCAAATAGATTTGCAGGTAGAAGCCCTTTCTTATTTTACAAACATCAGTTCCTTAACGGTTTACGGAGGAGGGGATGGTATTGCTTACGAACAGCAAAAAAGATCGATGCGTGAAGGGGTGGACATCATTATTGCCACACCGGGCCGTCTCATCTCTCACCTTTCATCGGGCGTTTTGAAGCTGGACCAGCTGCAGCACCTGGTACTGGATGAAGCAGACAGGATGCTGGACATGGGCTTTTACGATGACATTATGCGCATCGTGAGCTACCTGCCACAGGCCAGGCAAACGGTGATGTTTTCGGCAACTATGCCGCCAAAGATCAGAAAGCTGGCCTCCACCTTGCTGATCCATCCTGAACAGATCAGCCTTGCGATTTCCAAACCCGCTGAAGGGATATCCCAGCAGGTATACCTGGTCCATGATGAACAGAAAGTCCCTTTACTGAGCAGCCTCTTAAAAACGGATGTATATAAAAGCATTATTGTTTTTGCCTCTACAAAGGAAAAGGTAAAAAACCTGGGCAAAGTTTTCAGAAATCTGGGGCTTAAAGCCGAAGCCTTTCATTCCGATCTGGGACAAAGCGAAAGAGAAAGCATTTTACTGAAATTTAAAAACAAACAACTGCCCATACTGATCGGAACTGACGTTTTGAGCCGGGGTATTGATGTGGAAGGAATAGACCTGGTTGTCAATTTTGATGCCCCCCATGATGCGGAGGATTATGTGCATCGCATTGGGCGTACGGCCAGGGCAGCAAGTAAAGGTACCGCGATTACCCTGGTAAACAGCAGGGACAAGCGTAAACTGGTCAATATTGAAAAACTGATAGAAAAGGAGATTACCAGAATGCCTTTACCGGAACACCTTGGGGAAATACCAGAAGCAGCAGCAGATCGTCCTGCAAGGCCAAGACCCGCCGCGCAAAAAGCAGATTCTGCCAAGCCCAAACGTAAATTCTGGAAGAAAAAACCAAAAGCCAGTTCTCCCGAAGGCGGGGCATAAGCAGATCAAAGAAGGATTTTCTTTGCTACTTTTTTTAGTATCTTTACTTTTATGCAAAACCTCCCTCCTTTAGCAGAACGCATGCGTCCACAAAACCTGGACGAATATGTTGGACAGCAACATTTGGTAGGGCCGGATGCCGTATTGAGAAAGGCCATAAAAAGCGGTCAATTGCCCTCCATGATTTTCTGGGGGCCTCCGGGTGTGGGGAAAACAACCCTTGCCTATATCATTTCGCAAACACTGGACCGGCCATTTTTTAACCTGAGTGCCATCAATTCCGGTGTGAAGGACATCCGGGATGTCATAGACCGGGCTGCCCTGCTTAAAGACAGCCTGATGGGCCTTCCCATTCTTTTTATTGATGAGATCCACAGGTTCAGTAAATCACAACAGGACAGCCTGCTTGGAGCTGTAGAGCGTGGCCTGGTCACATTGATCGGGGCTACCACAGAAAACCCCTCTTTTGAAGTCATCTCCGCTTTGCTGTCCAGGTGCCAGGTCTATATTTTAAAAGGGCTGAACGAAGATGAGCTATCTGGCCTGCTGCAAACTGCAATTCGGCAGGACATCATCCTGAAAGAAAAGAAGATCACGATCAAGGAACACGAAGCCCTGATCCGCTTATCGGGTGGCGATGCCAGAAAGCTGCTCAATGTACTGGAGATTGCGGTTAATGGGATTGGTGGCAATAAAATTGTACTGAGCAATGAGAACGTTTTGGCGCATGCGCAGCAAAACCTGGCCTTGTACGACAAAGCCGGGGAACAGCATTATGACATCATATCGGCTTTTATCAAATCCATAAGGGGGAGCGATCCGAATGCAGCCGTTTACTGGCTGGCCAGAATGATAGAAGGCGGTGAAGATCCGCTTTTTATTGCACGCCGCCTATTGATTCTGGCCTCAGAAGACATTGGCAATGCCAACCCCAACGCGTTATTACTGGCAAACAATTGCTTCCAGGCCGTCAATGTGATCGGCTTTCCCGAATCGCGGATCATTCTTTCGCAGGCTGTTACCTATATGGCCTCCTCTGTGAAAAGTAATGCGGCTTATGAAGCGATCAACCAGGCACAGGCACTGGTTAAGCAAACCGGTAATTTGCCGGTACCCCTGCACATCCGCAATGCCCCTACCAAACTGATGAAGAATATCGGCTATGGGAAAGACTATAAGTATTCACATAGCTATGAGGGAAATTTTGAAGCGCAGGAGTATCTGCCGGAACAACTGAGCGGCACCAAATTGTACGATCCCGGAAAAAATCCGGCGGAAGACAAGCTCAGGGAACAATTGAGAAAAAACTGGAAGAACAAATACAATTACTGATATGCTGCGTACTTTTTTAGAACACCAGTGGAAAGCCTTCTGGCGCTCCCGCAACCATAAGGGCAGCCTGGCCACACAAATTGTACTTCTTTTTTTTATGCTTTATTTTCTGGCTGCAGCAATAGGCCTGGGTTTCGGAATGGGGCATTTCCTGTCCCAGCTTTTCCCTAAGCAGGACCTCATTAAAAGCTTTAACGGGATCATTTTATATTATTTTGCCCTGGACCTGCTCCTGCGCTTCCAGTTACAGGAACTGCCTACACTCAGCATCATCCCCTATCTTCACCTTAAAATTACCAAAAGCAATATCATTAGCTTCCTGAATATCAAAGCGCTGTTTTCGGCTTTTAATTTATGGCCCTTCCTGTTGTTTCTTCCTTTTTGCCTGACCAGAATAGTAGTTCAATATGGCGGCCTGGTAACCCTCCTGTATATTGTTGCGATACTTTCCATTACTTTTTTTAATAATTATTTTGTTTTATACCTCAAACGGAAATCCATTTCCAATATATTTTATACCGTTGCCGGATTGGCCCTTATTGCCGCCTTTGCGGTTTTAGAGTATTATAAAATCATTTCCATCATGAGCGGATCCAACGCTATTTTTCAGACCATTGCGCGTTTACCTGTTACCGGTCTTTTTTTTAGCGGTATGGCCATAGTGGTATTTAAAATAAACAGCGCTTACCTGCGCAGCAATTTATATGTAGAAGAACTGAGCACGGCCACTGAAAAAAAAGTAAGTACAGATTACCCTTTTTTAAACCGCTTTGGCAGGACAGGCGAGCTTGCAGCTCTGGAACTGAAATTAATTCTGCGCCATAAGCGTTCCAGGGTTTCTTTCTTTATGGGCTTCCTTTTCCTGTTTTATGGGTTTATTTTTTACAAGGAAAACGTGATTGCAGCGGATGCCTTCGGGCAGATGATGTTTGGTGCTATATTTATGACGGGCATTTCTATCCTGATGTACGGACAGTTTATGTTTGCCTGGCAAAGCGCCCATTTTGATGGTTTGCTGAGCAACAAGATCAATTTTAAAGACTTTATAAAAGCCAAATTCTTACTTTTCACCATAGGCTGCACCCTGATTACGCTGCTGGCCAGCTTTTACGGTTTGCTGAGCCCCAAACTCCTCTTGCTGCACGTCACCGCTTACCTGTACAATGTAGGTTTTGGAACCGTTGTGGTGCTTTACCTGGCCAATTTCAATTATAAAAGAATAGACATTAACAAAAGTGCCACCTTTAATTACCAGGGCATCAGTGCCACCCAATGGCTGCTGATGTTTCCTTATGCCTTAACCCCGATTTTGATCTACCTGCCCTTTGGCCTTCTTGACAGACCTTATTCAGGCCTGATCACTGTGTCTGTATTTGGCCTGGCCATGATTTTAATGCGTGGTTACTGGATCAATTTCATCACCAAAAAATTTAAACAGCAACGCTACAAAATAGCCGAAGGATTTAGAGCATAATTATGATTTTAGCAATAAAAGATTTAAAAAAGGTTTATGACGGGGTACCTGTACTGGACATTGCGCAGCTACAGGTCGGACAGGGGGAAACCATTGGCCTGGTAGGAAACAATGGTGCCGGTAAAACTACCCTGTTCCGCATGATCCTGGACCTGATCCGCCCAAGTGCGGGTACTGTTTTATCAAACGGGGAAAATGTAATGCAAAGTGATACCTGGAAAAATTATACCGCTTCTTATTTAGATGAAGGTTTCCTGATCGATTACCTGACGCCTGAAGAATACTTCCTGTTTATTGGCAGCCTGAACAATCAGACTGCGGCGCATGTAAAGGACTACCTGACCCGTTATGAAGAATTTTTTAACGGCGAGATCCTGAACAAGGGAAAATACATCCGGGATTTCTCTAAAGGTAACCAGAACAAAGTGGGGATTGCTGCGGCGCTGATGCAAAACCCGGAACTGCTGGTTCTGGATGAACCTTTTGCCAACCTGGATCCCACCACCCAGATCCGGCTTAAAACGCTCATCAGATCGTTTAAACGACAAGGAAACATGAGCACCCTGATTTCCAGCCATGATTTAAACCATGTAACCGATGTCTGCGACAGGATCATTCTTTTGGAAAAAGGTATGATCATTAAAGACATCCATACAGATGAAAACACCCTGAAAGCACTGGAGGAATACTTTTCGGAATAATGGATTGTATAGAATTATAGTCACCACCTGGCATGGCGCTGCCTGCATTGCCTGAACCATCCTATTTTGTATGCAATTTAAGGACATCATCAACCTAAAATGAGGAAACATAAAAACTTGGCATTAGGTTTGATTTGTTTTCGATCTAAACAAATGATAACATTATGATGACTTCGAAATTTAAAATAGCAACATTCAGTATAGCATTAGCCCTTGGTGCCATGGCATTTCAAGGTTGCGATAGTTTAACAAAAACACAGAAAGGAGCAGGAATTGGTGCTGCTGCCGGTGGTGTAATTGGTGCAATCATTGGTAAAAAAGCAGGCAATACTGCTGTAGGTGCTATTATTGGTGCCGCTGTTGGTGGTACAGCAGGAGGATTTATCGGTAAGAGAATGGATAAACAAGCTGCTGAAATACAAAATGCCATCCCTAATGCAGAAGTAATCCGTGAGGGTGAAGGTATCATTGTTAAGTTTGACAGCGGAATTCTTTTCGGTTTTGATAAAGCAGATTTAACCGCACAGGCAAAAACAAATATCAAATCTTTAGCGGGTTCCATCAATCAATATCCCGGAACAGATATTAAAGTAATCGGACATACCGACAATAAAGGTACCGAAACTTATAACATGGGCTTATCGGAAAGAAGAGCTGCAGCAGTTAAAGCTTATGCAGTTTCACAAGGAGTTCCGTCATCCCGCCTGATCACGATAGGAAAAGGTTTTTCTGAGCCAATTGAAGACAATGCAACTGAAACAGGAAGAGCTGCAAACCGCAGGGTTGAAGTGGTGATCGTTGCCAACGACCAGTTGAAAAAAGAGGCTCAGCAACAAGGAAAATAATTCAGCACATTTACATCCACCTATAAAAACAAAAACCCGTTGTATACTATACTTCGGGTTTTTTATTTTTATACGTTTTTATGGTTTCACATCATTAATCTCCGTAGATATCTTCAAAGTAGTGTATGGCCAGGGATTTGAGCAGCAGTTCCTGCTCCATCATTGCAAAAGACGGAACCGGCTTAACCAGTTTCCAATGCGGCCAGCCATCCTGGTCCAGGCCTTCCAGCTCATAAAATCCCATCTCACTCAGCAAGCGACAGGTAGCAATATGCATCAGCTCTTCTTTTTGGCGTTTGCTGTATTTCCCCGGGCCTTTACCCAGCTCCTGTACACCGATCAAAAACAGGACTACTTTTAAATCCGGGATATCTGAATCAAATTCTCCGGCTATTTTATGTTGCAAAATTTTCCATTTTGCATGTGTTTCTGCAGGCTTCATGTACAAAGATACAATTTAGCCTACAGCTTTGTGATAATAAATGGGGGGCATCCGGATCCTTATTCTTAATTTTATGGCCATGGAAAAAGCAATTGTAACAGGCTTACTCGCCTTTGGTATGTCGGGTAAAGTATTTCATGCACCATTTATTGATGCCCATCCCGGGTTTAAATTTCATGCGGTACTGGAACGCAACGAGAAAAAAGCTGCGGCAGCATATCCCGGTGTGAAAAGCTATGCTACTTTTGAAGCGCTCATCGATGATCCTGAAATTGAACTGGTGATTGTAAACACCCCTAATTTTACACATGCTGATTATACACGTAGGTCGCTGCTGGCCGGAAAACATGTGCTGGTTGAAAAACCTTTCACCGCAACTTCGGCAGAAGCAAAGGAGCTGTTTGAGCTGGCCAGAAGTTTAAGTAAAAAGATCTTTATCTACCACAACAGAAGATGGGACAGTGATTGTAAGGCTATTCAAAAAGTAGTCGAAAGTGGGCAACTGGGCCAGATCAATGAAGTCCATTACAGATATGACCGTTATAGAAAAGCCATCGGGCCTAAAATATTTAAAGAAGAACCTCATCCGGCAAGCGGACTATTGTATGATCTGGGGCCTCACCTGCTTGATCAGGCCATCAGTTTATTTGGAAAACCCAGCTCCTTTTATAAAGTCCTTGGGAAACACCGTCCGGACACCAAAGTTGACGACTACTTTATGATCCATTTAGCCTATCCTGATGACCTCAATGTATTCCTTACATCCAGCCTGTTGGTTGCCGATCCTCAAAAAGCATTTGTACTGCATGGATCTGCTGGCTCATTTGTAAAAGGCCGTTCAGATGTACAGGAAGAACAGTTGCTAAAGGGAATGAAATTAGACAACCCGGCATACGGCATAGAAGCCTCCGAAAGCAAAGGCCGCCTGACCACTATGGATGAGCAGGGAAACCCTCATCATCGTTTAGTTGATTCTGAGCACGGGAATTACATCGGCCTGTTTGAAGCCGTATACCAGTCTGTAGTAAATAACGCCGTATATCCTGTTACCGAAGATCAGGTCCTGGCGCAGCTGGAAATACTGGAAGCCTAAATCTCCTTACAGGCCATAGCAGGAAAATGTGCTACAGACTGCCCAGCAGCGCAACCGTAAATTCTGTTGGGATCTCGATGTGCGGAATATGACCAGAACCGTCAAATTCGATAATTTTTGCCCCTGGTATTTTAGCCGCGGTTTGTTTGCCTAAAAACCTGTACTGACCATATAAAGCCTGCTGATCGGGACTAAGCAGGCCTTTGCCCACGATGGTCTTATCTTCTTTACCAATAAATAAAACCGTTGGTACCCTTACGTTGATAAACTCGTAAAATACAGGTTGCTCATAAATCATGGTATAGGTCATGGCGGCAACTTTTGCCCAGCGCGGAAAATCAGCACTGTTGGTAACGCCTCCTGCTATACGGACCAGCTCTTCATATTCGGGTTTCCACAAGGTGAAATAAGAGCTCTGATAATATTTACGGACACTTTCGGAAGTAGCCTTCAACTCGGTAGCGTATTGCTGTTCTGTTGTAATGTAAGGAACAAAACGGCGGTAATCTTCCAGGCCTATCGGATTCTCCAGCAATAATTTTTCTGTCTGGTCCGGGTACATCAGGGCAAAGCGCGTGGCCAGCATCCCGCCCATAGAATGTCCTAAAATACTTGCCTTCTGGATCCCAAGCGCGTCAAGCAAGGCCTTGTTCCAGGCCGCCATCTGGTGGAAACTGTAATGGATGAAAGGCTTGGACGACTTGCCAAAACCAATCTGATCAGGAACCAGGACCCTGAAGCCCCTGCTGGTTAATGATTTGATCACCCCGGTCCAGTAATAGCCGCCAAAATTTTTACCGTGAAAAAGCACCACGGTACGACCGTTAGCCAGCTGGGCAGGGGCAACATCCATATAAGCCATCCTTACATCCTGTCCTTCAACTGTTATTGGAAAATATTTTACAGGATAGGCGTATTTAACGTTTTCTAAAGTAATGGAAAGTGTATCTGCTTTTTGTGCCAAAGTAGTAAAGGCAGTATAACAAAGCAGGAAAACAGGTAGTGCTATTTTTTTTAACATAGGTTTTTTTAGGAAAGAATAATAAAAATCATCGAATTTCTAAACTTAAGCATTATTTATAAAACCACCTTAGCCCTGTAAAAAAAATACCGTCTAACCGCTGTATACTTACATCGTTTAGACGGTAGGGTTAAAAAATGTAATGTTTACAATAATGGAACACTGATCCCGAAGGTAATATTGCGTCCCGGGTTATAAATATTTGCCAGCTTGTACCTGCTCAAATGATTGTAATAAGTTTTATTCAACAGGTTTTGTCCGATTATCCATAAGTTAAGCCTGCCTTTAGCGGTCCTGACGCCGGTACCGATACCAGCATCAAGCAAAGTATAACCATTGGTCTGGGTTTCAAAACTGTCAAAACGTGCCTGTTTAAAGGTGTTGCTTACCCCAACTTTAATATAGCTGTCGGCAAGACCTTTGATATTCGGTTCAAAACGCATTTCATTATTGATACTGGCTGCGGGAATAAAAGGCAACGCGGCATCCGTAGCCCGGTTAATTCCCCTGGTATAAGAAAAGGAATTTTCGAAGTGCAAGGATTTTATCAGGTGAAAATCTACGGAAGCCTCTCCACCCAGCAGATCCGCGTTGGTTTGTACATAACGGTAAACCGGCAGGATTTCTGTACTGCCGTCTTCATTATCGAAAGGGATGGTTTCATTGTTAAAATTTCCCGGATAGATATAATTAAAGATGCGGTTGGCATAAGCATTTAACCCAAAGGTTACACTTTCTGCTGTGTACTCCAAGCCCAGGTCAAACTGCAGGCTCGTTTCCTGCTTTAACTTGCTGTTGCCGATTTCATACCTGAAAGTGCCTTCATGCCGGCCATTAGCGCCAAGCTCGGCGATATTGGGCGCCCTGAAACCAGATCCTGCATTTCCTTTAAGTACCAGGTTCCTGGCAATTTCAAAGGCAAAGCCCAGGGAACCGGATACATTGGAAAATTCATTATCAAATGCAGTAAAAACGGTTGTTCCCCCGGTGTTAAGATCTTTCCCGTTTACCTTTTTATAATCATAACGCGCACCAATGTTAAAGGCACCTTTTTCAAAATTCCGCTTCAGGTATACAAAGGCGCCTACATTATTGCTGTTATAATCCGGGATCAGGAATTCTTCGCCCTTGTTCACATTGTCCTGGTACATCCCCTGAATACCAAATGCAGGCTCCCATTTTCCCAGGTTGGGAAAGTAATATTTCACATCGTAGGTATAGGATTTAAGGTCCAGGTTCAGCCCTGGCTCCTGCACACTTTCTTCAAACTCTTTCCTCAGGTTGTTCTGAAAAGCAAATACTGTTTTCAGCTGTCCTTTTCCTAAAATAAAATTGCTGTTCAGCGCAGCACGGTAATGGTTGATGTCCTGGTAAGGCAAACCCAGTCTCCGCGCTTTTGCGGTTGAATTTGAAATGACAGCGCCTTCTTCATTTAAATAGTTCCCATCTTCATCCGGCCCGTTTTCGACGAGTCCGATATTGGTATGAAAACGGGAGAAAGTTAAGTGAGAATAACCCCAGCTTTTATTTAAGCCCAGCATCCCGTTAAAATTGAGCTCATTAAATCCAGAATTGGGCACTGTTTTGTCCTTATAACCAAAGCCATAAGCATTTTTGTAGGAGGCACGTCCACGATATACCCATCCGTTCTCATTGCCCTGCAGCATCAGAGAAGAAGCCGTAAGTCCATTGTTGCTGCTGTAGGCCGAACTGAACTCCGCATTGTGCACACCAGGCGCAGGCACCAGGTCATCGATGACATTGATCACCCCTCCTAAGGCATCCGAGCCATATAATAAACTCGCAGGCCCCTTCAAGATCTCAATCCTCGCAGCCGAAAACTGGTCTACCTCAATACCATGCTCATCGCCCCATTGCTGGGCTTCTTCTCTTGCGCCATCAACCATGGTCAATACCCGGTTGTAACCCAATCCGCGTATAATGGGCTTAGAGATTGCCCCGCCCGTGCTTACCTGCGAAACCCCTGGTATTTTAGCGATCGCATCCACCAGGTTAGTTCCTCCTGCCTGTGCCAGTTTGTTTTTACCTACAGTAACTACCGATAAGCTGTTGGTCTTATTGTTGGAGCTGAAGGGTGATCCGGTGATTACGACCTCTGCACTTTCAATGATAGAGGGCGACAAAAGGATGGTCAGGTTGCCCTGGCTGGCCAGGTCAATCACTGCGGAATGGGTTTTATAACCTACAAACCGAACTTCCAGTAAAAACCTGCCTTTGGCAGGGACATTCCTGAATACAAATTCACCCTGGGCATCGGTAGTAGTAGAAGCCTTCAGGTCAGTAATATAAACACTTGCACCAACCAGCGGTGACTGGTCTGAGGCATCGAGGACCCTGCCCTTAAACTGGGCAAGTCCGGCCGTAAATCCCCTGGCGGGAATAAATAAGTATAACAATATAAATAGTGAAAAATATATGCGCTTCATCAAAATAATTTTTTAATCGCTATGAACACCACAATGCAGTATCCTGAACAGATCGGCTGCTATGGTGATCATTTGAAAATGATTCATAATTGCAGCAGGCATAAAATACCTGTGCTTCAAAATAATTGGGTTCATTAACAAGCGAAAGCCTGTTTCAGTGGATTTAAATTAGCTCAACGGTGGCCCCCTGAGCGCCAGTCCAACCAGTTTGGTATAAAAGCCACTGGCTGTTGCGTAGTACCGGATTACCGTTCTGTTTTCCAGGTATACCTGGAAATGCTGAATGCTGGTTGTATAGTTTTTCTCGAAATGAGCGGCACACACCAGACACTGTTCGGTATGACTGCCTACATGCAGTTGATGTGTACAGGATTTTTCATGGACAACACATTCCCGTTCCTCATGCTGATGGTTATGAAAGACACTAAAAGGCGTAATTGCAATGGCAAAAACCCATAACAACAGGATCGAGCATACCCGATGGATATATAAGTGCTTTTTTCTCAAGTCAAACAAAACTACTGAATTCTGAAGATAAACCGGCAATATCATTTCGACCACAGCGCAGCAATCTTAAAATTACAAACGGATGATGAAACCTGGTCATGTTTTAGGCTTTATGGTAAACTAAGCATGCGGCATATACGTTTATGAAGATAAAAGACAATGGCAACAGCTCAACAAATCAAAAATGCCTATATAGATTTTGTGCTCATTCATGATGAACAGCCAAAATCGGTATACAGCTTTGTTAAAAAGCTCAAAATTTCAGAGGCCGACTTTTACCAGTTTTATGCTTCATTTGATAGTATTGAAAAATTAGTCTGGGCAGAATTAACTGTTGAAACCATCAGTACCATTCAGGAACAGGAAGTCTGGCCTCAATATTCATCCCGGGAGCGTATCCTCGCTTTTTTTTACAGTTATATAGAGGTACTTAGAAAGCAGCGTAGTTTTATCTTATATACATTGAAAAAGCAAAAGGGCAGGTTGGCGATGCCCGCCGTCCTTTCAGGAGTAAAACCCATATTTGAGAACTTTGCAGAAGAAACCATAAATGAGGGCATTGACAGTGGGGAACTGGCAGACCGGAAATTCTTCAGCAAGCGGTATAAAGATGCCTTATGGATGCAGTTCCGTTTCCTCATCGATTTCTGGCTGAATGACGACAGTGCCGGCTTTGAACAGACTGATGAGGCCATAGAAAGGGGGATCAATGTTTCTTTCGACCTTTTCCAGCATTCACCTCTTGACAATCTGCTGGATTACGGGAAGTTTCTTTCCAGGAATGGGCAGTTTAAGCAAAAAATGGGCCTCTAAAAAAGATGAAAGAACAAAACAGTATCCCGGTTACCAAAACAGAACGGTCTGCAAAATTTGTGAAAACAGGGATCCAGATTGGCGGAAATTACATCAAGCACTATTCAAAAAAGCTTTTCAACCCCCAGCTGAGCAGGGATGAACTGAATGAAGACAATGCAACTGATATTTATAAGTCATTAAGTGAACTGAAAGGTAGTGCGCTGAAGATTGCCCAGATGCTGAGCATGGATAAAAATATCCTGCCCAGGTCTTATGTAGACAAGTTTACGCAATCCCAATACAATGCACCACCACTATCGGGCCCGCTGATTGTGCGTACCTTCAGCAAGATCTTAGGGAAAACGCCGGCCCAGATCTATGATAAATTTAACCTGCAGGCTGCCAATGCCGCCTCTATCGGGCAGGTGCACCAGGCAGAACTGGACGGCAAACTACTCGCGGTGAAAATCCAGTATCCGGGCGTGGGTGACAGCATTTCCTCCGACCTGAAAATGGTAAAACCTTTTGCCTTCAGGCTATTGGGCATGAACGAGCGGGAACTGAGCATTTACATCCGGGAAGTAGAAGAACGTTTGCTTGAAGAAACCGATTACGAACTGGAAGTAAAAAGGTCCATTTCCTTTTCTGAGGCCTGCGGCCATCTTAGAAACGTAGTCTTCCCTAAATATTACCCGGAGCTTTCTGGTAAGCGGATCATTACCATGGACTGGATGTCGGGCTTACACCTGAAAGAATTCTTAAAAACAAAGCCGTCCCAGGAGCTGCGGGATAAAATAGGACAGGCTTTATGGGACTTTTATAATTTTCAGCAGCATGAGCTCAGGGCTGTACATGCAGACCCCCATCCCGGCAATTTCATGATTACCCCCGATGAGCGCCTGGGGGTAATAGACTTTGGCTGCATCAAAGAACTACCGGACGATTTTTATATCCCCTTTTTCTCGCTGATCACTACAGATGTCATGCAGGATAAAATAAAAACAATCGCGGCCTTTCGCCAGCTGGAGATGATCCATAAAGAGGACAGCCCTGCACAGGTTGAATTCTACTATAAAGCCTATCGCGAAATGATCGGGCTTTTTGCCATGCCCTATACCAGCAAATCTTTTGATTTTAGCCAGCCGGAATTTTTCCGGCAGTTGTACAGCTACGGAGACAAAATTGCCAAAATGCCGGAATTTAAACAGGCAAGGGGGGTTAAACATTTTATTTATGTTAACCGCACCAATTTTGGACTGTATACCATTTTGCACGAACTGGAGGCAAAGGTTAATACGGAAACCTACCTGCCTCATTTAGGCTGATGTGATTTTTCTAACCGCTTTCCATTCCAAAACGAGAGCAAAAAAGGCCATAAAATATTATTGTTTAAAAAAATCAAATAATAAATAAACAAATCAATCTACTTAATATATTTGTAGGCAATAAAATCGCCCAGGCTTTGAAAAAAAACTCAGCAACCTATAAAAATATCTTAGTAATTGAAGACAATCATGCCATACTTGACGTGATCACTTTAATTCTGCAAAGCGAATCCTATAAAGTAAACGGGCTAAATAAAAGTGCTGATATGATGCTCCATATAGCGCAATTCCGGCCCGATCTGATCATTTTGGACATCATGCTGCCTGATGGGGATGGAAGAACGCTGTTGAAAGACATCAGAACCAATGCGGCAACTGCGCATATCCCCGTATTGATGATTTCAGCAAAGTATACTGCCCAGAACATTCAACATGGCGAGTATAAGCCCAACGGCTTTTTACCAAAGCCATTTGATATCGATGACCTGCTGGACAGGATCGAAGGCATACTTGCCGGAAAAACCTATTAAAGGGAAAATAATTTCTTAAATTAGCTGGAAAGCATGCGATATGACCGCAAACGAAGAATTGATCCGTCACTTTTATACCAGCTTTCAACAGCAGGATGTCAAGGCGATGCAGGACTGTTATGCGGCAGAGGCAACATTTAGTGATCCTGTATTCAGCCATTTAAATGGCGGGGAGCTCAGGGCTATGTGGGCTATGCTGATCAGGAACGGAAAGGACATGCGTCTGGAGTTTAAAAACATCAAAGGCAAGGAAAATGGGGCAACAGCAGAATGGGATGCCTGGTACACCTTCTCCGCAACAGGCAACAAGGTACATAACCGCATAAAGGCTTCCTTCCTGATCGAAAACGGGAAAATCATAGAGCATACTGACCAATTCAGCTTTTACCGCTGGGCAAGACAGGCGCTTGGCCTTACAGGCATGTTACTGGGCTGGACAGCCTTTCTCAAAAGTAAGATCAGTAGTACTGCCCGGAAAAATCTGCTGGCTTTTATGACCAGAAAAGCCTAATTGGTTTTCAGCAGTTCACTAATTGCTTCGGCAGATAGTTTTTGTTGCAGTCCGCTTTGCATGTCTTTTAAGGTCAGTAAACCGGTCTGCATTTCGTCGCTTCCTATCAATATCACATAGGGGATGTGTTTGTCATCGGCATAACCCATCTGTTTTTTAAGCTTCGCTGAGGAAGGATAGAGTTCTGCCGCAATGCCAGACCTGCGCAATTGCTGCAATACCGGCAGGGCGTACCTTTCGGCTTCCTGATCAAAATTACTGATCAGCACCTTGGTACCGGCCGCTGCTGATTCGGGAAAAAGATCCAGTTCCTGTAACACATCATAGATTCTGTCTGCACCAAAAGAGATGCCCACCCCGGTTAAGCCTTTTAAGCCAAACATTCCGGTTAAATCATCATAGCGCCCACCACCGCCTATGCTGCCCATGGCCACCTGGTTGGTCTTTACTTCAAAAATACAGCCGGTATAGTAGTTTAACCCTCGTGCCAGTGTGATGTCCAGTTCTACATCGGGGTGTACAGCAGGGTCAGTAGCCAGCATCCCCTTCACATAAGCAAAAACACTTTCAATCTCCGCAACACCTGTAAGACCTGTCGGCGAAGTTGACAATACTGTTTTTAAGCTTTCCAGTTTTTCGGTATTGCTGCCTTCCAGTAAAATAACCGGTTTCAGCTTTTGGATATCTGCTGCTGTAAAACCACGCTCCAGCAGCTCTTTGATGACACCATCCAGCCCTATTTTATCCAGTTTATCTATGGCTACTGTCATGTCAATGATCAGTTCCGGCTTGCCTACCACTTCAGCAATTCCAGCTAATATTTTGCGGTTATTGATTTTTATGGTGAAATCTGTTAAGCCCAGGTTGGCCAGTGCTTGCTGGTAAATCAGGATAAACTCTGCTTCGTTTAATAAACTGTCAGAACCCACCACATCTGCATCGCATTGATAAAATTCCCTGTAACGTCCCTTTTGCGGTCTGTCGGCACGCCATACCGGCTGTACCTGGAAACGTTTAAAAGGAAGGGAGATGTCATTCTGGTGCATCACCACATAACGTGCAAAAGGTACAGTCAGGTCATACCGCAAAGCCTTTTCACTAATGCTTGGGATCAGCGCATTGGAGTTCAGGGCCGAAAGATGGGCAGCATTCGCTTTAGAAAGATAATCACCAGAGTTTAAGATCTTGAAAATCAGTTTATCCCCTTCATCACCGTATTTGCCGGTTAATGTGCTCAGGTTCTCCATACTTGGCGTTTGTATTTCTGCGTAACCATATTTTTTGAAGACCGTTTTAATGGTATCAAAAATATAATTGCGTTTCACCATTTCCAGGGGAGAAAAATCACGGGTTCCTTTTGCTAAAGCGGGTTTGATAGTCGACATGGCGCAAAAGTACAAAAACTAACAGGCATAAAAAAAGGTTGTCTGCTTTATGGGCAAACAACCTGCTCTGTTATTTTATCGGGGCCTTAAACCAATAATCTTATCGGCTCTTCCAGCAACCCTTTAAGGGTTTGCAGGAACGCGGCACCCGTAGCGCCATCCACCACCCGGTGATCGCAGCCTAAGCTCAGTTTCATGACGTTACCCGGTACAACTGCTCCGTTTTTAACCACAGGAACTTGTTGTATCGCACCTACAGATAGAATTGCACCATCTGGCGAGTTGATGATTGACGTAAATTCATCAATACCAAACATACCCAGATTAGACACTGTAAAGGTAGAGCCTTCCCAATCCGATGGTTGTAATTTTTTAGCTTTTGCTTTCTGGCCATAGGCTTTAACCTCAGCAGAGATGTGAGATAAAGATTTGCCATCAGCAAAACGAACCACAGGAACCAGTAAACCGTCTTCTACTGCCATGGCTACACCGATGTTCGTATGCTCATTGAAGCGGATTTTATCCCCACCCCATGAAGAATTAACAGCAGGATGTTGTTTTAATGCAACTGCAACTGCTTTGATTACAATATCATTGAAAGAAATCTTTACCGGAGCAACAGCATTGATTGCCGTACGCGCGGTTATCGCATTGTCCATATCTATACTGATGTTCAAGTAAAAATGTGGTGCGGTGAACAGGCTTTCTGCCAGGCGCTTGGCAATCACCTTACGCATTTGCGAAACTGGTTTCTCTGTGTATTTCTCTTCTCCAATATATTGAGGGATAACTGCAGCAGCTTGTTCTGCAGCCGGAGCCGATGAAGATGCTGCTTTTGCAGGCGCCTCAGCCGGCTTGAAGTTCTCAATGTCTTTTTTAATGATCCGGCCGCCGTCTGCACTGCCTGCAACCTGGGCAAGATCGATCCCTTTATCTTTTGCAATCCGTTTAGCCAATGGCGACGCTTTTACACGGTCGCCCGTTCCGGCAGCAGCAACAGGAGCTTCTTCTTTTACCTCAGCGGTTTTTTCTGCAACAGGCGCATCCGATTTTGCATCAGCAGCAGGTTTAGCCGGTGCATCGCCCTGGTTCAGGATACCACTGATGTCAGTACCTTCAGGACCAACAATCGCGATGATTCCATTTACCTTAGCCGCCTGCCCTTTTTCCACACCAATGTGCAGCAAAGTTCCGGTGGCATATCCCATCACTTCCATGGTAGCCTTATCGGTCTCCACGTCGGCAAGAATATCATCGTCTTTAACCTGATCCCCTACTTTTTTATGCCATTCAGCTATTACGCCTTCGGTCATGGTATCGCTTAGTAAGGGCATACGAATCACCGTAACACCTTTGGCAGCAAGCTCGGCCTCAGATAAACCTCCTTTTGCTTCCGCAGCAGCAGGTGCTTCTATTTTCTCTTCAGCAGGGACAGCAGCAGCTTCAGCAGGTTTACTTTCGGCAGCAGGCGCGGCAGCGCCTTCTTCTGCGGCCAAAGCAGCTTTATAATCTTCCCCTTCTTTACCAACTACAGCAATGATCGCATCCACAGGAACAGCCTTTCCTTCTTCTACACCAATGTATAAAATGGTACCATCCCAATATGATTCTAAATCCATGGTCGCCTTATCGGTTTCCACTTCGGCCATTACATCGCCGCTTTTAACTTTATCGCCAACTTTTTTATGCCACTTCGCCATCACCCCTTCGGTCATGGTATCGCTCATTTTGGGCATTCTAACTATTTCAGCCATGCTATAATATCTATTGAAATGCGTTCTTAATTAATCTTTTACGTATGGGTAATCCTGTTGCACATAAACATCAGTATACAGCTCTGATGCATCTGGCCAAGGAGACTCTTCAGCAAATTTCACAGACTGGTCAACAATTTGCTTTACCTTATTTTCAACTTCCTCAATCCAGGCCTGGTCAGCATACTTTTCTTTCAGTATAACTTCTCTCACCGTCTCAATAGGATCTTTAGCCTTATACTCTTCCAGTTCGTCTTTGGTACGGTATTTGGCCGGATCAGACATAGAATGACCACGGTATCTGTACGTTCTCATTTCCAGGAAGGTCGGGCCTTCGCCAGCTCTTGCACGCTGAATGGCTTCATCCATTGCATTATGAACTGCAACCGGATCCATACCATCAACCGGTGCACATGGCATATCAAAACCTAAACCTATTTTGTAAATATCAGTCATGTTTGTGGTACGCTCCACAGAAGTTCCCATTGCGTAAAAATTGTTCTCGCAAACAAATACTACCGGGAGTTTCCAAAGCATGGCCATATTGAACGCTTCATTTAAAGCACCCTGCCGAACTGCCCCGTCGCCCATATAGCAAACGTTTACATTATCCGTGCCTTTGTATTTTTCAGCAAATGCAATACCTGCACCCAATGGAATTTGTCCGCCAACAATGGCATGCCCGCCATAAAAATGATGTTCTTTGCTAAACATGTGCATAGAGCCCCCTTTACCTTTAGAGACGCCCGTAGCTTTACCATACATTTCTGCCATAATACTATCTGCACTTACGCCCAGGGCCAGTGCATGTGCATGGTCACGGTAAGTAGTGATCATGGAGTCTCCTTGCTGCATTGCAGAAATAGCCCCGGCTACTACCGCTTCCTGACCGATGTATAAATGACAAAAACCACGGATTTTTTGTTGTCCATAAAGTTGACCGGTTTTTTCTTCGAACTTGCGCATCAGCAACATCGACTCAAACCACTTCAGATAGGTATCTTTATTTATTTCTACTGCACTCATTTGGGTATTGATTTTTTTACGAGAGCAAATCTACTTTTTTATTGCAATATATCGAAGTAAATGATGTAAAATGCACACTAAGCGAACAGAATTTACAGCGCCCGACAATCCAGCTAACCCGGTCAATATTAGCACTTATGCACATCTTAGCAAATATAAAGCAAACATATTGACCATAAACCATCATAAGTTGCAGCTAAATCCTAAGTCGCCGAAACTTATATGGTACAAAAAAAAAGAACACTTTGCCAAAAATGTTGATAACTTTTGTGATTATATATATTACATTTGGATAACATTTGTAAAATACCTAGTTTTGACATCCTAACAATAAGCCCTAGTGGTGTACGTTTAAGTGTAAGTGAATCATACCCAAACTTAACAGTATAACATGATAAAAAAGTTTCTGTTTTCTTCCCTCATTGGTTTATGCAGTTTTACCGCATTAAACGCACAAACAAAAACAAAAGAGACCAATAAATTAGCAGATCCTGACAATTTAGCTTCCCAATATTTTTCACAGGTTATGGGTGTTGCGGTAGATGCAACCTCAAATGTGAAGCTGTACAAATTCATCTACGAATGGATTGGCACACCTTACAGATTTGGTGGAAATACGCAAAAAGGAATTGATTGTTCAGCATTCACCAAAGCCATTTACGATAAAGTTTTCAACACAACCATACTCCGCAATTCGAGGGATATCTTTAGCATGGTCGACCCATTGCCAAAAGATGAACTGAAAGAAGGAGACCTGGTTTTCTTTAAGATAAAAAGCAGAAGCATCACCCATATCGGAATTTATCTTGGCGACAACCGCTTTGCCCATGCTTCATCTAGCAGGGGTGTGGTCATCAGCAATTTAAATGAGCCCTATTACTCCAGGTATTTTTACAAGGGCGGCCGGATATTAGATGAGGTAAAGGAAGACCTGATCCAGGAATAGCCATATCGTTGCTGTTTGCAGGCGCTCATGATGGTTTTATAAAATGAAATGAAATTTCCAGTAATCAGTTTGCTAACTATTGGCATTGCTGTGGCTTATTTAAGCTGTGCAAGCAGCACCTCAAGCGCCCCGCTTCCTCAGATTGAGCCAGACACTCCTATAATTGCCAAAAAAGACACCATTTCCATTGTTGCGGTTGGCGATATCATGATTGGCTCCGCCTACCCCGACAGATCCAATTTACCGCCAGATGATGCAATAGACAGCTTTAAAGCAGTAGACAGTCTCTTGCAGGGGGATATTGTTTTTGGCAACCTCGAAGGCTGCCTGCTCAACAATGGCAAATCGACCAAATGCAAAGATCCCAACAGCAACAGTTGCTTTGCATTCAGGATGCCTGAACGCTATGCGGGTATCATTAAAAAGGCTGGGTTCAACTTGCTGAGCATCGCGAACAATCATGTCGGGGATTTTGGGTTAAAAGGCCGCAGGCGTACCACAGAAATTCTCGATTCGCTGAACATCCATTATGCCGGCTTACAATCCCATCCTTCAAGCCTGTTCGAAAAAGACAGTGTGAAATATGCCTTCTGCGCTTTTGCACCAAATGAAAATACCCTTTCTATTAACCAGACCGATAGTGCGAAGCAGCTGGTAGCCCGCTTAAAAGAACAGGCCGACATTGTCATCGTTTCCTTTCATGGTGGCGCAGAAGGTGCCCGCTTTGAACATGTACCCAGAAAGAAGGAAATATTTTACCAGGAGAACAGGGGCGACGTTTACGCATTTGCCCATGCCGTAATTGATGCCGGTGCCGATGTGGTACTGGGCCATGGCCCACATGTTACCCGGGCAGTAGAAGTATATAAGCAAAAGTTTATTGCTTACAGCCTGGGCAATTTTTGCACCTATGGCATGTTCAGTCTTAAAGGCCCCAATGGCTTTGCGCCCCTGCTGCAACTTAAGATCAACGCCAGGGGAGAATTCTTATTTGCCGACATCGTATCTGTAAAACAGGATAAGATCAGTCGCCTGACACTCGATCCAGCGGACAATGCGTTCAAAAAACTGAGGTTCTTAACAAATGCAGACTTCCCGGAACACAACCTGGTCTTTTCCGGAAGGGGGCATATTGAACAAAAGAAAAATTAGGCTTCGTCCTTGGTGTTCTTCACCAAACCGATTCCTGAGACAAAGAATATCACCCCTATCACCGCAGCCACGGCCAATTCCCGGCTCTGCAGGCTATGTTGTATAAACCCGTACCCGGCATAAATAAGACCAATTATACCCAGAATTGTCAGGATGGTTCCAAAAGTCCTTTTAACGTTCATAATGTTACATTTAGTTTCAAGAGAGGTGCATGCAATATCGGTGCCAGTATGTAAAATTTCCGTATATTGAAAGATCTATTCACCATTTAAACAATCTTATGGGTTATTCACTTTACATCTTTCTTTTCCTTGCGGTCGTTATCCTGTTGAGTTCTTTTGTTACCGTTAAACAAGGAACAATTGCGGTAATCACCATATTTGGAAAATACCGGCGGCTCTTAAGCCCTGGGCTCAGCTTTAAAATCCCCTTAATTGAGACGATACATTCCAGGATCTCTATACAGAACCGATCTGTAGAATTGTCATTTCAGGCTGTTACGCAAGACCAGGCCAATGTATATTTTAAGGCCATGCTGCTCTACTCAGTGATCAATCACGATGAGGAAACCATTAAAAATGTGGCTTTTAAATTCGTTGATTCGACCAATCTGATGCAGGCGCTCATCCGTACCATAGAAGGTTCGATCAGGGCCTATGTGGCTACACAAAAGCAGGCAAACGTATTGGCACAGCGCAATGAAATCGTAGATCATGTTAAACATCAGATAGACCAGGTATTGGAAAGCTGGGGCTATCACCTGCAAGACCTGCAGCTGAACGACATTACCTTCGACGAAGAGATCATGCGTTCGATGAGCCGCGTTGTGGCCTCAAATAACCTAAAAGCCGCCGCAGAGAATGAAGGCCAGGCTTTACTGATCACCAAAACCAAAGGAGCAGAAGCAGATGGTAACGCCATAAAAATTGCTGCTGCCGCTGAACGCGAAGCCGCCCAGCTGCGCGGACAGGGCATTGCCTTGTTCCGGGCCGAAGTTGCCCATGGCATGACCAAGGCTGCAATGGAAATGGAAGAGGCGAACCTGGACATCTCTGTCATTCTTTTCACCATGTGGACAGAATCCATCAAACAATTTGCCGAGAACAGTGAAGGCAACGTGATCTTCCTGGATGGGTCAACCGAAGGCATGAACCGCACGATGAAAGAAATGATGGCCATGCAGCTACAAAAAGAAAACCAGAGTAAACCGGACAAATAAACGATAAATAAAAAAGGCAGCCTTGGCTGCCTTTTTTATTTGATCAGGAATAGCTAATAGACACCGCTCTGCGTTTTTACCAGCCCCTTGCCGGCTGGATCAGTAACCTGCATGAAATCCGCCATGACGCGTAAACTCTCGTCCTGTATAAAATCAAAGTTTTCTTCTTTCTTAATTTTATCTCCCTTTTTCACAGGGGCCAATCCTCTGGAAACCCTTAAAGAATTGATCTTTGCCAAGTTCTTTGCTTCCAGGCTATCCCGCTCTGCTTTCAATTTGGTTTCGTTCAGGGAAACGGAAACTTCTCCTTCCCGTTTTTTGGCATCAGCAATATCCTGCTCCATTACTTTATAATCCAGCGACTTTGCCATCCGTTCCTTATGTAAGGCAATCAGTCCTGGTTTAACCGGCGTCAAATTGGCGACCGCTGTAAAGTTAGACCGTTTCACCTCATCCCAGGGCAAAGCAGAAGGCTCTGTATCTTCCCCTATTTTATCCATTGGATAAATAGACGGGAACTCAATATCAGGTATTACACCCTTATGCTGCGTGCTGCTTCCCGTTACCCGGTAAAACTTAGCCATGGTCAGGTTAATCTGCCCCAGCTGAACACCTTCCTTCTCTGTTTTCAGGATGCCTCCGTTCTTACCTACCAGGGCGGCCAGCCTTTGAAGAATAGACGGGTTGACCACTTTGTTCATATCAATGGAAGACTGGACCGTTCCTTTACCATAAGTTTGTGTACCCATGATAATTCCGCGGCCATAATCCTGAATTGCCCCGGCAAAGATCTCTGATGCAGAAGCACTCAAACGGTCAATCATCACTCCAAAAGGCCCGCTCCAGGCCACACCTGGGTTATTGTCCTCATTAACTTCTATGCTGTTCCTCAGGTCTTTTACCTGAACCACTGGTCCCTTATCAATAAATAGACCGGTAAGGTCTATAGCCTCTACTAAGGAGCCCCCGCCATTTGCCCGGAGATCCATGACTATGGCATCCACCTTATCCCGGTTCTTTAGTGTATCAATCAGCAACCTTACATCACGTGTAGTACTTTTATAATTAGGGTCGCCGGCATTTGCTGCCTTAAAATCTGCATAAAAGGCCGGCACAGTAATGATCCCGATTTTGTAAGGCTTTCCATTGGACTGGATCGTTTGTATTTTCTTTTTGGCCGACTGATCTTCCATTACGATCTTCTCCCGTACCAGTTCAATAATTACCGGCTTGGAAGACATTTCCATACCCACAGGGATGATCTTTAAACGAACTTTTGTTCCTTTAGGTCCCTTAATTTTAGCCACTGAGCTTTCTATTCTCCAACCTATAATGTCTTCAAATTCAGCATCCCCCTGTGCAACACCGATGATCCTGTCTCCGGCGCTTAACAGCTTGCTTTTAAAAGCAGGGCCACCCGGGATCACCTCAGCAATTTTAAGTATTTCGTTTTCCAGCTGAAGTCTGGCGCCGATGCCCTCAAAAGAACGCGCCATCTCTTCATTAAACTGTTGTGCATTTGTCGGATTGAAATAATTGGTATGCGGGTCAATGGTCTCCGTAAAGGCATCCATAATCGTCTGAAAAACATCCTGGTTATTTAGCTTGGATGCCTGCGATTTAAGCGATTCGTATCTTTTGGTTAAGGTTTCTACATTTTTAACCTCCGTTGTACCGGCAATTTTCAGGTTTACCAGTTCATACTTAACCCTTTTTCTCCAAAGCTCATCCAGCGTTGCTTTGGCAGTTGTCCATGGCATTTTTTCGCGATCAAACACGTAAGTCTCATTCTGTCCAAAATTCTGTTTTGCTTTGATCTGGGTAAAGGCATAATTTATAAATTCATTGTACCGTTTTAAGTAAACATTAAAAATATAAAACGGTGCGCTCAGTTCTCCGTTACGGAAATCATCATCCAGTGTATACCTGAACTTCTCGAATTCTTTAATATCCGCCGCAAGGAAATAATATTTATAAGGATCAAGCGACTTGATGTACTTGTCCAGAACCAGTGAAGAAATAGAATCATTCACTTTTATTTTTTTGTAATTGTAATTTTCAATCAGGCCCACGATTTCCTTACATACCAGAGCTTGCTTTTCATCAGGCAGGATATTGCTTACGCCCTGAACCATTGGCTGTGGTTTAGGAGCTGCGTGACAGGCAAGAACAGCGGCAGTAAAGGTTACCAGTAATATCTTTTTCAACATCTCTTTAACAATTTTAAAATCCATTTTTATATCTCACACTAATATGATACCAATTTCATAAATAAACAGAAAAGAGACAGTAATAATACTGTCTCTTTTCTGTAAACATACCAAAATAGTCAATTACTATACAATCAATTATACAAAAAAACTATTTTTGATACAATTTATTTGGCAATCAATTACTTCTTAGCGCCGGCTTTGGCAGGGATCTGGGCCCTTGCCTCCCTGATCTGGGTCTTAAACCTGCTCAGGCTGGAAGACTTCGCTAACAGTTCGGCCCGGTTCAGGTCTCTGGCCGCCAGTGTATATTCTTTTTTCTTTGTTTTAACCTGTGCCAGGCCCAAAATGGAATCTATGTATGCGTTGCTGTTGCCAACCTGCTGGGCAAGTATACCCTGCTGCGTATAAAACCATAAAGACTGCGTCAGTTTATTGGCTGCAAAATATATTTTACCGAGCTGACCATAAGATTCCATCTGACCGGTTTTACTGCCAATCTTCGCATAGTTTTTAAGCGCAACATTCAAGGTAACCTGTTCTGCTTCCGAATAATGCGCCATTAAAAAATGAACATTAGCCAGTCTCAGCAATGCGGAACCATACTGTGTAAACTTTTTTGCGCTGTTGTACTCAAATGCCGCTTTGCCAAATAAGGTAATGGCATCATTTAAATCTCCCCGCCTTTCATTCTTTTCTGCCTCAGCAAAATAATCATCGCCGTCATTTTCCTCCAGATTAGAAACCACAATGTTGATGGCTCCGCTAGCCGGTTGCTGCGACAAAAAAGTATTGGTTTGCGACATTGTCCAATTGGACAGTAACGAGCAAATCAACAGTAAACAAATTTTGTTCATTCGATAAAGATATAACAATTTTAAGTAAGCAGCTGTAAACTAAATCAAAGCCAACCGCTAAACCTTACTTAACGGGATATAGCCCAGCTTTATTTCATCGTCCGGGGCATCGCTATCCGCCCTCAGCTGCAAGCTGAACCTCTGCCTGACATTTGCGGGCAGCACATCCTCAATTTCAAAGACATCATCCACATCCACACCATATTTATCATCAATGTGGGCAACTGCCCCTTCAAAACCGGTATGCTTATAAAATGCAGTATTTTTAGCCATACGGGTAGCTTCCGCAAGATTGCGCGCAACCACCAGCATTTTATAATGTTGCTCTTCAAACTCTCCTTTCTTATACCCGCCAAGATTAATAAAAAAAAGCCTGTGCTCCCTCATACCAGCATCGGCTGCTGCAGGTACAATTTTCAATTGATAGCCGTCCACCACATTCACTTCCCGCCAGGCATCAATATGTATCTTTCCGTTGGCTTCCGGCCAAAAACCGGTCATAGCAGGTTTCAGATCGGCCAGAGAATCCCCTATGGCAAAAAAAATGTCGTGCTGTTCGGTATGTCTCCCAGCTGGCTTACAGCCCAGCAAAACCATAAAAAGTTTCAGTGATTCCATCATTTGTTATTTTGCAAACACCCTGCTTTAATTACTTCAGTTCTTTAATGAGCTGCCGGCAACGCGCCTCTATTCCTAAAAATACAGGCTCAAACAAACTGTCATCGTAATAAGGATCAGTCACCTCCAGTTCGCCGGCTAAAAACAACCTTACCTTTTTCCGCTGCTCCTCATTTGAGGCCAGCCCCAGTACATCTCTAAAATTGTTCTGGTCCATCACCAGGATATGATCAAATTCGTCAAAAAAACCTGCATGGAAATGCCTGGCCCTCTGGGCAGAAATATCGTAACCAAATTTCCTGGCAACCGCAATACTTCTGCGATCTGCGGGTTGGTTTACATGCCAGTCACCAGTTCCGGCCGAGGAAATTTCCCAATCCAGGTGCTGCTCATTTACCAGGTGCCTCATGATGCCCTCTGCCAGTGGAGAACGGCAGATATTTCCCAGGCAAACCATCAATATCTTCATCACTATTTATAAATATCGTTAAGGAGATTGGCCAAACAGATGCCCCCTTTTAACAGCTGCTCATTTAACAAGCCCACAAACTCAAAATTATACTTGTAGCTCAATCTTTCTTCCGGTTTCACATTTGCATAAATCCGGTTACAGGCCTCATAAGATCCATAAACAAAATCCTTTAGGGAACTGTTCCGCCAGCTGCTCAGCTGATCTTCCGAAGGATAGTTAATGGCACTGGCATATTCTGTATAACTTAGTTGCTGATATCCGATCAGCGATTCGTCCCAAACCCTATGCAGGTTGGATTTTTCACCAAACCAGGTCACATATACCTTATTGCCACCCAGATCTTCCTTCCTTGCCGTATGCATCGGCTGATTTAGATCCCCAACCAGATGGATCAATAAACGCATGGCCAGCTTTTTCTCCTCAGGAGTACTTTGCCTGTTCTTTAAAACAGCCATCATTTCGGGTATCTTATTGTATACATTCGGCGAAGTTTCTTTAGTTAAAAAGTCAAAAACCCCTTGTTTGTCCAGCCCCGCCGGCAGGTTTACAAAATGCCAGTTGTACAGGTAATCATAGGCAGGATCCGATTTGATAAAATCGCCCCAGTTACTGGCCATGGCCAGTCGTTCATTTCCCAGTACTTCCTTTACCCCTCTCTTCGCCTTACTGCTCAGGTAACTTTCGGCAATCTGACCAACAATACGATGACCGAGCATGCCCCAGGCAGCAGCATTCAATGGCAGGTATAAGCTAATGGCAAGCACCAGGATGGCCTTACTCACCTTCTTAATGATATTGTTGTTCATTGATCTGTTATATTTTTTCATCGGTTTTGATGTTTACAAAGCTTTAGGCTTACAAATGATCTGCTCCTTTAAAACCAGGTTACATTCCCGCTGGTCATTCACACTTTCCAGCTGCAGCTGACCCGGTGCAGAAGACCTGATGTAGAAAGATTTGATATACCGCCCGATCTGGTAACAGCCAGATATTTTCTGTTTATAATTGGCTTTGGTATAAGTACCTTCCAAAAACAGGCTATCCCCTCTTACTGCATATACACCTTTTGCATATTCTTTCCAGATCCCGCCGTTAAAGCAGGAATCTGTATAGTAATTTACCTTGGAATGCGTGGTCAGGTCTACATAAAATGAATCGCAGGTAAACTTAAATTTATGCCGGGTATAACTCAACAGTTTATCCGCATTGGCGATGCTGTCCTGGTTCCATACGCCCTGCATTAAAGCCGCTCCTTCACCCTGCAGGTTGGGTAACCTTCTGCATGCAGCTGTAACGCTTAAAATAAACAGCAGAAAAAAAGCCAATCTCAACATACCCATCCGGCTGATTCTGATTTATTTTAAACTGCCAACCATATCTTCCGGGCGAACCCACTCGTCAAATTGCGCTCCGCTCAACAAGCCCAGCTCAACCGCAGCATCCCTTAACGTTTTATTTTCTTTATGTGCTTTCTTAGCAATTTTAGCTGCATTTTCATAACCAACATGTGGATTGAGCGCCGTAACCAGCATCAATGAATTTTCAAGATGTTTTTTAATCTCAGGAAGATTTGGCAAAATCCCCGCAGCACAATGGTCATTAAACGAAACACAGGCATCACCGATCAAACGTCCGGATTGTAAAACATTGGCCGCAATTACCGGCTTAAAAACATTCAGTTCAAAATGACCTGTAGCCCCTCCTATACTGACCGCAACATCATTTCCAATTACCTGCGCGCAAACCATTGTCAGCGCTTCCGGCTGTGTAGGGTTCACCTTTCCGGGCATTATAGAAGATCCAGGCTCATTGTCAGGGATGATGATCTCCCCAATGCCAGAACGTGGCCCAGAGCTTAACATCCTTATATCGTTAGCCACTTTCATTAAAGATACAGCGATGCGCTTGTAAGCCCCCGAAAGTTCCACCATCGCATCATGTGCTGCCAATGCCTCGAATTTATTGGGCGCGGTTACAAAAGGTAAACCTGTCAATTCAGCTATTTTTTTTGCAACCAGAACATCATAACCTTTAGGGGTATTTAACCCTGTGCCCACTGCAGTACCGCCCAGTGCCAGCTCAGTAATCATAACCAGGGCATTTTTAACGGCTCTGATGCCATTGCTTACCTGCTGTGCATAACCAGAAAACTCTTGTCCAAGTGTTAAAGGAGTTGCATCCATAAAATGGGTACGGCCGGTTTTAACGATATTGGCAAATTCTTCAGACTTTGCAACAAGCGTCTGATGCAATTTCTCCAGCCCCGGAAGCGTAACTTCTACAGCTTGTTTATAAGCTGCAATGTGCATCGCGGTTGGATAAGTATCATTAGAAGACTGGGATTTATTCACGTCATCATTTGGGTGCAGCACTTTTTTCCCGTCGGCCAGTGTACCACCATTTAACACATGCGCACGATAAGCAATCACCTCATTGGCATTCATGTTACTTTGTGTACCCGAACCTGTTTGCCAGATCACCAAAGGAAACTGATCATCCAGTTTTCCCGCAATGACCTCATCACAGGCTTTTGCGATCAGGTCCGCTTTATCGGGTGTTAAAACACCGAGTTCAGTATTCGCCAGTGCTGCTGCTTTTTTCAGATAGCCAAAAGCATGAATGATCTCCTTAGGCATAGAAGCCTCCGGGCCAATCTTAAAGTTATTTCTTGAACGTTCAGTTTGAGCACCCCAATATTTATCAGCAGGCACCTGCACTTCACCCATCGTATCGTGTTCGGTTCTAAAATTCATAGTGTTTATTTTAATGCCGCAAATTTAAGGTTTTTGTACCTCATTGGATTGTATTTATGTAACTAATAAAACACAAATGATATAATGTTTAAAACTCTTTTACGTTTAAAGGGTTAAAAATCCTTAATTTTCGACTTTTTAACCCGTATTGCAATTCTTCATGAAGTTTCATCTGCTAACCCTGATCCTGTCCATAACCATTTTATCCTGCTCATCTTGTTCAACTCCCGAAGAAAAAGCTAAAAAGGCCGAAGCTGATAAAAAAGTAAGGGTTGCAGCAGACGACAAAGCCGATAGCCTGTTGTTGTTGTATAACCCCGCTAAAGGAGACAAATGGATTGCAGATTTTGTACAGAACCTGCATAAAAAATATGGCTTCAATGGAAATATGCTGGTGGCGAAAGACGGAAAGATCCTTTACGAAAAAGCGATCGGCTGGGCAGATTACCTGCACAGGGACAGCCTCAAAATCAACTCAGAATTTGAACTGGCCTCCATCACCAAAACCTTCACAGGTGTTGCCATCATGCAATTGGTTGAAGCCGGGAAACTAAAACTAACCGACGATGTAAAAAAATTCTATCCCAACTTCCCCTACGATGGGATCACTGTAGAATTACTGCTGTCACACCGCAGCGGGATGATGAATTATGTTTATTTCATCGACGACATCTGGCGTAAAGAAAAACGCAACATGAAAAAGGGGGTATCCAACCAGGAAGTTATGGAAATTATTGCGGAGAAAAAACCCAACCCATACACCAAACCCAATAACCGTTTCCATTACAACAACTCCAACTTTATGGTGCTGGGCGCCATCGTAGAAAAAATAACCGGCAAGCGCTTTTCCCAGTACATGATGGAATATGTATTTAAACCTGCCGGGATGAAACATACGCATGTCTATTCAACCACAGAATATGAAAAAATCCCTGTAGATGTGGTAGGCCACGACCGTACCTGGCGCTATTCCGTTGCCCAGAATTTCTTAGATGGCCCTGTAGGTGACAAAGGCATTTACAGTACTTTGCACGACCTGGTTTTATATGACAAGTATTTAAAGAACGGCCGCCTGCTTACGCAAAAAAGCCTCGATTCTGCCTTCAAGGGCCGCAACAAACCTGTAAACGGTCATTTCAATTATGGTTACGGCTGGCGTATGTTCGATGGCAGTAAGGGCCAGAAAGTTGTTTACCATACCGGTTGGTGGCATGGCTTCAGGCACATTTATGTGCGCGATGTCCAGAAAGACATTGTCGTCATCTTTTTAGGGAACCTGACCAATGGCAGCCTGATGCACCTGGACGAACTGTACAAATACCTCAAAATGCCGGTTATCCGTAAGGGCGCCTATTCGGGGGCAGGTTCCTTACCGGGAAGTGATGAAGATTAATCAGGAAATTTTATCGAAGGCAATGCCGCTTTTTCTTTTAGACAAGTAAGTCTTCAGCAAACTGTTTTCCGGCAATTCCAGATGTGGGTCTGCCGCAAGGATTGCAATGACCGTATTTCTTGCTTCCTGTAAAATGAGCTGGTCTTTTGCCAGGTCTGCCAGCTTCAATTCCAGCACACCACTCTGTTGCGTTCCGGTAATATCACCAGGCCCGCGAAGCTGCAGATCGATCTCCGATATCTCAAATCCGTTATTCGTCTTCACCATGGTCTCCAGCCGCAGTTTTCCGTCTGCACTTAATTTATTACCCGACATCAGGATGCAAAAAGACTGTTCTGCACCACGACCCACCCGGCCTCTCAGCTGGTGCAATTGTGAAAGCCCAAAACGCTCCGCATTTTCAATGACCATCACAGATGCATTGGGCACATTAACGCCAACCTCTATAACCGTCGTAGCCACCATGATCTGGCTCTTTCCATCAATAAACTGCTGCATCTCATATTGCTTGTCCGCATTGCTCATCTTACCGTGTACGATACTGATCTGGTAATCCGGTCGTGGAAACTGGTATCCCATCTGCTCTATCCCGGCTTCTAAATGCAGCAGGTCCAGTTTCTCGCTTTCCTTGATCAATGGGTAAACCACATAGACCTGCCTGCCTTTGGCAATTTCCTGTTTCATAAAGCCAAACATCCTCAGGCGCTGCCCTTCAAACAAATGCCTGGTTTCAATAGGCTTCCTGCCTGCAGGAAGTTCGTCGATCACAGACACATCCAGATCACCATACATGGTCATGGCCAATGTCCGTGGTATGGGCGTAGCAGTCATCACCAGAATATGTGGTGGTATGGCATTTTTGCGCCAAAGCTTTGCCCTTTGCTCCACACCAAAGCGGTGTTGCTCATCAATCACCACCATCCCTAAGTTTTTAAACACCACCTTATCCTCAATCAAAGCATGGGTTCCCACCAATATATCTATTTCACCGGCTTCAAGCCCCGCATGCAGCAAAGTCCTTTGCTTCTTTGTCGTACTGCCAGTAAGTATAGCCACCTTAACCAAGCGGTCTTTCAGCAAGGAAACAATAGATTCATAATGCTGGCGGGCCAGGATCTCCGTAGGGGCCATCATACAGGCCTGGTATCCATTGTCACTGGCCAGCAGCATACTCATCAGGGCCACCACAGTTTTGCCACTCCCTACGTCTCCCTGCACCAGCCTGTTCATTTGAATGCCACGCTGCGTATCCAGCCTGATTTCCTTGATAACCCGTTTCTGGGCACTGGTGAGTTCAAAGGGAAGGATCTCTTTGTAAAATGTATTTACCCGCGCTCCGACACTGCCAAACAAATGTCCCTTAAACTTCAGTTCCCGGAGCTGCTTATTGTGCAGCAACTGCAGTTGTATAAAAAAAAGCTCTTCAAATTTCAGCCTGCTTTCCGCCTGCTTCAATATCTTCACATCTCTAGGAAAATGAATATTTAAGATCGATTCCCTTTTGGAGATCAGCTGATATTTTTGAAGGATATAAGGTGGTATGTTTTCTTTAACCTCGTAAAGATATTGCTCCAGCAACAGGGCCTGCAATTTCTGGATACCTTTACTGTCCAGAAAAGACTTCTTTAATTTCTCTGTAGAATTGTAAACCGGCTGCAGCCTTAAATTTCCCGTAACATTTGCAGGCCGCGGATAGTTTTCCAGGTCAGGGTGCGAAATGCTGAAGTTGCCGTTAAAAACCGTGGGCTTACCAAAAACAATATATACCTTACCCTTTGTTACATGCTCGTCAACCCATTTTAAACTTTGGAACCATACCAGTTCAAGCGTACCGGTTTCGTCCGTCAATTTAGCTACTATCCGTTTTTTATGCTTTTCTCCGGTTTGCTCCTTGGCGGTAATCCTTCCCAACACCTGAACATAAGGAAGCTCTGCACTTAACTCATTAATTTTATAAAACCTGGTCCTGTCAATATACCGGAAAGGAAAATAGTTGAGCAGCTGTTCATAGGTAAAGATACCAAGCTCCTTCTGTAAAAGTTCAGCGCGCCTGGGTCCTACACCCTTTAAAAATTCGATAGTTGTAGCTAAGGAAGATGCAAACAAAGCTTTAAATATTTGATGGTTTCCGCTTAAATGTAAGGATATCTTTTAAAATGCTCCAATTAAATACAACTACCGATGCAAGCAGCAGTAGGTAAGCAAACAACTTGTGCCCATCTAACTGCTCATCAAAATAAAAAATAGCTACAGCAAAAGCAATGATCGGATTGGTATAAATGATAATACCCAATGTAGATGATGGAATGCCGATTAACGCGTATAAACTTAAAAACAGGGGTATAACGGTAAAGAAAACAGCAATTATTATAATGTTACCCCAAAACCACAAATCCTGCGGGATCCCGTTATGTCTGGCCAGGTAAAAGGGCAGCATCAGTATTACTGCAAAACCAATTTGAACTGCAAGTATATTTAATTTGTCCAGATGCTGCATTTTGCGTTGGATGATCAGGTAAAAAGCATACAAGGTAGCAATAATTACCGACCACAAGACCTCTATAAACGAGCCAGTAGCCAGGAGTAAAATACTCAATAAAGCAATACCAAGCGATACCAGCTTTAAGCGGGAAAGTGTTTCCTTTAAAATCAGGAACCCGCCAAAGGCTGTGATCAGCGGACAAACCATATAGGCAAAGGCAGCCGATTGCAAGCTGACATTATTTACGGCAAAAATATACGTATACCAGTTGCCGGTCAGCAAGAGTGTAGCCCCCAGCAGCTGCAATAAAATATTTCGCCTTTGTTTGGGATCAATGGCTGATAAATACGCCAGATCCGCTTTAAGCTGTTTTTTTCTGAATATAAAGATGGTCAGCCAGATGACCAGCAGGGAAGTAAAAATACGGTAATACAAGATCTCTTCCGCAGGAAAACCCTTCAGGTTTCTTAAAGGAATAGAGAAAAATCCCCAAATGACAGCAGATGAAATGCCAGCGAAAAAATACCGTAAACTTGATTTCGGCAAAGCATTAACCTTTAAATGCGGTTATGGAAATCTCCACATTAACGCCTTTAGGCAAGCCTTTAACCGCAACGGTCTCCCGGGCAGGAAAGTCGGTTTCAAAATAGGAGCCGTAAATCTCGTTTACTTCAGCAAACAAATTCATATCAGCTAAGAAAATGGTTGTTTTAACCACATCTCCGAAACCATAAGAAGCCTCCAGTAACACGGCTTTAATATTTCTCATCACCTGATGGGTCTCTTCCGAAACAGAAGACTGAACCAGTTCACCCGAGGCAGGATTAATGGCGATCTGTCCGGACAGGAACAAAAAACCTCCGGCCAATGTAGCCTGGTTATATGGTCCGATTGGAGCAGGGGCATTTGTGGTATTTATTATTTTTTTCATGAGAAGATTGTTTTAAAGATCATGAAGCTATCCGCCGTTAAAAGAAAGTCTCGATCAGCTTCCACAATATCCCCGCTGCAAACATAATGATAGCCGTTGCATTAATGATATGCATGATTTTGATGTTGATATTTGTAGGCCTGTTCGGGTCTTTTTTTCTAAATAGATACATACTTATACAAAGGTATAAATAAAAAAAAGAGGGCTTCAAAACTGAAGCCCTCTTTTTTCGTATTTAATTAGAAATATTAGTTTCTAGCTGATTCAACACGACGGTTCTGGATACGACCTTCTTCAGTATCGTTAGAAGCAACTGGGTTAGCTTCACCATTACCTTTAGTTACAACTTGACTAGCGTTAACACCAGAGTTAACTAAGTAAGTTTTAACAGAGTTAGCTCTGTCTTTAGACAATTTCAGGTTGTATGCAGCAGTACCTTCGCTTGAAGCGTAACCGTTTACAGTTACTTTACCACCGTTTTCACGCAATACTGAAGATAATTTATCTAAAGTAGGATAAGACTCAGTTTTTAAAACTGAAGAGTTGAATTCAAATTGGATAGTTTCAAAACCAGTTAAGTTACCAGTTGCAACAGCAGTAGGCTCTGGTGCTTTAGGTAGAGGACATCCTGAACCATCAACAGCAGTACCAGCTGGAGTACCTGGGCATTTATCAAACTGATCAGCTACACCGTCACCATCGCTATCTTTTTTCAAATCTTCAACAGATTTTTCGATGTTAGACACACGGTTTTTCAAAGCTTCAACTTCCTGACGTAATGAAGGATCTTTCAATTCATCATACATTACAGCCAATGGGTTAACCCAGTCAATGTTTGATTTAGATTTAGAACCTAATGAGAATTCTAAACCAGCATATCCATAAGAGAATTTATCTTTGGAAGTACCTTTAGCGTAAACACCATCAAAGTTATCTCCGTCTAAGAAGTGCATGGTATAACCTAAGTTAAAGGATACACGCTCAGAAACTTTGAATTTAACACCAGCACCAACCGGGATATAAGCTTCTTTGATGTATTTTTTATCACCGTTATCACCTTTGTTTTCTGGTACGTCTTTCACATCAGCACCATTCAATGCAGTTCTGTAAGCAGCAGCACCGTAACCAGCAGTTAAGAAGAAGTTAACAGAGTTTTCACGACGTAGGAAATCAATAGATCCAATGTTGAAAACTGCTCTTAAATCTGCAGCATAAGCCAATTCAGTTTCAAATTCACTGATACCGTTTACCATACCACTAGGAGCATCTTTGTTGTTTCCAGATACTTTACCACGGAAAACATTACCTTCCACGCCAATTACGTGACCAAATTGTTTTCTCAAAGAGATACCGTAACCCAGGTTTACGTCAGCATTAGTAAAATCGTTTGATCCACCGATAGCAACAAATGGAGATAGAACACCACCGTTAACACCTAAAGACCACGTTCTGTACTGACCGCCTCCACCAAATACCTTGGCAGAAGAAGAAGTCGCAGCTGCATCTTGTGCGCTAGCAATGGAAGTAGCTCCCATTAAAGCAACAAAAGAAACTGCTAGACCCTTTTTTAAAGTAGAATAATTCATAATTTTCTTTTTTAAGGTTAAACAAATTTTAATTGTATAATTTTTTTGTGTAGCAAAATTAAACAAATTTTTAAATTCTCAAAACACTTATACAAACTCCGTTCCAAACTTCTAAAGAATCAATAAATAAGCTCATTTAAGGATAATTAAGCAAAAAAAACAACGCTTAACTGGTCAAAAAAGGCATTTTTACAGCACCAAAAAAAATAATTCAGCTACAAAACGTGTTTAAAGTACACCTTCCTGTTCATTTAAAATTACATATCCGATTAAAAACCGCTTTATCTATTGTCCTAATCCATGATACAGCAAAGTCCTTTTTTTAAGACAGGTCAATAACCAAATGCGACAGTCAAAGGCCAGGTATTTAAAATAAACAGATTTAACGTTAACGAAACCGCACACAAATGATGCCGCTATCAGATCCAGTTGTCCGTAAAGCGATAGATGTTAAAACCCGGGTCTTTCATTGCTCCGGCAATGGCTTCCTGCAGTTTCTTCCTGTCCAGATCTGCCATGCGGTAATGCTGTATAATTTTAAACGCTTTTTCTGTCATTAAAAAAGACCTGCGGTCGTCTGTCGCCTGCACAGGCTGCAGCAACCAATCACATAACGCTGCAATGCCCTGTTCTTTATCTGCTACTGTTTTAAAAACGGGGATCACCTGGTGCTGCTGGTAAACCAGTTTTTTCAGCTTATTGGCAAAAGCATCCGCGCCATCCCGATCGGCCTTATTCACCACAAAGCCCTGGGCAATCTCCATCAATCCCGATTTGATGTGCTGGATTTCATCCCCCGATTCGGGCACAAGGACAACGACGGTCTTATCAGCAAGCCCCGCAATTTCCACTTCTGATTGTCCGACACCCACGGTTTCCACCAGTATCAGGTCAAATCCACCGGCCTTAAGCACATCTACAATCTCTATTGTTTTTGCAGAAATCCCACCCAATGCACCCCGGGTGGCCAGCGACCGGATGTAAACATCAGGGTTATTGAATTGCTGGGACATCCTGATCCTGTCTCCGAGCAAAGAACCAAAATTGAAAGGAGATGTAGGATCAACAGCCAGGATCGCCACCTTTTTCCCCTGTTTAACCATTTGCGCAGTAAGCGCGTTAACCAGTGTACTTTTACCCGCCCCCGGCGGCCCTGTAATGCCAATCACCGGAACCTTAGCATCCAGCTCTATGGCCCTTAACAATGCCGCAGCCGGAGCAATGTCATTTTCCACAAGCGTGATTGCCCTGGCCAAAGCATTAAAATTTCCTTGCTTAATTTCTGTGATAAGTGACAAATGGGTATTCATTACAGCTTCCTTATTTACAAAGAAACAAATTTTATTCTTAGCAGGCCAGCACTGTAGATAAAGTACCCATGATGCCCTTATTTTGAACATGCTTGTAAATCCTTACCTTTGGTAAATTTCAAATTCTTAAATGAAAGACTATTTCAGATTATTAGCGTATGCAAAGCCGATTGAAAAATTTGCCATCCCTTATGTCATTACAACCCTGCTTTATATCCTGTTTAATACATTAAACCTGGCTTTGCTCGTTCCGCTATTGGACACCTTATTTAATAGTCAGGCTGTTATAGCAAGCGCAAAAGCCATTAATCCAGTTAGCATCCAAGATAAAGACTGGTGGAATATTATGGCGCGTTTCAGGGAAGAAACAAACTATTATGTAACGAACTATGGCCCTCAGGGGGCCTTAAAGTTTGTGTGCATTGTTATTGTGATCTCGGTACTGTTGTCTAATATCTTTAAATACTTTTCTAACAGGATTATGGAAGATCTTCGTGTCCATACCTTGTTAAGCTTAAGAAAATCTGTTTTTAACAATGTGATGAATCTACACATTGGCTTTTTTAACAGCCAGCGCAAGGGAGACATCATCTCCAAAGTCTCCTCAGATGTACAGGTGGTACAATTTACGGTGACCAATACTTTACAGGTTGTATTTAAAGAACCGGTAACATTAATTGTATATATCATCTTCCTGTTTGCCATATCGGTAAAACTCACTTTATTTTCTTTACTGGTTATTCCCATATCAGGATTGATTATAGCCAAAATCGTAAAACGTTTACGGCAGCAGGCTACCAAAGCACACGAAACCTTCGCCACCATGCTGGGATACCTGGATGAAGCCTTGTCCGGCATTAAAATCGTGAAAGCCTTTAATGCTACTGAATATGTCAAAGCCCGTTTTCACCAGGAGAACGTCAACTATTCTAACATTACCCGAAAAATGGTTCGCAGGCAACAGCTGGCTTCTCCCGTATCGGAATTTCTGGGGGTAATGATGGTAGCCGGAATTGTCTATTTTGGTGGTTCTATGGTATTAACGGGGCAATCTTCCCTGACCTCATCAGAATTTATTGCCTATATCGCTATCTTCTCTCAGGTTACCCGCCCTGCAAAAGCACTGTCTGATGCGTTTAGTGCCATACATACCGGATTAGCGGCTGGCAGACGTGTGTTAGATCTGATCGATACCAAACCCGAAATGGTTGATAAACCTGATGCAGTGGTCATAAAATCTTTTAAACAATCGATAAAGTTTACCGATGTATCCTTTGCCTATGGAGAACGCGCCGTATTAAATCAGGTCAATATAGAAATTCCCAAAGGCAAAACAGTTGCCCTTGTAGGTCCTTCGGGAGGCGGAAAATCTACCTTAATGGACCTGTTACCTCGGTTTATCGAACCACAAAAAGGGGACATCTATATTGACGACGTAAACATACGAGATGTAAATACGGATTCTTTAAGGAGCCAGATGGGCTTTGTAAACCAGGAATCGATCTTATTTAACGATACCATTTTCAATAACATCGCCTTTTCCAAACCAGAAGCCACTCTTGAAGAAGTGACCAGGGCAGCTAAAATAGCCAATGCCCACGATTTTATCATGGATTCAGAAGATGGCTACCAAACTTTTGTGGGAGACCGTGGCATCCGTTTATCAGGGGGACAAAAACAAAGACTCTGTATCGCAAGGGCTATATTGGGCAACCCTCCGATCATGTTATTGGATGAGGCCACTTCAGCATTGGATACCGAATCAGAAAAACTTGTACAGGATGCGCTTTACAAACTCATGGAAAACCGTACTTCTTTAATTATTGCCCACCGCCTGTCCACCATCCAGAATGCCGATACCATTATTGTATTGGATAAAGGGAAAGTAGTGGAGCAGGGTTCTCACATCGAACTCATGAAAAATGAAGGTCTGTACAAAAGACTGATAGATATGCAGACTTTTGAAGAATAAAATTAACCCGATATCGCTGTAACTGCTTTTTCTATTTTGTGAAGTACCAGCTTCCAGTTGTAATGATCATTGACATATTTTTTAGCCTTTAACCGCATCAACCCGAGCATCTGCTCATTATTTAGTACCTCATCCACAGCGAATTTAAAACCAGGAAAACTTGTGAAAGCATATCCTGCACCACTATTTTCTACATGGTCTTTTAAAACTTCGCTACGCGCATTTACAATAACCGGTACACCAAGCTGCATGCTCTCCAGCGTAACCAGGGATAAGCTCTCATAATACGAAGGCATGATCAGGGCCTCTGCCTGTTTTAGTAAGGCCCGCTTTATGTCTTCCTCCACAAAGCCCAGATAAATCACATCGGGGTGTTCAGTAATTTTCATAAATGACTTTCCCAGCAACACCATTTTTAATTGGTGACCTGTTAACTTTTTATACTTTAAAAAATAATCGAGCATCAACTCACACCCTTTTCCGGCATCAATTCTGCCGATATAAATTAAATACCGGTCTTCAGACCCTAAAATCTCAGCAGCAACAGGGATATCCTTTTCAGCAACTTCATCCATACCGACACCAACGATGTCTGAGTAAATTTCCTCATTGTTAAACAAACGATTCACCAGCTTCTTTTCAGACAGCGTATTGTATAATATTGCGGCAGGCAATTTAAAAAACTCCTTGTATGCAGGAAGATGAATTGCCGATTCATCATGTGCAGTAGGAATAAGTATGGATTTATGAGGAGCAACCCTCAAGCCACAAAAAGTTGGATAATACAGATAAGTAAAAAAGATCAGTGCATCATAATCCTTTTCATGGGCTTTAAGATAGCTGATCAGGCCCGGCAGGTAAGGGCCCTGTTGTTTAGACCACTCCTCTGCCAAAACCTGCGCATTTCCATAAAAAGGAAAAATCCTGTTCAACCTCATTTTCTTAAACAACCTTCGCGATTTAACAGGATTCCGCTCATAGGGCACCGCAAACCGCTTTAATTTGATGCGATTAACTTCAGATGGACCTTCAGGATATGCATTTGCCCAGGTGGTATATTCTTTTGCACACGAAGTCAATACTTCTACATCATAGGAGGATCTCAGCTGCTCTGCCAAAATCCTGCAATGAAGTTCTGCACCGCCATTTACGGCTAAACCATACCGCTGCACAATAAGGGCAATTTTTTTCATGGAATCAATCTATTTATCCAACAACATTGAACTGCAATAATACATATTTGAATCCCGATTATTATCTTCGGAGTTTATTCCACACCAAAATCAATCCCTATAATGGCTGTTATGCGTGACAAAATTTCAATAATTACCGTCAACTACAATAATAAGGCTGGTTTGCAAAAAACGATCAACAGCGTTATAGGCCAGGTTTTTAAAAACATGGAGTTTATATTAATAGATGGGAACAGTACAGATGGCAGTAAACAATTGCTACAGGAGCATCAGGATCATTTCAGCTATTGGGTAAGCGAGCCTGATCATGGGATTTACCATGCCATGAATAAGGGGATCAGAAGAGCAACGGGCGATTACCTGCTATTTTTAAATAGCGGAGATTGCCTCGCCGACGAACAGGTACTGGAGAAAATTGCCCGGGAAATAGACGGCACCCATGACATTTATTACGGTGACATTATTTTTGAACGCACAAAAAAAAGCACGAAGGTCGTATTCCCTGAAAAACTCAGCTTCAATTTTTTTGTCACAGATAACCTGTCCCACCAGGCTACTTTCATCAAAAGAATACTGTTTGATAAATTCTTTTATTACAATGAGCATTTCAGGATTGCATCCGACTGGGAATTCATGATTTATGCCATATGCAAACGAAACGCCTCTTATAAACATTTGAACCTACTGGTTACAATTTATGATGGCAACGGACTTTCCTCCGATTCTGCCAATTATAAAACCTTATATGAAGAACGCAGCATTTCGATGAACAAGTATTTCCCGCTGTTTATTGCTGATTACGAACAACTTTCGGAACTGGAAAACAAGAGAATTAAGCAGGTACTGGCGATAAAAAAGCATTCAGCATCCTGGAAAATATTAAAAATCTTTATCAAAGCGATCTACTTATTCCTCCCCAAAAAAAACTTATAGTTTGTATTTATGGTCAAAGTCATAGCCGGTTCCGGGCGAATATGTCAACTTAGGTGTAATGCCCATCACCCTGTAAATAAGCCTATGCTTCAATTTTTGGATTGGGATCAATTTTGCAATGAACCTGATGATACGCATGAAGGATAAATAATAGCCGGCATTTCCAAGTTTTAGTTCTCTTTTAACAAGCATTTTCAGCTCATCCACATATTCTTTAAAATTATCCTTGCTCTTCTGACTACGCCTCACCCTAAACCCACTAAGCATAAACGTTGTGGTATATAAACGCTCATGCCTGAAAAACCGCAACCACAAATCTGCATCCCCCGCAAGGGAAAGGTCCCTGTCTACATATCCTCCGGCCTTCTCCCACAAACTGCGTCTCCAAAAAACAGATTCCTGCTGAATAAACCTGCCGTCGAGATCATACATCCGCCATTTTGACCAGCGGTGATAAAACATATCAGGATCAGGAATAAACATTTTACCCGCTTCATCATAAAAAGTATTAGCACCCATTATCCAGTTAATTCCAGGCAATGAGGCGAATAATTCTGCCACAGTAACTAAAGACTTCCTATGGTGCATATCATCAGAGTTTATCCAGCACATGATCTCCCCTGTTGACCGCGCAAAACCCTTTTGCACCGCATCATAAAGTCCATTGTCTATTTCACTCACCCAATACGCCAGTTGCTGCTCATATTTTTTAATGATCTGAACCGAGTTGTCCGTGCTTCCACCATCAATAATAATATATTCCAGATTGGGATATTGTTGGCCAAGAACAGAAACAATAGTATCTTCCAAAAAGGCACCCTGATTATACGAAGGGGTAACAACAGTTATCTTGGGGTATTTATCCAGCATATTCCAAATAAGAATTTATTCTTTATAAGAAAAGAACCATTTTGTTAACTTTGGCAAAGTTAGCAATTGATCTATTAATATAGGCACCGGATTCAAAGATCTGATAAATCAGGTGAGCCGAAATTGATGGATGATCTACGCCAGCATGCAATGAATAAAAAGGGTATAACAGTTCTGATCTGTACTTATAACGGCGCCGGGAGATTACCTGATACACTTGCGCACCTCTCCAGACAATCCGTAACTGGTGATATCAAATGGGAGGTCATCGTCATTGACAATGCCTCAACAGACGGCTCTGCTGATACTGCCAGAAAAGAGTGGGCGAAATATCATCTGCCAGATGTCGGTTTCAGGGTATCCCTGGAAGCAACGCCGGGAAAAATAAATGCGCTGGAAAAAGGCACCAGTCTTGCTTCATTCGAATATTTTATCATCTGTGACGACGACAACTGGCTCGCTCCCGATTATGTCCAACACACTTATACGATACTCGAAAAAGATGCGTCCATTGGAGCAGTAGGCGGCCAATCAGTCAAAACAAATGATACAGGCATATTTCCATCCTGGTTTGATGAATACGCAGAAGGATATGCCGTTGGGAAACAAGGAGACATTATTGGCGATGTGACTTTTTCAAGAGGCTACCTATGGGGGGCGGGCATGGGCACAAGAACGGCACTCTACAAAGATACCTTCAAAGAATTTTCTTCTCTGCTTACCGGCAGAAACGGAGAAAAGCTTTCCGCTGGCGAAGACTCTGAATATTGCCAGAGACTCATTTTAAGAGGCTATAAACTTTTCTACGATCCCATACTGGTCTTTCATCATTATATTCCTCAGCAAAGACTGGAAACAAGCTATAGGGATTCATTAATAGCTGGTTTTGAGGAATGCAGTAAGATCTTAACCAAATATCATTTTGTCAGGGATTTAAAGCATCAGCTCGATAAAAACCCATGGAACAGGCTAGGCCTCTTAATGATTTCATTTTATAAAGTTTTATTTGCTTCTACCAGAAGAAAACGCAGCCATCATAAAGACATCATCAGATATTTACTTCATATGGAATTCAGAGATGATCCGGTTCAACAAGCGATTATAGCGATTGAAAAGAAAGGCAGGCTGTCTGCTTAGTCCGTTCTTATTCATCCTGTCAGCAACAATTCATTCCTTTTATTATTTTCAGTCACATTCCACATCACATGCCTAAAGTATCCGTAATTATTCCCAATTATAATCATGCCGCTTTTTTAGTTCAGCGAATTGAAAGCGTAGTCAATCAGAGCTTCCAGGATTTTGAAGTGATCCTTATGGACGATTGTTCAACTGATCATAGTAAAACCATAATAGAACAATACAGGTCACATCCAAAAGTCTCTCTAATTGTTTACAATGAAGAAAATACCGGAAGCACTTTTAAACAGTGGGAGAAAGGAATCAGTTTATCAAAAGGCGAATACATCTGGATAGCTGAAAGTGACGACTGGTGTGAACTTAACCTGTTGGAATACCTGGTCGATGGTATAGAAAAGGATGAAAACTGCGTAATCAGCTATTGTCAATCTTATTGCGTTCAGGATGAAAACAAGATCAACTGGGTTTCCCATGATCATTACTTATCAGAGATAACAGACGGCAACGCATTTATGAAAAACAGGATGTTGCTGCATAATCCAATCTATAATGCCAGTATGGTGCTATGGAAACGGGATTTCTTTCCTAAGATATCGCCGGAATTCAAGAATTATAAACTCTGTGGAGACTGGTTCTTTTGGATGGACTTATGCAGACAGGGAAAAGTCCATATCAGCGGCAGGTTGCTCAATTACTTTAGAAAACATGAAAATGATGTAAGCGGCAAAGCCATGAAAAGTGGCCTGATCTATGTTGAGGCCCTTAAAATTATCAATTCCTTTTTTCAGCGGGGCTTAATTTCCAAAAAGGACTACAACAAGGCTTTTAAAATGCATTTTAAAGCCTATTATCCGCTCAAATCATCTCTTGACCCGCAACTGGTGAAACAAACTGAACACCTGTTCAAAACAGCTTTAACGTCCAAAACACTTTATTATAAGCTCTTTATCAGTGCTTACTGGAAAAAAATAAAATCAGCGAAAAAAAATAAATAGCTCATTTTTTCCGGCGTATATATTTGGCAATCTTAAAGCATATCCCCCAGCCAAAATGGTTGTAAATTTTACTTTTCCATAAAATACGCCACATGCTCATTTTGGTATAGCCCGCCAAATACATCTGGTCTATAAAAAAAAGAAATGCTTTTTTTTCACATTCCAGCGCATCCCCTTTGGCCAAATATGCTTCGCCTTTGGGAAGTCTTCCTTTCCATTTCTCATGAACCAGCAAGGTACTTTCTATCCATTTCTGATCATAATTCCCTTCAGAAAAGTGCGTGATCAGCACATCAAAAGTCACTGCAACATCCCATTTTTCAGCTACACTTAATGAGAAATCAACGTCATAGCCATGAAAACCTTTAAGTAAATGCTCATCAAACCTGATTTCATCTGTTACTCCTTTATGCGTACAAAACCAAACCCCATCTACGCCATTTACTTTCGCCAGCTTTTCCTCATTTGGGTTCTGGTAAACCACCTTCATCTCCGTATCGCTAAACTTATACTGCTGAATCATATTGAAGCGGTTGTATTGATCCAGCCAGCTAAACCAGGAAGAAGGTGACAACGCCTTATACAGGCTTCCGGCTATACCTATCAGGCCCAGTTTCGGCTGAGCTTCAAAAATATCGAGTACAGATCTTCCCCAATTACCCGTATGGATCTCTATATCTTCGTGCATAAAACAAAGTACATCGTATTTCGCCTTTGTAATTCCCAGATTGTATACCTCGCATATGCCTTTTTGCCCACTGGCATTGTCAAAAGCTATAATTTCAAAATCAACACCAATAGTGCGCTTTACATTTTCACTAACCTGAGCTAAAAACTCCTTATTTGCAGATGCGATGATTACTGATATCATGTATAACAAAAAATATTTATGGCCATATCAAAATTTCCTCCAATTACCTCCCTGTCCGTAAAGGGGCTTGCCCTTGTCCAGGACTCTTTGATATAATAATGGAAGCCCGCATCTTTCACCATGCCTAACAATTCATGAAGCGTCTGCGCCTGATTCACATCATTATGGTATTCAAAGAAAAAAGAACCGAGTTCCTTCAGCTTGTCTTTACAGTCTCTTAACACCACATCTTCTGCACCTTCAATATCCAGCTTTAAAAAGTCCACTTCCGGGCTAAGGTAGTCTAATAACCGTACCGCTTCAATTTTGGTTGGCTGCAGGTCCAGGTAAGGGGTATTGGCCCTGCTCCCCATCCCGTTATCCCCATAAAATTCCAGGATTTCTTCTTTTTGCCAGACCGCCTTCTCCAGCAAAACAACATTACCCAATTGAAGCGTTTGTATATTCTCTTTTAAGATCTGATAGATTTCCTTATCCGGCTCAAAAGCATAAATGACATGATCCGGGTAATTACTGGCAAAATACAGCGTGCCCAAACCCATATTTGCGCCACAATCCAGAATTGTAGATTTGCCGGCGACCGGTTTAAAAGCGTATATGTTATGAATGAAGATCTCTTTATAAGTAATGACAAAACTTAAGCTATCGTGAAATTTAAATGGCTTGCCAAATATATTCGTGTAACCTGCTTTAAAACGAGGATATTCCTGAATCCTTTCCAGTTCAATCTCAATTTTTGTCAGTTTTGATTTTCTTATTTTATTGGCTATTAAGCTTCTTAACCCCATATCATTTAGGCTGAATATTTAATTTAATTCTGCTTCCCATAAAGAACAGCACAGGGAGGCCATTATTTTTGAGCAAGGATTATTTTATGGTACGGAGGGACATCATTTTTAGCAATAACGTTAAGATTGTAATGACGGAGTGCCTGTGTCAAAAGGTCAAATGAAAATACATGATGATGAAGGCCCCTCACTTCAAAATTATTTTCACCTCTTTTCTTAAAAACGTTAAAATCTTTTCCCGCACCGGGATCAAGTCTCAAATCGTGCAATGCCAGTATTTCGCTGAGATGTGTTAAATCATGTTCGTCCACATCTGATTCAAAATCTGATATCAGATGGGAAAAAGTGGTATCTGGTCTTTTATGATCAAATGTATACCGCTTATCAGGTAAAATAAGCAATATAAACCCACCAGGCTTTATGACTCTGATCCATTCTTTCAATGCTTTCAGCGGATTTGCAATGTGTTCCAGATTATGGGAGGACAACAAAAAATCATACTGGGCATCTTCAATTATAGAAAGATCAGAGCCCTCCATAATATACTGCTTCCCCGATTTATTTGGAAAATAGCGGTACTGGCTGGTGTCTATTTCCCCTTCCCATATCGTATTGTTGCTAAAGTTACAGCCATCTATTTCCTTTGCCCATTCATAAACCGGCAAAAGTTCAGTTTTAAAAAAATCACTGGGCCCACCAATCTCCAGACCCTTTTTACCTTCAAATGCATATTTATAACTGAGGAGCTGCTTTCTATATCGGTTCCTGAACAGAAACAATAAGAAATCTGATCTGACCTGCAGTTTTTTATAGCTTAAATTGTAAAAGAAATCCATTCAGTTTTTATTTTTTTGATTTACAGGTGCAAGATCAGGTTTCATAAAAGCAGCTGAGTCAGCTGCCAGCCCTATCATTGTGTATGCCCGGAACACCTAAATCATGACCGCCAATAATTCTCCGAATGTATAAAAAAACACACAATTTCCAGCTACAGATCCGCAATAAACCTTAGTTAAACTCCTATCGACCATTTGAACCGGGTTTTCAAAAATAACTTTACAACTATCTTCTCCATAGGTTACGAATATGGCGATAGTCAGAGAAATGATTATGTTAGCAAAGTATTTAGAATGTATGTTTTTTTTTATACTTTTCCGCCAGACGAAAATTGCATTTTCATGAATAAAATCGCTTACATCTACGAAACCGCCAGCGGATCGGACCATATGGCCAGAACGGCAGCAAATGGATTTAAAAATGCTTTCGTGGAAATGGGAGATTCCTTCCGGTTTTTTGACCTTGATAAATTAAAAATTTCCTACTGGCCCGCTGAAAAGATCAAACTGACAAATTTTAACCCGGATATTATTTTTACTGCAGTTGAAAATGTCCGTTACCTGCCTTTGAATATATTACAACCTGCATCCTTGGTCCTTTTGGGTTCCTTTTACTCCCCCTGTAACTATGACGACCGGATTCGCGTCCTGACTGAAAAAGCGAAAAAGGTATTGAACAGGTACAGTTCCAGGCACAATATATTGATCTGCTCGCCCTACAACCAGCAGATCAATGCACAATTTTTTTCAGGTTATGAAACAGAATTAGGGCTGAAGGTAATCCAGCTGCTCCACTGCATCAACAAAACAAAGCTTACAGACCCTATACTTAAACCCGAGTTCGACTTGCTATGGCTGGGCAACACCACCCGTCGTTTAACGGCCTATAAATCCCTTATCGCCCCTTTAAAAAAAGAATTCAGCAATTTCCTGGAATATACACAACACAACATGATCGATCCGGAAATTGTGGAATCAGAAAATTTGTACGCCCGTGCGTGCATACTGCCCAATCTGCACACCGATGCACAGGTCAAATATAACATGTTACTCAATCAAAGGTTGTTTACGGCACCTGCATTTGGCGGATTTCAAATTTGTAACAACACATTTGCCAGAAAATATTTTAAAGAAGATGAACTGGTCATTGCTACCGAAAGCAGCGATTTTATAGAAAAAACACACCATTACATCTCCCATCCGGAAGAGCGGGTGTTGATGATCAAAAAGATGCAGGACAACCTGTTAAAGAACCACACTTATGTTAACCGGGTAAATGAGATCATGACTGCATTAGGTTAACATTTAGAAATTGCATCTTTGCCCATCATCACCGCTTATTTACAAATTTTATGAAAGTTGCCGGTTTTACTTTTATTCGAAACGCCATTCTAAACGATTATCCGATAGCAGAGGCCATAGAATCTATCTTACCCATTTGTGATGAATTTGTAGTCGCCGTTGGGAAATCTGAAGATGAAACGCTGCAATTGATCAAAGACATCGGGTCAGCAAAGATCAGAATCGTTGAAACCACCTGGGACCATAGTCTGAAAGCCGGCGGACGTGTATTTGCTGAAGAAACAAATAAGGCTTATCAAGCCATTTCTGCTGATGTGGAATGGGCCATTTATATACAAGGAGATGAATGCATCCATGAAAAATACCTGCCTGTAATTAAAAAAGAAATGGAGGCGACACTAGACGATGTTATGATTGATGCCTTGCTTTTAAAATATAAACATTTTTATGGAGCTTATGATTTTGTAGCCGAATCCAGAAGGTGGTACAGGCGGGAAATCAGGGTATTGAAAAGATTGCCTGGGATCAGTTCGTATAAAGATGCCCAGGGCTTCAGGATAAATGGCCGAAAGCTTAAAGTGAAGCTAATTGACGCCTACGTGTATCACTACGGCTGGGTTAAACCACCTAAAAGTCTAAACCTGAAAATGAATAATTTTAAGCGGTTTTATAACGATGGCCAGTTTGTTCAGCAGGAAGAATCCGTCGCAGAAGATTTTGATTACGGCAATGCAGATAAAGTCCTGCATTTTAACGAGAGCCCTCCTGCTGTAATGAAAGCCAGAATAAGCAAAGCAAACTGGAAATTCAAATTTGATCCCACTACCCAGCAAATCAATCGAAATTTAAAACGGAAGCTGCTGCAATGGATTGAAAACATGACCGGTCTGCGTTTATTCGAATACAAGAACTACAAAATTGTGAAACGCGGTTAAATCACTTCAATACACTAGTAGTCTGCTCCATTTTTCTCCAGTGCTGATGCCCTTTGTAAAGCAGTTTGCTTAAAGGTAAACGGGGCCTGATGGCCTTTTTATAATCTTCTCCAAGAATCCTGTACTTTGCCTCCGGATCTGCTGCCATACATTCCAGAACAGCTTTAGAATAAGCTGTAGGACCAGTCATCCAATGTACACTGTTGGGGTATGCATTCTGCCTGATGTTTTCTAAAACTACCTCGAGCGTTCTTTTCAAAAAAGGGTGGCCTGCTTCATAGATGAGGGCCCATTGCACAAATATATTGGGGAACCGCTCCTTTGAAATAACCGCTGCATCAGCCGGCTTAATGATGTCGTCCAGCCGGCCCAGTACATAGGCATCAATGTCCAGATACACCCCTCCTTTTTTATAAAGAATAGCATAACGGAAAAAATCCGCTTTAGCTGCACCAATGTTTAGTTGATGGTAAAGCCCTAACACCTCTTCTCCGTAGGCCTCCAAAATAAAAGACACTATCCGTTCATCATCATAAAATTCATAGCGATAGTCCTTATTCCTAAGCTTTAACCATTTGATGGCAAGCCTGTTGATAAAGGGCAATTCTGCACTTTTGAAGGTCTGATAAATTACTTTAGGTATAGGCATATAAAAGCTATGAAAAAAGGCGCTTCAGAATATTCCGAAGCGCCTTATCTTTATTTTAAAAGAATTACAATTTCCTTTTCACTTCAACCTGTTCGTAGGCTTCCACGATGTCACCCACCTCAATATTATTGAAGTTCTGGATGTTCAATCCGCATTCGTAACCTCTGGAAACCTCTTTCACATCATCTTTATAACGTTTCAGTGAAGCCAGTTCGCCCGTATAAACCACCACTCCATCTCTAACGATACGGATCTTGCTGTTACGGGTAATCGTACCATCCAATACCATACAGCCGGCAATAGTACCCACCTTGGTAATTTTGAAGGTCTCCCTGATCTCTACGTTGGCTGTAATTTTCTCTTCAAACTCAGGCGCAAGCATACCCTCCATCGCTGCTTTGATCTCGTTGATCGCATCATAGATGATCGAGTACAAGCGGATATCGATCTGTTCCGCCTCGGCCAGTTTACGTGCACCAGTTGATGGACGCACCTGGAAACCGATAATGATCGCATCAGAAGCCGAAGCCAGCAATACATCCGATTCCGAGATCTGACCTACTGCTTTTCCAATGATGTTCACCTGGATTTCCGGTGTAGAAAGTTTCAGTAAGGAATCTGATAAAGCCTCGATCGAACCATCCACATCACCTTTAACAATCAGGTTCAGCTCTTTAAAGTTACCGATAGCCAATCGACGGCCAATCTCATCCAAAGTAATGTGTTTCTGGGTACGAAGCCCTTGCTCACGCATCAGCTGTAAACGCTTGTTGGCAATCTCTCTGGCTTCTACTTCACTTTCCAGTGCGTTGAAACGGTCACCCGCCGTAGGGGCGCCCTGCATACCCAGTACCTGTACCGGCACCGATGGGCCTGCTTTGTCAACCTTCTGTCCGCGTTCGTTAAATAAAGCTTTAACACGGCCGCTGTAACTACCTGCAAGGATAGGATCACCTACCTTAAGTGTACCCGCCTGAACCAGCACTGTAGTTACAATACCGCGTCCTTTATCCAGCGTAGCTTCGATAACACTACCTGTAGCACGTTTGTCCGGGTTGGCTTTAAGGTCTAACAATTCTGCTTCCAGTAAAACCTTCTCTAAAAGGAGGTCTACATTTAAACCACTCTTACCAGAAATTTCCTGCGACTGGAAGTTACCCCCCCAATCTTCAACCAGGATATTCATGATGGACAGTTGTTCGCGTATTTTATCTGAGTTTGCACCCGGCTTATCAATTTTTGTAAAGGCAAATACCAATGGCACACCCGCAGCCTGCGCATGGTTGATGGCCTCTTTGGTCTGCGGCATCACCGCGTCATCCGCAGCCACCACAATAATGGCAATATCCGCTACCTTGGCACCACGTGCACGCATGGCCGTAAAGGCTTCGTGGCCCGGTGTATCCAGGAAGGTTACTTTTTTACCCGTAGGCGTAGTTACCATATAGGCCCCAATGTGCTGGGTAATACCACCGGCCTCTCCAGCCACCACATTCGCTTTACGGATATAATCCAGCAAAGAGGTTTTACCATGATCCACGTGTCCCATAATGGTCACCACCGGTGCCCTTGGCAATAAATCTTCTTCGCTGTCCTCTTCTTCGATAACGATATCACTTTCATCATCCGGTTTAACGAATTGGATTTCGTAACCAAACTCATCTGCAACAATCGTTAAGGTCTCTGCATCCAGACGCTGGTTGATGGATACAAACATACCCAGGCTCATACAAGTTGCGATGATCTTTGTAACCGGCTCATCCATCATGGTAGCCAGTTCATTTGCAGTTACAAACTCGGTTACTTTAAGTACCCGCGATTGCAGTTCCTGCTCCATTGCCGCCTCATCAGCAGACATGGCTACATCGTCACGTTTCTGACGGCGCAGTTTGGCACGCTGAGCAAACTTACCAGATTTACCTGCACCACTTAAACGGGCAAGTGTTGCTTTGATCTGATCCTGTATTTCTTTTTCCGTAGGCTCTTCTTTAGGTCCGCTATGGCCAGGAGCTCCTCCCGGTTTATTGTTCCTGAAATTAGGCCTGTTGGCTGTATTGTTGGTATTGTTCCTGAAATCCGGTCTGTTGCCAAATGTTGGCGCAGGTTTAGGCGCACCAGGCTGTCCGGCTTGTTGCTGACCTTGCGGGGTATTGCCCTGCTGGCCACCACCTTGCTGACCATGTTGTCCTGGCTGGCCCGGATGTCCACCCGGTGTTTTTTTGCGTTTCCGCTTTCTTTTCGCATCTGCGCTCTCTCCAGAGGAAGCAACAGGCTGTGATTTACGGTCTGGTGTAACCGGCAAAGTGATCTTTCCGATGATATTCGGACCCGAAAGTTTTACCGAACGTGCTTTGATCACTTCGTTTTCATCAGGTTTTTCCACTTTGGGAGGCTCAGGAGCTGTTTTAGGTGCAACTGATGGTTCAGGAGTTTTAACCACCGGCGTCTCGGCAAGCGGTTTAGGCTGCTCCTCGGCTTTTGGTGTTTCCACAGGCTTAACAGGTTCAGGTTTTATTTCTGCAACAGGCTGTTCAACCGGCTTCTCTACTTCTACTTCCTTAACCGGTTCAGGTGCTTGCTCAACCGGAGCTACCGGAGCAACAGGTGCTTCAGTTTTTGGTTCCGGTTCAGGCGTTTCCTCTTTCTTAACAGGGCGTGTTTTAGCATTTAAATCATCAAGGTTGATCTTTCCTACTATTTTCACACCAGGTAAAGCACCTTCCTCCGCTTTTTCTTCTGCTTTTTCAGTAGCAGGAGCTTCAGCCGCTGGCTTCTCTACAGCAGGAGGGGTATAAGCATTCAGGTTTTTAACTAAAATCCCTTCATTTTCAAATTCAACATTTTTTCTAGGTGCTTCCGTAACTTTCTCAGTCACTTCAGGCTCATCACGACGAATTTTACCAATAACGATCTGATTGGCTTCTTCTTTTACGATCTTATCGCCCTGAAACTCTTTCAACAATGCATTGTACATGTCGCGGGAGAGCTTAGTAGTGGGTTTATTCTCAACAGAAAAGCCTTTCTTTTCTAAAAACTCAACGGCCGTAGCAATTCCTACGTTAAGTTCCTTAACTGCTTTAAATAAAATTATTGGTTTGTCGTCTGACATTGATATCCTATTTTTTCTTAATTCTTATACAAAAGTAACGTTTATTCTTGTTTATTTCATGTGTAGTCAATTAGTTTTTAATTACTACATAATTTTGTAAACACCATGGCGAACATTTTTATTCAAACTCTGATTTCAAAATACTCATCACTTCTTTGATGGTTTCTTCCTCTAAATCGGTACGTTTCACCAATTCGTCAACAGAAAGTGCCAGCACACTTTTCGCGGTATCACAACCGATCGCTTTCAGCTCATCGATGATCCAGCTATCGATTTCATCCGAGAATTCTTCAATATCCACATCCTCATCTTCTTCACCCGCTTCACGGTATACATCAATTTCATAACCGGTTAATTTACCTGCCAGTTTGATGTTATGGCCACCACGGCCAATCGCCAGTGAAACCTGGTCAGGCTTCAGGTAAACCGAAGCATGTTTGGTTTCATCATCTAATTTAATAGAGGTGATCTTGGCCGGGCTCAAAGCCCTGGTGATGTATAGCGAAATGTTGTTTGTAAAGTTAATTACATCAATATTTTCGTTTTTCAGCTCCCTTACGATACCATGGATACGTGAACCTTTCATACCCACACAGGCACCTACCGGATCAATCCTGTCATCATAAGATTCTACCGCAACCTTAGCTCTTTCACCTGGCTCACGCACGATCTTTTTAATGGTGATCAGACCATCAAAGATCTCAGGGACCTCTATTTCAAACAGGCGCTGTAAAAACTCAGGCGCAATCCTCGAAATGATGATCTTAGGCGTGGCATTTACCATGTCCACCTTCAGGATCACTGCACGTACGGTATCTCCCTTTTTGAAATAATCCGCAGGGATCTGCTCCGTTTTAGGCATCATCAGCTCGTTGCCTTCGTCATCCAGCACCAAAGTTTCTTTTTTCCATACCTGGTAAACTTCACCGGTAACAATCTCGCCAACCCTGTCTTTGTATTTTTTAAAGATCTCGTCTTTTTCCAGTTCCAGAACTTTAGAAACCAATGTCTGACGGGCGGCTAAAATTGCCCTGCGGCCAAAGCTTTCCAAAGTGATCTGCTCAATGTAGTCGTCGCCAACTTCCATGTCCGGATCCAGTTGTTTTACCTCCGCAAGTTCAATTTCCAGATCGTCATCCTCAGAAAAACCATCCTCCATCACTTTTCTGGTACGCCAGATTTCCAAATCACCGTTATCCGGGTTGACAATTACGTCACAATTCTCATCAGTACCATATTTTTTGCGCAGCATACTGCGAAATACCTCTTCCAGCACACTGATCACTGTAGGACGGTCGATGTTCTTGAAGTCTTTAAACTCTTGAAATGAATCGATTAAATTAATATTGCTCATTTTTATTTAAATGAAATTAAAACCTTTGTTTCTATTATGTTATCAAAGCCTAACCGGGTTTCAACCAGCTGGACTTTTTTGCCTTTTTCTTTAACTTTTGCGGCTATGGTGATGCCATGGTCATCTGCACTAAGCAATTCCCCTTCTTTCAGCTCGCCCCCGTTTAACTTTACACTCAACTCGCGGCCAATGTTTTTAAGGTACTGCCTTTTCAGCTTTAAAGGCTCACCAACACCGGGCGAAGAGACTTCCAGGTTGTATGCTTTTTCTATGGCATTTTCTTCTTCCAAATGAAAACCTACATGTCTGCTGATGGCCGCGCAATCCTGGATACTGATCCCTTCATCGCCGTCTACATGGATGATAAGTTTGTGATTTGGCAGCATTTTCACCTCTACTAAAAACAGCTCCGGCCTGTCCGAAATCTTCTCCTCAACTAATTCTGTTACTCTTTTTTCTACCTGCATAACCAATTTGCCAATAACAGAAAAGAGGGGACTTCTGCCCCCTCTTACCGCTATTACTTTGCAAATGTAAGAAATATTTTTAAAACTAAAAATTCCGGCTCGAAATCAGCTGCTTATATCTGTATTCAGATCCAGGTCTCCCAGGGTTCCAATTGCATACAGCGGAAGGCTGAATACATTTTTTCCAAAGGAAATATAGCTATTTGGCTGGAACCAGCACCGTCCCCATGTACTGGCTATGCGACTGACAAGACCTGTCTTTTGCTATAAAACCCATGTACACATGGTACTCCACAGCTTCCTTCCGGGCAGATAGCTGCAAGCTATCCGTACCGCTCATTCTAAGTGCCCCGGTTGAAACCCCAACCTTAGTGCCCAACCTCCTCTTTTCGTCTGGAAGCGCATAAGCCAGCATAAATACCTGGTCGTAGGGATTCCCGTTATCACCGGTTTCCGGGCTCCAGTTAAAGCGCAGTACATTGCCCGCTTCCAGAACGATTTCCGTGTTTAAGGGAAAATGCAGCTCTCCGCCACAAACCCGGACCAAAGCCGGATCTACATACCGATCGGGGAATTCGCCCCTGAGCGCATTTTTCAGGGCATAGGAAACCGCCCCCCTGTATCCGCCCGTTTTTGTGCCATAATCTTTATAGCCTACTTTCAACAAGTCTTTGAGCGGCTTTAAAAAGGCCTGTACTTTAGTAAAGCCCGAAGTATTGTTTTTTTCTTTTTTCGTTTTTTTCCCGGTTCTTTTGCCCGGTGTACTCCGTACAAAACTTTCTCCGTTTACCGTATAATAGACATGGTTGCCTACTTTACCGGAAACAGGGCCCGATGGGCCATCTGGTGCTTTTCCCATAATCTGATTTGTTTTAATTAAATAATAAGTTAGGGATGAATTTAAGTATTAAACTTAATATAAACGAATTTTAAACATTATAAAAACAGTGTTTAAACAATAATTGATTGTATAACCATTGTATAAGCAATGTCTAATCATTGTATAAATATTGTTTAAAACTGCTATTCATCTCTAACAGATCTAGACAAGAATGCCGGGAATTATTAAAAAAATATTTAAGAAATTTTTACCTGGTCAGCAGTTTTTGCTGGGGTTTTACCCTGTTTTTCAACTCTCCGACCAGCAGGTCTTTCATCTGGCCAAACTTTGCATTCAGGTGCGTGATCACCAGGTAATCCCTTCCCCTTACAAAAGGGCGGGCCGGGATAAAGACCAGGTTGCTGTCGGTAACGCTAAACCGGCCTTCAACCGGAGCCTCATTAATGCTCGTATCTTTTTCAGAAGGCGTTTGTAAAACAGCGACCAGGTTGTTAAAAGCGGAGTCTCCGGGCTTCAGCTGTTGCAGCTCCAGCAAACCGCTTTGTTCGATCTGCTTAAAAACAATAGCGGTGCTATCGCTGTTAAAGCCAATTAAAAGTGGCTTATTATTTGCAGAGGAACAGGCAAACAAAAATAAAAAGGCAGCAAAAAAACTGACCCGCTTAACAGAACTTTTAACCATACCGCTAAATTAAACATTATGAGACTGATTGTAGAAATTTTATTAATGGGCCTGGCCGTGTTGATAGGGGCATATGTTGTACCTGGAGTGCATGTAGACGGCTACGGAACGGCCATTATTGCCGCAGTGCTGATTGCACTGGTCAATGCAACCATCGGCTTTATCTTGAGGGTCTTGACTTTCCCGGTTAATTTTTTGACCCTGGGCCTGGTATCTTTTATCATTACCGTACTGATGATCTTGCTCGTAGATAACCTAATGGCTGGTTTTAGCACATCGGGCTTTTGGTCGGCGGCCTTCCTGGCCATTGTGATCGCATTGATCAAAGCTGTGTTTAATGCCGTTGCCGGAACGGATAAAGATTAAGCAGCGAACATAAAAAACCGGGTACCCAATACCATGGGTACCCGGTTTTTCAGGAATTGTTTATTTTACCTGATGATCTCCCTCGAGATCACCATTTTCTGGATCTCTGAAGTCCCTTCATAGATCTGGGTAATCTTCGCATCGCGCATCAGACGCTCTACATGGTATTCTTTAACAAAGCCATAGCCACCATGGATCTGAACCGCTTCTACCGTTACGTCCATGGCTACTTTAGAGGCATACAACTTGGCCATAGAACCCGCCAGGGTATAGGGCTGGCCCTGATCTTTTAACCAGGCAGCTTTATAAACCAGTAAGCGGGCAGCTTCTATCTGCGTAGCCATATCGGCCAATTTAAACGCAATGGCCTGGTGTTCTGCAATAGGTTTACCAAATGATTTACGTTGTTTGGCATAATCCAGGGCAAGTTCATAAGCCCCTGCAGCAATACCCAGGGCCTGGGCAGCAATGCCGATACGGCCACCTTCCAGGGTTTTCATGGCAAACTTAAATCCAAAGCCATTTTCTCCAATGCGGTTCTCTTTGGGAACTTTAACATCGTTAAACATCAGGGAGTGGGTGTCCGAACCACGTATGCCCAGTTTGTTCTCTTTAGGCCCGACAGTAAAGCCTTCCGTTCCTTTTTCTACAATAAAGGCATTGATGCCTTTATGCCGCAAAGATTTGTCCGTTTGTGCGATCACCAGGTAAGTAGAAGCAGTGCCGCCATTGGTGATCCAGTTTTTAGTGCCGTTTAAGAGGTAATGATCTCCTTTGTCCTCGGCGGTGGTTTGCTGTGAGGTGGCATCAGAGCCGGCTTCAGGTTCTGAAAGGCAGAAAGCGCCGATCTTTTCTCCGGAAGCCAGGGGTTTTAAATATTTTTCTTTTTGAAAATCAGATCCATAAGCTTCCAGTCCGTAGCAAACCAGGGAGTTATTTACAGATACAACCACCGAAGCAGAGGCATCTATTTTAGAGAGCTCTTCCATCACCAGGACATAGGACAAGGCATCAAGGCCACTTCCGTTGTATTTTTCAGACACCATCATTCCCAGAAAGCCCAGTTCCCCAAGCTTTTTCACCTGTTCTGCCGGGAACTTCTGGTGCTCATCTCTTTCGATCACCCCAGGTTTGAGTTCAGTCTGCGCAAAATCCCTGGCAGCCTGCTGGATCATCAATTGTTCTTCATTGAATTGAAATCGCATAATAATATTGTAAAATAATAAGTTAGGCCAAATTTATATAATTCCGCACCAAATTACTATGGCTGCATAATATTATTTTACAGAAAGGATAGCCGCTACTTTAAAAGATGGTTGTTGTCATCGGGGAATACGAGGATCGGATGGTATTTCCTGGCCTCTTCTATAGGCAGGGAACCATAAGACATGATGATCAGGATGTCGCCAACCTGTACTTTCCGGGCAGTTGCCCCGTTTAAACAAACGGTACCGGAGCCACGCGCGCCTTTAATGACGTAAGTTTCAAAGCGTTCGCCATTGTTGTTGTTTACGATCTGCACTTTCTCATTGGGAATGATCTGGGCGGCGTCCATCAGATCTTCATCTATGGTAATGCTGCCCACATAGTTCAGTTCTGCCTGTGTTACTCTAACACGGTGTATTTTCGATTTTAAGATCTCGATAATCATGATGCAAAGTTAGCTAATTTTATGAATAAGCGGTTTTCTTATCTCAGTTCAGTATCATATTATCGATAAGGCGGGTCTGGCCAACTTTAGCGGCCACCAGGGCTACAATAGGGTGATGGCCTTTATTTTGTTCTGGCAGCAAGGTGTCGCCATCGGCAATGCTGAAATAGTCGAGCTCCACACCCGGGGTACTGTTGATGAGTTTCCTGGCCGCCTCCAGCAATTCGGGAATGCTGTGTGTTGCAAAATTATCCTGCACATAACGCAATGCTTTACTTAAAACCAGTGCATTTTTACGGTCTGCGGGCGTAAGATGGATGTTGCGCGAGCTCATGGCCAGGCCATCTTCTTCCCGGATGATCGGGCAGGAAACGATCTGTACGGGCATGTTAAAATAAGCTACCATGTTTTTGATCATGAGCACCTGCTGGAAATCTTTCTGGCCAAAAAAGGCCACATCGGGATTTACGGCATCAAAAAGCTTTTTAACAATCTGGGTTACGCCCTGGTAATGGCCTTTACGGAATTCCCCTTCCAGAATAAATTCGGCAGGACCAAGATCGATTTGCCAGACTTCGGGTCGGGGATACATTTCGGTAACAGCAGGCATGAACACCACGTTGCATCCCGCTTCTTCCAGCATTTTCATATCGTGTTCCAGCGGACGGGGATATTTTTCCAGGTCTTTGGGATCGGTAAACTGGGTGGGGTTTACAAAAATACTGCATACCACCACATCGGCCTGCTGCTGCGCTATTTTGATCAGCGATACGTGTCCTTTATGCAATGCACCCATAGTGGGCACTAAGGCAATTTTCTGTTGAGCCAATTTTATTGGTTCAAGCAGCGACTTTAATGCCGCTATGGTATTTATAACTTTCAAACCAGCCTGTAAAATTTCAAGGGGCAAAGTTGGTTAATTATACATTCCCAACAAAACATCTTGCGTATATTATTGATAAATGTTATTATTTTGCTTACCTTTGCCCCTTGATAATCTTTTCTTTAACATAAATTTTTATTTAGAATATGGAGATGGCAAAAACGAAGCTACTGATTGTTACACACGAGATGTCGCCTTTCCTTGAACTCACAAAGATTTCTGAAATTACCCGTCAACTACCACAGGCAATGCAGGATAAGGGATTTGAGATCCGCATCTTAATGCCGAGGTTCGGGAACATTAATGAAAGAAGGAACAGATTGCACGAGGTTATCCGTCTTTCAGGAATGAACATCATTATTGATGACAATGATAACCCTCTAATTATAAAGGTAGCCTCTATTCCGGCCGCACGTATGCAGGTTTATTTTCTTGACAATGAAGATTATTTTCAGCGCAAGTATGTATTCAGGGATAAAGAGGATAAGTTTTATGCAGATAATGACGAAAGGGCGATCTTCTTTTGTAAAGGCGCACTGGAAACGGTTAAAAAATTAGGCTGGGCACCTGACATTGTACACTGCCATGGCTGGATGACTTCCCTGGTACCGGCATACATTAAAACTTCGTATAAAAACGATCCTACTTTTAAAAACTCGAAAGTGGTTTACTCGATTTACGAGAACTGTTTCACGGAGACCTTAAATGCCGACCTGCATAAAAAAGCGATCATGAATGCCATGACAGCTGAAGACACCAAAATGTTTGAAAATGCGAACTGCGACACCCTGCATAAAGCTGCGGTAAGCTATAGTGATGCTGTGGTGCTGGCTGATGAAAATATTGGCAGCGATGTGTTAAAATTTGTTAAAGATTCTAATAAACCAATATTAGCCTTTAATTTAACCGAAAATTTTGAAAACTTCTATGCTTTATATGAGGAGATTTCAAATGAAGAATTGGCTTCAATAGCATAAACTCAGGTATTATTAAATTATATATGAAATTTACAAAACAAGACTTATTAACCCTGTTGATAGGTCTTTTTCTTTTTGCTTCCTGTAAGGATTCCAATACCATCGGTTTGGACCTTGACCCTGACTATGCCATTACAGGCACGCTGATGGATTCGGCTACGGTGGCTTCCCAAACTTTAAAAGATGAGGTGACCTCGGGTGTTGGCCTGATCAGACATCCGCTTGGCGTGATGACCGATCCTGAATTTGGCAAATCGGAAGCGGCTTTGGCGATGGCCGTTGGCCTGCCAAACACAGGTTATAAGTTCGGCACCAATGCCCTGATTGATTCGGCGGTGCTGGTTTTACCTTATTCTACCCAGCTATATGGTGATACCATTGTACCGGTTTATACGGTAACGGTGAAACAGCTGACGAATGACCTTGCTCAGGAAACCTCTTACAGTACGGATAAAACCTGGCCTGCTGGAGCTACACCGCTTGGAACTTTTAGCGGGAGAATCAAGCCCAGTACCAAAATCAAGATCAATGACATTGTTGCCGGCGCAGCAGATACCCTGAAAACCGTTGTGCCGCAAATGCGGATCAAACTGAACAATACTTTTATCCAGAACCAGATCATCAACCTGGATTCGGTTACCTTATCCAAACAGGCTAATTTCTTTAAATCGTTCAAAGGCCTGCACCTGACTGCCACCACAACAGACAAAGGGGGGATCGTGTTCTTTAACCTGAGCGGCACGGATGGCAAGGTTGAAATTTATTACAAAAGACAGAATGCAACAACAGCTACAGCAACCGATACGGTAGCGGTAAGTTTCCCTATCGGAACAACTACAGGACCGGTAACAGCGAGCATTAAACACGACTATACCGGCACTCCGGTTAAAACCCAGCTCGACAATCCTACGCCGGCTACACCATATGCCGTTACTTATTTACAGGGATTGGGCGGATTGAGGAACAAAATTTCTTTCCCTTACTTAAAGAACTTTGTTGCCAATTCAAAAAAACCAGAAAATGGTGGTAATCCAAATACAAGGCTCATAGTAAACAAGGCCGAACTGGTCATTGACCTGAGCAGCGGAACGGATGCACTTCCTTTTAGTGCCGCACCAAGACTTTCTTTATACAGACTGGACATTGCCGGACAAAGGGCCAATGTGCCGGACAATGACAACAGTGTGCAGGGCCAGTATAATGGTGATCCAAGGGCGCTTGGCAGTGAGGTTTTGTTTGGTGGCTATTTTGACTCCGTTAGGAAAAGATATTTGTTTACGGTAACGAGCTATATCCAGGACTTATTGGATGGAAAAACTGAAGATAATGGCACCTATTTGGCAACCAGTTCTTCTACAGAATTTAATATCAGTCCTTCGGTCACTTCGGCGGCAAGATCCATCATCAATAAATGGAAAAAAGACCCTGCAACTGGCGACAGGCTTATAAAACTGAATATTTACTATACCAAGATAAATTAAAAATTCCGCTGATTTTGTGGTCAAATCCCCCGAGAATAATTACTTTCGGGGGATTTTTATTTACAACGAAATATAAACCTATTGTATGTGTGGAATAGTTGGTTACATCGGCCATAGAGAAGCCTGGCCTATTGTCATTAAAGGACTAAAAAGATTGGAGTACCGCGGCTATGACAGCGCCGGTATTGCCCTGATCAATGATACCGGGTTAAATATCTATAAAAAAGCCGGCAAAGTCCAGGAACTGGAGCACTTTGCTGCCGGTAAAAATTTATCAGGCACCATAGGTATCGGGCATACGCGCTGGGCAACACATGGTGCGCCTTCCGACAGGAATTCACATCCCCATACCTCTAACAACGGCAAGCTGACGATCATCCATAACGGGATCATAGAAAACTATGCCACGCTGAAAGAGGAATTGCTGAGCCGCGGGCATGAATTTAAAAGTGATACCGACACGGAAGTGCTGGTCCATCTGATCGAAGAGGTTTACAAGAATGACAATACGGATCTGCTGGAGGCGGTAAGGCTGGCATTGAATGAAGTAAGCGGGGCTTATGCCATAGTTGTGATGGATGAAGACCAGCCGGCGCAACTGATTGCCGCCAGAAAGGGCAGTCCTATGGTTATTGGCGTAGGTGACGGCGAATATTTTATCGCTTCGGATGCAACCCCGATTGTAGAATATACTAAAAATGTAATTTACCTGAACGACAATGAGATTGCGTATTTGAAACGCGATGAATTGCTGATCAAACGTTTGGACAACGTGGTGCAGAGCCCTTATATCCAGGAGCTGGAGCTTAAACTGGAAATGCTGGAGAAAGGTGGTTATGAGCATTTCATGCTGAAGGAGATCTTTGAGCAGGCACGTTCGATAAGGGACTGCATGCGGGGCCGTATATACCCCAACGAAGGAAAAGTACAGCTTGGCGGAATTAAGGAATATGCAGATAAATTAAAAAATATTGACCGCATCATTATTGTGGCCTGCGGCACTTCCTGGCATGCCGGCCTGGTGGGTGAATACCTGATTGAGGAATATGCACGCATCCCTGTTGAGGTGGAATACGCTTCGGAATTCAGGTACCGCAACCCGATCATTACAGAGAAGGACGTGGTGATTGCCATTTCTCAATCGGGAGAAACCGCGGACACCATGGCGGCCATTGAAATGGCTAAAGAAAAGGGCGCAACCATTTTTGGTGTCTGTAACGTGGTAGGGGCTTCTATTCCAAGACTGACCCATGCGGGGGTGTATACCCATGCCGGGCCGGAAATCGGGGTGGCCTCGACAAAGGCATTTACTGCCCAGGTTACGGTGCTTACTTTAATGGCTTTTTATATGGCACAGCAAAAAGGCACCTTAACACATTCTAAACTGGTAGAGCTGCTGACGGAACTGGATTGCATTCCGGATAAGATCCAGCATGCGCTGGAATCCAATGAGCTGATCAAGGAAATCGCAGCAAAATTTAAAGATTCCAGGAACTGCTTGTTCCTCGGAAGGGGAAGCGGATTTCCTGTAGCCCTGGAAGGCGCTTTAAAGCTGAAGGAGATCTCTTATATCCACGCGGAAGGTTATCCCGCTGCAGAGATGAAACATGGCCCTATCGCTTTAATTGATGAAGAAATGCCGGTTGTGGTGATCGCGACCAAAAACTCTTCGTACGAGAAGGTGATCAGTAACATCCAGGAAGTAAAAGCGAGAAAAGGAATTGTGCTGGCGATTGTGACCGAGGGTGATACGGAGGTTAAGAAAATGGCAGACTATTGCATCGAGATCCCTGATGCAAGTGAGGCATTTCTGCCTTTACTGGCCACCATACCCTTACAACTCCTGTCGTACCACATTGCTGTGCTGAGGGGCTGCAATGTAGATCAGCCCAGAAACCTGGCCAAATCTGTAACTGTAGAATAATGTATAGAAGGGTGCTTAAACAGCACCCTTTTTCATTTAAAAGGGTAAATCTCCCGATGGATCTGTAAGATCGGTATACTCGGTCTCGCTTTTAGGCGTGGTATTTTCTGTACTGACCGGCGTTTGTTCAAAATCACTTTTCCTGCCCAGGATGGTAAAGTTTTCGGCTACAACTTCTGTAACATACTTCTTTATTTTTTCCCGGTCCTCAAAAGAGCGGGTGCGCAGTTTACCTTCAATGTAAACCAGCTTGCCCTTTTGCAAATACTTGGAAGCAACTTCTGCCAGGCCTCTCCACAAAACAATGTTGTGCCATTCTGTTTGCTCTATCCGTTTGCCATCTTTGTTATAGGTCTCTGATGTAGCCAATGGGAAACTGGCTACAGTTACACCTCCGTCTAAATGTCTGACTTCAGGATCTTTTCCTAAATGCCCGACTAAAATCACTTTGTTAATACCTGACATGAATTTTGGTTTTTCTATGTAATAAAATGCTTACAAATGAAATTGGTGATCACTTTAGGCTGTGGCAATTCGTCAAATTCCTGCAAAGAGACCCATTTTATTTCTGCATTCTGATTAAAGTTAATGATATAATTATCTAAACCAAAAAATTGAACATATATAGTTTGGTGCGTTAATAAATGTTTTTGCTGTGCCAAAGTCCGTACCTGGCAGGCTGCACCAAAGCCGGTTTTCAGCATACTGACAAATTGTTCCTGGTCTTCGAGGTAACTTTTAGTGGTTTCGATGAGTGGAAAATCATACAGTTCCTGCCATATATCGCCAGCGCTTCTTTTTTTGACCAGGATGTTTTCGCCTTCGGTGCAGACGAAATAATTGAAATAACGGGTGCGCTTTTTGAGTTTGTTTAATTTTACCGGAAGCAAGTTCACCTGGTCTTTGTTTTTGGCAAAGCAGGTGTTTTGGAGCGGGCAAATGCTGCAGTTGGGTGATTTGGGCTTACATTGCAGGGCGCCAAATTCCATAATGGCCTGGTTGTACAGGGATGCCTGCTGCCCTTCCAGAAGTGATTGTGCCAGTTCAGCGAACTGCTTTTTTCCGCTGGTACTGTTGATCGGGGTTTCGATACCAAAATAGCGGGCCAGCACCCGAAAAACATTTCCATCGAGTACGGCTTTGGATTCATTGGACGAGAAAGAGGCAATGGCAGCCGCGGTATAATCGCCAATCCCTTTCAGTTTGATCAGCTGTTCGTAACTGTTTGGAAAAATCCCGCCATGCAGCTCCACTACCTGCCTTGCGGTAAAAAGCATATTCCTGCCCCTGGAATAATAACCGAGACCCTGCCAGAGTTTAAGGATCTGGGTTTCACTGGCTGCTGCAAAATCTTGTACTGTGGGGTAATGCTGCAAAAAATTATTAAAATAAGGCAGGCCTTGTTCTACCCGGGTCTGCTGCAGGATCACCTCGGATAACCAGATGACATAGGCATCATTACTGCTCCGCCAGGGCAGGTCCCTTTTGTGTTTTAAGTACCAGTTCAGGATTTCGGATGAAAAACTCATGGGGGTAAAAATACGGTCTAATTATTTGTTTTTCGTAAAACTTGCAATCCGGTGATGGAAGAAAGGACAAATAAATCATCTTTTATTTTCCTATCTCATTAAAAAGCAATACTTTTGCAACCCCAAAACATTTATAATATACAACACACAGTAAATTAATAAAACAAAAAATATGACTAAGGCAGATATTATTTCAGAGATATCAACGAAAACAGGAATTGAAAAGGTAGATGTACAAGAAACCGTTGAAGCATTTTTCAAGGTCATCAAAAACAGTATGATCGGTGGCGAAAATGTATACGTTAGAGGTTTTGGTAGTTTTGTTGTAAAAAAGAGAGCACAAAAAACTGCAAGAAATATTTCCAAGAACACAGCAATCATCATCCCTGAGCACTTTGTTCCAAGCTTTAAACCGGCAAAGGTTTTTGTAGACAAAGTAAAAAACAACTCTAAAAAACTTAGTGTAGAAGCTTAATAGCCATGATCAACAGTATCCGTTCTAAACAAACTATTTTAATTGGTGCAATGGTTTTGCTTGTTGCATTTTTGTTTACAAGGGATATTAAAGGTTTGGTGAAGCCAAAAGAAGAAACTACGGCTGCTGTTCCTGCCGGCGGTCAGATGGCCCCTGCTGAAACAGCAGCTATTGATTTAAAAGGGGTTTCTACTACTGGTAAAAATCTATTGAGTGCGAGTCTTTCAGCAGAAATTACTGCTTTAGAAAATGCTTATCAATCGGCTTCAGCGGCTAAGAAAGCCGCTGCGGCAAAGCTGCTGGCCCAAAAATGGGATGATGTGGAACAGGCTGTTCCAAGCGCCCTGTACCTGGAAATTGTAGCAGAAAAAGAGCAGACACTAAACAATTGGTTAATCACCGGGGAAAGGTTTTTGAAGGCCTTTGACAATACGCGTGACAGTTTATTGCAACCGGCATTGTTGCAAAAAGCCCATACGGCTTACACCAATGCGGCAAAAATAGATTCTACAAGTGCTGATGCGAAAACCGGGCTGGGCATTACCATTGTAAATGGAATGGGCATGCCAATGCAGGGTATAGCAATGCTGATGGATGTGGTTAAAAAAGATCCTAAGAACTTAAAAGCAAACATGAGCTTAGGTACTTTTGCCATGAAATCGGGTCAGTTTGACAAGGCGGTTACCAGGTTCAATGACATTATTGCCATAAAGCCATCTCCTGATGCGTATTTTTACCTGGGAACGGCGTATGAAAATCTTGGCAGGAATGAGGATGCTATCGAGGCTTATTTAAAAAGCAAAAAGTTAGCTGGCAATGCAACTTTATCTAAATTTATTGACGATAAGGTAAAAGCATTAAAAAGTAAAAATTAATAAACAGATTTATAAAAATATTTAAAATTTAAGATTATGCCGAGCGGTAAAAAAAGAAAAAGACATAAAATGGCTACCCACAAACGCAAAAAACGTTTAAGAAAAAACAGACATAAGAAAAAATAATTTTTCTTAATGTATTGCTCAACAACTAAGGCTAGGATTTGTGATCGTAGCCTTAGTTGTTGGCAGCAATGTTTTTTTTTATTGTCCATGTGTTAATAAGGTATTTATACCTTAAAATCTGTAGCTTTTGGTAAAGGAACTAATTATAGATTCATCTCCTTCGGGAGTAACCATAGCTTTAATTGAAGATAAACAACTTGTAGAGCTTCATAAGGAGCAGATCAATAACAATTACGCTGTTGGCGACATTTATTTAGGCCGCATAAAGAAAATTATGCCAGGCCTAAATGCTGCGTTTGTTGATGTTGGTTATGAAAAGGATGCTTTTTTGCATTACTTCGATCTTGGTCCGCAAGTTCAATCTTTAATAAAGCTTACGAAAATTAAGCGTAACGGCTCTGTTAATGGCACCTTATTAGATAATTTCAAGTTAGAGGGCGACATTAATAAAGCAGGTAAAATATCAGAGGTGGTAAGTAAGAACCTCGTTTTGCCTGTCCAGATCGCGAAAGAACCCATCTCCACAAAAGGACCCCGGTTAAGCTCTGACCTTTCGATTGCCGGTAGGTACATTGTATTGGTGCCCTTCTCTAATGTGATCTCTATTTCCAAAAAGATCAAGAGTAATACCGAACGTAATCGCTTAAAAAAGATTATTGAAAGTATTAAACCTAAGAATTTTGGCGTGATCATCCGGACGGTGTCGGAAGGCAAGGGTGTGGCTGAACTCCAGAAAGATCTTTTGGATTCGGTGGCCAAATGGGAAAACTTCATTAAGAAGTTGCCTGATGCGGAACCTTCTAAACGTGTCTGGGGTGAAATGGACCGTACATCTACACTCATCCGTGATATTTTAAGTACCGACTTCACGAATGTCTATGTAAGTGACAACAACTTATTCGAAGATATCCGGTCTTATGTACATGAGATCTCTCCGGAAATGGAGAAGATTGTAAAACTGTACAGGCACAAAGAACCGATATTTGAACATTTCGGGATTGAGAAGCAGATTAAAAATGCTTTTGGGAAAACGGTGAACCTGGCTGGTGGTGCTTACCTGGTGGTAGAACATACTGAGGCTTTGCATGTGGTTGACGTGAACAGCGGCAACAGAACAGCAAGCAAGGAGAATCAGGAAGAAAATGCCTTGCAGGTAAATAAAGAGGCGGCAAAAGAGATTGCCCGTCAGCTGCGTTTGCGTGATATGGGCGGGATTGTGGTGATTGACTTTATTGACATGCACAAGCCGGCGAACAGGAAAATGTTGTTTGACCACTTACGTGACCTCATGCAGCTTGACCGTGCCAAGCACACGATATTGCCTCCAAGTAAATTCGGACTGGTTCAGATCACCCGTCAGCGGGTAAGACCGGAAATGAATATTGTGACCAGTGAGAAATGCCCAGCCTGTGACGGGACGGGAGAAATTAAGGCGAGTATTGTTTTAATGGACGACATTGAAAACAATCTGACCTATATTTTGCAGGAGCAAAACGAAAAAAATATTACGCTTTGTGTACACCCTTACATTGAAGCATACATTAAAAAAGGATTGATTTCTTTACAATGGAAGTGGTTCTTTAAATTTGGACAGCGCATAAAAATCAAAGCTGTTCCATCTTATAACCTTACTGAGTTCCATTTTATTTCGTCAAAAGACGAGGAGATCAAATTATAATACCTTTCCGGTTGTTCAACAGGCCTGTTTTCTATACGAAATCAGGCCTGTTTTGTTTTGGCTACCTGCTTTTTCTGGAATTTATTTAAATTCGTAAATCATACAGCATGGTTAAATCCCGTTATCTGCAGGCACTCCGGAGAGCCGGGAGCTATAAAAAACAGCTGTACTTTAATCTCAATCCTAAAAATTAAACCATTGGCTAAAACAAAATCAGCATATTTTTGCCAGAGCTGCGGATACGAATCAGCGAAATGGCTGGGCAAATGTCCATCCTGCAATGCCTGGAATACCTTTGTGGAAGAGGTAATTGAAAAACCGGCAGCAAAAGTTCCTTCCTGGAAAAGCAGCCCGGGCAGCCAGCGCGTAAGTAAACCCAATAAAGTTGAGCATATCCGGTCTATTGCAGAAGAACGGACCCTAACGGGTGATGCGGAACTGGACCGGGTTTTGGGCGGGGGCCTGGTGGCCGGTTCAGTGACCCTGATCGGCGGGGAACCTGGTATTGGAAAATCAACCCTGATGCTGCAGCTGGCCTTAAATATCCCCGGCAAAAAGATTTTATATATTTCCGGGGAAGAAAGCGAGCAGCAGATCAAAATGCGCGCGGAACGGATCACCAGCCAGCCTGCAGCGGATTGTTATATCCTGACGGAAACTGCTACCCAGAACATTTTTAAACAGATTGAGGAACTGGAGCCTGATATGGTGATTGTAGACTCGATACAAACCCTGCACTCCGCTCATATAGAATCCACACCAGGCAGCGTTTCCCAGGTAAGGGAATGTACCGCGGAGCTACTGCGTTTTGCCAAAGAAACAGATACGCCTGTGTTCCTGATTGGCCACATTACCAAGGACGGCACCATTGCCGGCCCTAAAATACTGGAGCATATGGTAGATACGGTTTTACAGTTTGAGGGAGACCGGCATCATGTATACCGGATATTGCGGTCTATCAAAAACCGCTTTGGCGCTGCTGCCGAGCTTGGGATCTATGCCATGCATGGCTCCGGGCTGAGACAGGTTTCCAATCCTTCAGAAATCCTGCTCTCGCAACGGGAGGAGGAGCTCAGCGGGATTGCCATCTCGGCCACATTAGAGGGTGCCAGGCCCATGTTAATTGAAACGCAGGCCCTGGTGAGTGCCGCGGCGTATGGAACGCCTCAGCGCTCTTCAAATGGTTTTGACACCAAAAGAATGAACATGCTGCTTGCGGTGCTGGAAAAAAGGTGCGGCTTCAGATTGAGCACCCGGGATGTGTTTTTAAATATTGCCGGGGGAATTAAGGTGGAGGATCCGGCCATTGACCTGGCCATCCTGGTGGCCATCATCTCTTCTCATGAGGATATATTTATTTCTTCAAAAATATGCTTTGCGGCTGAGGTTGGCCTGTCTGGCGAGATCAGGGCGGTTAACCGGATTGAACAGCGGATAGCCGAGGCAGAGAAACTGGGTTTTGAACGAATTTTTATCTCGAACTACAATAAGAAAGGACTGATGCTGGAGCGGTATAAAATTGAGCTCTGTGCGGTCAGTAAAATAGAAGATGTTTTCGCCCAATTGTTCGGATAAACAGCATTTTTGTGGAAAATAAACCACGTATTTCCACAATACGAGTATTAAAATACCCAAATTCAGCATAGCCAAATTTCCATAGATTTATGTATAATGCTAATTATAAGATAGTTAGAAAACCAAATGAAATGATTTTGAAAATGGCCTGTTAATTGCCTTTATTCAGACGTTGACGTTCATTTATGGATTTTAACAAACAATAGGGATGATTATCCTCGTTATCGTAAGGTAACGAGGATTTTTTCATTTAACGCAGTTCCTACCGAAGGTTGCTAAATAAAAAAGTCCCTTTCGGGACTTTCAATTTTATTTGGACAAATACATCGATTTATCTTTAATCAATTTTCTGAAGTAAGGGTCCTCCGTGTCTTTAATGAACCTGATTGCCTCGCCTGTTGACTTCATCTCCGGGCCTAATTCTTTGGTTACCTCCGGAAATTTGTTGAAGGAGAATACGGGCTCTTTAATCGCATAACCTTCCAGCTTACGCTCGATAGTAAAGTCTTTCAGTTTGTTCACACCCAGCATCACTTTAGCAGCAATATTGATGTAAGGAACATCATAAGCCTTGGCAATGAAAGGAACTGTTCTGGATGCTCTTGGATTAGCCTCAATTACATATACTTTTTCATCTTTAACTGCAAACTGTATGTTTAACAGACCGATTACATTCAGGGCCCTTGCAATCTTTTTAGAATAGGTTTCCATATCGCTCATCACCTTTTCAGATAGGCTGAAAGGCGGCAGCACCGCACTCGAATCTCCGGAGTGGATACCGGCAGGTTCAATATGCTCCATTAATCCTACGATATGTACATCTTCTCCATCGCTGATGGAATCTGATTCGGTTTCTTCTGCCCTGTCTAAGAAATGGTCGATCAGCACCCTGTTTCCAGGCAGATCTCCCAATAGCTTTACTACAGCTTTTTCGAGGTCCTCGTCATTGATCACGATGCTCATTCCCTGTCCGCCCAGTACATAACTTGGTCTGACCAATACCGGGTAACCCACTTCGTTGGCAACTACAATGGCTTCTTCTGCATTTTCTGCCACACCGTATTTAGGATAAGGGATTTCCAGTTCTTTCAAAAGATCGGAGAAACGTCCCCTGTCTTCAGCCACGTCCATATCATTGTATGAGGTGCCTATAATTTTTATACCGTTCTCATGCAGCTTTTCTGCCATCTTTAAGGCAGTCTGTCCTCCCAATTGAACAATTACGCCCACCGGGTTTTCCAATTCGATGATCTCGCGCACATGCTCCCAGAACACTGGCTCAAAGTATAACTTATCGGCCATGTTAAAATCTGTAGATACCGTCTCCGGGTTACAGTTGATCATGATGGCTTCGAAGCCGGTTTCTTTAGCCGCAAGCAAGCCATGCACACAGGAGTAGTCAAATTCTATACCCTGACCGATACGGTTAGGACCAGAACCCAAGACGATCACTTTCTTTTTATCAGACGGCAGAGACTCATTCTCTTCTTCAAAAGTTGAGTAGTAGTAAGGTGTTTGTGCGGCAAACTCGGCAGCGCAGGTATCCACCATTTTGTAAACGCGTTTGATACCTAGTGATTTTCGGCGTTCGTATACTTCATCTTCCGTTACATTGCCCAGCAAATAAGCGATCTGTATGTCAGAGAAGCCTTTTTGCTTTAAGGTAAAGAAGAAATCTTTAGGGATATTATTTAAGGAATAGCGTTTCAGTTCTGTTTCCAGCTGAACCAGTTCGTGGATCTGTGATAAGAACCATTTGTCGATACGGGTGACTTTACGGATCGATTCTAAGGGCACACCCATGCTCATGGCATCCTTGATCAGGAACAACCTGTTCCAGCTGGGATGCTCCAGACCATGCATGATCTCATCAATGCTCCTGTTGTGTCTTCCATCTGCGCCCAGACCTGCGCGGCCGATCTCTAAACTCTGACAAGCTTTTTGCAGGGCTTCGATAAAAGTACGTCCGATGGCCATAACTTCACCTACCGACTTCATCTGCAGGCCAAGTTCCATATTGGCACCTTTAAATTTATCGAAATTCCAGCGGGGAACTTTTACAATTACATAGTCTAAAGTAGGCTCAAAGTAGGCTGAGGTTGTTTTGGTAATCTGGTTTTCCAGTTCATCCAGGTTGTACCCGATGGCCAGCTTAGCTGCAATCTTGGCAATAGGATATCCTGTTGCCTTACTTGCCAGGGCCGATGAACGAGATACCCTGGGGTTGATCTCGATGGCAATGATCTCATCGTTGTCCGGATTTACCGAGAACTGTACGTTACAGCCTCCGGCGAAGTTTCCTATAGCGCGCATCATTTTGATGGCCTGGTTACGCATATCCTGATAGCAACGGTCTGATAAGGTCATGGCCGGTGCTACGGTGATGGAGTCTCCGGTATGGATACCCATTGGATCGAAGTTTTCAATAGAACAGATAATGATCACATTGTCATTGCTGTCTCTTAACAACTCCAATTCATATTCCTTCCAACCTAAAACGGCTTGCTCTACCAACACCTCATGGGTAGGAGAAGCTTCAAGCCCGCGTTTTAAAGCCTGGTCAAATTCTTCTTTTTTGTGCACAAAACCACCACCAAAACCACCTAATGTATAGGAAGGACGGATCACCAGTGGATAACCGATTTCCTGGGCGGCTTCTTTACCTTCAAGGAAAGAGTTGGCAATCTTTGAAGTAGCCACCCCTACACCTATATCCACCATTAGCTGGCGGAAGGCTTCCCTGTTTTCTGTTTTCTCGATGGCGGCAACATCTACCCCGATCACCCTAACCCCATATTTTTCCCAAATTCCACGTTCAGATGCTTCTATACAAAGATTCAAGGCCGTTTGCCCGCCCATGGTAGGCAATACCGCATCGATTTTGCGTTCCTGCAAGATCTGCTCAATGGAATCCACCGTCAATGGCCAGAGGTAAACATGATCCCCAATCACCTTGTCGGTCATGATGGTTGCAGGATTGGAATTGATGATCGAAACTTCAATTCCCTCTTCTTTTAAAGATAAGGCGGCTTGAGATCCCGAATAGTCAAATTCGCAGGCTTGACCAATGATGATAGGGCCCGATCCGATAATTAGTACTGAGCGTATGGAGGTGTCTTTAGGCATAAGGCTTTGAAAAGTCTAATGTATAATATGGGTAAAAAATGCGGTTTTACCGTTTCTTCTGTCGGGATGCAAAGTTACAGTTTTGTGCATTAAAAATCAGCTATTTTTGAAAAAACCCTTATAAATAAAAAAGGAGGGTTAAATACCCTCCGATTTCATGTGTTAACCCTTTATTACTGGAGCAGTTTGATCTCTCCGACATCTGTTGTGGCGCTGTCTACTACTGCGACATTCTCTACGGATGTGTCTTTATAAGGGGCTTTTGCTTTTACCCAAATGGTGTAGGTGGCAGGTTTAACCCCGCTGAACACAAAACTACCATTGTTAATTTCGGTTTTAAGCGTATCTGTACCCGATACGGCTATCACCTGAAGAGCTCCATCGGCCGGGCTCACTTTACCTTGGATTCCGCCATCTTTAATCAAAGTAAAGGCGAAGAAGCTGAGCACCAATCCCAGCACCATTAAAAAACTTAATCTTTTCATAACCTTTCAATTTTAGTTTAAATTTATTTAACTGGTAGCCGTATTCTCATTTGCCTGTTTTTTGTTCCCAGGTGTTACTACAACTGGCAACTCCTATTGTTTTAATTTTATACTTTCCATTTAGTACTTTTGGGCGACAATGGAATTACTCAAAGACAGCTTCAGCCAGTTTTTCATGCAAACAGGCGCCCTGGAATGGTTTGGCGTTTTCACCGGCATACTCTGCGTATGGCTGGCGGCCAAAAACAACATCTACAGCTGGCCCATTGCCATCGTCAGTGTAATCATCTATATTTTTATTTTCTTTGAAGCCAGGCTTTATGCGGATATGGGCCTGCAGTTTTACTTTTTTTTCATGAACGTATACGGCTGGTACTACTGGAGCAAACACCGGAACAACCCGGAAGCTTCCAGGCCAATCGTCAACATTACGCAAAGGGAAATCCTGTTCTCTGTAATCGGTATCATGGTATTCACTTTCCTGCTTGGGCAATTGCTGCATAAAAATACGGATGCTTCTTTTCCTTTTATCGACAGTTTCTGCACGGCCTGCAGTCTGGTTGCCCAGGTATTTCTGGCCCGAAAGGTGATTCAGAACTGGTTGATCTGGATTTTCGTGGATATCATTTACGTGGGCGTGTATGTTTCCAAAGACCTGTATGCAACAGCAGTGATGTACGCGCTATATGTTTATATTGCAACCGTTGGTTATTTAGACTGGAGGAAGATCTATCGTGAACAGGAACATTAAAAAGATCGCCGTTGTTGGCCCCGAAAGCACCGGCAAATCGACCATCACCGCGCAGCTGGCCGCTCATTACCACACCTTATGGGTGCCTGAATACGCCAGGTATTATTGTGCTGCCCTTACTGAACCCTGCAATTTACAGGATGAGACCAATATGTTTCATGGACAGGTGGCACTTGAGGAGGCCATAACTGCCATTGCCACAAAGGAGCTGATTTTTTGCGATACTACTTTTCTGACCGTAAAGATCTGGAGTGATGAGGTTTTTGGCGAAACCCCGCAGGTGGTACTGGATGCCCTGCCGGATTACCATTATGACCTTTACCTGCTGATGGACATCGACCTGCCCTGGCAGGAAGATCCGCTGCGCGATTTCCCCCATAAACGGGAATATTTTATGCAGGTATGGCACCAGGAACTGCAGGCACTTAACGCAGATTATGTTTTGGTGGGCGGCCAGGAGAACAGACTGGAGAATGCCATCGCTGCTGTAGACCGCTTCCTTAAAAACATTTAAACACCGGCAATTTTGCTATTGATAAAATAAGCGAGTACCTTTGCCTCATCAAAAAGGGGTGCCTTGTTTTGTAAAAAACACGAAAACAGGCTGAGAGTATACCCATTATATCTGCAAAAGGATATAAGCACCTGATCCGGATAATGCCGGCGGAGGGAATAAGATTATGGAAGTCTATTTAAAAAAACACAAATTGAAAAGATCAATTATCGCAGCCTTAGCTGTGCTGCTTGCGCCTGCTTTCTTAAATGCGCAAACCAAACCCGATGTTAAATCCAGAAGAGATACTGCAATCAGGCTCGATGAAATTACGATCAAAGCCACCAGGGCCAATGAAAAGTCTGCCACGACCTATAAAAACCTGGATAAGGCCGAGATTGAAAAAAACAACTTTGGCCAGGACCTGCCCTTTATACTCAACAATACACCCGGAGTGGTGGTCACTTCAGATGCGGGTGCAGGGGTGGGCTATACCGGCATCAGGATCCGGGGCAGCGATGCGAGCAGGGTAAATGTAACCGTAAATGGCATTCCGTATAACGATAGCGAAAGCCAGGGCACCTTCTGGGTAAACATGCCCGATTTTGCTTCATCGGTAGAGAACATCCAGATCCAGCGCGGTGTGGGAACTTCCACAAATGGAGCCGGTGCCTTTGGGGGCAGTGTAAATATACAAACAGCCGGCGTTGCTGATCAGGCCTATGCCGAACTGAACAACACCTACGGCTCGTTTAACACTTTAAAAAACACGGTAAAAGTTGGAACCGGAATGATAGACAACAAGTGGAGCTTTGACGGACGCCTGTCTCGCGTAAAATCTGATGGTTTTATTGATCGCGCAGCTTCCGATCTGAAATCCTATTTTTTATCAGGTGCCTATTATGGAAAAAAAGACCTGTTACGCCTGAATGTGTTTTCGGGACAGGAAAAAACCTACCAGGCCTGGAACGGGGTTCCTGAAGCAAAATTAAGGGGAGACCTGGCCGGCCTGGAAGAACATTACAACAACAACCTGGACTACCTGTATTATACGGAGGCCGATCGCGCAAACCTGTTCAACTCCGACAACAGGACCTATAACCAGTTCACTTACAAAGACCAGAACGACAACTACACCCAAAGCCATTACCAGGCTTTGTATGCCAGGCAGTTCACGGAACAGTTTTCTTTTAACGGTGCCCTGCACTATACCGATGGGGCAGGTTATTTTGAGGAATTTAAAAATCAGCAGAAGTTTAGCAAGTATGGTTTGCCCGATGTAAGTGTTGGGGGGACAAGCATCAGCAAGACCAACCTGGTACGCCGCCGCTGGCTGGACAATGATTTTTATGGGCTGACTTATGCCTTTAACTATGCTCCAAATCAGGAATTAAATTTTACACTTGGTGGTGCCTATAACCAGTACAGGGGTAAACATTTCGGGCAGATCATCTGGGCGGAATACGCCTCGACCGCAATGAATGACTACCATTACTACGATGGCAAGGGCAACAAGGATGATTTTAACAGCTATGCCAAGGTAACTTATAATCCGCTTGCACAACTGAGCTTGTTTGCAGACCTGCAGTACCGGAACGTGGTCTACGACATTACCGGAATGGACAAAAACCGCCAGCCACTGGATTTCCACAACACCTACAACTTCTTTAACCCTAAGGTTGGTGCAACCTATGTGGTAAATGAGCAGAGTAATGTTTATGCGTCCTTCAGTGTGGCCAATAAAGAACCAAACCGTGACGATTTTACCAATCTAAAAGTAGGATTGCCTGTGCCTAAAGCAGAACGGCTGAACAATGCAGAGGCCGGTTACCGTTTTAAAAACGAGCGCATCACGGCAGGAGCAAATGTTTATGGCATGTTTTACAAAGATCAGCTGATCTTTACGGGCGAGATCAACGACGCTTCTGATGCTTATCGCCAGAACGTGGACAAGAGTTCCAGGATCGGCCTTGAACTGGATGCGGCTTACCTCATCAGTTCAAAGTTTGCACTGAATGCCAATGCAGCTTTCAGCCGTAACAAGATCAAAAACTACATCGACTATGTTTCGGAATATGATGCTGATTTTAACCTGATCAATGTGCAGGCTACCAATTATGCCAATCCCGACATCTCCTTTTCGCCAAACACAGTATTATTTGGAGAGCTGGTGTATAAGCCTCTGCCTGGTTTTGCCCTGGCCTGGCAAAGCAAATATGTGAGCAAACAATACCTGGACAATACGCAGAACGAAAGCCGCAAGCTGGATGCCTATTGGGTAAACAATGCGAGGCTGGGCTATGATTTTAGCCTGAAAGGGATCAAAAACATCAATATCGGCTTGCTGGTGAACAACATCCTGGATAAAAAATACGAAAGCAATGGCTATACCTACAGCTCCATTTATCCATGGGCCAAGGTGACAGAAAACTTTTACTTTCCTCAGGCCGGAACTAATTTCTTACTTTCGCTGAACCTGAAATTTTAATCCGCTATGAAGAAGTTCATCGAAAAACTCCATTTTATTACACACGACATTCAGCAGTTGAGCCATGTAGAACAAGCGCAGATTGCCTGCACTGCAGGTGCAAAATGGATACAATACCGTTGTTTAACTAAAAATGAGGATGAGCTTTTAGCCGACATCAATGCCATCGCAGAGATCTGTGACGACTGGGGGGCTACCCTGATCGTTACAGATCATGTACAGCTGAATGGTAAGGCCGATATTCAGGGCTTTCATATCGAAGATATGGTTGCTGATTTTGTAAAGCTCAGGGAACAACTGGGAGAGGCCGTAACCATTGGCGGCTCGGCAAATACAGTAGCGGGTTTGATCAGACTGGCTGCAGAAGGTGCAGACTATGCCGGTTTCGGCCCGTTTTATACTACGATGACCAAACCCAATGATTTGCCCTTACTGGGCATTGAAGGCTATCGTAAAGCGATGCAGCTGCTACAGGAACAGGGCATTGACCTGCCCGTACTTGCCGTAGGAGGTATTACCCTCCATGACATCGATCCTTTAATGCAGACCGGTATCTTTGGAATTGCAGCTTCTGCAGCCATCAACCAGGCGGATGACATGCGTGAGGCTTACCTGTCATTTTATGACATGATCATGTAATTATTTATACAAAAATTAATTCCGCTAAAGCCTACATTTGTTCCAAACACTTATCCTTTGGACAATACCGACAACATAGAGCAGCAGGACCCCTTTTATGCCGTATTGCTGTTCAGGGAATTCCGGTCCTACCTGGGCATGCGCTTCTTTTTTACGTTCGCCTATCAGATGCAGGCGGTTATCATTGGCTTCCACATTTATCATTTAACAAAAGACCCGCTTGCGCTGGGCCTGGTTGGCCTTTGCGAGGCCATTCCGGCCATCGGCATTGCCTTGTATGGGGGCTATGTGGCCGATAAATCGGAAAAAAGGGGATTGCTGCTGAAAGTTTTTTTCGGGGTATTGCTCTGTTCGCTGGTGATGCTGGTGGTGACGGCCAAAAGTATGCACGCTTATATACCAAACAGCTATATTGTCCCCATCATGTATCTCATGGTATTCGGGATAGGCATTGCCAGAGGCTTTTTCAGCCCCGCCACATTTTCTTTGATGGCCCAGATCATCCCCAAAAAGTTATACCCGAAATCCAGTACCTGGAACAGCACCAGCTGGCAACTGGCCTCTATCCTGGGGCCGATGGCGGGAGGCCTGATCTATGGATTTTACGGCATTACCGTCACCTATGTCGTCATCGTAACTTTTATCTGCATTTCACTGGTCTGTATTTTCTTTTTAAAGCCCCATCCACCTACTTTTATCCCCAAAGAAAGCATTGTAAAAAGCCTGACCGAAGGGGTACAGTTTGTATTTAAAAACAAAATGATGCTGGGGGCAATGAGTCTGGATCTGTTTTCCGTGTTTTTTGGTGGTGCAGTGGCCCTGCTTCCGGTTTTTGCCAATGACATCCTTAAAGTAGGACCTGAAGGTTTAGGCATGATGCGCGCAGCGGCTTCCCTTGGTGCGGTACTGACCATGCTGGCCATGACCGTTTTCTCGCCCATGAACAAGCCCTGGAGAAATCTTTTGATTGCGGTTACCGGCTTTGGTACCAGCATCATTTGTTATGGTCTTTCTAAAAACTTCTATTTAACCCTTGCCCTGCTGTTTATGGAGGGGGCCTTTGACAGTGTGAGTGTGATCATCCGTTCTACCATTATGCAGCTGCTTACGCCTGATGAGATGCGGGGCCGCGTATCGGCGGTAAACAGCATGTTCATCGGATCCTCTAATGAAATCGGTGCTTTTGAATCGGGCTTAACCGCCAAATTGATGCGTACTGTTCCTGCTGTCGTATTTGGGGGCAGCATGACCATACTTGTTGCAGGCGTTACTTATTTAAAAACAAAAGGCTTAACCAGGTTAAGCCTCGATGAAATTAATGAGCAGGCGGGCTAAGCGCAGGGCTTTCCAGGCTTAAACTTCCAGTCTTTCCCCAATCTGCTGCCGCCACATCGCATAATACAGTCCGTTTTGGGCCACCAGTTCGTGGTGGGTACCTTCTTCGGTCACATTTCCTTTTTCCAGCACATAGATCCGGTCGGCATGCCGAATGGTAGACAGCCTGTGCGCAATTAAAATGGTGATGTGGTTGTCTATATCCGATACCTCCCGGATGGTAGCCGTGATCTCTTCTTCCGTCAGGGAATCCAGCGAGGAAGTGGCCTCATCAAAAACCAGGATATCTGGCTTGCGCAACAGCGCCCGGGCGATGGATAAACGCTGCTTTTCTCCACCCGATACTTTCACTCCGCCTTCTCCGATCACTGTATCCAAACCTTTATCTGCCCGGGACAGCAGGTTCTGACAGGCCGCCTGGTGCAATACCCGCATGCATTCTTCATCCGAAGCACCCGGCCTCACAAATTGCAGGTTTTCCCGTATGGTGCCAGAAAACAACTGGGTATCCTGGGTCACGAAGCCTATCTTTTCTCTCAGCACATCCAGGTCTATGTTTTTACCCGAAATGCCATTGTATTTGATCTCACCCGTTTTAGGGCCATATAATCCTACCAGCAGTTTAACCAATGTTGTTTTTCCTGAACCTGAAGGCCCAACAAAAGCAATGGTTTCCCCTATTCCGGTTTTAAAACTGATGCCGTTCAGCGCATTTGTACTGGCCGACTGGTGTTTAAATCCCACATTTTCAAATTCCAGTTCTGTTATTTTGGCTAAAGTGGCCGGGCGCTCAGGTTTCTTGTCTTTTGGCATAGACATGATGCGCTCAAAGTTGTTTAGGGATACTTCTGTTTCCCTATAGATGTTAATGATATTGCCCAGTTCCTGCAAAGGTCCAAAAATAAAGAAGGAATAGATGAACAGGGAGAAGAATTCTCCGACAGTGATCCGCCCCGCAAAGATCAGGTACATCATCAGAAAGAGCAGACCGTTACGCAACAGGTTCACAAATGTGCCCTGTATAAAACTCAGGCTCCTGATGTATTTTACTTTTTTAAGTTCCAGGCCCAGTATTTTGGTGGTTGTCGAATTCAGCCGGTTGATCTCCTGCTTGGCCAGCCCTAAGCTTTTTACCAGTTCTATGTTGCGCAGGGATTCTGTGGTAGACCCCGCCAGTGCAGTGGTTTCTGCAACAATGTTTTTCTGCACCCGCTTAATCCTTTTGCTTAAAAAAGAGCTCAAAAAACCCAGTAAAGGGATGGCCGAGAAATAGACTACCGCAATCACCCAGTATACAGAAATGGCATAAACCGTCACAAAAATGATCCCGATGATGCTGGTGAACAACACATTGATCGCCGCCTGCACCAGTTTTTCAGTATCCAGCCTTACTTTTTGCAGGATGCCCAATGTTTCTCCGCTGCGCTGGTCTTCAAATACCTGGTAAGGCAGTTCCAGCGAATGTGCAAGACCATCCGAGTAGATCTTTGCGCCCAGCCTTTGGGTAATTACGTTTACATAATAATCCTGGAAGTTCTTGGCAATGCGGGAAACCATCGCGGCACCCATAGCCAGCAGGATAAGCACACCTGCCCCTTTTATGAATTCATCCGTACTGAAATTCTTATAATTGGTTACGTACTTATCTATGATCAGGCGAAATACGTAAGGGTCAAGGAAAGAAAATATCTGGTTCACTGCAGCCAGAAACAAGGCCAGCAGTATCAGGCTTTTATAGTTTTTTAAATAACTGAATAAAATCTTCATATATAAGTGTTTGGTAGATCAAGCAATGAAAAAACAGCTGTCAAAAATAAAGAAAGGGAATGAAGCATTCGCTTCATTCCCTTTAATTTACAAGTAGATTATAATCTTTACCTAAACGGTCATGATGTCTTTCTCTTTGGCTTCTGCGTGTTTGTCTACTTTAATGATGTAGGCGTCCGTAATTTTTTGGACCTCGCCCTCGCCCGTTTTGATCTCATCGTCAGAAACACTTTCGCCTTTCAGCTTTTTGATCTTTTCATTGGCATCCTTACGGATGTTACGAACGGTAATGCGACCTCTTTCCGCTTCTTCCTTCACCTTTTTTACCAGGTCTTTCCTGCGCTCCTCAGTTAGCGGCGGAACCACCAGACGGATCACGATACCATCATTTTGAGGGTTAATGCCAATATTTGCCTCCATAATGGCGCGTTCTATTGGCGTAAGTAAGCTTTTTTCCCATGGCTGTACAATCAATGTACGGGCATCAGGGGTATTGATACTTGCTACCTGACTTAGCTGGGTTGCACTTCCGTAATAATCAACCATGATGCCATCCAGCATTCCAGCTGAAGCTTTTCCTGCGCGGATTTTAGTCAGTTCAGCTTCACAATGCAAAATAGCCTTATCCATGTTTGCCTGGGCATCTTCTAATTGTTTCTTTATGAGGTCATTCATAATTATAAAGTTTAACCAAAAATATAAAATTTATTTAGCATCAGCTCCTAACCAGTGTACCAATCCCATCACCTTTTGCTATTTTCATAAAATTGCCGGTTTTGTTCATGTCGAAAACGATAATCGGAAGGTTGTTCTCTTCACAAAGTGTAAAAGCAGTCATATCCATCACATTCAATCCTTTAGCATAAACTTCTTTAAAGGATATTTCCGAATACCTGGTTGCTGCCGGATCTTTTTCAGGATCTGCGGTATAAATGCCATCCACACGGGTCCCTTTTAAAACCACATCCGCTTTAATTTCGATGGCACGCAATGCAGCAGCAGAATCTGTCGTAAAGTACGGGTTACCCGTACCTGCACCAAAAATAACTACACGTCCCTTTTCCAGGTGGCGTACAGCCCTGCGTCGAATGAAGGGTTCACAGATCTGTTCCATCTTTATGGCAGTAAGCAGCCTGGTTTTCAGGCCAACTTTTTCCAGGGCATCCTGCAGGGCCATGCTGTTGATTACGGTGGCCAACATGCCCATATAATCTGCCTGGGCACGGTCCATTCCCGATTTCTCTGCACTCAATCCCCTAAAAATATTACCTCCGCCAATCACAATTGCAATTTCAAGGCCTTCATCGTGTACCGCCTTGATGTCTTCCGCATATTGTCTTACTACCTCGTTATCAATACCATATTGCTTTTCGCCCATCAGCGATTCGCCACTTAATTTTAGTAGGATCCGTTTATACTTCATGAGGCCAAAAATAACTATTTGTTTTAATTAATAAGGGGTCAAATCTACAAACCACCCACAAAAACTTTACGGAGCTGAAGTTCAGCATCCAGCAACAAGAGATCGGCATTACTGCCCACCTTTAAATTACCGACTTTATCAGACAGGCCCATTAACTTTGCAGGCTGTGCAGCAGCCATGTTTATGGCATCATTTAAGGCAATACCGCAATGTTTCACACAATTCTGTACTGCCTGCAGCAAGGTAATGTTAGACCCTGAAAGTGTGCCATCAGCGGTGATGAACTTTTCGCCCGACAGCTGGTGCTGATAAGGGCCGATATGGCATTCTGTTACCGCATCTGTAATTAAAAACAGGCGGTCGCTCATCAGTTTGTGGCTCATCTTTACCATCTCAAAATCCACATGGTTACCATCGGCAATGATACTGGCCATTGCGCTGGGGTGGTTAAACACAGCTACTGGTAAATTAGGTGCCCTATGGTGTATGGAAGGCATGGCATTAAATAAATGCGTGGTGGTCTTAAATCCATTGTTATAGGCAGCAGTAGCTTCAGCAAAGCTGGCATCACTGTGCCCCAGCGACAACAGCACATCATGCTCCAATAAATAGCTGATCACCGCATCATCCTGAAGTTCTGCGGCAAGGGTCATCATCTTTACCGTTCCATCAGCATAATCCAGCAAGCGCTTTACTTCATCCAAACTGGCTTTATGGATAAAGGCCTCCACATGTGCACCCCTGCGTTTAGGGTTAAGATAAGGCCCTTCCAGGTGCAGTCCTAAAAAACCCTTCGCTTCCGGACGGTAGGCTTTTGCCGCATCCATGCTCTGGTAAACGATTTCCATGCTATTGGTGGCCACACATGCCAGAAAACCGGTAGTGCCTTTGCCAATCAGGTCTGCGTCCATTTGTTTTAAGGTCTCTGCAGTTGGGTAGGCCGAAAAAAGCGGGCCTCCGCTGCCATAGATCTGCAGGTCTATAAAAGAAGGGCAAAGCTGATCGCCCCCGGCATCAATGCGCTCAACACCCGATGGAATGGCTTCATCAGAAATCTTTGCGATTTTTCCATTTTCTATCAGTACATGCTGGTCTGTTAACAGCAGCCCATCTTTGAAGAGCTTACAATTGGTTATTGCGATCATAGGTAATTGTCCGTTTTATACCGTAAATATAAAACAAAAAAAAAGCCTCCTGAAAACAGAAGGCTCTCCCAAAAAAATTAATTAAAATATTAAGCTCCCAATTGGATGCGTTTAAACGCTACCACTGTTAGACCATTAGATACATCATTTAAGAATTTACGTACGTCTTTAGATGAATCTTTAACAAATTCCTGGTTCAGTAAAGTGCTGTCTTTGTAGAATTTATTCAATTTACCGGCAGCAATTTTTTCTACCATTTCTTCCGGTTTACCTTCTGCGCGGATCTGCTCTTTAGCAATTTCAGTTTCACGCTCGATGGTAGTAGCATCTACGTCAGCTTTATCTAAAGCTACAGGACTCATGGCGGCAATTTGCATCGCTACATCTTTACCAGCTTCCTCTACACCTGCACCTGCCTGGTTTAAAGCTACCAGTACACCTAAGCGGTAGTTACCGTGGATGTAAGGAACCACTTTATCACCTGTTACTGTTTCGAATTTAGAGATACCGATTTTCTCTCCGATTTTTCCTGTGTTTTCAACGATGATGTCTGAAACTTTCTGTCCGTCAATCTCTAAAGCCAAAAGCTCTTCTAAAGAAGCAGGGTTTTTAGCAATAGCCAGGTCAGTAAAAGTATTGGCCAAAGCAACGAAATCAGCGTTTTTAGCCACAAAGTCAGTTTCGCAGTTCAATTCAACCACCACACCACGTGTGCCATCAGCAGTAGCTTTAGCAATAACAACACCCTCGTTAGAATCACGATCCTGACGTGAGGCTGCTACTTTAGCACCTTTTTTACGTAAATAATCAACCGCAGCTTCGAAATCACCGTTCGCTTCGATCAATGCTTTTTTACAGTCCATCATACCAGCACCAGTTTGTTGGCGCAATTTGTTTACATCAGCTGCAGAAATTTGTACTGTCGACATTTTATTTCTTTTTAAGTTTTTATCAAAAAATTAAGGGTTGTACGCTGATTGTTGTAAGTAGAACCTGCAACGCACAACATACAACCCATATTATATTATTTAAGCTTCTTCGCTTGTACCTTCTTCGGTTTCAGCTTCTACTTTTTTCCTTCTTGCACCAGGAGCAGCAGCTTCCGGAGCATCAGCAGCAGCTTTAGCAGCTACAGCTTCTTTTTCAGTTTCTTCGTCTTTTTCGCGTTTGCGCTCATCCAAACCTTCTTCAATTGCTTTGATGATGACATCAGTAATTAAAGAGATAGATTTAGTAGCATCATCATTCGCAGGGATCGGGAAATCGATGTTTGAAGGGTCAGAGTTGGTATCAACCATTGCAAAAGTTGGAATGTTTAATTTCAACGCTTCGCTAACAGCGATGTGCTCTTTTTTAACGTCAATTAAAAAGATAGCAGCCGGTAAACGGTTCAGATCCGCGATACCACCCAGTAAGCTTTCCAATTTGATACGCTCACGCTGGATCATTAAACGCTCTTTCTTAGAAAGGATCGAATAAGTACCGTCCTTAGTCATCTTATCGATGTTAGACATCTTTTTGATCGACTTGCGTACGGTAGCAAAGTTGGTTAACATACCACCCAACCAACGCTCGGTTACGTAAGGCATGTTTACTTTTTTCGCCTGATCAGCAACAATTTCTTTAGCTTGTTTCTTAGTGGCTACGAATAAGATCTTACGACCTGATTTCACGATCTGTTTGATCGCTGAAGCAGCTTCTTCAGTTTTAGTTAAAGTTTTATTTAAATCTATAATGTGGATACCGTTGCGCTCCATGAAAATGTATGGGGCCATTTTTGGGTTCCATTTACGGGTAAGGTGACCAAAGTGTACACCTGCATCCAATAAGTCTTGATATGTAGTTCTTGCCATTGTTTTGTCTCCTTAAGATTAACGTTTACTGAATTGGAATTTCTTACGTGCTTTCTTGCGTCCTGGTTTCTTACGTTCAACCATACGCATATCACGGGTCATTAACCCTTTAGCGCGTAATGCTGGTTTCTTCTCAGCATCTAATTCAACAATAGCTTTAGCGATAGCCAAACGAACTGCTTCTGCCTGACCTTTTACGCCACCACCTGCTACGTTTACATTTACATCATACTGACCAACCAGTTCAGAAACTTCGAACGATTGGTTAACAATGTATTGCAAAGGCAATGTTGGGAAATATACTTTGTAGTCTTTACCATTTACGGTAATGGTGCCGTTGCCTTCTTTTAAATAGATACGTGCAACAGCTGTTTTTCTTCTTCCTGAAGTGTTTGTAACTGACATTTCTTCTTTAATTAAAGTGTAATGGTTTTTGGTGATTGCGCTGCATGAGGATGCTCAGTACCTGTGTAAACATAAAGGTTGGTGAATAATTTTGCACCAAGCTTAGTTTTAGGTAACATACCACGAACGGCTTTCTCGATAACACGCTTAGGATGTTTCGCCATTAACTCTTTCGGAGAAATGAAACGCTGACCACCTGGATAACCAGTGTAAGAAATATAAACCTTTTCAGAGAATTTATTTCCGGTCAACTTGATCTTGTCTGCATTAATAACGATAACGTTATCTCCGCAATCTACGTGTGGGGTGTAATCAGGCTTGTTTTTACCACGGATGATCATAGCGATCTTCGATGACAAGCGCCCCAAAATCTCGCCTTCAGCATCCACAACAACCCACTGTTTGTTAACAGTTTTTGCATTGGCAGAGACAGTTTTGTAACTTAACGTATTCACTTGCTTGTATTTAATTTGTTTAACAATTATTTATTCCCCCTAATTTTTAGGGACTGCAAAGATAGAGAGAAATATTTAATTGTCAAACAGTTGGAGAGATATTTATTTGGGGAATTCAAATTATTTAATTTGTCCTGGGCTGGACTAATGAAATAAACTGCGGGCAATTTGAAGATTTAGTCTGTAAAATTAAGTGATATAAATTAGTGATCTGCTCAAGGACTGCATTAGCTTGTCCCTGAAAAGGGCCAAACAACGCTGAGGTCCTTTCCCAGACACCAAATTTATTGTAAATAAAAATACAACAAAAAGGCCAGATGTTCGATCCGGCCTTTTTGTTGTTTTGAGAAGTGAAATCTATTTCGCTTCTTTTGCTTCGAAATCTTTTTTAGCTGTCTCGAATTGTTCTTTTATTACTGTTATCATCCTATCCGACACTACTTCTGAGATTTCTTCTGAGGTCATGTCACCACGAATTTGACTCTTGTCTAAAGGATGTTCTCTAAAGCTTGAAAGCACATCTTTTACATTGAATCTAGCCTGTGATAACTCTGGATTGAAAAATGTAATGCTCATATTGATTTATTTATTAAAGTAATTTTCAAAAAAATGTTTATTCAATTCTGGATTAAAGTAATGTTTTCTTTTTATCCAAACAAATCCATCACCTTTCGAAATAATGGCTACATCAACCGGGCCACCAACACTTTCTTCTGCAAAGGTAATTCTTCTTTTCAAGTATGTCAAGTATATCAAACTCTCTGCCATTTCTGCTAAATCCTCTTTAGAAAGACTACAAACTGCATTCATTAGCGGCACAATATACTTTTCTTTCTTAATCAAGCTGTTCATTTCAGCAAACTCCTGCCGTAAAACATCTGTATTTAAGGCCGCGATTTGAGCAGTTAGCTGTGGGTTGCTATCCCCTATTGTATTTAATATTACTTCATTATACTTTTTAAATATAGATGAAAAGTTTTGCAAATAGGTATTATCCAGGTCTGGATCTATACCACTCAATATGGTATCAATAACATCTTGTTGCGCAAATGGACGAATTGCACCTTCATTATTATTTGTTATACCTGCAATTGCACTTTCATCTACATAATATCTAATTCTATCATCAACCACAAAACAGATATTAATAGGTATCAATTGGGGATATATCTCATCCTCTCCAAAACCAGAAAAAATCAACCCTGTATAGTTTGTTGTTCTTTCTTGAGCTTTTAAAATAGTATAGATTGCCCTGCTTATCGATTTTATAATATTATCAGTAATAGCAAATCCATTTTGAGTCAGCGTGCTATCAACAAGTTCATTAATAATATCTTTCGAATATATTTTAAAAGCTTCAAAAGCATAATCTATAAATTCTGGACAAACATCCAGGCTATCGAAATAATCAGAAAGCCCCGTCAAGTTTTCTTCCACTAAGACTAGAAATTTCTCCTTACTTTCATCTGTAGGCTGTTCCAGTAAAGCAGCGTTTTTAGTGGCAACCGCACTTATAGAGTCTCCAACAATCATATCCCCAAAGTCTCTCAAGAACGCAAGTTGTGTGTCAGGTGTTGTAAAAAAATCCTTTGATCTTAAATAAGTAATAAAGTCTTCTTGATATGCTTTAACTGTTGCACAAGATCTATCTCCTAGCTGCTTTCTATACATTTTTATAATCGTCTCCCAGGGAGTTGACATAAAAGACGCGGAATTATATATCATGATTCCAATTGGGTGATACTTCGATAATGTGAAAACCTTATTCGCTTTATTAAAGATCTTTCGGCCTTTTGCGCCGCTAATTGTAACCGCGCTATCCGCTGCTAATGCTACAGCCTGTTTATTAAGTATTCCAACTACCGCTGTCATATACGTAATTTATAAATGGTTTAACCAAATATAATAATTTATTTAAACAACACGTAATTTCTTTAAAAACAAATATTTGACATTTAAAATTATATTTTGGTTTTTGAAAGATATAACAAGTTGTATTTTCCAAATTTTATAGCGTATTTCCTTATCTTCCCCCATCTAAAAACGCATTTCAAATATGAACCAAACCTTACGAATCCTCTTAACCAGTACCCTGCTGATTATCGGTGTATTTAAGTTTATCCGGTATATTAACAGACCTGATGGCAACGCAGAAATAATTGATAAAACCTTTCAGACTGAGTGGCGCAACGACGGCAGGTCAATGGAACAATGGGTAAAGCTGGCATTAAAGGAAAACCACATCAATTATTCCAGCTTTTTTGTTAAAACCAGTGGTAGTGACAGCAACGAGGCCGTTGTGGCCTGCACCAGTGACGACGAAACATTTCAGTATTATAAATACAATTACACTTATAAAAGCCTGGAGCCTATTGAAGATGATGGGATAGCCAAGCCTAAAAACGTTCAATAGACGGATTCTTAAAACAACAGCATTTCTATTAATTTCTGTAGTTTTATATTCATGGAACCCCTCGTTTTTTTACAACAATATCCTGAACAGGTTTTCAGTCATGCAAGGCAATTGCGCGAGGTATTGCTGGCCAATCTGCCCAATATTACTGAACAGGTGGACCTACCTGCGAAAATGGTAGCCTACGTCTACGCACAAAAATACGCCGACATGGTCTGTGTTATTATTCCTTCCAAAAAGGGGTTGAAACTAGGTTTTTACAAAGGCGCTGAACTTCCCGACCCAGATCAGCTTCTGCAGGGGAGTGGTAAAATTTCCCGCTATGTAGTGATCAAAGATCAGAAAGATATTTACAGTGGGCCCTTGAAAAAATTAATAACCCATGCACTGGCTGCCTGTAAACAAAGGTCCCGGCAAAACCCCCTCCATAAAAAACTTTTGCTTTTTTTGGGGATGTAACTCCTTTTGTATAAGTTCGTTAAAATAATTGAATTCAATAGGGAGAATTCATTATTGCTAAGACCGAAAATTAACACATGCTGATTTTAAATATCATCACGCTGGCCAATTTGCTATTGCTCTTTTCCTTGCTTTATTTCAGGAAGGACAATTCCCTTCCCAATAAAATCCTGGCATTGATCCTGATCAATCCAGGCATCAATTTCCTGAGTAATATTGTGGTGCTTTCAGGGTATTTCCCGTCATTCCCCTACTTCTACTTTTTTGCCCAAATTACCTGCTTCTTATTTGCGCCACTGGTGTATGCCTATGTTTGCCTTTTTACCGGCAGCAAAATCAATCTTAAAAACCCCCTTTTTTTATGTACCGGTGTTTGCATGCTGCTGGGCGTCTATTTCACGATTGAATTCTCTTTGCTACCTGCCGCAGGGCAAGCGAAATACCTGAGCGGAATATTAAATGAGCCTTATCCCGATCAAATGGTATTGGCCAACGGACTTTTTATTGTGATGCAGCAGGTGTATTTTACCGTAGCGGCAATAAAAGCTTACCAATACAAAAAGGGGATCAATCAATTGCTTTCGAATTTTGAGAAAACCCGCTGGCAATACATCTATCGTTTTATAGTCATCATCTGGATACTCAACTTCATCACCATCACTTTATATCTTTGCCTGCCAATGGTGCAGGTAGAGTATATATACCTGCCATTGGTATTAACTGCCATCTACTTTTACATTCTGGTCTATAGTTTTAACCAGAATTCGGTTTTCTCTAAAAACGATTTTAAAGAATTTCTTGTAGAAAACAGTTTTCCTGGGCAGGCTGACCTCCTGCAGGCAACTAACGGGAAACCGGAAGAAGATCTGGAAACAGATAGCTCATTTCTGCTCACTTACCTTTTAGAAAATGAACCCTTCACCAACCCTGATCTTACCTTAGAGATGCTGGCCAAAGAGATTCAGCTGCCGGTAAGCCGGCTTTCTTCGATTATAAACCGTGGCCTCAATAAAAATTTTTATGACCTGATCAACGAAAAAAGAGTCGAGAAATCTAAAAAATTACTGCGGCAAATGGCCCAGGAAAATACCATAGAATATATTGCTTACGAATCTGGCTTTAACAGCAGGGCTTCATTTTACCGCGCCTTTAAAAAAAACACAGGCATTACGCCAACTCAATTTTTGAGTAAAGATGCTGCATAGAAATCACAAAAAACTTGTCTCAACAAATTAATTGAGACAGTTCTACCTGTTGAGTAGCTTTTATTTGGAATAAATATTCCATCTAAAACCAACAACAAACAACATGAAGCATTTAAAAAAATTATTTACCATCGCACTGCTAGCTGCTGCAGGTAATTTAACTGGGCAAACCCTTGGCGAATTTAAGCCTAAAGATGATAAATACGGCATCAGTAAAGCCAAAAGTGCTAAAGGCATTTACATTTCAAATTTTTCGGTCAGCTACCAGATCTATAATGAAAAGGAGAAGTTTAAGCAGGGCGGTTATCAACTGGGTGGTGGTTCTAAAGGTGATGCCAAGGCGGAAGTTTCGGTAGGCCTGGCCGGACTGAATGAAGCGGATGTGCAACAGATCACCGATAAATTGTACCAGGAGTTTGTAGATAAGATCAAAGCGAAAGGTCTGACCATCATTAATGCAGAAGAAGCCGCAAAAGCGGACACCTATGCCGACTATGTACGGATGCAGGGTGGTAAAGCCAGCCAGTCGCAGTTTCCCGGCATGATGTCTACTGCGCCTACGGGTTACGAGTTTTTTGTTAAAAAAGTAAACAAGGATGGTAAGACCAAAAGCGGTGGATTTCTGGGCAATGCAGGCATGTTGTACCCAAAATTATCTAAAGATCTTGGGGATGCCATCATTGCGGATGTTAACATTTACGTGATGTTTGTAGAAGACAAAAATGCTTTTCAGGGAGGTGGTGCAAATATAAAAATCAAAACGAACCTGAGGATTGCAGATCAGGAAGCCATCGTCATGACCGACAACAAATCAATGATCAGATTTAAAGGACAGAATTCCATTACAGCGATCAGCAGCTCGGTAAAGTTTGCGCATGGCAAAATGGGTTTAGGTGCAACTACTTCCTACAATGGTTATTTAGGCAAAGCACTGGAAATAGCGGGTGTGCTCGAAGACACCAAAGTAACTTCCTTTGCCCGCGGAAGTATAGATATGATTGGGACAAAGACCATGTATGGTACTTATTTCAGTCCGGAAAACCGGACCTCCGAATCCAGCAAAATTGTTGAAGTAGATAACAAGCAATATATTGCCGGTGTATACAGCGGAGCAAAGAAATTCCTTGATTACCACACAGATAACTTTTTGAGCGAATTGAAGTAATTTTTGCGGCCAAAGCTCCAGTGTCAGTAAATTGTCACGAAATTATTTTTACCAATCAGTCCCAAACTTTTCCGCAACATTCTCCGTTATAGTTGCAGTTTGTTTGGTTTAGGTTGATCTGTGGTGGATCAACCATCTTATAACAGGGACTCATCGCCAGATGGTCCCTGTTTGTTTTTACCTACATTTTCTGAGCCGCAAAATCCTCCCCTAATTAAAAAGTCAAAATTATCATACAAAGATAATATGAGTCATAATACGTTAATTTTCAACAAGATTAACAATAAACCAGGAGTTAAAACCACAGTAAATCAGCCGGCAAGAATAAGGTGCAGCAACCGTTTGGCACAGTTTTTACCAGTGCCTTAGCTAATTTATTTTTAACCTTACCTCATTTATGATGATGAAAAAAGCAATCTATCCTATTTTATTATTAGTAACCATTTTTGCGGCATGCAGCAAGGACAAAGACAAAGCCCCAGATGGCGCAGATAAATCTGCGGAAGTATCGCAAACCTATCAAGGCAAATTATCTGTTGGTTCTGTTGATTTCAACAACACAAAAATTAAAGTAACCAGAAAAGCGGCCAATGAAGTTGTAATTGAACCGGTGAGCGGACAGGAATACGGCACTTTTACCGCTTTAACATTTTCAAACTTCATCTATTCAGAAGCAACCAAGCAGTACGCTTCCTCTTCTGGCAGCAGCAGAGTAGTGATCTTCTCTTTCCAGTCTAGTGGAGCTATAGAAATGTCTTTAGTCAATAACTTTCAGGATGCCATGTTCAAGTTTGAAGGCGTCAACGTTAAATAATATCATCACATCCCTATGAACGAGCCGCGTAATGTAAATATTACGTGGCTTTTTTTATGAATTAGTCCGGGACCTTAAACCATTCGGCCCTATTTTTGTTTATCTTACAACAGATAGGGCATAAAAGCCCAGGCGTATAAATCATTTAAAATTATCACGATGAAGAAAGAAACTAAAATAATTGCAGGTGTACTGGCTGGTGCTGCTTTAGGGGCCGCTATAGCGTTAATATTATCATCAGATAAAACAGGTGATGTAAAAGATAAAATGTCAGATTGGTTTTGCGACCTGTTAGATGCCTCAAAAGAAAAACTGGCTGATGTAACCGATCAGGTTAAAGAAAGCATTGCAAAAGTTCGCGCATAAATTCCCGTTACCTTCTAAACCTATTTAATGAAAATTGCTTTTCATGGTGCCGCGCGTGCGGTAACCGGCAGCAAACACCTGATCACCTTAAATAAGGGTGTCCAGATCTTGCTGGATTGTGGCCTGTTCCAGGGCATGGGAGATCTTACAGATGGCCTGAATGAATCTTTTGGCTTTAACCCTGCAAAGGTGAACTATATGATCCTGTCGCATGCCCACATAGACCATTGTGGCTTGCTGCCCCGATTGGTAGCAGAAGGCTTTAGGGGGCCGGTGTATTGTACCCCGGCAACGCGGGACCTGGCCAGGATCTTACTGCTGGATTCGGCAAAGATACAGATGCAGGACGCTGACTATGCCAACAGAAAAATCAGGCGTGTTGAAGACCAGGAAATGCCCTTATATACAGATAAGGATGTAGAACAAACCCTCAGCCAGTTTAAAACCATTCCTTACGATCAGGATTTTAAAATAGATCCGGATGTGACCGTACGCTTTACAGATGCCGGCCATATTGTAGGCAGCGCTGCAGTGCATTTACAATTAACTGAAGAGGGCAAAACCACCCGGATCACCTTTAGTGGCGATGTTGGCCGTTATGGCGACCTGCTGCTCAAAAGCCCGCAGGATTTCCCGCAGGCAGATTATATCCTGATGGAATCTACTTACGGGGATTCCCTGCATGCAGACCTGGATCCGATTGAAAATATGCTCTTACAGGTGATCAAGCGTACTTGTATAGAAAAAAAGGGAAAGGTGATCATACCGGCATTTAGTGTTGGCCGTACCCAGGAGCTTTTGTATGCCCTAAACGGCCTGGAATTAAAGCATCAACTGCCTGACATCCCTATTTATGTAGACAGCCCGCTTTCACTGGAAGCTACTGAAGTGCTTAGGAGTCATCCCGAGGTATACAACAACGGGGTAAAAGAAGTATTAAAGGTGGATCAGGATATTTTTGGTTTTAAAGGCTTGCGGTTTATTGAAAGTGTTGAAGAATCTAAAGCCTTAAACATCGACATGCATCCCTGCGTGATCATTTCCTCTTCAGGAATGGCCGAGGGCGGGAGAGTAAGGCACCACATCAGAAACAACATCAGCGACAAGAAAAATACCATTTTAATGGTGGGCTATGCCAGTCCGGGTTCTTTAGCCGGTCGGTTAATCGCCGGACAGAAGCGGGTCTGGTTATTTGGACAGGAATACGATGTAATCGCCGAAGTTGGCTCCATTAAATCCATGAGTGCACATGGCGATTATGAAGACCTGCTGCAATTTCTTTCTGCTCAGGATCCTGCAAAAGTGAAGCGCTTGTTCCTGGTACATGGCGAGTACGATGTGCAGCAAAGATTTGCCCGGCGCATTACAAACGCTGGATTTAAAAATGTATCCATTCCCGAATATCACCAGGAATTTGAACTGTAATTTCCATAAGTTTGCGGCATGGACGTTTTTGGAGAAGCCCTGAAAGATCAGTTTTTAAAACCACCTGCCGAAACCCTTTGGGTACACAATTCTTATGATGAACCGGAGGAAATGCCGGTAGATATTTATTTCAGGGCGGAAAGCGAGATGCCCGAACTGGAACTTAAAGCCCTTGAGCTTTGTAAAGGAAAGGTACTTGATGTTGGCGCCGGAGTTGGCAGCCATGCCTTAATCCTGCAAAAAAGAGGGTTGGATATTACCGGAATGGACATTTCGGCGGCAGCCGTACAGATTATGACGCAACGTGGCCTGAAAAAAGCCCTTGAAGGAAATATCCTGAACTATGCCTTGCCTTCAGCCGGCGCAAAATACGATACCCTGCTGTTTATGATGAATGGCATTGGCCTGACCGGATCTGTTGCAGGCTTAAAATCCTTTTTACAGGAAGTTAAAAAACTGATCAATCCTGATGGGCAACTGGTTTTCGACAGCTCCGATCTTTCCTACCTGTATCTGGAAATCCCCTTCCCCGAAAAAGGATATTTTGGCGAAGTCAGTTTTCGCTATGAATATAAAGGCTTTAAAGGCAACTGGTTTAAATGGATCTATGTAGATCAGCAAACGCTGACCGACCTGGCCAGACAAACGGGTTGGCATACGGAAATCATCTTTGAAGATGATTCTGATCAGTACCTCGCCCGGCTTACGCTCGCCAAACCAGCTTAGGCCTTTTCTTCCCAGATGGCCGCAATGTTGACGATGGTCTCTACTGCTTTTTCCATATCCTGTACCGATGCCCATTCCTGCTTGCCATGAAAAGCATGCTCTCCGGCAAAAATATTGGGACAAGGCAAGCCCATAAAGGATAAGCGGGAACCATCGGTACCGCCCCTGATGCTTTGTTGCTTAGGCGTAACACCTGTCCTTTTTATGGCCTCAATGCCATATTCCATAATTTGCGGATACTGGTCCAGCACCTGTTTCATGTTGCGGTATTGTTCCGTAATCTTCAGTTCATAGGTCGAATTCGGAAAATCTTCGATGATGTTCTGAACTGTGGCGTCCAGTAATTCTCCGTTCGCGGCCAGCTCTTCATCGTTAAATGCACGCAGGATAAAACGGGCTTCGGCCTGCTCTACATTACCACTGATACTTACCGGATGAATAAAGCCTTCTTTTGCTTCCGTTGACTCGGGTGAAAGGCAATCGGCAGGTAAAGCGCTGATCACATCAGACAGGATCTTGATGGCGCTTTCCATTTTTCCTTTAGCAAAACCAGGATGCGCACTTACGCCTTTTATGGTCAATACAGCACCATCCGCCGAGAAAGTTTCATCTTCAATAGAGCCCAGGGTTTCGCCATCAATGGTATAAGCGAAATCTGCCCCCAGTTTTTCGAGGTCCACTTTATCCACACCCCGGCCTATTTCTTCGTCGGGTGTAAACAATATTTTAATGGTACCATGTTTAAATTCCGGGTTTTGCATCAAAAATGCCGCGGCTTCCATAATTTCAGCAAGGCCCGCTTTGTTATCGGCACCCAACAATGTAGTGCCGCTGGCGGTAATGATGTCGTTGCCGATCTGGTGCTTCAGGTCGGGATGTGCTGCTTTTTTTAAAATAACCGAAGGGTCATCCGGAAGGACCAGGTCCTGTCCCTGGTAGTTTTCATGGATGATCGGCTTTACGCCATAGCCGCTGCAATCCGGGGAAGTATCCATATGCGAGCAAAAACAAATGACCGGAACTTTTTTTTCAGAATTGGAGGGTATGGTCGCATAAACATATCCATAGTCATCCAAATGAGCATCTGCTATGCCCAGCTCCAGTAATTCCGCAACCAGCACCCTGCCCAGGTCCTTTTGCTGCACCGTAGAAGGTACAGTTGGCGAGGAAGGGTCTGATTGTGTGTCGATTTGCACGTATTTTGTGAATCTATTTTGAAGAGATTTATTTTTATTTATATAAATTAGCATACGCTTATGAAAATCCAAAGTTAGATAAAGTTTATAGTTTTGCCCAAAAATTTAAAGAAGATCCCTTGAAAACAATTTTAACCCTCTTACTGCCCGTTTTACTATATGTAAATGCTGCAGCACAATCTAACTTTTACAAACTGGGAATAGGCGGCGGATTTGGAGTTACGCAGTCATTTGCCGATCTGGCCAAGCATGATTTCGGAACAGCAGGCTACGGCAGCTTTGACTATTACTTTACCCCCTTTGTCAGTTTTGGCGCCGAAGGCCAGATGGGTGAAGTGAATGGGGGCGACGTGAACGAGGATCCCAACAGAAGACAGTTCATCAACAGCTATAAGGCCTTTTCACTAAATGCCAGGCTGTACCTGGGTGCCATCATCGATTACAGGCGGACTGGCTTTACCAATGCCATAAAAGGACTATATGCTGGTGCGGGTGCAGGGGTAATCATGAACAAGATGAAGTTTGTTGTGCGCGAAAAGCCTGATGATGGTTATATATTCCCGGGAAGCGACAGTTCTAAAGACCTGTTGGTCCCTTTAAACGCAGGCATTACCTTTAATTTTCCGGACCGCTCGGGTTATACCAGGTATGGCTTCAACTTGAATTACCAGGCCAACATTACACTGGGTGAGGGCCTTGACGGCTACAATGACTCACCCATTAAGTTTAAAAGTGGCAAGCCGGATGTGTATACCTACATTTCGGTTGGTTTAAAGTATTATTTCGGCCCGATGGGACTCTCCATAAAATCGCTATATTAGCCGGAAATCATCGAAATGGAATATTTAATAGATACACCTGTTGCCTCAATCGTCTTTCTTTTTACCATCGTAACCAGTATTTACGCGTTTAACGACAACAGCCTGTATGGCAAATTTATGCTGCACCCATACAGCGTTTCGCGCCGGCATAAAGTGTATACCTTAATTACCAGCGGATTGATCCATGCGGATTGGATGCACCTCATCTTTAACATGATGACCTTCTTTTTCTTTGCCTTCAGGCTGGAAGCAATGATCGGTTCCTGGCAGTTTGGGATGGTGTATTTTATTAGCTTAATCCTGAGCGATATCCCCTCGGTGATGAAACATAAAAACGACATGTGGTACAATAGCCTGGGTGCCTCAGGCGCCATTAGTGGGGTACTGTTCAGCTTTATTTTATTTGATCCATTTTCCCGAATGATGATATTCCCCTTGCCAATTCCCATCTGGGCCATAATTTTTGGGCCATTGTATTTGGTTTATTGTGTGTATGCCTCCAAGCAGTCCAGGGACAACATCAATCACGATGCCCACTTTTTTGGAGCGCTGGCCGGAATGATTGTAACGGTATTGGTAGTACCAGGCACCATCCCTAACTTCCTTTCGTTGATATTGGCCAAAATTGGTTAAGATAATTTAATGGGTTTCTGGTAAGGCAGGCGGATTAAAATAACTTATCGGCTTTGTCGGGTCTTTGATGATCTCGAACAGGGTATGCCCCCAGGGTTTCCAGAAATCCTGTAATACCTGTGCATAGGTTTTATGTTGCCAGTGGTCAAACAAGGCTTTGTTCAGTGTCCCTTTCAATGGCATAGCATCAATGTATATTGCCCCTTCAACCGGCATAATGGCGTATTCGGGCAGACGGTTAAACAGGTAGGCCGAATAAAAGAAGCGTGCACAAAGTTCTTCAAACTGCACTGCAGACAAAGGCGATCCGGCAATCTGCTCCAGCAATTCCTGGTGATATTTTTTATTGGTGCCGTTATCCTGCAAACAGGCAATAATGCCAAAATCTTTCAGTTTCAGTGAAAAGGTAAGGGTATTGATCTCATCGCGGAAGCTGAACGGGGTATCCTGATCTTCAAGCGGCACCACCAGGATAGACCAGGGCTTAAAATCTTCAAATACCACATCCAGGTAAATGCTCTGGATCATGGTATGCAGGTTGCCAAATTTATGCATCAGTCCCTGGGACATATTTACCCCGTCGGCACTCAGCTGTTGTAAACGTACCGCAGCATTCATTTCAATATAGATCAGGCTGTACATAAATCTGCCGATCCACTTGAAAAGATCAGCTTCATCCAGTTCAGACACGCCTGCATAACCATTTGCAAAAGCAGCAGAGATTTTTTCCTCCAGCGGCTGTATAAAATGGCCGGATAATTCTGTATTGCAGGGAACTTTCAGCGCATTGTACGAACGCACACTCTCATCCAGCAGCTTGATCTGCTCTTCTCCGCTAAAGTTAGCCAATTTCAGCAACCACTCTGGTAGGATACTGAGCTCCTCAATCGGTGTATTAAAGGTATCTCCGCTTAAAAAACAGTTTTTATATTTAAAGTCGAAATTTTTAAAGGGCTGGTATATCATGCTACTCATAAAAGGCACAATATTAGGTATATTATTTTTACATTAGCCCCCGCACGCTTTTATTTAACCTTTAAATTACCAAATTCATTTGATCCATGAAACTTGCTTATACCGCTTATAACCTGGAATTGAAACATCCATTTGCCATTGCCAAATTTTCGAGGACCAGTACCCCCATTATGCTGATCAGGCTGAGTTATGAAAATGTACAGGGTTACGGTGAAGCTTCAATGGTGCCTTATATGGGCGAAAGTATAGAAACGGCGGTTAAATTTTTACAGCAGGTAGACTGGAACAGATTTGTACACCCCTTTAATTTTGAGGAGATTATCCAATACCTGGACAGCCTGGAAAAAGGCCACCCGGCTATAAAAGCGGCCATTGATATTGCCCTCAATGACCTGAACGGAAAACTGCTAAACAGGCCTTGTTACGAAATTTACGGTGCCGATCCGGCTAAAATGCCTGTCACCTCCTATACCATTGGCATTGACAGCCCGGAGGTGATCAGGGAAAAAGTAGCAGATGCCAAAGGCTTTAAAGTGCTTAAAATAAAACTGGGCAGGGACAACGACAAAGAACTGATCAATACCATCAGGAGCGTAAGCGATTTGCCGCTGTATGTGGATGCCAACCAGGGCTGGGCAGATAAAAAACAGGCTATAGATATGATCTACTGGCTGCACGACCAGGGTGTACAGTTGATTGAACAGCCCATGGACAAAACCAACCTGGAGGGCAATGCCTGGCTTACGGCCCGGAGCCCGATCCCGATTCTGGCAGACGAGGCTGTACAGCGGCTGGCAGATATGGATAGCTTAAAGGGGGCCTATCATGGCATCAACATCAAACTGATGAAAAGTACAGGGATGTATGAAGGGCAGCAGATGATCCTGAAGGCGCGGTCTTTTGGCATGAAAGTGTTGATTGGCTGCATGAGTGAAACCTCCTGTGCTACACAGGCAGGGATTGCACTTGCCCCATTGTGCGACTGGGCAGACCTGGACGGGCCATGGCTGACCACAAACAATCCTTTTAAGGCCCCGGCAATGGTTGAGGGCAAATACCAGCTCAGTGCATTGCCAGGGCTTGGACTAAGGGGGATAGATCCCGGATTGTTTACTTCTTTTTAAGTGTATTGCGCATTTCCTTTACCAGCTGCAGCTTTAAATAAAGAAAAAAGGCGCCCGTAACCACAAACAGGGCTATGGCTAAATACTTGGTGTTGTTATACCCCCATACCACCCCAAAAATGGAAACGATAAGGCCCAGGTTATAAAAAACGTTTAAAGCGATTTTCTTTCCCATGCTTAGTAAACAGGCATTTCAGGGTCAAAAGCTTCCTGCCAGGCAAGGATACCACCTTGCAGGTTATATAAATTGGTTAAACCCAATTGCTGCTCTAACTGCATTACGGCTGCCGCACTTCTTTTTCCGCTTCTGCAATGGATGATCACCGGTTTGTCCTGCGCAATTTTATCAGCCTCAATTAAAATTCCGGCTAAAGGGATGTTAAGGCCTTCCAGGTTGGAGGTCTCATACTCAAATGTTTCCCTGACGTCAATCAACTGAAAATCTTCTTTATTGTCAATCTTTTCTTTGAGTTCCTCAACGGTTATTTCTTTTATCATGTCATTTGATTTTTTCAAAGATAATTAAATCGGCTGTCATCCGGAATTATTGCCGCATTTATTGATTTCTGATGACGCTGCCCCCAGCATCTGAAAAAATTCTGTAACAACTTGGTAACCCGGGCGTTTAAATAGTAGTCTTCATTAAATTGAACCCACATCATGAACGCGATATCCCGTTTCTTCTGGTTTTGCTCAGGGGCACACCTTTCTACCTTAGAAAAACACCCCACAGAACACAACAAATATATTGGTATTGGTGCCACCATTTTTTTTACCGGCCTGTTTGCTGCACTTTCGGGCGGTTACGCCATGTATTTTGTTTTTAAAGGGGATAGCGGCGCGGTACTTTTTGCTTTGTTCTTTGGCCTGATCTGGGGACTGGCTATTTTTAATATGGACCGCTACATTGTGTCCAGCATCAACAAGAGCGCCAGCACCAATAAACAGGTCTTACAGGCAACACCCCGTATTTTGCTGGCCATCATGATCGGAATTGTCATATCACGCCCGCTGGAGCTAAAAATATTTGATAAAGAGATCAAAGAACGTTTAAAAGTAAGTTACCTGAACAACCAGCGCTCAAAAATTGACACCCTGAATGCAGCATTTGAAAATAAATACCGCATAGAAATGGTTAAGCTGGGGGAGAGCAAGGCGCAAAGGGATTCCATGGCCAGCGCCATCAAAGCAGACCGGAAAAAACTGAACTTTGAGATTTTCGGGAACAAGACGGAGGAAACCTCGGGCATCATGGGCTATGGCCCTTATGCCAAAAGAAAAGAAACCGAACTGAAACAGCGTGAGCAGGAATTGGATACCTTAACGGCCAGTGTGCGTCAGCAGGAAGCTTTTGTGGCTGGCAGGAAACAGTTTGACGGCCTGATGACGGAAAAATTATATACCGGGAAACAGCTGGACAGCCTGACCAGCATCGCCGGCTTTGCCGACCGCAACTGGGCCCTGGGACAGCTGAGTTTTAACCGGGACGGCACGCGCGACACGAGTACCTATCTTGCCGTAACTTTTATTGGATTATTATTCATATTTTTCGAATGTTTACCTGTTTTTGTGAAGCTGATGAGCAGCCGGGGTCCTTACGACAGAACGATAGAAAATGTGGAAACGGCACAGGTGTATGAATCGGACAAAGACAAGGATTTTGAAATTGAGGTGATAGATGGTGTACACGAAACCCGTGTGCATACGGAAATCGAACGAAGAAAAAACAAACTATACGAAGGATGAAAAAGCTTGGCTACACTTTAATGTTTTTGTTATTCACCCAGTTCAGCTGGGCCCAGGACATCAATAAAATCATCAGTACCGGATATGTTGACCATTTAATTAAAACCCTGAGCAATGATGACATGGAAGGCCGCGGGTTGTATACTCCGGGTATTGATAAAGCCGCGGCTTTTATTGAATCCGAATTCAAAAGTATTGGCCTGCAGCCTTTAATCGGGGAAACGGGCTTCAGACAATCCTTTGAAAAGGATGGTAAAGCCTTGTTTAATGTGGCCGGAATGATCCCGGGCAAATCTAAAGCCAAAGAAATTGTGGTATTTTCAGGTCATTACGACCACCTGGGTATTGTAAAAGGCGACCTGCAGGACAGCATTGCCAATGGTGCCGATGACGATGCCTCGGGCACAACCGCTGTAATTGCACTGGCAAAGTATTACAAGCAGCTCAACAACAATGAGCGCACGCTGATATTTGTCGCGTTTACTGCCGAAGAGATCGGGGGCTTTGGTTCCAAATATTTCTCCAAAAAACTGAACCCCGACGAAGTAGTGGCCATGTTTAACATAGAGATGATTGGTAAGGAAAGTAAATTTGGAAAAAACACGGCATTCATTACCGGCTACGACAAGTCAGATTTCGGCAAGATCTTACAAAAGAACCTTGCGGGTACCGAATTCACCTTCCATCCCGATCCTTATACTGCCCAGCAACTCTTTTACAGGAGTGACAATGCTACTTTAGCAGCCTTAGGTGTCCCGGCGCATACCATCAGCACAGATCAGATTGACAAAGATCCATTTTACCATACCGTAAAGGATGAATACAGCACTTTAGACACGCAGAATATCCTGGCTACCATTAAGGCCATTGCCAAAAGTGCGATCAGCATAGTAAAAGGGACAGATACACCTGTGCGGATCCCTAAGCTGGTAGAAAAGCAATGACTAAATGGGCATCTCCATTACATAATCATTCATCAAAAAACCATTACCAATATCCAGATCAACGGTTTCTTTGATGGTGAAACCTGCTTTTTTATAAAATTCGGTTGCCTTATTGTCCCTGTTCACATTCAGTTGCAGGAATTTCCCTCCTGCAGCCCTGATCACATCTACCACCTCATTGATCAGCAATTTACCTACGCCCATCCCATGCGTTTCGGGCAATACATATAACTTGTGCAGCTTATACACCCCGTTCCTGGAATCAGTTGCCGAAAAACCTGCAAAGCCCAGGTCTTTGTCATCCTCCTCGGCGATTAAAAAATAGTGCCCCTCCTGAAACTGGGAAAGCAGCTCGCCTTTATTGTACATTTTGTCAAGCATGTAGCTGATCTGTTCGGCGGTGATGATGCCCCCGTAAGCCTGAGGCCAGGTTTTTTTGGCGATGTTTTGGATCGATGGGATGTCCGCCTCTTTCGCTTTTCTTAAAATGATCATAACAACTCACTAATGAATAAGTATTCCGTGTTGAAACTAAACTCCACAAAACCATCATTAATAACGGTAAAATCTCCGTTTTCTTCCTGTCGCAGGTTACTGGTTTCAAAATAAGAGAGCACTTCTATTTTAAAAATACTGCCTTTTGGTTTCCATACCTTAAAGCCGCTTTTTATGGCATAGGCCTTTTCTGTGGTGGTAAACACGACAATATTAAGCGCATCAATGTAACTGCCCAGCTCTCTTAAATTACTTTTTGTATCGATCACATTTACCGCAGGATATTGCTCGGCAATCAGGTAGTCTAGTACGGCATCCAGCTCTTCTGTTCTGGCACTGATCACCTTGGTGTTTTCCTGAAAAGCAGCCTGTGCATTTAAAGTAACCACTGCATCTACTTTTAAGCCCATACTAATGGCCTTTTCGTAAACCGCTTCGCTGACGATCAGTGTGGGGCTCCACTCTAAAAGCTGCCCGAGGTATTCTTCATTAAAATCGCCCAGCTGATGGATATAGAGTGCGGGCTCCTGTTTTTCCCTGATGATATGGTGTGATGACATACAACAAATATATAAAAACAAAGCTGCGGGAAAATTTCTGAAGATTAAATTTATTAACATCAACATTAAATGGATATATGCATCTTTGCAGTATAAATGAATAGCATGAAACACGGACTTTTAATTGATATGGATGGCGTTATTTACAGCGGGGAAACGCTGATAGATGGTGCTGATAAATTTATTGCGGGATTGCTCAAGAACAACATCCCTTTTACCTTCATGACCAACAACAGCCAGCGCACCCCACTTGATGTGGTTCGGAAATTAAAACTACTGGGCATATCGGTAACTGAAAAACATGTGTACACCAGTGCAATGGCAACCGGTAAATTTCTGGGCGATCAGGCGGCCAATGGTACTGCATATGTATTGGGTGAAGGTGGCCTGATTACCAGTTTACATGAAAACGGCATCAACCTGGTCAATACCGATCCGGAATTTGTGGTATTGGGAGAAGGCCGGAACTTTACCCTGGAAATGGTACAACGCGCGGTAGACATGATCCTGGCCGGGGCCAAGTTCATCACCACCAACCAGGACCCATCTCCTAAAAAACCGGGATGGAGCAACCTGGGCATTGCCGCCACTACAGCCATGATAGAAGAGGCTACCGGTCGCAAAGCTTTTGTAATTGGAAAACCAAGCCCGGTTATGATGCGTTCGGCCAGGAAATATCTGGGTCTGGAAACTGCAGAAACTACGGTAATTGGCGACACGATGGAAACCGATATACAGGGTGGTGTGCAAATGGGTTATAAAACCATTTTGGTTTTATCCGGCATCGCCAAAAAGGAACGTTTAAGTCAGTATGCTTTTAAACCGGACCTGGTTGTCAGCTCTGTAGACCAGCTGGAATTTCCGCTGAAATGGTGGTAGCCTCAATTCCGGTCATAAACCCTTAGTTTAGTGTTAAATTTGGTGTAATGCTGATATTGTCCGCTCATCCATAAAATGACTGGTTTCTTTGCAGGCGTGTTGACTACTGCACAGGGCCGGTAATTGTTTTCTTCTGAGTTGGCTGTAATGGCGTTTATCAGCCATTTCATGGCTGTTTTTTTCCAATGCTGGACTTCAAAAACATGATTTACCTGTAGTGCCATATAAACATTTGAGGGGTCCTGATGATCCAGTGAAATCCCGGCTGAATAATTTGGCTCTGTATTTTTTTGTCCGGCAGGTACGATGCACATAGAACCTCCGGCCTTAGTCAATTCTTCATCCTGCCAGTGTTTGCCATTCCAGCTTGCATAATGATACCTGTGATCTGTTTGCTCTGGATAGCGGGTATATACAAGTACGGGCCTTTTGTTCTTATCAAGAGCAACATCAGAAATCCAGGACCTGATATTTGTAGCCCGGGCATCATACACTTTTTTTACATCGCTATGCACAATGGGCAACTGGGAAATTGATTTAATGCTTTCCCCATTGGTTTGATAAAAATTCCCTTTCTCATAATACATATGGTATACTGAATTGCTGGTTTCAACACCCGGATGCCCATCCGTAAAAGCAAAATCAATCCGGTTTTGATGATCTGAGCAAACTTTCAGATAGGGCCTGTTTTTTAAGCCCTTGCTTTCAATTAACCCAACGGCTTTGCTCCAGGTATCGCCCAGATCATCGCTGTAGGCCATTGTTGGCCGCCAGTCTGATCCCCGCCAAAACATATAGATCCGGTTGTGTTCTCCTTTAAGCATGACCGGATGACTATAGGTAATCTTGTTGCCACCAAAGGGGATTACCCTTTCTTCTTCCCAACTGCTAATGTCTTCCGCATTTTTACTTTTACGCATAAAAAACCGGCCATTGTGCTCTGTATAAAAAACGAGCATTTTTCCATCAGGCAGAAATAAAATGGAGGGTACATTATGGTCGTCCACTTGTAGCTGCGGATGCAGTACAAAATCAGCAACGACTTTCGTTTTCTGGTTCCTGGCGCTGATCATTACATCGCCCTTGCTGGTAATGTAGGAAAAGTAAATGCTTTCCGTCCGGCCTTTGTAATAAACCGCCCTGGGATCTGAAAACCAGCACCAGGAAGCATCTCCCGCCAGGGCCTCATAAGTAGAAGATTTCTGCTGGGCAAATATGGACAGGCTGCTAAAGAACATTAAAAGTGCACATACAACCCTCATTTTTGAGCTGACACAAAATTGTTCTTCCTTAAATTTATCCGCTTTTTTTCTTTTCATGAATACAGTTTAAGCTTTTATCTGGCCTGCTGCAATAAAAAATCAGGACTCATTATCGCAGGTGTTTCGGTTTTAATTTTTGCGCTGCGCATGCTATTATTTCGGCAATGCGCTTTTGCCTTGTTTCTGGTCTTCTCGCAAGTACGAGCCATTGAAGCATCGCTTTTTTTGAGGACCTGCTAAGCCCTTCAAAGAAATCACTGGCAACTGATTTGCTTTTAAGCGCAGCATGCAGATCCTCAGGAATAATTAGTTCTTCAACACTATCTAAAATTGTCCAGGAACCATTTTGTTTTGCAATGTCAATGCTCTTATACCCGGCTTCAGTCATCAAATCCTCTTCAATAAGCCGGGCAATTTTAACCTTGTTGATTTTGGACCAGGTGCTTTTGGCTTTTCGCTTGCTGAAAAACTGATGGGTGCTCTGATCGTCAATCTTTATTTTCTTGCTATCTATCCAACCATAACATAAAGCTACTTCTACCGATTCACTCCAGGTTATTGATTTTTTACCGGAATTTTTGTTGTAGCAAACCAGCCATACAGCCTGTTTGGAAAGGTGATTTTTAGCCAACCATTTCCTCCAGTCTGCAATGCTCCTGGCATAAAAAATTTCTACTTCTGATAAACTCATGGCTATACTACCGTTCGCTACGTTCATCCATATTCAAATCTGTATCAAACGGACTTTTTGTAAAAGGGTAAATTGATTGTTTTACAAATCCTTTAGGATATTGAGCTTCATGTACTCCTGTTCCGGCCGGCCATTTCTTACCAGGAAGGTAATATGTACCGAATATCATATCAATAAAGGGAAATATCGATGCAAAGTTATGCCCATAATACTTAGGATCTTCACAATGATGCCAGTGATGGTACTGAGGAGTAGTAAATATGTATTTTAAAAACCCAAAATTAACGCGGGTATTGGCATGTATAAGAACCGCATGAATGGCTATAAAAATAATGTATACATTAAAAACGGTGGAAGAAAAGCCCAGGATATACAAGGGGATAAAAGTCATGGCCCTGGTAAAAAATATATCCATAAAATGGGTGCGGCTACCCGCTAACCAATCCATGCTTTTTGTAGAATGGTGTATCGAGTGAAACCTCCACAAGTACACCCGCGTATGAAAAAAGCGATGTGCCCAATATTGGAAAAGGTCTGTTGTAAAAAAAGCCAGAAATAAGGCCAGTAAAAAAGGTAAGCCCTGTACCCAGTCATGTACTTTGTCTAAACCGATCCAACCAAAGAACAATACAGCAGGTTTTTGGGTCACAATGCCAAAAAACTGGATAAAAAGATGACTGATCACAAAATACATCAGATCGGTCCGCCATTCTTCATGAAACTTAGTCTGTGATTTATTTTTAGGAAAGAAAAGTTCCAGGGGAATAAAAATAGCCGTCATGAGCAGCAAATCGAGCAGCATCCAATCCAGCCCAAAATGCCAGCTTGTCTTTTCCACAGCCCGGCCTTCTACGGTAAAAGCACCTAAAAGAATAGCGATCCCCGCAATTCCAGAGCCGATCAGTGCCCATTTTATACGCTTGCTAAGGATTAAACTAAGCAGCGCGAAGAAAAACGTGGCGATGATGCCTCCCGCCATTAAAGTTTCCATACTCTCTTTAGTATATATTGCTCTGAATTCAGGGGTAGTTAACTGTTCAGGATAACGGAAGCAGAAGATTCCAAGCAATACCAGTATGGATAAAAAAATAGAAATGTATCCGCTGATTTGGCCCTGGCCAACTTTTAAACGCTTATTAGGTGACATAAAAAATGGTAATTTAGTTTTTCGCAGGTTATTTATACGTGAAGATATAAAAAAGAGGGCAATACTGAAGAACCCCAGGCAAGCTGGGGTTTCTGTGGGAATTACTGGACTCGAACCAGCGACCCCTACCTTGTCGAGGTAGTGCTCTAAACCAGCTGAGCTAAATTCCCGCTCAAGTAACAAAGCCTTTCAGATCTTCTAAAAGGCTTTGTTGTGGTCTCGACGGGAATCGAACCCATATCTAAAGTTTAGGAAACTTCTATTCTATCCGTTGAACTACGAAACCAATCGTTACCTTAAAAAGCAACGGTCGCAAATATAACAATAAAACCCTTTGTTTAAATAGCGGCAAAGAAAAAAACCTCTTAATTTGCTGTTTAATTTGATGGGATTACCATTTCACAAGCGATGCATCGTACAACTGCCGATGTAGCTGATACATCCCTTCCAAAGGCATCTTTAACACCTTTCTATCATACGTAAAGAGGCCATTGGTTTCTATTTCCACATCCGTTGTCTGGGTATAAACCGCAGCAGATAAGCCCAAACGGATCAATTTAGGAATAGCGCTGATAAACTTGGTATACTGTTTAAACAAGTCTTCCTTGTTCTTGTAGCTCTGGTATCCCCAGTTGCCCTTGTCCAGCCAGGTATGCCCCTCAACCGGCAGCCCCAATCCGCCAAATTCACCCAATACCAAAGCTTGTCTGGCACCATAAATTGCAGGATCAGGCATCGCGGGAGCCGGATAAATGTGCAGGTCGAATACCTGTCCTGCGCCCATAAAATAATTACCGCCGCTTGCTGCGTTTACCAGGCGGGAGGGATCATATTTCATTGTCCAGTCTACAATTTCTTTGGTTTTAAATTGTCCCCATGCTTCGTTAAAAGGAACCCAGGACACAATACTCGGGTAATTGTGGCACTGGTCCATAATGGCTTTCCACTCTTTTCTGAAAATGTTTTCCGATTCCGGACTACGGTCTTTATCCAGCTGACCACCAGTGATGAAACCTGGCTTCGCATCCCAGACATTTCCGCCGGTATCGCCGCTTGGCATATCCTGCCATACCAGCATGCCCATTTTATCGCAATGGTAATACCACCTGGCCGGCTCTACTTTAACGTGCTTACGGATCATGTTAAATCCCAGGGCCTTCGTTTTTTCAATATCAAATTTTAATGCCTCATCCGTTGGGGCCGTGTAAAGACCATCTGGCCACCAGCCCTGATCTAAAGGGCCGTATTGAAATACAAACTGATTGTTCAGCATCATCCTTTGTATACCGGCGGCATCCTTAGCCATAGCAGATTTACGCATTCCAAAGTATGATCCAACCTCATCAATCGTTTTCCCTTTTCTTTTAACCGCAACTTTCAGGTCATATAGAAATGGCGATGCTGGCGACCATAGTTTGGGGTCAGGGATGTTCAGGACCAGATCCCCCTTCGGATCTGCGGATTTCAGCAAAGCTACCTGCTTAGCGCCTTCCCAGGCGCTAACTTCCAGCTGATCGCCGGATTGTAGATCAGCTATTTCAACGCGGACAGCCAATTGCTTTTTATCTATATCAGGTGTTTGTTTAGTAGCTACAATATAAGTTTGAGGCACATTTTCCAGCCATACTGTTTGCCATATTCCTGTAACTGGTGTATACCAAATGCCTTTGGGCTGTTTAACCTGCTTTCCCCTGGGCTGTGGGCCATCGTCTGAAGGGTCCCAGACTTGTACGGAAATGTTTTGTTTAGCTCCCTTTTTGATCAGGGAAGTAATGTCGAAAGAAAAGGCATCATAGCCTCCGGCATGTTCGCCTGCAAGTTTTTCGTTTACGTACACCTTACAAGACCAATCTACAGCGCCAAAATGAAGTAATAATTTTCCTCCAGCCATTTTTGCCGGCAGGTCAATGCTGCGGTTATACCACAAAACATTGTTTTCGCCTACTGTTTTGCCCACCCCACTTAATGAAGATTCAACTGCATAAGGTACCAGGATCTGCCCTGTGTAGCTTGCCGGTATTTGGTCACTGCCTTTGGGTAAAATGGCATATTGCCATAATCCATTAAGGTTTACCCAATTTTTACGGACCATTTGTGGTCTGGGATACTCGGGCAAAGGATCGGATGGGTTTACTTTAGCCGCCCATTCTGTTGAAATTTTTCCAGGAACAGGCTTCCATTGCGCATGCGCACAATGAACCACAAGCAGTAGCAGCAAGCTAAGATTTAGTCTTGTCATAGCATCAGGTTTATATTGGGTTTAGGTTTAATCTCAATTTGTGTGTGATCTTTTACCTGATCACACTACCGTTATGATGTTGAGCTACCGGCGCTACAAAAGCCAGTTTGCCATCCCCATCTTCCGACATCAGGATCATTCCCTGCGAAACAATGCCCTTGATCTCTCTCGGTGCCAGGTTCACGATCAGGCTTACCTGTTGCCCAATTACTTCCTCCGGCTTATAAAATTCTGCAATGCCAGACACCACTGTTCGCTGATCTATCCCTGTATCCAGCGTTAGTTTTAGCAGCTTTTTAGTCTTCTCTACCTTCTCGGCAGCGATAATGGTCGCTACCCTGATATCAACAGCGGTAAAAGCTTCAAACTGGATGTTCTCTTTTGCAGGCGCTGTAACTGCGGAAGCAGCTGTATTATCGGCCTTGCTTTTGTTCAGCTTATCGATCTGGGCCTGTACGGCATCATCTTCAATTTTTTCAAACAGCAATACCGGTTCATTCAACTGGTGCCCTCTGTGCAATAAATTTACTTTACCCGCCGATTCCCAGGTATGTCCGCCATAATTCAGCATCTTCATCAGCTTATCTGCTGTAAATGGCAGGAAGGGTTCAATCAGGATCTCTAAATTGGCCGCAATCTGTAAGCTGATGTTCAGAATGGTGCGTACCCTGTCTTCATCCGTTTTGATCACTTTCCAGGGCTCAGTATCGGCCAGGTATTTGTTTCCCAAACGGGCCACGTTCATCACCTCGCCTAAGGCTTCCCGGAAGCGGTAATTTTCAATCGAGGCACTGATTTTTGCCGGGGCAGCAGCCAGTTCATCCATCACCTGCTGGTCTTCCGGTGTAATGTGCATACACATCGGCACTTTGCCACCGAAGTACTTATGCGTCAATACAACCACCCGGTTGATAAAATTACCCAGTATAGCCACCAGTTCATTGTTGTTCCTGGCCTGAAAATCTTTCCAGGTAAAGTCGTTATCCTTTGTTTCAGGCGCAGTAGCCGTTAACACATAGCGCAATACATCCTGCTTGTCCTTAAATTCTTCCAGGTATTCATTTAACCAGACCGCCCAGTTTTTAGAGGTAGATATTTTTTGTCCTTCCAGATTCAAAAATTCATTGGCAGGCACATTATCTGCTAAGATATAGTCGCCATGTGCCATGAGCATTGCCGGAAATATAATACAATGGAAAACAATATTGTCTTTTCCAATAAAGTGGACCAGCTTGGTTTCCTCATCTTTCCAGTAATCTTCCCAACGGCCTTTCTCTACTTCGCTCTGGTTGATGTAATATTCTTCAGCCTTTGGGTTCCAGACATCAAGCCGGGCATATTCAAAGAGCTCTCTGGTAGCCGAAATGTAGCCTATAGGTGCGTCAAACCACACATAAAGCACCTTTCCTTCTGCGTCTTTTAAAGGGACTTTAACGCCCCAGTCCAGATCGCGGGTCATCGCCCTGGGTTGCAAACCTGCATTTAACCAGGACTGGCATTGGCCAAAAACATTTGGTTTCCATTCCTGATGTCCCTCAATATATTTCCGCAGCTGATCTTCGTATTTGTCCAGGGGCAAAAACCAGTTCCTGGTTTCTTTTCTTACAGGCGGCTCTCCGGATAAGGTAGATTTCGGATTGATCAGATCGGTAGCATTTAAAGTACTGCCGCAATTTTCACACTGATCGCCATAGGCGTTTTCATTGCCACATTTCGGACAGGTACCCGTGATATAACGGTCGGCCAGAAAGGTCTGTGCTTTTTCATCATAATACTGCTCAGTAACCTCCTCCGTAAAAACCCCCTTTTTATATAAGGTTTGAAAAAAGTCAGCTGCAGTCTGGTGGTGCATCAAAGAGGAAGTACGGTGATAAATGTCAAAAGAAACGCCAAATTCCTTAAAAGAATCGCCGATGATCTTATGGTATTTATCTACAATGACCTGGGGTGTTACCCCTTCCTTTTTAGCTTTAAGCGTAATGGGAACTCCGTTTTCATCAGAGCCACAAATGAACTTAACGTCCCTTTTATTGGAGCGAAGGTACCTTACATAAGTATCCGCAGGCAAATAAACACCTGCCAGATGGCCAATATGTACCGGGCCGTTGGTATAAGGAAGCGCGGCAGTTACCGTATATCTTTTTATTTTACTGTTATCCAAAACTATTTTTATTATTTTGTCAAAGATAAGTGTTTTACCTATGATTAAGCAGCCAGCCCATTTAAAAAAAGGCGACAAAATTGCAATTGTCTGCCCAGCCAAAAAATTACCCAAAAGCATAGAAAGTGCCATAAGCGTGCTGGAACAATGGGGGTTAACAGTTATTACAGGGAAAACGGTACATGCAGGGCACCATCAGTTTGCCGGTGATGACGCGCTGAGAGCCGCTGATCTGCAAGGTTTTTTAGATGACCCGGAAATCAAGGCCATTATCGCCGGAAGGGGCGGGTATGGTACCATCAGGATTATAGATGACCTGGATTTCACAAAATTTAAGGCCAGTCCCAAATGGATTATTGGCTTTAGCGACATCACCGTCTTGCTTTCCCATCTCTTCGCTAAGCTGAATACACAAAGCATCCATGGGCAAATGCCTTATACCTTTGATGAGGCCACTCCTGAATCATTGGAATCTTTAAAAACAGCCTTGTTTGGCGGTGAACTGCGTTATAGCTATACCAGCGATTTTGAAAACCGCAGTGGCAAAGCCGAAGGGGTATTGATTGGCGGCAATTTAACTTTACTGGTTTCGGTACAAGGCTCTGTGTCTGAAATGGATTATACCGGTAAGATCCTGTTTATTGAAGATGTTGGTGAGCATGAATATTCCATAGACCGGATGATGCGTTTGCTTAAACGCAGTGGCAAACTGGCTAAGCTGAAAGGCCTTATTGTGGGTGCTTTTAATGAAATTACCCCCGAAAACATTCCCTTTGGCGCCAGCCCCGAGCAGGTGATCTGGGATATGGTGAAGGAATATGATTACCCTGTATGTTTTAAATTCCCTACAGGACATATTGAGGATAATAGGGCTATGGTACTGGGGAAACAAGCGAAGCTGGAGGTGGCGGGGCAGGATGTAGCCTTGTCTTTAGCATAACAAATGGAAATTATTAAATAACCATAAAAAATGGGCTTCCTCTTAACTGAGGAAGCCCATTCGTATTTTTGCTTGATCTTGTTTAAATCTATAAATCAAACCAAACCTTATCTGTATATTTTGGCTGTGGATTTGGAATGTTCGGATTTGAACGGATCTCATCATCCGACAAAGGCAGACGTCTGAAAAGGGGCCCTGCTGTTGCACCAAAAGGTACCGTCAACAAAGGTACTTCACTACCATCTGGTCCGGACCTTCTCCATTGCCAGAAGGCGTCGATTGGCCTGTCCATTAAATCGATCCACTGCTCCATATGGATCTCTTTAACCGGGTCGGCAGCGGTAACCAAATTTACCAAAGCCCCACCAGATGCCATATATGCCGAGATCGCAGCTGGATCAGCCTGGTAAAACTCCATTGAAGCCTGAAGCCCTTGTTTAAACAACGTCTGGGCAGTAACTAAATTTTTAGCAACACCAATACCCCTTGCATAAACCTCCGCTTGTAAAAACGACATTTCCTGGAAAGAGATGATAAGGGATGGTGCTGTTTTTCTGAACAGATATTTGCTGATCAATGAAGTTTGCGGATCTGCATCCACATTAGCCGGCACTCCTATGTACCCTGGCGCCCCAGCAGGAATATCAAAGAACTTTGGAAGTCTTGGATCATTTTTAGGAACCATCCAGTCCGTAACAATTTTACTTGCATACGTAAAAGGGTTGGTACCTAAGAAAAGTCTGTATTTAGGGTTTTCATTATTTGTATTCTCTGTATACAACACTCTGAAGTTATCCGCCGGAGCAGCAATCATAGATGCTGGGGCCTGAGCCAGCGCACCTATCGCCGCAGCTTTACTCGGATCTTTATCCACCATTGTCAATAAGATCTTGAACTTAATGGAATTAGCCAGTTTTTTCCATTGGGCCATTTGGCCATTGTAAAAAACATCATAATCTCCAATTTTTTCTGGGCTAGCTACGTCAATCTGGGCATTTGCTTCGTCTAATAATTTTATCAACGATTCCAGCACATCTTTCTGGGCATCATATTTAGGATAAGGAAACTTGTCAATGTCGTAGGCCTCAGAATAAGGCACATCGCCGAAAAGAGTCGTTGCTTCAAATAATATTTGTGCCAGTACAATTTTACATTGTGCAGCTCCATTGTTATTTACAGGTTTAGCAGATTCGGCCGCTTTAATTGCCTGCTTCAGGTTAAAGCCCGCAGTACTGTAATAAACCTTCCAGCCATTACCAATGATATTGGTACTGATGTTGTACAAGTTGGAAGAGCCCCAGTTTTCAGAGAAATCTCCACCTGAAGATAATGTTTGCCCAAGAAAGCCAAGCGCGATGTAATTATCCCCACTATTTTTACTAACATCCCAGGCCGTCACGGCATAACCAAACAGCAATTTCGCCTCTACTTTAGAAGCAGATAAGGGATTTGAATTTATATCCAGATACTTTTTGCACGATACCCCTGCCATTGCAATAAGCAATAACAAAGAGCCTGCAAAAATTTTATTTCTAATTTTCATAACATTCGTGTTTTTATTTTTTTACAAGGTCAACCTTAAATTCATACCAAATGATCTGGTAGTAGGAATGCTGTTGAATTCAACGCCTTCACCAACACTACCTGCTCCAAAAAAGTTAAGCTCCGGGTCAACATGAGGAACATGGCTTTTGATCAACCATAAATTCCTGCCTTCAAGCCCAACCTGAACGCCCCTGATAAACCCTGATTTAAATGCTTTAGCTGGAATTGCATAAGATAAGCTCACCTCTCTTAATTTCACGAAACCCGCATCAAAAACATTTCCTTCTGTATTTGTTGTACTGGATTCCCATACCCAATAATCCTGAGCAGTCATTGTGGTTGCATTCTCTTTATACTGCCCTCCACCAAGGGAGTTTACACCTGAAACCAAAATAGGAGCTCTGTCGCCGCCTGTTTCTTTCGCTAAACCACCACCACGCAAGTTGGCTACGGTTCCTGAATAAAACACACCGCCTTTACGGATATCGATCAATGCACTAAGGTTAAAACCTTTATAATTAAAGCTGTTATTGATACCCATAGTCCAGTCAGCATAAATATTACCTAAACGTTGGTTTGTTACCGCAATCTTTTGACCATTGTCTTCATTGATCACAAAACGGCCATTGTCATCTCTTAACCATTTTGAGCCATACAACCCAAAAGGTTCGCCAACTGCAGCTTTAATCGACAATCCGCTATAACCACTAGCCAGGCTGTATTGAATCAATCCAGGGGCCAGTTCATCAACAGTCTGCTTGTTTTTTCCAAAATTCACGTCAATGTTCCAGTTAAAGTCTTTGGTTTTTACCGGCACCAAATTCAATGCGATCTCAATTCCTTTATTTCTGATTGCACCTGCGTTAACATATTTAGCAAAATATCCTGTCGCAATAGGCACATCAATGGGGATTAGCTGATCTTTGGTCAAGTTGTTGTAAAAAGCGAAATCAATACCAATACGATTATTTAAAAACTTCAATTCGGTACCCAGCTCATACGAATTTTGCTTTTGCGGTTTCAATTCTGGATTTGGTAATATCTTGGGCGCAGTAAAAGCTGTTGAAATTGGTCCGGCAGGGAAAACTACCGCTGTGGAGGAAACATACTGTAAGAATACAGTTGAAATTGGATCATATTGATAATCCAGTTTATACGCTTCTAAATCGCTACCCACGGATGCCCAGCTTGCTCTTAACTTTCCATAGCTTAACCAGTCCATATTTTTTTCCTTTAACAATTCAGAAAAAACAAATGATCCACTCACAGAAGGATAAAAATAAGACCTGTTCTTTATGGGCAGGGTTGATGTCCAGTCATTTCTTCCGGTAACGTCCAGGTACAAATAATCTTTATAATTCACGCTTAAGGCGCTGTACAAACCTAGTAGTCTTCTTTGCGTATAAATTGAAGTTGGGTTTTTACTGGACGCATTGGTGTAATTATACAATTGATCTACAGTTAAACCAACAGCTTCGATATTTGTGCTTTGATTTAGACGTTGGTTAATGTTACCCCCAACAATCAACTTAAATTTAAAATCCTTAACCAGATTGTTCTGCTCAATAGTCGCGATTAAATCATCGTTAATCTGTTTACTCAACAAGTCAAAATTGGTAAACTTACCAGTCATAAAACCGGCAGTTCCTTTTCTTACCAACAGTGACCTTTTTTCTGTATAGATGTCCGCACCAAAGTTGTTGCTGATGTTAAGCCAATCCAAGGGCTTGTAAGTAAGGTTATAAGTTCCGGTAAAACGATCAACGGAGTTGCTGTTCCTATTGTACTCCATAACCCAATAAGGGTTGTTACCATTACGGTTAGGGCTTAAAAAGATCTGGGTACCAGCCTCTTTATCCTCAAAATTGTTTCTGAGTAAATTGATATCAATCGTTCTTGGCAAGCTAAAAATAGTAGAAACGATTGCATTGGTGTTATTCGAGCTCTGTGCCGGTCTTCCATCAGCCTTGAGGTTAGTGTAGGAACCTGTGAACCTGGAAGAAAGCTTTGGACTAAAATCTTTCCCTGCATTTAGGGAAAGGGTATACCTGTCTAATTTTGACTGGGGGATAATTCCTTTTTCATTTGCACTCGAAAAGCTGACCCTGTAATCTGAATTGTCTCCCGCACCTGAAAATGAGATGTTATTCATTATTGCCGTTCCTGTATCAAAGAAATCTTTTACATTATTAGGATAGGCTTGTAAATTAACCTGATTTCCTAAAAAGTTAGGGAAGGTTTGATTTTGTACATCTGCAATTCTAGGTCCCCAGCCGTTCGTCTGGGTCAATTGATAAGCGCCTTTATTGCCCTGAGCGTATTCATTTTGGAATTCAGGCAATACCAATGGGTTTTCAAAGCGAAATGAAGAATTGACATCGATAGCACTTGGTGCTCCTTTTTTTCCACGTTTAGTGGTAATGATGATCGCCCCATCTCTTGCTCTTGCGCCGTACAATGCCGTTGCTGCAGCACCTTTTAACACGGTCATCGATTCAATGTCATCAGAGCTTAAATCACCAATACGGTTACCAAAATCGACATTGCTTGCAGTTGTTCCACCAACAGCATTAGATTCAGTAACTGTTAAACCATCAATAACGTACAATGGGTAACCACCGTCCAAAGAGTTCACACCACGGATGACAACTTTAGAGGCTCCGCCAAGTGTTCCTGACTGAGCATTTACACGGACACCCGCAGCTTTACCAGCCAAAGAGTTTAATACGTTTGTTTCTCTTGCTTTAGTCAGATCTTCAGATTTAAGCGTTGTTGCACTATATCCCAATGACTTTTTTTCTCTGGAAATACCTAAAGCCGTAACCACAACCTCACCCAATTGTTGTGCGTCAGTGGCCATAACAGCGTTTACAACAGCTGAAGAACCAATAGCTTTAGTTTGCTGCAAATAACCAATGGAAGAGAATTCGATTGAAGCTGCATCTGCAGCAATTTTAATGGCGTATTTACCATTTGCATCTGTTGAAGTACCATTTTGAGTACCAACAATTTTTACGGAAACTCCAGGAATCGGCAATCCGTCGTCCTTTCCTGTAACCGTACCAGTAATTGTTCGATCTTGCGCCATCGCTGCTCCTGCAACGAACACAAAAATGAACAAACTTTGTAGAAGTTTTTTCATTAGATAAAAAATTTAGGTTAGTTAATAATGGTCAAATATACCAACTTTGATATGCAAGCATAACATATTCAGCAAGTTCAACATATATATGACACTTCAGTGACACAAGATATAAACAACAATACGCTGTAAAAAGTTTTAATTCGAAATATTATTCCGCCAAGTTCAGCCAAAATAGAATAAAATGTCATTAGGAAGACAAAACGGTATTCAATTCAAAATTTTAACTTTTTTTAACACCTCCCTGGAAATTTTTTAATTATAATAAGAATCATTTACAAAAACGGGCAGAGAGCCTGCTTAAAAAACTGTCAACATTTTAATTTACCAGGAAAACCGCATTGGCAAACAACTGCTTTCCATTTTCCCAAAATGAACGGAAAAGTATGTTCGCACCGATGTAAATGATCGTCCCTTTTCCCTCGGGCTGCACGCCAAAAAGCATTCCGGTCCCAATTTTTTTAAGGGCACCCTCCCCGGCAATTCCTGCTACATAACTACCTGGTTTCAAAACACCTGTATTCCATCCCTTGCTCAGAAATTCGTATACCTTATCGTCTGTTTTTAAGGTATAATAATAATTGCCCAGCCCGGCCGAGATGGGATGGCTGTGGTCCAGCTCTACTTTAAAGATGGCGCCGGGAATCGCATTGGATAAATTGGCCTGTTTCCTGCTTAAATATTTGGGAATAAAATTAACTGACAGTTCATCTTTAAAATATTCCTTCTTTTGAATGTCAAATGGTTTTTTACCAACAGCACTCAATATCGCGTCTTCAAACAGGATCAGTTTGCCCCCGATCTTCAGCCAGTCCTGCAACTGCTCTCCAATGCCTTCACCATACGAGCCATCCGGAAAAATCAATACGTTTACTTTATTGATGTCCAGGCTGGCAATATCTTCAAGACTGATCGTAGTTAAAGGATAGCCCAGTTCCTGCTCAAAAAAATGCCAGATCTCACCCATGCTTTGCGCCGCACTCTCCGCACCGGCAACTATGGCTACCTTTGGTACATTTAATACCGGGTAAACCGATGAGCCGAAATCTTTACCCTTGTCTACAAACCCGCCGGCAACAGAAAAAAAATGCACTTTAGCCTGCTGTGCTACAGCCATTATCTTTGCAGAAACATCTTTAACCGAACGTTCGTTCTCCGCCCGGTAAATCAGCAGGGCACCTGGGTTATACGTCTTGCCTCCAACTGTAAATTCTTCCTCTGCCACCCTCACCTTTATGCCGGCTTTCTGCAGTGCATGTAAGGCCTTTGCATCTTCCAGCGAAGTCCAGGGCAAAAGCCATGCATAAGGCTGCTGGAGCAGAAGGCCGGTTTCCTTCGTGTCTTCAATACTTGTGTACTTGCCTTTTATGGGTTCTTTACAGGCATAAGCATTTAAGCCAAAAGCATAGGGCAATGCCCAAGCTGTAATGTCATAGGTGTTGGAGTCAACCACGGTTGTCTGGGGTTCAAACAGCACATTGGCCAGCACAGCCCTGGGCTGCGACAGGTTAACAATTAAATCATTGCGTTCCAGCTTAAAAGTTTCTGTTTTGCCGGTTTCGTAATTATAGCCACTGGCTGCGCCTTCCGATCCAAAAGCAAATTCCACATGGTTCTTCTTTAATAGTTCCGCCATCCGCTTTAACCGACTCAGGTTCTGGGCTTTCACTACATATGCCTTAAAACTGCCCGGCGGAGCAACTATCCCCCTTTCGAAGTATTTTCTAAACTCTTCCAGCAGGCGATCTGCATTTTTAGCTACGGTTTCCAGGGTAGCCATTCCGGCAGTATAATGATGGTCAATCCGATCCTTCAGCGTCAACGTATCTCCGTCTATGGTAATTACGGATAAGCCTGCGCCTATGCCTCCCTGTTCATAGGTCATTCCCACCGCGCCATTATACAAAGGATAGGTATCTCCGTAAGAAGGGTATAAAAGATCAAATTGTTCTTTCGTAAAATATTGCCAGCCCTTCTGATCAAAGTACTTCGCATTGTTTTTTCCTACGGTTACCTGAAATTCTCTTTGCCAGGGCGTTACATCCTGGTGTATCGGCTCTGCTGCCGGCGCAAAATAATAGGGTTCATTGTAATTCTGCTCATGAAAATCCACATGCACCTCTGGCATCCAGTCCTGGTATAAAACCAGGCGCTGCTGTGTTTCCACCTGGGTTTGCCAGGCCCAGTCCCGGTTCAGGTCAAAATAATAATGATTGCTCCGCCCCCCTGGCCAGGGTTCAATATGCTCCCTCGCCATCGGGTTCGGATTGGGCCTAAGCCCACTTACGCTGTTAAAATAATTTACATAGCGCTCTCTGCCATCAGGATTTAAACAAGGGTCAATAATTACCACTGTACGTTGCAGCCAGTCCGGAATGTTTGCTCCCTTAGCCGCAGATAATGCGTACAATGTTTTTAAGGCCGTTTCTGTCGAACTGGCCTCATTGCCATGCACATTATAGCTCAGCCAGAGGATCGCAGGCTGTTTCCCTGTAATTTTTTGTCCCCGGCTTAAACTCAGGTTGTTTTTCCTGATCTGCTCCAGACGTTCCAGGTTTTCCTTTGAAGAGACAATGGCTACCAGCAGTTCCCGCCCTTCATAAGTTTTGCCATAATTTACAATCCGTACATTTTTACCTGTTTTACCCATGTACTTAAAATAATCCAGCACTTTGTCATGGGAGGTAAACTTACTCCCTAAAGGATAGCCAAGAAACTCGTCCGGCGATTTGGTTTGTGCCACAAGGCAAAGTCCGGTTATCCATAAAAACAAAAAAGAAAATAGAAAAGATTTGACCATAGCTTCGTTTTTATAGGAACAGGGGCATATACACTGTGTTAATATACCAAAATAATAAAGAATATTTTTTGTTTCTCTTTCATAATGTAATTTTACAACTTCATTGATCAATTTAACTATGGCCACCAGCAGCTCCCTGTATCAGCATTTCCTGCATCATCCCATCATTTGTACAGATACCCGGAACATCGTGGCTGGCAGCCTGTTCTTTGCCCTTAAAGGCGAGAAATTTGATGCAAATACTTTTGCAGAACAGGCTTTACATCTCGGTGCAGCTTATGCGATTGTAGATGACCAGGCTTACGCGGGTCATGAGCGGTGTATCCTGGTGCCTGATGTATTGACTGCTTTGCAGGACCTGGCCAGGCAGCACCGTTCGCAATTGAATATCCCGGTGATTGGCCTCACGGGAAGCAATGGCAAAACCACCACTAAGGAGCTGATCAATGCAGTATTATCCCGCAAATATAAAACCTTCGCAACCAAAGGGAACCTGAACAACCATATTGGTGTTCCGCTTTCCATCCTTTCCCTTAGCCCGGAAATAGAAATCGCTGTGATTGAAATGGGGGCCAACCATCAAAAAGAAATTGAATTTCTTTGCGGCATAGCACAACCAACACATGGGCTGATTACGAATATAGGAATGGCACACTTAGATGGTTTTGGCGGCTTTGAAGGGGTTAAAAAAGGCAAAGCCGAGCTTTTCGCCTACCTCAAAGCGCATTCAGGTTTTGCATTCATTAACCGCAACAATCCTTATTTAATGGAGATGAGCGAAAAAGCAGAACTTCACAAAGTGGTCTATTATGGTACCGAAAGCAGTAATGCGGTATCCGGGAAGTTATTAAAAACTGATCCCTTTATTGAACTTTCCTGGCAAAATAAAACCAGTTCCTTTAACACCAGGCTACAGCTGACAGGAGCTTATAATTTTGAGAATATCCTTGCGGCCATCTGCATCGGACAGTTTTTTGAAGTAAGCCCGGAACAGATCAATGCGGGCCTGTCAGGTTATTTTCCCAACAACAACCGTTCGCAGCTTAGCAAAACAGCCCGCAATACCGTCATCTGTGATTTTTACAATGCCAATCCAAGCAGCATGGCCGCAGCATTAACCAACCTGGAGTTGTTAAAGGCCACCAATAAAACGGTCATTATCGGCGATATGTTTGAACTGGGAGAGGAATCGGCCCGGCAGCACCTGGACATTATTGAACAGGCCGAAAAACTTGCTGTCGAAAGTCTTATTTTTATTGGAAAACACTTTTACGAAGTCAGGGAAAATCACAAGGGGCATTTTTTTAGCAGCCTTGCAGCTGCCGGGGACTATTTAAAAGCTAAGCCTATAAGCAACAACCTGGTTTTATTAAAAGGATCACGGGGCATGGCCCTTGAACAATTGTTGCCCCTGCTTTAGTTAACGACAGCAACTTTTATACCCGCATCACTTACTTCTTTGAGGGGATTATCCCGCATGTTCTGTTCCAGCTCCAGCTCGTACCTGCCCGGGGCAGGAAACTTAAAACGGGTAAGTAAAGGGGAAGTATAAGTATAAAGATTGCCGGAGCCGGAGCCGTTCCATTGTCCATCGGCCTGTGCCAGCTTAAATTCATAACGCCTGCTCCGTTTTTTTTTCGGCGTTTTTACATTTAGAAGGACAAAGATGTTGGAATACCGGTAATCAGCGGTATGGCGCAATTTAAAATAGATACTGTACAGTTTATTGCTATCCGTAATGTCTACCAGTACCTTTACTTTATTGGCATAACTCCAGTTGCGTGCCGGCATGGTCTGGTTGCTGTCTGCTATATTATTGGTGTCACAGCCGGTAAAAAGCATTACCAAAACCGTAAAAAAAAAGAGCTTAAAATTATTCATTTTTCGGCTTATCCGTTGGCTTTTTCCTGCGATTGTTCCTGTTCCTGTTATTCCTGTTACCAGATGGCTGCCCTGCATTAGGCTGCGCATTGGCACTACCTGCCTGCTGCACAGCGGGAGCCTGTTGCCCGGCATGCGGTCTTGCTTTAGCCTGTCCAGGAACATTGTCTTTCTTATTCCCCTCGGGCCGGTTTTTAGCTTGCTGCGCCGGTTTTTGCTGTTTATCTGGTCTGGGAGTCCTGTCGTTCCTTTCCGCATTATTTTTATTGCGATTCTGGTTGTTCCGGTTATTTTTATTGCCTTTATTCCTGGGTTTGTCGTCCAGGCGGGTTAAGCTATCCTGCCCCACCACATTCTCATAATCAGGAATTTTATCCAGCACGGCAGCCGTTACCAGCTCAACAGCTTCTTCCTTAAGGTTAACCGGCTTTTGTCCCTTTCTGTTCATGGCCATGATCTCCTTTACCCGGTCAACCTTCAAAGGGATCCAGTCTTCCGTATTCGGATAACTAAACCACATCAATTTCTTAAAAATATCTGTTTTCTGATGTCTCGCCACACCGATTTCGGTTTGCAGGCTATCCACACGGTCCGGGATATCTTTCAGCGCATCCAGGTAAGTATCCAGCTCATAATTTAAACAGCACTTTAATTTGCCGCATTGTCCGGCCAGTTTCAGGGTGTTTAAAGAAAGGTTCTGGTACCTTGCCGCAGCTGTAGATACTGTTTTGAAATTTGTTAACCAGGTAGAGCAGCACAGTTCCCGGCCACAAGACCCAATCCCGCCCAATCGTCCGGCCTCCTGGCGCATCCCGATCTGACGCATTTCTATCCTGATCCGGAAAGTTTCTGCCATTTTCTTGATCAGCTCCCGGAAATCTACGCGGCCTTCAGCGGTATAAAAGAACGTGGCCTTGGTTTTGTCACCCTGGTAATCCACATCACTTATTTTCATGGACAAGCGCAGGTCCAGCGCAAGTGTCCTGGCTTTGTGCATGGTTTCCCATTCCATGGATTTTGCGACTCTCCATTTTTCCACATCAGCCTCTGTTGCTTTTCTGTAAATTTTTCGTGTAACCTGATCAATGGCCGTTTTGCGACGTTTCATCTGCATCCTTACCAGTTCTCCGGTTAAAGAGACATGACCTACGTCATAACCACCTGTAGGGCCTTCAACAGCCACCAGTTCGCCAATTTCAAGATAAATGTTGTCATTATTTACAAAGAATTCTTTCCTTGCGCCTTTAAATTTAACTTCTATAACCTGAAAAGGCTTATAATTTGAGGGCATGTCCAAATTTGACAGCCAATCGTAAACTTCCATTTTTCCGCATCCGCCAGTGGCGCATGAACCATTACTTTTGCAGCCAGCCGGAGCACAGCCGCCGCTACCAGTAGAACAACTTCCACATCCCATAACTAATTGTATATATATTGAGTCCCTTTCGGGAGCGTTTTAAACTTAATTATTTTTACCAATTGTAAAGATACATCTAAAAACAGAATTTTAGGATTCGCATTTCGTTCAATGTGATAATGCGCCTGCTCCAATTCGGAAATGATGGCATCCGCCATGTTCAGGTCCAGCACATGGGCTGCCAGTTTTTTGGCCGTTTCCAATACCCTTGCAGGCAATTTTACCAATTCATCGGCCCCGCTGATCAACAAACTGCACTCCCGTAAAAAGCTGATTCCGTACTTTAAAAAATTCTTTTGGTTTTCTCTTCCCCAGCCCGCAGCCTGCTCCGTAAAAGCCGCCAGGTCAAGCACCCGGTTGCCATAACCCATCCGCAGCCATTCCGCAAATTTATCCGCATTCTCATTATGGGTATTGGCCACCAGAGATTTTGCCTCTATCAGGTTTCCATCGGCCAAAAAGCTATATTCTGTAGCCTGGTTTTCCGGCAATCCTTGCCCTTCCATTAAATATTGCTCCACCGTAGCATGCGCAAGCTTTGATATTTTTACAATCTGCGTACGCGACAACAACGTAGAAAGAATCTGCTCCTGGTTATTGGCTACTAAAATGAACAAAGTATTTTGAGGCGGCTCTTCAATGATCTTCAGTAAAGCATTTCCCTCTTTATCCAGGTATTCGGGCAGCCACATGATCAGCACCTTCGTCTCTGCTTCAAATGCTTTATAACTTAATTTTTTAATGATGTCATGACATTCCGCAATATTGATATTGGCCTGTTTGTTCTCTGCACTTAATTTAGAGCGCCAGATGTCCATATCAAAATATGGATCGGCCAGCAACATGCTTCTCCACTCTTCCAAAACATCAACAGCCGTTTTTACATCTTTGGAAGCGAAAAAAGGATAGGAAAAATGCAGATCGGGATGAATATACCGTTCATACTTGCGGCAGGAAGAACATAGTCCGCAACTATCGGCTGCTTGCTTATCTAAGCAATTGATATACTGCGCATAGGCGATAGCCAGCGGTAAAGCTCCGCTGCCATCGCAGGACAGGAACAACTGGGCATGACTGATCCTGTTCTCGGCAACTGTTTGTATCAGTTGCTGTTTGACGTTTTCCTGGCCGATGATCTCTTTAAATTGCATTTGGTGCAAAATAGCAAAATTTTAAGACTTGTCTATAATGGTCATAAATTTGACAAACTGTCGAATTTATTATCTTTGCCACTATGCCAAGGATTGTTGCTTTTGATTATGGAACCAAACGTATCGGAATAGCCGTTACAGATCCTATGCAAATTATTGCAACCGGACTGGATACGGTTCATCCCGCAGCTATCGTTGATTATTTGAAAAAATACCTGCTTACGGAGCAGGTGGAAGCCTTTGTTTTTGGAGATCCCAAACAAATGGATGGCACCCCATCTGAAACTGCACAGCACGTAAAAGGTTTTGCCCGAACTTTGAAAAAAACCTTCCCTGACATCCCACAGCATTGGATGGACGAAAGGTTTACCTCAAAGCTGGCCCATGAAGCCATTCTGCAAAGCGGTTTAAAAAAACAGGACAGAAAAAATAAAGAACGGATAGATACCATCTCGGCAACCCTGATTCTGCAATATTTTATGGAGCAGCACCGTTTATGAGAAAGCAAACAGGACATTAAAATATGAGTTTAATTCAGGAGGATATGCAGCAACTGCTGCTCAATTATTGCGAACCAGAAAGTGTATTGCTGCAAAAAATTGACCGGGAAACCCATCTTAAGGTTTTGATGCCGAGGATGCTCTCAGGACACTACCAGGGCCGGGTGCTCAGCATGCTCAGTAAACTGGTAAACCCCCGCAGAATTTTAGAGATCGGCACATTTACCGGTTATGCCACCCTTTGCCTGGCAGAAGGCTTAACGGCAGACGGGCTCATTTATACCTTAGACATCAATGAAGAGCTGGAAGAAATGGTCCGCGCTAATTTTGAAAGTTCTGAGCTTAAGCCCAAAATAAAATATCTCCTGGGAGACGCTGCAGAGACTGTTCCTGGATTAAATGAAACCTTTGACCTTGTTTTTATAGATGCAGATAAAAAGAACAACGGTACTTATTACGACCTGGTATTCGATAAGCTACGGCCGGGCGGACTGGTCATTGTTGATAATGTATTGTGGAGTGGAAAAGTACTGAACAGCAGCCCGGATAAGGACACTAAAAATATCACTACTTTTAATGATAAGATTGCGGCAGACAACCGGGTAGAAAAATTGATCCTGCCGGTCAGAGACGGGCTGTTTGTCATCAGGAAAAAATAATTATGTTTAAAACACTATACTGTACCTGGTTCTGTTTTACCCTTATTACTTTTAGTGTCTCGGCGCAAAGCACCGAAAATTACATCAATGCTTATGCCGCTCATGCACAAACGCTGATGCGTTCGTCTAAAATTCCCGCGAGCGTGATCCTGGCTGTTGCCATTCATGAATCTGCTGCCGGCACCAGCAAAATTGCCCGTTACCTGAACAATCATTTCGGCATTAAAGGCGCCAACAGCAACCACCAGATCCGCTCTTCGTATAAGGATTACCCCAGTGCGCTGGAATCCTATGATCATTTTATTGAATTTCTGAGCAGCAGGATGGCTTTCAGAACTTTGTTTGACAAATACGACCAATGCGATTATAAGAACTGGGCCCGGGGGATTCAGCGGGGAGGATATGCCAGAAGCCGGACCTGGGCAGCCCAGATCATTGGCATCATTAACAGGAACAATCTTTACCAATACGATGAAAGACCCGAAGCTAAGCCCGGGCAAAAACTTAAATTATAATGAACAACAGATTATTAGCTTTAGCCCTGGCCGTCGTTTTTTTTAGTGCCTGTAAAACCAAGAAGTACAGCCGCAACAACAAACAGATAGAAAAGACTGCAAATAAGACAAATCCGGATATCAAGTCCTATACTACCCTGAATTACATTGATTCCTTTAAAGGCGTTGCCATTGAGGAGATGAATAAATATGGCATTCCGGCAAGTATTACTTTAGCCCAGGGTATCATCGAATCGGGTAGTGGCAACAGCAGCCTGGCAAAATATGCCAACAACCACTTTGGCATCAAATGCACATCGGAATGGAAGGGAAAAGCCTATTATAAAGATGATGACCAGGCAAATGATTGCTTCAGGGTATATAAAGATGCCCGTGAATCGTACAAAGACCATTCGGAGTTTTTAAAAAGAAAGCGTTACAGTTTTTTGTTTGAACTGGATAAGAACGATTATAAAAACTGGGCTTATGGCTTAAAACAGGCGGGTTATGCCACCAACCCTAAATATCCAACCCTGTTGATCAATGTAATTGACAAGTACCAGCTGTACCAATATGACCAGCCTGAATCGGAGAAAGACAAGCTGAACCGGGAAGACAAGGTATTTACCGAGATCAACGCGAACATTCCCAACGAGAAAAAGAAATTTACGCCCGTGGAGACCCCGCCTTCAAAACAGGTGATCAAAACCCCTGATACCTTAAGGGTTTCGGCCCCTGTTGTACCGGATACATCGGCAGCCGTGCCTGATATTGCACCCATCTTTAAGCCCGCAAGCTATACGGTTAAACAGGGCGATACCTTATATGGCCTGTCCAAACGTTTTAACATCAGCGTCGATGAGCTCAAAACTTTAAATAACCTGACGGATACAGGGATTAAAATCGGACAAAAACTGATCTTAGTTAAATAATGTTAATATTACGTTAGGCTTATCCTTATCTTGTAATTTTGTACCTGAATGAAGTTTTTAATTCTCCTGCTCCTTTTTTATGGCCTGACATTTAAAGTTCTTGCACAACAGGGAAATGTCCAGGGCTTTGTGGTAGATAAGGATTCCAAACTCCGGCTGGCCAAGGTTTACATTTACAATTCGGCCAACGACGAGGGGATTTACAACACGCCGAAAGGTGAATTCAGCATTAAAGCAAAAGCCGGAGACACCTTATTTGCCGTTTTACAGGGCTATGCATTAGATACGGTGGTGTTAAAAGGTCAGAAGGCAGTGTACTTCCAATTGAAATCGCTGGGGATCACCCTGAAAGAGGTGGCCATTATCGGCGACAAGTATACACCAAGGGAGCGCCATGAAAAAACCTTAAAGGAATATAAATACAAGCTGGATAAAGGCAAGGCAAAAGACCTGCTGAATTTGGGTCTGGGAGGTGCCGGACTGGGGATTGATGCCATCTACAACCTGCTGAGCCGGGAAGGTAAAAATGCGCGGCATCTGCAGAAGATCCTGGAAAGGGATTACAAAGAGGCCATTATAGATTACCGCTTTAAACCCGATTATGTAAAGCGGGTTTTGCAGATTGGCGATTATGAGGCGGAGGATTTTATGCAGCAGTACCGCCCCTCATACCAGTTTGTTTTAGCGGCTTCTGATTATGCATTTGTGGTATACCTGCGCAACAGCTATGCCAGCTATAAGCGGAACCCATCGGCTTTCAGGCTGCCCGCATTGCCTAAAATAAACATTGAGCAGTTTTGAAACCATGGTTCCTGATATGGCACAGGCTTCCGGCAAACGGAATGGCGATATTCCCTTTTATTATCATTAAAGATGTGCGGATGAAAACAGACCCGGTGCTGGTTAACCATGAGCGCATCCATTTCAGACAGCAACTGGAATTGCTGGTCCTGCCATTTTACCTGCTGTATCTTTTGAATTACCTGGTCAACCTCATCCGGTATAAAAAACACTACCTGGCTTACTTCAATTTAATTTTTGAAAAGGAGGCTTATGGCTGCGCCGACAACCTGGATTATTTGAAGACAAGGAAGTTTTTTGCCTGGCTAAAGTACCTCTGAACGCTTACCTTAATCTGTCTATTCTGCAATTAGTTTACTATTAAACTTTTAATCAATCACTTTTTTGTTTTTCTTTGTAGGAATGAAGATTTTTTATGCCTACATACTATTCGTCTTTATCGGCACTACAAGCCTGCAGGCGCAGGAAATTGACACGATTCCGATCAATACCAAAGGACTTGACATCAAATTAAAACGCAGTCCGCTGCCTTCAAGAACCGGAACCATCCCATTTAAGGCGGTTCAGCTGGCCCCTGTCGTGGTAGATGCCCGGGTGAATTACTGGAAAACCAGGACTTCTGTAGGCATTAACGTAAACCAGGCTACTTTTTCCAACAACTGGAAAGGCGGGGGTGTAAACTCCCTGGCCATTGGGGGTTTGGTAAACTACAAAGCTGAGTACTCGAAAGAGAGCTATAGTTATGTAAGTGAGGTGATCCTGGAATACGGGAAGATCAAGAATAAAGATCAGTTACAGAAAAAGACCAGGGACAGGATTTTCTGGGACAATAAGGCCGCATTGCAATTGTCGAAAAACTGGTATTTCTTCGGATCGGTAAACTTTGAGTCTCAATTTGACTCCGGCTTTGCTTACAGCAAGAATACGGACGGCAACGAATTTCCAAACCTGATCTCGAAGTTCATGTCCCCGGGCTACCTGACGGAATCTTTCGGTTTCGAATACAAGCCCAGTAAATTTTTCTCCACCAGGATTGGTACCGGTACTGCCCGGCAAACTTTCGTACTGGATACTGCAGTTTATATTACCAGGGATCCAAATGACCCTGACAATCGATTAAAAGACAAAAAAGCCGCTACGAAATACGGCGTTGATTTTGGAAAGAAATTTAAAAATGAACTGGCTTTCCAGGTTGTTGCTGCTTTTGAAAAAGAGATTTTCACCAATACCATGCTCAAATCCAGGTACCAGATGTTTATTCCTTACGACAGGGCACTGGTAAACATAGATCATCGCCTTGATATTTCCATCACCTCTAAATTGAACCGGCTGATGAATGTTTCCCTTACCGGGGTGGGATTGTTTGATCGCGACAATGATACCAGGATACAAGGGAGCCAGACGCTTGCCCTTGGCGTCATGTTTGTCTTCCCGCGCTAATACTTTGAATTGATCCCCTGATTTTCGGGCAAAATTAATACCTTTGGGGCTACAAAAAATTGAACACTAAGCATTAAAAAAAGAAATGTTTGAAAATTTACAGGATAAGCTAGACCGGGCATTTAAAGTTTTAAAAGGACAGGGCAGCATTACAGAGATCAACGTGGCCGAGACCATGAAGGAGATCCGTAAAGCGTTATTGGATGCCGACGTAAACTATAAAACGGCCAAGAGCTTTACCGACGAGGTAAAAGAAAAAGCCTTGGGCCTGAACGTTCTTACAGCAGTTTCTCCGGGTCAGTTGCTGACCAAAGTGATGAACGATGAACTTACGGCTTTAATGGGCGGTGAGGTTACTGAGCTTGATTTAAAAACAAACCCAACCATTATATTAATTGCAGGTTTAAACGGTGCTGGTAAAACCACTTTTACCGGTAAGCTGGCCAATTTCCTGAAAAGTAAAGGCAAGAAGCCTTTATTGGTGGCGGGCGACGTTTACCGGCCTGCTGCGATTGACCAGCTGCAGATCCTGGGCGAACAGATCGGTGTGCCTGTATATGCCAATGTCGCATCCAAAGATCCTGTGGCCATTGCCATGGAAGGTATTGCCGAGGGTAAAAAACAGAACAACAACGTAATTATTATAGATACAGCCGGCCGTTTAGCGATAGATGAGCAGATGATGGATGAGATTGCCGCTGTAAAAGAAAGTACAAAACCGCATGAAATCCTGTTTGTTGTTGATGCCATGACCGGACAGGATGCGGTTAATACTGCAAAAGCATTTAATGACAGGCTCGACTTTACCGGGGTGGTATTGACCAAACTGGACGGCGATACCCGTGGTGGAGCTGCCCTTTCCATTAAATCTGTAGTGAACAAACCGATCAAATTTATCGGTACAGGTGAAAAAATGGAAGCCCTGGACGTGTTCTATCCGGAAAGGATGGCTTCACGTATTTTAGGGATGGGTGACGTAGTTTCACTGGTAGAGCGTGCACAAGAGCAGTTTGACGAAAAAGAAGCCGCAGAACTTCAGAAAAAGATCCGTAAAAATAAGTTTGACTTCAACGACTTTTACAACCAGATCCAGCAGATCAAGAAAATGGGTAACATGAAGGACCTGATGGGCATGATACCGGGTGTAGGAAAAATGATGAAGAACGTAGACATTGAGGATGATGCTTTTAAAAATGTAGAGGCCATTATCCAGTCGATGACCAAATATGAGCGCGAAAACCCGGACAGCATCCAGCAAAGCAGGCGTTTGCGTATTGCCAATGGATCCGGCAATAAAGTAGAGGAGGTAACCAAGCTGATCAAACAGTTTGAAGACATGCGGAAAGTAATGAAACAATTCTCTAATCCGGCGGCCGCAGCCAGGATGATGAAAAACATGCCTAAAATGCCTCAGGGCAGAATGTAAGGTTATTCTAAAAATAATTTCTGGTTTTTCTGACCACCTTATCATAAAATCGGTATAGATTCACTTAAATGAATTTATACCGATTTTTTTATGCTGATAAAAACTTACGGCAGTGCCGTTTTTGGGGTAGATGCTTTAACCATTACCATTGAGGTAAGCATAGGGGGAGGCAACCGGTACCACATTGTGGGATTACCCGACAATGCGATCAAAGAAAGCCTGAGAAGGATAGAGAGTGCCATACAATCGGCAGGACTTAAAATGCCCAGGCAAAAAATTGTGATCAACCTGGCCCCTGCAGATATCCGGAAGGAGGGTTCTGCCTATGACCTGCCTATTGCCATTGGCATTTTAGCGGCCTCTGGCCAACTGGAAAGCACGGAGATAGAGAAATACTTTATCATGGGCGAACTGTCGCTGGATGGCGGCTTACAGTCAATAAAAGGCGCCTTACCCATTTCCATACAGGCCCAGGCTGCAGGCTTTAAAGGCTTCATCCTCCCGGAGGACAATTCCAGGGAGGCGGCCATTGTAAGCGGGCTCCTGGTATATGGGATGCGCAATTTAATGGAGGTAGTTTCCTTTTTTAATGGCAGCTCTGCTGCTGCACCGGTGCAAGTAAATACCAGGGATGAGTTTTTAAGCCACATCAATAGTTATGAGCAGGATTTTTCGGATGTAAGGGGTCAGGAAAACATCAAAAGGGCCCTCGAAATTGCAGCAGCAGGGGGCCATAACCTGATATTGATTGGTCCGCCGGGTGCAGGGAAGACCATGCTGGCCAAACGCCTGCCTACCATTTTACCTCCGCTAAACCTGCAGGAAGCACTGGAAACAACCAAAATATATTCTGTTGCCGGAAAGCGGAATGCTGCCGATTCGCTGATGACAGAAAGACCTTACCGGAGCCCGCATCATACCATTTCGGATATGGCCCTGGTAGGTGGCGGGGCCAATCCACAGCCCGGAGAGATCTCTCTTGCCCATAACGGTGTTTTGTTCTTAGATGAGCTGCCGGAATTTAAACGCAGTGTGCTGGAAGTGATGCGACAGCCACTGGAAGACCGCAGGGTAACTATTTCCAGGGCGCGGTTAAGCGTGGAATATCCCGCCAGTTTTATGCTCATTGCTTCAATGAACCCCTGTCCCTGCGGCTTTTTCAATCATCCGGAAAAAGAATGTATTTGCGCTCCGGGGCAGGTTCAACGTTACCTGAGTAAAATTTCAGGGCCGCTGTTAGACCGGATAGACCTGCATGTAGAGGTAACCCCGGTAAATTTTAATGAGCTGGCCTCCGCGCACAAAGCAGAGAAAAGTTTAGCGATCCGGGAAAGGGTGATCAGGGCACGGGCCGTTCAGGACCTCAGGTTCAGCCGCCGGACCAACCTGCATTACAATGCACAGATGAGTCCTAATATGGTGAGGGAGATCTGTAAAATAGATGATGCCGGACAAACACTGATCAAAAAAGCCATGGAAAAACTCGGGCTTTCGGCCAGGGCATACGACCGCATCTTAAAGGTAGCCAGGACCATTGCCGACCTGGCAGAGACAGAAGCCATTACATTGGCGCATCTTGCCGAAGCCATACATTACCGGAGCCTGGACCGGGACAGCTGGTCTGGTTAATCCGGCAAGTCTTCTTCGTCCTCTTCTTCGGGCACATAAGCGACTATGGCGCGTCCGATGGCATTGATCTCTTCATCCAGTTCAAATAAAGGCAAGCTGGTTTCGGGATCCAGCTTTAGCCATTGTTCGTCCGTATCTTTCTGGATCTCGACGTATTCTTTGCCATTTTTAAAAATTACATAAGTATCGTTGCCTTCCGGGAAAACGGCATAGTCTGTAGTTCCGATGGTGATGTCAAAAGGTTGTTGCATAATCAGCGCAAAGTTGAATAATTATAGAATTGAATTTTTCCAGTGCCGTTAACCGTTATGGTTTTGGATTCTTCCGTCCCTCCGGCAGATTTTAAACTAAGGGTTAGGGTATTGTCTCCCCTTTTTAATGGGATACGGGTATAACTGATGTTGGCAGGCAGCGACTGCCAGTTGCGGGTATCGGCTTTTTCCGAGAGCAGGCTGTACAGCTGCATCCCGATGCCCAGGCCTTCCAGCAGGGAATTGTCTTTCCCATCCTTGCCATTTCCTTTAGCGCTTTGCCTCAACACATACTCTGCACTCTTTTTAACGGCGAGCCGGGTCAATACCTTTCCCATTTCTTTCATAAAACGCTGATCAAGCGTTTTAAAAGCCAGCTCGTTGATGTCTTCTGCTTTTTCAAATGAAAGCATTTCCGTTCCGTTACTTAGCGTTGCCGTGCTGTAGTAAGGTATACGTAACTGGTATTTGGGATACGTTGCCCTTAGGCTTTCTACCCCATTGAGGCTAAAATTGCTGTTGCTGTAGGAATGGTTAAAAGGGATGATGATCGTTCCGCCAAGGTTGGTAAAGAACAAGTCGCCATTACTGCCTTTGATCAACGAGAAGAACAGTTCTTCCTGCTTTTTTATTGGTGCCAGACCATTTTCCCAGAAAAAGATAAGTTCTCCGCCATCCGGGGCCTGCTCAGGCTGGTATTTCAGCCCAAACAATTCTTCAAAACGGTTAAGCTCGGCGGTAAAACCATTCTGCGCAGCCGTTTTCAACACATCCCGTTTCAAAGCTTCCGGCATTTTTACACCGTACCAGGTCTGGTCTTTATTTTTCAGGTAAACTTCCGCTGCATTTCTGTAAGCAATAAATGCATTGTTCACATCTCCGTCCTGCTCATAGATCAGGCCCTGAAGCATCAGGGAAAATGCGTCTTTTGAGTAGCGGCTCTCCTTATCATTAAATTTATCTCCCTGCTCCTGTGACTGCAGCGTAATGCGTCTGGCTTCTACAATGGCGTCTTCGGTCCTATTCAGGTATACATAGTTCAATGCCTTATAGTAATGGATCATGAACTTCTCGAAATCCTCCCCTTTATAACTTTGCGTCATTGGGTTTACCAGGGTGCCTACCATAGCATCCATAGCCCCGCCAATTCCGCTTTCCAGCAGCTGATCGGCTTCATTAAAATACCGGTTGCTATTTTCATAATCGCCGGCCAGATGGCTGGCCTTTCCTTTTTCCATCAGGAAAAGGAGCTTGTTGCGCGGTTTCTGCAACAGCTTGTTCTTGTCCAGCTCCTTTACCGCTTCGGGGTAATTACCTGCAGAGATTTGCTGGTAATAAGACGCGATCATGTCGTTATAGCTGGCGCAGCCGGAAAGAAAAAGCACCAGACCCAAAAAGAATGATGCTTTAAAAATATTGCTTCGGATAGCTGTCATAGGGTATTTAGCCGGGCTGCTGCCAACTAATTCTTAACGTATTTAGCTATTTTCTTATCGCCGATCCATACCACTTCATTGGTCTGGATGTCTGTAAGCTCCAGGTTTACCTGGTAATAAACAACCTTTTTGCGTTTATGGGAATCCACAATAGAATTGATAGAACCTTGCAGGATATAATCAGCCCCGTTTTCCAGTCCGAACTTTTTCATGGTAGATACCGATGCGTTGTCCTGCTGATCGGCTTTCTCTGCACGCAGTTCTTCTCTTTTTTTACCCCCCTGCACCAGGCGTACACGTTCGCTTTTAATAAATGCCTGCTCTACATCTTTTACAAAGGTTTCTGCATCAATGTGTTCATGGCTTTTATTTTTAACCACCCCAATAACCACAACTGGTCTTTTGCCTTGTTTTTCTTCCAGATGTGTGGATAGCCACTTACCGCCTAAAACGGTCTGGGTCATTTCTTCAGCTACAAGCCTGGAATCGGTGTTGTTCCAGTTGCCGCTCACGTCTATGGCCTGTTCGGTATTTACCCGTGTAACTTGTCGTGAACAGGAGCTGATGAGCATTCCGGAAACGGCGACGGCCGTTAAGATCATTATTTTTTTAAATTGCATATTTTGAATATAAAGTTTTAATGTTGTTTTTACCTCCTGCCCCAGGGCCTGCTGTTGCCCCAGCTATAACCCATGTATCCGCCATAGTTGAAGCCTCTGCCAAAACCATAATTACCATAACTGATAGATGGGTAATAATAAGGGCTGCCGTAATAGTAACCACTATTGAGATTCAGCTGATAATTCCTTTCTCTTCTGAGTTTTCTTTTTTCTTCCCGGGCCTCATACCAGTCATAGGCCTTATAGGTTTGCTGTACGGTTGACCCCTGGTCACGGTTCAAAGAATCGGCCAGCTCAATGTATTTGGCCCGGCTTTCCTGATAACGAGGGTTTTGATCCTTTACCAGGTCTGGTTTTTGGGCATAGCCTGCAGAAGCATAAACCATCACTGTTATGCATGTCCATACAAAAGTCCAGTTCGTTTTCATTTCATCCATTTTTTATCTAATGAACCTGTACTGCTGATACCCGGCTCATTATTTGTTAGCTTTATATAAAATTACAGAATTTTAAATGATCTGTAAGGCTTTAACCTATTTTAACATCAGACGTGCAACAGGGGCTAAATGTTACTTGCTTTTAATTTTTTTATAAACTCAATAAACTTTTCGCTGGCGTAATTTGCCGCACCAGATTCCTGGTAAGAAATACGTCCCTTTTTATCAAATACCACAGTTGTTGGCAATGAGCCCTTAAAAATGACATCGGGGATACTGCTGGCAGCGATGTACACAGGCATCTGATAACCTTTTCTATCCATATATTGCTGTGCTTTTGCAAAATTGCTGTCGGCATCCACCAGGATAAAAATAACGTCTTTATCGCTTTTAAACTGCGTATACAGTTTATGAACAGATGGCATTTCGGCCAGGCAGGGCGGGCACCAGGTAGCCCAGAAATTCACGAAAACCACCTTCCCTTTTAAACTGCCCAGGTCAATTTCCCTGCCTCCGGCATCCTTAAACTTTATCCCCGACAGACCGTTTAGCACTGTACCTGTATTTTTTGTTTCCGTTTGTACCACATCAGGCCTGAAAAGTCCAAATTCCATCAGCCCTCTTATCATCAGGGCCTTGGCAGCAGGAACAAAAATAAGCACTAGAAAAATGGCTACAAACAAAAGGTTCAGGCCATTTTTTTTGTTAAAAATCTTGTTCATGGGCATTTGTTTTTTGTAAAGCTACAGGATTATTCTTGTAAGCTTTCCAAGCTGTCCGGCTTTTGACATTTTGCTGTTAAAGGAAGGATTGATGGAGATTAGAAATCAAACTTCAGCCTGATACCCGTACCCAACAGGTAAAGATTTTCTTTAGTAAATTCCTTTACCGGCAATTTCAGAAAAGGTTCTACTGATAAAGAACGCTTGTCGGATATCTGCTGTTTATACCCAAAGGAAATGTTATAAAAACCAAGGTATTTATCATTCCTCACCTCTGCCGAAGGAACCGCTTCCGAAACGCTTTTCTGGCTGAAAACAGCATTGAATCCAGCAGGGTTTCCCTGATCTGATAACCTGGGTTCAACCGTTCCCTGCAGGTAATTGTTATTTTGTTTCTGGCTTAACACTGCAAAAGCAGAGAGCCCGACATTGGTATAAAACTTTTTGTTGAAATAATATTTGACCTCGATCGGGATATCCAAACCAACCAGGTTGGCATCAACAGATTGCAAACTTTTGGTCTCATGGACCATTGCTGACGGTCCTGCGGGACTGTTTGGTGCGCTTTCTGTTGCACTGCTCAGGTCTTTTGAAGCCCCCATCTCACTGTAGGAAATACCCGAGCTAATGGAAACTTTATCGGATAAAGCGTATGCCATACTTACGCCATAACCCATATTCAACTTTTTACTGTTTCCTATAGAAGGGGCCACCACAAGTCCCATTTCCCATTTGTCGCCCTTTTTAGCCGTTGTTTTTGTCTGGGCCAGCGCCGGATTGGTTTTTACTTCTGCATCCAGGAATTCCTGGAAACTGCGCGGCGGATCAGTTTTAACTGGTGTTTCCGCTACAGGGCTAGCCTCTGCGGATGCTACAGTTCCATTTTTTAGACCAGGAACAGGGTCCGTTTTAACCTGAACCGGCTGGTCTTTTGAATCAATTGCAGGCCCTGAGTCCGGCTGTTTTGCTTTAACAATTAAAGGACTGTTACTGATGTTATTGTTGCTGCGCTGCACATTTACTGCCTCATTTTGGGCTACCGTGGTTTTCAGATTTTCGGTGATGTTGCGCACTGTACCTGTTTTGTTAACTTCGGATAACACTGCCGTATCTGGCAACTCCACTTTATCTGGCAGGATGTCGTTCGTTTTTGTAAGCTTTACTGTTTCCTTATCCGTCGTTTTATTGCTGGCATTAAATAAGGCAAAGCCAATGATCAGTGCAACGGCAGCCGCGCTTAAACTGCTGAGCCAAAGCAAACCTCTTCCCCTGCGCTCTTTCTTTTCAAAGCGCTCCCATGCACCAGGAAGATAGGCTTCCTCGTGTTCCGTCAAACTTTCCCTAATATGAGCAATCAGCTCGTCATCTTCCGCTTTCATGTTTTTCGGATTTGAATGTTTGTCGACTCGTATGCATTTATAAGCGAGTTCTTATAAAGTGCTCTCAACTTGTTCTTTGCCCTTGTGAGGTAAACCCTGCAGGAGCTCTCAGGGATATTCAACATATTTGAAATCTCTTCATGCGAAAAGCCTTCAATTTCGTACATATTAAAAACCAATTTGTGTGTTTCTGGCAGTTTGTTCAGCATCTTCATCATATCCTGTACATTTAGCTGCGAAATGGCACTCAACTCCGTAAGTGGCTGCTGCGCTTCTGTAATGTCGTCAACATATAAAAAAGTCTTTTTACCCCTTAAAAAATCTATAGCCGTCCGGGAAGAAATTTTGGCGATCCAACCCTTAAAGGCCTTTTGCAGCTGGTCGTTATATTTAGGGGAACTAAACTGGCCAATGTTTTTAAATATCTTGATAAAGCTATCATTTACAAGTTCTTCCGCATCATTTCTATCTTCAACGTAGCGTAAAATTACGCCCATTAAATAGCCATAGAATGATTTATATACCATCTCTTTACTCTTATTGTCGTTCCTTAAGCACCCCGCAATAGCGTCCTCAAACTTGAGCATTCCTTCTTAAGCAATTAGGGGTTTACTTTGTTTCATAGGCCTCAGCTGAATTAAAAGAGGATGTCTGTACAAAATTACAGAACATCCTCTAATATAAACAGATATTATTTGTGTGTGTAAATTGCAGCACCCAGCTTCAGGCTGTCTATCGCAGCAGCCTGAAGGCCTTTCGCATAAATGGTATAGATTTTACCTTTTTCTATTTTAACATTTGGCAAGGTTGTTTTAACCGCATTATTTTCTTTAATGTCGAAAGTGATGCTTTCGCCAGGGTTAACGTCAGCAAAGGTAGTGTACTCATAAAATGTCTTGTTGGTAAACAGGTCCGTTTCTGCATCATGAATACCCAGGCTTAAAGAACCACCATCTTTACTTAAATTGATAAAGCGAACTTTTGCTTTGTCGGCAGCAGGAGCAGTCAGGTCATCCTCTGTTAAAAGGAATTTTTTTGTATTCTCTTTAACGGTATCTATCACAAAAACAGAATAACCTACACCTGATTTCAGGTTAAAATTTTCAGACATCAATAATTTATTGGAATTCCTTTTGGTTATGCCCAGCCTTCTGGTTCCTGGAAACAGATTTAAATAATCAATTTTAGCATTGTAATTTAAAGCTTTAGCATCGTTTACCCGGGTCTGGTCAACAATAAAATCCAAAGATAAGGTATCTGGATAAGCCATGATGATGGAAAGCCCTGCCACTTGCTGAGGCTCAATCCTGTCTTTTGAACAAGCCGCAAAAACTACGGATACCGTTACTACAGCAATAAGCGTTTTAAATATCGTTTTGAAATTTCTTGTTAGTTTCATCTTTTTATTTTTTTTAGTTGTTTCATGAAGCCGCTGATTAAATAATCCTGCCACATTCATGAGTTCATTTTTAAATTTTATTAAACAATTTGTTAATGGCCATTAACTCTTTTTCTTCTTAAAACGAGTGCCACATCAAAAACGCTACATTACATCTGTTTTTTTTGAGAACGGTTTATTCCCGAAAAGAATTATTGATGGAAATCCCTTAATTTTGACAGTAAATAATTTAAGGTTACATCACAATTCATTAGCCATGCAGGAATCCAATTCATTAACCCAGGTAGCTGAGTTTCATAAAACATTTAAACACCCGATAAAAGAAACACCGGGCATCCCTTCAAGGGAAAGGGCAAATTTAAGGGTTTCCTTACTGGCAGAGGAACTTCAGGAATTAAAACAGGCGATTGAAGCCAACGATTTTGTTGAGGTTGCCGATGCCCTGTGCGATCTGCAATACGTATTGGCTGGGGCCATCCTTGAATTTGGATTGGGCGATAAGTTCAAATCCCTTTTTGATGAGGTGCACCGGTCCAACATGAGCAAGGCCTGTAAGTCGCTTGAAGAAGCAAACGAAACCATCGCCCATTACAGAAAAAACCACCAGTGCGATGCTTATCACAAAGAAGAAGAGGAATTGTTCCTGGTATACAGATCAAATGACGACAAGACTTTAAAATCGATCAATTACTCTCCGGCTGACCTTAAAAGACTGATCTGATCGAAGAACAACACAACGGAAATATCATACAAAGGCCGGGCGCTATAATGAGCGCCCGGCCTTTTATTGTAATATTTCAGAAAAAAATCAGCGGCTCCGAGGAGGCATAGCGTCTTTCCCGATTCTTCATCGGGAATTATGCAGCCTCCGAAGAGCCTGCTTATTTTTTATCCTTATCAAACTATATCAATTCTACACTCCTGCTTACAAAAGCTGTCAATTCCGCTCCCGTCAACATTCCCTGAGCCAATAAAGCAAGATCTACAGCCTGTTTGGCCAGCAAGCCCTGCTCCTCTTCGTCCTTGGCAGAAATAATCTTTCCAATCAGCTTATGGTTACCATTGATCGCCACTTTATAGCTATCAGGCATATTGCCATAAAAGCCCATTCCGCCACCCATAGCGGCCATATCCTTCATACGGCGCATAAACTCATCCATGGTTACTGTTACTGGCAACTCATCAGGGTTTAAACCTACGATTTCCACATGATAACCTGGTTTGTTAATGGCTTTGTCAAATATCTCCGCAACCTTTTTACTCTGCTCTTCTGTCAATACCGACTCCACATGGTCGTCCTTCTCGATCAGCTTACTCGCTACACTCGAATCCACCCGTTTTAACGATGTTTTTTCCAGTTTCTGCTCCAGGTGCTGTACAAAATGATTGTCAATCGGAGAATTCATCAGCAATACGTCGTATTCCTTTTTATTGGCCGACTGGATAAAACTATCCTGCTTGGCCGGATCGTTCGCGTAGATGTAAACCAGTTGCCCGTTTTTATCGGTCTGGGCGTCTTTTACCTTATCCCTGTACTCTTCTAAAGTATAGCTTTCCTGTTTTGTATTGGTCAGCAAGGCGAAATCCTTAGCTTTTTCATAGAATTTCTCTTCGCTCACCATTCCGTATTTTACGAACAGGCCGATATCCCCCCACTTCTCTTCATAACCTTTACGGTCTTTATTGAACAACTCCTGTAGCTTATCTGCCACTTTCTTGGTAATGTAGCTGTTGATCTTCTTCACGTTGCTATCGGCCTGTAAAAAGCTCCTGGAAACGTTTAAAGGAATATCCGGAGAATCAATCACTCCATGCAGCAACATTAAAAATTCAGGAACAATATCTTTTACCTCATCCGTGATGAACACCTGGCGGGAGAACAACTTGATCTTATTGCGTTGCATGTCAAAATCATTCTTCACCTTAGGGAAATACAATACACCTGTTAAGTTAAAAGGGTAATCTACATTCAGGTGGATCCAGAACAAAGGATCTTCCGAAAAAGGATACAATTGTTTATAAAAGTCCAGATAGTCTTCGTCTGACAAATCTGCAGGTGCCTTGGTCCAGATCGGATTGGTCGTATTGATGATGTTATCTACCTCAACACTTTTCGTTTTTGCTTTTCCTTCTTCATCTTCGCCGTCTGGCTCCTGTACCGTTTTTGTGCCAAACTTAATCGGAACAGGCAAAAACTTGCCATATTTATCCAGAATTTCTTCCAGTTTGTGTTTACTTAAAAACTCTTCCGACTCTGCATTGATGTGCAGAATGATCTCAGTACCCCTTGTGGTTCTGTTGCCTGCTGTAATTTCAAATTCAGTACTGCCATCACATACCCAACGTGCAGCTTCAGCACCTTCCTGGTAAGAAAGTGTCTGGATCTCTACCAGATCCGCAACCATAAAGGCCGAATAGAAGCCCAAACCAAATTTACCAATGATCTCGTTCGCATCTTTGGCATCTTTAAACTTCTCCACAAACTCACTGGCACCTGAAAAGGCCACCTGGTTGATGTATTTTTTGATCTCTTCGGCAGTCATTCCCAAGCCATTATCGGTAATGGTAATGGTCTTTTTTTCTTCGTCTACTGCAACTTCAACCAGCGGGCTGCCCAGCTCCCCGTTGTATTGTCCAAGTGCTGCGAGGCGTTTAATTTTTTGTACCGCATCAACGGCATTGGAAACCAGTTCTCTTAAAAAGATCTCGTTGTCTGAATACAGGAATTTCTTGATGATCGGGAAAATGTTCTCCGTGTGAATGGATATGCTTCCTTTTTCTTCTATGCTCATATGTTAACTCATTTTTAAGTACATAACACTGCTATCAATGCCTATTCCAAACTGGCATTGTTGTCAAATTGACAGTTCAATAAAATTATAATGCCATGATATATTTCTCCGTACCTTTGCCCCTTAATGGAATATAACGTTCATACTTTGCCAAATGGCATCCGCTTACTTCATGTGCCCGCAGCCTCGGCCATATCACATGCCTGTATCATCATCAACAGTGGGTCAAGAGACGAAAAAGAAACGAAATCAGGGCTCGCACATTTTATTGAACACCTGATCTTCAAGCGCACGGAAAAACGCAGCACCAACCAGATCCTAAACAGGCTGGAAAGTGTAGGCGCAGACCTGAACGCTTACACCACCAAAGAATACACTTGTATCCATGCCTCTTTTCTGAATCCATATTTAGACAGAACACTGGAGCTTTTTAACGATATCGTTTTTCATTCTACTTTTCCTGAAGAGGAAATGGAGAAGGAAAAAAGCGTGGTCCTGGATGAAATCGCTTCTTATCTGGACCAGCCTGAAGAGGCCATATATGACGACTTTGAAGACCTTGTTTTTACCGGTCATCCATTGGGCCGGAATATTTTAGGTACTGCAGAAAGCGTCAGCAAGCTGAGCAAGAAAGACATTGAGCAATTTATTGCTGCCAATTACCATACAGACAAAATGGTAATTGCTGTGCTGGGAAACTATCCCTTAAGCAAAGTTGTTAAAACCGGCAGTAAATATTACTCGGAGATTCCGGCGAACCTGTATAGCAAGACCAGAACAGCCCCCCAGAAAACAATTGCAGTTAAAAAAACCTTTAATAAGCCCATTCAGCAGGCACACGTCATGCTCGGCGTACCCGCTTATTCTTTGCACCACCCTTACAAAACCGGCTTGTTATTGTTAAATAATCTGCTGGGTGGAACAGGGATGAGCTCTATCCTGAACCTGCAGATCAGGGAAAAATATGGCATCGCCTATACCATTGAAACGGGTTACAGCCCTTTAAGTGATACCGGTATCTTTACCTTGTATTTTGGAACAGATAAAGAAAAGGTGAACAAGGCCTGGTCACTCATTTTTAAAGAATTTAAAAAACTGAAAGACAATCCACTAACAGAGGTACAGCTTCAAAAGTCAAAAAACAAGTTCATCGGACAAATTGCCCTGGGCGAAGAAAACCGCATCGGGCTGATCATTTCTATGGCCAAAAGCCTGATCGACTATGATAAAATAGACGACCTGGAAACGGTTTTCAGAAAAATACAGGACGTTAGCAGGGCCGATATGGCCAATATTACCCATGAAATATTAGATGAAAGTAATCTTACTTCGCTAACTTTTTATCCTTTAGGGTAATATTTGTATTTTTGCAGCATGAAGTTACCCATTATAGCCTACGGCGATCCGGTTCTTAAAAAAGTGTGTACACCTATTGATGCGCATTACCCGGATCTGAAACAACTGATCAGCAACATGTTCGAGACCATGTACAATGCGCATGGCGTTGGGCTGGCGGCACCACAGGTAGGCCTTCCCATTCGGTTGTTCATTGTAGATACCGGCGCCGATGAGGGGGATAAAAATAAGTTTAAAAAGGTATTCATTAATGCAGAGATCCTGGAAGAAACAGGTGAACCCTGGGCTTTTAATGAAGGCTGCCTGAGTATTCCTGATGTCAGGGAAGATGTGATGCGTAAACCGAATATCCGCATTAAGTACTATGATGAAAACTGGGAACTGCAGGAAGAAGAGGTAACCGGAATGCCGGCAAGGGTAATACAGCATGAATATGACCACATAGAGGGCAAGTTGTTTACAGATACGTTAAGCCTGCTGCGCAAAACCATGTTGAAAAGCAAGCTGGATGCCATTTCTAAAGGAAACGTAAAGGCAGATTATAAAATGCGCTTTCCCAAACAAAGCAAAAAACGTTAGTTGCTTTCGCTCCTGATCTTATCGCCCTTAAAAATAGACTGCATTAGCTTACCCCAGGCAAAAGGGTTTAGGAGCGGGTTGGTCTGAACCATATTTTTGTTCAGTGCCCGGTCATGGCTCAACCTGTTGTTGATGCTCTGGATCTCGCCACCATCCCTGGGTAAGGTCTGGATTAATCCGCTGAGACTTTCCTGAGAAAGGTTTCTGGCAGCGATTACGTAGTCGTCATCCGCAATTTTCATGGACATGAAATCTCTTGTAAACTCTTCCACAGTAGCCCATGGATAGACCCGGACAGTTGGCAGGTTTACAATCTCCGCCTTCATTTTGATCATAGCAGTATATTTACTGTCATTAACCTGTGAAGGAATGGCCAGCAACAAATCTTTGTACCCAATTGCAGTATACAACAGCGTATCACCAGGATGGGCAATAAAAGAAAAGTACCCCTTATAATTGGCCGCATGCCGTTGGCCTTTATTCGTCAGGTTCGTAACGGTAACATAAGGGACCACAGTATTGCTATCCACATCCGTAATGATACCCGTAAATTGGATCAATGGTTTCCCGACCGTATTTTGCTGTGCAAATCCGGAAGAAACGATAAGAAACAATAAAATGGTCAGGGCATACTTCATATTACAAAAATAGCGGTTACAATTAAAACGGCTAGTTAAATTGTGTTAAATCATCTTATACCGGCTCAGCAAGATTTATGGCCTCAACAGCAGTAATTTGCGGTACTGATTTCATAATTGCCTGCTCAATGCCTGCTTTCATCGTCATAAAGCTCATTTTACAGGAGCCACAGTTACCTAATAATTTTAATCTAACTACATTTTCCGGCGTAATCTCTTCTATGGCAACATCACCACCATCTGCTATTAAATAGGGTCTGATTGTTTCTAATGCCTGCTCTACTTGTTCTGTTAAATTCATTTTGGTAAATTATTAAAATATAAAAATAGTAAAATTTTTCCTCATTTCGCATCTATTTCAAGCCCAGAGGAAACATTACCCGCAGTTCTGGCATTATTTATGGCGATTTGCTGGGCTACTTTGCCTGCAATTTCTGCAAAAGACTGCGCAATACTATTGTCGGGGTCTAATGCTATAGGAACACCGCTATCCCCGCCTTCGGTAATGCTTTGTACAATCGGAATTTCTCCAAGGAAAGGGACATCAAATGATTTCGCGAGCGCTTTTCCCCCATCCTTGCCAAAAATGTAATATTTGTTTTCAGGAAGCTCTTGTGGCGTAAAATAAGCCATATTCTCGATTACACCAAGCACGGGGATATTTATGCCCGGCATTCTGAACATGGCCAGTCCTTTTCTCGTGTCGGCCAGGGCTACCTGTTGTGGTGTTGTTACAATTACAGCACCGGCAATTGGAAAACTTTGGGTAATGGTGATATGGATGTCGCCTGTTCCAGGCGGAAGATCTACAATGAGATAGTCCAGCTCTCCCCAATCGGCATCATTAAAAAGCTGTTTCACCGCATTGGAGGCCATTGGTCCGCGCCATGGCACTGGCTGATCAGGATCTGCAAAAAAACCGAGGGACAACAATTTTATGCCATATTTTTCAATGGGCATAATCAAGGTTTTCCCTTCTTCGGTTTCCCTTGCACTTGGTTTTGCCCCTACAAGATCAAACATGGTTGGTACTGATGGGCCATAAATATCGGCGTCAATCAGGCCTACTTTTGCGCCATCGGCCCCTAAGGCAATCGCCAGGTTACTGGCAACCGTTGATTTTCCTACGCCCCCTTTTCCGGAAGACACCAGCACAATGTTCCTGATGGCTTTCAGCTGGGTAGTATCCATTGGCTTTGTTACCCTGGAAGTAATGTTAATTTCTATTTCAGCCTCCTGGCTCACAAAATGTTTGATGGCATTCAAACATGCATTTTTCAGCATGTCCTTCATCGGACAGGCAGGAGTGGTCAATTCTAAGGTAAAACGTATTTGTTTATCTTCTATTTTTAAGTCCTTGATCATGTTTAAAGTCACCAGGTCTTTCTTAAGATCCGGGTCTTCAACATTCCTCAAAGCGGCTAGAACTTGTTCTTGGCTAATCATCATTAGTCAAATTTAACAAAAGACCGCCACAATTAATTTTAAATGCCCCTTTTTATTGTAATTTTAACACGAAATAAACATTTGAGTTTAACGTTTAGCATTAATACCTGTTTTATAACATGCATCTTCCAAAAATTAACATTCCTAAAAAGTACATAAAGATCGGAGCATGGGTATTGGGGATTTTTCTGCTCCTGCTGGTCATTGGTGGCACGATTGCTTATAACAAACGGGAGGCTTTACTGGAAAAAATGATGGCCAAAGCAATTGCGAAGGCCGATAAAGACTATGGGCTGGAGGTTAAAATCGGGGAATATGGCTTTAACGGGCTCAATACCGTCCATATGCAAAATCTTTCCATTGTGCCAAAAGACCGTGACACCCTAAGCACCATCAGCGATATGACCATCGGCGTGAAGCTTTTTCCTTTAATTTTTGGAGATGTAAAGCTTTCGGAGATCAACTTAAACAGTGGAAAATTCAATATTGTATTCAGGGATTCATTAAGCAATCTTGATTTTTTCCTGAAACGTAAAAAGAAAGACAGTACAGAAAAGAAGTCAAAGGTTGACCTTGGCAACCTGGCACACAACCTGTTGAACCAGGTGTTGTACAAGATTCCCGACAACATGGAGGTCAAAAATTTTTTACTGAATGTAAATGATAACGATACCGCTAAGTTGAGCTTCCTGACCACAACCGCAACCATAGATGACGGCGACCTCAGTTCGACCATTTTAGTAAATGGAAATGAAGCAACCTGGCACATCAATGGAAAAGTAAGGCCGGGCCGGAAACAACTTGACATCATGCTTTATGCCGACAACAAAAAAGTTGAGCTACCTTACCTGGAGCGAAAACTGCAGGCCAGATTTAGTTTTGACACGGTCAGAACGGAAATGAAGAACGCGGATTATAGTGGTGATGATTTTAGAATATCCGGTTCCTGGTCCGTAAAGAACCTGCTCATCAACCATCCCAAGATCGCGGCCAACGACATCATTGTTCCCGATGCAAAGATTGATGCAGAGATGCTGATCGGAAAAAACTTCGTGGCGCTCGACAGCTCATCCACCATATTCCTGAAAAAAGCGGCCATCCATCCCTATTTAAAATATACCCTCTCACCAAATAAAATTTATGAACTTAAGCTGCACGCGCCTGAACAGGACGCACAGGAGGTCTTGAGTGCCTTTCCAAAAGGGCTCTTTGAATCGCTGGAGGGCATGCAGGTAAGTGGAAAAGTACAGTACGACCTTAATTTTTACCTGGACAGCGCTGTGCCGGACAGTGTTAAATTTAATTCCGCGCTGACACCGATTCATTTTAAGATCCTGAAATGGGGCAAAACAAATCTGCAAAAGATCAACAAAGATTTTGTGTATACGCCTTATGAACGGGGCAAGCCGATGCGTGACATTCTGATTGGTCCCTCCAATTCAAATTTCACCCCCTTATCCGAGGTTTCGAGCAACTTTAAGAATGCGATTTTAACCTCTGAGGATCCTTCTTTTTTTACGCACAGGGGTTTTGTTCAGGAGTCTATCCGCAAATCATTTGCAGTAAATTTCAAAGAAAAAAAATTTGTCAGGGGGGGAAGTACCATATCCATGCAGCTGGTTAAAAATGTTTTCCTTAGCCGGCAAAAAACGCTTGCAAGAAAAGCAGAAGAGATCCTGATTGTCTGGCTGATAGAAAACAATCACCTCATCAGCAAGAACCGGATGCTTGAAGTATATTTCAACATCATTGAAATGGGACAGAACATCTACGGGATAGGAGAAGCAACACGATACTATTTCGGTAAAAAACCTTCCGACCTGAACATCGGAGAAGGCATCTTCCTGGCCAATATTGTTCCGCGCCCCAAAATTGCACTGTATAAGTTCAGAGGTGATGGCGGACTGAAAGATTACCTTTATCCTTATTTTAAATACATCGGAAACATCATGGCCAGAAGAGGGCTCACTCCGGGAGATACCAGCGGATATGGTTTTTACAATGTGCGTTTACGGGAGGGCTTAAGGCAATACCTGCTGCCTGATTCTGCAAAAATTGACACCAATGCTTTTGATAATGATGACCCGCTACCGGCCATTGAGACACAGGATGCTTCAAAAAACTTATTTGACCGCTTATTTGGACGCTCTAAAAAAGATACAACGGCCATTCAACCCATAAAAATAGATAGCGCGCAAAAAACAAAAAAAGAACTCAGACAGGAGCGCAGGGAACAACGCCGGAAGGAAAAGGAAAAAGAGAAAGCAGGCCAGCTTTAACCAAAACCAAAACATGAATAAAATTCAAATCGCCGATAAAGAGTTTGAACTCCTTTTGGACAGTGACAACATCAGCAAACGTATCCGTTTAATTGGTATCCAGTTAAATGTCGATTACGAAAAGCGCTGCCCTATATTTATTGGGGTACTCAACGGCAGTTTTCTCTTTATGGCCGATCTGCTAAGGGAAATAGAAGTTCCTTGCGAAGTTGGGTTCATCCGCATTTCCTCTTACGCAGGAGCCGAAAGCAGCGGAAAGATCAACCAGGCATTTGGTTTGCCCGAAGACCTGCACAACCGGGATGTCATCATCGTGGAGGACATTGTAGATACGGGTTTCACCCTGGACTACATCCTGAAAGAAGTACACAAACAAACACCTGCTTCTGTTAAAGTTTGCTCGTTATTGTTCAAGCCAGCGGCTTTAAAAACAGAAATCGCCGAACTCGAATATGTAGGTTTTGAGATTGCAAATGACTTTGTGGTGGGGTATGGCCTGGATTACGATGGCCTTGGCAGAAACCTGAAAGCAATTTACAGGGAAAAAACTGTTCCGGCTGATTTACCTTGAATGTAATATATTTTTCCCAATTTTGTAAAAAATATATCAAATCAATGACCATACATAAAGAAGGTTACACCACCATCGCATTATCTGTTCTTTTTATATTCATCCTGAATGCATTTATCGATTATAAATATGCAGATATCACCTGGTTAAGGTGGTTTATTTATCTTTTCTCTTTTTTACTATTCGTAACGGTACTCCAGTTCTTTAGAAATCCATCAAGGTCATTTAAGACCGGGGACAATCTGGTGATCTGTCCTGCAGACGGAAAAGTTGTCGTGATAGAAGAAACCACCGAAGGAGAATATTTTAAAGATAAAAGATTGCAGGTTTCCATATTTATGTCCCCGGTAAATGTGCACATCAACAGAAACCCCATTTCTGGTGTGGTTAAATTCTTTAAATACCATCCCGGTAAATACCTGGCTGCCTGGAACCCTAAATCATCTACAGAAAATGAAAGGACTACTGTTGTAGTAGAACATCAAAACGGCACTCCGATATTGTTCAGACAAATTGCTGGTGCATTGGCCAGAAGAATTGTATGGTATGTTAAGGAAGGGGATCCGGTAATCCAAAATAAAGAGTTCGGGTTTATTAAATTTGGCTCCAGGGTTGATGTATTCCTGCCTTTGGATACCAAGATTAACCTCGAACTGAATCAGGTCGTAAAAGGCGGGATAACCGTATTGGCTGAGCTGTCGTAACCGTTATCTATAAAATTTATTCTGCTGTTTTATCTGTGATGGAACGCTGTGTCGGATAAGCAAAGTCAGACCGGTATTCTTTTACGATTTCCATCAATTTAAAATTGATCTCCTCCTTTACCTTAACGTATTTACTATGCTCCATATTGATCACCAGGTATACGACCTGGATATTTAAAGCAGAGTCGCCAAAATTATCAAATGTAGCATAGCCATCCTTGGTATCGGGATGGGCATTCAGAAAATCAGCGATAGCTGATAGGATCTGCCTGATATCTTCCGCGGCTGTCTCATATACAATTCCAATAAAAAAATTAACCCTTCTGTAATTTCTCAAAGTCACATTTTCGAGCACTCCATCTATCATAGCCCTGTTTGGAATTACAATTGTTGTTTTGTCCGGGCTAATGAGCCAGGTACTTCTAAAACCCACTTTTTCAATTGTACCTTCAATACCATCAACTTTTACCACATCGCCAACCGTAAAGGGCTTGTCCAGGAATATCGTAAACGAGCCAATCAGGTTTTCCAGACTTTCTTTCGCCGCCAGCGCAATCGCTATACCGCCAATCCCTAATCCTGTGATCAGCGTAAGCACATTGATTTCGAAAACAAAGCCCAGCAGGACAAAAAAACCCAGAAAACAAATGAGCGTCTTGGTGAGCTCCTTTAAAAACGGAACCAGCTGGTCGTCGGCCCTGTTATTGGTTATGCTTGCCTTTTGCTTCAACACAAATGCGATAAAATCAATGATCCTTAAAATGATCCAGAATATGGAGAGAATGATCAGAAAAAGAAAAATTTTGTCCAGGCAATCGCCGATGGTAACCCCAATCTTTGTTTTAGATCTATGCCAGAGCACCAGGTTAAGTGGATGATTTAAATTATTAACTGCCAGGTATATGGTACAGAACGTAATGAACGACTCTATCGGCTTTACTAACAAAGCAACAAAGGTTTCTCCTTTAACCTCTTCTGCAAATTTGCTGAAAATTTTAAAAAGAGCAAGACTAAACAACCTGGATACCAATCTTTTAAACAGCAATCCAAGTAAAATAACAATCACAAAAATGCAGTATTGCTTAACTGTATTTCCCCAAAAAACCTGTTCAAAAAATTGATAGTCCATCATAATTATTATACTAATTGTTTAAGCGCTATTTCAAATGCCGTTTTTGAAAGCTTCTTTCTCCCCGCCGATTCTTCATGTACCGCCTTCATCGCATGATATATTACCTGAGATGCATCTGTAAAGATAGCGTCGTCACTCATTTCCACGTTTCTCTGCATCAGGTAAGCAAAAACTCTCGCCATACCGCAATTTGAAATAAAATCAGGGATTACGGCAACATGGTTATCAGCGTGTTCCATAATGCTTCCAAAGAAAATCTCCTTATCCGCAAAAGGAACGTTTGCACCACAGGCAATTACCTCAAGCCCTCCGCAGATCAACTGATCCACTTCAGCTTGCTGAACAAGCCTGGAAGCCGCTGCCGGAACAAATATCTCTGCTCCGATATTCCAGATCTGCGTACTGGCCTCTTCAAATGGGATTAACGCTGATGAGACCAATGTATTTCCGGCCCTGTTGTTGAATAAATTAACAATTTCTTCCACTGTAAAACCTTGTTTATTGATTAACCCACCAACGCGGTCGATAATGCCAACAATTTTCACACCATTTTGCGCCAGGTAGTATCCTGCCGCTGCGGCCACATTGCCCCAGCCCTGGATAATCGCAGTCTTGCCGGCTAACGATCCGCCCCAGATGCTATAAAAATGTCTGATAGATTCTGCTACGCCATAACCAGTGATCATGTCTGCAACTTTGTATTTTCTTTTGAAATCCGGCGTATAATTTAAATCTTCCAGCACTTTAGAGACCCCGTAGCGCAATTGTCCGATCTGGTGGATTCTTTCATTTTCCCTCGCCTGATAATGCCCGCTGATTACGCCTTCCTGAGGATGCCATAAACCATAGTTTTCCGTAATAGGGATCACTTCATGGATCTCATCAATATTTAAATCGCCCCCCGTTCCATAATAGTTTTTTAACAAGGGCATCACCGCCTTATACCAGCGCTCTAAAACTTCTTTCTTCCTTGGATCCGCCGGATCGAAATTTATGCCCGACTTTGCCCCGCCTATTGGAGGGCCGGATACCGTAAACTTCACTTCCATTGTTTTTGCCAAAGATTCTACCTCTCTTTTATCCAGGCCTTTGCGCATCCTGGTCCCCCCTCCTGCTGCTCCTCCGCGAAGTGAATTGATCACCACCCATCCTTCAGCTTCAGACTCTTTGTCTTTCCACTCAAAAACGATCTCTGGCCGCTTCTCTTCGAATTTTTTTAACAGTTCTTTCATTACGATATTAAGTTAGTTGCCGCAAAGATATACAAACAAAAAAACCTCCCCGATATATTCGGGGAGGTTTGTCTATTTTTTTAAAAGAATTTCTAAACTCTTTTAGATTTGATACGTGCCGCTTTACCAGTTAATTCGCGCAGATAAAATAGTTTCGCTCTGCGAACTTTACCATGGCTGTTTACTTCAATTTTAGCAATGTTTGGAGAGTTAATAGGGAATATCCGCTCTACACCAACACCGTTAGACATTTTACGAACAGTAAACGTTTCGTTTGCGCCTACGCTGTTACGTTGTAATACTACGCCCTGGTAAATTTGAATACGTTCTTTATTACCTTCGCGAATTTTATAGTGAACACTCACTGTATCTCCTGATTTGAATGCAGGAAACTCATTTTTTGCGATTACCTGCTCTTCAACAAATTTTACTAAATCCATGATTTTAAGCTATTAAGCCGATTTTTTGTTGTTTAAAATCGGACTGCAATATTAGGAATTTTATTTTATAAATAAAAACGTTTTTTATTTTTTTCCACATTCTTTAACATTTCCACAAAACCAAAGCCCTGATCTGACTGCCAGCTCATTTCTTAACTTTCTTTTTATGGATCAATGTCTGCAGGTCAGGGCCTTTTATTTTAAAGTTTTCCAGCTCCCCTCTGTTCATCTTAAAAAGGACCTCCAGCTTTCTGATGATACAGTAAGGAATATCCGCTTCAGAATCAATCTTTATATTCCTGTAATTATGAAAAGTATTCAACGAAATATCCAGTTCCTGAGGGATAATCCTCCTTGCAGCAGAGTACTCCACCACATTCAGCCCGTATAAATACTCATTGATTTTATATTTGTACATATCTGATAAATATTTAGCTTAGCGCTTTTTGGCAAATCTGCTTTGGCGCAATTCCTTTCCCATCAGCACTTTTAAAGGCTTGCACTTCACCTCTACATTGATCAGCTCACCCGTCCTCATTTCAAATAATTTCTCAAATAAGATCACTTTTTCGTAAGGAATGTCCTGCTTGTCATCAAATAAAATATTTCTGTAATTGTGAAATGTATTCAGCGAAATCCCCAAAATCTTAGGGATAATTTTTACAGCCTCCCTGTACTGCGGTACGGGTAACCGCAATAAACAATCATTGATCTTATACTTTCTTGCTTTATCGCTCATAAATGAATATTTAGTTAGGTTTAATTGTTTTCTTATATGCGAACATAAAAAAAACGGATCAATCATAATTTTTTTAGTGTAAATTTACTTAAAAAATAAGCACAACCCAACAAAAATATTTTTTTATTTAGAAACGAAAATCTAGTCAAACAAAGAATTTGTCGAATCCCCGGTAAAAAAGATGCGTATTATCTTTACAACAATAGCATTGATGCTAAAATTAATCTTCCAGGAGATCAGGCCTGCGCAATTGCGTACGGATTAAAGCCTGTTCATGACGCCACTCATTGATCTTCGCTTCATGGCCACTCAATAAAACCTCCGGAACCTTATGCCCTCGCCAGTCTGCCGGCCTGGTATAAACAGGAGCATCCAGCAATTCCCCTTGAAAACTATCAGACAAGGCTGATGTTTCGTCATTCAACACCCCCGGGATTAATCTAATGATCGCATCAACAAGCACCGCAGCAGGCAGCTCTCCGCCTGAAAGCACGTAATCTCCAATCGAGATTTCCCTTGTCACATAAAGGTCCCGGATCCGCTGATCAATCCCTTTATAATGGCCACAGAGCATCATGATATTCCTTTTTCCCGACAGCTCATTTGCAATGGTCTGATTAAATGTTACCCCATCCGGGCTCATAAATATAATCTCATCGTAGTCCCTTTCAGCTTTCAGCGCCTCAATACATCGAGCAAATGGTTCTATGGACATGACCATGCCGCTGCCGCCGCCATAGGGGTAATCATCAACACTCTTTTGCTTATTGCTGGCATAGTCCCTCAGGTTATGTACCAGAATTTCAGCAATGCCTTTTTTTTGGGCCCTCTGCAAAATAGAATGAGCAAAAGGACTTTCCAAAAGATCTGGTAAAACGGATATAATGTCGAAACGCATTTGACAAAGTTAAAACTAATTTGACAGATAAATATCAAGCAGGCCTTCCGGTAAATCGACCAGCAAAGTCTGCGCTTCCTCATCAATCTCGATAATCATATCCTCATTTAAAGGAAACATGATTTCTATCCCTTTATATAAAACCGTAGCCACAAACTGCTGAGGATATTCATTTACTTCAATGACCTCTCCCAACTCACCCACAACCTCATCCGAAACCACAAAACCCTTGAGGTCATTGTAATGAAAATCATCTTCAGAACGGTCGGGCATTTTTGCCAGGGGCAGGTATATTTTTTTCTTTACCAATGCCTGGGCCTTATCGATATGATCGATATCGTCAAAATAAAAATTACCCGTACTGTTTTGCTGCAGTTTATAGGAGGATACAAAAAATGGCACCATTTTTCCATTAATAGCTGCGAAAACAACATCCAGCTCCAGCAAGTCTGGCGCATCATATTCAAAGAACAACTGAACCTCGCCCTTTAAACCTTTTGTTTTAGTAATGTATCCTATATAAAATGTTTCTTCCTGTTTCATAAATACCTATGAATAAAAATAGCGAAGATTCATTTAAATGAATGCTTCGCTATCTTACAGCATAATTAAAAGATTATGCTTCTTCTTCTTTGCTTTCTTCAGCAGCAGGAGTCTCTTCAGTTGCAGCTTCAGCTACAGGAGCCTCTTCCACAGCCGGAGTTTCTTCGACTACAGCTACTTCTTCTTCAACTGCAGGAGCCTCTTCAGTTGCAACTTCCGCTACAGGAGCTTCTTCTACAGCTGCAGTTTCTTCAACAGCAACTTCTTCTTCTTCTGCCACTTCTTCTACAGGTGCATTTTTAATTGCAAGAGCTGCAGCGCGATCAGCATTTTTCTTAGCTTCAGCAGCTAAAGCAGCTTTTTTAACTTCATCTTTAGATTTAGTTAAGCTGTCTTTTTTGCCTTCAATTTTTTCACCTTTAGCACTCAACCACTCTGCAAATTTAGTTTCTGCCTGTTCTGCGGTTAAAGCACCTTTTTTAACACCACCTTCCAAGTGTTTTTTGTACAAAACACCTTTGTAAGAAAGGATAGCACGACAGGTATCCGTAGGCTCAGCACCTTTGTTTACCCAGTCTAAAGTTTTATCAAAATTAAGGTCGATGGTAGCAGGATTGGTATTTGGGTTATAAGAACCTAAACGCTCAATAAATTTACCGTCTCTTGGTGAACGGGAATCCGCTACCACTACATGGAAAAAAGGTTTTCCTTTTTTACCGAATCTTTGCAATCTGATTTTAGTTGCCATTTCTTCTTTTAATTTATGTATTCAACATAGTTCCCGGAGCTTCGTGCTTGCGGGGTTGCAAAAGTAAGTAAAATACTAATGATTAACAAGATGCAATATTTTTAAATTCACAATTGCTGCAAAAATTACTTCAGTTCCTGTAACATCCTGTTTGCATGCCCGTCAAACCATCAAAAAAAATTATGCTAGTCACAACAACCAACACCATAGAAGGCAAAAAAATAGTGAAATACATTGGCCTTGTTAGCGGCGAAACCATTATTGGCGCCAACATTTTTAAAGACCTTTTCGCAGGCATACGCGATATTGTAGGTGGCAGGTCGGGTTCCTACGAGCAGGTACTGAGAGAGGGGAAGAATACTGCGGTCAATGAAATGCAGCAATATGCAGCAGCAATGGGTGCCAATGCAATTATTGGCGTAGATCTGGATTATGAAACTGTTGGTAGCGGGGGCAGTATGCTCATGGTTGCCGCAACAGGTACCGCTGTAATAATTGAAGATTAAAAAAAGGCCCTTAGAAAGGGCCTTTTTTTATAAGGATAAAATTTCCACCAGCTTTAACCAGGCCGGACTGACTTGCTGAGCGTCTATATGTTTAATTGCATGATCAAACCGGGTAAAAACAATTTCCCTGTTCACCTGGCCTACCATTACACCTGATTGACCAGCCAGCACACCCTCAACAGCGGCAACACCAAAACGACTGGCTAAAACCCGGTCCATACAGCTTGGTTTTCCCCCACGCTGAATATGCCCCAGTACCGATACCCGAATGTCATAATTCGGGAATTTCTCCTTTAATGCCTCTCCAACATTAAATGCTCCGCCTACCTCATCACCTTCCGCAACAATCACAATCTTTGAAGCTTTATCTTTACGCCCGTTTTCCAGCCTCGTGATCAGTCCATCTACCCCCATATTTGCCTCCGGGATAAGAATCGCTTCAGCACCCACGCCTATTCCGCTTCTTAAGGCGATCAGCCCTGAGTCACGACCCATAACCTCTACGATAAATAAACGATCGTGCGATTCGGCCGTGTCCCTGATCTTATCCACGGCATTTACAACCGTATTTATCGCGGTGTCGTAACCAATGGTAAAATCTGTACCCTGCAGATCGTTATCTATTGTTCCTGGTAATCCTACAACAGGAAAATTAAATTCATTGGTAAACAAATTTGCACCGGTAAAAGTGCCATCACCACCGATCACGATCAAAGCATCTATATTGTGCTTTTTCAACTGTTCATGGGCCTGTTCACGCCCTTCTTTAGTTTTGAAAGCTTCGCTGCGCGCCGTTTTTAAAATGGTTCCGCCACGTTGAATGATATTCGCCACCGATTTCCTGTTCATTTCGATAAAATCCCCATGAACCAGACCTTCGTAACCTCTCAAAATACCCGTAACGTCTAAATCATAATAAATTGCTGCTCTAACAACTGCCCTAATGGCAGCATTCATTCCCGGGGCGTCGCCTCCGGAAGTTAATACTCCGATATTCTTAATCTTGTTCATTTAGTTTTCAGCCGTTTTAAACAAATTTCTACAAGGCCGTGAAATTAGCTATAATCTTTAAATGTTATTTAAAAATTCTACTTCTTTAAAAGTATAGCCCCTTTTTACCCCTTCAGATAGGATCACCAACAAACCATTTTCGGTCACATCTACAATAATTCCTTCAAAGCACTCGCCATTATGACGGTAAAATGCCGGCTTATTAAATTTATACAGGCTATTTATGTAATTGTATTGCAACTTATTTGAATTCCCCGCTTTCAATTTGAGGTATTCCGCCTCTATATTTTCACAAATAATTGCCAATAATTCCATTAAATTAACATCCCGCTGTAAAATTTTACTAATCGATGTTGCCTTGTTTAACAGTTCAGGATCAAAATTTACCTGGTTTACATTAATTCCTACACCTATAATACTGGCCTTGTAACTCGCTCCGGCTATGATATTTTCAATTAAAATACCCCCGATTTTTTGATCCAGATAATAAAGGTCGTTTGGCCATTTTACCTTCAGAAAGCCCCCCAGATAAGCCCCAAGAGCATCACCAACAGCCGTACTCACGGCCATATTGAGTAAGAATTGTTCGCTTACCATCAAAAAAGAAGGACACAGGTAAATGCTGAAGGTAAGGTTCAGCCCGGGTTCTGCATACCAGGTATTTTCTTGTTGCCCCCTCCCCGCAAATTGATTATCTGCCATAATAACAGTCCCTTCGGGTAATGGCTCGGAATTTGACGCTTTAACTTTCAAAAAGTTATTGGTAGAATCAACCTCAGATAATCTGATCAAATTTTGACCAACAAATAATGTTGAAAAAGTGTTATTTTGCAAGTGTTGATTGTATATTTGTTTATCAAAATTAAAACATTTTAATGGTAAAAAAGAAAATTGGAAACCTTTCTACATACCTCTCAGAGATCGCTGTACATGGCATCCAGGAAAAAAAAGGAAACGACATCGTAAGATTGGACTTAAGAGAACTCAACAGTTCTGTTTCCGATTACTTTATCATCTGCAACGCCGACTCCGCAACACAAGTTAAAGCAATTGCCGATAGTGTAGAGGAAGAAATTTATAAGAAAACCCAGACTAACCCATGGAGAAAGGAAGGCCTGGAGCATGCAGACTGGATCATTCTTGATTATTTTGATGTCGTAGTCCACATATTTAAAACTGAAAAGCGCGAATTTTACGGGATTGAAGACTTATGGGGCGATGCCCAGTCTACTTCTTACCAAAGCGCTTAATCATTCACACATTTTGATTTTATAATGAAAGAGAACCCAAATACAAAGCCCAAATTGATAAAGAGAATTCCAAATATTCCCAAGAAACCCCAAAAAGGTTCAAAGTTTAACATTTTTTGGGTTTACGCTGCTATTATTTTAGGGCTTATTTTATTGCAGTTTCTGTTTAGCGCAGACGCGACAAAAACCATCTCTTACCGTACATTTGAAACCCAGATGCTCTTACCCGGTGATGTGGAAAAACTGATCGCCTATAAACATGAGGACGTAGTTAAAGTAGAGGTCTTTATTAAAAAAGACAGGCTAAAAGATCCGAAATATAAACAATACCTCAGCAGAAACAATTTCAGCACTAGTGATGGCCCTACCGTTTATTTTAATGCCGGTTCCATGGACAGACTGGATACGGATCTGAAGGAATCTCAAAAGAACATTCCTGAAGGTCAGCAGGTTCTTGCCGAGAAGCAGACCCGGCAAAGCACCTTCAATTCCTGGTTCTTTACCATTATCCTCCCTGTACTGTTATTTATTGCCTTCTGGATCTTTATCATGCGCCGCATGGGTGGAGGTGCCGGAGGTGGCGGTGGCCAGATCTTTAACATTGGAAAGTCAAAAGCTACCCTTTTCGATAAGGAAAGCCAGGTAAATGTTACTTTCAACGATGTTGCCGGGCTTGAAGAAGCTAAACAGGAAGTAATGGAAATCGTTGATTTCCTTAAAAACCCTAAAAAATATACCAATCTCGGAGGTAAAATTCCAAAAGGGGCCTTATTGGTTGGCTCACCGGGAACTGGTAAAACCCTGTTGGCCAAAGCTGTGGCAGGTGAAGCCCAGGTTCCTTTCTTCTCCCTTTCAGGATCAGACTTCGTAGAAATGTTTGTTGGAGTTGGCGCCTCACGTGTACGTGATTTATTTAAGCAGGCCAAAGACAAGGCACCATGTATCATCTTTATAGATGAGGTGGACGCCATCGGGCGGGCCCGCGGTAAAAACAGCATGATGGGCGGAAATGATGAACGTGAAAATACGCTCAATCAGTTGTTGGTAGAAATGGACGGTTTCGGAACAGATTCTGGCATCATCATTCTTGCCGCAACCAACCGCCCTGACGTTCTCGACTCCGCTTTGCTGAGACCAGGACGTTTTGACAGACAGATCTCTATTGATAAACCAGACCTGGTTGGACGTGAACAGATTTTCAAAGTTCACCTCAAGCCTATAAAAACGGATGAAATCGTGGATGCTAAAAAGCTTTCCGCACAAACCCCGGGATTTGCAGGCGCAGAGATAGCCAATGTTTGTAATGAGGCCGCTTTAATCGCTGCCCGACGCAATAAAGAATTTGTGGATATGCAGGATTTCCAGGATGCTATAGACCGTGTTATTGGTGGTCTGGAGAAGAAAAACAAGATCATCTCACCTGAGGAAAAACGTATTGTTGCCTATCATGAAGCCGGACACGCTATTGCTGGTTGGTTTCTTGAACATGCTGATCCCCTGGTTAAAGTGTCTATCGTTCCTCGTGGAGTGGCCGCTCTGGGTTATGCACAGTATCTGCCCAAAGAACAGTTTCTATATACTACGGAACAGCTAACAGACGGCATGTGCATGACGATGGGCGGTCGTGTAGCGGAAGACATCGTTTTCGGAAAGATCTCTACCGGCGCACAGAATGACCTGGAGCGCATCACCAAGTTATCTTACGCCATGGTCACGATTTATGGTATGAACAGTACCATTGGTAATGTGTCTTTCCATGATCCGCAGAATGAATACAATTTCAACAAGCCTTATTCTGAAAAAACTTCAGAAATGATCGACAATGAAGTCCGTATCCTCATTTCTGAAGTCTACGCCAGAACCAAAGCACTGTTAACAGATAAAAGAGACGGCCTTGAAAAACTGGCCCAGAAATTAATAGAGAAAGAGATCCTGTTCCAGGCAGATCTGGAAGAGATATTAGGCAAACGTCCTTTTGATAACCGCACCACTTATGATGAATTTGTAAATGGAACCGGTGACCAGAAACCAGCTGCAGAAGGCTTAGTACACGATGGTGTTACTCAGCCTACAGATCCTTCAACGCCTATAAATCCGGCTAAAACAGAATCTTAATCACATTTTATGGGGCTGCCGTTTCCAAAAGAAGCGGCAGCAAATCCATTACCTATGCAAGAAAACATTTCCTCAAAAGAGCTCATGCTAAAAAAGATAAGAAAAGCCCTTCTGGAAAGAAGAGATAACCCTTATCCCAATTTAGAAGACAGCCCGCTTTATGTAGAAAACACAGAATATCCTGAAGTTCTGTTTGCCGAACAGCTTACAGCAGTTTCCGGAAATTTTATTTATTGCGAAAACGGAATAGAATTTATTGAAAACATTATTCAGCTGGCTGAAAAGTTCAACTGGAGGAAAATCTACTGCTGGGAACCAGAACTTCAAAAACTCCTTTCTACCTACGAATTTCCTTTTTACCAGACCGATAAGGATTTTGAAATGGCTGAAGCAGGTATTACCCTATGCGAAGCCTTAATTGCCCGCAATGGCTCTGTAATGGTCTCTAACCAAAATGCAGCAGGCCGAAGGCTGAGCATTTTTCCGCATCACCACATTGTCATTGCCCGTACCGGGCAATTGGTAATGGATCTTAAGGACGCTTTTAAGCTGATCAAAGATAAATACGGCAGCCAGATCCCATCTATGATCAGTACCATTACCGGTCCCAGCCGAACGGCTGATATCGAGAAAACTTTAGTTCTGGGTGCACATGGACCTAAGGAATTATTTGTATTTTTAATCGATGATTTTTCATAATCTAATTATTTTATTCTAGTTTTATACTGTACACTAAAACAGTATACGGTACAAAATGGGCACTAAAACGAATTTACACGCAGTTATTACTGGCACAGGGAGCTATATCCCTAAAAATGTTATCTCAGGAAATGCATTTCTAAACGCCTCTTTTTACGAGAACGGCTTAAAGCTGGATAAAGACATCTATGAAATCATCAGCAAATTTTCGGAGATTACCGAAATTGTGGAGCGCAGATATATTGATGCCGGCCTGGTTAGCAGCAATATTGCGACCATTGCCGCGCAAAGCGCAATAGATGACGCTAAAATCGACAAAGAAAGTCTTGACTACATCATATTCTGCCACAATTTCGGAGATGTAAAAGCGGGCAGCAACCGCATGGACATTCTTCCATCGCTTGCCTCAAAAGTAAAACAAGCCCTCCAGATTAAAAATCCAGACTGTGTGGCCTATGATATCATCTTTGGCTGTCCGGGCTGGGTGCAAGGCGCGATTCAGGCCAACTACCTTATCCAAAGCGGAGATGCAAACCGGGTAATGGTTATCGGGGCAGAAACACTGTCCAGGATTGTCGATCCACACGACCGGGACAGCATGATTTTTTCTGATGGTGCCGCCGCCGTTATATTTGAAGCCCGGACCGACGAAAACCCAAGGGGCATTATCGCACATAAAACACAAACCTACGCGGTTGATTATGGTTCCCTGCTCGTGATGGGCAAAAGTAACAATCCGGAAGAGTGCAATGGCAATGCCTACCTTAAAATGAACGGACGGAAGCTGTATGAATTTGCCGTAACCACAGTACCCCATGTTGTAAAAACAGCGATTGATAAGGCCGGGATCAGCATTACAGACATTAAAACTGTCTTTATTCACCAGGCCAACGGGAAAATGGACAATGCCATTATGAAACGGGTTTTCAAGCTTTACGGCCTGGATACCGTTCCTGAAAATCTGGTACCCATGACCATCTCCTGGCTCGGCAACAGCTCCGTAGCTACAATTCCTACGCTTTTAGACCTGGTACTTCATGATCAGGTAAAGGGCTATAAAATCAACAAAGGCGAGTACGCCGTTTTCACTTCAGTTGGCGCTGGAATGCACATCAATGCGTTCGTCTACCGGTTCTAGTTGATCCGTCTTAAACTGTCACGGGCTTCACTTTCAATACTATTCTCGTATTGATGGTCCTTCATATTTATTGCAGTATTAAAGCTGGTTTTAGCCTGTGTATAGGCTTTCCTTTTCATATAGATCTTTCCCATACTCAACGCAGAATTAGCGGCAAAATATGCTTTCAGCCCTTTTCCATAGTTTACCGCTTTTTGATAATGCTGCAGCGCAAGGTCCCCTTTTCCCAATTCATCATAGTTTCTTCCCAGGCGGTAATGGTATTCTGTCCGGTCTTTCAACAGGCTCAGATCGCCTTCGTTAATGTCCGCCAAAATTTCCAGCGATTTGGTATAATAACCTCCGTCAAACAATAACCTCGCTTTTAAAAGCCCAACATTAGGACTCCCTGAGCCCACTTCATTCAGGGCCTGCTTGTCGCGCTCATTGATCACATACCCTGTGGTTTTGACTTTCTCCGCAAAAGCATGATAACTCCTTACATCCCCCGAAATCAATGCGATCCAGCCCAAATGAAGGTAGCTGTCCTTAATGTAACTAACCCCCCTATTGCGCTGCAAAAACTTGTTAAAATAAGCCCCGGCACTAAAATCAAGTTTATTCAAGCGGGCAATTCCCATCAGGTAGTCAAGGTATGGAAAAGCCTGGTACTGACTCCCTACAGGTCTTTCAGAAAGCGTAGCTATTGCTTCCTCGTTATGCCCTTTCTTTGCGCTCACATAAGCTTTAAGATAGGTTTTCAGCAAACTGCTATCCGCTATCCTTGTGGTATACTTTATGGTTTCTGCATACGCATTTTCACTGCGGGTAACATTAATCAACACAAATGAATAATAAAATACCGCCTCTTCATAAAAAGGCTCATAGGCAGATTTAGGCAAACCCTCTGCCAACTTTCTCATCATGGCAAGACCTGTTTTCACATCCCCCTTAATACCAAAAGTAGACAGTGTTTTTTTCATGAAACCCTCCGGCAGGCTTCCCAAAAGAGCGTTGATCAGGCCAAGTCCTTTTAAATTTAAATGAAAGCCCGGAAACTTTTTCGCATTCTCCTGCAGGTAACCATTGGCTCTTTTAATTTCAAGTGCTGCATTAAACTGCTCGCCAAAAAGACCACGGATCAAGGCCCACTGTAAATTGATCTCTGCCTGGGCATATAATTTATAGGGTGATTTACTGTCGTCGTCAGCGAGCTGGTCCAGCCTGCTGTTTTTATTTCCCTTCAACCGGTTAAAGTCTTCTTTGTTGTCCGTTGCCAGCAAATAAAAGAAGTCAATATAATTTTCCAGTAAAGGCACAATAGCGTTATCAGGATTAACTTTCTTCTCTGAGGCGACCATTTGCCTCGCCACATCAAGTTTAAGCTCAAATATCAACTGATATGCCTTTAAACAATTCGCATTAAAATCAAATTTAGCAAACAGGGATCCGGGTAAAAACAACAAGAGCGCAGCCAGGCATAGTTTCTTCATTAAATGGATGTTCTGCATAATTTCTGTTTTTTGTAAAAAAAATCACAAAAAAAGGCCAGATGGAATTTCTGACCTTTTTATATGATTAAAAAGCTTAAGCAGGAACTACTTCCTGGGTAAGCGCCTCGTCTACTAAAATCCTTCCGCAGTGTTCACAAACGATGATCTTTTTGCGTTGACGGATATCTAACTGACGCTGAGGCGGAATCTGGTTAAAACAACCAGAGCAGGAATCACGATCAATCGTCACTACCGCCAGGCCATTATTGGCATTTCCCCTCAACCTGTTATACGCCACTAAAAGCCGCTCCTCAATTTGAGTTTCTGCTTTCTCCGCTTTTTTAAGCAAGCCCTGCTCATCTTTTTCCGTCTCGGCAGTAATGGTTTGCAGCTCACCTTTTTTAATTTCAAGATCCTTTTTCCTTGACTCTAAATCCGCCAGCGCTTTATCATAAACTTCAGTTTTCTGAGCGATGTCAAATCCGAACTCCCTGATCTTTTTCTCGCAAACCTGTATCTCAAGCGTTTGTATCTCCACCTCTTTGGTCAGGGCATCATACTCCCGGTTGTTTTTAACATCTTTTAACTGGGTCTCATATTTTTTGATCAGGTTCTGAGCTTCCTTGATCATATTTTTACGTGTTACAATGGCATCTTCAGTATCATCCAATTCGCCTTTGAATTTTTGTATACGTGTTTCCAGTCCTGCAACCTCGTCTTCTAAATCAGCAACTTCCATTGGCAGTTCACCGCGTATCTGACGTATTTTATCGATCTTAGTATGCAGGGTTTGTAATTCGTATAAAGCTTTTAGCTTTTGCTCTACAGTTTGTTCCATTAAATGAAATAATTTATGGGGTTTGTGTTATGCTCCGTTAAACGGATTGCAAAGTTAGGAAATTTTTCTTGAATAATATCTATCAACAAATCAGATGTAAATTGTTCACTCTCAAAGTGTCCGATATCTGCGATCACTAATTTTTCATCGGCGTCAAAAAACTCGTGGTATTTAAAATCCGAGGTCACAAATGCATCCGCACCCGCAGCTATCGCTTCCCTTAATAAAAAACTCCCGGCCCCGCCACAAACTGCAACCTTCCTGATCTTTTTAGGCAGCAGACGTGTATGCCTGATCACGGTGGCATCCATATTGTTCTTTACCCGTCTCAAAAACTCCAGGCCATCCAGCGGTTCTTCCAGCCAGCCGATCACGCCCGCCCCAACAGTCTCCAGTTTATTTTCGAGGGGATAAATGTCGTAAGCCACTTCTTCGTATGGATGGTGTTCCAATAAAGCCAGCAATACTTTTCGCTCATCATGAACCTTGAAAATGGTTTCTATCCTGATCTCGCGCTCCTGGTGCTGTATGCCCCTTTCACCAACATAAGGATCCGTCCCGGCTCCACCTTTAAAAGTTCCGAAACCCTCAGCATTAAAACTACATTCACTATAATTGGCAATATGACCAGCTCCGGCAGCAAACAGGGCTTCTCTCAATACATCCGCTTGTTCAACCGGGCAAAAAGTAACCAGTTTCTTTAAAAACGAATTTTTTGGGCTCAATATTTTTGTATGCTGCAGCCCCAGGCGACCTGCAATCACTCCGTTTACCCCATGCGGGACATGATCCAGGTTAGTATGTATGGCATATAAAGCGATGTCGTTCTTTATTGCTTTTAACACCACCCGCTCCACGTAATTTTTTCCGGTGATCTTTTTCAACCCCTTAAAAACGATCGGATGATGTGTAATGATCAGGTTACAGCCATGCAAAATGGCTTCATCAACCACATTTTCTATACAGTCCAGTGCAACCACTGCACCCTGCACCTCCTGCTCCGGATCGCCTACAATAAGGCCCGAATTGTCATAATCCTCCTGATAATTCAGTGGAGCAAAAGTTTCCAGGTGCTTCATTAAAACAGATAACCTCATTCCGTAAATATACGATAGATTTTAATTACTGTAAATTGCCCATTTTTACCATTTGCAGACTTTCAAAAACCATCCGCTGGTTGTATTCATAAGCCAGTGTTTTGTGGTTGATCAGGTCTATGATCGTACCGATAAAACACAAACCAATAGTAAAGAAATACAAAATACCCATTCCGATCTGATTTACTAAAAACCTCGGCAGCCCTGGCACAAAAAAACCAAGAATACAGTACAATACCATATCGTCCGGGTTTCTCCGCTTACCCCCGTAGATCATTAAAAAACCTCTCAACTGTTGTTCGCTAAATCCTGTAGTTGCACTTTGCAAATACGAATACTCCTGCGGCGTAATACCCGGTAGCGACATAAATGGTGAATCAAACATATCTTTTCTCCTTATATTTTAAATTTAATAGCTTATTGTTTATCCAAATCATTTTCATTAAAACGCCTATCCTCCGGCAAATGATCAGCAGGGCCGGCAGGCCAAACCAGTGCTGTGCAAAGCTTTCTGCAAAATTTCCATGAAAAAGTTGTGTGATCGATCTCCCTATCCCACATCCAGGGCACCAGGTCATGCCCAAATTGGCAATCGGGCAAAGCGTAAAATGCTGTGCTTCCCCATGGTTCTGCAGATCAGCAGTAGCCAGCAGCACCAAAGCCGTAATCCAGAAAATCAGTTCAAGGGGTATCCGCTTTAATCCGCTCATTTTAATTTCCTCTGTTAAATATAGGTACTTCCAAATCAAAAAATTGCCAAAAACCCAGCTTTGTGCATAAATAACCACGTGTGTTAAGGCTTTTTAGCTTTAGATCAATTGGTTGAAACTTTGTTACATTTAAAGACCGCCATAAATCTTACCTTTGCATGGTGAACATTCGCGACCTGATCAGCAGATACAAGACAGACGAGCGTATTGTGGCATTGGCAAAGGCTCTTAACGCCGGTAAAGGCACCAAACTTCAATTAAAAGGTTTAGTAGGTTCTGCCGATGCAACAATTGCAATGGCTACCTATTTCCTTTTGCACAAGCCACAGCTCTTTATACTCCCGGACAGGGAAGAAGCCTCCTATTTTTTGGCCGACCTGGAAAGTATCCTCGATAAAGAGATTTTGCTCTTTCCTTCCTCCTTCCGCAAAGCCTTCGATTTTACGCAGGTGGATACCGCCAATGTACTCGCCCGGGCCGAAGTATTGAATGAACTAAATCACCAATCTGAATACGGTAAAATTGTGGTTTCCTACCCGGAAGCCATTGCAGAAAAAGTGATAGACCGCAAAGTACTCGAAAAAAACACCCTCGAAATTAGCTTAAACACCAAACTGGGCATTGATTTCATCAATGAATTTTTAATCGATTACGACTTTAACCGAACCGATTTTGTCTACGAGCCAGGTCAATTTTCCATACGTGGCGGCATTGTAGACATCTTTTCCTTCTCACACGACCTGCCTTACCGCATCGAGTTTTTTGGAGATATTGTAGAAAGCATCCGAACCTTTGAAATAGAAAGCCAGCTTTCGGTAGAAGATGTAAAAACGCTTACCATCATACCCAATGTACAATCCAAATACCTGACCGAAAACAACATCAGTATCCTGGATTATATCGAAAAGGATACCCAGGTTTGGTTTAAAGATGTAGAATTTACTTTAGACATTGTTAAAAGCGGCTATAAAAAAGCCGTCGAACTCTGGAAAGCCCTGCCATCCAAAGAAAAACAGGAAAACCAGGACTGGATAGACCCTAAATTTGCTTTTACAGACGAGAAAATGATGGGCGATATGTTCCATGACTTTCCTCTTGTAGAGTTCGGAAAGCAGTTCTTTTATAAAACTGATCACATTTTTCAATTCGAAACAAAGCCTCAGCCATCTTTCAACAAAGACTTCAGCTTGCTGATCCATAACCTCAAAGAGAATGAAAAACAAGGCATACATAACTTCATTTTTAGCGCTTCTGTTAAACAGACAGAACGTTTATATGCCATTCTGGATGACATCGACAAAACAGCCAAATTTACGCCGGTAAACATCCCGTTGAGGGAAGGTTTTGTAGATGCCAAGCAGAAAGTTGCCTTTTATACAGATCACCAGATCTTTGACCGTTTTTATAAATACAAGCTAAAAAGAGGTTATCAGCGCAGTCAGGCCATTACGCTAAAAGAACTGAGGGACCTGAAACCAGGTGATTTTGTTACACATATCGACCATGGAATAGGTAAGTATGCCGGTCTTGAAAAAGTAGAGGTAAATGGCAAGACCCAGGAAATGATCCGGCTGGTCTATGCAGACAACGACCTGCTGTATGTTAATATCAATTCCCTTAACCGCATCGCTAAATACAGCGGGAAAGATGGCACAGCGCCAAAAATGAACAAGTTGGGGACTGAGGCCTGGGACAAACTTAAAAAAACCACTAAAAAAAAAGTTAAAGACATTGCCCGCGACCTGATCAAGTTATACGCGTTGAGAAAATCGCAGGTAGGAACCGCTTTTGCACCTGACGGCTACCTGGAAACCGAACTGGAAGCCTCCTTTATTTATGAGGATACTCCCGATCAGGAAAAAGCTACCGCTGATGTAAAAAAGGACATGGAAGCCCCGCATCCTATGGACCGGCTAGTTTGCGGTGATGTTGGTTTTGGAAAAACTGAAATCGCCATCAGGGCCGCTTTTAAAGCCGTCGCTAACGGCAAGCAGGCCGCGGTTCTGGTGCCAACCACCATCCTGGCCCTGCAACACTTCAAAACTTTTTCCAGCCGCTTAAAAGATTTTCCCTGCACAGTAGATTACATCAACCGTTTTAAAACCAGCAAACAGATCAAAGAAACCCTGGCTAAAGTGGCTGAAGGTAAGGTAGACATCATCATCGGCACGCACCGTTTGCTTAGTAAAGATGTAAAATTCAAAGACCTGGGCATCATGATCATTGACGAGGAACAGAAATTTGGTGTATCCTCCAAAGAGAAGCTCCGGGCCTTAAGGGTAAATGTAGATACCTTAACCCTAACCGCAACTCCAATACCCAGGACCCTGCATTTCTCGTTAATGGGCGCACGTGACCTTTCCATCATGAGCACCCCGCCACCAAACCGGCAGGCCGTAAACACGGAATTACACGTATTTAATGATAAACTCATCCAGGAAGCGATTCAGTTTGAACTGGACAGGGGCGGACAGGTGTTTTTTATCCACAACCGGGTACACGATCTGCCGCAACTCGGCGGCCTGATCAAAACCCTGGTACCAAAAGCACGCATAGGCATTGCCCACGGGCAATTGGATGGCGATCAGCTCGAAGACGTGATGCTCGATTTCATCAACGGGGAAAAAGATGTTTTAGTAGCCACCACAATTATCGAGGCCGGGCTTGACATCCCAAATGCCAATACCATCATCATCAACCATGCCCATATGTTCGGGCTGAGCGACCTGCACCAGATGCGCGGCAGGGTAGGCCGGTCCAATAAAAAGGCTTTCTGCTACTTACTGAGCCCACCTTTAAGCACCCTTACCTCCGAAGCCCGCAAACGCCTCAGCGCAATTGAAGAGTTTTCAGACCTTGGAAGCGGTTTTAATATTGCGATGAGGGATTTAGACATCCGGGGCAGCGGAAACCTCTTAGGCGCCGAGCAAAGTGGCTTTATTGCCGAAATAGGTTTCGAGATGTACCATAAGATACTCGATGAAGCCATTCAGGAGCTGAAGACCGATGAGTTTAAAGATTTGTTTAAAGATGAGCCCTTACGCCCTTTTGTAAATTTTACCCAGGTAGATACCGACCTGGAGCTTTATATTCCGGATGATTATGTGACCAACATTACCGAAAGGTATAACCTGTATACAGAACTTTCAAAAATTGAGGATGAAATCCAGCTCAAAGCCTTTGAAAAAAGCTTAAAAGACAGGTTTGGACCAGTTCCTGAACCTGTTAAAACCATGCTGAATGTATTGCGGCTGCAATGGGTAGCCAAAAAACTGGCCTTCGAAAAGATAAACTTTAAAAAAGGGGTTCTACGTGGCTATTTCATTACGGATAAACAATCCTCATTTTTTGATTCTACCATGTTCAATAAAATATTGCATTTTGCGCAGATCCATCCGCGATTGTGTAACCTCAAAGAGGTTAAAGATTCGCTACGTATTGCATTCGATAACCTGAATACCATTGATGAAGCGGTAGAGATGCTGGAAATGGTGGCCAAATAAAAAATAAGATGAACCCTAAACTGTTACAAGACCTGGTTACCATGCAAATGCCCTTTGGAAAATATAAAGGCCGCCTGTTATGCGACCTTCCCGAATCTTACCTGATCTGGTTTCACAGAGAAGGCTGGCCACCGGGCAAACTCGGAGAAATGATCGCCACGCTTTACGAGATCAAGCTCAACGGTCTGGAATACTTGTTGCAGCCATTAAAAAAGAATAAGCCCTTTTAATTCAATATCAGATACAGGTAGGCGTATACAACTGGTGCCGACAGTAAAAGACCATCAAAACGGTCTAAAAAACCACCATGCCCAGGCAGTATATTCCCAGAATCTTTTACGTTAAGACTACGTTTTAACATCGACTCTACAAGATCGCCGAGTGTACCAAAGCAAACAATTAACACCGCCATTCCCCCCCATACCAGTGGGTTGATCTCTTTAAAAAACAAAGAAATCAGGTAAGAAGCCAATATGCTGGTAAACATCCCACCGAAAAAACCCTCCCATGATTTTTTTGGAGAATGACGCTCAAATAGACGTGTTTTCCCAAATTTAACCCCAAAAAGGTAAGCTCCGGTATCACTGGCCCACAACATCAGTAAAAAGGCAAGTGGTAAATGGAAACTATATGTCGCCTGTTCCTGTATAAATCCAAGCGAATAAAAGAAACAAAAAGGCAGCGTCACATAAATAAAGCCCACAAAGGTGTAAGAAATATTAGAAAAAGGTATTTTCTCTTTTTTATACAATTCGCTGATGAACACCGAGAAAATCAAAGGCACAATCAGGAGCATAAATTTAGTTTCAAATTGTAACAGGTGATACCCGGCTGTCATTGAAAAGATCAATGCAGCGGCAAATAGCGCAATGTTCCGGTGCGGTCGTATGCCTGCTGTTTTTATCATGGAAAAGAATTCCAGCAAAGCTGCAAGGCTTAGTATCAGGTAAAAGCAGGTAAAAGCATAAGCCCCTAAAAAAATGGAGCCCAGCATCGCAATGGTAAAAAAGACAGCAGTTATCGCTCTTGTTTTCATCTGGCTTGTTTTTTAAAATATCGGAACAGCAAAAAAGTCAATCCTGCACTGATTACATAACCATACCAGGCAATATTCATCGTTTTATCGGATTCAGACAAAGGTATATTGTTTTTTTGCATATACCACGCTGCACATACTGCATATCCGTTATTTAAAAAATGACCAAACATGGCATACCATAAACTTCCGCTCCAGAAATAGATGTATCCAAAGGCAGCCCCCAATAACAGTCGAGGTAAAAAGCCATAAAACTGAACATGAATGGCGCTGAATATAAAGGCCGAAAGCCATATGGCAAGGTGTGGATTGTGGAACATCCTGCCAAAAATACGTTGTAAACCAGCCCTGAACAGGAGTTCTTCCGCCACTGCCGGCAATAAGGCGATCATCCCTATATTCAGCAGGAACATGCCTATATGATCCATTTTTAACAGCGCAATGGTCATTTTCATCCCCTGATCCTCTGCGGCTTTCATCCAGGCTTCCAGCCCCTTCAAAGCAGCAGGAAATTTCATTTGCTGATTAAACTGTGTAAGCCATTCCAAAACGGGCAGGGAACAGGCCATCATTACCAAAACGAGCAATAAAAGCCCTGCGGTAGGCCTTTTAAATCCATAAAAGCCATGAATAGCGCTACCCTCAGTTTTGGCAAGCAGCAAGGCGGGCACCAAAAATAAGCCCAGTTGCTGGGCGGTGATCAGTATCCTTTGTGCAGGCAGGTAATAGACATCCGTACTGCTCAGCCAGTCCATATTTTGCAGCATTTCTCCACCATATTTCAAATATATCAATGCAAAACCTATTGCTGGAAAAACAAGCAGGCCCAGAAAAGCATAAAAACACAGCATCAGCAGTTGTATAAAAGGACTATTCTCTTCTTTAATTTCTTTCATTTACCTGCCTTTTTATTTTCATTCTTCCAAGATTTGCCGGCCAGCAAAATAGTTAATTAACTATTTTAGCTAAGTTTTGTACCTTTGTGCCGTGAATTTTGGGTTGAAGATAGAAAAATGTCTGTAAAAATAGGAAATATTGATCTGGGAGAATTTCCCTTATTGCTTGCACCAATGGAGGATGTAAGCGATCCTCCTTTCCGTTTTGTATGCAAACAAAGTGGTGTGGATATGATGTATACAGAGTTTATTTCATCAGAAGGGCTCATCAGAGATGCGGCTAAAAGCAGGGCCAAGCTGGATATTTTTGAGTATGAAAGGCCAATAGGCATACAAATATTTGGAAGCGAGATAGACCACATGCGTGAAGCAACTGAAATAGCTACGCTTGCCGGCCCTGATTTGATGGACATCAATTATGGTTGTCCAGTTAAAAATGTTGCCTGCAGGGGTGCTGGCGCCAGCCTGCTTCAGGATATAGATAAAATGGTGAAGATGACAGCAGCGGTAGTAAAAGCCACTCATTTGCCAGTTACCGTTAAAACCCGTCTGGGCTGGGACGACAACACCAAAAATGTAGAAGAAGTTGCGGAGCGTTTACAGGACATCGGCATTCAGGCTTTAACCATTCACGGCCGTACCAGGGCACAATTGTATAAGGGAGAGGCCGACTGGACACTGATACGTGAGATCAAACGGAACCCAAGAATTAAAATACCTATTTTTGGCAATGGCGATGTTGACAGTATCCGTAAAGCGGCAGACTGGCGGCTGGAATACGAAATAGATGGCATCATGATTGGCAGGGCAGCCATAGGTTATCCCTGGATATTCAGAGAGATCAGGCATTTCTTTAACACGGGCGAAATATTGCCAGGGCCAACCCTGGAAGAACGTGTTTCTGTATGCCGCACACACTTTGACAAATCCATTGCCTGGAAAGGTCCAAGAGTAGGTATCTTTGAGATGAGACGACATTATGCCAACTATTTTAAAGGTATTCCGGATTTTAAAACCTACAGAATGCAATTGGTTAAAGAAGAAAATATTGATACTATTCACAGTATTTTAGATGAAATAGCAGAAAAATATCAACATATTTACCCCGCCGGTGAAATGGCTTGATTTTTGAAAACTATTTATTAAATTATGAGTTAAAATGATTACAGCTATTACGTTAGGCGTTAAAATTTCAGTCGAAACAACTTATCAGGAAGAACATTCCAATCCGGCTAATGCACATTTTATGTTTGCTTACCGCATTACCATTGAAAACCTGACCGATTACGCTGTACAGCTTAAAAGGAGACAATGGTTTATATTTGATTCCAATGGCACACAAAGAGAAGTAGAAGGAGAGGGTGTTGTGGGTGAACAGCCAATCATTGAGCCAGGTTCCAGCCATTCCTATGTATCAGGTTGTAATTTAAACACTGACATGGGTACCATGAGTGGAAATTACCTGATGTACCGTATTGCAGATGACAGGGACTTCATAGTAGATATCCCTGAATTTGAGCTGATTGTTCCTTATCGCTTAAATTAACCTATCTGCTTCGTCCAAATAGTATAGAAACATAATAAAACAGGTTTGCAAGTGCACCCAAAGCTGCGATAACATAAGTCATAGCAGCCCACCAGAGGGCATCTTTAGCCTGCGTGTGTTCTTCGGTAGTATACAATACACTTTTATTGTTTTTAAGCCAAAGCAGGGCTCTTCTGCTGGCATCAAACTCAACCGGCAGGGTGATGATACTAAATAAAGTAATCAGAGCCAGTCCAAGAACGCCAATCCCCAAAACAAAAGGATTAAAAGTAAAAGCAATCAGCAATACCCCGGCAATCAGTACCCATTGCAACAGGTTAGAAGTGATGCTGACCACAGGTACCATGTTTGATCTCAGCTGTAACCAATGGTAAGATTTTGCATGCTGTACAGCATGGCCACATTCATGGGCAGCAACTGCAGCAGCGGCAACACTTCGCCCATAATATACATCTGTACTTAAGTTAACCGTTTTATCTTCAGGATTATAATGATCTGATAAAGCTTTGTCAGTGCTCATCACCTTTACGTCAAAAATTCCATTATCCTGCAGCATCTTCTCAGCCACCTCCTTACCCGAAAACCCTGAATTTAACTGCATTTCAGCGTATTTTGAAAACCTGTTTCTAAAACGCCACTGCACAAACATGCTAATCATCAGTATCGGAATTATCAAAACAAAATAAGTTCCCATTTTATTTAAAGAATGTTTCAGTCATTATGAATCAAAAAGTGTTCCTAATTTAATTATTTTAAAAAAAAGCCTCAAATGAGGTAAGAACGGCCTGCAAGCTAAGTACCCTTCTCATCTGTAGGTTAAACTAAGCAGGTAGCTTTACACCATATTTACTATTTATTTTTGCAATACAGACTTATTATCATGATATTTGATAATAATATTAGTATGGAAACCATAGGAATTACATTATTGATCATCATTCTGATCACCCTCATCTTTATCCTGTTTAGAAAGCTTGCTGCTGATAAAAATCAGCTGGAACTTTTAGCACTCAAAGAAAATGAACATCAAAAATCATTAAACTGGTTAAAAGAAGAAAAACAAAAGCTGGAAGATGAATTGAATGACCTGCGTCAGAATTTTATTAATGAACGCAGTAAAGTGATCAAGGCAGAAGAAAATTTACTTGCCCAAGGGCAAAGGCATGCAGAACAGGAGAAATATATTATTGAACTTCAACAGCGTTTTAAACTGGAATTTGAACATATAGCCAGTAAAATACTGGAAGAAAAATCAGAAAAATTTACCCTGCAGAACAGGACCAACCTGGACATCATTTTAAATCCGCTGAAAGAGAATATCAAAGCTTTTGAAGACAAGGTTGAAAAAGTATACAAAGCCGAATCTGATGAACGTAATGTTTTAAAAGGAGTAATTGCCCAGCTGATGGACCAGAGCAAGCAAATCCAGGAAGAAGCTAATAATCTAACCAAAGCCCTTAAGGGTGACGCTAAAAAACAAGGAAACTGGGGTGAAATTATATTAGAGCGCGTTTTAGAACGTTCAGGTCTGATTAAAGACCGGGAGTACCGCATACAAACCAGTTTAAGCTCAGCTGAGGGCTCCAGAATGCAGCCGGATGTAATTATTGACCTTCCGGACGATAAACACATTATCGTTGATGCTAAGGTCTCTCTGGTTGCTTACGAACGACTGGTTGCTGCAGATACAGACCAGGAAAGAGAACTTCAGCTCAAACAACATTTGATTTCTATAAAAACACATATACAAGGTCTATCCGGAAAAAATTATCATGAACTCTACCAGATCAACTCTCCCGATTTTGTACTGCTTTTTATCCCGATCGAATCATCTTTTGGAATTGCAGTGCAGCAGGACGCCGAACTGTTCAATTATGCCTGGGACAGGAAAGTAGTCATTGTAAGTCCTTCTACCTTACTGGCCACTTTACGTACCATATCCAGCATCTGGAAACAGGAAAGACAAAACAGGAACGTATTGGAAATAGCCCGGTTAAGCGGCAGTATGTACGATAAATTCGTAGGTTTCTTAACCGACATGGAGAGCATTGGCCGGAACATAAAACTAAGTCAGGATGCTTATGATAAAGCAATTAACAAGTTATCCACAGGAACAGGTAACCTCTCCAATACCTCTGAAAAGATCAAAAAATTAGGTGCCAAAGCCACTAAACAGATTGACAGCAAGTTTTTAGACCCTGTTTTACCTGAAGAGGAGGAATTATAACTTAAAAGCGTTCCAGCCCTGCGCTTTCAGTTCATGTACTACATTAGATTTAGAAATCATTTTACATCCCGAATTTCGATCCGTAATGTGCCCGATGATACTGATGTCTACATCGTGTTTGAGCTTATCGTAGTCGGCTTGTTTAATGGTAAATAATAATTCATAATCCTCCCCACCATTTAATGCGCAAACGGTAGGGTCAAGGCCCAGTTCTCTTGCGGTCTCATAAGTCATGGGATCAATGGGCAATTTATCTTCATATAAAGTAGCTCCCTTTTCCGATTGCTGGCAGATGTGTAAAACCTCTGAAGCCAGTCCGTCAGAAACATCAATCATCGCCGTAGGAACAATATCCATTTGCGCCAGCAGGTCCACAATATCCCTTCTTCCCTCAGGTTTCAGCTGACGTTCTATAATGTAATCCTTTCCCTCCAGATCAGGCTGAATACCAGGATTTTCCAGAAATATCTGTTTTTCCCTCTCCAGGATTTGCAGGCCCACATAAGCACCACCCAGATCTCCTGTTACACAGATCAGATCTCCTTCTCCGGCACCATTTCTATACACCACATCTTTCTTTTCCGCATAACCAATACTGGTCACACTAATTACCAATCCCTGCTTACTCGATGAGGTATCCCCACCAATCAGGTCAATGTTAAACTTATCACAGGCCAGTTGTATCCCTTTGTAAATTTCCTCCACAGCTTCGAGCGGAAATTTGCTCGACAAACCAATAGAAACCGTTACCTGGGTAGCAATCCCATTCATGGCATAAATGTCACTCAGGTTCACCTGTATAGCTTTGTACCCCAGATGCATCAGGGGTACGTAAGCCAGATCGAAATGAATGCCTTCCAGTAACAGATCTGTAGAAATTAAAACCTCTTTATTTTCAAAGTTTAATACAGCAGCATCATCACCAATACCTTTAATACTGCTTTCATGCTTTATTTTGAATTGATCCGTCAGGTGTTTGATCAACCCAAATTCTCCCAGTTCAGCAATATCGGTACGCTCTTTATTCTCAAACATTATCTTATTCTATTACAATCAATTAACAGGTTATCCACAACTATTTACCATACATAACCCAAAATATCTAATTACAAGCCCAGACTCGCTGATATTTCCAGCATTCTTTCAATAGGTTTACGTGCCTGGACAATAATATCAGCAGGTACAGTAACCTCTGGCAGTCCGTTTTTTATACAGAGATACAATTTTTCCAGGGTATTTCTTTTCATATACGGGCAATCGTTACAGGCACAACTGTTGTTTGGTGGCGCAGGAATAAAGGTCTTAGCCGGATTAGCTTTCTCCATCTGGTGGATGATCCCACTTTCGGTAGCCACAATGAACTCCTGGGCATCGTTATTGATCGTATATTTCAGCAAACCAGTGGTAGATCCAATATAATCAGCCATTTTTAATACTGCATCCTCACATTCAGGATGTGCAATAAATTTTGCCTGCGGATGGCGCTCCTTTAATTTTGTGATCTTTTCTCTTGAAAATATTTCATGCACCATACAGGCACCATTCCATAATACCAGATCCCTACCGGTTTTTTTAGCCACCCAGGCCCCTAAATTCTTATCCGGTCCGAATATAATCTTCTGGTCTTTGGGCAAACTTTCTACAATCTGAACTGCATTCGTAGAGGTACAAACAATATCACTTAAAGCTTTGAGCTCAGCAGTACAGTTCACATAAGTAATCACCAGATGATCAGGGTATTTCTCTTTAAATTTTTTAAACAAATGAGGCGGGCAGCTATCTGCCAATGAACAGCCAGCTTTCAAATCAGGCAACAATACTGTTTTATCAGGAGAAAGAATTTTAGCAGTTTCAGCCATAAAATGAACACCCGCAAATACAATCACATCTGCTTCTGTTTTTGCTGCTTCCTGTGAAAGGCCCAAACTATCGCCTATATAATCTGCTATATCCTGAATATCAGGCTCTTGGTAATAATGAGCCAGTACAATGGCATTCTTTTCCTTTTTTAACTTTTCAATTTCTTCAAAGAGATCTAAAGTTGGATCAATATGTTCCTCTATAAAACCTTTTCTGTTTAATTCCTCTAAAGTATCCGTTTTCATCAGAATGAGTTTATTTTAACTTTTGTAAAGGTACGTAGTTTCCACACTTCAATAAATTATAATTAATTTAATATAAATAGATTTCTATTGTTTATTAGCGTGTGGATACTGTGTATAAATATCTGTTTTCTGTTCGATTATATGAGTTATTAATAATTTACTAACATTTAGATTACATTTTCATTTAAAATATCAGCTGATTTACAGCTATATATTTTACAGTCTATATTTTTATCAATACCAATATGTTTATTGTTAGTCGCGGTGGAAAAAGTTAATAAACTAGTGAATGTTGCTTAAAAATAACTCAAAATATTGTGGCAAATTGGCTTTTTAGGTTAGCTTTAAACATTCAAAAATATTTGTTCTTTTTATTTAGACATGTAATCAACAATTATATTAACGTTGTTAACAAGAGTCAGAATATGGATAATTTAATGGTATTTATAAGGTTAATAGCTGGATAAAACAGGCAGAGATTTTATAATGTATTGAAAAACAACAGCACACAAATGAGAAAAGTAGATTTTTTGGTGATAGGGTCTGGAATTGCGGGTCTGAGTTTTGCATTAAAAGCAGCTCAGCACGGTAAAGTATTGATCGTAACCAAATCCAATGAAGACGAGTCCAATACAAAATATGCACAGGGCGGAGTAGCCGTTGTGGTAGATAAGGACGATTCTTTTGAGAAACATATTGAAGATACACTGATTGCGGGTGATGGCCTGTGTGACAAGAAGGTAGTAGAGATTGTGGTTAAGGAAGGGCCACAGCGGATACAGGAAATTATCGATTATGGAATTAATTTTGATAAAAACAGAACAGGAGTTTATGATCTGGCCAAAGAGGGCGGACACTCAGAACATCGTGTATTGCACTATAAAGACGTTACAGGCTATGAAATTGAAAGTGTGTTGTTGCGTCAGATCCATCAGAATGAGAACATAGAGATATTAACACATTACTTTTGCCTGGAACTGATTACCCAGCATCACCTGGGACAACATGTGGATAAGAGCTCCGAGGATATCCGCTGTTATGGCATATATGCCTTTAATACAGAACGTAACGATGTGGAAAAAATATTGGCGAATGTGACTATCATGGCTTCCGGAGGTGCAGGCCACGTGTATTCCAGTACTACAAATCCAGTTATTGCTACGGGAGACGGAATGGCAATGGTCTATCGTGCAAAAGGAAAAGTAAGAAATATGGAGTTTATCCAGTTCCATCCTACAGCTTTATACCATCCCGGAGAATATCCGTCCTTTTTAATATCAGAAGCTGTAAGGGGTTTTGGTGGAGTACTCAGACGTAAGAACGGTGATGAATTTATGTATGAATACGATAAAAGGGGTTCTTTAGCTTCCCGGGATATTGTGGCCCGTGCAATAGATGCAGAAATGAAAAAATCGGGTGACGATTTTGTTTACCTGGATATCAGAAGCAAGAAGAAGTCCGATATTTTAACACATTTTCCTAATATTTATGCCAAATGTTTGTCAATTGGAATAGATATGACAAAGGATTTGATCCCGGTTACGCCTGCAGCGCATTATATGTGTGGCGGTATCCTGGTCGACGAATATGGAAGATCATCCATAAAGAATCTTTATGCCTGCGGGGAATGTTCCTCTACCGGATTGCATGGTGCAAACAGGCTGGCTTCTAATTCACTTTTAGAGGCCCTGGTTTTTGCGCACAGGATTTACGAGGATGCTGTCAAAGCATTTGGTAAATCTGTAATACCTGAAAATATACCCGATTGGGACGCAAAGGGCGTTACCCAATCTAACGAGGATATTCTGGTTACACATAACCTTCGTGAAACACAGAAACTGATGAGTGACTATGTAGGTATTGTCCGCTCAGATTTCCGGTTGGAACGGGCGATGAGAAGGTTGTTCCTGCTGCATGAGGAAACAGAAGAGTTTTATAAAGCAAATGAAGTTTCGGTAAAACTCTGTGAGTTGAGAAACGTCATCCAGGTTGCTTTTTTAGTCATTAAAGCTGCCATGGTAAGAAAAGAAAGCAGGGGGCTGCACTATACAACCGATTATCCGGATCATTCTCAAACTTTGACAGATACAATTTTTTAAATTATGCCAGTAATATTGCCAGTAAAAGATAAAACTCCAAAATGGGGGAATGACTGTTTCATCGCGCCAAATGCTACCATAGTTGGTGATGTACTAATGGGAAGTAATTGTTCAGTTTGGTTCAATGCAGTTATTCGCGGAGATGTAAACAGCATTACCATAGGTAATGAAACGAATATACAGGATGGAGCAGTGATCCATGCTACTTATCTCAAAGCTTCTACAATTATAGGAAGCAGGGTTTCAGTAGGTCACAATGCCATAGTACATGGCTGTATTTTGAAAGATCATATCCTTGTCGGCATGGGTGCTATTATCATGGATAATGCATTGGTAGAAGAATATTGTATCATTGCTGCTGGTGCAGTAGTGCTGGAAAATACCCGTTGTGAAAGTGGTTTTATCTATGCAGGTACACCTGCAAAAAAAATAAAGCCCATTACCGAAGAGCAAAGGGTTTTATTAAATAAATTACCTGATAATTATATCCTATATTCCGATTGGTTCAGGTAGTTATTCCTTAGGGATGGTGATCGTTTCATTTCTTTCCCAGAGGGCCCTTATAGAGAGTTCTTTGGGCTCATTCCAGATCCGCTCCGGCTGTACGCCCCGCTTTACATTTCCCGTATCCCATACCCCGTTTTTATTGGTATCGTAAGTGATGCGCAGCCAGTATTTACCAGCCTTATAGTTGGCAAATCTAACGGTAGTATCCCTCGTGATTACCAAAGTATTGGCTACGTTCTTATTCTCGTTCACCACTTCAAGGATATAACTTTTATTCAGTTCCGGGGGAACGATCTTGACAATTAATGTCCCGTAATCATCCTTATTAGCCAGTTCAAATGTCTTAATAAACTCTTTATTCTTGGTGCTGAATATGGCTGTAGCTGCACCTGCTTCAAACTTAAGCTCATAAGTTTTTTTAGGCTTCCATGGATACCTGAAATAATAGGAGAGGAGATCAGTACTGTCTTTAACCAAGGTAAAGCCTGTCCGTTCGACAGAGTCTTCCAGCAAGCTTATTTTAGTGATATCTGTACTTTCCAATGGAAAATTGAAAGTCAGTCTCAGCGGTTTATTGGGATTTAAAAGGCGACCTTCTATATTATCTGTTGCGGTTAGGGCCCTCGTATAAGTTTCTTTTTTCCCCCTCGTGATGTTTACCGTCTGCAGGTCTTTGCTCTGGTCCTTAATGGTTATTTTAGTAGAATCAAAACTAAGTTCTTTTAACCATACCTTTAAGGAATCATTGTTCCGGCTAAATTTGAACAGCTTGCCGGCATCCAATGCCGGAGGATCCGTAACTACAACTTCTGGTTTTTTTAATTTTTGGTTAAAGACAAAAGAAATGCTTCCATCTGCATTAAGTTTTCTGTCTGTTATTCTGAAGGTCTCGGCATCCTCTTTAAAAATACTTAAATTGACATTGTCCAATACTTTATCCAACAGGATGGAATCCTTCAAAAAGCCAATTTCATCGCTGGCCTGCTGATAGACCTTGTCTCCACCTTTCTCCTTAAGGGCATAGATTTTATAGGTATCCTTTCTTAGATTGTTCAATGCATAATTACCGCTGCTGTCTGTGGTAGTAAATATGGAAGGTTTACTTTTACCAAAAATAGTATCTCTTTTTATAGGCAGAATAAATACGAGCACATCCAGCTCCGGCAGCCCTGTCACAGAATTGGTCACCTTACCTTTGATGCTTAAGGAATCCAGCTGGGGCCCTGTTGAGAAAACATAAGTAAAATTTTTAACAGTATTACCTTCATTCACGTCACCAATGGCCTTACCGAAATTCAGGGTATAGGTGGTATTTTTCTCGAGGCTGTCCTGAATGCTGACCTCCAGTTTTTTTCCCTTGATCTTCAGTTGCGGTGGTTTTTCCATTTCCGGCGAAACTGAAAATTCCTTAAACTCATTTTGTATTTTAAAATACTCGTTAAATTCTATGACAATTTTTGGCGAAGTGAAATTGACCGTCAGATTTTTCGGGGTCATCTTTAAAATCTTGGGTGGTTCGGTATCTCTGGGTCCGCCCTGAGGTTGTTGCATACTCGCACAAGCATAAAAGAGTACACTTATGCAAATAAGAACAAAAAAATTCAGCAAGTTTATTACAATTCGTTTTTTAGCCATTTATGTGCGCTGTATTTAATTTATATGCTTTTTTAACCCATATCATTAAAAAATATTAAAAGTTGCTCAGATCGAATTTAAATAGGCTTGTTTAAAATGTTACTGATTTACTTGTAATTAATTAAAAATCAATGAGTTGTATCTTATTTACTGATATGAACCATTAAAACAGAGATATCAGAAGGTGAAACGCCGGAAATTCTGGAAGCTTGCCCCAGCGTTCTCGGTTTGATCTTCAGCAATTTCTCCCGCGCTTCTTTGGATAAAGATACCAATTGTGAATAATCGAAATTTGGATTGATGTCTTTATCTTCCATTTTTTGCATTTTGTTTACGATTTCCTGTTCTTTTTCAAAATAGCTTTCATACTTGATCTTAATTTCCGCCTGCTCTACAGTTTCTTTATCAAATGGATCCAGAAATTCTTTAAATGTTTCACTTACTTTTCTAACATCATTGATGCCCACTTGTGGTCTGCTTAATAAGCTAACTAATTTTACATTCTGGCTCAATGCAGATGTACCAAGCTCTTCCAGCATGCCGTTAGCCGTACTCATTTCAATGCCCTGTTTTTTAGCAAAAGCAACTATCGCATCAGAATTTTTTATCTTTTGATTTACGATTTCCAAACGCGCATCACTGATTAAGCCAAGTTGATGTGCAATAGGAGAGAGGCGAATATCGGCATTATCCTGGCGCAGCAACAAACGGTGTTCGGCCCTTGAGGTGAACATTCTGTAAGGCTCTTCTGTGCCTTTGGTCACCAGGTCGTCGATTAAAACACCGATATACGACTCCGAACGCTTCATGATCAGCTCCGCCTGGTCATTTACTTTCTGATGGGCATTAATTCCTGCTATAAAACCCTGACTAGCAGCTTCTTCGTAGCCGGTAGTTCCATTGATCTGGCCCGCAAAGAACAAATTACTAACCAATTTGGTTTCCAGGGTTAAAGAAAGCTGGGTTGGTGGAAAATAATCGTATTCTATAGCATATCCCGGGCGGAACATCTTCGCATTTTCGAAGCCGGGGATTTGTGTAAGTGCTCTATATTGTACGTCTTCGGGCAGGGAGGTAGAGAATCCATTCACGTAAATTTCACAGGTATTCCATCCCTCGGGCTCCACGAATATCTGGTGTCTTTCCCGCTCAGCAAACCTGTTAATTTTATCTTCTATGGAAGGGCAGTACCTTGGTCCAAGCCCTTTGATGCGGCCAGTGAACATGGGTGATTTTTCGAAGCCTTCTTTCAAAGTTTCATGAACCTTTGTATTGGTATAGGTAATCCAGCAGCAGCGTTGTTCTTTTGGAAGCGCTACATCGGTAAATGAAAAACGCCCCGGATTTTCATCACCCCATTGTTCTTCCATTACGCTGTAATTTAAAGACCTGCCATCTACCCGGGGTGGGGTACCGGTCTTCATCCGGCCAGCTTCAAATCCAAATGCAGTAAGCTGTTCGGTTAATCCGGTTGCTGCTTTTTCTCCGGTTCTGCCGCCCCCAAACTTTTTTTCTCCGATATGGATCAATCCGTTTAAAAAGGTACCGTTTGTGAGCACTACCGCTTTGCCTTTTATTTCTACACCTATGGCAGTTTTTACACCAACCACAGTGTTGTTTTTGATGATGAGGCTGCTGACCATGTCTTGCCAGAAGTCTACATTTGGTGTGCGTTCCAATGCCAGGCGCCACTCTTCAGCAAACCTCTTCCGGTCATTCTGTGTTCTTGGGCTCCACATGGCAGGGCCCTTGGAAAGGTTAAGCATTCTGAACTGAAGTGTTGTTTTATCGCTGATGATTCCTGAATACCCACCCATAGCATCTATCTCCCGAACGATCTGACCTTTTGCTACACCTCCCATAGCTGGATTACAGCTCATCTGCGCAATGGTTTCCATGTTCATGGTGATCAGCAAAACGGCTGATCCGAGGTTCGCTGCTGCCGCCGCCGCTTCGCAACCGGCATGGCCTCCGCCCACCACAATTACATCGTATTCTTTAAACATTTTTATTCCGTATTTATTGTTGTTCCACGTGAAACATAAATGAGATTCATATTGACCCTTTCTTGTTTCACGTGGAACATTTGTTTCGTTTTAATTTTTTACGCTTCCGAAAGGGCCAGCCAGCGCTCTGTTTTTTCTTCCAGTTCTGTATTTAAGTTTTCAATAGATTTAGTTACATTTTGCAATTCTACATAATTTGACGCGTCTATTTTAAACAGAGATACAGTCAAATCACTGATTTCAGATTCTACCTCCGCAATGCGGATTTCCAAGTCTTCCAGTTCGCGCTGTTCCTTGTAACTTAGTTTTTTTATAGGTGCGACAGGGGCAGGGCTTGCTGTATTTTGTTTTTGCTTCTGTTCCGGTTTTTCTTTAGCGGCATCTAAACTTAATCTATATTCCGAATAATTTCCATTGTAAATTCCGACTTGTCCGTTGCCCTCCATGATGAACAATTGCTCACTCATCTTGTCCAATAAATACCTGTCGTGGGAAACCAGGATCAGGATACCTGGAAAGTTCTCCAAAAATTCTTCCAGCACATTTAACGTATCAATATCCAGGTCATTGGTCGGCTCATCCAAAATTAAAAAATTGGGATTCTGCATGAGCACCTTCATCAGGTGCAGCCTTTTCTTTTCACCTCCACTCAACTTCTCTACCATTCCGTGTTGTTTTTTTGGAGGGAAGAGAAACAGGGTTAAAAGCTGTGAAGCAGAGATCGTTTGTCCATCTGCCATTTTGATGTATTCCGCATCAGATTTTACAATATCGATTACCCTTTCCTTTTCATTAAAAGCTAAACCACCCTGTTTGTAATATCCATAAACAGTGGTCTCACCGGTACCAACCTTTCCCTTTTCTGGCTGAAGGTAGCCGGTAATGATATTGAGCAATGTAGATTTTCCAGTGCCATTTTTCCCCGCTAAGCCAATCCTGTCTGCGCGTTTAAACGTATAGCTGAAATCATTGATGATGCTTTTTCCATCAAATGATTGGCCGATATGATCCAGTTCAAGTATTTTATTTCCTTGTCTGGACATTTTAACGTTTAATGTAACTTTTTGATTATCAGACCGTTGTTTGGTTTTGTTTTCTAAATCATAGAAGGCATCTATCCTGGATTGCGATTTGGTGGTGCGGGCTGCAGGCATTCTCCTCATCCATTCCAGCTCTTTCTTCAGGAGATTCTTATTTTTCTGGAAAGTACTCTCATCAGCGGCTTCCCGTTCCGATTTCTTCTCCAGGAAATAGGCATAATTTCCACTGTAGTTATAGATTTTGCCCCTGTCCAGCTCTACAATGGTATTGCATACATTGTCTAAAAAATACCGGTCGTGGGTAACCAGCAAAATGGTTTTATTTCCAGAAGTCAATAATTTTTCCAGCCATTCTATGGTGTCAATATCCAGGTGATTGGTTGGTTCGTCCAGCACATAGATTTCCGGGTCTTCTATCAACAGTTTAGCCAGTGCCAGGCGTTTTTTTTGCCCACCGGATAAGGTTGCTATTTTTTGCTGCAAATGGTTAATGCCCATCCGACTCAGGATCGTTTTGATTTCGTGCTCATATTCCCAGGCATTGTGCTCGCTCAATTCCTCATACAGGCGGTTTAAAATCTTTTCATCCGGATTTGGATCTTCTATCAGTTCCTCATATGCTTTGATCAGCTGCTGTTGTTTGTTTTCCAGAGAAAAAATAAAGTCACTGATCGAATAACCATCTGGAAAACCAGGCTCCTGGTCCAGGAAACCAATTTTGACGGATTTATTCTTTACAATCTTTCCTTCGAGAGGAGAGAACCTTTCGGCAAGAAGTTTCAGTAAGGTGCTTTTTCCGGCACCGTTAATTCCTACCAACGCTACGCGCTGCCCTGTCTGGATGCCCAGGGTTAAGTTTTTGAATAGCCATTCGTCGTGATAAGCATGGCCTAAGTTTTCGGCTGCAATAAGTGTGCTCAATTCTGTGTTTAAGATATTATAGATAAGAAATTACCACAAAAGTAAACATTAATTTCTTTGCAAGGCTTTGTGCGCCCTGGAATTTGACAGGAGCAGGTAAAATGCAGATTAAGAAGGAGTTTAAGAAAGTTTAGCGAGGTAATGATCTTCCCTACTGGTCATCTTTGACTTTGCCGCTTTTCCTTTATCTTTATAACCCAACAAATGCAGGGTTCCATGAATCATCACCCGGTGTAATTCATTGGCCACGGGCAGGTTTAAACCCTGCGCATTTTCCTGTATACGCTCAATGCTGATAAAGACATCCCCAATGATCGTTTTAAGCTCCTCTGAGTTGTCAAAGGTGATCACGTCGGTATAAGTGTCATGCTGAAGATAATCCTGGTTCATGCGCAGTAAATATTCGTCAGAGCAAAGGATGAAATTTAATTCCTGTAGCCTGTAACCTTCCTCAATAATAGCCGATTTGATCCAGTCCTTGATCAGCGTTTTCTTTTTAAGGGAATAATTGGTGTCTTCGGTAAAAAAATGAATGTTTGCTTTGGCCATCGGATCAGAATTATTGGACCGAATTTAACAATTTAAAATATTCTGCCACTTTATTTTTGTAATAGGGGTTTAAACCAGGCGGCATTTTTTGCAGCCACTCGGTTTCACTTTTTTGGATTGTTTTGAACTTTTCGAGGAACTGTTTATACGAGGGAGGCTGGTCTTTACCTGCTTTGCTTTCTCTTTTGGCATCCTGGTCTTGTTCCCTTTCTGCATTTTCTGCAGCTAACAATTTGGTCAATACCTCTTTCTGACGGTTCAGCGTCTCCTGCTCCAGCCTTTTGTTCACCAGTTCAGCCTCGGTAGCTTTCATGTCTTCAATAGTTTGGTTCAGGTTACCCAGCTTACCTTTTCCGTCCTTATTTTCTTCCCGGTTTATTTTCTGCAAAGCTTCCCTGATCATTTGCTGCTGCTGAGCCATTTTAGCAAATTCCTCACTCATTGCGCCCTTTGGTACAGCGCCCTTATTGCCCCCGTTTTGCATTTGTTCCCGGGCCTTTTGCATGCTGTTGTTCAGTTGCTGCTGCATTTGCTGCAGTTGTTTCATCCCTTGCTTTTTCCCCTTCCCCCCAGGCTTTCCGTTTTTCATCCTGTTCTGCAGCTGGTCCAGCGCCTCGCTTAACATTAAAGAAAGGTTGTTAATGGAGGTCATCGTGTACTGCTGGTTCTTATTTGCAGCAGCCGTATTTCTGTCACCCAGGTTCTCCAGGCTCTTGTCCATGTTAAAGTTGATCTTCTGCATTTCCTCATTCACTGCGGCCTCAATCTGCGGTACACGTTTACTCAAGGCAAATAGGCTGTCTGCAATCGTCTTCAAGTTGTCTTTGATCTGGCGTTGCTGCTGAACATTGGTAGTATACTGAGGATCATTGTTGTTTAAACGCCTCAGATTCAACATCACTTTTTCCTGGTCAAATGAGGTTTTAAGCAGGTTTTCCAAAAGTTGACGCAACTCTTTCGCGTTCAGATTATTTTCCATCTCTTCTGATTCCTGCTGCATTTCACCCATCTTTTTAGCCAGCTGCTCCAGTTGTTCTCCTGCTTTTTGCTGTTTTTCGGCAGCCTTTTTTCGCTCGTTCTTCTCCAATTGTTCTTCAGCGCTCTTTTGCTGTTGTTCTATGTCCTTTGTTTCCTGTTCCGGATTTTGAAAAGGATTGGGGCGTTCCAGCTGCTGGTTCTTTTCCTCCAGCTTTTTCAAATCCTTTTTCAGTTCCTCAAAGGATCTGGATAATTCTTTTTGTTTATTTTTCAGCGCATCAAGTCCTGATTCTTTAGTGACACTTTGGGCGGCCTGCTCTTTTTCTTCTTTTGCCAGCTCATGGAGCTGGTCTATGGCCTGCTGAAAATTCTGCTCAAATTCCAGCTGTTTGTAGAGCTCTAAAATGCGGTCCAGTTCATTTTTAAGGGATTTATTGTCCATTTGCATTTTAGACAACTCGTTCTGGGTCTGATCTTTATTGTTCTGGTCCATCAGTCCTTGCAGCTTCTCTAACAGGGATTTGGTTTTTTCGTCCAGCACATTGTTAAATAATTCATCTATCTGTTTTTGTTTATCTGCCAGTTCCTGTTTAATGGCGTTATTTTCTTCCTTTTCAAAAGTGTTCTTCTTGTTCAGCGTATTGATCTCTTTTACTGCTTCTTCCAGTTGTTTTTGTTTATCGAGCAGTTGTTCAATCTGCTTTTTATCATCAAAAGCAAGCTGTTTTTTATCCAGTAAGGTTTCCCCAAGCTTTTTGCTTTCTTTTTCCACTTGTCCGGCCAGTTTAATGGCTTTTTCCATTTTCTGTTTCAATAACCTGCTGCTTTCATTTATTTTTTCAGCAACTTCCTGTGCCGACGGTGGAGCAAAGACCTTAATTTCAGATTTGCTTGTTTTTGGCCCGTTTACCCCATCATTATCGGTTACTTCAAAGTAGTATTCCAGGCTTTGGCCAGGCTTTAACGAAAGCTCCTTTAAGTTCCAGAAATAAAAGAAGGGAACCTCCAGTTGCGCCTTCTTAACGGGGATCTGCCTGCTCAGTGTGCTGGTTAACTTGCCGTTCTCCCGGATGCTGTATTTAAATCTGAGCGAATTAAAACCATGGTCATCGTTAATCTTCCCTGAGAAATACAAGGATTTACTGCTCAATGAATCCGGGGCCTCCAGTACAGAAATGCCGGGAAACTGATCTTTAATCACACTCAGCTGGTGCGTCAGCGAATCTTTGCTGATCACAAAATTATTTTTGGGTACAATGCTATAGGCCGAGTTTTCGCGGAGGATACCCGAATAAGAAAAAAAATTGTTTGCGGCATTTAATACCTGTGATTTGCTGCCGAGTGTAAATATCAGCTGATCACTGTTCTTCGTTTGCAGTGTCCAGATCACCCTTGTACCTTCCGGCATGATCAGGTCTCCTGCATTTTTAAAGTGTTCTTCTTTTTTATTCAGATAAGCAGGGTAAACCAGCCTGGCGTCCACCGTCAGGATAGCCGGCCTGGGCTTAACTTCAATGGCAAAGGATTCCGAACTAAAGCCTCCTGCCGAGAAATGGAAGCGCTGGCTTTTTTGCACATTTTTAAAGGTATAATTGAAGCGCAGGTTGCTTTCTTTTTCCAGTTTATAGGTATTTATGCCGTCCGATACATACACCTCCTGGGGGATCTCATCACCGGTAAGTTTCAGTCGCAGCGCCACATCATCACCCTGCGCCACACTGAGCTGTCTGCTGAGCAGCGTAAACTCAAAAGGAGCTTTTGGTAAAATTTCCTTATTGTACTGTACAAAGCTCTGCGTCCCCTCCCTCAATATGGCCGGAGAAATAAGGGCAATGAGTAAAATAACTGATGCCGGCACCAAAAAAAACTTGATGTGTTTCCTGTTGTCGGCCAGTTTAATTGCGTTTGAAAAGGGAATGGGTTTCAATTCCGCGATCTTCTGGTCTATCCCGGCAAGAATCAGCTGACTGTTTTCGGGGGATCTGTCCGCCATGGCCTTTAATTGCAGGGTGTTCAGCAGCTTGTCTTTGACATTAAAAAAGTGGTCCCCTATCATTGCCGAGGCCTGCTCCATGCTTAGGTTTTTGCCCAGTTTAAAGTAAGACAAGGCAGGGGCGATAATCAGCAGGGCGATAGTCAGCGCCGCAACGGCGATATAGCCAAAAAATAAGGTGGTTTTTGTGCTGGTTCCGGGATGGGTATAATAGATCAGTACAAAAAGTACCAGGTATAAAGCCAGCAGCAAAGCAGCGGCGTAAATGCTGCCGCGCACAAGCTTATTGAGGTAAAACTTTTGCGTAAACTCATTAATTTTTAAAATCAGAAGTTCATAGTTGCGCTGCATCTGCTGGTGAATATAGCTTAAAGATAAGAATCAACAACGTTTTTTAATAATAACAGGAATAATAACCCGGGATTTATACAGATATTTACGATATAATAACTTTAATATTGTTTCGATTTGTTTTTATATTTTTTACTTTAGTAAAAAAACAAAACAATATGAAACACTCATCTTTACTCATTGTCTTTATGGTGATGACATTAAATGGCGTATTTGCACAAAAGAAAGGTAAAAAGATCAGCAGCTGGAACAAAAATGAGGTGATTGCCCATCGTGGCGCCTGGAAAAAACAGGGCCTTCCCGAAAATTCTATTGCCTCCTTAAGAGAAGCCGTAAGAATAGGTTGTCATGGAAGCGAATTTGATGTCCACATGACCAAAGACAATATCCTTGTGGTAAACCATGATGCCGATTTTCAGGGCATGCACATCGAAGAATCTACTTATGCCGAACTTCTGCAGAAGAAATTAAGTAACGGAGAGTCGATACCCACTGCAGAAGCCTATATCAAAGAAGGGATCAAACAAAAAGGTACCCGTCTGGTCTTTGAGATCAAACCCACCAAAAAAGGTAAAGCAGGAGACATCGCCCTTGCAGACGCCTGTGTTAACCTGGTTAAAAAGCTGAAAGCAGAAGCCTGGGTAGATTACATTAGCTTTAGCTGGGATACCATGCTAAGACTGACCGAAATTGCACCAAAAGCGCACATTGCTTATTTAAAAGGAGATAAATCACTTGAAGAGCTAAAAGCGGCAAAAATGAGTGGTGCAGATTACCATTACAGCGTTTATCAGAAAGGCGAATGGTTTAAGAAGGCAAAGGAGCTGGGCTTAACGATGAATGCCTGGACAGTAAATACTGAGCCCGAAATGAAATGGCTGCTGGACAATAATGTAGAGTTCATTACCACCAATGAGCCGGAACTGTTATTTGAAGTCATCAAAAACCACAAATAAACTCCTTTTAAAACAAAAAAGCATCGCGGGTTATCCGCGATGCTGTACAATTTATGTTTTTAATAATCTAGATTACTTTAACATTAATCGCATTCAACCCTTTTTTGCCGCTTTCAACGTCATATTCAACTTTGTCGTTTTCACGAATTTCGTCGATAAGGCCTGTTGAATGTACAAAAATTTCGCTATCACCATTAGCTGGGATAATAAAACCGAAACCTTTAGTTACATTAAAAAATTTTACTGTTCCTTCTTGCATTGTATTATTTATTAAAAATTAAGTGTGCAAGGTACATATTATTTTTTTATAATATGCAAATGCTTCATTTTTTGATAAATATAAAATAAAACAGGCTTTATTTGCTGTTTTTCCGGCCTGTTACCGAGAGATTTATTTCGCTGGAATGCGGAATCCCCAGTGTTTTTCCGGGAACTACCTCCAAAAGATGTGTAAGATAGACTTCAATAATGGCGGTTAAAGTTTTCTTCCTCGGCTCCTGATTTTCCGGAAAATTCGTGTGGAAAGTACCCAGGTGCATCCGGCCTTTTGCATCCACTACCGCCGAAAAATCATAACCAAAATCGGCATAAGCTTTGGCGATGTCGATGCGGTAACGCGGGAAAAGATAATCATAAGCCTCCGTCTTGCCCAACAGCTTATCTACGCTGCTGATCCTCGCTACCTTAATCAGCTTGCTGACCGGAATAAATTCAACGGGCTGCCTTGCCCCAAATGCACTATCGCGGTTGTCCGGGTTCCTGTTCGTTTTTTCTGCCAGTTTCCGGATGTACAGCGTATCTGCCCTGGTGGGCTCCTGCAGCTTTTCTACCGATGTTTTAAGCACCTTGCTGATGTAATCTTCCGCGTACCAGGTCAGGTTCACATCGGAGCGGACGTCTTTAGAAATCTCCCTGGCGGTTAAATGCAGCCGTTGAAACACCAGGCTGTCCTTAGTCACTTTTTTAATCCTGAACCATTCTTTGGCGAAGTTATAAACGTCGCCATGGTCATAATGCAGGTAAAAACTTTGCATCCGGTCATATTGCGGACTATAAGCCTCTACCGTATCCCGTGATTTAAAGCGGATGATCCAGGAAGGCTCCTGCTGAAAGCCCAGCTCGTTAAAAGACAGACCTGTACTAAACCTGCGCTTTACTTCATAATATTTAATACCGATAACCGGATCAAAAGGCGTTCTGCCGGTAATCTTTTTGGTTTCTTCTGTACCTGCTCCGGCCTTATCGCCTCCAGCCCCGCTGCTGCAACTGCCCAAAAGCAGTGCCGCGAGCGGCAGTACATGCCAACTACATGTTTTCGTCATATTTTCTTTACCAGGATCACATTCGCTACTTTTCTTTGCCCGGCATGGTCCCAAAGCTTGTTGTCTGAAGGGTAGTTGACCACCCCACCATCAGGAAAACCACTGATCCAAAGGGTGGTGGAGCCCCCTCCATCCAGGTTGATGGAACTGCTGCAGCCCAGCCATTTCATGGTTCTGGCCAGCTCCGTTAAACTCATTCCTGCAGCGTTCGCATTCCTGCCGTCAACGGTCAGCAAAACAATTCTGCCGTTTGCTTTAATCCCAATAGCTGTTCTTGGGTGTCTGGAGCGCGAAAAGCTGCTAGAATCCAACACTTCATCCTGGCCGTTCAACACCAGCAGGGGGCCAGTCAGCAATACGTTCTCTTCCCTTAAATTGTGCTCCCAATCGGCCGAACCGTCCCATTTTTTTAAAGCAAGTTTGCCCGCCTCAATCACCAAAGCAGCCTGCTGGTGCTTCGCGCGTTTCCCGTTTCTTTCCAGCTGGTTTTCGGCCAGCACTTTACCCTCAACTTTTATAAAGTCAACAGATCCGCCGTTTTTAACATCAAAAAAAGAGCCGTTAACAGCCGCCAGGGCCTTGTGTTCTTCCCCAAAAGTACTGGTTGTTTTCAACACTTTTTCTTCCGCCCCTATGGCCAGAACGGGCGATTTTCCCCTGTTCCTGATCTCCAGATAGCTGATGTTCTGGTTCGCCAGAAAAAGGTCTTTCGCATTAAAATGATGGGTGATCAGCTTAACTTTACGGGCCACACGCTGTTTGCTCCATTTGGCATGCACCAGCTGAACAGAATCTATGTTTTGTGCAAAGGCCAATCCGTAGCTGCAAAGCACAATAAGGAAAAGAAAAGATTTTTTAAGCATAAACACAAAGGTAAAATAATCCTTTAAATTCTCTGTTTAAGCTTAAAAAGCTTAATGATCAGTTCATTGTTCCTGGCGATGGTCAGGATGATCTGCTTGCCGTCGGAGGATTTTAGGATGTTATTGATCTCATCCAGTTTATAGCTTAACGCAGGCAAAAAATTGATGGAAACCAATTCATCATCAATCAGAATTCCAGCTTTTTCCGCCGGAGAACCGGGCTCAATCCTGCTGACGAAATAATGTCTTTTTTTGCCATCGTCCTGCAGGTATAGCTCTATGCCCGACATATCGTGTTCAAAAGGCCGGTTAAACTGCCCGTTCTTTTTCAGGTACATCGAATGGTCTTCATAATCAAAAGTAATGTTAAACCGGCTCAGTACGTCGGCCCCCAGATTCCCATTGCGGTCTTTCAGGATCACTTTCGCCGCCACATCATCATATACAGGATAAGATGCCAATACATTTTTGAGCAGTACCGTTCCAACTTTTAAAGAAGAGACCCGTCCAATGCTACCATCAATCGGCCCGCTCATCCCAACCCCAAGATTGGCCGAAATAGATGATACGGGTACAGGGAAAGGTTTTTCATTCAGTCTTTCTAAAGAGATCGCATGGCTGGCCCCATTGTCCACCAGCATTTTTAAGGTCAGTGTTTGATGCCCGGGGCTTTCCAGTTCAACATTGACATAGGGCTTATAGCCCAGGATTTCAATAGGGACCCTTTCCCCTTTAATTTTACCGAAAGCTGCCGGATAGCCAAACAGGAGTCTTTTCCCCGAATACCTCAGCTGGACAATAAAGCTTTTAAAAAAATAATAGCCCAGTAGTCCGTAAATTTTCATGCCCAGGTAATTGGATAAGCCGAAAATATCCTTTTTTAAAATGGCTGCAGGAATGTTGACAATTCCCGACCTGCCAACTTTTGCAGAAAGGTCATTGGATACAAAAGCATCAATTTCAGCTCCTCTGCCCAGACCGGAAATTTTAATAGAACGGGAAACCTTAATCCCCAGGCTATCAATTAAGCCAGGATCAGTGATGATCATTGGGCCAACACCGGTATCCAGGATAAAGTTAAAGGGCCCCTGATCATTCAGGTAAACCGGAATGATCACCAGGTTTTTTACCATAGTAAACCGGATCACGTCTCTGGTCCTGTCTCCCTCAAAATTAAATTGCTGTGCCCCGGCATTAATGGTTAAACAAATTTGAGCAGCCAGCAGCAGCTGGAAAACAATAAGTTTACCGAAATTAATCCTGCGCATTGACAACTTCATTAAACTAAATTAATAAATTAGTAGCAGTATGATCAGATATCCCCAGAAAAGAAAACCCCTCAGCCTGTATACACTCAGATCAGTCCTGCTCAAGGCCATTTTCGCGCTGCTCTTATTTTCCGGCTGTACTGCCGAAAAACGCATTGGCAGGGCTGTAAGGAAGCAGTTTGCAGATTCTCCGGTGCTGAAGCAATACTATGCAGGCTTTGCGCTATATGATATGGCAGCAGGGCGCATGCTGTTTCAAAAAAATGCAGACCAGTATTTCACCCCCGCATCCAATACCAAGCTGTTTACCTTTTATGCGGTGTTAAAAATGCTGCCCGATTCGATTCCTTCATTGCGGTATATAGAGCAGGGTGATTCCCTGATCTTCTGGGGTACGGGCGACCCATCCATGTTGCAAAGCAGGCTGAAAGGGACCAGGGCGATCGAATTCCTGAGGTCAAGCCAGAAAAAGTTGTTTTATGCGCCCGGGCGCTATACCGGTGATTTTTACGGCCAGGGCTGGCAATGGGACGATTACAACGATTATTACCAGGCCGAGATCGGTGAACTGCCTTTAATGGATAACCTGCTTAGCCTTAAAGCCGAAAAGGGCAAGCTGACCATGGTGCCGGGCTTGTTTAAAGATTGCTTTTCTGTAGATACGCTTTCCGGACAACAAACCTTCCGTGTCATCCGTGATTTTAACACCAATCATTTTAAATACCCGGTAATGCCGCTTCCATTAAACTATAGCCAGGATGTTCCATACAAAGTAAGCCTGCCGCTTACCCTGAGCCTGCTCTCGGACACGCTGAAAAAGCCGGTTCTGATCATAAAGCGGAAAATGCCGGCCAACGCAAAGACCATTTATAACCTGAAAAGAGATACCGTACTTAAGGCAATGATGCTGCCCAGCGATAATTTTATAGCGGAACAGCTGCTGCTGGTGTATGCCGACCAGCTTGGTGAAGAACTGAATAGCCAGAAGGCCATCTCCCATATCAAAAAAACCTATTTAAACGAGCTGCCGGACCAGCCGCGCTGGGTAGACGGTTCCGGGCTTTCCAGGTACAATCTGTTTACACCCCGCGACCTGATCAAACTGCTGGAACTGATCTACAAACAGGTAAACGATCCTGCCCGTCTTTTTGCCATGATGCCAGCAGGCGGCCAAAGCGGAACACTCCGGAATGCCTATCCCAAAACAGATCAGCCCTTTGTTTTCGGTAAAACAGGAACCCTTTCCGGGGTGCACAACCAAAGCGGGTATGTGCTTACGAAAAAAGGGAAAACCTATATTTTTTCTTTTATGAACAACAACTATATCTTGCCAACCGCAGATGTCAGGAACGAAATGGGCCGCATCATCACTTATATCCATGAAAAGTTCTGATCTGGATTTAACGCGCCTCCAAAACCCGCTTGCACTGAACATCGATGTTCAGGGAGCATCCTATCTGTATTTCAGCGGTACGGCTTACCTGGGTATTCCCCAAAATGAAGCGTTTAAATCGCTTTATCTGGAAGGGCTTAAAAGGTTCGGTCTCAATAACGGCACCAGCAGGGGCAATAACGTTCAGCTGGGCATTTACAGGGAAGCAGAGGAATATGCCGCCCGATATTTTGGCGCTGCGGGGGCGTTGATTACATCCAGCGGCTATCTGGCCGCTCAATTGCTGGTCAGGCATTACGCCAGTTACGGCAGCCTGCTTTATGCACCCCAGACACATCCGGCGCTTTGGCTGAACGAAGACCCGGGCATTACCGGATCTTTTAACAACTGGGCCGAAAGCAGCCTGCAGCACATCAACTCTGGCAAACAGCGCAAATGGCTGCTGCTCAGCAACTCCTTAAATAACCTGTTTCCCGAGCGTTACGATTTCTGTTTTTTAGAAAACATCCATCCCGATAAGGACGTAACTTTAATTGTAGACGATTCCCATGGAATTGGCTTGCTGGATCATGGACGGGGCATCTTAAACCTGATTGCTGCGCCGAAAAATGTTCAGGTCATTGTCGTCGCCTCCATGGCCAAAGCTTTAGGGGTGGATGCAGGGCTCATCCTCGGGCCACAACAGGCCATAACCCAACTTAAAAAAAGCAATGTATTTATGGGGGCCTCTCCGCCGGCCGCCGCCGGTTTATACGCTTTTATGCATGCTGCCGGGATATATCGTGCCGAGCTGGAGAAACTGCATGCACATATGGATGATTTCGCAGCAGGAGTCCAACCCGATGAATGGGATTATGTAAAGGATTATCCGGTCTATTTAAGTAAAAACAAAGATTTATACCAAGAATTGCTAAAAAGCAGGATTCTGATCTCCTCTTTTCCCTATCCGGACCAGAACAGCCCTGCATTAAACCGCGTAGTACTGAGCAGCTGGGCCAGCCGGGAAAGCATAGGCCAATTACTGCAAGCTATAGCTGCTCAAAGGGGATATCCATCAGGTCATAGTTCTGCCAGCCCATAAAATCAAAATGCCACCATTCATTGGGAATCACCCGAAAGCCATGTCTGCGCATCATGCTGATGAGTTCCTCCCGGTTTTTTAAAACCTCATCCGGCAGCTCAGCATAAGTAGAAGAGGCCTCAGGAGCAAAACTGTCATAAGGTGTTGGCATGACCAGTTCCTTCCTGGTTTTCAAGTCAATCAGTGTAAGGTCTACTGCGCAGCCCCTGTTGTGCTTTGAGCCCTTTTTTGGATTGGCCACAAAGTTTTTGTCAGAAGCTTCTGCATAAAAGGCCAGGGTTACTTGGTAAGGCCGGTAGGCATCAAAGATCTTTAAGCCATATCCCTTCTTTTTAAGTTCTGTCTGGATCTTTCTGAGCTGCATCACCACCGGTCTGCGGGCAAATGCACGCGCCTGTTTGTACATCACCCGCTTCATAAAATTATCAGTAGTGGCGTATTTGATGTCGAGCACCAGGCCCGGAACGTATTTTTTAAGCTCCAGCAGCTTGTTGTCACTGTTTTTTTTACAAGAATCCAGGTATTCGGCGTAGGTGCCTATCTTCAGTCCGTAGGGGTTGAGTGTTTTTTCCTGTGCCTGGGTATGGAAGGCGTAGCTAAGAAATAAGATCAGCAGCATTTTTTTCATGGAATGTTTGCTCATGATGGTTTCATTCGGGAAGCAGTTATTGATTGGCCGCTACCAGCAGCTCAATGTCTTTATAGGGCAGGTTAAACATCGTAGCAAGGTCTTTGCTGGTCAGGTGACCCTGGTAAATGTACAGGGCCTCTCTTATCCCCGGCTTGTTCCAGACTACGTTCATCAGGCCGCCCATATCGCCGATATCTATCAATATAGGTGTAAAAATATTGGTTAAAGCATAGGAGGCCGTTCTGGGTACCCGGGATGCGATATTTGGCACACAATAATGGATCACATCATGCTTCCGGAACACGGGATCCTTATGGTTGGTCACCTCAGAAGTTTCAAAACAGCCGCCCTGGTCTATACTCACATCAATCACCACCGAATTGGGCTTCATGCGGGCTACCGTTTCTTCCATCACAATACAGGGGCTCCGGCCATGCGAAGCGCGGATGGCACCAATCACCACATCACAGGTAGTAATGGCCTTGCCAAGCACAATCGGCTGCATTACCGAGGTAAAAACCCGGGTGCCCAGGTTATTCTGCAGTCGTCTTAACCGGTAAATAGAACTGTCAAACACTTTCACTTCCGCCCCCAGAGATATGGCTGTCCGGGCTGCATATTCGCCTACTGTACCTGCGCCCAGGATAACGATCTCGGTTGGCGGTACCCCTGTAAAACCACCCAGCATCAGCCCTTTACCTCCGGTAACATTGCTCAGGTATTCGGCGGCAATTAAAATTGACGTGGCGCCCACAATTTCACTCATAGAGCGGACCACACTTAAAATATTGCCCTCATCACGCAGGTTTTCAAAGCATAACGCATTGATCTTTTTATTGAGGAGTGCTTTCAGGTAGGATTCTTTAAGTGCACCCATTTGAAGCGCTGAAATTAAAGTCTGTCCTTTATGCATCAATGCAATCTCTTCCGTAGTAGGCGGAGCGATTTTCACCATAATATCGGCCTCAAAAACCTCTTTTTTGTTAAAAGAGATGATCGCGCCCTGTTCACTGTAGTCTTTATCAGAAAAATTTGCGCCCACACCGGCCCCGGTTTCAATAATTACCTTGTGTCCGTTGTTCACCAGCAGGGCAACAGAAAGCGGGGTCAATGCAATCCTGTTTTCCTGGAAAGAGATCTCTTTCGGAATGCCTATGTATAAACTGTTGTTCTTTTTGTTGATTTCTGACATTGCCTCTTTGGGTTGTATTAACCCTTTTTGGGCAATGGAGGCCATACCTTCGCGTAATCCTGTAGCCATTGTTATTTATTGATTTGGATTGAAATTAAGCAATTTAGCTGAAATTTAGTTCCTTTGCGATTTAAATTTTTATTATTGACAATAACCGGCCATTTTCATTCAAGGTCTCTATCTGGATTTTGAGGTAATGTTCGGGCAGGAGCTCCCAAACCTTTTCAGGCCATTCAATAAAACAGGGGTTTTCCGAATAAAAGTATTCTTCATAGCCAATGTCATAGGCTTCCTGCAGGTTTTTTATCCGGTAAAAATCAAAATGGTAAATGATCCTGCCATTGGCCTCGTATTCATTTACGATGGAAAAGGTTGGGCTTGAAACCACTTCGTCCACCCCCATTGCTTTGGCCAATGCTTTGATCAGGGTAGTTTTTCCCGCGCCCATTTCACCTTCAAAAATGAAGAAGTGCTCATCTTTTGCATGGTTCAGGATCTTTTTAGCAGCCCCATCCAGCTCGTCCAGGCCATTTACCTCAATTTTTATCTTTTCCATTTATGGCAAATTTACAAGAATTCGGGTTAATTTTGTAGCGGCTGGTTAAGCTCTTGTCTCCGAAAGGGTCATTTTTTTCGTTCCGCCTTGCCGCTGTCACTGCCAGGGATGCACCAGGTTCTATATAAGTTCAATATAAGTATAGGTAAAGAACAGAATAAATACAGAATTAAAATACTGTTGAGCTACCATTAAGCTACCCTTGAAATACCCTTGCATTACCCAATATGGTATTCCAACCGTATTCCAAGGGTAATGCAAGGGTAGTTTAATTCTGTTTTTTAATTGTAGTTAAACAATATTTAAATTGTATTTATTATTAAGGATGCTGCAACAAAAAGGAGCCCGGAGGCTCCCTGATCTATATATTAATGATAAATATTTACCGTGAACTGTAAGAAGCAACGGGAATGATCATTTCCTCCAGTGAAATGCCCCCGTGCTGGAAAGTTTCATTGTAATAATTTACAAACTGGTTGTAATTGTTCTGGTATACAAAATAGCGGTCTTCTTTAGCAAAAATATAGTTGGAGCTGATGTTGATCTTCGGCAATTGTGCTTCATGCGGGTTCTTGATCAGAAAGACTTCTTTAGCGTTATAATTAAGGTTGCGGCCTTGTTTATAGCGCAGGTTGGTGTTCGTATTGCGATCGCCGATTACCTTGCTCGGGTGTTTTACCCGGATAGTGCCATGGTCAGTGGTGATCACCACTTTTACCTTTTTCTGTGAGATCTTTTTTAAGAGATCCATTAAGGGCGAATGTTCGAACCAGGATAAGGTGAGCGAACGGTATGCAGCATCGTCATTCGCCAGTTCCCGGATCATTTGCATATCGGTACGGGCATGTGACAGCATGTCTACAAAGTTGTAAACGATGGCATTGAATTCGTTTTGCATCAGGTTGTTGACCTGTTCGTTTAAGGCCTTGCCATCATCATAGGTCAGGATCTTATTGTAGCTGAATTTGCAGTCCTTGCGCAGCTGACGTTTGAGCTGATCGGCTAAAAAAGCACCTTCATGCATGTTTTTGCCGCCTTCATCATCATCATTCTGCCACAATCCGGGAAAGCGCCTTTCCATCTCCAGGGGCATCAGACCAGAAAATATCGCGTTGCGTGCATATTGTGTAGCCGTCGGCAAGATGCTGGAATAAGTGTCCTCATCGTCCATTCTGAAATGTTCGGTAATCAGCGGGTTGATGATGCGCCACTGGTCGTAACGCAGGTTGTCAATCAGGATAAAGAAAACCGGGGTGGTGCCGTTGATCAGCGGAAAAACCTTTTTCTTCAGCAGTTCATTAGATAGCAGGGGTGCCTGGCCCTTGCCGTTTACCCAGCCCAGGTAATGGTCTTCTATAAATTTGGAGAACTGCATATTGGCTTCCGATTTCTGCATGGTCAGGATCTCATGCATCTGGGGGTCATCGAGTTTTTCCAGCTCCAGCTCCCAGAAAACCAGCTTTTTGTAAACCTCTACCCATTCTTCGTAACTGAGCCTGTCGTTCAGCGTCATACCCAGGCGTCTGAAGTCCTGCTGATAGGCCATGGAAGTTTTTTCGCTAACCAGCCTTTTATTGTCTATGATCTTTTTAATGGTCAGCAATACCTGTTTTGGGTTCACTGGTTTAATGAGGTAATCGTCAATCTTTGAACCGATGGCATCTTCCATCAGGTTTTCTTCTTCACTTTTGGTGATCAGCACCACGGGAACATCGTTCCTGATGTTCTTGATGGCGGTAAGGGTTTCCAGTCCGCTTAGCCCCGGCATATTTTCATCGAGAAAAACCAGGTCGAAGTGTTCCTTTCCAAATGCTTCGAGCGCATCATTGCCATTGGTAAAGGTGGTGACATGGTATCCCTTTTCGTTTAACAGTAATATATGTGGTTTTAATAAGTTGATCTCATCATCGGCCCATAAAATTTTAGTCTCTTGCATCATTATATATGTATAATGTAAAAATAATTCCTCAAAAAGAGACATCTCTTTCTTAGTATGGATAAAAATAGCAATTTTTGTACCGTATAATTTATTTTCAGCGATTGAACAAAAAGAAAATCATCAATGATCCGGTATATGGCTTCATCAATATTCCCTCTGAAATCATATTTGACCTGATCTCACATCCGTATTTTCAAAGACTAAGGTATATCAAGCAATTGGGGATGACCCACCTGGTATATCCGGGGGCTTTGCACACGCGGTTTCACCATGCGATAGGTGCAATGCACCTGATGGGTCTCGCTATTGAGGTGCTTAGGGGCAAAGGGCATGAAATTGATCTGGAAGAAGAAGAGGCGGCAACTATAGCCATTTTGCTGCATGATATTGGTCACGGGCCTTTTTCACATGCGCTGGAACATACGCTGGTAAATGAAATTAAACACGAAGACATTTCTATGCGGCTGATGGAAAAGTTGAACGAAGAGTTTGACGGACGGCTGACATTGGCGATCAGAATATTCAGGGGCGATTATCCCAAGCATTTTCTGCCTCAGCTGGTTTCCAGCCAGCTTGACCTGGACCGTATGGATTACCTGAACCGGGACAGCTTTTTTACAGGTGTCAGTGAGGGGGTGATCAGTTTTGACCGGATCATTAAAATGTTCAATGTGCTGGATAAGGAGCTGGTGATTGAAGAAAAAGGCATTTATTCTATTGAAAAATTCCTGATTGCCAGGAGGCTGATGTACTGGCAGGTATATTTGCATAAAACGGTGATCGCCGGCGAAATGCTCCTGGTAAAGATCCTGGAGCGGGCAAAATACCTGGCCTCACATGGCGAAAGCCTGTTTGCAACTCCGGCATTGCATCATTTTTTGGTAAATGAAATTACGGAAACAGAATTTTTTACAGGAGATGTGCATCTGCAGGCTTTTTCGCGGCTGGACGACCAGGATATATTTGCTTCGGTAAAGGTATGGGTGGACCACCCTGACCGGATCCTGTCGCAGCTTTGCGGGATGCTGACGCAGCGGAATCTCTATAAAGTAGAGATCAGCAATGAGCTGCCTGATGAAAACCGGGTAGAAGACCTGAAGGCCCGTACTGCTGAAGTCTTAAAGCTGAACGAGACAGATGTTTGTTATTTTGTGTTCACCGATATGATCAGGAACAGGGCCTACAATGCGGGCAGCGGCAACATCAATATCCTGTTGAAAAACAATACGATTATTGATATTGCAAAAGCTTCGGATTTATCTAACTTAGAATCTTTAGACAAGACCGTAAAAAAACACATATTATGCTATCCGCGAATTATTTAGCATTTTTTAACAAAATAATTTGCGATTTATCCCGTTTTTAGATGTTCAATTTAAAATGATGAATTGGCAACCTAAACAGGTTTATTTGTTCATATCAATTTAACATATAACTTTGTAAAATGCAATTTACTGCCAAGCAGATAAGTGAGTTTATAGATGGTACCATTGAAGGCGATGAGCGCGTTGGGGTTAGTGAGCTTTCCAAAATAGAAAATGGTAAGATTGGTTCTTTATGCTTTTTATCTAACCCCAAGTACGAGAACTACTTATATTCAACAAATGCTTCTGTAGTCATTGTTGGTAAAGACTTTATGCCTTCTCAAAAGGTAAAGAGCACGCTGATCCGTGTAGCCGACCCTTACAGCGCTTTTTCCGTTCTGCTGGAAAAGTATAATGAAGTCATCAACCAGACGAATGCGCAGGTAGGCATTGAACAGCCCAGTTTTATTCACCCCTCTGCAAAAATCGGTAAAGATGTATTTATCGGCGCTTTTAGCTATATTGCTGAAAATGTGGAGATTGGTGATGGCAGTAAAATTTCTGCACAGGTATATGTCGGTGCGGATTCGGTAGTGGGTACCAATTGTACCTTGTTTCCGGGTGTGAAGCTTTATAACCGTTCGGTTTTGGGCAATAACATCATTATACATTCCAATACGGTAATTGGCAGTGATGGGTTCGGGTTTGCGCCGCAGACTGATGGAACATATACCAAGATCGCGCAGATCGGAAATGTGGTGATTGAGGACGATGTGGAGATCGGGGCCAATACTGCGATAGACCGGGCCACGATGGGCTCTACATTTATCAGGAAGGGTGTTAAATTAGACAACCTGATCCAGATTGCACATAATGTTGATGTAGGCGCGCATAGTGTGGTTGCGGCCCAGACGGGGATTTCCGGCAGTTCCAAGCTCGGAGAAAAATCGGTTGTGGGTGGTCAGGTTGGCATTGCAGGGCACCTTTCATTGGCAAAAGGTACCCAGATTGGTGCCCAGGCCGGTATAAATTTTAATACGACTGAAGAAAATAAACAGTGGCACGGCAGTCCTGCCCAGCCACTGAGAGACTGGATGCGGGCTTCTGTAATTTTTAAACAGCTGCCCAGCGTTGAAAAAAGGATAGCGAGCCTGGAGGCGAAAATTAAACAGCTGAACGAGCGCATTGAACAAAACAGTACAATACCAAAATAAGAATGAACGTTAAACAAAAGACCATAAAGAATGAAGTTTCGGTACAGGGCGTAGGCCTGCATACCGGGGCGAATGTTACCCTCACTTTTTGCCCTGCACCTGAAAATCATGGATTTAAGTTTCAAAGAACTGACCTTCCTGGAAGCCCGGTTGTAGATGCAGATTGTGACAATGTTACCGATACGGCCCGGGGAACAACCATTTCTCAGAACGGGGCAAGTGTAAGTACCGTTGAACATGTTATGGCTTCTTTGGTTGGAATGGATCTGGACAATGTGCTGATGAAGCTGGATGGTCCGGAAACACCGATAATGGATGGCAGTGCCATCCTGTTTTTAGATGCACTGGAAAGTGCAGGCGTACAAATACAGGAGAAAGACCGGGAGTATTTTCAGATCCCGCACAATATAGCCTATACAGAACCTGACCGGAAGGTAGAGATTGTGGCCATGCCCCTGGATGATTACAGGTTTACCTGTATGATCGACTACAATTCGCCGGTTTTGGGCAGCCAGCATGCAGGGATTACCAGTATTGCTGAATTTAAAAAAGAGATCGCTTCCTGCAGGACCTTCTGTTTTTTACATGAGCTGGAATACCAGCTGCAAAACAACCTGATCAAAGGCGGGGACTTAAACAATGCCATTGTTATTGTAGATAAAGAGGTAACGAAGGAAGAGTTAGACCATTTGGCCAAGATCTTTAAAAGAACAGCTATTGAGGTTGCGCCCCAGGGAATTTTAAATAACATGGAGCTGAGGCACCAGAACGAACCGGCAAGACATAAACTGCTGGATATGATTGGTGATCTTGCCCTTGTTGGAGTGCATTTAAAAGGGCATATCATGGCAGCAAGACCTGGTCATGCTGCGAATGTGGCCTTTGCTAAAAAAATTAAAGCAGCCATCAAAAAGGAAAAAAACAAAAAAGTACAGCATGTATACGACCCGAGTGTCAAACCGCTATACGATACGGTTCAGATCATGGACATTCTGCCACACAGACAACCATTTTTGTTTGTGGATAAGGTCTTGGAATTGTCTAAAACCCATGTGGTGGGCGTAAAGAACGTGACCATGAACGAAGAGTTCTTTAAAGGACATTTCCCGGGTGCGCCTGTTTTTCCAGGTGTGATCCAGATCGAGGCCATGGCCCAGACAGGCGGGATACTGGTGCTGAGCACTGTTCCTGATCCGCGGAATTACCTTACTTTGTTCCTGAAAATTGACAATGTGCGCTTCAGGGCACAAGTGCTGCCAGGCGATACCATTGTATTCAGGTGTGATCTGATGGAGCCGATAAGACGAGGAATTGCGCAAATGAAAGGCGTTGGCATGGTAGGCGGAAAAGTGGTTGTTGAAGCTGAAATGATGGCCCAGATCGTAAAAGTAAAAGAAACCGAAACTACATGATACAACCCTTAGCATACATTCATCCACAGGCAAAAATAGCCGACAACGTAGTTATTGAGCCTTTCGCAGTAATTCACAAAGACGTTGAGATTGGCGAAGGCACCTGGATTGGTTCAAACGTAGTAATTATGGATGGGGCAAGGATCGGAAAGAACTGCCGGGTATTTCCGGGCTCAGTGATTTCTGGTGTGCCCCAGGATTTGAAGTTTGCCGGGGAAGTGACAACCGCAGAGATTGGCGACAATACCACCATCCGGGAGTGTGTGACGATCAACAGGGGAACGAAGGATAAATGGAAGACCGTGATTGGCAGCAATTGCCTGATCCAGGCCTATTCACATATCGCGCACGACTGTGAGGTTGGCGATTTTTGTATATTTTCGAACAGCACAACGCTGGCCGGGCACATTACCATTGGCAATTATGTGGTGCTGGCCGGACTGGTGGCCATCCACCAGTTTGTAAAAGTAGGTTCGCATGCCTTTGTTACTGGTGGTTCACTGGTTAGAAAGGATGTTCCGCCTTATGTAAAAGCAGCAAGAGAGCCACTTTCTTATGCCGGGATCAATTCTGTAGGTTTACGCAGAAGGGGCTTTTCATCTGAAAAGATCAATGAAATACAGGAAATTTACAGGGTATTATTTGTAAAGCACAACAATGTAACCAAGGCCCTGGATATGATAGAAGCTGAATTTAAACCGACAGAGATCCGCGATGAGATTGTAGATTTCATCAGGAATTCGAACAGAGGGGTGATGAAGGGCTTTGGCTCTGGCAGTTAACACACCGGGAAGGAATGACAATCAGCTTGCAGAACGTTGGCAGAAGGTTTAACCAGGAGTGGATCTTCAGGAATGTGAACTATACGTTCAATGCGGCTGAAAAATACGCAGTTTTAGGGCCAAATGGTTCTGGTAAGTCTACTTTATTAAGTGTGCTGCTGGGTAACCTGACCCTTTCGGAAGGGATGGTAGCCTATGAAAACGGGGCGCTTGTTCCAGTGGAAAACATTTACCGGCACATCAGTTTCGCAGCTCCTTATGTAGACCTGATAGAGGAATTTACCCTGCAGGAGACGATAGCCTTCCATTTTAAGTTTAAGGGCTTCTATGCGGGAATGGATGCAGAAGCCGTGCTGGACTTGCTTGGCCTGGCTAAATCTCAGGATAAAGCTTTAAAATATTTCTCTTCGGGAATGAAGCAACGGACTAAACTCGTTCTGGCTTGCTGCGCAGCTACACCCTTGCTTTTTTTGGATGAGCCTACCTCTAATCTGGATAAACAGGGAGTGTCCTGGTACCTGGAGTTGATGGAGCGTTTTGGGGCAGACAGGACACTGATCATTGGATCAAATCAGGAGGTTGAGTATTCCTTTTGTAACCATTTTGTGCAGTTGACAGATTATAAATAAGTAAAATTTATATTTGAAAACGGGCCAAAAGGGGCTATTTAGGGCTTAAAATACCTTTATAAAAATATTTTTAAATTACTATTGTATAATTAATAAATAGTCTTTACCTTTGCGGCACGAAAAAAGGCCGAAAGTTTAGGCACAATTTCAAAAAAAATGGCAAAAGCATCAGACATTAAAAATGGTAATATCCTTCGTTTCAACGGAGAATTGGTACAAGTAGAGGAGTTTCTACACCGTACGCCGGGCAACTTGCGTGCTTTTTACCAGGCCAGAATGAGGAATGTTAAAACCGGGAAACTGGTTGAATACAGGTTCCGTGTGGATGAAGAGGTGGAAATTTGTCGTGTAGAAACCAGCGATTATCAGTATCTGTATGAAGATGGTGATGCCCTGGTGGTGATGGACAATACCAGTTACGAACAGTTTAACATTCCGAAGTTGTTATTCGGTAAAAGTGTTCGGTTTTTGAAAGAAGGAATGAATGTGATCATTGCATTTGAAAGCGATGAGCCGATTATGGCACAGACGCCTTCGCATGTAGAATTAGAGATTACGTACTCGGAGCCTGCGGTTAAAGGTGATACGTCTACCAATGCATTGAAATATGCGACAGTAGAGACAGGAGTTGAAATAAAAGTGCCAATGTTTATCAATCAGGGCGATAAGGTTAAGATTGATACACGGACTGGTGACTATATAGAAAGAGTAAAATAAGAATTTTCATAGTTTAGTTTTAGGTTTAGGTTGATTGAGGCTTCGGAGTGGTTCCCGAAGCCTTCTTTTTTATGTGGTTTTTTTGGAGAAATCAATATGGAGGATTTGGATTGGTTTCTGAAGCTGTTGTTTTATTGTGAAGGTTAATCGTTATGGTTATCTTTGGGTATGACAAAAGCGGAGTTAAGGAAACATGCTGTTTTGCAGCGAAAGGGGCTTTCTGAGGAACAGGCTGCGCTTTATAGCAGGACGTTGTTAGGGCATTTTGCTTTGCAAGACTTTTCTTCGGTTAAGACAGTCCATGTTTTTTTGCCGATTGCCGAGAAAAAAGAGCCGGATACCTTTTTATTGATCGACTGGCTTGCGCTGCATCATCCGGAGATCCGGATTGTGGTGCCTAAGGCGGATTTTGAGACAGCATTGATGCACAATTATGTGTATATGGGTAGGGATGGACTGGAAAAGAATTTTTATGATATCCTGGAACCGGCTAAAGGGGACTTGCATACCGGGGAGGTAGATATGGTGCTGGTTCCGATGCTGGCTTTTGATCTGGATGGATATAGGGTAGGCTATGGAAAGGGTTTTTACGACCGGTTTTTGCAGGGTTTGGATACACGGAAAATTGGTTTGTCTTTTTTTGGACCAATTGGGCAGATTGAGGATGTCGATGCGTATGATGTTGCGTTGGACCTTTGTATTACGCCGGAAAAAGTATATCATTTTTAATGACGGTTTTAATTGCCGAAAGATTTTTTTGCTGAGGGGGTAACAAATTTTAAGTTTTCATGATATCACTCCAAAGGTTTGATTTAAACTAAAGGAATGAAATTATGAAAAAGTTAATATTAATGGTAGTGGCGGTTTTATTAAGCAGCCTTACCTGGGCACAAAACAGGTCGGATTCGACGGCAAATGATAAAGGAAGACTTCAGGTTTCGGCTTTTGGCGGCCTCAGCATGCCGATGGGCAATTATAAAAAGGAGCCAGGCCGGGCCAAAAATGGTTATTTTGCCGGTCTGGCCATAGACCAGTATTTTAAAGGTAATAAATGGGGTATTGGTATAGATGCCCGGTTTTTGAACCATGATATGCGGAAGTTTGACAGCGTATTTTTTGACAATGGGCACATTGCTACGGAATATCACAATCATCCTTCTTTTCAGCATATTGCGGTGAGCATAGGACCTACCTATAAAGCGATTTTTGGTAAACTGGATGTGGAGGCGTTTTTACGGGGTGGGGTATTGTTTGAAGGCTTTCCACAGTATACCCAGTCTGTGTATGTAAATGTGGCTTCAGGTCCTCCGGTCAATTTGTTTGACAGCTATTATACCAGCAATTCGAAAGAGAAAACAAAATCCTGGATGGGACTGGGCGGGATGCGTTTGTCTTATGCCCTGGGGGATAATCTGAGTGTATTTTTACAGGCGGACTATTTAAGGGCTTTTGGCAAAAGCTTCGGGTCTGATTCCAGTGAGTTTTATGTGACCAGCTACCAGGCTAAGAAAGCCATCACTGCTACTGATGTAATGAACGTAAAGGACGGACAAATCACCAACATATTAGATTTCTATGAAGAAAAACCAATTACTCAAAAAACTTTTGTACAGGCAGTAAATATAGGCCTGGGGATCAAATATACATTTGGCGGTAAACGCAAAGCTGCGGCAGCTGCGCCATTGACCAAAACGGTGGCACCACCTGCAGCCGCACAGCCGAAGGACATCCTGGTGGTGGTGAAGGACAGGCAAACAGGCCTAGCTTTAAGCGGGGTTACCGTGAAAATCAGCCGTAACCAGATCGACAATACTTCCATCAGCAATGCAGATGGGCAGGCGGAACGCATGATCGCTGCTGAAAAGGGCACCTATGAGATTACTGCGGTAAAAAATGGCATTGCCGCGATGCCTGTTGCCATTACAGCTGCTGATTTTGAGCGCTCGGGCCTGGTGATCTATAAAGAGATCTATCATGATGATCCCCGTTTTACGCTGATTGGAGAAACCGTTCGGACAAATGACCATACTAAATTGCCCGGAATCGGAACGGTACTGACCAATACTTCGAACAGTACGAACATGAGCCAGATTTCGGATACGGAAGCTAAGTTTGTATACCAGCTGGAGCAGGCTTCGGATTACAGCATCGTGGCCAACCAGGCGGGTAAATTTTCGCAGACAGAAGGTGTGAGCACCAAAGGCCTGGACAGGAGTAAAACGCTGTACGTGACCTTGAAACTGGGGGTAAGCAACCTGGATGCCGGAGCGGTATTTGTACTTAAAAATATCCATTATGATTTTGACCAGTCGAACATCAGGCCGGATGCCGGAAGGATCCTGGACAACCTGGTAAATGTGATGTCGCAAAACCCGACGTTAAAGATAGAGCTTTCTTCGCATACGGACAGCAGGGGTAAGGATGCGTATAACCTGCGCCTTTCTCAGCAAAGGGCGGAAGCGGCGGTAAATTACCTGGTGAGTAAGGGGGTGGAGCGCAGCAGAATGCAGGCTAAAGGTTATGGGGAAACAAAGTTACTGAACCAATGTGCAAATGGGGTGGACTGTGCAGAAGATGCGCATCAGCAGAACAGAAGAACGGAAATAAAAGTTTTAAAGTATTAGTGCGTGAGGTTAGTAAAGTGGCGAAGCCCTGCAAATCATTTTGCAGGGATTTTTTAGCGTTGTGCTTTGATAAAGTCGCTGATGAGGCAGGCGATGGCTTTAGCAGCCATGCTTTCAGGGGTTTAATTCTAATAAGACGGGGCAGTGATCGGAATGTATCGCGTCGGCAAGGATGGATACTTTTTTCAGCTTTGGCAGCATCGGCTGGGTAGCCAGGTGATAATCGATACGCCAGCCCAGGTTCTTGGCTCTTGAATTGGCCCTGAAGCTCCACCAGGTATAATGGTGCGGGTCTTTATTGAAATACCTGAAGGTATCGATAAAACCGCTGTTCAGAAACAGTTCCATCCATTCCCGTTCCTCAGGCAGGAACCCGGAAGAGTTGGCATTGGATTTCGGGTTGTGGATATCCATCGCGGTATGACAGATGTTGTAGTCACCTGAAATGATCAGGTTAGGAATGGTTTGACGTAAACCGCTGATATAGGCCTCAAAGAAACGCATGAATTCATACTTTTTAACCTGTCGCTCATCACCGCTTGATCCTGATGGAAGATAGACGCTCATCAGGGAGAAATCGTCAAAATCCGCCCTTAAAATGCGGCCTTCCTTGTCTATCCATTCTTCGCCGCAGCCATATTCAACATGGTTGGGTTTGATGCGGCTCAGTATGGCAACGCCGCTGTACCCCTTTTTTTCGGCAGGAAACCAGTAATGGTGATAACCGAGCTGCTCAACGAGCGCAATAATTTCGGGGATTTGTGAGGGCAGCGCTTTCACTTCCTGCATGCAGACCATATCGGCATCGGTGGCCTGCAGCCATCCGAATAAGTTTTTTGTAGAAGCGGAACGGATTCCGTTGACGTTATAAGAGATGATTTTCATGTGTTATCATTTGTTTATCCTGATGGGCGCTCCATGGAGCATTTTTTCCAGTTTCCGGGCCTCCCGGCGTTTTAATATGCTGACCGTCATTTTTACATCTTCCAGGGGCCGGTTGTTACGGTCTGTCTTTATCACTGCGACCTGGTCGATCAGCTCAAGGCCCTTAACCACTTCACCATAAACGGTATAATTGCGGTCTAAATGCGGGGTGCCACCAATATTTTTATAAATTTCTCTTTGCCATCCGGGAATTTTAAACCCGGGACGTTTGTTTTCTACTTCATCCAGCTGTGGATCGGTAAATATTTTACCCTGTACCAGGTAGAACTGGCTTCCGCTGGAAGCTTTTTCAGGGTTGTTGTCTCTGGCGGCAGCCAATACCCCTTTTTTATGGAAAAGGCTGTCGCGAAATTCTGCCGGAATGGTATAGCCTACCGTCCCTTCACCGAGCAGTGTGCCTGATAGTGCCGTTTTTGAATCGGGATCTCCGCCCTGAATCATAAAGCCTTTGATCACCCGGTGAAAAAGGCTGCCATTATACATGCCTTTTTTGGCCAGTTTAAGGAAGTTATCCCGGTGCTGCGGGGTTTCATTGTACAGCATGATGATGCACTCCCCCATCTCTGTTTTGATTTTAACATAGGAATGCTTTGGCTTGGCAGGGAAGGCCGAAATAAAGCAAAGACAAAGAATTATGGTAAAATAACGCTTCATGGGCTTTTAATTAAATTGCTAAGTTATTTATTTAAGGGCACAATTTCTTATCATAGATCAACAATTGGAGCGCTGATTGGTTATAGCTTTGTAAATCATTTAAAACCATAAGAAAATGAAAAAAGTATTTTTATTCCTGATTGCCATTTCCATCAGTGTGGCCTCATTTGCACAGACGAAATGGACGGTAGACCCCATGCACTCCTTTGTGAATTTTTCGGTAAAGCACATGGGCATCTCTTTTGTTGATGGCTCATTTCATAAATTTGACGGCTCCGTTACAGCAGCAAAAGCCGATCTTACTGATGCGAAGATCAGTTTTACAGTGGATGTGAACAGCATCAGTACCAACGTAGCGCAGCGGGACAAACACCTGAAATCAGACGATTTCTTTAATGCTGAAAAATTTCCGGCAATGACCTTTGAAAGTACTTCATTTAAGAAACTGAGTGGCAATAATTATGTGCTGAGCGGAAAACTGACGATCCGTGACGTGACGAAAGATGTTAAATTTAATGTAGTTTTTGGTGGAACTGCCAAAGACCAGCAGGGCAATACCAAAGCGGGCTTTACGGCTACAACAAGTGTAAACAGGCTGGATTACAACATCAAATATGATCCGACCGGTATGGGCATCGCAAAGGATGTTAAGGTGACCCTGAACCTGGAATTTGTTCAGGCTAAATAAGCGGCCATGTCTGATTTAACTCAATTTAAAACGTTTACGGCAGGGCTGGAACAGCAGGAACAGCTGATGCCCGTGCTGTTTATTGGCCATGGCTCGCCCATGAACGGGATTGAGGACAATGAATTCAGCACCCAATGGGCTGCTATGGGCAGGGACATCACGCGGCCTAAAGCGGTTGTAGTGGTTTCTGCCCATTGGTTTACCCGGGGTACGCACATCACCGCCATGGATTTTCCGAAAACGATACATGATTTTGGGGGATTTCCGCAGGCTTTATTCGATGTGGAATATCCCGCGCCCGGAGATCCGCAACTGGCCATGGAAACTGCCGGACTGGTCCACAGTACAGTTGTTGGCCTGGATCACGACTGGGGCCTTGACCATGGCGCATGGACGGTGGTCAGGCACATGTATCCCGGCGCTGATATCCCGGTACTGCAGCTGAGTATTGACTATACCAAAGATGCAAATTATCATTATAGCCTGGCAAAAGAGCTCTATGCCCTGCGTAAAAAAGGGGTATTGATCTTAGGCAGCGGGAATATGGTGCACAACCTGAGGATGATGAGCTGGGAAATGATCAATGGAGGGGGCTATGACTGGGCGCTGGAAATGAATGATAAATTCAAAAATCTGATCCTGAACCGGGAACATCAGCCTTTGCTGAATTATCAGAACCTGGGGGCTGCGGCCATGATGGCCATCCCTACGCCGGAACATTACCTGCCCCTGATGTATACTTTGGGTTTGCAGAACGCGAAAGAGGAGGTTTCCCTGTTTAATGATAAAGCGGTAGCAGGCTCGCTGACCATGACTTCGGTGAGGGTTGGTTAAACTTAAAAGAATTTTTTAACCCATTTCAGCAACCAGAACTTGTTTTGGTAAGGTGGATAAATGAGGCGGCTGGTAGGAAAGACAGACTGAAATACCACAGCCCTTTCATGAGAAAAGGCTTTAAACCCAAAAAAACCATGGCTACTGCCCATGCCACTGCCATTTACCCCGCCAAAGGGTAGTTTAGGGTTTGAAATGTGCAGCAGTACATCATTCACGCAGACACCGCCGGACGAGGTGTTTTTTAGTACATAGCGGATGTTTTGCTTATTGGCACTGAAGAGATACAGGGCCAGCGGTTTGCTGCGGCTGTTTACCTGCGTAATGGCTTCGCTCAGGGTCTGATAGCTGATCAATGGTAAAACAGGGCCAAATATTTCTTCTTTCATAATGGCTGCTCCGGCCGGCAGCCGGCTCAGTACCGTTGGATAAATGCTTTGGTTCAATTCGTCCCTTTCGGCGCCCATGGAAGCAATGGCTCCTTTGTCAAGGGCATCATCTATTAAAGTGGCTATTCTTTTGAAATGTTTCTGGTTGATGATCTTCGCATAAACTTCTTCATTGAGCTGCCCGTTGGTGGTAAAGAACATCCTGGTTACTGCACTTTTATAATGTTCAATAAATCTTTGCTGCAGGTCCAGGGGAATTAAAACATAATCGGGCGCAATACAGGTTTGCCCCGCATTGATCAGCTTGCCCCAGGCAATTTTTTCAGCAGCTTTTTTCAGATCAGCTGTTTCATCTATGATCACAGGCGATTTGCCGCCCAGCTCCAGCGTTACTGAACTTAAGTTTTTAGCCGCCGCCTGCATCACAAGCTTGCCAATTGCCGTACTTCCGGTAAAAAAGATATGATCAAAGGGGAGGCTGAGCAAGGTGGTAGCTACTGCAGCATCACCGGCTATGCAACAGACTTCGCGTTCGTCAAAACAATCCCTGATCAACCGGGCAATGACCGCACTGCTGGCCGGGCTGAGTTCTGATGGCTTCAGTATCGCACAGTTGCCCGCAGCAATAGCGGAGATCAGCGGGCTCATTAAGAGCTGGAAGGGATAGTTCCAGGGCGCTATGATCAGGCAGCTGCCTTTGGGCTCATAATAAATCCTGTTTTTCGCGAGGAAACTGCTGATGCTTTTTCCGGCGCGCCTGGGCTTCATCCAGCCCTGCAGGTTTTTAATGGCAAAGTTAATTTCGCTGTAAATGAAAATCAGTTCTGTGATGGCGCTTTCAAACCTGTTTTTCCGCAGGTCGGTTTGCAGCGCGGCATAAATTTTTTCCTCATAGCTTTCAATTGCTGCTCTTAATGTTGTTAATTTATCAATTCTTTGTGCGGCATTGCTGTTTCTAAGCGTATATTTATGTTTTTGCTGGGCATCAAAAGCGGAACTGATCATTTGGCTCATAGGCTTGGTGTTTATTACCCGAAAGGGCTCATGCGTACAAAAAACAACAAAATATAACGAATAATAATATACCAATGAACAAAAGATTATTAATTGTTTTCGCATGCGCAGCATTTGCGCAGCTGGCCATAGCCCAAACGATTAAAACAGGGGTGCTGGTTGTCGGGAACAGAAATAATGCACTTGGCGCCGGATTCCAATCGGCAATGTCTGGTGCAAAAACGGTTCTGCTGCTGCAGGAACCGGATTTTGATCTTGCTGACCTGGATAAAAACCTGGCTTCTGGACTGGAACTGACATTTTTAAATAAAATGCGTAAGGCTAAAGGGATCAAGGACAGCACTGCTGCGGTTTACGTAGATGGTACAAGTGCCAATATGGTCCTTAAAACCTGGGGGGATAGCATAAAGAACCTGACTGTGATCAGGAACATCAAATGGTCCAGGATCAAAAGATCGGGGAACAACTGGAACGTATTGCTGGCGGATGGAAGGACCATTAAAGCAGAAGTGCTGGTCAATGCAGACCATACGGGGAACGTAAATACTTTGCTTGGCCTGCCAGCTGTAGCGAAACAATGGCATACACTGAGCTATGCGGATAATCTTTACCGCATAAATGTGGCTTCGGGCTACGCGGAAGGAGCGGCGACGGGCAATGTGTTCAGCTTGTACAGCTTGCTGCTTCCGGATCAGGAAAACCTGGTGGTATTGAGTGCCGCACAGCAAAGCATAGCCGGGGGGCAGGCCGCGGGTGCAACAGGAGCGTATGCCGCCTTTTTTAAAACCAAAACTTCCCTGGCCAGTTTAAAAGTGATCCAGCGGGAATTGATCGACCACAAGCTTTCGCTGATGCCCTTTGTAGATGTACCGCGTGCGGACAGCAACTGGAAAGCCATTCAGCTGATCGGCCTTTCTGGCTTCTTAAAGGCAGATATTGCCGGGGGAATTGCGCGGTTTTTACCAGATCAGGCTGTAACTACCGCCGAAATAAAGGAAGCTGTAAAAAGCTTTTACTATAAAGCACAGATCTGGTTTGACGATTACAAGGAAAGGGAAATGAGCATTGGGGCAGTGTTGAACCTGGTTTGTTTTGTAGGCAATAAATCGCCCGAAAATACGAAAGAAGAAGTAAAGAAGAAATGGAAAACAAGCCATCACTTTAAAACTGAATTTGACCCGAACCGCATCGTCACGCGCAGGGAATTTGCGGTGTTGGTCAATGAATATTTAAATCCCTTTGCGGTGAATATCGATAAAGCAGGAAGAGTCGTCAGGTAAGTGGTCATGGAAAGGATGTGGCTTTTACTTTGTTTACTCGTGTCTTCTGCGATGGCGCAGCAGCTGGCGCCTTTAACTGTGGAAAAGATCATGAGAGACCAGAAATGGATGGGCACATCCCCATCTGATTTCCGCTGGTCTGCCGACAGCAAAAAGCTATTTTTCCACTGGGATCCGGACCGTACCGGAAACCCGGAACTTTATCAGATCAGTCCGCCTGCGGTAAAGCCGGTAAAAGCAGTACAGCTGCGGGCAGAGAAGGCTGAAAAAGCAACAAGCAGAACAAGTGAAAACTTTATTTACGATCGGGTTAAAGATACCGTGTACCGGACCCCGACAGCGCAGATCCCGGGGATTAAGGACTTGCCTGCTTATCTTAAAGATTACCCCGGAAAACTGGAAGAACGCAAACAAAAGAATGCGGACAGAACCGTAGCGCTTTCCGGGCCATATTGGAATGAACAAGGAACAGCAGCAGTAATGTTTGCACGAGCACAGGACAATAAAGATCTGTGGTTGCTAAAAATAGATGGCGGAAGCAGCGCCCTGAGCTTGCTGGACCGGCAACATGATGAAGCCTGGGTTGGTGGTCCAGGTTCAGGAACAGTTGGCTGGCTGGATGCCGACCGGGTGTATTACCGAAGTGAGGCGAGCGGTTATGCACACATTTACCTGAGCAATATCAAAACAGGGGTAAAAAAACAACTGACTTCCGGCAATTGGGAAGTTCAGCAACTGCAGCTTTCCAGGGATAAAAAGACCTTTTATTTTACGGCAAATAAAGCGCATCCGGGGATCACGCATTTTTATAAAATAGGTGTAAATGGGGGGGATGTGCAGCAGATTACTTCGATGAAAGGCGGCAATAAGGTGTTGCTTTCTCCGGATGAGCGATGGCTGGCTATTCAGTACTCCTACATGAACAAACCCTGGGAGCTGTACCTGCAGGCCAACATACCGGGAGCAAAGGCAGTTCAGGTAACGAATTCGGGTTCTGCTGAATTTAATTCCTACCCCTGGAGGGAGCCAGCCCTGCTGTCTTTTAAAAACCGTTATGGTGATGAGGTGTATGCCAGGGTTTACCCGGCTAAATATGCCCATCCAAACCGGCCGGCAGTGGTATTTGTGCATGGCGCAGGCTATTTGCAAAATGTGCATTACTGGTGGAGCCAGTATTCCAGGGAATACATGTTCCATAACCTGCTGGCTGACCATGGCTATACCGTAATTGATATTGATTATACCGGCAGTGCGGGTTATGGCAGAAACCACCGGACAGGTATTTACAGGCATATGGGTGCCAAAGACCTGACAGACCAGGTGGACGGGGTAAAACTGCTGGTGGACAAATACGGGGTGAACCCGGGTCATGTCGGTATTTACGGAGGGTCCTACGGCGGCTTTGTTACCCTGATGGCCTTATTTAAGGAACCCGGGGTTTTTACCTGTGGCGCGGCTTTGCGCCCGGTAACTGACTGGGCCCGGTATAATCAGGGCTATACGGCTAATATTTTAAATGAACCTTACAATGATCCTTTGGCTTATCGGCGGAGTTCGCCCATCTATTTTGCGCAGGGTTTGAGGGGACATTTGCTGATGTGCCATGGCATGGTAGACAAGAATACACCTTTTCAGGATGTTGTGCGTTTATCACAGCGACTGATAGAACTGGGGAAGGAGAATTGGGAGCTGGCTGCTTACCCGCTTGAAGATCATGTTTTTACCCGGGCGGACAGCTGGACAGACGAATACAAACGCATTTTTAAGCTTTTTGAAGAAACCCTGAAAAATCCATAGTTATCAACTAATTTGTTTTTGTGCAGTATAGGTTTTCTCTATGACGTCATCAAGATTAAGTATCTGTTATATCTCCGCTTTGGTTGTTTTTGAAGGGGGATAGCCGTACCTTTGTGCCATCAAAAAAAACAATAAAACAACATATAATTATGGCAATAGTAGGTAAAAAATTCCCGAGTGTTAGCATTGATGCGATGTCTGAAATGGGCGATGATTTGAAGATCAATGTATTTGAAGAAGCAGTAAGCAAACAAAGCAAAGTTTTATTATTCTGGTATCCAAAAGATTTTACTTTTGTTTGCCCTACAGAACTACATGCCTTCCAGGCGGCCCTGCCTGATTTTGAAAAAAGAAATACCCTGGTGATCGGTGCATCCTGCGATACCAACGAAGTTCACTTCGCCTGGTTAAATACCCCAAAAGATAATGGTGGTATTGAAGGGGTAACTTACCCGATCCTGGCGGATACACACAGACACCTGGCTAATATTTTGGGTATTGTGGAGCAGGAAGTGGAATACGATGAAGAAGGAAATGAATCTTTTTCTGGTTCAAATGTAACTTTCAGAGCAACTTACCTGATTGACGAAACCGGTAAGGTTTTCCACGAAAGTGTAAATGATATGCCGGTTGGCAGAAATGTAAAAGAATATTTGCGCTTAATTGATGCTTATGCACACGTGCAGAAACATGGCGAAGTTTGCCCTGCAAACTGGGAAGAAGGTAAGGAAGCCATGAATGCCAACAGAACAGGCGTTGCAGAATACCTGAGCGCTAACTAATAAAATAGAAAATATGTTTTTAGAATTAACAGAAGATAACCTTCAGCAATATGTTGCGGACAATAACAAGGTAATGGTTCAGTATGCTGCATCCTGGTGTGGAAACTGCAGGATCATGAAACCGAAGTTTAAAAAGCTGGCTGCAGAAAATGAAGATGTTGCTTTCCTTATTGTTGATGCTGAAAAACTTCCGGGTTCGCGCAAACTGGCAAACGTTGATAATTTGCCAACTTTTGCTGCCTTTGAAGGCGGAGCCCTGGTTGATCAGGTTCAGACCAATAAGGCAGAAATTTTAAGTGAATTATTTGATAAGATCAAATCATGAAGATACCAGTTATAAGACAACTGTTTGAAAACAGCAGGCCCGAAGACCTGGAAGCTACTTTAACGGTTTTAGAAGCTTATTGTGAGTTCAGGGGTGTAAATGAGCAGGAGATTGATGTGGCGGGAGAACTGATCACCAATATCTGCGGTGCACTCGAGGTGCATGAAAGCGTGAAATCAGGGATGGGGGAAAGAGATGCACTGAATGCATTCGGGCAGAAGGTGATGGGTTCAATTGACCGGTAATTCGGCCTGTAACAAATAAAAAGGGAGATTCCATCGGAACCTCCCTTTTTTTGTTTGCCGCTATGATCCATGGAATGATCAAATATGGACTTTTACCTGATCGATTTCCCAAAAGGCGTAAACGCCAGGTTCATCAATTTAAAATGTTGTCTTCCAAATGGAATCCCAACAATTGTAATGCAGAGCAGCACACCAAAAAACAGGTGGGTTAGTACAATCCAGAAACCACCGAATAAGAACCAGATGATGTTCATTAGGGTAGATAAGCATCCGGTATTGGAAGAAGTATCGGTAATTTTGACGCCAAAAGGAGCAAGGCCAACGATAGCGAATTTAAAACATTGTATGCCAAATGGAATCCCTACAATAGTCAGGCATAGGATTAACCCGCCAAATATATATTCAAAGAAAATAAATATTCCGCCAAAAATAATCCAGATGATATTGCCAATTAAATTCATACAGTATAGACTTTAATAAGGCAATATAGTTACGGTAAAAAATTGCCCTGTTCCATTTGTCATTATAAATAATTTTTACAATACGAATATAATAACACCCATTTAAAAAGTCAGGGTGGCAGGCAATGACTATCGTGGAAATGAGCGGAAACAATTTACTCGTAAAACTGTTGTATTCGACGGCAAGATTATCAGATGTGCATGCATGCCCGGCATTAACTCCGGGCCCAATTCCTAGTAACTTCCGCTTAAATTTTTACCTTTATTAAATAATTTATTTGACTATGAAAGCGTTTTTGGGTACCGGCCTGTTGGGGGCAAATTTTGTGAAGGCAATGCTCCGCAAGGGAGTTCAGGTACAAGTATGGAACAGGACCTTATCAAAGGCAAAGGCACTTGAAGTTGAGGGTGCAAAGGTGTTCGAAAATATTGTTGATGCCGTAACAGGAGTTGACGTGATTCACCTTACCCTAAAAGACGATGATACTGTGAACAAGGTTTTGGAAGCTGCAAGTAGCGGCTTTTCTTCAGGGGTAACTATTGTAGACCATACCACAACCTCCAGGCAGGGCGCTGTGGAAAGAACAAAGCACTGGAAGGCCAGAGGGTTTACCTATCTGCATGCACCGGTATTTATGGGGCCACCCAATGCTTTGGAAAGCAGCGGGAACATGCTGGTTTCTGGTGATCAGCAGGTGATCAGCAGGTTGGAGCCAGCGCTTTCTGAAATGACGGGCAAACTCATCAATTTTGGTCCGGAAGAAGGAAAGGCGGCTGGTATCAAACTGATCGGCAATTCCTTTCTGATCTCGATGACCGCCGGCCTGTCTGATGCGCTTGCACTTGCAAAGGCGCAGGATATTGATCCTGCAGCTATAGCGGCGCTGTTTGCGGAATGGAATCCAGGGGCTGGCGCACCGGCAAGGCTGGATAAACTAAGAGAAGGGGATTTCAGCAAACCTTCATGGGAACTGGATATGGCCCGGAAAGATGCAGGACTGATGATGAGCGCCGCTGATGAAAAAGGCGTCAGGCTAATTGTTATTCCTGCCGTGGCTTCCCAAATGGATAGCTGGATAGCAAAGGGCCACGGCTCTGATGACTGGAGTGTGATTGCGAAGGATAACCTATAAGGTGTGCAAATCCATGGCCTGCAAATTTGTTATAAAAATTCAAGAGCTATTGCTATACCCTTAAGATGTATACATGTTTAATATTTTGATATGAGTTACAAGACGTTAACTTAATTTGTTTTAACGATGGCGAATTTTAAATGGAGACGGTTTAACTTTGCAGCTACATTTGATAAATTATGATCAGCATACTGAAAGCAGGGGCCGGCGATTTGAACACCTTGCAGGAAATCAGCAAAACTACTTTTTTTGAGACCTTCCGGGAAAGTAATACCGAGGAGGATATGAGGCAATATTTAGCGGTTAATTTCAGCCTGAATAAATTAACAGCTGAACTGGATGAGGTCATAAATGTTGATTCCAAACCTCATTTTAAAACGCCCTGAAACCGGGGCGGCTTGTTAGTGGTGAAAAAGGCCAGGGAATGGAAGAAAGTATCAAAACCAATCCGATAGTAAACCATAAGGCCATGATCCGATATTTTTGTTGTGAATTTTTTGCTTTACTGACTTTCTCCGATCCGACAGTAATAATAAAAACTGCGATGGTCATCATGGTGATGTGTTCCATTCCAAAAAACCTGATTTCCCTGAGGTGTACTGCTGTTTTAAAGTTATTCAGAAAATACCTGATGATTGGGCTGATAAGATATAAAGCGATACCGATGCAAAACTGAATCTGCAAAATTTTTACAGCGAGGAGCATAATAGTATTGTCAAAAGCGGAAAAATCCAGTTTCTTGAACTTTCCGTAGTACGCCCTGTAAATGGCAAAAAGAAGAGAAATAAGCACCAGCCAACGGATCAATGAATGTAAGGGAAGCAATATCTGGTACATTCTGTAAATATAAAAATAATAGACACAACACCTGAAATGGAAGCAATCATTAATGATTAGCTGGCACTGCATTCGAGATGACGACTGCTTTAGTAGCATGATGCTAAAATAAACTGCCTAAAAATTATAAAGACTGACTCCAAACCTGGGGCCAGTCTTTATAATGGGTATATGGTGACCTCCTTTAAGCGAGATTCCGGCCGGCATTTACAATACCATAAACGGTTCTTATGGCCAGCTTTTCGTAAGACTGCTGTTCCTCATCGGTAATTTCAGTTTGCAGTTGTTCCAGGGCGTAATGCTGGATCAATACCAAAGGCAGGACAATTTTTTCCCTTACGGCAATAGAGCGCTTCTCTACCGGGTAATTCTCCATCAGGGTTTCATGACCCGAAAGTTTCAGCAGCATGCTTTTAGAAAGCTCAAATTCATCGTGCAGCGTTTTCCAGAAGGCCCCGTATTTCTTGTCATTTGCAAAATGGGCAGTAATGGAGAAATCGGACTTGCTCATAGACATCATACAATTGTCGATGATCGTTTTGAAGTATCCGGATTCCTGGTATGTTTTGACTACTTTGTCCCAATTGCCCAGCTTTTCCTGGTTCTTTAAGGCTGTTCCCATGCCGTAGAAGCCCGGGATATTTTGTTTTAACTGGCTCCAGGCAGTTACAAAGCTGATCGCCCTCAGGTCTTCCAGCTTTAAAGCGCCACCGGAATTCCGTTTAACAGGCCTGCTGCTGATCGTGATCTTTGACAACAGGGTGAGTGGAGAGAATTTCTCGAGGTAGCTTAAAAACAAAGGGTGTTTGCGTAAGTCAACGAAAGCATCGTAGCTCTCTTTGGCCATTACATCCAGGAGGCCCTTATGCAGCGGATCAAGCAGAATGTTATGGGTTTCTTTAATTCCGGCAGACATTCCGGCGTTGATCAGTTGCTCAATGTTGAACTCCGCACTGTCTATAGAACCATACTGCGAACTGATCGTTTGTCCCTGTATGGTGAGCTGAATGTTTTTGTTGGCAATTTCTTTACCCATAGAAGAGTAGAAGCGGTGTGTTTTGCCACCGCCTCTTGAAGGCGGGCCACCACGGCCATCAAAAAAGGCCAGCTGTATGTTGTGGTTATCTGCAGTTGCTGTTAAGGCTACTTTTGCATTGAAAATAGACCAGTTGGCCATCAGATAACCCCCGTCTTTGGTACTGTCGGAGAAGCCCAGCATGATGTGCTGTTTGTTGCCCCTTCTTTTCAGGTGTTTTTTATAAAATGGATGCGCATAAAGGGTTTCCATAATTCCGGCAGCATCAGCAAGGTCATGTACCGTCTCAAAAAGAGGCACAAAATCTATGGAGAGGTCTGTTTCTTCCCAGCCGTTCCAAAGGAAAAGCTCAATGAGCTGCAGGATATCGCTTGCCTGCTGGCAATTGCTGATGATGAAACGGTGGCAGGCCAGCTCTCCGTTGCTCTCCTGGATCTGTTTGATCTCTGTTATGGTTTGCAGGGTATCGTTAACGAGCGGGTCCTTATTGTCAGCGTAGTTGAGCCTGGCGCTTTTAAAGGAAAGATTTTTGATCTTTTCTCCCTCTTCAAGGCTATCGTAATTTTCCGGAAATAAGGAGATGATCGGTTTGCTCTGGCGGCAAAAGGCATGCACGTCCCGCAATACACGGCTATCCTGTCTGATGTCCAGAGAGGCAAAATGACTGCCGTAAAGTTCGACCTTACGGATCAGGTCTGAAGCCAGGTCGGCAAAGAGACCGTCATGATCGTCCATCAGCGTAGTCCTGATGTTATTGAGGTTTTCAATTAAGAATTCTGCAATGTTTTCTGCTTTGATGCTAGGATCAAAAGCATTTTTGTATAGTACATCCTGCACAATGGCAAGGTGTTCTTCGACTCCTCTGAAGGTAATGCGGCGTTTCATGTTCCTGAAATCGCGGTAATAACACCTGAAAAGGATCTGTCTCAGCATTTTTGAAACCTGTATCGTCGAATCCGTGTGTACATTCGGGTTGCCGTCCCGGTCTCCCCCGGGCCAGAAGCCCAGTTCAATGATCTTTTTAGATTCCAGGTTGTAATCGTTAAGGCTTTTATCCACTTCAGCCTGGATATTAGCGGCGGCAAAGTAAAATACATTTTCCAGGTACCAGGCCAGGCTTAATGCCTCATCAACCGGAGTTGGGGATTTTTTATTGAAAAACGGCGTTTTACCCAGTTGCTGCAGCAGCAGGTTTATGCTGCTGATGTCGTTGGTTTTAATGGCCGTAGTGAGGTCGGTAATGATAGACAAGACACTGCCCGGATAAAACTGGGTGGGGTGTGCGGTCAATACCAGGCGCAGGGAAAACTCATCAATGAGCTTTTCAATCTTATCGTTCAGCGCTTTGTTGTCTATTCCTTTTTTGAGGTAAGCCAGCAGGGCGTTGTGTTCATCTGAAGCATTCAGCTTATTGAAAGAGGCATCTTCAACAGCATCAAACAATACCACCTGGCGTTCTATATACTGGATAAACCGGAACAGGAGGTCGATGATGTCTTTATTGGAATTGTTTTGGGTATACTTCTTAAAAAAGGCCTCAATAATCGCTGCTGGGGTTTGGTGGTTATTGATACCATCTTCGCAGTATTTAATAAATAGGGGTAATAAGGTACCGGTGTCTTTCACCTTGTAAAACGGAAGGGTAAGAAAAAGACTATTGTAGAGTTCGAACCTGGATACGACTTCATTGTTAAATATAGACTCTCTCTGACCTTTTGCTCGTTGTTTCTGCATCATAATTTTAACGAAATATTTTCGCGCTTAATTTACCACAAATCATCCAAATAACGGCCTAAAAGGGCTAATAAATTTATTTTGAATTATTTTTAAAAAACGGTAACTTAGATGCATAGAGATCCAAAACATCTTTTAATTGTTATTTTTTTGGGGTAAAAACAGCCGCCAGGATTTCCTGGGGGCTGTTTTTTTAATGCAGATCTGCCGGAACGGCAACATTCCTTTTAAATTTTTGCAGGTACAGCAAAGGGATAGAACACAACAGGATCAGTCCTGCTACCCAATAGGCATCGCTGTAAGTAAGCAATAATGCCTGTTTGGTAACGGTACCTTCTATCGCTTTGGTAGCCAGTGATTTTGCGTCCAGATAAGTATAACCTTTGGTCATGAAGTTATGGATAAAGCCGTTGAAGCGATCGGTAAAGGCAGGGTTGTATTCGTTGATATTGACTAATAAATTGCTGCGGTGAAAGCCCTGGCGCACATGGATCAGGGTGGTTAAAGCAGCAATGCCGAACGATCCGCCCAGCTGCCTCATCATGTTGTTGAGGCCGGAGCCCTGGCCGATTTCGGCCCCTTTCAGGTCCTGGATGGCCAGTGTGGTCAGGGGTACAAACAACAGGGCCATACCTACACCCCTGATCATCAATGGCAGGAAAAAATCATTTGTCCCTGATTGCAGGGTAGATTTACTGAGCATCGAACAGAACACAAAGAAGAGGAACATGCCTATGGTTGCCATAAACTGTGCCGGGATGTTTTTCTTCAGCATGATCCCTATAAAGGGCATCATGACGATAGTACATAATCCACCAGGGAAGAGCAATTCTCCCGTTTGAAGCGGAGAAAAACCCAGCAGGTTCTGGCAGAATACCGGGAATACAAATACGGAGCCATATAAGCCGAAACCGAGAATGAACGAGGTGAACATCCCAACAGAAAAGCTCCTGTGCCGCATGATCTTGAAGTTGACGATGGGATGGTCTGTACTCAGTTCCCTCCAGATGAACAACAGCAGGCCCAGTACTGAAGTTATGGCAAGGGCAGTGATGTAAGGTGTGGCAAACCAGTCTTCACTTTCCCCTTTTTCCAATACGGTCTGCAAACTGCCGACGGCTACCGCCAACAGCAGGATGCCCCACCAGTCTACCGGCATACCTTTACCATCCTTCGGTGTTTCCCGCACAAACATATAGGTACAGTACGCGGCGAGGATGCCGACAGGAATGTTGACATAAAAAATGAGTGGCCAGGTACTGATCTCGAGCAGATAACCACCAATTGTTGGACCGACAGTAGGACCTACTACGGCACCTAAGCCAAATAAAGCGGTGGCAATACCCACATCCTCCCGGGGCCAGGTTTCAATTAATATGGCCTGGGCAGTAGAAATTAAGCCCCCACCTGCCAGGCCCTGCAGGATACGAAAAGCAATCAGCTCTTCCAGGTTGGTTGCATTTCCACAGAGGAAAGAAGCAATGGTAAAAAGGACGATGGAAAAGAGAAAATAGTTTTTTCGACCGAAACGGCTGCCGAGCCATCCGGACATGGGCAATACAATCACATTGGCAACTGCATAACCGGTGGATAACCAGGCCACATCTTCCAGTGTGGCACCTAGATTACCCTGTATCTGAGGAATAGCCACATTTACAATCGTGGTATCGATCAGCTCCAGTAAGGATGCTGTGATCACGGTAAAGGTGATTACCCATTTTTTTAAACCTTTTTCGGCCATTGTTTAGTCTTTTATTGCAACAGAAACCTTAACGCTCATTCCGGGACGCAGTTTGGCAAGGATCTCTTTTGGAGCTTCGGTGATTTTTATTTTTACAGGTACGCGCTGCACCACTTTAACAAAATTTCCGGTGGCGTTATCAGGCGGAAGAAGAGAGCCTTTCGCGCCGGTGATCGGGGCAAAATTATAGACCTCACCGGTAACTTCAGCATCAGGATAGGCATCAACATCTATTTTAACTTTAGAACCGGGTTTGATGTCTTCCAGCTGGGTTTCTTTAAAGTTGGCCGTGATGTAAATGCTGTTGTCATTTACTACAGAAAAAAGGGACTGCCCTGCCTGTACCAGCTGGCCTTTCTGTACGTTCTTTTTAGATACGATGCCGGTTGCAGGGGCTTTAATCTCGGTATAGGACAGTTGTAAGCGCGCAAAATCTACATCTGCCTGGCGCTGGGTAACGCCATTGCTGCTCACGGCCAGTTGAGACTGAGTGGTGCCTACCTGTTTTACGGCAGCATTGTACTGGTCGTTTGCCGCAGTAAAAGCGGCCTGTGCCGATTCTTTTTGCGCCTTTGCCTGATCGAACTGTTGCTGGGTAACAGAACCGTCTTTTACCAGGTTGGCATAACGTTCATAATCTTTCTGGGCAAGGTTCAGCTTTACCCTGGCGGCTTCAATATTGGCCCTGGCGGTACTGGTATTGGCTGCAGTAGCGGCGATCTGCGATTCAGAAACGCCAACACCAGCGCTGGCGCCCTTTTGTCCGGCTAAAGCCTGCTCCAGTTTTACTTTATAGTCGCGGTCGTCCAGCTTAACCAGCACATCACCTTCATTAACACGGGTATTTTCTTCAAATTTTATTTCCTGTACATAGCCACCTACACGGGCCACAACCGGACTGATGTCTCCGTCAATCTGCGCATCGTCTGTATCTACGTGCTTGCTGTAATAAAGGTAGGCTTTGGTGCCAAATATGGCGCCTAAAATGATCAGTACGCCTAATATGATAGGGATAACTTTATTCTTTTTTTTCTTTTCAGTTGTCATTGCGGGAGTTTTTTTGGTGTTCATTGAGAAATTTTTCCGGTAGATTTTAATAAAGTGTAATAAGCCAGACCGGCATCAGCCCTGGCAAGTTCCAGGTTAATTTTAGCCTGGTACAGCAAGGTTTCGGCATCTATTCTGTCTATTGCCGAAGCCACATTGTTCTTGTATTTTGAAGCCAGTAACTTATCATTTTCGGTAGCCTGGGCTATGGATGTTTCCAGCACTTTAATCTTGTTCAGCGCCAGCTGATAGTTCTGGTAATTCCTGTTGATTTCTGTTTTAACCTGATCGGAGAGGATGTCTTTTTGAATGCTGACCTCCTTTTGCTGGATGCGGGCATCAGTTATTTTGTGCTTGTTGGTCCACAAACTGCCAATGTTCCAGGAAAGGTTGGCACCCAGGGTTACCGGCATAATATACTGATCTGTTGGCGGGATGAACTTGCCGCTCGGATTGATGTAATACAGGTTAGCCCCTACGCCAACGGTAGGCAGGGTATTGGTCTTAACCGACTTGATGTTGACATCGGCCACCTTATTTTGCAGGTCCAGCTGGCGGAGCTCCTGTCTGCCGGAAAGGGCGTTTTGCAGGTAAGTGTCTAAAGGGGCAATAGGTTTGGTAGCGGCATCAGGGTCTGCAATTTCTATTTGCGTGTTTTCATCAAGGCCCAGCAGGATATCCAGGTTGTAATTGATGATCTTCCTGTTGTTTTCGGCCTCCATATCTGTTAAAGAAACATTTGCCTGCTGCAACTGGAACCGGAGAACATCATTTTTGGTCACAATACCCTGTTCAAAAAAGCGCTGAGACTGCCTGAGCTGGCTTGCAATAGATTCCAGGTTCTGGGCGATGACGCTTTTACTTTGCAAAACCTTGTACAGTGAGTAATAGGTGTTGATGACTGCATAACTCACCTCTTCCTTGTTTTTATCGGCATCCAGCCGGGCCACATCGGCCAGCAGGCGGGTTGATTCTTCGGCATATCTTAGTTTGCCACCACCGTAAACCAGTTCTTCAATTGCTGCTGTACCTACAAAGGCATCGGCCCGTTTGGGCAGGTGGATCGGGTCGGCGCCGCCAATGCTTAACGTATTGGTAGGTATTTCGGCATGGTTATACAAAAAAGAAGCTTTTGCAGTAGGCAGGGCATTGTCTTTAACCACGTTGAGCTGTGCAATGGCCTGGTCTATTTTGTTCTGGGCTAACTTTAGATTTTTGCTGTTGGCTATTCCGAGAACAACAGCTTCCTGTAAACTCAGTTTTTTAACGTCCTGAGCGAAAATGGCTCCCGGGATCATCAGTGCCAGAAAGCTTAATCGGATGGTTTTATGTATCATTTTTTGGTGTTAAATACGTGATGATAAGGTCTTTTAAATGAGTGATCAGGCGGGCTGTAATGATTTTACGGTCGTCCTCATTGTTGATGTCTAGCGTAGTTCCTGAAGTAATTTTAGAAGGGGAAATGGCCACGTTGCTGATGGTACCCATTAAGGTAGCAATCAGCATCCTGACATCTACCGGTCTGAAGCTCCCTTCAGCAATGCCGTCGTTGATGATCTTTTCAATGACCAGTAAATTTTCGGCCATGGAATTCTTTATTTTAAAGAACATTTCCGGACGGTGTGGTAAAGAAAGTTCACGGTGCATCATTTTATGTAAACCATGGTTGCAAAGGATGCGTGAAGCATAGCCCTCAACTACTTTCAGTAATTTTTCCATTCCGGATAATTTATCCTGGCTGATGCTGTTGAGCTGGCTGGCGAAATCAGCGATCCTCTTACTCATGATCTCCATGAAAACCCCTTCCTTTGAACCAAAGTAATAATTGATCATGGCCATGTTTGCACCGGCTTCCCTGGCAATATTACGGGTAGAGGTGGCTTCGTAACCCAGCTCTGCAAATAGTTTCTCTGCAGCTTCCAGGATATTGGCCTTCTTGTCTATCTTTTCCATTTGATAATTTGTGGCAACAAAACTAATCAATCGATTGATTAGTTTTAAAAAAGTGGTTGATATTTTAAATAATTGACGAAAAGCTGACAAGTGTTTGTTAATTTAGTTTGCCGGAAAATAAACACCTAGCTGATGGACAAAACAAAAATATCCTATGGATTTTTAGCGGCGATAGTGCTGATCGCTTTTTTCCCTAAGTATCTTGCTGCTCAGACAGAAAAGTCCTGGCTTAGGATCAACCTGCTCGGCTACCAGACCAATTCGGTGAAAGTAGCGGTATGGGTAACTAAAGAGGAGGGTGGCATGCCGGCTAAGTTTGAAATTATAGATAAGGAAAGTGGAAAGGTCGTTTTCAGCTCCAGGAAAATTAAACGTTTCGGCGCCTATGGCCCTTTTAAAAAATCAGCCAGGTTAAATTTTAGTGACTTTAAACTTCCGGGACGGTACTATATTAAAGCCGGGAATACAAAATCACCGGAACTGATTGTGAACGATCAGGTTTATAACCAGACTGCTGATTTTGCCTTACGGTATATGCGCCAGCAACGCAGCGGATATAATCCCTACCTGAAAGACAGCTGCCATACCCGGGATGGGTTTGTACTGTATGGTAAGGATGCAGGAATTCGGGACAGTACATTTTATAAGGCGAGCGGTGGCTGGCATGACGCATCGGATTATTTGCAATATGCAACGACATCAGCCAATGCGACATATCATTTACTGGCCGCTTACAGAGATTTTCCGGGAATATTTGCGGATAGGCATCAGGAAAATGGTCTGGAGGGCAGGAATGGTGTGGCAGACGTGTTGGACGAGGCCAAATGGGGATTGGACTGGTTGTTAAAAATGCACCCGGAGCCCAACATTATGTTTAACCAGATTGCAGACGACCGTGACCATAGCAGCATGCGTATGCCTAAGGAAGACAGCCTGTACGGGCGTGGATATGAGCGGCCTTTATATTTTATTAATGGAAAACCTCAGCAAAGGGGAAAATTTCTGAACAACACAACAGGTACGAGTTCTACTGCGGCCAAATTTACCAGCGCTTTTAGCCTGGCTTCGGGTATTTATCAGGATAAACACCCGGAATATGCCCGCTTGCTGAAAGAGAAAGCGCTGACGGCTTATCAGTATGCCAATAAGATACCGGGGGTTACACAAACGGCATCTGTAAAATCTCCCTACATTTACGCAGAAGACAATTGGGTGGACGATATGGAGCTGGCATCGGCAACGTTAGCTGCGGTTTCGAATGATCCGGGATTGCTGGATAAGGCTTTTGATTATGCAAAGAAAGAACCCGTAACGCCCTGGATGGGAAAAGATACCGCGGCGCATTATCAATATTATCCATTTCATAACTTTGGGCACTTTGAAATTGCCAGACAGCACAGTGGCGCGGCCGGAAAGGAAAGCATAAAATTTTATAAGGCAGGACTGGATAAAGTCTGGCAGAAAGCAAAGGATAATGGCTTTTACCGGGGCGTTCCCTTTATATGGTGTTCCAATAATTTAACGGCCTCTTTTGCCATACAGTCTTTTTTATATCAGCAGTTGTCCGGAGATCAGCAATACGATGAATTGGCACAGGCCAATTTTGACTGGTTGTTTGGTTGTAATATCTGGGGTACGAGTATGGTATATGGCTTGCCTGCCTGGGGGGATACGCCAAAAGACCCGCATTCGGCCTTTACCCACATCGGGAATTATCCGATAGATGGGGGATTGGTAGACGGACCCGTATATGGCAATATTTACAAGAACCTGATCGGGATCAGGCTGACTAAACCGGATGACTACGCAGTGTTTCAGTCTGACCTGGTGGTTTACCATGATGACTATGGCGATTACAGTACAAATGAGCCTACCATGGACGGTACCGCTTCACTGATCTATTTACTGGCAGCTTTTGATAGCAGGGCAGGCGGGAAATAAAAAAATAATTCAATATCTTTGGGGCCTAAGTATTCATATGATGATTAAAGAAGAGAACAACAACACTTTTGACTGGGTTTATTATGTTTTAGGCCTGTTTTTTGGTATTTTAACTGCTGCAATTATAACCGGGAGCTTTGGCTGGTCTATCCTGGGTGGAATTATAGGATTTATATTTGGTGCGGTTTTCTTAAATGGTATTGTTAAAGGACGCCAGTATTAAGGGGAAAAGGTATTTATTTAAAGGGATTGGATTGATGAAAAGATTAAGTTTTATCGCAATATTAGTGCTTTTTGCTCTGGCTGCCCATGCACAGGAACTTAAATTTGCACCTGTAGATGCCAGTCCCGCTGATATCGTGTACTATCCATTAAATGCGGCCAAAGTAAAAGATGGCGCTGCCCCGCTAATCAAAGTGATCTACTCCAGGCCTTCTAAAAAAGGAAGGGAAATTTTTGGTGTGCTGGAGCAATTTGATAAGGTATGGCGTGTCGGCGCAAATGAATCAACAGAGATCAGGTTCTATAAACGGGCAGCTATCGGGGGCAAATCCATCAAAGCAGGCACGTACAGTTTGTTTGCGATCCCATCCCAGGATAAATGGACCCTGATCATTAACAAACAGACCGATCGCTGGGGCGCTTTTACTTATAACCAGAGCCAGGATGTGTTAAGGATTGAAGTGCCGGTAAAAAAACTGGACAAACCGGTTCAAGTTTTGTCCATTACTTTTACCAGCCAGCCGGCCGGAGCCGATATGGTGCTGGCCTGGGACCGCAGCATGATTGCGCTTCCTATTGCTATAAAATAGTTTGGGCAAAGTTTAATGACCTCCTGCCAGGAATTTTAAACCTAAAATTGAACCGATCAGGGTGGCAATAAAAAAGATCCTCCAAAAATTGACAGGTTCGTCAAAAAAGAATATGCCAACAAGGACAGTTCCAACTGCACCTATACCTGTCCAGACAGCGTAAGCTGTACCCATGGGTAAGGTTTGTATGGCCTTGTTCAATAGCAGGAAACTTACAGAGATGCAGATAAAAAAAGCAGCGCTCCATTTCAGGTTGCTAAAATTGTTTGAAAGTTTTAAACAGGTCGTAAAGCCAACTTCAAAAAGACCTGCAACAACTAATATAATCCAACTCATAATTTTAAAATATTTCCTGCAAAATTACCCCGAATTGTACGGGAAGTTTTTTACAAATGTTAAAAAATGATCTTCCGGTATTTTATCTTTACAAAAACAGGCAGCCTTTGCAACAGATCTTAAAAAAAATAAAAAGCATTTATCCTTTAAATGAGGAGCAACTGGATCAATTACTGGGCCTGATGCAAAGGGTGGAAATCGCTAAGAACGACCTGGTCATCCGGGCCGGACGTATAGAGCAATCGCTCTTTTTTATTGAAAAGGGCATCGCAAGAGGGTATTTCGAAGGCCGGGACAACCAGATCACCTTTTGGTTGGGAATGGAGGGGGATGTGGTGCTTTCCTATAACAGCTATATCAAGGGCTTGCCGGGTTATGAAAGTATAGAGCTGCTGGAAAACAGTGTGCTGTATGAGATCAGGACAGCGGCACTGGAATCGCTTTATCGCCAGGATGCTGCATTTGCCAATTGGGGGCGGAAGCTTGCAGAACAGGAACTGATCAAATCGGAGACCTGTTTTATTGGCAGGCTTTTTAGAACAGCTGCCGAACGTTACGGTGATCTGCTGCGTGAAAATCCTGCGCTGATCCAAAGAATCCAGCTTGGCTATATTGCCTCTTACCTGGGCGTAACCCAGGTAACTCTAAGCAGGATCAGGGCTGAACTCAGGTAATTCAGTTTATAAATAGCGGTTTTTAATCACCTGTGTATGATGGATGATGTGCCCGGCTATCACAAAGAGCAAGGCCCTTACTGAAATTTGTCTTTCAGATGCGGTTCCGCTCCGGTTCAATTCGGTTTCTGATAAGGAGTTAAACAGGTACATATTCGATTTCCTCAACAAAGAAAACTCGTCCGAAAAACTCAGCAGGCTTCTGTCCTGAAAATGTGCATGGGCGACATAATCATCCTCTTCAAAACCCGGAAGCGCATGGTTTTCGGCCCGGGCGAAACAAGTTAAGCGATAAGTAAGGATGCGTTCGGTATCGATGATGTGACCAATGAGTTCTTTTATGGTCCATTTGCCGGGTGCATAAGCATAATCTGCCTTTTCTACCAGACTGTTGATAAAATCCGGAAAGTCTGAAGCTTGTTGCTGAAGGACTTCCAATACATCCCCTTCTACCAGGCTGATGTATTGTTCCCCCCAGGCGGGGTACTCATGTATTTGAGGTCGGTTCATAAGTTATGCTGCTTTTTAAAACGATGCGAAAAGTAGTGCCTTTGCCCAGTTCAGAGTCTTTCACAAAGATCTGTCCATTGTGATAATTTTCAATGATCCTTTTGGTAAGGGAAAGGCCCAGGCCCCAGCCGCGTTTTCTTGTCGTATACCCGGGTTGGAATACGGCATCAAACTTAGAGCGGGCAATGCCCTTGCCGGTATCAGTCACATCTATAAATACTTCTTCCTTGGTTAAGTTTTCAATGATGGTTATGGTAATGTTCCCTTCATTTTCAATGGCATTGGCGGCATTTTTTAGCAGGTTTTCTATTACCCAGTCAAAAAGTGGAACATTCAACAGTGCCCGGACCTGCTCGTCGCCAACGATGCTGAATACGATTTTATCAGAGGTGCGGAGCTTAAAATATGCTACAAAGTTGTAAATGACCGTATACACGACATGATCTTCCACGATGGGTTTAGAGCCAATCTTCGAAAAACGATCAGTAATCACCTCCAGTCGCTTGATGTCGTTTTCCATTTCGGCGATCAGTGGGTCATCTTCGGCGTCAAAACGCGATTTGATCAGTTCAACCCAGGCCATAAGTGAAGATATCGGGGTGCCCAGCTGGTGTGCAGTTTCTTTGGCCATACCTACCCAAACCTGGTCCTGTTCCGCTTTACGGGCAGAGCTAAAGGCAATGTACGCCGTAATTAAAAACAAGCCGATTACCGCCAGCTGGATGTAAGGAAAATACCGGAGCTGGGTAAGCGTTGCCGAATCTTTATGGTAAATATACCAGCGGGTATCATCGCCACCTAAAATAGGGGTAGCAGGATGCTGCTTTTTCATTTTTCTAAGCTCCCTGGCAAAATAAGCAGGATCATAATTGACATTGGCTTTCTTTTGCAGGTCGTAATTGGTTTTTGTAGAGTCCAGCCCCTGATAAGTGATAATGTCGCCTTTTGAATCGGTCATGATGACGGGCAGTTTGGTATTTGTCCTGATCAGGTCGATCAGCCCGGTATACCGGTCATCATCATACATGGCCAGCGTTTGTTCAGTTACCTTCACGTAAAGCTGGAATTGCAATTGTTCTTCCCGTTCCATTTTTTTTACGAAGAAGTCGCTGTAAAAAACAGAAGCAGTGCCAATAACAATGGCAAATATCAGTAAAAAGAATTTCCAGCGACGTTTTTTCTCGTAAGGGTTCATAGGATTATGAAGCCAAATTACAAAATAGCATTTAAAAATGCAGGATTAAGCAATTAAATAATGTAGCAGCAGGAAAAATTACCATTCTCTTTCGACGCTGCATGGGGCATCAAACGCTAAAAAATATATCTTTGCAAGCTGAATATGGAAAAGAAAGTAAGAGTACGATTTGCCCCCAGCCCAACAGGGGGATTGCATTTAGGCGGGGTACGTACCGCTTTATTCAATTATCTGTTTGCTAAAAAGCACAACGGCACATTTATTTTACGGGTAGAGGATACCGACCAGACCCGTTTTGTACCAGGTGCCGAAGCATATATCGTTTCCTGCCTGGAATGGTGCGGAATAAGCCCGGATGAAAGCCCTGTACTGGGTGGCGCATTCGGCCCATATCGTCAAAGCGAAAGGAAATCTACGTATAAACAATATGCCGACCAGCTGATTTCCAGTGGCCATGCTTATTATGCCTTTGACACTCCGGAAGAGTTGGAGGAGAAACGCAAGGCGGTCCCGAATTTTACTTATGGCCTTGCTACAAGGGCAGAAATGAGAAATTCGCTTACCCTGGCCGAAGAAGAGGTACAGGCGCTTTTGGCAAAGAACACGCCGCATGTGGTACGGATCAAGATGCCTGCGGATGAGCTGGTTTCTTTTACAGACCTGATCAGGGGGCATGTTAGTTTTGATACCAATTTGGTTGACGATAAAGTTTTACTGAAGGCAGATGGCATGCCGACTTATCATCTTGCTGTTGTTGCAGACGACAGGGCGATGGAGATCAGCCATATTTTCAGGGGCGAAGAGTGGCTTCCATCGGCACCGATCCATATTCTGCTGTGGCGGTACCTGGGATGGGCAGATGAAATGCCGCAATGGGTACACCTGCCCTTAATTTTAAAGCCGGATGGCAACGGTAAGCTCAGCAAAAGAGATGGCGACAGGCTGGGTTTTCCGGTCTATGCACAAAATTGGACAGACCCTAAAACCGGCGACCTGACCAGGGGCTTTAAAGAACTTGGTTTTATGCCCGAAGCATTTGTTAACTTATTGGCCATGCTGGGCTGGAATGACGGGACAGACCAGGAACTGTTTACTTTAACGGAACTGGTTGATAAATTCTCTGTGGAAAGGATCAGTAAGGCCGGGGCTAAATTTGATTTCGAAAAGGCCAAATGGTATAACCACGAATGGATCAAAAATTCAGCGCCAAAAAAATTGCTCCCATTTGTAAAGCAGGCTTTTTCGGTACAGGGCATTGAGCTTGATGCGGATGCAAGACTGGAAAAGGTCATTGACCTAATTAAAGATCGCTGTAACCTGCTTCCTGATTTTGTGGCGCAGGGCCTATACTTTTTTATCGCGCCGAAGGAATATGATCTGGCAGCAGTACAACCCAAATGGACGGCAGAAAAAGCGGCTTTTTTTGAGGCTTATGCTATGGAAATAAAAGACGGCCTTGTTGGCGCTGAACTGGAAGAAAAGTTTAAAGCATTGGCTGCAGCGCATAATTTTAAGCCGGGAGAACTGATGCTTCCTTTGAGGATCATGCTGGTTGGCGGGAAATTTGGGCCCGGAGTATTTGATATTTTGGTAAACCTGGGGGCTGAGGAAAGTACAAAAAGAATCCATAAGGCGATAGCTGCATTTAATTAATCTTCAATTCTTTTATTTTTGGTATAACAATTGTCGCAAATTTTTATAAACCAAATTAAAAGAATTGATATGCAATGGTTCGGTAAAGGAAGTGGCAATATAGACGACAGAAGAGGGATGAGCGGAGGCGCAAAACTCGGTGGCGGCGTAGGTATTATCATTATTGTTTTGGGTCTGCTTTTTGGCAAAGACCTTACAGGAGTTGTTAGTCAGCTTCCGGTTGGGGAGATGACACAAACTGAAGGTAAAACAGGTGACCCAACGGATGCAGAAGGCAAATTTGTTGATGGGGTACTGGAATCGACCAACCAGGTTTGGGAACAACAGTTTCAGGCCATGGGCAAGGCGTATGAAAAACCAAGAATGGTCCTGTTTACCAATATGGTGCAATCCGCCTGTGGCAATGCAAGTTCGGCTGTAGGGCCATTTTACTGCCCTGCAGATCATCAGGTATATATTGATCTCACATTTTATCAGGATTTAAAAGACAGGTTTGGTGCAGCGGGTGATTTTGCCCAGGCCTATGTGATCGCACATGAAGTGGGCCATCATGTGCAAAACCTGCTGGGGATTTCTGATCAGCTGCAGCAGGCAAGAGGTCGCGTGAGTGAAAAGGAATACAATCGGTTGTCTGTTAAGCTGGAGCTTCAGGCTGATTTTTTTGCCGGGTTATGGGCCCACCAGGCCCGGAACCTGAAAGATTTTAAACTGGAAGAAGGGGATATTGAAGAAGCGCTTACTGCTGCCAATGCAATTGGCGATGATAGGCTTCAAAAGCAGGCACAGGGCGAAGTTGTGCCGGATGCATTTACCCATGGCACTTCCGAGCAGCGGATGTACTGGTTTAAAAAAGGCTTCGATACCGGCGACATCAAGGAAGGCGATACATTTAATTCTGGCAGGCTATAATTCCATTGTTTTGCAACAAAATGATAATATATAAGTTTAAACTTATAAACTTGTATAAATTAGTATTACACCATTACACATACGTTTCTAAATTTTAAAAGCCTTATTTATTTTTAATAATGATATTAATAGTGGATGATACCCCCGAGAACCTGATTTCTTTAAAAAAGGTTCTGGAGCGGCATAATTTTGAAGTCGATACTGCATCATCAGGAGAAGAGGCCTTAAAAAAAGTACTTAAAAATGAATATGTACTGATCATTCTGGATGTTCAGATGCCCGGAATGGATGGATTTGAAGTTGCTGAAGCAATTTCCGGTTACAGTAAGGCCAAAGAAACAGCAATCATTTTCCTTTCTGCTGCAAACACGGAGCTTAAATTTATTACGAAAGGTTATTCTTCAGGAGGGCTGGATTACATCACCAAGCCGGTGGATATGGGGGTGCTGTTGTTAAAGGTAAAGACCTTTTACCGCATTTATGAACAAAGCCGGAAACTGATAGAGATACAAAAAGCTTTACTGGATGAAATTGAGTTCAGGAAAAAAGCGGAACGGAAAAAGGATGAATTTATCAGTATTGCGAGCCATGAATTGAAAACACCGTTGACCAGTGTGAAGGGTTATGTACAATTGTTGAGCAGGAGTATCGATAAGGGAGATATTCCTACGGTTAAAAAGCACCTTGCAAAGGCACAGGTCCAATTGGAAAAGTTAAATGAGCTGATTGCCGATCTGCTGGATATTTCTAAAATAGAGAGCGGTAAACTCAAGTTCAACAAAAAACATTTTGTGCTGGACACGCTGCTTGATGGAGTCCTGGAAGTGATCCATCAGGCAAATCCAACCTTTAACATCATCAGGAAAGGAATAGCTTCGCAGGAGATCTATGCGGATGAAATGCGCATTGAACAGGTCATTGTTAATTTTTTGACCAATGCCATCAAATATTCGCCCGGAACAAACGAAATTGAGATCAATATCAGCACAAATGACGATCAGCTCTATATTGGTGTCCGCGATTTTGGGATAGGTATTGCACCTGAAATGCAGAAAAATGTATTTGAGAAATTTTATAGGGTAGAAGAAACGGCTATTCATTTTCAGGGACTGGGTATAGGCTTGTACATTTCAGCCGAAATTATTAACCGGCACGGCGGAACGGTTGGCGTAAAAAGTGAGCTTGGAAAAGGCTCGGAATTTTACTTTACACTTCCCTTAAATGTGGGCCCTGAAACAGATTAAACAAAGAATTTATGAGCAAAAGAACAATAAAAAATAACCTGAGGATCGGTTTAGGACTGTCTTTGCTGATCCTGTTCATCACTTCACTGGCTTCTTATCTGAGTATAAAAAGCCTGATCCAGAGTGCCGATATGGTGCAGCACAGCAATGAAGTGATGACCAAACTGGATGGGGTGATTTCTATATTGAAAGATGCAGAAACGGGACAGCGGGGTTACCTGCTTACTGGTGACAAGGATTTTTTGGAGCCTTATAACGGGGCGAAACTGCATGCAATTGCCTTATTGGATGAAGTGGCAGTGGAAACCATAGATAATCCTTTTCAGCAAAGGAATGTGAAGAAATTACGGGAAGTAATTGAAGGCCGGTTGCAAATTCTTGAAAATACGGTTGGGGTAAAAAGCAGGGGTGGAAATGTGAGTGTTGCGGAACTGATCAATGGTAAGACCTATATGGATTCGGCCAGGGAACTGATAAAAACCATGCAGGCCGAAGAGAAAAGGCTATTGGAACTGAGAACAGCGGACATGAACAAGCTGGCAGGTTATACCCCGGCGTTGATTGTTTTGGCGGCTTTCTTAGCGATTCTGATCACCTTTTTCTTTTACCGGAAGGTCTCTTCTGATTTTAATGAAAGGGTAAAACTGCAGCAGGAACTGCAGGAAAAAAACGAAGAAATTGACAACAGAATAGAAGTTATACAGGGAATTGCTGCACAGATTTCCAGCGGGGATTACCAGGTCAGGCTGGAAGAGGAAGTAAAGGACGGACTCGGAAGCCTTGCCGGATCATTGAATGCCATGGCTGAGTCTTTACAATATTCGTTCTCTCTGCTTGGCGATAAAGAATGGTTACAATCTGGCATTGCAGCATTGAATGATAAAATGGTGGGGGAGAAAACGGTCAGTGAACTTGCCCATGACGTATTGGATAACATTGTCGGACTTACCAACAGCCAGGTGGCTGCCTTTTACCTGGTGGAAGAGGACCAGTTGCTACATATGGCGGGGAGCTATTCGCTGATGGAAGATCAGCAAAGACGGAGCCTGAAACCTGGTGAAGGCCTGATTGGACAGGCCGTGCAGTCGGGAAAACAGATTTTGATCAATGACATTCCTGAGGGGGAGCTGACCATCAGCTATGCTACGGGCAATACCAGGCCGCGCAATGTGGTGGCCGTTCCGATTTTTAGGGATGGGGAAGTAGTTGGGGCAATGGAGTTTGGTTCTCTGCAAAGTTATACCCCTTTACAGCTCGATTTTCTGAACAGCATTTCTACCAATATCGGCATTGCCATACATGTTGCGCAGAACCGAAAGAAATTGCAGGAGTTTTTAGAAGAAACCCAGGCGCAGGCAGAAGAATTGCAGGCACAGCACAGGGAGCTGGAAGGGCTGAACGCGGAGCTGGAGGCGCAAACCCAAAGAATCCAGACTTCAGAAGAGGAATTGCGCGTACAACAGGAAGAACTTTTGCAGAGCAACCAGGAGCTGGAAGAGCGGACCAGCTTGCTGGAAGAAAAGAACCAGTTGATACAGGAGCGTAACCTGGACATACAGCATAAGGCAGAACAGCTGGAGCAGAGTACAAAATATAAATCGGAATTCCTGGCCAACATGTCACATGAACTCCGTACGCCTTTGAACTCTATTTTATTGTTGTCCAAACTGATGTCTGAAAATAAGGAGCTCGATAAGGAATATATCGAATATGCAGAAGTGATCCAAAGTTCGGGGCAGGGCCTTTTGGGCCTGATTGATGAAATCCTTGATCTCTCGAAAATTGAGGCTGGCAAAATGAAACTTGAATTTGCAGACATCAGCATCAATGAGGTGGCAACGGATATGCGCTCACTGTTTAGCCCGATTGCAAAAAATAAGCACCTGGACCTGGTTATTGATGTGGAGCAGGATCTTTCGGGCATCAATACAGACAAAATGCGCCTGGAACAGATTTTAAAGAACCTGCTTTCCAATGCCATTAAATTTACTTCAGCCGGGAAGGTTACTTTAACGGTTAGAAAAGATGAGGCCGGCAAATCCATTTTATTTAAGGTAACAGATACAGGAATTGGCATTCCATCGGATAAGCAGGGCCTGATCTTTGAAGCTTTTCAGCAGGCAGATGGTTCGACGCGGCGCAAATTTGGTGGCACTGGTCTTGGCCTGTCCATCAGCAGGGAGCTGTCTAAGCTTTTGGGAGGGGAAATAGAACTGACCAGTAAGGAAAACGTGGGCAGTGAGTTTACCCTGAGTTTGCCGGTAGACCGTATGGCAGCAGTTAGCACGGTTATAGGGCAGGATATGATCGCTACCCCTGTGTATATCGAAAAGATCGAACCTGTTGTGGCAGAACGCTTCACGGTAGACCACATTCCGAAGGAGATTGAAGATGACCGGGATGACATTAAACCGGGCGACCGGGTGATCCTGATCATTGAAGATGATACCAATTTTGCCAAAACCCTGCTCAAGTTTACGCGGAAGCGAAATTATAAGGGCATTGTTGCGGTGCGGGGTGATATGGGTATTGAACTGGCCAATCATTACCGGCCACTGGCCATATTGCTGGATATACAGCTCCCGGTAAAGGATGGCTGGCAGGTGATGGAAGAACTGAAAGCCAATCCGCAAACCAGGCCTATCCCTGTGCACATCATGTCTTCGCTGGAGGTAAAAAAGGAAAGCTTATTAAAGGGAGCGGTCGATTTTATCAACAAGCCGGTAGCACTGGAACATATGCAGCAGATTTTCCAGAAGCTGGAGCTTGCCCTGAGCAGGCATCCAAAAAAGGTATTGATTGTAGAAGAAAATAAGCAACATGCAGAAGCCTTAAGTTATTTTTTGAGCAATTACAGCATCCAGACTGAAGTTGCGGATAATGTAACGCAGAGTATTGGTGCGCTAAACAAAAAAGAGGTGGATTGCGTGATCCTGGATATGGGGGTTCCCGATAAAAGCGTGTACGATACGCTGGACACGATTAAGAAAAGCGAAGGCCTGGAAAATCTGCCGATCATCATTTTTACCGGTAAAAACCTGTCGAAGGGAGAGGAAAGCCGCATTAAACAATATGCGGATTCTATTGTGGTAAAAACGGCGCATTCTTACCAGCGGATTCTGGATGAAGCGGCTTTGTTCCTTCACCTGGTGGAAGAAAAGGCAGAAGAAGGAAAGCATAAAAAAAATGGATCGGAAAAACTGGGCGGCTTGTATGAGGTTTTGCACCATAAAACTGTGCTGATCGCAGACGATGATGTGCGTAATATTTTCTCTTTAACAAAGGCCCTGGAGCAACATAAAATGAAAGTGCTGGCTGCCACAGACGGCAAAGAAGCCCTGCAAACGCTTAAGGACAACCCTTTGGTTGATATTGTGCTGATGGACATGATGATGCCGGAGATGGACGGATATGAGACCACAAAGGAGATCCGGAAGATTGCTGCCTACAAACAATTGCCTGTTCTGGCTGTTACAGCAAAAGCAATGATGGGCGACAGGGAGAAATGCATTGCTGCCGGGGCTTCGGATTACATTTCGAAACCGGTTGACATTGATCAGCTGATCTCCTTGTTAAGGGTTTGGCTTTACGATAAGGTATAATTAATAAATTCCATGTTTTAACCCATATGGCAAATAGTAAAATATTAATAGTTGACGACGATAGCAGGAATATTTTTGCTTTAACCGCAGTATTAAAAGCAAAAGGATACCAATGCCTTTCGGCCACAGGCGGACAGGAAGGGCTGGATATATTGGAGGCGAACAGGGACATTACCGTAGTGCTGATGGACATGATGATGCCGGATATGGATGGTTATGAGGCAATGGATAGCATGAGTAAGCATCCCTCATTGAAGGATATTCCGGTGATCGCGGTTACTGCCCAGGCGATGATGGGTGATAGAGAAAGGTGTTTAAACGCTGGAGCGGTTGGTTACATTTCCAAGCCGATAAATGTAGAAGAGTTAATCCGGTTGCTGGACCAGTATATTTTAGCGAAATAGATGTTAGACATTCCTGTAATTAATGATGAACATGTAGAGATCCTGCTTTCCGATCTGCTGGAGCAGTACGGCTACGATTTTACAGGTTATTCGAGGGCATCACTAAAACGCAGAATTTCCAGGTTGTATGCTTTAGACAAGGCTTTAAGCTTTGCGGAGTTCCGGTATCAGATTTCGGACGACCAGGCTTATTTTAAGCGCTTTGTGGAACAGATCACGGTAAACGTAACAGAGATGTTCAGGGACCCTTCTTTTTTTAGGACATTAAGGGAAGAGGTTTTGCCTAAACTGGGTACTTACCCTTTTATACGGATCTGGCTTGCAGGTTGCTCTACCGGTGAGGAAGCCTATTCCATTTCCATCATTTTAAAGGAATTAAATTTACTGCACAAATCTTTGATCTACGCTACTGACCTGAACCCGGCGGTTTTGGAAAAAGCAGGGCAGCGCATGTTTGCCATGAGCCAGATGAAGCAATACTCAGAGAATTATATCCTCTCAGGTGGGGCTAAAGATTTTTCGAGTTATTATACGGCCAGTTATTCGCTGGCCAAATTTAATGAGGAGCTGAAGAGCAAGATCATATTTTCTACGCATAACCTGGTTTCTGATCATTCTTTTAATGAGTTCCAGTTAATTCTCTGCAGAAATGTACTGATCTATTTTGACCGGGAATTACAGCACAAAGTGCTGGATCTTTTTGACAATAGCCTGGAGGGGCTGGGATATCTCGCCCTTGGCACTAAGGAAACGGTCGACTTTTCCAGGATTGCGAAAAGGTACAAGCGGCTGCCCGGAGAAAAAATATGGAGAAAGGTAGGCTGATGAAGAAATGTAAAGCATTTATTATAGGGGGTTCTGCCGGCAGCCTGGATGTATTGCTAAAAGTATTACCTGTGGTTAAGCCTGACATTGATTTTCCGATCATTATTGTGGTGCACCGAAAACACGGAGCAGATTCCCTGTTGCCTGTTTTATTGTCCACACGTACGAAGCTTAGGGTGAAGGAAGTGGATGAGAAGGAAAAGATACTGGCGGGAACAGTTTATGTCGCGCCTTCAGATTACCATTTACTGATTGAACAGGACCAGACCTTTTCATTGGATTATTCTGAAAAGATAAATTATTCGAGACCGGCCATTGATGCCACATTTCAGACCGCAGCAGAAGTGTACGGGTCAGAATTGGTCTGTCTGCTGCTTTCGGGCTCGAATGCGGATGGTGTGAATGGCCTGAAGAGCGTTAAAGCCTGGGACGGAACAACGGCAATACAGGACCCGGAGACGGCACAAGTTGCTTATATGCCGGCACAGGCGAAGCTCCATGTGCAAATAGATCATGAATTAAGCATAGAAGCTATCGGAGAATTCATAAATTTGCTACCTTAATCAGGAGAAGATCAAATGGCTATGAATAAAAAAGTATTCGTATTTGACGACAATACAGACATTTTAGAGTTGTGTACCATTATTTTGCAGGATGCAGGATATGACATTAAAACGTCTTCTACTTCTAATAATATCATAGACCAGGTGATGGCTTATACGCCGGATATCATTTTTATGGACAACTGGCTACCGGATGTTGGCGGAATAGATGCGACCAGGGAGTTAAAGGCACACAGTGCGCTAAAAAATATCCCGGTGATTTATTTTTCGGCCAACAATGACGTGAAGTCACTGGCTGATCAGGCTGGGGCTGATGGCTATCTGTCCAAACCCTTCGATATCGAAGAGCTGGAAGATATCATCAGCAAACATTTGGCTATTTAACGCCTAAAACATCGACACCCTGTTCGAAAACAATATCAACAGGTATTCCCCTTTTGGTCAATTTATCCAGGTCCGCCTGTAGTTCTGCTGAAATTACGGCCATCTTTTTCTGGCTGGCTTCTACGGCGGCTTTATCTCCATTGCCCTGCAGGGTGATGATGAAATGGCTTAATTTGTTCATTGCTCCCTCAAACTTGCTGAAATCCACCTTGTAGGTTCCATCGCTGTTCCTGATAAAGGCTCCGTTTTCTTTAAAGAAATTGAAGCATTGCATATTGGCCTTACCATGGGCGCTGGCCGCACCAAGCCTTACAGAGCGTAAAATTCCGGCCATATAGGTGGTATAAAAAGTTTTGATGTCGCCCTGTAATTCTCCTTTTTTGAGCAGGCCGGTAACCATATACAGGCCCAATACATCTGCTTTCCCTTCTTCGAGCCAGGAATACTGTTCCTGCAGCGCTTCCTTGACAAAGCCTTTTCCGGTAATGGTTTTTTTAATGCCCAGGCCATGCGCAACCTCATGGAACATGACATTGGCAAAAAAAGCATCGAAATTGATATACTGCTGTTGTTCTTTGTCTATCAATTCTTTAGCAATAGGGATCAGGATCTTATCAAATTTGGCTTTCATGGCATTCTTTAGCTGGGAACGCCGGGTTCCTTTCTTTTGCTGGATCACTTCATCGTTAGGCAGGTTAACCGCAATGGTTTTTGATCCCGCATTGCAATCCCCGGCATAGTACAATACATCGTAAGCATTCAGTTCAGAATCTGTACCTGGCTTTTCGCGTTTATACTTCGCTTCAACCGGAAGGCCCTGTTGCAGTTCCGGCAGCATGCTCACGTATTTTGCCAGTCTTTTGCTCCATACCTTGTCTTTTACCAATACATACGATTCGTAGGCTGCGCGGGCATTAAATAACTTGTCTTCATAATTCTCAATAGGCCCTATGATGATGTCGAGTGTATTCGTTTTCATGTCCAGCCAGGCATAGTCGCTTGGGCCATAAACATCGGTAACGAGGGCATCGGCACGAAGGTTCAGGTATTTTTTAAATCCGGCATCTTCCGCAAGCAAAGCGGCCTGTTTAAGCAGGTTGGATGCTTTTTGAAGCTCTGCTGCATAAAGTATGTGATAAGGCATGGAGATTAATTTACCTGCGGTATCTCTTTGAATTACGGAATAAAGTCCAAGCTTGTCTTTAACCTCAGATTTTTCCAGTTCTTCTTTGGTCATGCCGGCCGGGTAAAAGCTGGATGCAGCGGGCTTTGGGCCTATGCCATCCACGAATGGCTTGTCGCCGTTTAACCGATCCCATGGCCCATAATTTATTTCTAAAAAGGCCCTGGTCTTTTCATCTTTAATGGTGCTCAGCAGGCTGTCACGCTGGGGATAGGCCTGTTTCCAGAACAGGTCGTCCATAATTTTTGCGGCCTGGATCAGTAAAGGAATTATTTTGCGTTCATTAACGGTCAGGTCGTTCAGGTTGGTGGTCAATTTAACCGTTTCATAAATGCCCAGGCGTTCGTTTACATAGCGCTGAAGGCTGTCGCTGCCGGAACTTATATTTTTAGTTTCCGTATGGCTTGGTTTCTGGGAATTGGTACAAGCGGCAATACCTGCAAAAACGGCGCATCCGGCAAGGATCAGGCTTATTTTATGGGTCTTCTTCATAGGGTTGATGTCTTTGTTCCTGCTATGAAATTAATAGCATGCAACGAAATTAGTAAAAAATAGTAATTTCACATCCTATATACTTCTATTATGATACTACAACATTTTAACCGGTACTGTCTTTATTTTATCCCTTTGTTTTTACTGGCGGCATGTTCCACAAATAAGTATGCGGCTACGAATAAAGTATACAAAAAGCAGGCTAAGAATTTTGCCGAAACGATAAAAGCAGCCCCACCGCTAAACCAGGCGATTGATTCCTTGCCTGTCCATCCTTTATCCTGGGTTGGCTCTGTTAATTTTGGTATCCGTAAGCCAAATTTTGTAGTGCTGCACCATACCGCCCAGGATTCTTCGGCACAAACCTTAAAGACCTTTACCCTTACCCGTACCCAGGTAAGTTCTCATTATGTAATCGGGCGCGATGGAAAAGTGTTCCAGATGGTCAATGATTACCTGCGGGCAAACCATGCCGGGGTATCCAGGTGGGGCAATGATATGGACCTCAATTCTTCTTCTATCGGGATAGAAATAGACAACAATGGACGTGAACCTTATTCGGATGTACAGATAAAGAGTTTAGTCACAGTGCTCAGGGCATTGAAAAAAAGATACAACATTCCTACTGCAAACTTTATTGGCCATGCTGATATCGCTCCGGGACGCAAAAATGACCCGAGGAATTTTCCATGGAAAAAAATGGCTGAGGCTGGCTTTGGCTATTGGTATGATGATGTGCTGGTGATGCCGCCTGATGACTTTGATACCGTAGCGGCCTTGCGGATCATTGGTTACAATGTGAAAAACCTGAATGCAGCAATTGAGGCATTTAAAATCCATTTTGTACAGACGGACATCAGCCAGGTACTTACTCCCGCAGATAAACTGATCTTATTTAATGTGTACAAAAAATACCTGTAAATAAAAAAAGCGCCTTAAAGGCGCTTTTTTTATTTGTTTCCTTTTGCCCAGGCATCTTTAAGGGATACCGTACGGTTAAAAACAAGATGATCCGGACTGGAATCCTTATCCAGGCAGTAATAACCTTTTCTGATGAACTGGTAACGTGCATCGGGATCGGCTGCAGCCAGGGAAGGCTCTATATAAGCCCTTTCAATTATTTCAATGCTGTTTGGGTTCAGGTAATCTTTGAAATCGCCTTCTTCAGCGTCAGGAGACTCCACACTGAACAGGCGGTCGTACATCCGGATCTCGGCACTTTTTGCATGTTTGGTGCTTACCCAGTGAATTGTTCCTTTGACATTGATGCCACTGGTATCTTCACCACTTTTTGATTCGGGGAAATAGGTACAGTGTATTTCGGTTACCTTGCCTGTTTCGTCTTTTACAAAACCTTCACATTTCACGATATAGGCATGTTTTAGCCTGACCATTGTGCCGGGGGCCAGTCTGAACCATTTTTTAGCAGGTTCTTCCATGAAATCGTCACGCTCGATCCAAAGTTCATTGCTGAAAGGGATGTCCCTGCTCCCACCTTTGTCTTCCGCCTCCGGGTTGTTTTCGCCAATCAGCGTCTCTTCTTTTCCTTCCGGATAATTGGTAATGACCAGCTTTATCGGGTCCATAACCGCCATTACACGGTTGGCCGTTTTGTTCAGGTGCTCTCTTACACAGAATTCCAGCAGGCTTAATTCAATCAGGTTCTCTCTTTTTGCCACACCAATCCGCTCGCAAAACTCGCGGATGCTCTCCGGCGTATAGCCTCTTCTTTTCAAACCGCTGATGGTTGGCATACGGGGATCATCCCAGCCACTAACCACTCCTTCATTAACCAGCTGGAGCAATTTCCGTTTGCTCATTACGGTATAAGAGAGGTTTAAACGGGCAAATTCATATTGTTTAGAAGGATAGATCTCCAGTTTTTCTATACACCAGTCATACAGTTCCCGGTGCGATACGTATTCCAGAGAACAGAGCGAATGTGTAACGGTTTCAATGCTGTCGCTTTGTCCGTGTGCGAAATCATACATCGGGTAAATGCACCATTTGTTTCCGGTGCGGTGATGTGCTGCATGTTTGATGCGGTAAATAATGGGGTCGCGCATGATCATGTTGGGGCTGGCCATGTCTATTTTTGCCCGTAAAGTGCAGGTACCATCTTCAAAATCCCCATTTTTCATGCGGGAAAACAGCTCCAGGTTCTCTTCGGTGCTGCGGCTGCGGTATGGACTGTCCTTGCCCGGTTCCGTAGGCGTTCCTTTCTGGGTTGCAATTTCATCAGCGGTACTGTCGTCTACATAGGCCAGGCCTTTATGGATCAGCTGTACGGCATAGTCATACAGGGTGTCAAAATAATCAGAAGTATAATGTATGTTTTTCCAATCAAAGCCCAGCCATTTGATGTCGGCCTGCTGGCTGTTCACATATTCTGTTTTTTCGGTAACCGGATTGGTATCGTCAAACCTAAGGTTGGTATAGCCGCCATATTTTTTAGTTAAACCAAAGTTTAAGCAAATGGCTTTGGCATGGCCAATGTGCAAATACCCGTTAGGTTCCGGTGGAAACCGGGTGATCAGTTTTTCGTATTTTCCACTATTTAAATCGTTCTCAATGATCTCTTCAATAAAGTTCAATGATCTTTCCTCACTCATATAAACTGTAATTTTGTAGCCAAAGTTAACATAAAACCGCTAATTTACTTACATTTACAGCCTACTTATTAGCATAAATTATGAGCAATGCATTAAACAGGCCTATCCGGGTTTTAGTAGCCAAGGTTGGATTGGACGGTCATGACAGAGGGGCAAAAGTGATTGCGACTTCTTTAAGGGATGCAGGTATGGAGGTCATCTATACGGGCTTGCGCCAGACTCCGGAGATGGTGGTAAATGCGGCTTTACAGGAAGATGTTGATGCCATCGGGATTTCGATCCTGTCAGGAGCCCATATGACGGTTTTCCCAAAGGTCGTAGCGCTCATGAAACAGAAAAAAGTAACAGATGTATTGCTCACCGGTGGGGGGATCATTCCTGAAGGGGATAGGGATAAACTTAAAGAGATCGGTGTAGGAGAACTATTTGCCCCGGGTACAACCATGGAAAGTATTGTTAATTATATCAGGAACTGGGTTACAGAAAACAGAAATTTTTAGATCATGACTTATCAGCACATTTTATCGGAATTAAAAGATCAGGTATTGTATGTAACCATCAACAGGGAGCAAAAGTTAAATGCCTTAAATAAAGAAACTTTGGCGGAGCTTGCCGATGTGATTGCATTTGCAGCTGTCAACGATGAGGTGAGGGGTATTTTGCTTACTGGCGCTGGCGAAAAAGCATTTGTTGCAGGTGCAGACATTGCTGAGTTTGCCGATTATAACGGACAGCAGGGCGAAGAACTGGCCAGGAAAGGTCAGGAAAGTGTTTTTAATGCCATCGCGAATTGCCCTAAGCCGGTTGTTGCCGCTATCAATGGTTTTGCGCTGGGCGGTGGACTGGAACTGGCCATGGCCTGCCACATCCGTGTGGCTTCGGATCATGCCAGACTGGGTTTGCCCGAAACTTCATTGGGCCTGATCCCTGGCTATGGGGGTACCCAACGGTTGACGCAATTGGTAGGAAAAGGAAGGGCCCTGGAAATGATCTGCACAGCAGATATGATCACCGCAGCACAGGCAGAAAGCATTGGCCTGGTAAATGCCGTCGTTCCTCAGGGAGAACTGATGGCCAAAGCGGAAAGTCTGCTGGCGAAAATTACGCTCCGCGCGCCTTTGGCCATTGCGGCTGCAATAAAAGCTGTCAATGCAGCAGCCGGTTCTGATGAAAATGGCTTTGAAAAGGAGATTGAAGAATTTGGAAAGTGTTTTAATACATTGGATTTCAAAGAAGGGACCCTGGCTTTTTTAGAAAAGAGAAAACCTGTATTTACCGCAAAATAGCCTTTTTTTATCTTTTAAGCGGGTTTTTAAAGGTATATTTACAATTTTTTAACCTGCTGTTTTGCTTTTGAGGGGAATTGCCTTGCAAAAAGTGTAGAGAATATTTCCCATAACAAAAAAACTCTCTTATATTTATCTCAGTATTATTCAATAAATATCTATGAGAAAAATATTAATTGTTGATGATGAAATAAATATTGGGATACTATTATCTAAATTTTTAACGCGAAATTCCTTTAGTGTATCTACTGCTACAAGCGGTGTCTCTGCGATGGAATATCTGGCTAAAGAGTATTATGATCTGGTATTGTGCGATTACCGCCTGGAAGATACAGACGGTAAAGAAATGCTGATCAAGATCAAGGAGAAATACCCAAGAACAGGTGTGATCATCATCACAGGTTACTCTGATATTAAACTTGCAGTAGAACTGATCAAGCTTGGTGCTTACGATTACATTACCAAGCCCCTTTATCCGGACGAGATCCTGAATACGATCAATAAATCTATCGAAACGCAGATTGCGCTGAATGTTGCCGCTATACCCGAGGTTTCAGAAGCGCCTAAACAGCGGATCCAAAAGCAACAGATCTACAACCAGGCGGATAACTTTGTTGCGGGGCAAAGTAATGCTTCAAGACATTTGTTAAAGCAGATCCAATTGGTAGCGCCAACGGCCTACAGTGTAATTTTAACTGGTGAGAGCGGAACAGGTAAAGAATCTGTGGCCAAAGCAATTCATTTGAACAGCCCGAGAAAGGATAACCCTTTCGTAGCCATGGACTGCGGATCTTTAACCAAGGAACTGGCAGGAAGTGAGTTTTTCGGACACGAAAAAGGCTCTTTTACAGGGGCCTTATATACTAAGATAGGCCATTTTGAAATGGCTAACGGGGGCACGCTTTTTTTGGATGAAGTAGGTAACCTCTCATATGACATCCAGGCAGCCTTGTTAAGAACGGTACAGGAACGAAAAATAAAGCGCATTGGCAGTACCAAAGAAATAGACCTGGACGTGCGCATCATTGTGGCCACGAACGAGAACCTGGGCAATGCCATTCAGAAAGGAAAGTTCAGGGAAGACCTATACCATCGTTTTAATGAATTTTCTATTGACCTTCCACCTTTAAGCCAGCGGGGACGGGATATCCTGATTTTTGCCAATACCTTCCTGGAGGTGGCCAACCAGGAGCTGGGCAGGAGTGTGCAGGGCTTTTCTCCCGAAGTGGAAGATTGTTTTTTAACCTATAACTGGCCAGGAAATGTAAGGGAGCTGAAAAATGTGATCAGAAGGGCAACCTTACTTACAGAAAGCCAGGAAATCCAGCTGAAAGCACTGCCGTTAGAGATTTCTACCTATGCCAGGGCAAACGCCATAGAAAATACCATGTCGCGTACCGAGCGGCCCCGGGATTTAAAGAATGCAGCCCTGGAAGCGGAATATGATGCCATTTTAAAAGTTTTGAGAGAAGTAAACTTTAATAAAACCAAGGCTGCCAAAATCCTGAACATTGACCGCAAAACGCTTTACAATAAAATGAGGGCCATTAACCTGGAAAAATAGCCAATCAGATATGTCGATATTTACGTATAAACAGCGAAATAATATCAACCTTGTTATTATTATAGCACTGGGCTGTTTAATTGCGTACTCTTTACAGGGGATTTTCGGCTCTATCCTGAGTACACTGGTCTTGTTTACCATTTTAAGACCGGGCTTTATTTATATGGTGGACGTGAAGGGCATGAACAAAAGCTTTTCTGCCATTTTGCTGCTGATGGTTTCTGTTGTCGTGATCGTGCTTCCTTTTTATGCCCTGAGTGCAATGGTGATTGAAAAGATTGCTGAACTGCAAAATGATCCCATTTATTTTAAAAACCTGGTTTTTAAACTTAAGCATTTAATCCCTGTGGGTGATGATGTGCAGAAGCTGGTTGGGGATGGACTTAAAAAGGCCGGGACCTGGGCTACAGAACTGTTTCCTTCTCTGATTTCGGGAGCTTTTAACATTGTATTGGGTTTGCTGCTGATGTACTTTTTACTGTACTTCATGCTAGTTGAAAGGGAACGTTTTGAAAATGCGCTGATCAAATATGCACCATTCAGGGCACAGAATGCGCAACGTTTTGCGGAGGAGATGCGCAATACCACCTATGCCAATGTGCTGGGCCAGGGGTTTATTGCCCTTGTACAGGGATCCCTGCTGAGTCTGTGTTTCTTTGTACTGGGCTATACTGACCCGGTATTCTGGGGGGTAATTACAACGTTTATCTCTTTTGTTCCGGTACTGGGACCGCCAGTGGTATTTGTACCTGCAGCCTTAATACAGATAGCAAACGGCAATAACTTTGCAGGCTGGGCCATGCTGATCTTCGGCTTTGTGGTGATTATCAATATTGATAATGTACTCCGGTTCATCATTGCAAAAAAAGTTGGGAATATTCATCCCATCATCACCGTAATTGGCGTAGTTATTGGTATACCTTTATTTGGAATATTGGGCCTGGTTTTTGGCCCCTTACTGTTATCGTATTTCATCTTGCTGATTAAAATATACGAAACAAGCGCCATGGCTTCTGAAAGATTGGAAAGAATTAAAACAATTTCTGAGCACGATGAGTTATAATAATGGTGTTCCGGAGAATTAATATATCGTTAACCCTAAAAATTTAAATGTTATGAATGATAATTCAAAAGTGTTAGTTGGACTGTTGGTAGGTTTGGCTGCCGGTGCCGCGTTGGGCTTGCTGTTTGCTCCTGAAAAAGGAAGTGAAACAAGGGACAGATTGAGCCAGTCTTTAAAGGATCTTGGAGATTCCATTAAGGACAAGGCTGCAGATGAGATCAATAGCTTAAGTAATTTAAAAGATAAAGTAGTGAGCTCTGTTAAAAGTAAACTCCGTCAATCTGAGGAAGAATTTATTGACGACGATCTGGAACACGCTTAAACATAATGCCAAACCGATTTGAACAATGCAGGAAAAAAAAGAAAAGAATATCGAAGATTTATACGAAGATGCTAAAAGCTATGTGGATACCCGGGTTGAATATACCAGGCTGTATCTGGTAGAAAAGATATCGAAGATATTTGCTGATCTGGTGACGAATGCAGCAGTGATCATCTGTTTTATTTTGGCCTTCCTGTTTGGCACATTTACACTTGCCTTGTTCCTGTCGGACATACTGGGCAGTTATGCCCGGGGTTTTGGCTGCGTTGCCATAATTTATATCCTGCTGGCGCTTATTGTATATTATTTCAAAGAAAAATACATTGAGAAAGCCATCATTAATTTTACGATCCGAAATTATTTTAATAAACTGGCAGATAAGGATGAAGAAGATGAACCGAAGATATAACATCAATAATTTAGAGGAGCTCCATGCAATGGTCTGTAGTTTAAAGGCTGAACACCAGCAAAAAGGAGATTTGCTTTTAAAAGACACTAAAGGGTATTTTAAACAGTTTACTTTAGGTGGATTGATAAAAAAATACGCTACCCCATCGGCTTTTCTTAAAATTGATGATAAGTTGAACATCAGCAGCAGCTTAATGTCGCTGGTATTGCCTTTTTTAATGAACAGTACTTTGTTTAAAGGATCTGGGTTCCTGACCAAAACACTGGTTGGCCTGGCCTCTAATAAAGTAGGCAAAACCCTTGATGCAGAGCACCTGTCGGCTATTTTTAATTCGGTAAAGTCCTGGTTTGGCGGCTCAAAAAAGAAAACAGAAAAAGCACCACATTATGTAGATTACGGGATTCCCCCGGATAGCGAAACGTATTGATCAAAAAAAAGGCTTCATTTAATGAAGCCTTTTTTTTGATCAAACTGTTGTTCTTATTTTCAGTTCATCCAGCTGTTTGCCGTCAATAGTGGATGGGCTATCGATCATGACATCCCTTCCTGAATTATTTTTAGGGAAAGCGATCACGTCACGGATGCTGTCCAGACCTGCGAAAATGGAGCATAACCTGTCGAAGCCAAAGGCGATGCCACCATGTGGAGGCGCGCCAAACTCAAAGGCATCCATTAAAAACCCGAACTGTTTCTGTGCCTCTTCTGCCGAGAAGCCCAAATGTTTGAACATTAAGGCCTGCAGTGCCCTGTCGTGAATCCTGATAGAACCTCCGCCAACTTCAGTACCATTAATGACCATATCATAGGCATTTGCCCTCACTTCACCTGGTTTGGTATCCAGTAAAGCAATGTCCTCCGGTTTTGGAGAGGTAAAAGGATGGTGCATGGCGTGGTAGCGCTCAGTTTCTTCATCCCATTCCAGCAATGGAAAATCGAGTACCCAAAGTGCACTGAATACATTTTTATCCCGTAAACCTAAACGGTTGCCCATTTCCAGGCGAAGTTCGCTCAGTTGTTTGCGGACCCTGTCTGTAGTTCCGGCCATTAGCAGCGCCAAATCCCCTGGCTGTGTATTCAGCGCAGCAGACCAGTCTTTTAAATCTTCTTCCGTATAAAACTTATCAACAGAAGATTTTAAAGAGCCATCTTCATTGTGTCGCATGTAAATCAAACCTGTTGCCCCAATTTGCGGTCTTTTGATGAAATCTGTAAGTTCATCTACCTGCTTGCGGGTATAGCTTGCACAACCTTTTGCATTGATGCCAATCACCAGTTCGGCATGGTCGAATACCGGGAAATCTTTTCCTTTAACCAGATCGTTTAAGGCTACAAACTGCATGTCAAAACGTGTGTCGGGTTTATCAGAACCATATAGGCGCATGGCATCTGCATATTGCATCCTGGGTACTTCAGGCAGGTCTATGCCTTTGATCTCCTTAAATAAAGTACGGATCAAGCCTTCAAATGTATTTAAGATATCTTCTTGTTCAATGAAAGACATTTCACAGTCGATCTGTGTAAATTCAGGTTGTCTGTCTGCACGCAGGTCCTCATCCCTGAAGCATTTGACAATCTGGAAATATCTGTCAAAGCCCGAAACCATTAACAGTTGTTTAAAGGTTTGGGGAGACTGTGGCAAGGCATAGAACTCTCCGGGATTCATGCGGCTTGGCACCACGAAATCCCTTGCGCCTTCAGGTGTTGATTTGATGAGCACAGGTGTTTCTACTTCGATAAAGTCCAGCCCGTCCAGGTAACGTCTCACCGCCTGGGCAATTTTATGACGGATGATCATGTTGTTGCGGACAGGGTTGCGGCGCAAGTCCAGGTAACGGTACTTCATGCGCAGGTCATCGCCGCCATCGGTTTCATCATCGATTAAGAACGGAGGAAGTTTGGCAGCATTCAGGATCTCCAGTGCGGTGATCTTGATCTCCACTTCACCAGTAGGCATTTTCAGGTTCTTGTTAGAACGCTCTACTACCAGTCCGCTAGCTTTAATTACAAATTCACGGCCAAGGCTGCGTGCTGCCTCACACAGGTCGCGGTTATCATCCATATTGAAAACCAATTGGGTAATGCCATATCTGTCGCGAATGTCTATAAAAGTCATTCCCCCTAAATCTCTCGATTTTTGTACCCAACCGCATAGGATTACATTTTCTCCTAAGTTCTGAATGGTTAAAGCGCCGCAAGTAGTTGTTCTTAACATTATTATTAAAGTATTAAGCGGCAAAAATATTGATTTTGAACGGGATATTTAAGCCTTCGGTGAATTTAGCTTAGTATATTGAAAATATTTTTGTTCTTGCTGCAACGTTTTAAAAAATCGGGTGTCTATTTATTTGAAAGAAAAACATTGGAACCGGTATACATTGATAAAAACACGGCACTTGTAGCAGCCTGCAGGCTGGGGAGCCGTAAGGCACAATTTGAAATTTACAAATTGTATGCTAAAGCTATGTACAATGTGGCACTCCGGATTTTAAATTTTGAAGAAGAGGCAGAAGATGTTTTGCAGGATTCCTTTTTAGACGCTTTTACGCGGATAGAGAGTTTTAAGGGAGAGGCTACTTTTGGCCTATGGCTGAAGCAGATCGTGATTAACAAATCGATCAACCAGCTGCGCAAACGAAAAGTGGAGTTTGTAAGTATAGAAGAGGTGGATGTAGCTGACGAAAACGAAGTGGAGGAAGAACTGGAGTGGAAGGTAGAAGAAATCAGGGCGGCAGTAGCGCAGCTTCCCGACAGGTACCGCGTCATATTAACCTTGTACCTGTTTGAGGGGTATGACCATGAAGAGATCTCTTATATTTTAAAGATCACCGAAGGGACCTCCCGCACACAGTATATGCGTGCAAAAATGAAATTAAATGACTTATTAGTAAAGAGAGGAGTATAAAGATGAATAAGGGTATGGAAGAATACATTAAAGCACACAGGAAAGAATTTGATGTGAAAATGCCGCCGGAAGAGCTATGGGATAGGATTAACGCGGCATTGGATAAAGAAAAACAAAAAAAAACAATAAATAAGCCTTTATGGCTGGGGATAGCCGCATCCTTACTATTGGTGCTGGGGCTTTTCCTGTTTAACCGTCATAAGGCAGATCAGCAGCATGACCTGACCGGGATCAACCCGGCATATGTAAAGAAGGAACTTCGGTTTGCCAGCCTGATTGAAGAAAAAAAAGATAGCCTGCAGCTGTATGCCAGCAAAAATCCGAAGCTATATGCCCGGTTTAATGCCGATCTCAACGAGTTGGGGAACGATTACGAAGCCCTTAAAAAAGAATTGCCACAAAGTCCGAACCAGCGGATCGTGATCAGGGCTATGGTGAAAAACCTGGAGCTGCAGCTCCAGGTGATCAGCCAGCAACTGTCAATTATTAATGATGTTAACCAGTACAAAGAGGAGAACCATTTATGAAACCTTATATTTTAGCTATAGGCCTGATGCTGGCAATAAATTTTGCCATTGCGGGAACAACAGATCCGAATGACCCTGTTCGTTCGAAGACTTTTTCAAAAAGTTTTCCATTGGATGGGAATGATAAGGTAGAGCTGAACAACAGGTATGGGGAGATGCTGATCAAAACCTGGGATAAAAAAGAAATACGGGTAGACATTGACATTAAAGCCTATAGCAAGGATGAAGCCGATGCGCAGCGTTTAATAGACGGTACAGTTATCGCAGCGGATAAACGCGGCAACCTGGTGTCGGTTAAAACCAATTTTGCTGCGGATGGTGGTAAATTCGGCAGCAAGGTCATAAACGGGAAAACGATATCGAGAAGAGAAATCAGGGTAAATTACATCGTTTATATGCCTGCGGCCAATGCTTTAACCCTAAGTAATCAATATGGAAATGTGAACATGGGTAGTTTTTCGGGTCCGTTGAATGTCAAGGTGCAATACGGGAGCTTAACTGCGGGAAACCTGAACAACGCCAGCAATATCCTTGAAATCCAATATGGCTTTACTAAAATTCAGGAAATAAGGACAGCAACTATTAAACAGCAATACGGTTCGGGGCTTAACATTGGTACCATTGGTAGCCTGAACCTGGATGCGCAGTATACGGGCGTAAACATTGGCACCATTAAAGGGGATGCCATAGTTAAACAACAATACGGGCCGGGACTGGACATCGGCAGGGTAGGTAACCTGGATCTGACCGTGCAGTATGCCAATGTAAAACTGGGAACGGTGATCGGGGACGCGAATATCAAACAGCAATACAATAAGCTCTCGATTGGCTCTGCAAACACATTGAACCTAAAGGGACAGTACACAACAGTAGCCATTGGGAATTTAAAAGGCCCGGGAAATTTTAGTGTTGCCTACGGCAAACTGGGCGTTGAACAGGTAGGTACCGGATGTAAAAATTTACACCTCCTGAGCAGTTATTCGCATGTTTCCTTAAAGTTCGGCAGCGGTTACCAGGGAGATTTTGACTTAAGGACCAGCTATTCGCCATTTAAAGCAGGTGCCGGAGTAAGCTCGAAACTGATTGCAGAGAAAGGAAGCATTAAAAACTATGCAGGTACCATAGGAAACGGTGGCGGAGCAGAAGTTACCCTTAAAGCAGATTATGGTTCTGTGAACTTGAATTAGACATTTAGTATTTGCTTAAAAACATAAACGGGACAAAGCTTGTTGATAAAATCAGCAAGCTTTTTTTATATCTTCGCATACCTAATTTTTACCTATGGAATTTTTAAGCAGCCCTGAGGCCTGGATCTCTTTATTAACGCTAACGGTGTTGGAGATCGTTTTGGGCATAGATAACATCATCTTTATTTCCATTTTGTCTGGGAAGCTACCGGCACACCAGCAAAAAAAAGGCAGGCAGCTTGGCCTGGCGCTGGCGATGATCACCAGGATTTTGCTCTTGTTGTCTTTAACCTGGGTGATGACGCTGACCGCTCCCCTGTTTAACATTGGCTCCTGGCTTAATGTAAGCAGTACGGAATGGCTGGAAAAGCTGGCCATATCGGGCCGTGACCTGATCCTGATCATTGGAGGTTTGTTTTTGATCTATAAAAGTACCCATGAGATCCATGATAAGCTGGAAAGCGAAGAAGAACAGGAAATTAAAGGGAAAGTATATTCATTTAGCGGGGTCATCGTTCAGATCCTGCTCCTGGATATCGTGTTCTCCCTGGATTCTGTAATTACGGCAGTGGGGATGGCGGAGCATGTTGAAATCATGATCGCCGCAGTCGTTATTGCGGTAATTGTGATGATGGTATCGGCAAGCGCCATCAGTAATTTCGTCAATAACCACCCTACCGTAAAAATGCTGGCGCTTTCCTTCCTGCTATTGATCGGCGTCTCCCTGTTGGCAGAAGGGTTGGATCAGCACATACCAAAAGGATATATCTATTTTGCCATGGCCTTTTCTATCCTGGTAGAAATGCTGAACCTGAAAATGAAAAAAAATGCAAAGAAACCTGTCGAGCTCCGCAATACCCCCAATGAAAACCAACACGAAGAAAAATAATTGATGATTTCTTTTTTTGAGGCCTCACTGGCCGAATTATCTATACACCGCATCGGGAACAAATCCGAAGAAGAGTTTTACGTATTGTCTGAAAAATCTTTAACGATTAAAGACCCTATGCTGAGTAACCTGCTCCAGCAATATTTTTTAGGCCCTTATGAAAAGGTAAATGAAGTATACCGCTTCATGCATCCCAACGGTGACCTGAACCTGAACGAAGCCTATCATTTTGCCGCAGCCATTTTTGAAAATGGGGAAACCTTTCATGAAAACAGCCAGCAGCTGGCCAAATTCCTGTATGATGTTTCCGGTCATCCAAAGATCAAACCGGGGGAACTGTATGTGGCTTATTTTGAAAATGTACAGATAGAAGGGGAACTTCATGATGCCATCGGTATCTTTAAATCAGAAACGAAGGAAACTTATTTAAAGGTTTTTCCTGAACAGGACGGCTTTGGGCTGAGTTATGAGCAGGAAGCCATTAATATCCATAAACTGGACAAAGGCTGCCTGATCTTTAATACAGATAAAGAAGAAGGCTTTCGGGTTGCGGTGATTGACCAGACCAACAGAAGTGCGGAAGCGGTATACTGGAAGGACGAGTTTTTGAAGCTGAAGATCAGGAACGATAATTTTAACCAGACCAGCAGCGTGCTTGGGGTTTATAAAAACTTTGTAACGGAAAAACTGGATGAAGAATTTGAGATTTCGAAGGCAGATAAAATAGACTTGCTGAACAAATCCATGAAGTATTTCAAAGAAAAAGAAAGTTTTGACCTGGAGGAGTTTTCGAATGAGGTAATTGGTAATGCCGAAGGGATCGAGTCTTTCAAGAATTACAAGAAAAATTTTGAGCAGGAATTTGACCAGCCCATTCCGGATAGTTTTGACATTTCAGGGGCTGCGGTAAAAAAACAGGCCCGTGTTTATAAAAGTGTATTAAAGCTGGATAAGAACTTTCACATCTATATACATGGTGATAAAGAATTGATAGAAAAAGGCTTTGACGACGATAAATCCATGAATTATTATAAGGTATTTTTTAGAGAAGAGCAATAGGCTTTTCTTCTTTTAATTACAATGGGTACGGTAACGTAATTAAACTTTTTACTTTTATAGTTTTAAAATTCTGCTTATAATTGAGAATAAATTGTAGATTTAGTTCTTTAAGCAAACCTTTTAAACCAATATGAGCCAGGAACCACAACAGAGCAGTATTTTTAAAGTTATAGGCGCCTCATCCCTAGGGACGCTGATTGAATGGTATGACTTCTATATTTTTGGAAGTCTGGCCACTATTATCGGATCACAGCTATTTCCTGCAGACGCAGGAGCATCTGCATTGATCAACACACTGGCTATTTTTGCCGCTGGTTTTATTGTACGCCCTTTTGGTGCGCTGGTATTCGGTCGTCTTGGCGATCTGATTGGCAGGAAGTATACTTTCCTGTTGACCCTGGTGCTGATGGGCGGCTCTACATTTCTGATCGGCCTGATCCCATCCTATTCCAGTATTGGTTATGCGGCGCCCATTCTGGTGCTGATCCTGAGACTGATCCAGGGACTAGCCCTGGGAGGAGAGTATGGTGGTGCGGCTACTTATGTTGCTGAACATGCGCCAGCCAATAAAAGAGGATTTTTTACCAGCTGGATCCAGACCACAGCCACCGGAGGCCTGTTCCTTTCCCTGGGGATTATTGTATTGACCAAAAACCTGGTAGGCGCTGAGAGTTTTGCCGATTGGGGCTGGAGAATCCCGTTCCTGCTTTCTATCCTGTTGGTGGGTGTTTCCATCTACATCCGGATGAAAATGCACGAATCGCCAATGTTCAGCAAGCTAAAATCAGAAGGCAAAGTATCTAAAAACCCGCTAAAAGAGAGTTTTAACAATAAAGCCAATTTTAAAATGGTTTTGCTTGCACTTTTTGGCGCAACCATGGGCCAGGGCGTAATCTGGTATACAGGACAGTTTTATGCACAATCCTTTATTGAAAATACCTGCCATGTCGACTTTAACGATTCCAGGTACATTCTTTTATGGGGTATCGCTTTCGCCACTCCATTCTTCGTGATCTTTGGTTCATGGAGTGATAAAGTGGGTCGTAAATGGATCATGCTGGCAGGGATGCTGCTGGGGGTCATATTTTATCGCCCAATTTACCAGATATTCCTGGACGATACGGATGTTACAAAAATTGAGCAAAAGGACATTGCTTCGGTTTCTGATCCTGTAATAACGCGCACTGCGGTTGCCGGAACAACCGACAGTTTGATCTCCAGCACCTCAACAGTGACTTTGCTGGACGGAGCGTCTTTTCAAAAAATACAGTCGCATACCAAGTTTGCAGATGCCAGTAAACCTGTAGTTGAGCTACCGGATGCTTATAAGGATAAAAAACTATCTACTCCGGTTTTCTGGAAATTTGTATTCCTGATCTTCTTCCAGATCTTGCTGGTAACCATGGTATATGGACCGATAGCGGCCTTCCTGGTAGAATTGTTCCCTACCAAGATCAGGTACACCTCCATGTCTTTACCTTATCACGTAGGTAATGGGGTTTTCGGAGGCCTGGTACCTTTTATCGCAACACTTATCGTCAGCTTTTCGGGCGCTACGCCTTTATCCGGTTTATGGTACCCGATAGGCATAGCTGCACTGAGTCTAATTATAGGCACAATTTATTTATCTAATAAGAAGCCAGATCATAAAGAGGCTGAATCTGAAACCATTTAAAGATTTTCAATCATGAACGGATTAAAAAAAGCATTAGGAATATTCTGGATCATATTGGGTCCGGCATCTATTATATTTATGTTTATGCAGGCTTTTGAAAAAGTGGGCCTGGCGGAAGAAGGTGTACACAGAACCAATACTGCGCTGCAGTGGGGAATTATATTGTTCATCTTTATCCCGATCAGTGCCGGGCTGGTTATTTTTGGCTGGTACGCACTTAAGGGTGAATACGACAGGCTGCCCGACGACGATAGTTTATAAATTTGCCAGGTATTAAGAAAAGGCCCCTTATCCAGATGGATAAGGGGCCTTTTTATAGATTTAAAGTATCCTTAGCAACAATCCTTTTAAATACTCTCCTTCAGGAAAAGAAAGGCTTACCGGGTGATCTTCGGGCTGATTGAACTGTTTGATGATCTGTACTTCGCGGCCCGCATCCAATGCGGCCCATGCGAGGATCTGTTTAAAGGTTTCCATGTCTACTGCTCCGGAGCAGGAAAATGTAGCCAGAATACCGCCCTTTTTAAGCAGGAGCATGCCCAGCCTGTTCAGGTCTTTGTATGCCCTTGCGGCCCGGTCTAATGCTGATCTTGAAGGCGCATATTTTGGCGGGTCTAACACCAATACATCAAAGGTTTTTCCTTCGTCTTTAAAAACACGCAATTGTTTGTTGACGTCAGATTGTATGCTGTGCTGATCGGACCCTTTAAAACCGTTCAGTTCCAGGTTGTGCTGCAGGGTTTCGATGGCCAGTGCAGAACTGTCTACGCTGGTAACGGATGCGGCACCGGCTTTCAGGCTGTTTAAGGTAAATCCTCCGCTGTAGCAGAAACAATCCAGTACGGATTTACCCCTGGTATAGTCGGCCAGGATTTTCCGATTGTCCCGCTGGTCACAATAGAAGCCGGATTTCTGGCCATCGGCAATGTTGATGTGGTATAGGATGCCGTTTTCTTTGACTTCAATAAATTCGGGCGGGATTTCTCCCCATAAAAGACCCTGTGTAGCTTCCAGGTTTTCATGTTTGCGTGCCCCGGCATCACTTTTATCGAATATCCCTGTTGGGTTTAGCAATTCCCTGAGGATCTCGATGAGTGTTGCTTTTACGCTTTCCATGCCTGCACTTAATATTTGCAGGGAGAGAAAACCGGCATATTTATCTATGATCAGGCCAGGTAAAAAATCTGCTTCACTGAATACCAGCCTGCAGGTGTTGGTCTGTTCGTTTAATACATGGGTCCGTGAGGCAATGGCGGCTTTGAGTTTTTCCAGGTACCAGGGTTTGTTTATGCTGGTGTTTTCATCCCATTCCAGTAAACGAAGGGCTACTCTGGATTGATCGTTGTAATAAGCATAAGCCAGAAATTCTTTTGCTGCTGACCTTACGGTTACCACTTCACCGTTCGCCGGTTTCCCGTTTATTTTATCAATTGCGCCAGAAAAGATCCAGGGGTGACGGAGTATAGCGGCTTTTTCTTTGCCTTTTTTTAGGATTACATCGATCATTTTGCAAATATAAAGGTAAAAAATTGGTATCTCCTCTAAGGCTGCATAATTCGCAGAAAAGGCGAAAAGACGCTATGCCTTAGAGGAGATACCAATTTTTTGGAAAATGAATAATCCTCTAAGGCTGCATAATTCGCCGAAAAGACACTATGCCTTAGAGGAGATACCAATTTTTTGGAAATTCTACACCTCTTGGAAGATGTATAACCTTGCCAGCACTCATCAGAGGCTTAAAAAAAGCAAAGGGAAGTTATTTTATTTTTCTTTGCTTAGGGCCATTTTTATAGCGAGTGAGGCTAAGATACTTGCCATAAACCATTTCTGGATTTTTACCCAGCCGGGACTTTTTGAAAAAAACAGGGCAACTTTTGATGCAGTTAAAACGATGATGAAGTTAACTGTAAAGCTGATGCTTACCTGGGTAATGCCCAGTTGCAGGCTTTGTGTGAAGACAGAGCCATATTCCGGTTTGATAAAATAGGGGAAGAAGGACAAATAGAATACGGCAACTTTAGGATTCAGCACGGTGGTGAGTACGCCGATCTTGAACAATTTGGCAGGCCTGTCGTTTGCCAGGTCTTGCCTCAGTTCAAAAAGACCTTTTCCGTTGGGCTTAATGGCCTGGTAAGCGAGGTACAGCAGGTACATTACCCCCAGCGTTTTGATGGTGGTGTATACAAAGGGGACGGCAAAAAGTACTGCCGTAAGGCCTGCAGAAACCATAATGATGTGAAAAAGAAAGCCGGATATGATCCCTGCGAGTGAAATTAATCCCGATCGCTGGCCCTGGGTAATGGAACGGGAAATTAAATAGATCATGTTAGGGCCGGGGCTGATCACCAGGAGCAGGGCAGCCAGTGCAAAATAGGAAATTTCCTGGAGTGGTATCATTTGTGTAGAAATCAGAGGGTTAAGGAAATACTTTACAAATATATAGAGAACAGCAGAGATATGGTAGGCAGTACTGCTGATTAGTTGTAATTTTATCGCATGGAAGAAATCAGCTGGAACGATTTTGAAAAAGTGGAACTGCGTGCAGGGACAATCCTGGAAGTATTCGATTATCCTGAAGCCAGGAAGCCGGCGTATAAGGTCAAAGTAGATTTTGGTGAATTTGGAATTAAAATGAGCAGCGCCCAGATTACCACCTTGTATACCAAGGAACAGCTGATTGACCGGCAGATCGTTGGTGTGGTAAACTTTCCGAAAAAACAGATCGGAAAGTTTATGTCAGAATTCCTGGTAACGGGTTTTGCTGATGAAAATGGGGCTATTGTGCTGACAACTTTAAATGGTAAAGTGCCGAATGGCAGTAGAATGATATAAATGAGCTATTATAATTTTTCAGAAGAAAAGAACCCTGCGGCAGAAGATGAACATTTTATGCGTTTGGCTTTACAGGAAGCCCAAAAAGCATATGACCTGAAGGAGATCCCTATTGGGGCTATTGTGGTTTGCAAAGGCAAAATAGTAGGACGTGGGCATAATTTAACAGAACAGCTGAATGATGTGACTGCACATGCAGAAATGCAGGCTTTTACGGCAGCAGCTCAAACGCTGGGTGGTAAATATTTAAAAGAATGTACACTTTATGTGACCATTGAACCTTGCGTAATGTGTGCCGGTGCAAGTTACTGGACACAGATTGGGAAACTGGTTTACGGTGCCTCAGAGCCTAAAAGAGGTTTTACGACCAAAAGTGTTCAGTTGCTGCACCCAAAAACCGTTTTAAAGGCCGGAGTTTTAGCAGGGGAATGCGGGGCATTAATGACCAGATTCTTTGCAGATAAAAGGGATTAAACTTGACAAAGTATTGAACAAAACTTAACCCCCGATTGTTATATTTGCTGTTGAAGCCCATTGGCATGGACCAATTGGCCGGGAATAATAAATTTTTTAAACTTAAATCATACTAATATGGCTTTTGAATTACCTGCGTTACCATACGCAACAGATGCATTAGAACCGCATATCGATAAACAAACTATGGAAATCCACCATGGTAAACATCACCAGGCTTACGTTACCAATCTCAATAAAGCTTTAGAAGGCAAGCCGGAAGCTAGCCAAAGCATCGAAGAAATTGTTAAAAACATCTCTAAATTCCCGGTAGCAGTAAGAAACAATGGTGGTGGTCATTTTAACCACTCTTTTTTCTGGGAAGTTATCGGCCCAAATAAAGGTGGCGAGCCAACAGGAGAACTGGCGGATGCGATCAATGCAGCATTTGGTTCATTTGCTGACTTTAAAACTAAATTTGCTGATGCAGGAGCAACCCGCTTCGGTTCAGGCTGGGCCTGGTTAAGCGTTGGCGCTGACAAGAAATTAGTAGTTTCTTCTACACCTAATCAGGATAATCCTTTGATGGATGTAGCTGAAGTAAAAGGAACACCAATTTTAGGTATGGATGTATGGGAACATGCGTACTACTTAAAATACCAAAACAGACGTCCTGATTATATCGCTGCTTTCTGGAGCGTTGTAAACTGGGATGCAGTAGCAGAACGTTTCAAAAAAGCGTAGTTTATTTCCTGTTTGATACAGGATCAATGATATAAAAGAGGCCCCGGTATTTACACCGGGGCCTCTTTATTGTTAGAATATAAATAGATCTTAATAGAAATACCCCAAATTGCTCAATGGGGGAGTTAATTCCCTTGTAATCGATTAAATCCAGCTATGGCAACTACATAAATTTCTGTAACTTAGCTTTTAACAGCTAACCTCTAACGTTGAAATGTTGCGTAAATTTTGCCTGCTCATTTTTCTTGTATTTCCTGTTTTTCTTGAACTGAAGGCCCAGGAAACACTGCTTTTTATTGGATCTTACAACATGGATAAGGGCCTGCCCGGAATTTATATTTACAGCTTTGACAACAAAACCGGCAAGCTGTCCAGGATTACCGAATACGCAGGTGTACTCAACCCCTCGTTTCTGGCCCTGTCGAAGAATGGCAGATACCTATATGCCTGTACAGAATCGAGGGCAGCAGAGCGGGGTAGCGTAAGCAGTTTCAAATTTGATGGACAGCGGCTTTCTCTGATCAGCCAGCGTTTAACAGGCGCGGCAAACCCGGTTTACGTTGCCCTGGACAAGGGAGAGCAATGGCTGCTAAGCGGAAGCTATACTGGTGGTGGTGCGGCTGCGTTTCCCTTAATGGAAAACGGGGAGATTGGCGCAGCGGCACAGGTTTTTCTTTTTCAGGACAGCAGTATCCGGCCTCAGCAAAAGTCTGCGCATGTCCATTCGGTCAACTTTTCACCAGACCAGCAGTTTGTTTATCTACCCGATCTTGGGGCCGATAAGATCCGACGCTTTAATTTCAATGCTTCGTCGCCAATGCCGCTCAGCAAAGAAACCTACAGCGCAACGTCCGCAGGCAGCGGGCCCAGACATATGGCTTTTCATCCCAATGGCAGATTTGCTTACTGTATATCAGAACTTTCAGGAGCAGTAACTGCTTATTTGCTAAGCAATGGCAGGCTGGATTCCATTCAGGAAATAAAACTGCATCAGCAGTTTTATCAATCTTACAGCAGTGCAGATATTCATCTTTCTCCGGACGGGTTGTTTTTATATGCATCCAACCGTGGAAAAGAAAATAATATCGCCATACTTCGTCTGGATCCCAGTACCGGTTTGCTTTCAACAGTTGGTTACCAATCTACTGAAGGGGAACATCCGAGAAATTTTACCATAGATCCTACGGGAGCGTTTTTGTTGGTTGCCAACGAATATAGTGGCGATGTTATTGTTTTTAGGCGCAATCTGAAAACAGGTTTATTGTACAGAACCGGGAACAAGATTGCAGTAAAAGGCCCTTCTTGTTTGCTTATGCGGAAGTATGGGAAATGACATGCTGTTCTGCAACGCATCTAAATTTTACAGGCTAACAACATCCCTTTTCCTTTTCTGTTTCATGGCTTTCGGCACAACAGCCAGGATCTCTTCTTTCAACGCATTTAACATTCTTTTCTTGATGAAGTTTTTATGCGTTACCAAACTGATTTCACGCACTGGTTCAGGCGATTTGAAATGTCTTACCTTACTGAGCTGTTTGCTGCTCAGTTCTTCCAGCGCCAATTCCGGAAGCAGCGTAGCCCCATTGTTCATATCTACCATGCGGATCAGCGTTTCTACACTTCCCGTATTGTAAGTTAAGCCTTGCAGCCGGTTGTGTTTGGTAGAACGGCAAATGTTTAAGACCTGCGAACGCATACAATGCCCTTCATTTAATAACCAGATATTTTCATCTTCCAGGTCATTGGCATCTATGGTCTTCTTTTTATACAGTTTACTGTTTTTACTGATATAGGTAACGAAGTTCTCGTAATAAAGGGGCTGCTCCTCCACCACAGCGTCTGCAAGAGGGGTAGCCAGGATCCCGCAATCCAATACACCTGTTTTGAGGTGATGGATGATGTCTTCGGTGGTGTATTCCCAGATCAGCAGCTTTAAATCCGGAAATTTCTCCATCATGGCAGCAATCACTTTAGGCAATAAATACGGGGCTACAGTGGGAATAATGCCTACTTTAAGTTCGCCGGTCACCTCCTGTTGCTGGTTGCTGATGATTTCTTTGATCTTTAAGCTTTCCTGTAAAACCAGTCGCGCCTGTTCAATGATCTGGGCACCGATCTCGGTAGGTACAACGGGCTGCTTGCTGCGGTCAAAGATTTTTACCTTGAGCATTTCTTCCAGTTTTTGGACCTGCATGCTCAAGGTAGGCTGGGTAACAAAGCATTTTTCTGCGGCACCAACAAAGCTCCTGTAAGTATCTACTGCTACAATGTATTCCAGTTGTACGAGTGTCATATAGCTAAAGTTTATTTGTCTTTAGCAAAGGTATCAGTTTTAACTATGTTTAGCTAAGAAATCGGCATAAGCTAATTTTATCCCTTCTTCCAGTGCGATCCGATGTTTCCATCCAAGGGCATGCAGTTTGGATACATCCATTAGTTTACGAGGAGTGCCATCGGGTTTACTGCTGTCAAAAGTAAGTTTTCCTTCAAAGCCGACGATGTCCTTGATCAGGAGGGCAAGGTCTTTAATTGTCAGGTCTTCGCCGGTACCAATGTTGAGGAACCCGGCTTCACTGTAATTCTGCATCAGAAAATAGCAGGCATCTGCAAGGTCGTCGGCAAAAAGAAATTCCCGCATCGGGGTTCCGGAGCCCCAAATGGAAACTTCGGCACTGCCACTTACTTTGGCTTCATGAAACTTGCGGATCAGTGCAGGTAAAACATGGGAGTTCTGCGGGTGATAGTTATCGTTATAGCCGTAAAGATTGGTAGGCATTACAGAAATGAAATCGCAGTTGTATTGGGCGCGGTAAGCATCGGCCATTTTAATGCCCGCAATTTTGGCAATGGCATAGGGTTCATTGGTTTCTTCGAGCAGGCCGGTAAGCAGGTAATCTTCCTTTAAGGGCTGAGGGGCAAGCTTAGGGTAAATACAGCTGGAACCCAGGAACATCAGTTTCTTTACCTTGTTTTTGTAGGCCTGGTGGATCACGTTGTTCTGGATGCAAAGATTTTCATATAAAAAATCGGCCCGGTAGGTATTGTTGGCAACAATGCCGCCTACTTTGGCAGCAGCCAGAAATACGTATTCAGGTTGTACCTTCTCAAAAAAATCAGTTACGGCCTGCTGGTCACGAAGGTCAAGTTCGGCAGATGTCCTGACGATCAGGTTTTCAAAACCTTCATTTTGTAATTTGCGGTAAATGGCAGAACCAACCATTCCCCGGTGCCCTGCAACATATATTTTTGCGTTTTTTTCCACGTATGCCTTAATAATTGATGCAAAAGTACGAAATAGAATTAAACCCTGTGGCCGAAGCTTGAAATCGGTCATTTAAATTGAAACAATTTCTATAAGTTTGCATAAAATATTTAAGCAGTGGGTAAAGATAAATTAAGAAAATTTGCCGAAATAGATACTTTTCCAAATGTTTATCAGCTGGATGAAGGTAAGGAACTGAAGGGCAAATGGGCGGCACAGCATTTTAAAAATGACCATCCTGTTGTGCTGGAACTGGCATGTGGTAAGGGAGAATATGCGGTAAGTTTAGCCAGGATGTTTCCTAAAAAGAACTTTATCGGTGTGGACCTTAAAGGGAACAGGATATGGCGGGGTGCCCGTACCGGGGTTGATGAAGGTATTGCGAACCTGGCCTTTTTAAGGATACAGATTGAGGATATTATAGATTTTTTTGGGGAGAATGAAGTGGATGAGATCTGGATCACTTTTCCTGACCCCCAGCCTCAGGACAGCCGTGAAAAGAAACGCCTTACCTATCCCGGGTTTTTAGACCGCTATAGAATGTTTTTAAAGCCCGGAGGTAAAATTAATTTGAAAACCGACAATGATGGTTTGTATCTTTATACGGTAGAGAAGGTGGAAGAACTGGGGTTAAAATGCCATAAAAAGACAGACCAGCTGTATAAATCTGAGCTATATGACGATGTGCTTTCTATTAAAACCCATTATGAGCGGATTTATTTGAAGCACGATAAAAATATCAATTATATACAATTCTCTTTTGCATAATGGAGCAATCGTTTTACGATCAGGTGTTTGAATTGGTGAGGTTAGTTCCGAAAGGGAGGGTAACCTCTTATGGGGCAATAGCCAAAAGCCTGGGTGCAGGCGGATCAGCGCGCATGGTAGGTTATGCCATGAGCAATGCGGGACTGGCTCATCCGCGGGTTCCGGCACACCGGGTGGTAAACAGCAGCGGATTGCTTACGGGGAAGTTTCACTTTAACCCGCCGGAATTGATGCAGGAGCTCCTGAAGCAGGAGGGCATTGTGGTAAAGGACGATAAGGTCCAGAATTTTAAGAAATTGTTCTGGGACCCACTTTTGGAATTATAACAAAATATATAATGGCAGATGTGATTAGATGCGGCTGGTGCGGAGCCGATCCGCTTTATGTAAAATATCATGATGAAGAATGGGGAAAGCCTGTTTATGATGACAAAATACTTTTTGAATTCCTGATCCTGGAGGGTGCGCAGGCTGGCTTAAGCTGGATCACCATTTTAAGAAGGAGGGAAGGCTACCGGAATGCATTTGCGGATTTTGATGTAAAAAAAGTGGCTGCATTTGATGAAAAAGATGAGGAGCGGCTGATGAATGATCCTGGTATCATCAGAAACAAGTTAAAAGTGAAAGCTGCCATTAACAATGCCCGGCTTTTTATAGCCCTGCAAAAAGAATTTGGTTCTTTTGCGGATTACATGTGGGGTTTTCTTCCTGATAAAAAGCCGGTCCAGAATCCCATTAAGACCTTAAAAGATGTTCCTGCACGTACAGAAATATCTGATGCCATTAGCAAAGACATGAAAAAAAGAGGTTTTAAGTTTTTTGGCACCACCATTTGTTATGCCCATATGCAGGCAACCGGAATGGTGAATGACCATGTTGCAGATTGTATCTGCAGATAATTAGTTCTTGTGCATTGCATTATAGGCTGCCACAAAAGACCGGATCAGTTTGGAATCAAAGCTTTCGGTTGCTTTAATGCGCTCGGCCAGGTCCTCGTCATTGGTCAGCTTTAGCAGCAAGGTATTTTTAACCTGTTGATTTTTACTGTCAGCGTTTCCCGCATCTGCCGGTAATTCCAGCATAGGACCTGTTCCAAATTTTTCTATAAAGTAGGATGTTGGCGCTGCTGACCTTGGCTGCTGCTCTTCCTGCCGGTTCCTGCCCCCGCCAATGGTAATGCCTACTCCGCCTCCCAGACCACCGAAGCCGCCCGTTCCTCCGCCAATGCCTATGCTCGGTCTTACCCTCGTCCTTTTTGGCTGTACTTCTTCAACACCGGTACTGCCCCCAATGCTGTAAAGGTTTACCGCACCTTGTTCCAGGAGCTTAAAAAAGCGGTGCTCCATCCTTTTTTTGATCACAATGGGCTTGCTTACATAAGTTTCACCGTTCCATAAAAACTCCTTGATGTCTTTCGCTTTAAACTGTGAAAGGGATTCATCTTCATTTTTAAGGATAACGGTCGAAAAATCAGTGCCCTGTATGGTTCCCCTGATAAAATTTCCTGCAGAAATGACCACAGCATCCTGCGCTTTTACTGCGATTGATGTGCTTAAAAGTGCAAGTAGCAGGAGATGTATTTTTATTGAGCTCATAACGATCAAATAACGGAAATTATTCGGTTTTTGTTATGATGAAGCACCAACAATTATTTAAATATGGTTTGAAGATCCCCGGTTTTTACTTCCGGGTGTACTTTTACAAACTTTTGAAAAGCCAGCTTCATTTGATCATAGGCATATTGCTTGGGGTTTTTAACATCCTTTGCGTAAGCATAAAATTTGCTGATCATATACAGGTGTCCCAGGTGTGTTTTAAGGCCCTGGTCTGCCCCGGCATCGGCCATTGCTGCACTGAGCATGTCAGGATCAATAAATGGAGCCGTACCCATATTCTGGTAGATGTAAGTTAACAGCTGAATTTTGGTTTCTTTTAAGGCAAATGCATCGGGGGCGGCATCAATTTCTTCAACCTGTTTAACATAGGGCGCAAGTTCTTTTGCCAAAATAGGTGTGGTTAATGCCACCAGTCCTTCAGGGACGAAATAGCTTGCCTCTTCCTTATACGGATCAACAAAAAGCCTGATGGTGTCTGTTGTGCCGGGTTTAACCAGGGTGTAGCAGTCTACAATGCCATCCCCGTTTTTATTTCTGGTGCTGAACCTTTTTGAAAAGTCGAGGGGTTGACCATCCGGCCATCTGTAACTGTTCTTTAACTTTTGCATTTGGACCTGCATCTTGTTTTTATCGGCTATGTACTTAAATGCTCCTGAGGGAATTGGCGCTGCCTTCGTTCCGTAACCGGGCTTAACTTTGTTTTCAAGACCATTGAAAATGATGATCTTTAACAGTTCGGCGGATGGTAGTTGCGATTTAGCTACAATTGCCGAAGACATTAGCAATAGCGTTAAGATTTTCTTCATAGCATTGGTTTTCTAACAGGATGCATTAATGTATGAAATTTCATAAGATTGGAGAAAAATTATTTCGAGGTGTTAATTTGATCAGCAGAGTATTAGTACCTTTATCGGAGTAACATTATAGAGCATATGAAAAAACTTTTTCTTCTTGACGGTATGGCGCTGATTTACAGGGCGCATTTTGCACTGAGTAAAAACCCAAGGTTTACTTCAACTGGGATCAATACTTCAGCAGTAATGGGCTTTGCCAATACCTTGATGGAAGTGCTGAAAAAGGAGAATCCAACACATATAGCCGTAGTTTTTGATACAGAAGCCCCAACCGAAAGGCATACCGATTTTGAAGCCTATAAAGCACACCGGCAGGCCATGCCTGAAGATCTTTCGGCTGCGCTTCCTTATATCTTTAAGCTGATCGAAGGATTCAGGATCCCGGTGATTACAAAAGATGGTTTTGAGGCGGATGATATCATCGGAACTTTGGCTAAAGAAGCAGAGAAAAAAGGCTTCCAGGTGTATTGCATGACCCCGGATAAAGATTTTGCCCAGCTGGTATCAGATAATATTTTTATTTATAAGCCGGCACGGATGGGCAATGAGATGGAAATATTAGGGGTTAAAGAGATACTGGCCAAATGGGAGATTGATCATGTGGAACAGGTGATCGATATTCTTGGTTTATGGGGAGATGCCGTAGACAACATTCCCGGCATTCCCGGTATCGGAGAAAAAACAGCAAAAGCACTCATCAAACAATATGGTTCTGTAGAAAACATCATCGCCCATTCACATGAACTTAAGGGCAAGCAACGGGAGAACGTGGAAACCTATGCTGAACAGGGGATGATCTCTAAAAAACTGGCAACCATTATATTAAATGTTCCGATAGAATTTGACGAAAAATCATTGGAAATAGAGGAGCCAAGCAGGGAATTACTGGAGCCGTTATTCGCCGAGCTGGAATTCAGGACTATTGGAAAAAGGGTATTTGGGGAGGGTTTCAACAGAGGAACAACAACAGTCATTTCCCAGCAAACAGACCTTTTTGGAAACGTAGTCAGCGAAACCATCAGTTACGTAGAAACTGTTGTGCAAGTGGAACAGGAAACCCTTGACCTGGCAGAAACCAAGCCGCTCAACACCATCGAGAACACCAGACACCATTACCAGATTGCAGATACGCCTGAGCTGCGGAGCACATTGATTGAACTGTTGCTGAAGCAGGAAAGTATTTCCTTTGATACCGAAACAACAGGTACGGATGCAAACCTGGCCGAACTGGTTGGCCTGTCCTTTAGCATTAATCCTGGTGAAGGTTATTATATCCCGGTGCCGGCCGAACGGGAAGCTGCACTGCCAATTGTAGAAGAATTCAGGGTGGTATTGGAGCATGAAGGGATTGCTAAAATAGGGCAGAATATTAAATATGACATGCTGATCCTGAAATGGTATGGTATATCGGTAAAGGGCATTTTATTTGATACCATGCTGGCCCATTACCTGATTGATCCGGACACCCGCCACAACATGGATGTGCTGTCGGAGAATTATTTAAATTATTCGCCGATCTCTATCACTACGCTCATTGGCGCAAAAGGCAAGTCCCAGGGTAATATGCGGGATGTTCCTGTAGAAAAAGTAGTGGATTATGCGGCTGAAGATGCGGACATCACCTTGCAGCTGGCCAATATTTTCAAGCCCTTGCTGAAGGAGTTAAATGCTGAAAAACTGGCGACCGAGGTGGAGAACCCCTTGATCTATGTACTCGCGGATATCGAAAAGGAAGGGGTCAGGATTGATATGGACACCCTGATCAACTATTCAAAAGAACTGGAACTGGACATCAGGAAGTTTGAACAAAGCGTTTATGATAAATGTGGGATTAAATTTAACCTGGCCTCGCCGAAGCAATTGGGTGAAGTGCTTTTTGATAAATTGCAGCTTGATCCTAAAGCAAAAAAAACAAAAACTGGGCAATACCAAACCGGCGAAGATGTGTTACTGGCGCTGGCGCATAAAAGTGACATTGTGCAGGATATCCTGGATTTTCGCCAGCTGCAAAAATTGAAATCAACTTACGTTGATGCCCTGCCCTTGCTGGTTAATCCAAAAACCGGGCGTGTGCATACCAGCTTTAACCAGGCGGTGGCAGCAACAGGCAGGTTAAGTTCTAACAACCCGAACCTGCAGAACATTCCCATCCGCACAGAGCGGGGCAGGGAGGTGCGAAAGGCTTTTATTCCGAGAGATGAAAATCATGTCCTGCTTTCAGCGGATTATTCCCAGATAGAACTGCGCATTATTGCCGACATCAGTAAAGAGGAAAATATGCTGGAAGCCTTTAATAATGGAATAGACATCCATACGGCAACAGCAGCCAGGGTTTATGGTATTGCTATTGAAGATGTAGACGCAACACAGCGCCGTAATGCCAAAGCGGTGAACTTTGGTATCATTTACGGGCAATCGGCTTTTGGCTTGTCCCAAAATCTGGGTATTCCACGTAAGGAAGCGGCAGAGATCATAGAACAGTATTTTGCGCAGTACCCCGGCATTAAAAAGTACATGTCTGATACGATGAACTTTGCCCGTGAAAATGGTTTTGTGGAAACCATTCTGGGCAGGAGAAGGTATTTGCGTGACATCAATTCTGCGAACCAGACGGTTCGCGGCTTTGCGGAACGAAATGCGATCAATGCCCCGATCCAGGGTTCTGCTGCAGATATGATCAAGGTAGCGATGATCAATATCCATAAAGACATTCAGGACCAGGGCCTGCAATCTAAAATGACGATGCAGGTACATGATGAGTTGGTGTTTGACGTATTGAAATCGGAGGTTGATGCCATGAAAAAGATCATTGCACACCGGATGAAAACTGCCATCAAAACGACTGTGCCGATTGAAGTGGAGATTGGTGAGGGAGAAAACTGGCTGGCTGCGCATTAACTTCGTAAATACTGAAAAAATAAATAGAATCACTAGTATAAAAAATCATGGAATGATTCGCCTCGCCAAATCTTAGGCCCTGAAGAAGGGCAAAGATTTGAATGTCGGCTCATCACACCATAATTTTTTTGAAATTTATCAAAAAAAGCATGCGTACTATGAAAAGGCCTAGCGTCTTTCCCGATTCTTCATCGGGAATTATGCAGCCTTTGAATAGTAAGCTTGCTTTTTTAATTTCTACTAAATTTCTTACTACAGTTCTATAGTTTCGCCAATTGCAGGTAGCAACAGCGTCTTATTTTCTCTTTTAAATTTAGCCACCGCCTCAGTAGTATCGATCTGGATTGGGGGAAAGGTATTGTAATGCACTCCAATCACTTTTTCACATTCCAGGTATTTGGTAGCAATCAGGGCGTCGTCTACATCCATGGTGTAATGTCCGCCAATGGGAAGGATTGCATAATCCAGGTTATAGAGGTCGGCAAGGAGTTTCATTTCCAGGGTCAGTGCAGTATCTCCGGCAAAATAAATGGTTTTTCCGCCCAGTTCCAGTACAAAACCGGCGGGATTTCCGCCGTAGCTTCCGTCTGGATTACTGCTGGAGTGTACTGCCCAGACAGTACGCAATGCCCCAAAGTCAAATTTAGATTTCCCAAAGTTGATATCCGTTACATTTTTTACACCCTGCTTTCTGATCCAGTCGGCCACTTCAACCAGGGCAATAACATGGGCATTGGTTTGATTGGCGATCTGTACAAGATCTGCAATATGATCAGCATGCCCATGGCTGACCAGCACATAATCAGCTTCAATGCTTTTAATGGCAATGTCTTTAGCAAGTGGGTTATGGGAGATGAAAGGATCAAAAAGAAACTTTTTGCCATCAGCCTCCAATAAGAAACACGACTGGCCGTAATACGTATATTTCATGAGCTATTATTTTAAAGGTTATCGTTTACTAGCGGCCAAACATACCGCCCAAACCGCCAAGCATATCCTTGGTTGCAGCCTGCATTTCTGTCGCACTTACCTGTTCGGCCTGTGTTAAGGCCTTGTTTATGGCGGTAAGCAAGAGTTCTTCCAGTTCTTCTTTATCGGCTTCTTTGTAAAATTCTTCCTTAATTTCTACAGCGGTTATGGCTTTGTTTGCTGTGGCAGTGATGCGTATAGCTCCGCCTTCAACTTCGCCAAAAACTGAAATGGTATCCAGTCTTTTTTTTATTTCATCGGCCTTTTGCTGTGCGGCCATCAGTTTATCGAACATAATGTGTTTTTTTATTAAACAACGAAATTAATGGAAATTGGTTTAAAAATGTTGATGAATTAAAAAGAAGGCTTACCTGATCAGTTCCCGGTTAAAATCCACAAAAAGTTTAAAAAGGTTGTTGTATGCTGTGAACGGCAATGTTGCAGGCCGGTCATAAATGTCGTGATAAGCGCGGATACCTCCGTTAGTATAAATAAAAAATGCCGGAACACCCTTTTCAGAAAAGAAATAATGATCGCTGTTGGCAGCCTTGCCCCTGGGGTTAATTTTTGCAAGGTAGCTATTGGCGGCGTTAATTTTATTCAGCAGGGCAAACTCTTTAGGATGGAAGGCGGCATTAACCACTGTTATGCCGGTTTCTCCAGTGCCTACCATGTCTACATTAATTAAGAAACGAATTTTGTCCAGTGCTGTCAGCGGATGTTCAGTAAAGTACCTGGAACCCAGCAGCCCGGCTTCTTCTCCGGCAAAACAAAGGAAAGCTATGCTGTAAGGGGCCGGGTTGGCTGCATAGTATTTAGCCATGCTGAGCAAAAAGGAGATGCCACTGGCATTGTCATTGGCCCCTGGAAAGTAAGTGTGTGCTCCCATTCCTCCAAGATGATCGTAATGGGCTGTCAGCACAATCAAAGAATCGGGCCGGCTGGTTCCTTTTACCATTGCACAGATATTTGCAGCTTTAAAATCAGGAACAAATTGATTTTCTATGTTTAGCTCGAAACGATCGGGTTTTTCTGTTGCAGTTTTCAGGACCTGAATGCCAGTATGATCAGCTTGTTCAGTACTTACTGACCAGGTAAGCTTGTCTTTCAGGGTAATGATGAGCTTTTCCTGAGCCGAAATAAAGACTGTGCTATCTTTTTGTTCCAGCTTTCCGCTTGCCTTTTTTCCTTTGCTTTCGGGCGTCAGGATAAAATCTTTGCCTGCAGTAAGCGCTTTCCCGTTAATTTTGAGCGACATTTTTCCCGGAAAAGTATTTACAGGGAAGGAAAAGGTTTGCTGGAAGCTGTTGCCATTCATTGGTATTAATCCGTATGCTTCAAACTGTGCGGTGATGTAGTCAGCGGCTTTACCCAGGCCATTTTTGGTGTAACCCCGGCCCCACATGGTTTTAGCTGTCAACCTGTTAAGGATCTTTTTAGCCAGACCGGGGTCCTGCGAAAAAGCGGGTCTGGAAATGAGCAGGCATAGCAAAAGCAAGCATTTCTTCATATGTCTCTTTGTGTTGTTAGGGTAAATATATAGAAATGAGCTATAAATAATAATAGCCTGCTGAAACAGATTGCGCAAAGTGGTGTTATAAAGAAGCTAATTTAAAATTATGGATATACGTTCTAACGAACCCTTCTGGCTGGTAAAAAATGGGATTAAATATACTTACCCTTCCTTAAGAGCAAACCTGGACTGTGAAGTTTTAGTGGTTGGGGGTGGAATCACCGGGGCCTTAATGGTGCACGCCCTGATCAAAAAGGGCTATAACACTGTTTTGATTGATAAAAGGGAAATTGCCAATGGCAGTACCTCGGCTACTACATCCATGTTGCAGTATGAAATAGATGTTCCGCTGTATAAATTAAAAACCTTAATTGGCGAACAGGGCGCAATAGCCAGCTATAAAGCTTGCAGAACTGCCATTTATAAATTGGAAAGCCTGGTACAGGAGATCGGGTCTGAATGCGGATTTGAAAAGAAAGACTCTGTTTATTTTGCAGGCCGGCGTAAGGACATCTCCTGGCTGAAAAAGGAGTATGAAGCACGTAAGTCGGCAGGTTTTGAAGTAAGGTGGCTGGATAAAGAAGAATTATCTACAGCCTATGGCCTGCTGGCAGAAGGGGGAATCTTATCTGCCGATGGGGGTAGCCTGGATGCGTTTTGCCTGGCGCACGAGTTGTTGCACTATAATTCAAAGAAAGGCTTAAGGGTTTTTGATAAGACGGAATTGAAAAAGGTAAAGTATGAAAAGGATGGCATTCGGGTAACCCTGGATACCGGGGCGGAACTCAAAGTGGGAAAAATTATTTATTGCACAGGCTATGAAACGCAAAGTATGCTGCCGGATAAAGTGGTGAACTTAAAAAGCACCTATGCCATGATCAGTGAAAGTGCAGACCCGCATGCGAAAGTCTGTGAAAATACTTTATTCTGGAATACAGATAGCCCTTATCTGTACATGCGGACCACTGCAGACGGACGGTTGCTGGTAGGCGGGGAAGACGAAAATTTCAAAAATGCCACCAGAAGGGACCTGTTACTGAATAAAAAGAAAGACAAGCTGATCAAAACCTTAAAGAAGTACCTGCCTGATGTCACCTTTATTGAAGACTTTTGCTGGTGCGGAACTTTTGGGGAAACAAAAGACGGCTTACCCTATATTGGAAGGCATCCTAAGTTCCCTGATAGTTATTTCCTCCTGGGTTTTGGAGGGAACGGAATTACCTTTTCGGTGACCGGTGCAGAGATGATCACAGACATGATGGAGGGAAAGCCCGATTTATTGTCGCATTATTTCAGGTTCCAGCGTTAAATTAAATGCATTATTTCATTATAAAAATGTAAAAAAATAAAAAACGTATTGCACAACTCGATATTTATTTAAACCTTTGCGCCTCAACTCATTCAAAAAATTATTATACACAGAAAATGATTAAGCACATAACACATAAACTTTCTATTGTTGAAGCAAAAAATATTGCTTCGAGAAGTTTGTTTATTGAGCGCTTGCGACCCATATTTTTTGTGACAACGAACCGGCAAAACTATACGCCGCGGATCTGAGTATTCTTTACAACAGCTCATTTACGAAGAGGATTGCCTCTCAAAAAACAATTAATCAGAACATTTATATTTTTTCGTTATCATATTAATGAATATAAACGATTTTATAGTGCAGGTTGCACTTCCTGAACATCGTGTCTTTGCAGAAGAAATCTGTGACGAGATGGCTGAATCGGCAAAAGCACGAGGTACAGGTATCGCTAAACGCTCTCCGGAGTACGTAGCAGCTAAGATGGCTGACGGTAAAGCCGTTATTGCCTTTCACAAGGATGGCTCATGGGCAGGATTCTGCTACATAGAAACCTGGACACATGGACAGTTTGTAGCCAATTCCGGGCTGATTGTAAGTCCCAAATACAGAAAAGCAGGTCTGGCTCATGCCATTAAAGAAAAGATCTTCGAACTTTCGAGACAGAAATATCCGAAAGCTAAAATATTTGGCCTGACAACAGGTCTGGCCGTAATGAAGATCAATTCTGATCTGGGTTATGAACCGGTTACCTATTCAGAACTTACCCAGGATGAAGAATTCTGGAAAGGGTGCCAGAGCTGCGTGAACTTCGAAATCTTAAAAATGAAGGAGCGTAAAAACTGTATGTGTACCGCCATGCTGTACGATCCGGTAGAACAAAAGCATGATGCGGCAAAGAAATTTGCCGAAGAACTGCACAAGAACCCGACATTGTACGAGCGTTTTATGAGCATTAAGCAACGACTGGTGCTCAAATCGAAACCCAATAAGAAGAGGTTAAAGTCTCTGTTTTTTATATTTACTGTATTATTTAAATAGCTGTTATATTAAGATGATGAAGAAGAAGGTTGTTTTAGCTTTTAGCGGAGGTTTGGATACCTCGTTTTGTTGTATTTATCTTGCTCAGGACCGTGGACTGGAAGTTCATTCTGTAATTGTAAATACAGGTGGTTTTTCTGAGGAAGAATTAAAGGAAATAGAAAAGCGTGCTTATGCGCTTGGGGTAGCTTCTCATGCAGTGGTTGATGAAACCGATAACTACTATAACAGTTGTATTAAATACCTGGTGTTTGGTAATGTGTTGAAAAATGCTACTTATCCGCTTTCTGTTAGTGCAGAGCGTGTGAGCCAGGCTACCGCAATTGCCAATTATGTAAAAAAGATTGGTGCCGATTATGTGGCCCATGGCAGTACCGGTGCCGGAAATGATCAGGTGCGTTTTGACATGATCTTTAACATCATCATCCCTGATGTAGAGATCATTACGCCGATCAGAGATTTGAAATTATCCCGCGAAGCGGAAATAGAATACCTGAATGCTCATGGTGTGGAATACAGCGCTGAAAAAGCAAGGTATTCGATCAACAAAGGATTGTGGGGAACTTCAGTTGGCGGAAAAGAAACGCTGACCTCTAACGAAACCCTGCCTGAAGGAGCCTGGCCTACCCAGGTTTCAGAAACACAAGCACGTAGATTGGAGCTGAGCTTTGAAAAAGGAGAACTGGTAGCCGTTGATGGTGAAAGTTTTGAACCGGTTAGGGCAATCCAGAAATTGCAGGCCATTGCACAGCCTTATGGTATCGGCAGAGACATTCATGTGGGTGATACGATCATCGGGATCAAAGGACGTGTAGGTTTTGAAGCCGCCGCCCCTGTATTGATCATTAAGGCCCACCATACGCTTGAAAAGCATACCTTGACCAAGTGGCAGCTTTCCTGGAAAGAGCAGTTGTCTTCTTTTTATGGCAACTGGCTGCATGAAGGACAATTTCATGATCCGGTTATGCGCAACATAGAAGCTTTTTTAACTGACACGCAGAAAGTGGTTAGCGGAAAGGTATTTGTAGAGTTACTGCCTTATCGTTTCAATATTATTGGTATTGAATCTGAACATGACCTGATGAGCAATAAATTTGGCAGTTATGGCGAGATGAACAATGCCTGGAGCGGTGAAGATGTAAAAGGGTTCTCTAAAATTTTTGGCAACCAGGTGATGATCTGGCATAAAGTAAACAATCATGAAGATTAAAGCAGGTATAGTTGGCGGGGCCGGGTATACGGGAGGCGAAATGCTCCGCATACTGGTAAACCATCCATCGGTTGAAATTAAGTTTGTGCACAGCAACAGCAACGCCGGCAATCTGATCTCTGATGTGCATACCGATCTGCTTGGAGATACGGATTTAAGGTTTACAGATGTGCTTTCTCCTGAGATTGATGTGTTGTTTCTGTGCGTTGGTCACGGGGATGCAAAAAAATTCCTGGATGCCAACGATATTGCAACAGGGATAAAAATCATAGATCTTAGCCAGGATTTCAGGCTAAAGGCCAATGCGGGTGCCAAATGGGTTTATGGCTTGCCAGAACTGAACCGTGAACGCATTAAAAATGCCAGTTATATTGCCAATCCGGGTTGTTTTGCTACCTGTATCCAGCTGGGGCTATTGCCTTTGGCGGCTAAGGGCCTGTTGAAAGGCGAAGTGCACATCAATGCCACTACCGGATCTACCGGGGCGGGACAAAGTCTGTCTTCCACTTCACACTTTAGCTGGCGCAACAATAACCTGTCGGTATACAAGGCTTTTGAACACCAGCATCTGAATGAGATTGGGGAGAGTTTAAAACAACTGGACCCTGTATTTAACCAGGTGATCAATTTTATTCCGCAACGCGGAGATTTTACCAGGGGTATTCTTGCAGCGATGTACCTGGAGAGTGATTTGACAGCAGAAGAGGCCCAGCGCATTTATGAAGATTATTACGCGGAACATGTTTTTACCCATGTGAGCAGGAAAAATATTGATTTAAAACAAGTGGTAAATACGAATAAGGCACTGGTACATGTGGAAAAGCATGGCAGTAAGCTCTTTATTGTGAGCGTAACTGATAATTTGTTAAAAGGTGCAAGCGGACAGGCGGTGCAGAATATGAATTTAATTTTTGGATTGGAAGAGGGGACAGGACTGCGGCTTAAAGCAGCGGCGTTTTAATTAAACCCGCTGCGCTATTCTTAGCCCGTCTCCCGGCACCAGAAGAGATCTCTCCTGGCGTCGGGATGACGAAAAGTAGAGCACACCATTATTCAAACATTAAAAAACAAAAAAATGAACTTATTCGACGTATATCCATTAAATAATATAGAAATAGTAAAAGCATCAGGCAGTAAGGTATGGGATGCTGAAGGCCAGGAATATTTAGACCTGTACGGTGGTCATGCGGTTATCTCTATCGGCCATACACATCCGCATTATGTGAAGCGCTTAACTGAACAGCTCAACAAGGTTGGCTTTTATTCTAATTCTGTTTTAATCCCTTTACAGGCGGAACTCGCAGAAAAACTGGGTAAGGTTTCCGGTAAAACAGATTACCAGCTGTTTTTGTGTAATTCGGGCGCAGAAGCTAATGAAAATGCTTTAAAGCTGGCCTCGTTTTATAACGGCAGAAAAAAAGTAATTGCATTTAAAGGGGCTTTTCATGGCAGGACTTCTTTAGCGGTGGCTGCCACAGATAATCCAAAGATCATTGCCCCGGTAAATGAAACGGATAACATTGTCTTTTTACCACATAACGATGAGCCGGCCTTAGCGGCAGCTTTTGCGGAATATGGGAATGAAATTGCTGCGGTAATTATTGAAGGTATACAAGGCGTCGGCGGTATTAAAGAGGCTTCGGTCAGTTTTTTGCAAAAGATCCGTTCGCTCTGCGATCAGTACAATGCCGTTTACATTGCCGACAGTGTGCAGTGTGGCTATGGCAGGACAGGAAAGTTTTATTCGCATGATTATGCGGACGTTGATGCCGATGTATATACCATGGCCAAAGGTATGGGTAATGGCTTCCCGGTTGCGGGTATTGCGATTGCCCCTAAATTTAAACCATGGCATGGTATGCTGGGTACTACCTTTGGTGGCAATCACCTGGCCTGTGCTGCCGGTTTAGCGGTACTGGAAATTATCGATCAGGATAACCTGATGCAGAACGCAGCGGAAACAGGCAGCTACCTGATCACTGAACTAAAGAAAATAGAAGGGGTAAAAGAAGTGCGTGGGCGCGGTTTAATGATTGGCATAGACTTGCCGGAAAGCGCTGCAAACGTAAAGAAAGACCTCTTGTTTAAACATAAGATCTTTACCGGAGAGGCAAAGCCAAATGTAATCAGGCTGTTGCCTGCTTTAAACTTAACGAAAGAACAGGCAGATCAATTTTTGAATGACTTTAAAATCGCTTTAAAAGGATGAACCAATTTACCTCAGTGAATGATGTGCAGGACCTTAACCAATTGGTTAAAGACGCGCTTGCCCTAAAGGAAAACCCGTATGCGCACCAGCATTTAGGCAAAAACAAGACCCTTGGTCTTGTTTTTCTGAACCCAAGCCTGCGTACCCGTTTAAGTACGCAAAAAGCTGCCCTTAATTTAGGGATGAATGTAATGGTGATGAATATGGATAAGGAAGGCTGGGCATTGGAAACACAGGATGGTATAGTAATGAACGGGACTACTGTAGAGCACATCCGTGAAGCCGCGGCAGTAATGGGACAGTATTGTGATATTTTAGGCTTGCGTTCTTTTCCTAAGCTGCTGAACAGAGATGAGGATTACAACGAAGATTTTTTCAATAAATTTATAAAATATTGTAAGGTACCTGTGGTCAGTTTAGAAAGCGCTACACGACATCCATTACAAAGCCTGGCAGACCTGGTTACGATACAGGAAACCTGGAAAGCCGAAGGTAAGCCTAAAGTTGTGCTGGCCTGGGCACCACACATTAAAGCATTACCGCAGGCAGTACCGAATTCATTTGCTGAGTGGATGTGTAAGGCACAGCAGGAAGGTCTGCTTGATTTTACCATCGCGCAGCCTAAAGGATATGAACTGAGTGAAGACTTTACACCGGGTGCCCGTTTAACCGATAACCTGGATGAAGCTTTGGCTGGCGCGGACTACATTTATGTGAAAAACTGGTCGAGTTATCAGGAATATGGTAAGGTACTTACCTACCCTGAGGGTTGGATGCTGAACAATGATAAATTAAAAGGCACCAATAATGCGAAAGTGATGCATTGCTTACCGGTACGCCGGGATCTGGAACTTTCTTCTGAAATACTGGATGGGCCTAACTCTTTGGTCATCCATGAAGCAGGGAATCGTTTGTGGGCTGCACAGGCCGTATTGAAGCAAATGCTGGAGCAACTATAAATCCTATGAAGAAGATACTCAACGTAATTAAAATAGGGGGGAATGTAATTGACAACTCAGAAAAACTACATCAGTTTTTGCTGGACTTTACAGCGCTTCCGGGGGATAAGATTTTAATTCATGGTGGCGGAAAGATTGCCACTGAACTGGGTACTTCTTTGGGTGTTGAAGCCAAAATGGTGGATGGCAGACGCATTACGGATATAGAAACGCTTAGGGTGGTTACCATGGTATATGCCGGGCTGATCAACAAAAATATGGTAGCGCAGTTACAGGCCAAAGGTTGTAATGCAATCGGACTTACCGGAGCAGACGGAAATGTCATCAAAGCGGTAAAGCGCCCCGTAAAGGAGATAGACTATGGTTTTGTAGGTGATCTGGATGCTACATCTGTTTCAACCGGGACACTGGATAGCCTGTTAAGCGCAGGATTCGTGCCCGTACTTTGCGCCATTACGCATGACGGAGCGACACAGTTGCTGAATACGAACGCGGACACCATTGCTTCGGCAGTGGCAGTGGCCATGTCCTCCTTATATGAAACCTCACTGATCTATTGTTTTGAAAAGCGGGGGGTAATGCGGGATATAGAGGATGAGGATTCCCTGGTTGCAGAGATCAGGATGAGTGAATTTGATACTTTAAAAAATGAGGGTGTGGTTTCGGGCGGAATGATCCCTAAATTGCACAATGCTTTTGAAGCCATAAAAAGTGGGGTTGCTGCCGTCTATATTGGTAAAGCTGATGAATTACCGCAGATTAACGGAGGCAATTTCGGAACCAGATTAATTCAATAATTATGAACAAGTTTAAAGGCAGGGTTGCCATTTTGGGAAGCGGAAATATTGGTATTTCTTTAGCTAAAGGTCTGGTTAAATCTAATTATGCGGAGGCGGGTCAGATCCGTCTGACAAGAAGGAATGTTGCTGGTTTATCCGCTCTTGCAGAACAAGGTTTTGTAGTTAGTGCAGATAATGCTGCGGTAGTTGCTGATGCGGATATTGTTGTTTTAGCCGTATTGCCCCAGCAACTGAACCATTTGCTGGCACAGATCGGGGAGGTTGTTGATGCACAGAAACAGGTATTTATTTCAGTTGCATCTGGTGTGAGCTGTGCCGATATCCGGAATAAGCTCGGGGAAGAAGTGCAGGTGATCAGGGCAATGCCAAATACGGCAATTGCGATCGGTCAATCGATGACCTGTGTAGCTACCGATAATGCAAGCCAGGAAAACGTGGAAGAAGTAACCCGGATGTTTGAGACGGTGGGATCTGTAGTTAAAATAAATGAAGACCTGATGACTTCCGCTACGGCGCTTTGTGCCTGTGGTATTGCTTTCTTTTTACGGGCAATAAGGGCTGCATCGCAGGGTGGGGTAGAGATTGGTTTTCATGCAGATGAGGCGCTGAAAATGGCGGTGCAAACGGCCAAAGGTGCGGCAGATCTGCTCTTGCTGATGCAATCGCATCCGGAACAGGAAATCGATAAGGTGACTTCCCCTAAGGGTTGTACCATAGCCGGGCTGAACGAGATGGAGCACAATGGGTTTAGCTCGTCCTTAATTAAAGGCATTAAACTTTCGGCCATTAAGGCAGGTGCTTTATACACAAAAGAATAATATGATAGCGCAACTGCAAAAAGATAGCATCGAATTGTTGAAACAATTGATCAGCATCCAGTCGTTTAGTAAAGAAGAAGACAAAACTGCTGATGCAATTGAGGCTTTCCTGCAGCAGCGGGCTATAAAAACGAACCGTAAGCTGAACAACATATGGGCCTATAACAAACATTTTGATGTTGCTAAGCCAACTTTGCTTTTAAATTCACATCATGATACGGTAAAGCCGAATTCAGGCTATACACGCGATCCTTACGCGCCGGCAGTTGAAGATGGGAAATTGTATGGGCTGGGCAGCAATGACGCCGGAGGATGCCTAGTTTCGCTTATAGCAACCTTTTTGTATTATCATGAGCAGGAAGACCTGAACCATAACATTTGCCTGGCTACCACTGCAGAAGAAGAGATCTCGGGCAATAATGGCCTGGAGTGTGTACTCCCGGATCTTGGGGAACTTGAATTTGCCATTGTAGGGGAACCTACATTGATGAACTTGGCCATTGCCGAGCGTGGTTTACTGGTTCTGGACTGTACCAGTCATGGAAGGGCCGGACATGCTGCGCGCGAAGAGGGGGACAATGCCATTTACAAGGCGCTAAAGGATATAGAGTGGTTCCGTAACTATCGTTTTTCAAAGGTTTCCGAAATGTTTGGCCCCTTAAAAATGTCGGTTACCATCATCAATGCGGGTTCGCAGCACAATGTGGTACCGGCAACCTGTACTTTTACTGTTGATGTCAGGGTTACAGATGCCTATACCAATGAGGAAGTGTTAAAGATCATCCGGACCAATGTGGATTGCGAAGTTATGCCCCGTTCCATCAGGCTAAAGCCTTCCTCCATTGATAAGGCGCATCCCATTGTACAATCCGGTCTTGCGCTTGGAAGAACTACCTATGGTTCGCCTACTACTTCAGACCAGGCCTTACTGAGCATCCCTTCCCTGAAGGTTGGCCCGGGCGATTCCGCACGGTCACATATGGCTGATGAGTATGTTTACCTCAGCGAAATTGAAAAGGGAATTGAACTTTATATAGACATGCTAAAGCCGGTTGTTAAGGGTAAATAGCATTAAATTTAGAAACAGGAGCCTTTTTTGGCTTTCATAATACAAGATACATGAAGATCTGGCAAAAAAACATTGATGTAAACAAGGATATTGAAACTTTTACGGTAGGTAAAGACAGGGAGCTGGATTTGCAGATGGCAGCTTTTGATGTGCTGGGTTCATTGGCACATGTAGAAATGCTGGAAAGTATCGGTTTGTTGACTGCCACTGAACTGGCTTCCATTCAGAAAGCGCTTAAAGATATATATGCTGAAATAGCAGCCGGGGATTTTGTTATCGAAGATACCGTGGAAGATGTGCATTCACAGGTAGAGTGGTTATTGACGCAGCGAATCGGCGAAGCAGGTAAAAAAATCCATAGCGGGCGTTCCCGCAACGACCAGGTGCTGGTTGACCTGAAACTGTATTTCAGGAGCTGCATTGAAGAGATGGTGGGCAATACTTCGGTGCTGTTTGGGCAACTGATTGCACTCAGTAACCTACATAAGGATAAATTATTGCCAGGTTATACTCACCTGCAGATTGCCATGCCATCCTCATTTGGCCTTTGGTTTGGTGCTTATGCAGAAAGCCTGGTTGACGATATGGAACTGATGCTGGCCGCCTGGAAAGTGTGCAATAAAAACCCATTGGGATCTGCTGCGGGCTATGGCTCTTCCTTCCCTTTAAACCGGACGATGACTACCGGGCTGCTGGGGTTTGAGCGCTTAAATTACAATGTGGTGTATGCCCAGATGGGCAGGGGCAAAACCGAAAGGATACTGGCCCAGGCCATGTCTTCGGTTGCGGCATCACTGGCAAAAATGGCGATGGATGTTTGCCTGTTCATTAACCAGAACTTTGGTTTTATCAGTTTTCCTGATGAGCTGACAACCGGATCGAGCATTATGCCACATAAAAAAAACCCGGATGTATTTGAACTGATCCGTTCGCGCTGTAATAAGATCCAGGCTTTGCCCAATGAAATCGCGATGATGATCACCAACCTGCCTTCCGGTTACCACCGTGACCTGCAGCTGCTAAAGGAAAATCTTTTCCCGGCCATGGTCTCATTAAACGAATGCCTGCAGATGACGACTTACATGTTGCAGCACATTACTGTTAAAGATGGCATATTGGAGGATAAGAAATATGCTTACCTGTTTAGTGTAGAGGTAGTGAATGAGCTGGCCTTACAGGGCGTGCCTTTTAGAGAGGCCTATAAAATTGTAGGGGAGACCATTGAAAACGGCACTTTTAAACCTGGAACGCAAGTTAACCATACCCATGAGGGCAGTATTGGCAATTTATGCAATCCGGAGATAAAGGCGATGATGGATGAAATATTGGCGCAGTTTAAGTTTGAAAAAACACATCAGGCGATAGAGAAATTGCTGGCTTAGGGTTATTTAAACTCCGAAGTTTTATGGAATTCAATATCCGGGTAATCCCGCATCGTCATATTGATCATGAACTCATTGTCTGCCAGGTAAACTGCATTACCATCTTTATCCTCACCGATATGCTGCTGTTTCCTTTTCAGAAATTCTGCAAGCTTGGTTTTGTCTTTTGAGGTTACCCAGTTGGACCGGGTATAACTCAACATCCTGAATGCGGCTTTGGCACCATATTCATGTTCCAGGCGGAAAGCAATTACCTCAAACTGAAGCTCCCCTACAGCACCTACCACCTTACGGTTTCCGGGTTGCATGGTAAACAATTGGGCTACTCCCTCTTCGGTAAGCTGCTGGATGCCTTTTTCCAGCTGTTTTGTTTTTAAAGGGTCTCTGTTCTCCAGCTCCTTAAATATCTCGGGAGAGAAGCTGGGAATGCCTTTAAACTGAAGTTTCTCTCCTTCAGTAAGGGTGTCGCCTATTTTGAAATTCCCGCTATCGTATAAACCCACAACATCTCCTGGCCAGGCTTCTTCTACAATGCTTTTTTCATTGGCCATAAAGTCCATCGGGTTAGAAAATTTCATTTTCTTGTCCTGACGGGTATGGTAGTAGAACTTATTGCGTTCAAATTTTCCGGAGCAGATCCTTAAAAAGGCAATGCGGTCGCGGTGTTTAGGGTCCAGGTTGGCATGGATCTTAAATACAAAGCCGGAAAAATTCTTTTCTTCTGCAGCTACCTCCCGTTGTTCGGCTTCACGGCCTTTTGGGCTTGGGGCAATATTGATGAAAGTATCCAGGAGCTCCTTGATGCCAAAGTTATTGATGGCACTGCCAAAAAATACCGGGGCCAGTAAACCCTCAATGTACATGCTCTTGTCCAGGTCGCCATAAACCCCATGAACCAGTTCCAGATCTCCTTTAAGGCCTTCCAGTTCTTTTGGTTTTAAGAAGTTAGTCAGGTTGTCATCGTTTAGGTCGTTCACGGCTATAACCGGCTCACTGATCTTACTCTTATCTGGCTCAAACAGGTTCAAGTGTTTGTTGTAAATGCTATAAACGCCTTTAAAAGTATGTCCCTGGCCAATTGGCCAGGATAAAGGGCACAAACTGATGCTTAATTTATTTTCTATTTCATCCAGCAGGTCAAATGCATCTTTACCTTCGCGGTCCATTTTATTGATAAAAATGATCACAGGGGTATTGCGCATGCGGCATACCGACATCAGCTTTTCCGTTTGCTCTTCTACACCCTTCACACAGTCAACTACCAGGATTACACTATCCACAGCAGATAAGGTACGGTAGGTATCCTCCGCGAAATCTTTGTGCCCCGGGGTATCCAGAATGTTAATGCGCTTGTTGGCATACTCAAAACCCATCACCGAAGTAGCCACAGAGATACCACGCTGTTTCTCTATCTCCATAAAATCGGAGGTATTGCTCTGGTTGGCTTTGTTGCGTTTTACCGCACCGGCCGTATTGATGGCTCCGCCAAAAAGCAGGAATTTCTCTGTTAAGGTTGTTTTACCAGCATCGGGATGGCTGATAATGGCAAATGTTTTGCGTTTTTCTATTTCAGGGTGAATCATAGCGGCGGCAAAGATAACTATAATATACAAAAGAAAAACCGGCTATTGTTTGCCGGTTTTTCTGGAATTGTGATCTGATGTTGTTAACCTCTGCCGCCCCGGCTTGGTCTTGAACTTTCTGTTCTTCCACCGCCGCCCTGGTTACCACGGCTTTCGGAGCTTCTGGCAGGAGGAGCACTTTGCTGTATCCGTTCAGGTCTCTGGTACTGGGGCTGTGGCCTGCTTTCCTGGCGCTGCGGTTGTTGCTGTGGTCTTTCCTGAGGTTGAGCCGGCCTTTCCTGGCGTTGAGGCTGCTGTTGCTGCGGTCTTTCCTGCATGCGTGGCGCTTCCGGACGACTTTCCTGACGTTCAGGACGTGCCTGACGTTCCGGGCGCTCCTGACGTTGTTGTGGGGCAGGTTGCATTTGCTCTGGCCTTTGTGCCGGGGTTTCCCTTGGGTTATTTTCCCTTGATGGGTTTCCTCTTTCTGTCCTTTGAGGCTGTGTGCTATTGTTTTCACGGTTTCCAATTCTGGACGGTCTGCCATTGTTTTCGCCAGCAGGCCTTTCTCCTCTTGACGGAGCCGTTACGCCAGAGCCGTTATCGCCTCTTGAAGGGCGTGTAGATGGTGAACCATTACTGCTTGTGCCCCTGTCTCCTCTGGCTGTAGTATATCCCTCTCCACGGATGGCTTCCCTTGGTCTGGCATTGGCATTGGAACTGCCTCTGCTTGGCCTTGGCGTATAAATGTCAACGTTGTTTCCATTGATATTGCTCCGGCTTGGTCTGCCTGTGGTATTTACATTATAAACCCTTACGTCTCTTCCGGTTGCCCTCCTGATGTCATCAGCCCTTGGGCCACTATAATAAGTACGGCGATTATTTACGTACGTATTGTTGATGATGATCGTATTGTGGATGATGGTCACATTCCTGCGGGAGTAATACCTTGGAAAACTGTCATAATAAATATTCCGCTGCGGAATGAATACCCACCACAGATCAGGGATGTTAAAATTAATATTGACATTCATCCCAGGGCCCATTGGTGCCCATCCATAATAACCGCCACCACTTCTCCAGCTCACCCATGCCGGTCCCCAGGTCGTATCGGGAATCCAAACCCATTCATTGTAACGGTTATATACCCATCTTCCGTAGTGGAATGGCGCCCAGCCCCAATCGTAATTGGAAACCCAGGTATTGCCGTATTCGGTCATCGCCCAGCGCCCATTGGAATAATAAGGCCTGAAATCGCCTTGTTCTACATCCGGCCGCCAAACGTAGCCATATTGTGGATCCTGTATCCAGGTTCCATAAGGAGATAGCTCATCATAAAATGATTGTAGGGAAACATCATCTCCCTGCGCCATAACCTTCTGTGTTGCACCGGTCAACAAGAGCAGGAGCCCAAGTACAATGGCCGGTAATTTGATCATGTTTTTCATTGTGTGTGTGTTTTAATTTACCTAACGCTTTTATTATATCAATTTGAGTTCCAAAAATTACTCAAAGTTTAATTTGTCTATTAAAATATTACATTGTCATGTTGATGTTAAGCCTAATTATATTGGTTTAATAGGCAGAACGGCAGATTTTAATTTAAACATGGAATATACAATTTACGGTTTTTCCTCTTATTAACGGCAATTTGCTGCTTAAGATTACTTAGCAACTACAGTTTTATGGCAGGAAAAATGTGCTTTGCCGTAATATTTTTCTTCTTTTGTAGTAAAATCAGCATGACAATGACAAAAGGCATACTATATCTTATCCCCGTTCCCCTGGCAGAAAATGCGGCCCAAAAATCATTTACCCCATTTCTTGGGGATACGATAAATGAACTCAAGACCTATATCGTTGAAAATGAGAAAACAGCGCGTAAATTTTTAAAAGAGGCCGGGTTAAAGCTGCCACAGTCTGAGCTGGTTATTCACGATTATGGCAAGCACAAGCGTGGAAATTCAATGGTTCCTTTTTTTAAAGAGCTGATGACCGGTACAGATGTAGGTTTGATGAGTGAAGCCGGATGCCCCGGTATTGCTGATCCGGGAGCTGATGTTGTTGCTGAAGCACATAGAAGAGGAATTAAAGTGGTGCCATTGGTTGGGCCCAGCTCTATTTTACTGGCGCTGATGGCTTCGGGTTTTAACGGACAGAGCTTCACTTTTCATGGCTATCTGCCCATCGATAAAGTCGAAAGGGCAAAACAGATCAAAGAGCTGGAGGCGTTGTCACAAAAGAACAGGCAAACCCAGCTGTTTATCGAAACCCCATTTCGTAACAATCACCTGTTTGAAGATATACTAAAGAATGCTTCCGGACAAACCCAGCTGTGTGTAGCCTGCAATTTAACTGCTGAAGATGAATATGTTAAAACTTTGCCCATAGGATTGTGGCGTAAAGAGCGCATAGACCTGCATAAAAAACCAACTATATTTTTATTGTATAAAGGCAGTTAGCGGTACATGTTCTTGCTGTCTATAAAAGACAGTACATTATCTGGTACAAAATACTGCAGGTTTTTTCCTGCAGCAATTCCCTTGCGTATAAAGGTGGAAGAGATGTCCATCTGCGGGGTATCTGTAATTTTTACGGCAGGGTGCCCTAACCATTCGCTGATATCTACGCCTGGCCGGGGATAGACATAAATCTCGTAACGCTGCAAAATCACTTCATAGTTCTTCCATTTTTTGAAAGAAGAAAGGTTATCAGCACCCATAATTAACGCAAATTCTTTTCCCGGATACTTTTCCTGTAAATAAGTGAGTGTATCAACCGTATAGGAGGGTTGCGGTAAACCGAATTCCATATCACTCACTTTAATGTTTTCTGCATTTTCAGTGGCCAGTTTTGCCATTTCAAGTCTGTCGTACATGTTCGACAGGCCATTTTTATTTTTCAGTGGATTGTGGGGAGAAACAACCAGCCAGACTTCCTTAAGTTCCGTAAAAGCCGCCATATAACCGGCTATAACCAGGTGACCGGTATGAATAGGGTTAAAAGAGCCAAAGAATAATCCAGTTTTCATTTGCGTTATTTTTTTATAAAATCTCCCACCAGTTTTTCTGCTTCCAGGCAAGCGGTTTGCAGGTCAAAGTTTTTAAGCACCACGTCAAACTTATCTGCGTAGGCCAGTTCCTTTTCTGCTTTAATAAAACGCTCCTGCAGTTTTTCAGGGCTGTCTGTACCCCTGCCGGTCAAACGTTCCTTGAGTACTTCCAAAGACGGAGGCTGTACAAATATAGCTAAAGCATCATTTTCATATTTGCGTTTTAAGCGCAATCCGCCTTCTACATCAATATCAAAAATGACATGTTTATCTTCATCCCAGATGCGTTGAATTTCCGATCTCAGGGTGCCGTAAAAAGTTCCGCTGTATACCTCTTCAAATTCTACAAATTCCTGGCGTGCAACTTTATGCAAAAAGTCTTCTTTGCTGATAAAATAATAGTCCTTGTCGTTTTTTTCATCGCCACGTAGCTCCCTGGTAGTTGCCGATATGGAAAAGCTCAATGAAGGGAATTTCGTGAGCAGGTGTTTAACGATGGTGGTTTTACCTGCTCCCGAAGGGGCAGAAAATATAATCAGTTTACCTTGTTTCATCAGGGCTTACAACACGTTTAATAATTGTTCTTTAATCTTTTCCAGTTCTTCTTTCATTCCAACAACCAGTTGCTGAATCTGTGCATCATTGGCCTTGGCGCCCATTGTATTGATCTCCCGGCCAATCTCCTGCGAGATAAAACCCAGCTTTTTACCATTGGCATCCTTACCTTTTAAGGTTTCGATAAAATAATCACAATGACTTTTTAACCTGATCTTTTCTTCGGTGATGTCTAATTTGTCAATATAATAGATCAATTCCTGTTCTAAACGATTCTGGTCTACGTTCAGTTTACCCACATTTTCCTCTAAGAACTGGTTCAGCCGGTTCCTGATCTGAGGGATCCTAAGTGGTTCCAGTACCTCAATCTGGCTAAAAAAATCCAGGATATTCTTGATCCGCAATTCCAGATCTGTCTTCAATACCGCGCCTTCTGTTTCCCGGAACTGGTTAAAGCTGGCTAAAGCTGTGTTAAAAGTGTTAAACAGAATGTTCCAGTCATTTTCACTTACTTCATCCTCTGTATAACTGATCACTTCAGGGAAGTTAAGGACAGCCTGCAACAGGTTGCCCGAATTTGCGCCCAATTGGGTATTTATCTCTTCCAGTTGTTTGTAATACCTGCTCAGTAAAGCGGCATTGATTGTGGCTCCTTTCAAAGCTTCTTCGCCACGTTCAATGTTTATGGAAACACTGACTTTACCGCGTTCAATTTCTTTGCTGCAAATGTTGCGCAATAGCAATTCCTTATCTGAAAAGGCTTTAGGTAGTTTTAGATTGAGTTCTAAAAACTTACTGTTTAAGGATTTTATCTCTACAGCAAATTTTACATTCTCATGATCTGCAGAGGCCAGGCCATATCCTGTCATTGATTTTATCATGTGCAAAGATATAATTTATTGGCTTTTCCTGCCTATTTAACTTTTTTTAACTAAGGTATTTGGCAAACAATGGTTAATTTTACGTTATTATATAACCTATGTTCAAATTTAATCGTCTATATATCCCACTGTTCCTGGCAGTTTTGCTCTTTAGCCTGCCTGCTGCTGCGCAAGATTTTTTACTGGGGGGTGTCGTTTTTGAGAAAGGTACTTCAAATCGTATTGCCCGTTCCGAGATCGTCAATAAAAGAACAGGATACAGGGTAAACAGCAATGATCTGGGCTTGTTCCAGATCAGGGCCATCGTAGGGGATACCTTACTGGTTATGAAGACGAACTTTTCGGATGCTGAAACTGTTGTATCCTCCAGTAAAGACATATTGGTTTACCTGACCGGAAGCCGGATGCTTAAAGAAGTGAACATCAGCGGACAGACCAAGAAACAGGAACTGGATGAACTGAAAAGAGATTATAAAAATAAAGGCTCCTTTTATCAGGGTAAACCGCCCTTCCTTTCCTTTCTTTTTAAGCCCTTAACTGCAGTTTACGAGTTGATTGGCCGTACCCCAAAAAATGCAAGGAGGTTTGGCCGCTATTATGAAACAGAATTACAGCAAACGCAGATAGATGGCTTTTTTAATGAGTTTTTAATCCAGAACAATACAGACCTGAAGGGCCCGGACCTGGAGAAATTTATGCTGGATTACCGGCCCGAATATGAAAAGGCCAGGAACTGGACGCAATATGACGCGGTAAAGTACATCAGGGACTCCTATAAAAAATATGCTGATACACTCAAAAAGAATTAGGCTTAAATAGAAAGGGCTTCGCAGGCCTTTTCTGCAGCCAGTTTTTCCGCATTCTTTTTGTTGTAATCCCTGCCTATGCCGTAGCTTTCGCCCTCAACAACGGCCTGAATGGTAAATAATTTAGCACTTTCGCCTTCGCCATTTTCCACCATATCAAAGGTAATGTCTTTCCCATGGCGCTGGCACCATTCAATCAGTTTACTTTTGAAATTCGTTTCTGTTAGTTCCAGGGTATGGATGTCAATGTAAGGCTTCACAATCCTTTTGAGCAGAAATTCCCGGGTAAAATTGTAGCCCTTATCCAGATAAATGGCACCAATAAGGGCTTCAAAGGCATCACCCAACATAGAGTGGTGTTTGGTTTGCACATTTACGGCTTTCTGGTCAAAAACAATCAGCTGATCGAAGCCCATTTTTCGGGCAAGCTGGTTTAAATTGGCTCTGTTTACAATTTTGGAGCGCATCTCGGTCAAAAATCCTTCTTCTTTATAAGGATAACTTTTGAAGAGTAATTCGGCTATTACAGAGCCCAGCACTGCATCGCCCAAAAACTCCAGGCGTTCATTGCTGCTCCTGCTGCCATTTTTTAAAACTTTTGCCACAGACCGGTGCCTGAATGCCATTTTATATAAGGTGGCATTTCCAGGCACAAAGCCTAAAATGTTTTTCAACTTTCTTATAAAGACTTTATCAGGTGAAAGATAGAGCTTATACAGGTCAAATAATGGCATTAATTATGTTTACTCTTCGTATTTTTTGAAAATTACAGACGCATTATGACCACCAAAACCAAATGTATTACTCTGAGCTGCACGAATGGTACGCTTCTGCGCCTTGTTAAATGTGAAATTTAATTTTGGATCACATTCAGGATCGTCATTAAAGTGGTTGATCGTTGGCGGAACAATGTCATTTTTTACTGCAAGTATTGCAGCAATGGCTTCAATTGCCCCGGCAGCCCCCAATAAGTGTCCCGTCATTGATTTGGTTGAACTGATGTTCAGTTTGTAAGCATCTTCGCCAAAAAGATCTACAATTGCCCTGCTTTCGGAGATATCACCTAAGGGAGTAGAAGTTCCGTGAACATTGATATAATCAATGTCTGCAGTAGTCAATCCGGCGTCGTTTAAGGCATTGGTCATCACCATTCTTGCGCCCAATCCCTGCGGATGAGGTGCTGTAATGTGATTCGCATCTGCGCTCATCCCTCCGCCAATCAGTTCGGCATAGATCTTGGCACCACGTTTTTTCGCATGTTCCAGTTCTTCCAGGATGATGGTTCCAGCACCTTCACCGGCAACAAAGCCATCACGGTCTTTGTCAAACGGCCTGGAGGCTGTTTTAGGGTCATCGTTTCTTGTAGAAAGTGCATGCATGGCATTAAAACCACCAATTCCGGCCTCGTTAATAATTGCTTCAGAACCACCACTGATGATCACGTCGCACATATTCAAACGAATATAATTGTATGCGTCAATCATGGCATTGGTAGATGATGCACAGGCAGAAACTGTGGCAAAATTTGGCCCTCTTAAACCATATTTTATAGAAATATGGCCGGGCACAATGTCAATAATTACTTTTGGAATGAAAAAGGGATTGATACGCGGGGTACCGTCGCCTAAAAAAAAGGCTTTCATTTCATCCTGAAAGGTTTTAAATCCGCCAATACCCGATCCCCAGATTACACCGATACGATTGGTGTCCAACTGTGAAAAATCGAAATTGCCATCTTTTACAGCCTCTTCTGTAGATACTAAAGCGTATTGAACAAATGGATCTAATTTGCGGGCTTCTTTTCTGTCCAGAAAATCCTCAGGATTGAAGTTTTTAAGTTCGCATGCAAATTTGGTTTTGAACTTTGAGGTATCAAAACCTGTAATAGGGCCTGCGCCACTCACCCCATTAACCAAACCATCCCAGAACTCTGGAATGGTATTGCCTATTGGAGTGAGCGCACCTAACCCTGTAACTACTACTCTTTTTAATTCCATTTATACGGATTATACGGAAACCGTATTTTTACTTAACGTTTTTCTCTAAGTAAGCAATTGCCTGACCAACTGTGCCGATCGTCTCAGCCTGATCATCAGGGATTGCTACATTGAATTCTTTTTCAAACTCCATAATAAGTTCTACTGTATCTAAAGAATCCGCACCCAAGTCGTTAGTGAAAGAAGCTTCTGGTGTAACTTCGTTTTCATCCACACCTAATTTTTCAACGATAATAGCCTTAACTCTTGAAGCAATATCAGACATAATGTTATAATTTAATGGTTAAATAATTCAGTGCAAAGAAAAATAAATTCTTACACATTTCAAATGTTTTTATTTCTGTACCAATTTTAATGTTTTTATTTTGAAGATCAATGTAAAATTAGTTTTATAATTTCGTATTTCCGTAAAATATTCTGTTTTGAACAAAACTTACTTAAAACTTTCATTAGACCTTGACTTTGTATTAATTGCCATCACTGCATCCTTAAAGGATTATGTACTTTGTCATAAAATTAATACTCGTCTTAATTTTGGTTTTGAGAAGACGGACGACCATGAAGTTTATTTCAATATTGATGAAGCGCCGCTCGCCTTTTCAAAATATTATTTTTTTGTGGAGCAGGGCGAGATCGAATACTATATTATCAACAACAGAAATGCCGAAGGTTTTTTAATTCCGGAGATGAATAAGGTTGATTTTTTCATGATTATCCATCAGTATATTGATAAGGAAGATCTGAATTTTATCCTCAATGGATTGAATAAACTTGTTGATATTCAGGTTGCTGCACAAATAAATCCAGCTAAATTAAGGTCAAAGGAAAATTTGATAATGTAAATTTTATATTGAAGGTGTACAAAATACACTATATTTGGATTTACATAACCAAACAGATAACTTTAATAAATCAGACTAGCATCGGTTTTCTGTGATACGAACGCTCGTTTTGTTGGTCTGTAATAAAATTTAAATAACTCAATGAAACCATTTCATTCTAGAACAAAAATCGTAGCCACTTTAGGCCCCGCCTCAGCTAAACCAGACGTTTTATATAGTATGTTTAATGCCGGACTGGATGTTTGTCGTTTAAACTTTTCTCATGGCTCACAAGCAGATCACCAGGAAGTGCTGGATACCATTCGCGGCCTTAATGAAAAACACAATTATAACGTTGGTATACTTGCTGATCTTCAGGGTCCTAAGATTCGGATCGGAATGGTTAAGGATGGTGGTATACAGTTAGTTAATGGGGCGAAAACCATCATTACCACCAAAGAATGTGTGGGTAACGAAGAACGGATCTACATCACTTATGAGTCTTTTCCGAAGGATGTTAAAGCCGGGGAGATCATTTTATTGGATGATGGTAAATTGCAGATGCGCGTACTGGAAACTAATCTTTCAGATGAGGTACTTTGCGAAATTGTTCATGGAGGAATACTGACTTCCAGAAAAGGTGTAAACCTGCCAAATACCAAAGTTTCTATTCCTTCACTTACTATCGAAGACCGTAAAAATCTTGAATTTGTTCTCGAAAACGATGTAGAATGGATCGGACTTTCTTTTGTGCGTAACGCTGAAGACATTATTGAACTAAAAAATATCATTAAGGAAAGAGGTAAAACAGCTCGTGTGATTGCCAAAATTGAAAAGCCGGAAGCCATTGCAAATATTGATGAAATCATAGCAGTTTCTGACGGGATTATGGTTGCCCGTGGAGATCTTGGGGTAGAAATGCCAATGGAAGAAGTGCCTTTGCTGCAAAAAATGATCGTTCAAAAGTGTCGTGCAGCTTCCAAGCCGGTAATTGTAGCGACCCAGATGCTGGAAAGCATGATCACCACACCAAGGCCAACACGTGCCGAAGTGAACGATGTGGCCAACTCTGTATTGGACGGAGCAGATGCTGTAATGCTTAGCGGAGAAACCTCTGTTGGTGAGTTTCCACTGATCGTTATTGAAACGATGCAAAAGATCATTCAGAACATAGAACAAAACAATTATCCTTTCCATCCTGACAAGTTTCTTAAGCCTAAAGCCGAGAGCTTTTTAAGTGATGCGGTTTGTGATTCGGCCTGTACCTTGTCTAAACAAACGAATGCGGTTGGTATCGTTTCCATGACCTTAAGCGGTTATACTGCTTTCGAAATCTCCAGCCACAGGCCTAAGGCATTGACTTATATTTTTACCAGCAACAGGTCACTATTGAATACTTTGAGTCTTTTATGGGGCGTACAGGGCTTTTACTACGATAAATTTGAAAGTACAGACGAAACCATTCAGGATGTGAATGACTTGCTTAAAGCGAATAAAATGGTTAAAAAAGGAGATGTTATCATCAACACTGCAGCCATTCCTATGGAACGCAAAGGCAAAACGAATATGTTAAAAGTTACTGTTATTGAATAAAATACTTTAGCATTCAATTTTTTTTCTACTTTTGCATTCCGTAAAAACGGAGAGTTGTCCGAGTGGTCGAAGGAGCACGCCTGGAAAGTGTGTATACCTCAAAAGGGTATCGAGAGTTCGAATCTCTCACTCTCCGCATTGTGATACAAATAACCTGCTAAAGCATTAGTTTTAGCAGGTTATTTTTTAAAAACTAATCTGAAATTTCTCTTCGATAGCTATTTTAAAATGCTGACTATACAAACCCTATTTACATTGAGTAGAGGGTTTTTTATTGAATATTCTCAAGCTTATATCCTTTGCCGCGCACAACAGCAATTTTGATATTCGGATCAAATTCCAGTTTTTTTCTAAGTTTTGATATGAACATATCCAGGCTACGCCCTACAATAACACCTTCATCCTCCCATATCTCTTTTTGCAACCGGCTTCTCTCTATAGTCTGGTTAGGAGACAGCGCAAAAATAAGCAGCAGACGTGTTTCAGTTCCGGTCAGGTTTATGGTTTTCCCATTCATTGTCAATTGCCGATTTTTCGCATCGAACAACACCGAGCCCAAAGTTAAAATGCCAGGATTTTGAGTCCCAGGCGCGGCGCTTCGCAGTTTAACCGATCTAAAAAAAATAAAACCAACAAATGCTAAAACCGACAGGCTGCCCAGAAGATATCCATTTGCCGTATTTATTCCTGTCGGTTTAAATTTAATGTTGACCATGTAACAGCCCTTGGGTTGCACCCTTCCTCTACAAGCTACAATATCATCTTTTTTATTGTTGGATATAGCGTATCCATAGGCTACACTGGAGTTGCCACAGTTCAGGACGTTAACTACATAATCACTTGCGAGGGGGTCTTTGGCCAACAAATGCCGGGTAGTATTCACCAGCGAGTCAGGTTGAAAAGTAAGCTCATTCTCAAACCTGATCTGGTACTCATTTTCCGCGATCTTTTTTACCGGAAGAACCCTTGATTTACTGTCGCCCGACTGGGTGAGTAGTTCATCTCCTATCCTCCGAAGCAAAACTTCTCTCCTGGCGATATCAAAATAGTCACTGCCGGTCATACTGAATGCCGCGCAAATCACAGAGACAAACGAGAGTAATATCACTCCCCACAGGTACTCGCGTTTCCCGGAAAGTAGATTATGGCCATAAAACATACCATTTACAATTTATTTACAAAGGTTACATTTTTATTTACAATGCAAGTTCTTCAGGCTGAAATATATCAAAGTATTTTTGTTGCACCAACTTTAAAAGGATATGAAAAATAAAAAAAATGCCTTAAACGGATCTGATTTATCAGCAGATAGATCCATGTTAAATTAAACCTACAAAAAATATGAGAAAAGTTATTTATGCGCTGATCTTACCGCTGGTTGTGGTAAGCGGACTAGTATTTGCTAATCGCGAAATTAAAAATGGAGCTTCTAAAGAGCCAACCCCAAAACCCCTCTCAGCTGCTGAAAGGGAAGCCGAATTGAAAAAATGGAAGGCTACCCCTGAGGGTGTAAAGTTTACAAAATGGGAAGCGTCTCCCGCAGGTAAAAAAGTGTATGCCGGTGCTGCTAAAATAAGGAAGCATATCACTGATTTTTCCAATATGGAGGCTGTTATAACCTCTCTTTCTCTTCCACCAGGGTCAAGATTAGGTTTCGGTTTGATGGCCAGGATTGATGGTGGCGATTATATTCTTAGTTTTGGGTCGGAAAAGTCTAATGAATTTCAGCAATTGCATAGCCTGAAAGTTAACGACAAAATAATTATAAGAAGCCATTTTGTATCGTACGCGCCCAAGTATTCATATCCAATAGTATCGGGCGACTATGTTGAACGAGATAGTAAAATAATTTATAAACGTGCCCCCCGCAAAGGCGGTTGCTGAGTGATTTCGAGTAAAATAAAGTGTATTTCAGTTACAAACAACAAAACCCACTTAGTATTTATTTTAAGTGGGTTTTGTTTTTCAGGCTACCTAAATAAACCCCGCAGGCTTGATAAGCAAGGCGCTGCGGGGTGGCAACCGCTACGTTACAGCTCTTTATCCTCGAACATCTTAGCGTCGCGGGTGTTCTTTTGTACGGCAATGGCCGAAAACATACTCAGGCAGAATGCCATGGCATAAAAGCCTTTCTCACTTAGCGTAATATCTGCATTCCATAGGCCAATCGTCAGCAGGATCATTGCCGCAATAGTGGCAAACCAACTCAGGCTGTAGTAAAGATCCGTAACGGCAAGCCCTTCAGACCTGTCCCTCACGCTTTTTTGTACGGAGATTACTGCGAATAAGCCAAATAATAAAATAGTGAAATAATAGCCTTTTTCGTTCAACTCCATACTTGCATTCCATAAGCCGATGCAATATCCCACCGCTCCTGTTAATAAGGCAAACCAGGAGGCGCCGATAAATGCGGCAGTCGGTTTAAACGGGCTTCTAACCTGCTCACCATGTTTTACGTTAGGTAAATTTTCTTCAATTCTGTTTTGTAGCGGTTCCATAATATTTTGTTTTTTGATTGATATGAAAGCAAATGTCGGATGTAAAATACACTTGTAAAAAGTAGAATTTGAAAATTACTGACGATATAAATTTGTAATTATCGTACTTTTACAGATACTAATATATCCATATGGACTCCATTCAAGAGTTAATAAGCCTGCTTAATAGCCCTGAAAAAAGACTTTTCAGGCAGTTTTTGCAGCAAAAAAACAAAAGAGAGGATGTGAAAAATTTGCAGCTGCTTGATTTGATAGAAAGTGACGATATAAATGGTTTAAACAAGCTCTACAACCCCGAGAAAAATAATGATGCATATTATGCTTTACGTAAAAGGCTGCAGGATAATTTGCTGCTATTTTTATCGCAGAAAACCTTTGAAAGCAATCATTCTGATACCTATGACGCGCTGCGCCTGCTCGTGGCGGGGCGTTTTTTGTTAGAAAATGATGTGGTCAAGATCGCATTTAAATGTTTGAATAAAGCTGAACGGCTGGCTGAACAGTTAGAACAGTTTAATTTGTTGAACGAGCTCCTGTTGCTGAAGATGCAGTATGCCCATCTGCCGGGAGCAGAAGACCTCGAAGCTTTGACCGGGCGCTTCCTGCAAAACCAGTCGAATATGCAACGCGAGGCCAAGCTCAATATGGCCTATGCCTTTTTGAGGCAAGAACTGAAGGAAATACACCTGAAAGGAAAAATCGTTAATTTGACTACCTTGATCCTGACCACAATCCGGAAATACAAAATTTCCGAACAGGACCTGATGACCTATAAGTCCATTTACCAAATCCTTTTCATCGCAAATGAATATGCGGCGATACAACAGAATTACGGATTGATAGAACGCTATATCAATCGAACGAATCAATTTATACAAGACCAGGCGTATAAAAAATCCTATGTTTTTTACCATTTATCCATTTTATATTTTTTGGCAAATTTTCATTTACGACGAATGGATTTCGCAAAGAGTAGGACCTATCTTAGAGAAATGATGGATTTAATGGAGACAGATCGTCGTTATTACGCGCTGTTTTACTTACGGCATCAGTTACTCTCTGCGCTCAACCTGTTCTTTACAGGCTTTGCTGAGGATGCAATCGAACTATTGCAGGAATCGCTCTCCAATACAAAGCATAAATCCAAACCAGAAGACATTGAGGATTTACGAATATGCCTAACCATGTTTTTAGCCTTGTGTAATGACCGAAGAAGTTTGAAACAACTGACTTTACTGACACGCAGCGATGCCTGGTATGAAAAAAAAATGGGGATGTTATGGACGATCCGAAAAAATCTGATGGAAATTCTGGTCCAGGCTCAATTCTCTAACATCGAGATTGCCATGTCTCGGCTAAATAGCTTCCGGCGGCGATATAAAAAATATCTGCTGAAAACTTCGGAGGAACGTGTGATATTATACCTGAGGCTGGTTGAAAAATATCTGCTAAAACCCGATGTGGCTTTTGAAACTGCCTATAGAAAGGCGGTTTTAAACCAGCTCAAGGGGGTAGAAAATGACGATATCTTTACGCTGAGCTTTATCGCCTGGTTGATTGCATGTTGGGAGAAAAAAACAGCGTATAAAGTTGTTCTGGCACTCATGCAGGAGGGAATCTCTACCAGGTGAAATTATTTTGAAGCATTACAGATTAATATTATCTTTGTAACTAAGATAATCAGTTGATAAGATATAAGATGGACAACGAGACACTCACACATATAAGAAGGCTGAGCCAGCAGTACGCATACACCTCTATTCAGATGCACGAAGCCATTGCGCGAAAGGCGGGTTTTTCAGGAACCGATCATAAGTACCTGGGGTTCTTCTTACAAAAAGGAGAAATGACAGCGGGTGAGTTGTCAGGTTTAACCGGCCTGACAACAGGTGCTGTTACCGGTTTAATTGACCGGTTTGAAAAGAGAAACCTCGTAAAAAGACGATTTGCCCCGGATGACAGACGGAAAGTTATCATTGTACCAAATGCGGAAAATATAATGACAGTCCTGGAACCACTGTACAGGGAGTTTCGCAGCAAGTCAGAAATTCTTTTAGCGTCATTTTCAACGGAGGAGATCAGGGTTATTGAAACCTACTTTTTAGATGCAATTGAAATCATGAATGAAACAACAGATAAACTCAAAATATGAGCGGTTATATACTTGCTTTTCAGGAAATCGATAGCACAAAGCTTGCAATGGTGGGGGGAAAAGGAGCCAATCTTGGGGAATTATCCCGAATTGAGGATGTACTGGTGCCGGAGGGTTTTTGTGTGACTACAAAAGCCTTTAAAGAAATTATAGGGGCTAATGAAGCGTTTAATTCACTGCTGGATCAACTGGCCATTTTAAAAGCAGATAAAAGAAATGATATCAGCGAAGCCAGCGCAAAAATCCGAAAGCTGATCGAAGAAACAGCGATTCCAGAAGATATCGCCAATCAGGTTACCCGATATTTGCAACAAATGGGTGAAAACAATGCCTTCGCTGTGCGTTCCAGTGCCACAGCTGAGGATCTGCCAACTGCGTCTTTTGCCGGTCAGCAGGATACTTATTTAAATATTATCGGGATAGGGCCAATTTTAAAACATATCCGCAAATGCTGGGCATCGTTGTATACAGACAGGGCAGTAGTCTATCGTTTGCAAAATGGATTTGACCATAGAAAGGTTTATTTGTCTGTTGTTATTCAGAAAATGATTTTTCCGGATGTAGCAGGAATTATGTTTACAGCAGATCCGGTTAACTCAAACAGAAAGGTCCTTTCTGTTGATGCCAGCTTTGGACTTGGCGAAGCGTTGGTTTCCGGACTTGTAAATGCCGATAATTATAAGGTTTCTGAGGGCAGGATTATCGATAAGAAGATACCCGCCAAGAAACTGGCTGTTTATGCCTTAAAAGATGGTGGCACGAAAACGCAGGAGGTAGAGTTAAAGAAACAGACCTGGCAAGCGCTGACGGATGAGCAGGTTTTACACCTGCATCGCATAGGCAGAAAGATAGAAGCACATTTCGAATGCCCGCAAGACATCGAATGGTGTTTGGCTAAAGGTACATTTTATATCGTCCAAAGCCGGCCAATCACTACTTTATACCCGATTCCTGAAGCAAATGATCAGGAAAACCACGTTTACATATCTGTAGGTCATCAACAAATGATGACTGACGCTATGAAACCCCTGGGGTTGTCTTTATGGCAGTTAAGAGCTGCCAGACCCATGTTTAAGGCTGGTGGAAGGTTGTTTGTTGATGTTGCAGATAGCCTGGCTACACCTGCTGGCAGGGAAAATTTATTAGAAGCCATGGGTCAGCATGATCCGCTCATAGAAGAGGCCCTGCAGACCGTCGTAGCACGCGGGGATTTTATAAAATCGTTACCAAATGATGAAAAAGCACCGATTCCTGTTAAAAGCACTAAGGGTATGTCGTCTGCGGATATTTTGGCGCAAGTGGGAAACGACCCTGCAACCGTCGCTGATCTGGTCAGACATAATGAGGCATCAGTAGCAGCGCTCAAACAAGACATCCAGACTAAATCAGGACCAGAGCTGTTCGATTTTATTCTGGAAGACATCCGGCAATCGAAGCAAATGATATTTGATGCACAACATATGGGTGTGATTATAGCTGCAATGAATGCTTCATCCTGGATCAATGATAAAATGAACGAATGGCTAGGTGAAAAAAACGTAGCAGACACATTTTCTCAATCCGTATCAAACAACATCACTTCGGAGATGGGGTTGGCGCTTTTAGACGTCGCAGATACAATTCGTCCTTATCCTGAGCTAATTGAGTATCTGCAACAGGTAAAAGACGATAATTTTTTAGATGAGCTGGTTCAGTTTGATGGTGGGCAGGAAGTCCGGAATGCTATTGAGGCCTATCTCGATAAATACGGTATGCGTTGTGCCGGTGAGATCGATCTGACTAAAACGCGGTGGAGCGAAAACCCCACTATACTTGTCCCGATAATTCTGGGTAATATTAAAAATTTTGAGCCTGGGGCCGGCAAGCTAAAATTTGAACAGGGGCTACAGGAGGCTTTGAAAAAAGAAAGGGAATTAGCAGACCGCCTGGCGACATTGCCGGGTGGTGAACAAAAAGTGAAGGAGACAAAACAAATGATCAGCCTGCTCCGCAATTTCGCGGGTTATCGGGAATATCCAAAATACGGTATTGTTAACCGCTTCTTTGTTTATAAGCAGGCTTTGCTGAAAGAAGCCGAACAGCTCTTACGAGCTAAAGTCATAACCGATAAAGCAGACATCTACTACCTTACTTTTGAAGAATTACGCGAAATGATACGTACCCATAAACCAGCTCATCAGCTCATCAGCAAACGAAAAGACGAGTTCAAAGCCGATGAAAAACTAAACCCGCCACGTGTGATCACCTCTGATGGTGAAATTATTTCCGGTAAATACAAACACGAAAATCTTCCGGGTGGTGCTATTGCAGGTCTGGCGGTTTCTTCAGGAATTGTAGAGGGACGGGCACGTGTCATTTTAAACATGGAGGATGCAGACCTGGAAGATGGAGATATATTGATTACCACCTTTACCGATCCTAGCTGGACACCATTATTTGTGTCGATAAAAGGCCTGGTTACCGAAGTTGGCGGAATGATGACCCATGGTGCAGTTATCGCACGTGAGTATGGCTTGCCGGCAATTGTTGGAGTAGACAATGCTACCAGGCTGATTAAAAATGGGCAGCGGATCCGGCTGAATGGAACGGAGGGATATGTGGAACTACTGTAACCTAGATCTGATATGGGTTTACTTTATTCTTGTTCTGAGTTCGGCAACAGGCATTTTTATTAATTTGCCCATTTGCTTCCCATTCCGATAAGTAACAAGGATTACATCATTTACGTCTTTTGGTATGATAAGTGGTCTTGTGTATTCCGGATAGTAATTATCAGGAAAGGAACCATCGTAGGAATAATGTACCTTCAGGTTGCTGACCTCCGTATCAAGCGTGAGTTTTACCAGATCGCCCTCCATCGCAGGTCGAAACATTGGATCGTACATACTTTTGGCGTATTTAATTTCGCCTATATCCATTCTTGTAAATTCGTGTTCAACCCGCCGCACAAAATCTGGCCAGTTTTTACTTTTTTTAGGTGACCAGACACATTCCGCTATTGCCAAGCCCCTTGGCCACAACATATATTGAGCGGCACGCATATTTTGAATCTGTTCAGTCCACAAATTTCCCTGAGCACCGAGAATAAGTTTTTCGTCAATACCATTGGGTACTGGCTCGAACGAGTATGTCTTTTTTAAACGAACCATGCCAGAGCTAGCTGGTTCTGCTGTCCATTCGCCCTGATTTTTATCACAGTATACAAAGTCTTCCGGACTCATCACCACCTGGTGACCAGCATTTGCAGCCTGTATGCCACCTTTCATTCCTCTCCAGCTCATCACTGTTGCCTCAGGTGGCAATCCCCCCTCTAGTATTTCATCCCAGCCAACCAATTTTTTCCCTTTTGACTTCAATATATTTGCCACCCGCTTGATAAAGTAACTTTGTACTTCATCCATATCTTTTAACCCTTCTCTCTTCATGAGTGCAAGTATTGCAGGATTGTTTTTCCAGAAAGTCTTTAAACATTCATCACCGCCAATATGGATATATTCAGCCGGAAAAAGAGCCGCCACTTCTGTAAAAACCGTCTCTAAAAAGGTGTAAACCTGTTCATTAGCAGGACAAAGGGTATTGTCTAGTAGAGCAATTGGTCCATCACTATGCCAGTTAGCAATTGTTTCGCCTACATTAACTGCATAAGTGCTATCGGTAGTACAACTAAGAGATGGATAGGAAGCAAGGGCAGCAAGGCTATGTCCGGGTACATCAAATTCAGGCAGTATAGTTATAAAGCGGTCGCCTGCATATTTTATAATCTCGAGCATATCATCCTGAGTATAAAATCCGCCATATGATTTAGGTTCATTTGCAGACGGTTTCCCGGTATTATTCCATTTTCCTTTGCGTTCCGGCCTCCAGGCACCCACTTCCGTGAGTTTAGGTAATGACTTGATCTGTAGGCGCCATCCCTGATCATCGCTAAGATGAAGATGTAGTAAGTTAAATTTATACTTTGCCATATGATCAATAAAATCCTTCACCTCTTTTTTAGAAAAGAAATGCCGGGTTACGTCGAACAGGATACCACGCCAGCCAAAGCGTGGGTAATCTTTAATTTTCACTCCGGGAATGGTCCAGGATAAATTGCTGATTTTCTTTTTACTTTCGATTTCTGCCGGTAACAGCTGAATCAGCGTCTGAACTCCGTAAAATAGACCAGCTCCAGAATCTGCAGTGAGCGATACACCAGAAGCCGTAACATTTAATTCGTATCCTTCTTTTATTCCTTTATTCCCTCCAGATAAGGTAAGGTGAATATTGTTTTTTGAAAATAACTTAACGATTTTAACTGGCATAAGATAACCCGTTGGCCCTGATAACTTTGCCGACAGGTATGCTGCAACACGTCTCAATTCATCATTATCTGAATTGATCTGAATGACTGTATTTTGCCCAAGCCTGAATTTACCTGCAGTTGTTTCAAGGCTTACAGGTTGAGGTATGATAGAAACCGGAGCTTTCTGGCTGTAACAATTTGACACCAGTAAAACAAGAACCTGAAAAAGAATAATTGGTTTCATAACCTCGTAATTTGTGCTATTCCCAAGCCATCCATGCCAATTGATTGAAAACCAATCTTAGAAAACACCATACACTTGCTTGTTATATAGCTGATAAAATTAGGACAAAGGGGCCCCGGATAATTCCGATTATGAATTGATTTTGCATACTTTATTAACATACCTCGACATTGTCCAGTACTGATGGATTTACTTGACCCAGTTTAAATGCGGAATCCGCGGCCATTTTCACCGAGATATGCAGCCCGGGAACAGAACAGTTTATTTTCCTGTTCAATCCGTTCAGCATTATAATATCTGGGGGATTATAGCTATTTTAGAGTAATCATTCCCGGTTAAAATGAACTGCTTAATTGTAGATGACAATATTATAGCGCTCACTGTGCTCAAAAAGCTGATCAGTATGGAACCTGCACTGGTAGTGGTGGGGGAGTGCTTTGACGCGGTAGCCGCTTACAAACAAATTCAGATAAACGATATTGATATCTTGTTCCTGGACATAGAAATGCCGGATATGAGCGGTATTGAACTGGTGAAAAGCCTGGGTGAAAAGCGGCCCATGGTGATCTTTACCACCTCTACAACTGGCTATGCAGCCGAAGCCTTTGACCTGAACGTAGTGGACTTTTTAATCAAACCCGTTCATCCCCCACGTTTTCTTCAGGCAGTAGAAAAAGCAAAAAGAATGCTCCTTACAAAAGGTATTTCTGTTGCCGATAAAGAAGACGAATTTGTATTTATACGCGACTCTAACGTGGTGCGGCGGGTTAAGGTAAGTGATATTTTATATATGGAAGCCAGAGGTGATTATGTGAGGATCAATATGACTGACCATACCTATTCCATTCATTCTTCCTTAAAATCAGTAGAAGAGAAGTTATCTAAAAATATGTTTTTAAGGGTGCACCGCTCGTTCATTATCAATGTAAGCAAGATAGATACCATAGAAGGGGGTACATTGATCGTACACCGCAACATGGTACCTGTCTCTGATGCCTACCGTGCAGGCTTATACAAGCGGATGCAGATCCTCTAGATTTTAATCCATAAATACAGTGCAGCGGCCAGTGCGCAGCCTATGATCGGGCCAATCACCGGTATCCAGGCGTATCCCCAGTTGTTTCCGCCTTTGCCGGCTACCGGCAATATCGCGTGCATAATCCTTGGCCCAAGATCTCTTGCCGGGTTAATGGCATAACCAGTGGTGCCACCCAGTGAAAGACCGATTACCCAAACCAGTAAGGTTACAGGCAATGCGCCAATAGAGCCCAATCCAATCGGACTTTTATCCGCACCCATTTCTGCATTGGTAAAATGGAAAATGACAAAGATGAGCACAAAGGTGCCAATGATTTCGCTGATCAGGTTAGATACCGTATTTGGAATAGCAGGCCCTGTGCAGAAAGTGGCGTGTTTGGCACCTTTGTCTTCCGTGCCGGCGTAAAAGTCTTTAAACAATAGCCAAACCAGGAAAGCGCCGGACATTGCCCCAATAAATTGCGCTGCAATATAGCTAGGCGCATCTGCCCATGGAAATTTTCCGGCAATGGCCAGTCCGATAGTTACCGCAGGGTTAAGGTGTGCACCACTATATGGCCCGGCAATAACGACGCCGACAAAAACGGCCAGGGCCCAAGCTGTGGTAATTACTATCCATCCACCGTTATTGCCTTTGGTTCCTTTCAAAACCACGTTGGCAACTACGCCGTTGCCCAATAAGATCATAAACATCGTGCCGAGCACTTCGGCTGAAAAAGGAGACATGTTGATTAGGTTTAAATTTGGTTTATAAATGATTAATTTTCGGCATTGGCTTTTGCTGCCTTTACTGCCCTGTTCCAACCTTTTATGCGTTCGGCAATGTCATCGGTATTGCCTGCGTTAAAATTCTTGTCAATTTGCCACTGTCCGCTGATGTCATCCATGCTGTTCCAGTAACCTACTGCCAGACCGGCAAGGTAAGCGGCCCCCAGGGCAGTTACTTCAGTCACTTTAGGGCGGATTACTGTGGTATCCAGCAAATCGGCCTGGAACTGCATCAGGATATCGTTGCTGGTGGCGCCACCATCTACACGTAATTCTTTAATGCGATGTCCGGAGTCTGCTTCCATGGCTTTAAGTACTTCCATGGTTTGGAAGGCGATACTTTCAATAGCTGCCCGGGCAAGATGAGCGGAAGTAGTTCCACGAGTGATTCCTGTAATGGTTCCGCGGGCATCCTGATTCCAGTGTGGTGCACCCAGGCCGGCAAACGCAGGTACCAGGTATACCCCCCCGGTATCCTTTACTTTCAGGGCCAGTGTCTCCACCTCGGCAGAGGAGCTGATGATGCCCAGGCCATCTCTCAACCATTGAACCACAGCGCCGCCAATAAAGATGCTGCCTTCCAGGGCATACTGTACTTTGCCATTTATTTTCCAGGCTATAGTGGTGACCAGGTTGTTTTGTGAAACGATCGGTTGATCGCCAATGTTCATAAGCATAAAGCAGCCGGTGCCATAAGTGTTTTTTACCATGCCCACTTCTGTACACATCTGTCCAAATAAGGCCGCCTGCTGATCACCGGCAATACCGGCAATCGGGATTTTTGCGGCCAGTACATTACCTGTGGTTTCTCCATAAACTTCACTGGAGGATTTAACTTCAGGAAGGATGTTTTTAGGGATGTTAAAAAGCTCAAGCAGCTCCTGGTCCCAGTCCAGGGTATGGATGTTATAGATCATGGTTCTGGAAGCGTTAGTTACGTCTGTAACATGAACGCGGCCATCTGTAAGTTTCCAGATCAGCCAGGAATCGATAGTTCCGAAGGCAATATCTCCAGCTTCAGCTTTTGCCCTTGCACCTTCTACATTATCCAGGATCCATTTGATTTTTGTGGCAGAAAAATACGCATCGAGTATCAGGCCTGTTTTTTCCTGTATATTTTTGGACTGGCCTTTGGCTTTAAGTTCATCGCAATAAGCAGAAGTACGCCTGTCTTGCCATACTATGGCGTTGTATAAAGGCTCCCCGGTTTTTTTATCCCACAGCACTGTTGTTTCGCGCTGGTTGGTGATGCCAATGGCTGCAATATCTGTTGGGGTAAGGCTTGCTTTTACAATGGCTTCGGTAGCTACTGCGATCTGGGTAGACCAGATCTCACTGGCGTCGTGTTCTACCCATCCAGGTTGAGGATAGATCTGTTCAAACTCCTTTTGGGCGATGGATACAATGCTTCCTTCCTTATTAAATACAATTGCCCTTGAACTTGTGGTTCCCTGATCAAAGGATAAAATAAACTTGCTCATAATTTATAATTGCAATAATGTGTAACAAAACGTAAGTATACGCAATCATTATCGAAAGTAAAAGATACTACGAGAAATTCAGCAATATTTTTATAAAAAAAGCATCCTCAGACGAGGATGCTTTTTGGGGATTACATAGGAATATATTATCCTCACACACAATAGAGATTAATTATTTTCGCGTTTGCGCTGGTTATCTCTGTTGGAAGTTTGATCAGAGCGCTGACCGCCTCCATTTGAGATGCCCTGTTGCTTTTTGTCTTGTTTTGCATTGTGAAAAACCCGGTCTGATGTAGGCCTGCCTTGCTCATTACCGGTATGCTTTTGATTGGGTTGATTTTTCATACTCTTACAGATTATTGGATAAACAGATTCGTTTATTTTATAACAGACCACAGCACGATATGTTTTATAAAAAATAACCCCGGCACTACATCGTAGTAACCGGGGCCTGTTTTCCATAGGGATTATGGAAGGGATATAGGATCTTTAAAATGTATAGCCAAGGGATAGTGCAAAACCGCTGTTCTTGCCTTTATCCTGGTTTTGATCATCTTTAGCAGCCGATTGAAAGTCCATCATGTACCTGCCATTGATGTTGATGTTTGGCGTAATGCTATAACCCAGGCCAATAACTCCGCCAGCTATTGACTTTCTTAAAGCATCGGTATCTGTTGTCGACGAGATTTCATCGCCATTGGCTTTTATTTCCGTTTTTTGCGATAACAGGAAAGAGGCCTGAGGTCCTGCAAATATGGTAAACTCAGGTGAAGGTCTGTATCCGATCAAAACCGGTATGTCCAGATAGTTCAGCTTTGAATTGATTTCTCCTGTGGTTTCGCCAACAGTCTCTTTTAATTTAAAACCTTTTTGGGTAAAAGTTGCTTCAGGTAAAAATGCGAATCCACCACCCAAAGGTAAATCAGCATATATCCCTGCTTGAAAACCGACTTTATAATCGGTTGAATATTCCTGGTCCAGAAAGTTATATTTACCAATTTTCATCAAATTGGCTCCAGCCTTAATACCAAATCTTATCTGGTCGTTTGCAGCTGTCTGCGTAGTTTGTGCGCTTGCCTTAAAGGTTAAACTACCTGCAGTTAAACCCAATGCTATAATGAATAATCGTTTCATAATCTTTGTTTTTAATAGGTTAAATTTAGGATGTGTATTGTAATAACCATGCCGGAATTGCAATGTAAAGGCCTTTTTATACGGTTATTTTTATTTTAAATTGCTGATAGTCAGCTTGTTTTTATTGATTTGTTTGCGCCGGTTTATAGCTAGTATCCGTTTTTTAGAGTTGTATTAAATCTGGTACAGGTCAAAAAAAAGCCACCCGATCGGGTGGCTTTCCTTAGGCTTTTGAGCGTTTAGAATTTTACGCCAAGTCCTACAGAGAATACCTGGTTTTTATATTCAGGGGTTTCTCTGCTGCCATCTTCATTGTTTTTCTGGAAATCTAAGGCATAACGGCCATGGATGTCAATTTTCTCATTGATGTCATACCTGAAACCAATCAGACCACCCACCAGGCTTTTTTTGAACCTGTCAGACTTGTCTTCAATGATCTCCTGCTCTGCTGTTCCAAAGCCGCTTTCAAATTTATTTTTTGTAGACATTAAAAAGGAAACCTGCGGTCCTGCTACCAGGTTTAAACCGCTGCCACCCAGGTTAATGCTGGCCAGGATCGGAATGTCAATAAAACTGGTGGTTTGCGTAAAATCGCCAAAAGCAGTTTCTGCTTTATAACCTTTGGTTGCATAAAGCAATTCCGGTGTAAAGGCAAGGCCTGTGATTAAAGGAATATCCAAAGTTACACCGGCATTAAAACCAGGATTTACTTTTGTTTTAAAATCATTATTGCCATCACCTTTAATGATGTTTGGAACGTTTAATCCTGCCTTAACACCCAGTCTGATCTGTGCATTGGCGGCAGTTGCTGCGAATAGGCCTATAGCCAAAATAAATACTTTTTTCATGTTGTGTTATTTTTTAGTTCATGTTACAAGCTGGCTTATGCAGTAGATATTAAGCTGCGTTAATCAGCCGGATGGCTCATCCCATCTGTATAGACATGTGAAAGAAATGTGCCAGAACTCAATGCTTAAACTGTCAAAATTTGTTAAATAGTGTTAAAAAGCATTTTGTTGATGTGCATTAGGAGTTTTAACATGTATTGATGTATATTTTAGATCAGGGAAGGCTTGGGTTATATTGTATCAAATTTGATACAATTACTGCCGGATACCTGTAAAATTTAGTTTAACTCATTTAAAGCAATTATCGCAATTGTGTTTTGCCGGAAAGAAAAATACCGCCCAACTGAAATACCTGTTAGACAAGCAAAAATGGAACTTTTGCTTAACTTTGAGGTTTAACCAACCATCGCACCAATGAATGTTAAGCATTTTCTTATAACTACTTTACTTTTAATAACTACTGTATTTGCTGTACAGGCACAACAAAAAACATATCTACAAACGTTGCAGGAACCAAATGAATGGGTAGATTCTGTATTTAAAAGGCTAAGCAAGCGACAAAAAATTGCCCAGCTTTTTTTTGTAAGAGCACATACCAATTTAGGAAAAGCCTTTGAAGACTCTATTGGTAAGGTGATCAGGAAAGAACGGGTGGGTGGACTGGTATTTTTTCAGGGAGGCCCTGGCAGGCAGGCCATTTTAACCAATACCTATCAATCGCTGGCAAAAGTGCCCTTATTGATCACTTCTGATGGAGAATGGGGGTTGGGTATGCGCCTGGACAGTACCATTTCTTATCCTTACCAGATGGCGCTCGGTGCTGTACAAAATAAAGAGCTGCTGTACAAAATGGGATTGGAAGTTGCCAGAGATTACAAAAGAATTGGCATGCACATGAACCTGGCACCCGACGTGGATGTAAATAATAATCCTAAAAATCCGGTAATCAATTTCCGGTCCTTTGGTGAAAACAAATACAATGTGGCCACAAAAGCCGCCGCATATATGAAAGGCATGCAGGATGGAGGTTTACTGGTAAGCATCAAGCATTTTCCCGGACATGGAGATACAGATGTAGATTCACATTATGACCTGCCCCAGCTGAAGTTTACCAAGGCCCGCTTGGACAGTCTGGAAATTTATCCTTTCAGGGAATTAATCCGTGAGGGAGCTGCAGGAGTAATGATTGCACATATGAATATTCCGGCATTGGACAATACGCCTAATATGCCCTCTACTTTATCTAAACCGATTGTAACCGGGCTGCTGAAAGAAGAGCTTGGCTTTAAGGGGATTGTGATCTCGGATGCGATGGGTATGAAAGGTGTAGTGAAACATTTTAAAGATGGTGAGGCTGATGTAATGGGAATTATTGCTGGCAATGACATTCTGGAGCTATCGGAGAACAGCGCCAGGGCTATAAAACTGGTTCGTAAAGCGGTAAGGGCAGATAGGATCAGTATGGACCAGATTGATGCCAGTGTGAGAAAGATCCTTATGGCTAAATACTGGGCAGGCTTAAATGTTAAGCAAAAGGTTAATGAAAACAACGTTGTAACAGAGCTGAACAGGGCAGAAAGCCTGACGTTGTTGCAACAGCTGGCCGATGCATCCATGACGGTACTGACCGGTAAAGACAACATCAGGCAGTTAAGCGCAGAGAAAAGAACTGTGGTTATTAGCATAGGCACTCCTGAAATAACCACATTTCAGCGTGAGCTGGGTGCCCATTATAAGAATACGGTTTTTTATACACTGGATAAAAATGCTTCAGCCAATCAGATTGCGAAGGTATTACGCGACCTGAAAGCATTTGACCAGATCGTAATTGGTATCCATGATACCCGCTTGCGTCCTGGAAATGGAATGGTGCTGAGTGCGGACCTGAAAATGTTTATCAAAGATATGTCGTTGAGCAATGCGGTATTTGCCTTATTTGCAAACCCGTACAATTTAGCGGCTTTACCTGGTTTGGAACAAAGTAAGGGCTTGATTGTAGCCTATCAGAAAGAAGATTTCATGCAAAAAGCTGCGGCCTCGGTAATCAAGAATCAGTTGAATGCTACAGGAAAGTTGCCGGTAACGGTAAATTCTTTTTTTAAATACGGAGACGGACAGTAGTATTTTTCTTGGCTTAAGCTGATTTTAGTTAACTTTACTTAATGCCTCAACAGCCTTTAAAAATATTACAAGCCTCCGCCGGATCGGGTAAAACATTCAGTTTAACAGCACATTACCTTACTTTGCTGTTGTCTGGTGAAAATAAATACCGAGAAATTCTGGCGGTAACCTTTACCAATAAGGCAACCGAAGAGATGAAAAGCCGGATATTGGATGTGTTACATGGCTTTGCAACCGGCGATGAAAAATTTAACAGTTACCGGAATATCATTATTAAAGCGAACCCTTCGTTAAACACTGAGATTTTAAAAGAAAAAGCAGATAAAATTTACCGAAAGATACTGCACGATTACAGCCGGTTTTCGGTAAGTACCATCGATGGTTTTGTGCAGAAGGTGATCCGTGGTTTTGCTTTTGAGTTGGGCCTGGATGCAGGTTATAGCCTGGAAATGAACTATGACAAGGTGAAAGATGACCTGGTTGGGAAGCTGGATGAGGCCCTGGACCACAACAAACAACTGTTGCAGTGGATCATTGACCTGGCCATTGAGCGGATCAACGACAATAAAAGCTGGAATTATAAAGCAGAACTGTATAACCTGATCAGTGAAATATTTAAAGAGCGTTTCCAGGTATTTGAGGAAGCCATTGAAGCGATCGGAGCTGACCATATCGATGAGCTGTTTAAACAGTACATCAGTATTACCAAGGCTGCAACCAAAAGCTTTGAAGAAGAGCTTACCGATCTGGCGATACAGGCCCAGGATGTATTCAACAGGTTTGGTGTGGAGAAAGAACAGCTCAACAAGAAATCCGTTAGCCCTCTGGCCAAAATTCCATTGATCATTAATGGTGATTTTTCTAAAGTAGAGGGGTTGTTCAATTATATAGATGAGCCAGAGATCTGGTTTCAGAAGAATACCCATCTGGATGAGTTTTACCAGGCGCTGAATCCTATACTGAAAGCTATAAAGGATTATTATTTGAGCAACCTGCCAGATTATACACTGGCCATTGCCTTTAGCAAAAACCTGTATTATCTCAGACTGATGCAGGAAATCGCATCCCTGTTAAAGGTATACCGGCAGGAGAACGACAATTTACTGATCAGCGATGCGCAAAAGCTGATCACCGGCATTACAGATGATGCAGGTGATAACCCTTCTTTCATCTGGGAAAAAGTAGGTTCACGCTACCGTAACTTTTTATTTGACGAATTTCAGGACACTTCGGTCAGCCAGTGGAATAGTTTCAGGTCACTGCTGACTAATGCCATTGCAACACCAACGGAAGAATTTACAGATCATCTGATTGTAGGGGATGCCAAGCAATCGATTTACAGGTGGCGCAATGGTGACTGGAACATTTTGCACAGGCAGGCGAAACTTGACATTGGTGCCGGCAGGGTGCTGGAGGAAAGCCTGGAAGAAAATTACCGCAGTGCTGAACACATCATTACTTTTAACAATTTCATCTATAAGTCTATCCCGCTGCTGCTGCAGAATGAACTGAATCAGGGTTTAGCGGGTAAGCCTGATGACTTATCCTCCTGGTGGCAGGAAAGAGGGTTTGACCGCATCATTACCGATATATACAGCTCCGCAACCCAAAAGTTTGCAGCCAACACTGCTAAAGGGGGGACGATTAAGATCAGGAAAATAAGTAAGGAAGATGTGCCTGAGGAGCAGCGTTTTACAGAGACGGTATTCAGGGACATTGCATTGAATGAGGTCATCTCAGAGATCAATTATCTTAAAACTGAACAGGGATATCTGGCAAAAGACATGGCCATCCTGGTGCGCTCAAACAGCGAAGCGGTTACTACCGTTAAGAAGCTGATGAGCCATGGTATAGCTGTAATTTCGGGGGAAGCCTTGCTGGTTTCGAATAACCTGGGGGTACAGCTGATCATAGACACCATGAAAGTTTTGATTGGTCTGGATAACCAGACAGCTTTGTACAAAGCAAACTGCATTGCCTTATACAATTCGCTGAATCAGGTGAGTCCTGATGCCAATCATTACCTCAATTTAAATAATGTTTCTTTTAGTGGATTAACTGCGGTTTTACCACAATCTTTATGTGAAAACTGGCAGAGCTGGATGCAGCTGCCCCTGCCTGAACTGGTTGAAATGCTGATTGAAAGTTACGGCCTGGGACGTATGGAAGCTCATTTGCCTTACCTGCTTGCTTTCAGAGACCTGGCGGCCAATGCAACAAGATTGGGTGAAAAGGGAATTGTTGCGTTTTTGAACTGGTGGGATGAGGAAGGTGTCAAAAAATCTTTACCCTCACCGGAAAGCGCCGAGGCAATACAGATCATTACCATTCATAAATCAAAAGGTTTGGCTTTCAGGGCTGTTTTCATTCCATTTTGTAACTGGGAAATTAAAGGTAAGGTCAACTCGGTTTTCTGGGTTTCGGCAGAAGAGACGGCTTTTAAGGCACTACGTGGCATACCCTTAAAGTATAGTGAATCGTTGGGTAGCTCAGCTGTGGCTAAAGCCTATTATGAGGAGTTGCTGTACAACAACATGGATGCCTTAAATATGTTGTATGTGGCCACTACAAGAGCGCGTGATTATTTGTATATCGCTACCATGGCAAAAAAAGATGCCAGTAAGCTCAGTACTATGGGCGATGTACTCAACCAGCTGTTTGAACAGGAGTTTGAGGAAAATAATGTCTATGAGATTGTTGCACATGTACCTGTATCAGCGCGAAGCACTGAAGACGGCCACCGGATAGCACTGGATCATTATCCAACCACCAACCGTTTGTCTGAACTGTACCTGCCTACCCAGGACAAACACTTAAAACACATCCTGAATATTCAGAAATCGGGAAGGAGGGGATCCTTGCTTCACGATGTGCTGGCTAATGCAGGCACAGAAAAGGAAGTGGATGACTACCTGTCGTACCTGGTTATGGAAGGGATGATCCTGGAGGAAGAAAATCCGGAACTCAAACTGGCGGCGTTGGATGTATTGAATAATCCTGAGCTGCAGGCCATTTTTGGCCGGGTCAGGGAGAGCATTACCGAAAAGAATATTGTGGATACACAGGGTAAAATGCACCGGCCTGACAGGGTATTGTTGAGTGCGGATGAAGTGATCATCCTGGATTATAAGTTTACCCTGACCGAGGCCAGGGAACATATCGACCAGGTTTTGAATTATAAAGCATTGTTTACAGAGATGGGTTATGAGAAAGTAAAAGGTTATTTGTTTTACGCGGTTACCGGCCAATTGAAATCAATTTAAATATGAAACCATTTTTACAGGAAGTTGCAGAAGATCTGGTCGCGAAATTTGGGAATGATTTACAATATTGTGCGGTCATTTTTAACAATAAAAGGCCTGCAGCCTATTTGCAGAAGTACCTGGCAGATATCCTGAAGAAGCCCTTTTTCAGTCCTTCTTTTTTTACGGTACAGGAGTTTTTTGCAAAATCGACCGATTACCGGATCGCTGATTTTTACATTCAGTTCTTTACCCTTCATAAAATCTATAACCGCTTGCTGAAGGAGGAAGGGATGGAAACGATCCCGGGAAATAAATTTTTTCCTTTGGCCAAAATTATGCTGGCCGATTTTGCACAGATCGACATCGACCTGGTGAATGCAGATCAGATTTACCGGGACCTGGAAGATATTTCGCTGATCAACAGGGATTTTGATTACCTGAGCCCGGAACAATACCAGTTTTTATCACAATTCTGGACCTCTTATTCTGAGGGAAAGCACAAACGGCAGCAAGAACTTTTTATCAGGATGTGGCACCGGATGCCTAAACTTTACCAGCAGTTTCATGCGGCACTAAAGGAACAGGGCTATGTGACCAACGGCCACGTTTACAGGAGTCTGGCAGAAGGAAATGTAAGCAAGACCGCTTTTATACAGGGATTTGAAAAAGGGAAAATCATTTTTGCCGGTTTTAATGCCTTAAGCAGGGCAGAGGCAAAGATCTTTGTCGATTTGCAGGAAGCCGGTAAGGCCTTGTTTTATTTTGATGCAGACCCTTACTATTTAGATGATCCTTTGCAGGAAGCGGGATTATTTTTACGTAAAAATATCCGGCAGCTGGGCATCAGAAATGTTTTTGAAAACAGTCCTGGTTTAATCCGTCATGAAAAACACCAGGTAAACGTGTATAGTGTGCAAGGGCAATCTGCACAGGCAAAAATTCTGAACACGATTTTAGAAGCAGATTATTTAGTTACGGAAGAGATTGGTTCTACAGCAGTTGTATTGGCTGATGAAAGTTTACTGATCCCTGCCTTGCAGACCATTCCCACCCATTACAATGGAATAGCAGTAGATCTTAATGTTACCATGGGCTTTGCCCTGGCAGCATCAAGCGTATACGGTCTGATTGATCTTTGGCTGGGTTGTCAGCTCGAGATCCAGCAAACGGGGCGGCTATCTTATAAAAATGTGGAGTCTTTTTTAACACATCCTTTAACTGGATTAAGTCAGGCCATGCGGGATAAAATTAAAACGGCTTTATTGGTAGAAAAGGAAGTAGAAATAAGTCAGACCAGGTTAGTGAATCAAAAGGGGCTGTTTGAGGTGTTCTTTAGGAAAGTCGTGCATGCTCCGGAGGTGATGCTGCAATTACTGGAAGTGATGAACTTTGTGCTGTCCAGACTCTCTAACGCAGGCTTGCTGAAAAAGATTGATGCCGAACTGTTTGTTAAAGCCATACAGGAACTGAATAGGTTGTATGATACTTTTGGCAGGCATATCGACCAGGAAGAAATTTCATTTATCCTTTCGCTGGTACAGAAAGCTATCATCGGCCTTGCCGTTCCCCTTTCGGGCGATCCTTTAAAAGGCATACAGGTAATGGGCCTTCTGGAAACCAGGAACCTTAATTTTGATAAGGTGGTGATCCTGGGTTTTAATGAAGGGATTGTACCTAAATCGACTGCAGGTAACAGTTTTATCCCCGACAGTCTTCGCCGGGTTTATGGTTTGCCGGTCTTGGAAAACCAGGATGCCATATCGGCTTATATGGTGTACAGACTGATCCAGCGGGCTGGCAGCATTAATTTTGTTTACAACAGTTTAACGGATGATGCTACTTCAGGCGAACCCAGCAGGATTTTAAAACAGCTGGCTTATGAAAGCGGTTTTGAATTCAATTACTATACCCTGGACCTGGATGTAAGAACAGAGCCCATTAAGGAGATTGAAATAAAAAAGGAAGGAAATGTTGCGATACAGGAAAGTTTGCAGCGCTACCTGAACAAACAGCGTACCCTGTCGCCATCTGCGTTAACCCAATATATCCTTAATCCCATTGATTTCTTTTTCAATTACATTGCCGGCATTAAGGAACCGAAGGAGGTTACCGCTGTTGTAGAGGCCAATGAAATCGGTTCTATTTTACACAAGGTGATGGAATATTTTTATGAGGATTGCATCGGACAGGAAATTACAGCGGCATTGCTGAATGAAAAAAGAAAAATTATACCTGGTTTAACAGAAAAGGCCTTTGCTGCGGTAATTTTCAATAACCCGGAAAGGTCCGTGCCTTTTAAAGGGATGCAAAAGGTGATCCTGGCCATTGTCGAAGCCTATGTAAATATCATTGTGGCACAGGATGAAACACAAAGCCCTTTCCGTATCATTAGCCTGGAGCAAAGGGTGGAAGCAGACATCAGTTTCCCTGTTCATGGAAAAGAAGAAAGCATCAGGATTGGAGGGGTCATTGACCGCGTTGACCTGAAAGATGGCATTACCAGGATCATAGATTATAAAACAGGAAGTGATAAGCTGACTTATAAAGATATTCCGGAGTTGTTTAATACCGATGGCAAATATATCAATAAAGCGCTGATCCAGACTTTGCTATACACCTACGTATATGAACAGTTTTCTGGTAAAACTGCTGTGGAACCCAATTTATATATCGTAAAAACCATGAGCCAGGACGGTGTCTGGTTTAAATCGGGCAGGCAAAACTTGTCTGGCCATTACCTGGAAGAGGTAAAGCCGGAGTTCTTATCGGCACTAAAAGAAAAACTTACGGAGTTATTTGAGATGCCCTACTTTAAATCTTCCAGGATTGAGGACAATTATAAATACTCTATTTATAAAACATTATTTGGTAAGTAAGGAGCAAAGTGTAATTAAACCAATACGTTTTAATGTACTTGCAAAACATATATTTCCAGGCCTAACGCTTTGTTTTTAAAGGTTTCAGCAATATGGATAAACTTGCATTTGAACGCAATTTTATCTAAGTTTGCCCCAGTAAATATTTGAATATACAATGAGAGAGATTCAATTTAGAGAAGCTTTGCGTGAAGCCCTTAGCGAAGAAATGCGTAAAAATGAAAACGTTTTCCTTATGGGCGAGGAAGTTGCGCAATACAACGGTGCTTATAAAGTTAGTCAGGGTATGCTTGATGAATTTGGCGATAAGCGTGTAATTGATACACCAATTGCTGAATTGGGCTTTGCCGGCATTGCTATAGGTGCTGCAATGAACGGATTGACTCCGATTGTAGAGTTTATGACTTTTAACTTCTCTCTGGTTGCAATAGATCAGATCATTAACGGTGCAGCTAAAATGTTGTCTATGAGTGGCGGACAGTTTCCTGTGCCAATCGTATTCCGCGGGCCAACTGGTAATGCTGGTCAGTTAGGTGCACAGCACTCTCAGAATTTTGAGAACTGGTATGCCAACTGCCCGGGTTTAAAGGTTGTGGTTCCTTCTACTCCTTACGAGGCTAAAGGATTACTTAAGCAATCAATTATAGACCCTGATCCGGTTATTTTCATGGAATCAGAGGTAATGTACGGCGATAAAGGAGAAGTTCCTGAAGAAGAATATTATTTGCCTATAGGTAAGGCCAATGTAGTTAAAGAAGGTACGGACGTTACCATTGTTACATTTGGAAAAATGCTGACACGTGTGGTAAACCCTGCTGTGGAAGAATTAACTAAAGAAGGAATCAATGCCGAAGTAATCGATTTACGTACTGTACGCCCTATCGACTACGCGACCATTATTGAATCTGTTAAGAAAACAAATCGCCTGGTTGTTGTTGAAGAAGCCTGGCCTTTGGCTTCTATCTCTTCTGAAATTGCATTTAATGTTCAAAAGAATGCTTTTGATTATTTAGATGCACCTGTATTGCGCATTACCTGTGCCGATGTCCCATTGCCTTATGCCCCTACACTGATTGCTGCAAGTTTGCCAAATGCAGAAAAAGTTGTAAAAGCAGTAAAAGAGGTATTGTATCTGAACAAATAAGCTGTTGTTTCTTTTAAGCACATTATGATATATGATCCTGCCGGTATACCGGCAGGATTTTTTGTTAACATTATATTTATTTGAGATGTCAATTGTTAGAATTAATTTTGGCGGCAATTGTACGTTAGGATATCAAACAGAAATTAAATGAGCAATCATTCTAAAATCATTGCTGCTGAACTGGCAGTAACGGAAAAGCAGGTTATCGCTACTATTGAATTACTGGATGAAGGGGCAACTGTTCCCTTTATTTCACGTTACCGGAAAGAGGCAACAGGAAGCCTGGATGAAGTGCAGGTAGCAGGTGTCCGTGATAGATTTCAACAATTAAGGGAGCTGGATAAGCGTCGGGAAGCCATTTTAAAGGCATTGACCGCCCTTGATAAACTTACTCCGGAACTGGAGGGGAAGATTAATGCTGCAACCAATATTGCAGCTATTGAGGACATTTACCTGCCTTATAAACCTAAACGTAAAACAAGAGCTTCTGAGGCAAGAAAAAAAGGACTGGAACCCCTGGCCCTGATCTTGTTGGAACAGGCTAAAACAGACCCTGAAATTGAAGCGGGTAAGTTTTTAAATGACGAGCTTGGGGTAGGATCTTTGGAGGAGGCTCTTGCGGGCGCAAGGGATATCATTGCCGAACTGATTAATGAAAACGTCGAGACCAGGACTGCTATGCGGAATTATTTTCAGCAGAAAGCTGTATTTAAATCAACGGTCATTAAAGGTAAGGAAGAGGAAGGTATTAAGTACAAAGATTATTTTGACTGGCAGGAACCTTTGAAAAGCGCGCCGTCTCATAGGGTACTGGCCATAAGGAGGGCAGAAAATGAGGCGATACTGAAGCTGGAAGCTATGCCTGAGGAAGAAGGAGCGATCGGGATTTTGGAAAAGGAGTTTGTTAAAGGAAGCAATGCCTGTGCAGCGCAGGTAAAACTGGCTATTGAGGATAGCTACAAACGTTTGCTGGGCCCTTCGATGGAAACAGAGATCCGTAATCTTTCCAAGGAAAAAGCTGATGAAGAAGCCATCCGGGTGTTTGCAGAAAATGCGCGTCAATTGCTGCTTGCTGCTCCAATGGGCCAGAAGAATGTGCTGGCTATAGATCCGGGGTTTCGCACCGGTTGTAAAGTGGTATGCCTGGATAAGCAGGGCAAATTATTGGAAAATACAACAATCTATCCACATACAGGGCAAGTTAAGAAAGCGGGGGATAAGCTCATAGAACTTTGTACTAAATATGAAATTGAGGCTGTTGCTATAGGCAATGGTACTGCTGGCCGGGAAACGGAGGTATTTGTGCGCGGTCTGAACATTCCGGCTATTGTTGTGGTGATGGTAAATGAGAACGGTGCTTCTATTTATTCTGCATCAGAAGTGGCGCGCGAAGAATTTCCTACACAGGATATTACAGTAAGAGGTGCGGTTTCTATTGGTCGCAGGTTAATGGATCCTCTGGCCGAACTGGTAAAAATAGACCCTAAATCAATAGGTGTAGGACAATATCAGCATGATGTGGACCAGCATAAATTGCAAGCTTCGCTGGATGATACGGTGATGAGTTGTGTAAATGCCGTAGGAGTAGAGTTAAATACAGCCTCAAAACAAGTGCTTGCTTATGTGTCCGGCCTGGGCCCGCAACTGGCCCAGAATATTGTAAGTTACCGGAACGAACATGGTGCTTTCAGGAACCGGGAAAGTTTAAGAAAAGTTCCCCGTTTAGGTGATAAAGCTTTTGAGCAGGCTGCAGGCTTTTTAAGGATCAGGGATGCTGAAGCCATATTGGATTCCAGTGGCGTACACCCTGAACGATATGCGCTGGTACATAAAATGGCCAGGGATTTAAACTGCAGCATCAGCCAACTGGTTAAAGATGCTGCCTTACAAAAGCAGATCAAGCTACAGCAATATGTAAGTGACGATATCGGCTTACCAACTCTTAATGACATCATGGCTGAGCTGGCTAAACCAGGCAGAGACCCGCGTGAGCAGTTCGAGGTGTTCAGTTTTACAGATGGCGTAAATGAAGTTGCTGACCTGAAAGTAGGTATGAAGTTACCGGGTATAGTTACCAATATCACCAATTTTGGTGCTTTTGTAGACATCGGTGTACACCAGGACGGCCTGGTACATACCAGCCAGATTTCAGACAAGTTTGTGGCCAATGCCGCAGATGTGGTTAAGGTACATCAAAAGGTTGAGGTTACTGTTGTTGAGGTAGATATTGCACGCAAAAGGATTTCTTTATCTATGAAAAAAGAAGTTGGGGCAAAATCTAGAAACGAACAGCATAAGCAGTCAGATAAGGCCAAAAAGTTTGTGAAGGGCGGAGCAACCCATCCGCATAAAAAACCAGTTAAACCACAACATGCGCAGAAAGCTGGACAAAAGGAAAAGCCGCTTCCTGATGGGGATCTGCAATTGAAACTGGCAGCATTGAAAAATATGTTTAAAACTGAAAAATAACCGTTCTGCTCTGCGGCTGCATAACCACGTAGTGCTCTTGAAGACAAAAATCAATAGGCACTACTGAAAAATTCCGATGAAGGATCGGAAAAGATGCTATGCCGCTTCGCAGAAGGTAATTTTTCTTTTAAAGCGAGGGTGTTAAGCATCATGCCTAACCCACGCAGAAAAAAAGGCTAAGGAAGAGGGATCGAAGAAGGAATAGAAAAGGGTGAGCACATAAAGGCAATTGAAAAAGCAACCAGTCTTAAAAAAGAAGGCTTATCAGTTGATTTAATGCGGCCGCAGAAGAGATAGGTAATTTTTAAAGTTCAATTTGCCTCCTGATGCTTTCCTCTAATGAAATCAATGTTTCTGTACGTTGTATTCCGGGCACTGCCTGGATCTCTTCATTGAGTACATGTCTCAGGTGACTGGTATCCCTGCAGATGATTTTGGCAAACATACTATAGGCCCCTGTGGTATAATGGAGTTCTACAACTTCTTTGATTTTGCTCAGCTGTTCTACAGCATCTTTATATTGAATACCCTTTTCCAAATAGATACCCAGAAATGCGGTAACATCGTAACCGGCTTTTTGCGGATCTATAATTAAATGCGAACCTTTAATGATGCCCATTTCCTGAAGCTTTTTCATACGAACGTGTATGGTGCCGCCCGAAACGATCAGATCTTTGGCAATTTCTGTATAAGGTTTGGTCGCGTCATGCATCAATTGCTTCAAGATGTCTATATCCAGGTTATCAATTTCTAAATTTTGGCTTTCTTTTCTAAGCATGATTTTGATATTTGTTAACGATAATCAAATATAATTATTAATATGGTAAAAATAAAATTAAATGATTAAAATATTTGCAACGTATTGAGGTTGTTGTTACATTTGTATCAAGCAAGTAGCAAAAAATAGTTCTTTTAACATTTGCTTATACTCTGTAGGGTGGTGAAATTGGCAGACGCACCTCCTTGTCTCGGTGGTGGAGAATATGGAAAACCCGTAAGGGCTAACTACTCCTTGAAGGTTCGACTCCTTCCCCTACAGCTAATTAAGTTTAAGATCAGGATCGACCTAAACCAAAATCTTAAACTTAATGAAGTAGTACTTTTATATCATGTTGGGTGGTGAAATTGGCAGACACGCCTTCTTGTCTCGGTGGTGGGGATAAATGGATAAACGCAGTTTATGGGTTGACCACAAATTAATTTTTGAACTGTAGCTAACTACCCCTTGAAGGTTCGACTCCTTCCCCAACAGCCAGTTTTTTTATGAATAATAAGTTAGTTAAAAACGAGTGACCTTGGATGGGGTCACTCTTTTTTTTGTCTTATTTTTGGCTTTTCAGCAAGTATTTATCACTGAATTTTTTGTCCAGTTGTTTATGAAGGTTATCCAGATTGATGTCTCTACCTTGGATAAAGGCTTTTTCTACCTTATTGGTCTTCATGTCCAATGCATCCCCGGCTGAAATAAAGAAAGTGGCATCCTTGCCAATTTCCAGGCTTCCCGCCAGTTTGTCAATTCCTAAAGCTTTAGCCGTGTTTAAAGTAATGGTTTGTAAGGCCTTTTCTTTGTCAAGGCCCCAGGCAGCTATTGTTCCGGCCATGAATGGGAGATTTCTCAACTGCCAGTAACTGTGCAGGCTCATCACTACATTAAGCCCTGCGTTAGCCAGCAAACCTGCATTTTTATAAGGCATATTTACGTCATCATCGCTATTGTTCGGTAAATTATGAGGCTCTTTTACCACTACAGTAATGTTGTTTTCTTTTAGGAATGGAATGATCAGGTAGGCCTCATCCCCTCCAACCAGGACAGGAGTGATGCCATATTTTTTTGCGAATTTTACTGCTGCAAGGATATCTTTCTCTGCATTCGCATTGATGAACAGTTTTTGCGAACCATCAAACAGGCGCCTCATGGCAGCCATGCGCGTATTAATTACCGCTGGTTTGTCGGTTTCCGCATAAGCTTTAGCCTCAGCAAAAAGCTGGTCAAGGTTATTGATCGCTTTTTGCGTACGTTCTTTAACTGCCTCTGCCGAGCCTGCAGCCCTGCTTCCGGAACTTCTGAATTTAGGCGTAACCGGCCAGTTTAAGTGTTGGGCGTCATCTTTTCTAATCGCCGCATCTTCCCAGTTCCAGGCATCCAGTTGCACTACCGATGAGCTACCCGATAAGGTGCCGCCCTGTGGAGTAATCTGGGCCATCAGTACACCATTGCTCCTGATGGTTGCCGGTACCTTTGAATCCGTATTGTAGGCAACCAATGCCCTGATGTGAGGGTTTAGCTCACCAATTTCACTATAATCTAATGTCGCTTTTACCGAGCTGATCTCGACCAGCCCAAGATTTGTAATTGGTGCAATAAATCCGGGATAAACATGTTTATCATTTGCATTGATCACCTTAGCATCTGTCAGGTCAATACGGGCCACTGTTGCATCCCCTACACCGGTAATTTTTCCTTTGTCAAATATCAGATAGCCGTTTTCGATCAGCTGACCAGTGCCCAGGTGAAGTTTTGCACCCATGATCACTGTTCTTTTATCCTGTGGCTCTGCCGGGGAGATATTGGCCTGAGCAAAAGAATTAAGACTGAAGGCAATTGCCATTAAGGTTAAAGTGTATTTATTCATGGTTGTGGCTCCTTTCCGAATCGTTTAGCTCGATGGAATAATCTTCAATTGTTTCGCAATGGAACTCACGCCGCACTTCTGCTTTCGGCCGCTGGGTTTTTGCACCTTTGCTCTTGCTTTCCTTCATTTTCTGTATCAATCGCATCCGTTCGTCATGTTGCGCTTTTCTAAGTGCCGCATCACGGTCTATGTCCCAATAGGGGATGCCATCTATAAAAGTCTTTTCCGCTCTGGCATAAATAGACAAGGGATGTGCAGACCAGATGACGATGTCCGCATCTTTACCAGGCTTCAAACTGCCTACGCTATGGTCTATATGCAGCATTTTAGCAGGGTTCAGTGTAACAAATTTTAATGCCTCTTCTTCTGAAACACCGCCGTATAATATGGCTTTCCCGGCTTCCTGGTTCAGTCGTCTGGCCATTTCGGCATCGTCGGAGTTGAAGGCGGTAGTGATGCCGACGTTGTGCATGATCTTAGCGTTGTAAGGGATGGCTTCTGCTACTTCCATTTTGTAGGCCCACCAATCCGAAAATGTAGAGGCATTGATGCCACGGGCCTTCATTTTATCGGCGACTTTGTACCCTTCCAGGATATGGGTAAAGGTATTGATCTTGAAACCCAGACTGTCTGCCACTTGCATCAGCATGTTAATTTCTGACTGAACATAGGAATGACAGGTAATGAAACGTTTGTTGTCCAGAATTTCGACGATGGCATCAAGTTCCAGGTCCCGGCGAATCGTGTTCCCTTTTTTTGCCATCTCTGTTTTATAGGCTTTAGCCCGGGTAAACTGGTCAACAAATGTTTGCTCAACGCCCATCCTGGTTACCGGGAAGCGGGCTCCACTTCCACTAAAATTGCTCTGCTTTACATTCTCTCCAAGCGCAAATTTTATAAAAGCGTCAGCACCTTCAAACTTAAGTTCATCGGGAAGTTTCCCCCACCTCAGTTTAATGAGCTGGGACTGGCCGCCCACGGGATTTGCTGAGCCATGCAGAATCTGTGATGTCGTTACACCTCCGGCAAGCTGCCGGTAAATATTCACATCTTCAGAATTGATGATGTCGCCCACCCTAACCTCTGCAGAAGAAGCCTGAGCACCCTCGTTAATGCCAGCCGTCATCGCAATATGTGAATGTTCATCTATCATTCCAGGGGTGATGTGTTTAGCTGTAGCGTCAATCACGGTAGCATTTCCGGCATTCAGGTTTTTTCCAACTGCTTTAATTTTGCCATTTTCTATCCATACATCTGCATTTTGCAGAATGCCCTCTTTCTCGTTGGTCCATACGGTTGCATTTTTCAACAGTACACTTTCCTGTTTAAGCGGTGTGGCATTGCCGAAGGCGTTAAAAGGAAAAACCAATGTACCTGGGGCCGCGGGTTTTTGAGGTTCTTCCTTTTTTAGCGCAAGCTTTGTGCTGTCTTTTTCAGTCTCTTTTTTGACCAGGATGAAACGCTTACCCTGTACCCAGTTTTCTTCGATAACATTTTCTTTTTTGAAGAGGCTGTCAGAGGTGATGATGAAATTTGCCAGTTTTCCTACTTCAAGGCTGCCTACCTTATCGGTTATGCCAATCATTGCAGCCGGGATTTCCGTAAGGGCCATTAAAGCCTGTTTCTTTGTTAGGCCATTGCTGAAAGCCTGTGAAAGGTTTGGCCATAGATCTTTAACGTTCTCCAATCCCTGGGTACTGATGGCAAACCTGACGCCTGCTTTTTCCAATGCGGCTGGATTGGTTGGGGCCAGTTCCCAGGCTTTCATCTGCGCCAAACTGATGTCTCTGGTTTCCACGGTATCTTCCACATCATAAGCGCTGATAAAATTTACCGGAATAATGAGACTGGTTCCTGTTGCTTTAACGGCAGCTATTCGCTGGTATTCATCTCCATTGGATTTTATGATGTATTGTTTGCCAAACTCTTTTGCAATTTTATCAACACGCAATATATTTTGCCAGCCATCAGCTTCGAAGATTTGAGGAATGTTTTGTTGTTTGTTAAAAGCGGCTAAAGAAATGTTGTATTCTTCTTTCTGTTTGCCATACCATTGTGCATCATAATAGGTTTGACGCAACAGGGCAATTGCACCCATTAAAGAGGTTGGATAATCGTTTTGCGAGCTTCCTTTATTAAAAGAATAATTGGCGGCCGACAGGGCGTTCAATATGGTGCTATTCTCTTTTTCGTCACTTAACGTTACTGCAGCTGATGTTCCACGCACAATGCCATCACGGTTGATCACATTTACACTGCCAAAACCGGCTTTACGCATTTCATCGGCCTTTTTTTCATCGGCTACAAATAAATTAGCCGCCTGGATTTCAGGCCTTATGGCTTCATTCCATCCGTAAGCCCCCTTTTTTGTAGAGCTAAAGATTGCCTGGCGGCCCGTATTTCCTGTTCGTATAGCTTCAGGTATTCCGTAAGCTGTAAAAGCATCGATAAGGGATGGATAAATGAATTTACCCTTCAGGTCCATCACTACATATCCCTTGGGGATACTAAGACCTGTACCAACGGCCTGTATGGTTTGGCCCTTGATCAGCAAGATCCCATTACTGATGGTTTTCTGTGCATTAACTACAATGTTGGCATTGGTGAAGGCATATAAGCCCTGGCGGATATCATAAGTGCCATTAACAGGGTATGTTTGCTGCGCAGAAAGACAGTTTGCCGAAAATGCCAAAGCGATGGTGAGCAGGATTTTCTTCATATAAGAGTTTAGATGAGGCTAAATCTATTATAAAAAAATCATTTATCCTGCGCATCACCCAAAAAGCTTTCCATGGTATTTGAGTCAGATTTATTTATTTTTCTTTTTTTCTGCCAGTTCTGTATTTTCTTTAACCCGGAACTGCGTCATGTTTTTAATGAGCTGAGCTGGTATAGGCTTGTCTAGAGGTAACTGGATGGCAGATTTGCTTACTTTATAGACCGATAATTCATGTTTAAACACCTCGTAAACCTTAGAAGGGGGGATCGAAATAGAGATATGATTGGTATAGGCAGAATAGAAGATGAGCATGCCATGGAATTTAAAGGCCGGGATGTTATAGCTGATCATTTCCTGTGCATCCGGGGCATTTTCCTTAATGATCTGTCTGATTTCCTGTAACCTGGATTGGATGTCTCCAGAAAAAGTGCCGATGTATTCGTCAACAGTTGTAAATTTTGTTGTGGCCATTCGTTGCGTTTTTATATACTATAACAAATATCGGTCAGATTTGTGGCACATATGGGGGGCATTAGCGACAATAGCAGGGATATATAGCGTAATTGCCCTTTTTATAGTGTAGGTTTGGTAAAAAAGTTATGGATGAATTAAGGCACAATATCAACCCCAACGATTTAACGCAGCTGCATAAGGCTTCTGATCCGGAGCCTGCACTTAAAGTGGGCGAAACTGTGGAATACGATGAAGATTATAGTGGCGCCATACCCTCGCTGGATCGCTTCAAAAAATATCTGGACAGGTTTTATGAGTATAAGCTGATCAGCGGAAAAGAAGATCCCCTTGACTTTCCGCTTTATAAGATTACCGCAATTAAGTAGTACAGATCAGCCGGTTACTCGCCTGAGGCCGCTGGATAAATTATATTTCGGCCTATTTGCAGCAGGTAGGCATATGTGTTGGCTTCATCCTTTACACATTGCTCGAGCAAAATTGTGGCCTTGTCAAGCTTCAAGGCTAAGGCAGCTGAGTGCAGGGACTCGTAATCGTTAATTTTTACCTGTGTAATGAGCTTGGCCCAGTGTAGGATCTGGATATCCTTCATTAAAGATTTCTGCTTTACAAAACCGGATTTGTCCTTACTCATGTCGATCAGTTGTTCGTGTACAGGATTGACAATACGTGATGCTTTGAGTTTCTCTTGCTCTATAATCATTGTCAGTCTTGAGGTATGCTGCTCCAGATCTGTTCTTTCAGGGGACAGTGCCGCACTGATTTCAGGTGTCATTGCGGCTCTGGCCAATTGTTCATATACCTTAAGGTATTTTTTTTCCGTAGCGCAAAGTTCGGTGATGGATGCCTGGAAGATCTCGTTTAAATTTAGTGGAGGTGTTTTCATTATTGCTAAAATACAAATATGCGGAAATCTTATGTGGTTATAATGCGGAAGCGGAAGTATGCTAGGAATTATTGTTATCTTTAATCAATGAAAAATGTCAGGTTGATCATTCTCTTTTCGATCTTATCGCTGTTTAGCGGTTCTTTCCCTGTTGGCCTTTCTTCTTTTAAACTTCAAAAATATACCACAGAAAGCAACTGGTCTGCCAGGAAAGAAAGTAATTTTCGGGTTGCCAGTTATCAACCAGAACAAGGACTGGTGGTTAAAACAGTGGATACGCATGCTTTAAATGTTTCCCGGCATATGGCCCGGTTATATTATACCCAATTGTTTAGGATTCAGTTCATTCGTCAACAGGCAGAATTCAGGCAGATCAAAGCTAATATTTCGCCGTCCAAACTTTTTGTTCCAGCTGCAAAATACCCATGCAGACCAGCTTTCGGCTAATTCATTTTCTGTAACATCATGTGAATTAATTCTGGCCACCTGACAGGTGACCATTGCCGAATACGAATAATTAAAATTTAAGAATGGAAAGTTTAAAGAAAGCTTTCAGGTCATTTTGTTTGATACTAATGATCTTGCTGGCTTCAATAGGGGTTGGTTTAACTGGTGGGATACCGCTACCAACCTTGAGAAAACGTGAAGATAACCTTGTCTCTATAGAATTGTTTGAATTGGATAAAATGAAAGAACAGGAAACTTCTGAAATAGATGACGAAAGACATTGATCTGGTAACCTATGGTAGTCTTTTTATCCAATATTACCTTTTTCTTGCAATAACAGCATCAGGGTAAACATTTATGGAATATGGTTTGGTATAAAAAAAGCGGGAATAGACCTGTGGTGGTTATCCCCGCTTAAATTAACGCTCTCAATACCAATATACGAAAATTAAAATACATTGGATTTAATTATTTATAGGTTTTTAAAAATGCTTCGCCAATAGCTTGTCGCTCTCCCGCGGCATTGACAGAATTACTAACCTTGAGGCAGGTTTTATGGCCAATGCTAAGTGTAACTAAACGTTACGCTTAAGAATTAATGTTAATCGAATAATTGATTTCAACGCCTCCGGCTGCAAGCATATCGTGTACAGAACAATATTTTTTTACAGCCAGGCCTGCTGCACGTTCAGCCTTATCCGGATTGATATCTCCCTTAAGGCTGAAAGTCATGTGAATCTTCGTGAAAATGGTTGGAATCTGCTCCCTGCGTTCTGCTTCAACCGAAACAGAAAAGTCTTTTATTTCCTGTTTCTGTTTTTTAAGAATGTTAACCAGGTCAAGGGAGCTGCAGGAAGCCAATGCCATCAGCACCATTTCCATCGGCCTTACGCCCAAACCAAGCCCGCCAATTTCAGGTGATCCATCGATCTGAACTTTTACAGTTGATGATGGGGCCGAAGCCTCGAAATGCACAGCATCGTTTACTCTTTTTAATTCTACTTTCATCTGTTAGCTTATTTTCTTTTTAGGTTAGATGGAACCATGTTGGGTTATTTCTAAAATTTTAGCTAAAATACAGGAATTGGTGCATGGATTCAAATTGGGCTTGACTATTGACAATCTGGAGATATATTGGCAGAAAGTGTGATTAGCATATAATTTATAACGATTCTAAAAACTATTTACTTTTTGCCTTTTATGCGAATCAGAAAGTAAATAGTTAAGTTTGAAAGAAAAACGATTATGTATCAGATTTTAAAAAGCGCACATTCTGGCTGGCGTTACCTGGTTTTAATTTTACTGGTGATTGCCCTTATTCAAGCCATTTCTGGCTGGTTGGGTAAAAAGGCATACACTGAGGGAAACAGAAAACTAAATGTTTTTACCCTGATTTCCGCCCACATCCAGTTTCTATTAGGATTGATCCTCTATTTTATGAACGATTGGTATAAGATAGACAGCAGTGCTGCTCTTGGCCGCTATTGGAAAATGGAACACATCAGCATGATGCTTTTAGCTGTGATATTGATTACAGTTGGAAATGCAAGATCTAAAAGAGGCACAGATGCTGTAGTAAAACATCGCTCGGTAGCACTTTATTTTGGCCTGGCCCTAATCCTGATTATTGCCGCGATTATCGCCATGGTGAACGCCGATCCATCTCGCTCATTCTTTGGTGTTTCATAAAAATTACAAATTTAATTTTGCTTTGTTAGATTTATTTATATTTTTGTGACACATGATTAACAATATACATACCTGGCAATGGCGTAGTACTCCTCAAAAGAGTCTAGTCGTAGCTTTGTGTACTTTATAGTTTATCAACCTAAACCAAACCACATTGAAAACCCGACGTAGACCACACGTCGGGTTTTTTATTTGATTAAATTTAAAAAGAGGCCCCTGAACAAGACAGGGCAATGATGCATATGAATAATTATATAATTAACACCACTTATAAGAAGAGACTGGCGGATACAACCACTCCCGTGAGCATCTATTTGCGGTTGCGCGACGTATTTCCTAATACCATTTTGCTGGAAAGTTCTGATTACCATAGCCGCTCCAATTCAGTGAGTTATGTTTGTGCCGAACCGGTTGCCGGCATAATTTTGCAGGATGGCCTGCTTTCAACCTATTTCCCAGACGGAAAAAAAGAAGAAAAGAAAGATTTTGTACTTACCACAGAGATTGATGTCTTTAAAGCACAGTTTAAACCCGATGTGGTAGACGATACGCGGTACATTTCAAGCGGCTTGTTTGGTTACTTTACCTGGAATGCGGTACAGCAATTTGAAGACATTACCTTTAGTGCAACCTCGCCAAAGGATCAGGAAATTCCTTTAATGCAATACCACATTTACCGGTATATCATTGCTATCGATCACTTTAAAAATGAGATCACCCTGTTTAAAAATGCTTTTAACGGAGATGACAATGGGGACCTGGAAAAGATGGAATACATTATCCAGAATAAGAATTTCCCGGAATACAGCTTTAAAATTGCAGGTGAAGAGCAATCCAACCTGAGCAATGAGGGATTTATGGAAATGGTGGAGCAGATGAAGAAGCACATTTTACGTGGGGATGTGTTCCAGATCGTACCTTCAAGGGCCTATAACCAGGGCTTTTTAGGAGATGAGTTTAACGTGTATCGTTGTTTGCGTTCTATTAATCCGTCGCCTTACCTGTTTTATTTCGATTATGGCAGCTTTAAGCTTTTTGGTTCTTCGCCGGAAGCACAGATTACGATTAAGGACAATGTGGCCAGTATTTTCCCTATTGCGGGTACTTTTAAACGTACCGGGAACGACGAGGAGGATGCAGAGCTGGCCAGGAAACTGGAGCAAGACCCTAAAGAAAGTGCCGAGCATGTAATGCTGGTAGATTTGGCCAGGAACGATCTGAGCAGGCATTGCAGCGGAGTAGAAGTAAAATCGTTTAAAGAGGTGCAGTACTACTCTCACCTGATCCACCTGGTATCGAAAGTCAGCGGTAACCTTCAGCCAAATGTATCGGCCTTTAAGGTAGTTGCAGATACCTACCCTGCAGGTACACTAAGTGGTGCACCTAAATACAGGGCCATGCAGCTGATTGATGAATATGAAGGGCTGGGGCGTAATTTTTATGCCGGTGCCATTGGTTACATAGGCTTTAACGACCAGTTTAACCATGCCATCATGATCAGAACATTTATGAGTAAGAACAACCAGTTACATTATAGGGCAGGAGCAGGGATCGTTGCCGATTCTGTTGCTGTAAATGAGCTGAATGAAGTAAACAACAAAATTGCAGCCTTGCGCAAGGCAATACAAATGGCTACAGATATTTAAAACAATGAACAGCGAAAACATACAAAAGAAAGTATTGGTTATTGACAACTACGATTCGTTTACCTACAATCTGGTGCACCTGGTGAATGAGCTGGGTAGAGAGGTAGAGGTTTGGAGAAATGATAAATTTGACCTCGCGGATGTAGACCGGTACGATAAAATCATTTTATCGCCCGGGCCGGGTATCCCTGAGGAAGCAGGATTATTGCTAGATGTGATCAGGACTTATGCCCCTACTAAAAGCATTTTCGGGGTTTGCCTGGGGCAACAGGCTATTGCTGAGGCCTTTGGTGGAACCTTATTGAATTTAGGCCGCCCGATGCATGGCATTGCGACGCCAATTACAGTTTTAGACAAGACAGAGTTGCTGTTTAAGGATTGCCCTGATACGATAAATGTTGGACGTTACCACTCCTGGGTGGTGAGCAACGAGGGGCTGCCGGATTGTTTTACGGTTACAGCTACGGATGTTGACGCCGAGATTATGGCTTTGCACCACAATGAGTATGATGTGCGGGGGGTACAGTTTCACCCGGAGAGTGTACTCACTGAGTACGGGAAACAGATGATGCAGAACTGGTTAGAAAATTAGATATGACTATTTTAGATAAAATTGTAATCCGTAAAAAGGAGGAAGTAGCCTTTGCAAAGCAGGCGGTTTCAGTTAAACAACTGGAGGCTGGTTTGCATTTTAACCGCAATCCCTACGTCTTTAAAGATTTTTTACTGGCACCGGACAGGACAGGGATTATTGCAGAATTTAAAAGACGTTCACCCTCCAAAGGCATCATTAATGATCAGGTAAGGGTTGAAGAGGTTACCCAGGCTTATGCTGCTGCCGGGGCATCGGCATTGTCCGTGTTAACCGATAAAGACTTTTTTGGCGGACATGACAATGACTTGTTATCCGCCAGGGCGGCAAATAAAATTCCGGTATTGAGAAAAGACTTTATGATTGATGAATACCAGATTATTGAAGCCAAGGCCCTGGGTGCAGATATCATTTTGTTGATTGCTGCAATTTTGACACCCGCAGAGATTAAAAATTTGTCAGAGGTTGCCAAAAACCTTGGTTTAAATGTATTATTAGAGGTACACAATCAGGAAGAACTGGACAGGAGTATTTGTAAAGACTTGGATGCGATCGGAGTAAATAATCGTAACCTGGCTGATTTTACAGTAAATATTCAGACTTCTTTTGAGCTGGTGAACCAGATACCTGATGAGTTTATGAAGATATCGGAAAGCGCCATAAGTGCAGTGGATACGATAAAAGCACTGAAGATGGCAGGTTTTAATGGCTTCCTGATTGGTGAGAACTTTATGAAAACAAGTAATCCGGGCCAGGCCATGCAGCACTTCGCAAATCAATTGATCTCGGTATAACTTTTGTATCTTTGTAATTTAAATGGGAAGACAAAAATTATACGATACAGCGGTTAAGCAGGAACGGGCGGTGCTTGTTGGGGTGATCAGGCCTGGTGAAAAGCCTGAAGAAACCAGAGAGTACCTGGATGAACTGGCTTTTTTGGTGGATACCGCGGGAGGATTGGTGGAGCATGAATTTACCCAAAAAATGCTTAAGCCAGACCGCGCAACTTTTGTAGGTACGGGGAAACTGGAAGAGATCCAGGCTTATGTAAAGTCTGAAGAGATTGATATGGTCGTGTTTGACGATGAACTGTCGCCATCACAACTGAGGAATATTGAAAAGGAACTGCAGGTTAAAATACTGGACCGCAGTAACCTGATCCTGGATATTTTTGCGGGCAGGGCACAAACTGCCCAGGCCAAAACCCAGGTGGAGCTGGCGCAGTTGCAGTATTTGCTGCCACGTTTGACCCGCTTATGGACCCACCTGGAGCGCCAGAAAGGTGGTATCGGGATGCGTGGGCCGGGCGAAACGCAGATTGAGAGTGACAGAAGGATGATTTTAGAAAAGATCTCCCTGTTGAAGTCCCGGTTGAAACAAATAGACAGGCAGAATGAGACGCAGCGAAAAAATCGCGGTCAGCTGATTCGGGTGGCCCTTGTAGGTTATACGAACGTGGGTAAATCAACCATTATGAACATGCTCTCAAAATCGGAGGTATTTGCAGAGAACAAGCTCTTCGCGACATTGGATACAACAGTACGTAAAGTGGTAATTGAAAACCTGCCTTTCTTATTGTCGGATACAGTAGGGTTCATCAGGAAGTTGCCGCATCATCTGGTGGAATGTTTTAAGTCTACACTGGATGAGGTAAGGGAAGCTGATATCCTGATTCATGTGGTAGATGTCTCACATCCTAGTTTTGAGGACCAGATCAATGTGGTTAACGAAACATTGAAAGACCTGGGCGCACGTGACAAGGAAACCATTATGGTATTTAATAAAATCGACGCCTATGTGAGTCCTGAACCGGATCATGAAGATGAGGAAAAGGTTTTGCTTACCCTCGAAGATTTTAAGAAAAGCTGGATGGGTGCCGAGAATACCCCTGCAATATTTATTTCTGCCCTGCATAAAGAGAATCTGGAAGAATTCAGGCAATTGTTGTATGATAAGGTGGTGGCTTTGCATACCAAACGTTATCCTTATGACAAGCTGTTATATTAATTAATGCCGTTAAAGAAGAAAGAGAAAAATTATGGAAAGTAAACGTCAACAGAAATTTGCCGGGGTAATACAAGAGGAATTAGCGGCCATTTTTCAAAGAGAAGGTTCAGCCTATTTACCCAATACACTGGTTACCATTACGAAGGTTCGTGTTTCTCCGGATTTAGCGGTAGCGAAAGTTTATCTGAGTTTTTTGAATACCAACAACACTTCTTTATCCGTAGCCGAGGTAAATTCTCATTCCAGCGAGATCAGGTATAAGCTGGGTGCCCGTATCCGCCATCAGGCGAGGGTAATTCCAACGCTTACTTTTTTTGTGGATGATACGAATGAGTATGTGGAGCATATGGATAAGCTTTTTGACAAGATATCAAAAGACCGTAAAGAAAATGATGGGGAAAATGTGTAAATTAGGATATGACAAAGATCCTGGTCACATTTCTGATGCTGCTAACGGCTGCCGTTAGCGCCCAACCTACCATAAAAGATGGCCTGGAAGCATTTGTTGTGGCAAATAATGTTTATCCGCAATATTCACTGCAAAATTGTATCCAGGGCACGGTGATCATCAGTTTTAAACTGGATAAGCAGGGGCAGGTTTATTATTCAAAAGTAAGCTCAGGCATAGGTACAGACCTGGACGATGAGGCCTTAAGGCTGATCAGGCTGAGCAGCGGCAAATGGGCTGTACCTGCAAATCACGATACCTCGATATTCCTGATAGCTCCCATGAAATTTACCTTGTCAGGCTATAACTGTGCAGACAAAGATCCACAGGGCATCAAAAAGGCGATTGCAGTTTACCGTTCCAGTGAAGCCCTCGCAAATTCCATTCAGAATTTTTATAAGAACAAGGAAAAAGGAGATTTTAAGCCTGCGGAAGAAGCCCGTTTTATTGCTTTAAAGAAGGAGCTGGGTTATGATGATGAATATTTGAGCGGGAGGATACAGGATGGCCTTAAAAAACTGAAACAAAAGGATAAACAAGGGGCCTGCGAAGATTTCCTTTTTGTAAAATACATGGGGTCTGACCTGGCAGACGAAGTATTGGAAAAATACTGTAAATAACCACGATGTTTAGGGAGCAATGATATTAATCGCATCTTTGATGATGTGTGCCTTAACATTGTTCAATTTTCCGATATATTCTCCGTCAACCTGAAAATGTGCTTTATGTCTGGTTTTAATGCTGAGATCAGTAGTCTGAAAAGATTCAATATTTTTAGGATTAAAAGGCAAATTGGTGAACCGGAGCTTCAGGATTTCCATTACCGAATACTCTTTAACGAGGATGACCTCAAAAAAATCATCATCAAGGTGCCCCTCCGGATTGATCTTTACACCAGTACCATACATAGTAGCGTTGGCAATCACCACCATGGCGGCCTTTGAACGAATGGTCTGGTCTTTGATCTTGAATTCAACGTCCAGTTTATAGTGGTTCCATAATGCCATCCAGGCTGCCTTTGCATAAGCCAGTTTTCCGCGATGAGGCAGTCCGTCAAACTTTTTTACCAGGTAAGCATTAAAGCCGATATCAGCAAGATGGATGCAGAGTTCACCGTTAGCCACTATGGCGTGGATTTTTTTTGGCTTGGCGTTTATTGCGATATGGAGCGCCTCTTCTGCATTCTCAGGGATATTAAGCTCCCGGGCCATCCCGTTGGCAGAGCCGGCTGGAATGAGGCCAATAGGCATGTCTGTTTCGAGTACACATTCGGCAACCATTTTTAAGGTCCCATCCCCGCCTACTGCAATCACCCGCTGTGCCCCGGATTGCTCAATTACTGCTTTAATTTTTGCCAGGGAGCAGTTTTTTTTGAGCTCGTAAAGCTCAAAATCCTGTTGTTTATCTGTACAATACGTACCAATGACCTCGCTGAAGTTTATTTCTCCTTTTCCCGAGCCTGGGTTCACAATAAACAGTAGTTTTAAATTTGAAGTCTTTTTATTCATTAGTAAATACCTAATAGCACAAACAACTGCCGCGCTGCTCTGTTTTAATTATAATGAATAAATCGGTCAGTGTTAAAGTATATCATGGTTATGGACATACACACAATTTGGTTGTATACGGGCATGTGTTCCGTTTTAGGGCCAAAAACAAACAGATATACAGTAATAACCTGTTTGTAAACATTTTCCACCTGCTGAAACTTTTTATTTTAAAACCCTATCCTTTTGTAAAGGTAAGACTGACTTTTAATGGACAGGTAGTGCACAACAAGACAGAATACGATGGCTTCTTTAAGTTCGAATGGAAAGCCACAGAAGAGGTAAAAGCAGGCTGGCACAGTGTTAAAATAGAGGCTTTAAGCGATGGGGATAAGGTGCTGGCAGCTGGGCATGGAAAGGTATTTGTACCGCACATTACCCAGTATGCCTTTATTTCGGATATTGACGATACCGTAATGGTATCCCATTCTGCAGCCATCGGCAGAAGGCTTAGAGAATTGTTCATCAAAAACCCAAGGACAAGAAAGACTTTCAGCGATACCTATACGCTTTACCATGCCTTGGCATTGTCACATACCAATGCAAATCAGCCAAATCCTTTCTTTTATGTTTCCAGCAGTGAATGGAACCTGTATGATTACCTGGTAGAGATATTCAGATACAATAAGTTGCCAGAGGGGGCATTTTTGTTAAACCAGATTAAGCGCTGGAAAGACCTGATGAAAACGGGCAAAACAGGTCATGAAGGTAAATTGATGCGGGTAATGCGGATCCTTGATGCCTTCCCGAACCAGCGGTTTGTATTTTTTGGCGACAATACCCAAAGAGATCCCGCCATTTATACGATGATAGCAGAGAAGTACCCTAAAAACATTGAGGCAGTATACATCAGGAACATCCGCAAGGAAAAGGAAGCAACTACACTTGAGTTGCTGAAAAGAATTGAAGCACAGCAGATCAAAACCTGTCTTTTTGAGAACAATCAGGAGGCCATAGCACATGCTACTGCTGCCGGCCTGATCAGTGCCGAAGGTTTATTACGTTAGATAAAATCTAATGTGTTAAACCTTCTGTTCAGGATCTGGGCATTGCTGACAGCCAGCCATTTGTCGAGAATCGTGGCATATACTTCTCTGAAATCAACCTGGTATTTTAAATCGCCAGCCTCCAGGTTGCCCAGATCGGGTGCATTATTATAAACGCCCTGTTTTTTTAAACGACCTCCAAAAATGAACATGTTGTTTGCTGTTCCATGATCAGTACCGTTGCTGGCATTTTGTGCCACGCGCCGGCCAAATTCAGAAAAAGTGATCACCAGGGTATCGTCGAGCTTGTTGTTTTGCTTTAGCTCTTTAATAAAGGCAGTCATGGCTTCCGCATATTGCTGTAACAAGCGGCCCTGCTGTTGATTTTGATTCACATGTGTATCAAAACCACTCATGGATACATAGTACACCTTGGTTTTTAAGCCCGAGTTGATGAATTTGGAAACTGTTTTTAACTGGCTGGCAAAGCCGGTATTGGGATAAGTAAATCTTTGCTGGTATATTTTGGATGTGTTTTGAATATAATTGGCTGAAGAAGAGGTTTCGATCATGGTTTTGTACAGATAGCCCAAATTTTCTTCGTCCAGATGTGCCTTTTCTCCCTTGATCATTTCTTTAAAAAAAGGCTCGTTGGTATTCCTGAACAGCGTACCCGCATCTTTTAAAGCAATGCCCTTCTTTGTCCCACCCTTCATGGCCATAGATAGGCTATCGTCTACTTCAATAGCGGTATAAGGAAACTTACAGGTTTCGCAATTGGAGTCCAGGTAGCGGCCAATCCATCCTGTAGACAGGAATTGATTGGAATCGCTGGCACTTTGCCAAATGTCCATGGAGCGAAAATGTGACCTGTCGGGATTGGGATAACCCACGTCGTTGATGATGCTCATCCAGCCCTGATCGTAAATTTCCTTTAAGGCAGCAAGGTTAGGATTCAGGCCTTGCATATCGTTCAGTTTGATGACTTCTTCTGGCCTGACACCAATGGTTTTCCGTAATTGGTAATAGATGTCGTTGCCAAAAGGGACAACTGTGTTGAGCCCATCGTTGCCACCTGAAAGCTGTATCACTACCAGGTTTTTATAAGCGCTCAGCTGATCGAGCGCCAAGGCTTCAAAAGGCTTCATAAACGCAGGTACCATAAAAGTTCCGGCAGCTGCAAAGGCAGAATGTTTTAAAAAATCTCTTCTTTTCATGATCATATCTCCTGTAAGATCAGCACAGCTGGTATTCCGGCATGCTGGTGATTTCTATGGCCGTATTCTTTAAACTCTGGTTGTTCTGGACCATTTGGATAATTCTATCTGTTAGCACTGGTTGTAGCAGGAAAGCTGCAAGGGTAGTTGTGTTTATCTTTTTTGGTAAGCCATCCATGAACTTTGGCCAGTCTGCTTTGGCATCTACATAGGATTTACTGGCCTTGATATTGCTTTTTTTCCCTTGTGCAATAACCGCTTCATCTTCGGGATCGGCTTTTCCGCTAAAATCTATCTGACCATAATTTAATACGAGCGATGGGATTTTCATCCTCAGCATCAATGAGGAGCTGTCGATCCAATTTTTACCACCTGGCCAGCCCGCTACATTAGGTGGATTGAAGAGGTATTGGCCCAGGTTGCTTTGAAGCTGGATCAGTACCTGTGGTTTATTGTAGGTAACATGGAACTGCCTGCTCAGGCCCACTAAAAATTCTGCCGGGGATTTGATCCTGGTACCAATATTGGCTTTGCTGTAAAACCAATCTGAACTGAACATTTTTTGCATCAACGCTGCAGTATTGTATTTCTGCCGGTAAAAAAAATTGCTGAGTGCAGTAACGTGTGTTTCATCGGGGATGTCGTTCACGAAAAACTGGTAAATTTTTCTGCAGATAAACGTTGAGGTTTCGGGTTTGTCCAGAATTTGGTCTATGATGGCCTCCCCATCAAAATTCCCGGTATTCCCAAAAAAGCTTTTAATCTGGTCATCATGTAACGCCTTTTTGAACTCAAACTCCCCTTCTTTATTGTAAGTCCAGCCGGTAAATGACCTGGCCGATTCTTTTACATCTTGTTCGGTATAATTGCCGCGGCCAATGGTAAAGAGTTCCATTAACTCCCGTGCAAAGTTTTCATTCGGCCTGTTTTTTCTGTTTTGCTGATTGTTCAGGTACTGCAGCATGGCGGGCGATTTGGAAACTTCAATCAATAGGGTTTTAAAGCTGCCCAGTGCATATTTACGCTGAATGTTATTGAGATGCTGGGCAAACATGGGGTTGTTGGACCTGCATGCGAAATGCCCGTGCCAGAATAGGGTCATTTTTTCAACCAGCGGGTTTTCGGTGCCGATCATCTTTTGTACCCAATCAAGGTTGAGCTTGCGGCTTTGCTCGTTCTGGTCTCTGGTAATCTGCTGCCGCTCTTCTTTTTCCTGATCGGTAAGCTCCTTTTTAGCACCCAGTTCTGATTGCCTTCGCATTTGTGCCTTTATAGCCTCAGGATCAACAGTATGCAGATCCGTGTTTTGCTTTGGGATTAACAAAAGCCCTGCTATTACTTTGTCAATATTCTTTCTGCTTAATTTAATTACGTCGTTATAAGCAATGCCAAAGCCCGCTCTGTTATAGAGGTGTTTGATGTTGATAAAGTTTTCTTTTTTATCCATGGCATTAATTGTTAATGATATTTCCGACTATTTATAAAACGAACCTATGGAGATAATGTTTTAGTACGTAATATTGTAAATGGTTTTTAAGTTAGACGATAATAGAATCGTTTTTCCAGATCCGGGGCTCGCAGATCCCGACGGGTTATTGGCAATAGGGGGCGACCTTAGGCCGGAAAGGCTTATTTTAGCCTATAAGAACGGAATTTTTCCCTGGTTTAGTGAAGGGGACCCGATATGTTGGTATGCCCCGGCTGAACGCTGTGTAATTTTTCCTGAAAATGTGATCGTCAGCAAAAGCATGGCCAGAATATTTAAACTTAAGCAGTTTGAATTCACCTACGACCGATCATTTAAAGCAGTTGTAGAAAACTGCGCAAAGATTGACAGGAAAGAACAGGATGGAACCTGGATTACCAGGGATATGCAGGCAGCTTACATGGAGCTGCACCAGCGGGGATATGCACACAGTGTGGAGGTTTGGCAGAACGGGGAGCTTGTTGGAGGCCTGTATGGCGTACATATTAACCAGATTTTCTGCGGGGAAAGTATGTTTAGCAAAGTAAGTAATGCCTCTAAAGCTGCCTTGATCTGGCTTTGTCAGAACAAGGGTTTCAGCATGATTGACTGTCAGTTGCCTAACAATCATCTGATGAGCTTAGGTGCCGAAATGATCAGCAATGACCGCTATTTTAGTTCGCTAAAGGCTAATTGAGCAATTCGCTGATGTCTTCCTTACTTAAGGATTTAAAAAAACTTTCTTCTGTAGTGATGAGTGAGTTGGCCAGCCTTTTTTTACGGTTTTGTAAAGCAAGGATTTTTTCCTCTACGGTATCCTTTGCTATGAATTTATAAATGAAAACCTTTTTATCCTGGCCAATTCTATGTGTTCTGTCTATGGCCTGTTGCTCCACTGCCGGATTCCACCATGGATCAAGAATAAACACATAATCGGCCTGGGTTAAGTTTAAACCGACGCCGCCAGCCTTAATAGAGATGAGAAACACTTTTAGTTCAGTGTTCTTCTGGAATTCTGCTACAATTTCTCCACGATTTTTAGTAGCCCCATCCAGGTAGGCAAAAGAAATGTGCTCTTCTTCAAGGTATTGCCTGAAAATATTCAGGTGCTTTACGAACTGAGAGAAAATAAGCACCTTGTGCCCGCCTTTGAGTACGTTATCTAAGGTATGGACCACGTTTTCAAATTTGCCCGAGTCTGAATTGTAGCTGTCATCTATCATTACAGGATGGTTGGCCAGCTGCCTTAAAGCGGTAAGACCCTGTAAAAGCTGTACCTGCTTTTTAGCGTAAGTGCCATCGTCCATGCTGTTGAGCAAATCATTTCTATAGACAGATTTGGTTTTTTCATAATAAGCAGCCTGGTCTTCGCTCATGTTACAGTAAAAGATCTGTTCGGTTTTTGGCGGCAGCTCTGAGGCCACCTGTTCCTTTGTTCGTCGCAGTACGAAAGGTTTAATAATGGCCTGTAATTTTCTGGCCTTTTCTTCGTCTTTTTTCTTTTCAATGGCCTGCACGTATTCCTCGTTAAAGAAGGCCTGGGTACCCAGTAACCCTGGGTTTAAAAATGTCAGCTGTGTCCAGAGGTCGCTTACTGAGTTTTCGACAGGTGTACCACTTAGTATAAGTTTATGTCTGGATTTAAGCACCCTGACGGCTTTAAACGATTTGGATGAAGGGTTCTTGATGTTCTGGCTCTCGTCCAATATAATGTAACTGAAATAAAAATCTTTGAGGGTATCGATATCCACCCTGGTAATGCCATAAGTGGTAATGATGATGTCAAAATTGGCAAAACGGCCTACGTCTTTATTCCTGGAGGTGCCTGTATGGGCATGGATTTTTAGTTTCGGTGTGAATTTTTTAGCCTCATTGAGCCAGTTATAGATCAGCGAGGTTGGCATGACGATGAGTGATGTACTGTGTTTGGATTGTTCCTGGTCCTCTTCTTTTAATTTCTGTAACATGGCCAGGGTTTGTATGGTTTTCCCTAAACCCATATCATCAGCCAGGCAGCCACCAAAATTGTACTCCCTTAAAAAACTGAACCAGTTGTATCCAGCTTTCTGGTAGCTGCGCAGGTCGCCTTTAAAATGAAGGGGCATTTGCGTATCGGCGATGTCTTCGAAATCGTTCAGCCTTTGCAGTTTCCTGCTCAGGGTAATACTGGCAATGCCATCCTCTGCCAGTTCATTGATCAGGCCAATATGGTGTTTTTTGAGCTTTAAGCCTTTTCCGCCATCAGAAAGACTAAACAGGCTGCCGTATTGGGTAAACCATTTATCGGGGATGATCGCTATTGATCCGTCGGGTAAAACAAACTCCCTTTTTTTATGCAGGATGTGGTTTTTTAAAGAGATAAAAGGAATGGGATGACTGCCAAAATAAACGATGGCATTGATGTCAAACCAATCGTTGTCTTCCTTGATGTCAAAGCTGATCTTATTGACGGCAAATAAGAACTTTTTAGTGCCGCGGTGCTGTTCAATTTCAAAACCTGCTGTCTGGAGTTTTTCAATATGTTCATTAACCCAGTTGATAACGGCATAGGATTGATCCTCGGCTATCTCGGCCGGTACTTCAAGGTGGTGATAAAGCGCACTTGTTTTTTTGAGCCCAAGGCTTAAAAGGTAATCAAATTTCTGCTTTTCCCAGGAAACATCTCTTTTAATACGGGTAAAGATGTAATTGTCCTCTTCCTTATGCAGATGAACAGTTACCTTTTTCTCATTTCCCATAGCAAATGCATGCTCGCCATATTTAAAATAAAGCTGAACCTGGGAAATTCCCGCATCAACATAAATTACCTTTATAATAGGGGTAGGTTCATGTTTTTCTGTTTTGATGTCAAAGCCTTCCGCATAAACGTGGTATTTCTCAATCAGTGGCCCCACAAACTTTCCGAAATAGGCCGCTTCTGTGGTCTTAGGAATGGTGATGTATCTTTTATTTAGAAAAGGGATTAGTTTTTTGCCTTCAATATCCTGTTCAAAGAAATAGAGTACGTCATTGAGCAGGAGCCAGGAGGGCTGATTACTGATTACCTGGGCATCTTTAAACATAAAATCAATGCGCAATCCCTGATATTTGATGGTTGGGAAATAACGGGTCTCGATTTCATTTCTCCTGAAATGGAACAATACGGTTGAGGCTGCTGTTGCAATGTCAATTTTTCGCTCTGCAGGCCAGCCATCTTTATCCATTAGGTAGAGCGAGCCTTCGGTTTTAAGAATCTCTAAAACCTCGGACAGCTTCTTTTCAATTTTTGGACGGACATTATCGTAGAATTTATCGTTGAAAAACTTGCTGAAAAATTCTACAGGCCTGATCGCTTTTTTATGAAACTTTTTAATGATGAAATCCTGTTCTGTCTCATCCAGTATTTTGATGAGTTTAAAATCGGTTTCGCTGAGGTGCTTGTTAAATTCTTTTGCAGTATGCGAAAAAATACGTTGATAGGTTAATGAAAAATCCCCCTGCGGATTTAACTGGACAATATGTGGTTCAATTAAATAGCCCAAATACGCATGCTTACACAAAGAATAAACAATTTTGCAGGGTTTGGAACTATCAACACGTAACATTGGCAAGCGATTAAAACAATTAGCAGATAAGCATTTAAAAACCGCTAAACTTACATCAAATTGAATTGCTTTCAAATAAAATCAATTGGTTTTTTTATGAATTGTTGCGAAATGCTGACCGTTGATTGTGGTTGGTCGAAAAAAAATGACTGTTGGTCGTTTATTCCGGGAAGCTTGCCTAAAAGGTTAAAAAACGCTGTAACGTTTTTGATTTTACCGCGACTTATAGGTAATCAGGTAAAGAAACTTAACAGCTAAAAATATGAAAACTCTGGTAAAAACATTATTTACAATAGCCTTATCAGCTATTGTACTCTCCTACTCAGCATTTGCTTCGTTAGCAGCCGATAAAAACAGTAAGGAAACCGAAATCACTTTGCCTTTAGATTTTAATAAGGTGGTAGTTACGGGTAACGTAAAGGTAATGCTGATTCAGTGCAACACACAAAGTGTAGTGATTCAGGAAGAATACAACAGGAAACTAACGTCTGTAATGCAGAAAGGAGATAAATTGTACATCAATTCCAATGAAGCGGAACCTATTCATGTCAATGTATATTTAAAGGATTTACAAAGAATTGATGTTGCCAATAGTGCCTGGGTAAGTACAAGAGGCAAATTTTCCTCAAGTGTACTACAGGTTTTTTTGAGGGATAAGGCAAGGGCCTTCATCGATGCGGAGATTGGGAGTTTGTATACAGTAATAAAAGACCAGGCAGGTTTAAAACTGAAAGGGTCGACCAATGACCATACCTTGGTTAAAGATGACATTGCAAAATTGAAAATGGATCAGTTTGCTGCATTAACAACTACGATAGAACTCCAGGAAGTGCAGTTCAAGTTACCTGGGTATAAGCCAGGAATTTCGAAAGACTCAGTAATAGCCGAACGGAAAATCAGATAACCATACGATTAACATTAACACACATTGAAAAAGGCGGCAGAATTTCTGCCGCCTTTTTTTTGATCACAGATCAAACTTAATGCCTTGTGCCAGCGGTAGGGTATTGGAATAATTTATCGTATTGGTTTGCCTGCGCATATAAGCTTTCCATGCATCGGAACCACTTTCTCTTCCGCCGCCTGTCTCTTTTTCTCCGCCAAAGGCGCCGCCGATTTCTGCTCCCGAGGTTCCGATATTAACATTTGCTATTCCACAATCAGCGCCTGATGCAGATAGAAACTGTTCGGCTTCCCTTAGGTTCAAGGTCATAATAGCAGCGGATAACCCTTGAGGTACACCATTTTGCAATGCAATTGCCTCATCCAGTGTTTTGTATTTTATAAGGTATAAAATTGGTGCAAAAGTTTCGTGCTGAACAATTTGGTAATCATTTTTAACCGCTGCAATGCAAGGCTTTACGTAACAGCCACTAGCATATTGAGGTCCTGCCAACAGCCCACCCTCGACAACAAACTTTCCGCCTTCGGCTTTGCACTTTTCGATGGAGTCAAGGTAGGCATTAACAGCCGCTTTGTCAATCAAGGGGCCAACATGATTGTGCTGATCAAGCGGATCGCCAATGCGCAGTTGCCCGTAAGCTTTAATCAGTTTGGCCGTAAAAACATCATAAACACTTTCATGAATAATTAGTCTTCGCGTTGATGTGCAGCGCTGCCCGGCAGTACCAACTGCACCAAAAACAGCACCGATCAAACTCATATCCAAGTCGGCATGCTCAGAAATGATAATGGCGTTATTGCCACCAAGTTCAAGCAGGCTTTTACCAAGTCTGGCGCCAACGGCAACAGCAACAGCTTTTCCCATGCGGGTAGATCCGGTAGCAGAGATCAATGGTACCCGGGTATCATTTGTCATCAGCTCTCCAACCTCCTTATCTCCGGTAATTAAATTAGAAACACCCTCTGGAACACCATTTGCTTTGAAAACAGCTGCGATGATGTGCTGACAAGCGATTGCAGTTAATGGTGTTTTTTCTGAAGGTTTCCAGATACATACATTTCCACATACCCAGGCCAGTGCTGCATTCCAGCTCCAGACTGCTACGGGGAAATTGAAGGCTGATATAATCCCCACAATACCCAGTGGATGCCATTGCTCGTACATGCGGTGGCTGGGGCGTTCCGAATGCATGGTTAAGCCATAAAGCTGACGGGAAAGACCCACGGCAAAATCACAGATGTCTATCATTTCCTGTACTTCGCCAAAACCTTCCTGTAAACTTTTACCCATTTCATAAGAAACCAGGGTACCCAGGTCTTCCTTATTTTTACGCAGGGCCTCAGCAAACTGGCGGATAATATCTCCGCGTTTAGGAGCAGGCAAATTGCGCCAGAAAAGAAACGCTGCTGATGCTTTTTTTATCACAGTCTCATAATCTTCAGCCGTCGCAACCTGCACCCTGGCTATTTTCTTTCCGTCAACAGGAGAAACGCTGTCAATGGTTATTGCAGCAGTCAAAGCGCCCCAGTTATTGCCGGTGCTGAAAGCCGGATTTAAATCAAGAATGCCTAAATTCTTTAAAACAGTACTGATGTTATTCTGCATATTGTAATGATTAGGTATACGATACAAATCAACAAAAAAATAATGGAAGGTGGGTAAAGCAGGATGTTAAATGAGTTTCGTGACCTGAATTTTACTTGTTTTCGCATAATGTTGTGTTCCTTTGTAAAATATTTCAGATCATAACCCGCTCGCATTATTAATATAATCAGTTACTTAACAAGTAAGTTGTGTGTATGTTGAAAATTATTTGGCGCATCCAAGGCATAATAATTGTAAACTTATAATGTATTTAACAACAAGGGAAGCTGTTCTTTAATTATTCGATACATGGAAGAGGAATTTTACTTTGATTTTAGTGATGACGCCCAACGGTCAGTTGAACGTTACGAGGAGATGATACGCAATCAGGATCAGTATTTTTTTGATGCCCAGGCCTTTGAAAATATTATTGATTACTATATTGAGAAGAGTGACCCGGTAAAGGCCCTTCAGGTGATAGAATATGCGCTTAACCAGCATCCTTATGCTGCGGTATTCCTGGTTAAACAGGCACAATTGCTGTTCATCACAGACCAGACAGAACGGGCATTCTTATCCTTGCAGAAAGCAGAAATGCTGGAGGCTTCGGAAGCAGAGATCTATATTTTAAGGGGCAATATTTTTAATAGCCTTGAGCGCTATTCAGAAGCATTGGATAATTTTCAGAAAGCCTTGGAGTTCGCGGAAACGACAGATGAAATTTTGTTGCAGATTGCCTATGTGTACCAGAACATGCTGGATTATGAAAGTGCGATTGTGTACATTAAGCAGAGTCTGGAACAAAACATGGAGAACAAAGATGGTTTGTATGAACTGGCCTTTTGTTATGATATCCTGGACAAGCAGGAAGAAAGCATCAAGTTTTATCAGGAATATATTGATAACGATCCGTATTCTTATGCTGCATGGTATAACCTGGCCAATTCTTACCATAAACTGGACTTGTTTGAGAAAGCAATTGATGCCTATGATTATGCCATCCTGATCAAAGATAATTTTGCTTCAGCCTATTACAATAAAGGGAATGCATTGGTTCAACTGGACCGGTATACAGAAGCTATTGAGGTTTATAAACAAACTTTTGAATATGAGCCGCCCAATGCTGACACCTATTGCGCCATAGGGGAATGTTATGAAAAGCTCGAAAGGATGGATGAAGCGCGTTCTTATTACAAGAAATCTGTTAAAATGGATGCAAAGATGGCCGATGCCTGGTTTGGCATAGGCGTTACGCTTAATTTTGAGGAGCGCTACTTTGAGTCACTACATTTTTACAGAAAGGCCATTGAGCTGGATGCCGAGAATCCGGACTTCTGGTTTGCCATGGCTGATGCACACTATAAGCTTGGTCAGATCGACCAGTCGGTAGAAGCTTATCATAAAGTGCTGGAATACAATCCAGTGGATGTAGAAGCCTGGCTTGATTTTTCAACGGTATTGTACGAACAGGGCAAATTAGTAGAGGCTTCTGAAACCATGTCTGATGCCATAAAAAATAATCCTGATGCGGCAGAGCTATATTATCGTATGGTTGCTTACTTATTTGCGCTGGGAAAAAAGAATGAGGCACTTTTGTATTTGGAAACTGCATTGGTTACCGATCCGGAAAAGCACTATATTTTATTTGAATATTTACCGCAATTGCAGGATAACAGCGCAATTGTTGATGTGATCAGCCGGTATATAAAATAGTATTGTGCCGTTGTCAATTTTTTCTTCACCTTTGTGACCTATATGAATTACCCATTGAATAATATACCGGAGCGTCCTGCAAAACCACGTAATAAAGGAATTACAATGGTTATGGATAAAGGACTAAGCTTAAGACAAACTGAAGATTTTATAGAAGTTGCCGGAATACATACTGATATTGTGAAGTTAGGCTGGGCCACTTCATTCGTTACGCCCAACCTAAAAGAAAAACTACAGATCTACAGAGATGCGGGGATTCCTACTTATTTTGGGGGAACACTTTTTGAAGCATTTATTATTCGCAACCAGTTTGATGATTATTGCCGGGTACTGGATCAGTTTGGCATGGAGTACGCCGAGGTTTCAGATGGCTCAATTACTATTGAACATGACCAGAAATGTGAGTTCATCCAAAAGCTGGCCAAACAGGTTACTGTGATCTCTGAGGTCGGATCCAAAGATGCCACTAAGATATTTGCACCTTATAAGTGGATCAAACTGATGAATGCAGAGATTGAAGCGGGTTCATGGAAAGTTATCGCTGAGGCCAGAGAAGGAGGTAATGTTGGTATTTATAGAGGTTCTGGCGAAGTTCGTGAAGGTCTGGTAGATGAAATTTTAACCCAGATCCCTGAAGAAACGATTATATGGGAAGCGCCTCAGAAAGAACAGCAGGTATGGTTCATTAAACTTTTAGGGGCTAATGTAAACATTGGCAATATTGCGCCTGCAGAGGTAATCCCGTTAGAAACCATACGTTTAGGCCTGAGGGGAGATACATTTGATCATTTTTTGAATCTGGACAAATAGTGCTGTAAATGCATTCTTATAAATAATGAGAAAATTTGGTTTAATCGGTTATCCTTTATCACATTCTTTTTCAAAGAAATTCTTTACTGAAAAATTTAAGAAAGAGCACATCACCGACTGCGAATACGAACTTTATCCGATAGAAAATATTGAGCTTTTTGTCAAACTGTGGTCTGACAATCCTGAACTTTATGGTATTAATGTTACCATACCATATAAAGTACAGGTGCTGCCGTTTTTAGACGAAATGGATGAAGCTGCAACGGCAATTGGTGCGGTTAATTGCATCCTGATCGGTAGAAAGAATGCGGAGCAGTGTATCAAAGGTTACAATACCGATGCCTATGGCTTTGAAGAATCTTTAAAGCCCCTGCTCGAACCCCATCACCGTAAAGCATTGATTTTTGGTGACGGCGGCGCGGCAAAAGCAATCAAATATGTATTGAATAAACTAAACTTTCCTTTTTTGGTGGTCACCAGGAAACCAACGGAACATAGTATCCCATATGATGCGGTAGATGAGGCGGTGCTAAGGGAATATACTATACTGGTGAACACCACCCCTCTAGGGATGTCCCCGAATGTTGGAACCTGTCCGGATATACCTTACCATTTATTAAGCGATAAACATATCGGTTACGATCTGGTTTACAATCCTGAAGAAACCTCCTTCCTAAAACAGGTAAGAGAACAGGGTGGAAAAACAAAGAACGGCCTTGAGATGTTGCATTTGCAGGCCATCCGCTCCTGGGAGATTTGGAATCCATAACATGAACAGATATTTCTTTCTTTTACCCGGAATTTTACTCGCTTTTTCAGCCTGCAACAGCAATTCTTATTCACCCAAGCCCAGAGGCTATTTTAAAATTGATTTTCCGGCTAAGGTTTATCAGACTTACCAGAAGGACTGTCCTTTTTCCTTCGATTATCCAATCTACGCGGTTTTACAGCATGACAGCAGTGCTGATACCCAGGCTTGCTGGTACAACCTTTCCTTCCCGCAGTTTAACGGGCGTTTACACCTTACTTATTACGATATTTCTTCAAAAACAGCGTTTGAAAATCTGGCAGAAGATGCCCGGACATTTGCCTTTAAGCATACCGTAAAAGCAAACGCGATAGATCAGAAGCTCATTAATTATCCCGAAAAAAAGGTGTATGGGGTGTATTATGCCATTGAAGGCAATACCGCCTCATCTGTCCAGTTTTTCTTAACCGACAGCACAAAGCATTATTTTAGGGCTGCATTGTATTTTAATGAGCGCCCTCAATACGATTCTATTCAGCCGGTAATCCGTTTTATTAAAACAGATATAGACCGGATGATCAGCACATTTAAATGGAAGAATTAATTGTAAAACATCAAAATATATGATCAGCATTCAACAATTCACCTTTAATCCGATAAGCGAAAATACTTATATCCTTTATGATGAAACAAAGGAATGTGTGATTATTGACCCGGGAATGTACGATGCGGAAGAGCAGAATACGGTGGTTAAGTTCATTAAAGAAAAAGAATTGAAGCCTGTTCTTTTGCTGAATACGCATTGTCACTATGACCATGTATTTGGTAATAAATTTGTTTACGATAACTGGGGCCTGAAACCGCAGTTCCATAAAGGGGAACTGTATGTTTTGCAGGCCATGCCTGGTTATGTGCCTCAAATGGGCCTGCACTATGAACTTTCTCCGGAACCGGAAGTGTTTTTGCCAGAAACCGGAACCCTAAAGTTTGGCAGCAGCCAGCTGGAACTGATCTTTGCTCCGGGTCATTCTCCGGCCCATTTATGTTTTTATGCAGCGGCTGATAACTTCTTAATCGGCGGGGATGTTTTATTTTACTACAGCATAGGCCGAACTGATCTCCCTGGAGGCAACCATTTGCAATTAATCAATAGTATCAAAAATAACTTGTTTATATTGCCTGATGATTGCAAGGTTTATCCGGGCCATGGTCAATCTACCACCATAGGTTTTGAAAAACAACACAATCCTTATTTACAATAGGCATTATCATTAATAAAACATTGAATACACCTTTCTACATAGCCCGGCGGTATCTTTTTGCAAAAAAATCTACCAATGCCATCAACATCATCTCTACCATTTCGGTACTTGGGGTTTTTGTGGGCAGTGCAGCTTTGATAATCATATTATCCGTATTCAATGGTTTTGAAGAAGTGGTTTTAAAGATGTTTAATACGATTACTCCTGAATTGGTGATTGCTCCGCTCAAGGGGAAAACATTTGATCCGAATACCAGCTATTTTAATGAACTGCGAAAAGATAAGGACATTTATTCTTTTACGGAAGTGCTTTCAGAAAATGCTTTATTAAGGTATAACGATAAACAATCCGTTGGATTGGTAAAAGGGGTAAGTACCGACTACCTGAAGAACAAGAGCCTGGATAGCATAACGATTGATGGTAATTTCGTACTGGAAAAGAAAAATCTGAACTACGCTGTAATAGGTTCAGCAATTCAAACCTTTTTGATGGTAAACACTACTGATCCTTTTTATCCGCTTCAGATTTTTTCACCTAAAAAGCAGCGCAACCATGCCAGTTCCATCAATCCGGCAGATGATTTTACCATTCTATCCATACCCGTTTCCGGCGTTTTTGAAGTGCAGCAGGATTTTGACAATGTGGCGATTGTTCCTTTAAGATTTGCCAGGAAATTGCTGGAAGAACCTCAAAATATCTCCGCAATTGAGATCAATCTGGAAAAAGGCGTTAATGCTGATGTGTTTAAACAAAAGATAGAAGAGCAGATTGGGAATGATTTTGAAGTAAAGGACAGGATACAACAAAATAAGGTTTTATACAATATTCTGGGCAGTGAAAAATGGGCTGTATATATCATTCTGACCTTTATCCTGATCATTGCTATATTTAATATTATTGGTTCTTTAACGATGCTGGTTATAGATAAATTAAAGGACATTGCGATATTAAGCAGTCTGGGTGCGGGCAAACAGCTTATTAAACGTATCTTTTTGCTGGAAGGAATGATGATTTCGATGACCGGCTGTATATTTGGACTGATCATCGGACTTGGCTTTTCTCTGCTTCAACAGAAATTCGGTCTCATAAAAATGTCGGAAGACAACCTCGTTATTACCAATGCTTATCCCGTAGCGCTAAAATGGAAAGATTTTTTACTTGTGTTCTTAACGGTAAGTGTTTTTTCTTTTATGGCATCAGCTTTGTCATCTAATTTGAGTGTTAAGAAGATAAACCATTTAAATCAAGATCTATAAATCATGAATATATTTAAAAGCCCGCTATTTTTATTAATGGCCATTGCTGTTACGGTACTGGCTTGTAATCCAAGGCCAGCAGAAAATAATCAGCAGGCCGGCAGAGTACTGAAGGGCTTGTATAGTTATGGTCCTGAATTAAAATCGTTTACAGATTGTGAAGAAGGGACTGAATATTGGGTTGCAGACAGCGCAAAGACCCTTGAGCTGGCTTACAACAATTTCAACTTTGAAAAACCTTATGAGCCTGTCTATATAGAAGTGGAATGCCATGCCATTAAATCAGATAGTTTGAGCATGTCGGCTGATTTTGATTCTACCCTTGTAGTAACCAAAGTGCTTAAAATTACCAGGGAAATACCAGACGGACCCTGTAACTAAAGCCTAAGGTATCAGGTAAATGTCATGCTGAACAGGAGGGATCAGTTCTTTTTCCCGGGCCATGTTAAATAGGGTGTCAATTGCTTTTCTTCCCTCAGTACCGAGTTCAATGCTGTATTTGTTTACATACAGTTCAATGTGTTTGTACATCACCTCTTCACTCATTTCCTGGGCATGCTGCCTGATGAAATCCAATCCGGATCTGGGATTCGCAAAAGCAAATTCTACTGATTTTTTGATCAGCCTGTTCACTTTTTCCTTGGTTTCCTGATCAAGCTTTCTGTTGGCGACAATTCCGCCCAGCGGGATCGCACAACCTGTTTGCTGTTCCCAGTAGTTTCCCAGGTCAATGATTTTATGTAATCCTTTTTCCGTATAAGTAAATCTGTTTTCGTGGATAATCAGGCCCAGGTCAATCTGGTCTTTTAACAATGCGTTTTCTATTTCTGAGAAAACCATTTCCTGTTTGTTAGTCAAATGGGGGAATGCAATGCCCAATAAAAAATTGGCCGTTGTATACCGGCCGGGTATGCCAACTTTAAGACCGGCACTTAATTCCCCGCTGTTTTGGGTAAAATGCTCCTGGTGACAGATCAGCAAAGGGCCAACCCCAAAGCCCAGGGCACTTCCCGAATCAAGCAGTGCATACTGCTCAGAAACATAGGCGAATGCATGAAAGCTTAGCTTGGTGATGTCCAGTTCGCCACGAAATGCTTTCTGGTTCAATGTCTCCACATCGTCAAAAAAGACTTCAAATGTTAAGCCTTCGGTATCAATTTTATGGTGGATCAATGCGTCAAAAATAAAAGTGTCGTTCGGACAGGGCGAGAAACCAATGCTTAACTTCATGTTGTAAAGTTAAGCATTTGTCAAAAATTCAATGGTCCATTCGTTCAGGTTCTTCAGGGCAAGTCCGACCTGCCAATTTTCTTTATTTCTCGGTTCTACATAATTTGAAATGCTGCGGACCTGAAGACAAGGCAATGCCGCCTGCTGACAGCAATACAATACAGCTGCGCCCTCCATGCTCTCCGTGTCCGGGTTAAATTGTTTAATGGTCCTGTCAATACTTTTCTGGTTGCCGTGAACACGATTTACAGTAATCCCCTTCACCTTTTTAAGTTTCGCAACAGATTCATGCAAGAGATTGTTTGCCGCTACAAATCTGGAATGGCCAAAACCAAGCTGTTCCATACTTAAAAAATCATTTCCATCTTCTGCACCCAGTTCTGCAAACTCATCGCTGGTAATATTGAGTACATTACCCAAGGAGACAGCGCGGTTAAATGCGCCTGCAATACCCAGGTTTAAAACCAGTTTATAAGCTCCAGACAAGTGTTTGCCCAGCGCGTAGGCTGTTGCCGTCATGCCTACACCGGTAATCAGGATGTCAAAATCAGCAGTGCGCACAAAATCCTTTTCGGGTAAGTGGAAGTGTTTGGCCAATAAAGCGATTTCTGGCCAGGTAGCGGCAACCAATAAGATCTTCATGATAGCTAAGTTAGAGATTTAACCTTTCTACTTTAACCTTTCTGCGTATATTTGTCAATAATATAACAGCGCATGATTTATATAACCAGAAAAGCATCATTTAACGCAGCACATAAATTGTCCAGACCCGACTGGACCGAAGCTCAGAATACAGAAGTTTATGGAAAATGTGCCAATCCAAACTGGCATGGACATAATTATCAGTTGTATGTAACTGTTAAGGGAGAAATTAACCCGGAAACGGGTTTTCTGGTCGATCTCAAATGGTTGAAAGACATTACCAATACTGCTGTAGTAGATAAAATTGACCATAAAAACCTGAACCTCGACGTTGATTTCATGAAAGGTAAGTTAGCCTCTACCGAAAATCTGGCCATTGCCATATGGGATGAACTGGTGAACCTGATTGCAGGCTCAGGTGCACAGCTGCACAGCATAAAAATTTACGAGACTGAAAATAACTTTGTGGAATATTTCGGTTAATAACCCTTTGACATGAATAATCATACCGATCATTTAGATGAAACAGAAAACGGATACATTAAAATAGACCGTTATAACCAGGGTAAAATTGATGCCGTAGCTGAGCATTATAGCGACATCTTGTCCCAGCTGGGAGAGGACCCTTCCCGTGAAGGTTTGTTAAAAACACCTGAGCGTGTAGCAAAAGCCTTACAATATCTTACCCATGGTTATGATCTGGATCCGGCTGCCATCCTTAAAGGGGCAATGTTTAAAGAAGACTACAGCCAAATGGTGGTGGTAAAAGATATAGAAGTTTTTTCTATGTGTGAACACCACATGCTCCCATTTTTTGGTAAAGCCCATATCGCTTACATCCCAAATGGGCATATTGTGGGTTTAAGTAAAATTCCGCGCATAGTTGATGCCTTTGCGCGGCGCCTGCAGGTTCAGGAGCGGCTGACCAATGAGATCAGGGATTGCATCCAGGATACCCTGATGCCGGCTGGTGTAGCCGTAGTGATAGAATGTAAGCATTTATGTATGGCCATGCGCGGCATCCAGAAGCAAAATTCAGTGACCACCACTTCAGCATTTACAGGAGAGTTTGCCAAAGATAAAACCAGGGCCGAGTTCTTAAGATTAATTACCGCTAATCTTCACTAGTTAAGAAAATCATATCAAACACAAGGCAATTGCCGTTATAAAAAATAAACCAACAGATGAAAGCATATCTATTTCCAGGACAAGGGACTCAGTTTTCGGGCATGGGTAAGGAACTTTACGAAAACGAGGAAGCCAAAGCGCTGTTCGAGAAAGCAAATGAAATTATAGGTTTCCGGATCAGCGACATCATGTTCTCTGGTTCTGACGAAGAACTTAAGCAGACAAAAGTTACCCAGCCTGCTATATTTTTGCATTCTGTAATATTGGCAAAAACACTCGGCGATGCCTTTCAACCAGATATGGTAGCAGGACACTCCTTAGGGGAATTCTCGGCACTTGTGGCCGCTTCGGCCCTTTCTTTTGAGGATGGGCTTAAACTGGTCATCACAAGAGCCAATGCCATGCAAAAAGCATGTGAGCTGGAGCCTTCCACAATGGCAGCCATTCTTGGTCTGTCGGACGAGGTTGTTGAAGATATTTGTGCAAGCATTGATGCAGTTGTGGTAGCCGCAAATTACAATTGTCCTGGTCAGATTGTGATATCGGGAAGCATTGAAGGGGTTGATCTGGCTTGCCAGAAACTCACCGGGGCTGGCGCTAAAAGGGCCTTGAAACTGAATGTCGGCGGGGCCTTTCATTCACCCCTGATGGAGCCTGCAAGAATCGAACTTCAGGAAGCGATAGAGAAAGTGAGCGTATTGCCTCCGGTATGTCCTATTTATCAGAATGTTGATCCGGTACCAAATACAGATCCTCAAAAAATAAAAGCCAATCTGATCACCCAGTTAACAGGCGCAGTGAAGTGGACACAGGCTGTTGAACGCATGATCGCTGACGGTGCGGACGAATTTATTGAAGTTGGCCCGGGAAATGTATTACAAGGTCTGGTAAAAAAGGTAAACAGAGCCGTACAGACAAGCTCTGCTACTGCAGAATGATGGGTTTGATCATGAATACTTAAAAAATAGGACAAGCGTGGGTATAAGAGGTAAAATCAGATTTCTTTTATTATTACTGGGCGCTTGTTGTATTGTTACAGCCTTATCTTTAAAGCATTCCATCACTAAAAAAGAACTGCTCGGTTACGAAGCCCGGCAGCTTCAGGAAAACCTTGGCACCAAGGAACAGCTTGTTTATAATTTTTTAGCAGATGACAGGCAGGTTGAAAATGCCAGGAATTTTGACAAGAATGAGAACCATGGCTTGAATTTCATTAAAACATACCGTAGCCAGGGCATCAATATTTTGGTGTATAAAGGCGATAACCTTAAATTTTGGAGTTCTTTCCGGGTATTTCCTTCCAATCCAGAGGCCATTAAAGAAGGCTCTTCAGTTGTTCCTTTACGCAATGGATATTATGAGCTGATCAAAAAGACTTCAGGAGATTATGTGCTCATTTTTTTGATCGACATCAAAAGCCAGTTTGATATCCAAAATCAATACCTGGAAAACACCATCTCCAAATACCTTTGTCCCTCCAATTCCTTAACTCTGGCAACTTATACAGACAGAGAGGTTTACGGGATAAGAAACATCAAAGGGGAGCCCTTGTTCGAAGTGAAATTAAGACAAGGCTATTCTAAAAGCATCTATGCCACGATTGAAGTCTGGCTTTGGGTAATCGGACTTTTTAGCTTTTGTTTGTTTTTTAATTCACTTTCTGCCTGGCTTGCAAAGGGAGGAAAGCCGGTTGCGGGTACCCTGCTGCTGATCTTGTTCTTTGTAGGCATCAGGGTAACAGATCTGGAATTTGGCTGGTTTAACCACCAGTTTAACTTACAGATATTTAGTCCTACTATATTTGGAGAAAGCTTTTTCCTGCCCTCTTTGGGCGATTTCTTACTCAACGTCATTGCGCTTACCTGGGTTGTGCTCTTCATGTATACCTATAGCGATAAATACAGGTTGCCGGCATGGCTGGCCGGCAGTAAAGTTGGCGGATTGATTTTTCACCTGCTGTTGCTGATTGCTTTTGGTAAACTGGCCTTTTTATTTGACGATATTTTTCTGGGCTTTATCCTCAACTCAAAAATTAACTTCAACATCACCAATATCATTAACCTGGGCTGGATCAGCTGGGTAAGTATCATTATTTTATGCCTGGTATGGTTCAACATGTACCTCATCGGGAATATCTTTATGCAGCAGACCCTGCAGCTCAATGTAAGCAACCGAGAGCGGCTGATCCTGTTTCTTGCTGCATTTTTTGCCTACCTGATTTACAGGGTGGAGACCGACTTCAGTATATTTTTTATCGCCTATGCTTTATTCATCTTCATTATGGCATGGAATATCTATATCCGGAAACAAAAGTTCTCCATAGGCATATTTGCGGCCCTTTTCTTTTGCCTGGCTTTTATTACTTCTATAAAATACCTGAGATTTACCAATTTAAAGGAAAAAAACAAAAGATATACCGTTGCCCAAAAGCTGGGTTCTACAGATGACCCCAAGGTGATCAGCTCTATAGAAAACCTGGAAAAAACCGTTTCTTCGGATGTTTTTATCGCGGAGTATTTTAAGCGCCCTGTATTGGAGGGAACATTTGATCTGCAGAAGCATGTGAATAAAATATTGCTTGGCGACTATCTCACCCAGTTTGAGTATAATTTGTACGAGTTTAACGGCCAGGATTCTGCAATTTCAAAGAAAAATTCGGTCGCTTTAAGCTATTATAAAAACCTGGTCCGGTCAGGCTCTGTCAAGGTGCCTGAATCCGATTTTTTTTACCGCATGAACTACACCTTCGGTTACCAGAATTATTTTGGCATCATCCCGATATTTGTAGACAACAGGATATTAGGCACACTAGTTATAGACCTAAAATCTCCACAGTATAATTTCAACAGCCAGCTGCCAGAAATATTAGCTGAAGGGAGAATTAAAGGGGAAGATGATTACAGCAGCTATTCTTTTGCTTTTTACAATGCCGGTAAACTCATCAGCCAATCGGGTAAATATACCTATAAGCTTTCGAGTGCGGATTTTAAAGGTAAGGTAGGGAAAGGTGAATTTGTAACAGATACCTTAGGTTATACGCACCTGGTATATATGCCTGCCAGTACCAAAATGATCGTGATCAGTAAAGAGAAGGTTTCTTATGTGGCAAGGCTGGCTACCCTGTCCTTTTTCTTCCTTGTGTTTATCATCTTTTCCGTCACACTTTATGCGCTGATCTGGCTACTCAAAAATATTGATGAAAGCTGGGGTGGCTGGTTTAACATCAACAGGTCGCTCATGATCAATGCCAATAAGATCCTTTACAAAACCCGGATACAGTTTTCCATTGTACTTTCGGTAGTAGCTACCTTGCTGATCGTTGGTTGGACAACCTATTTTTACATCAGGGATGAATACCGCAAGCAGCAGGAAACCTTTATCAAAGAGAAGATCCGAAAGGTCCAGCTGTCCTATGAGAAGCAAATCTTTAGTGCCGGGGGCTTGCCCGAGGTTACGGACCAGGCAAATGCCGATTTTAACCAGTTCGCCAATATTAATGCCACCTACCTCAATCTTTTTGATACCACAGGGACGGTGCGTTTTACTTCGCTCCCAAAAATTTACGATTATGGTATTATAGGGAAAAAAATGGGCCCTGAAGCTTATATTTACCTTAAAGCCCAGCAAAAATCGGAGTATATCAATCCTACTGAACACATTGGTGAGGATTTCAGGTATGCATCAGCTTATGCACCGGTCAGGAATGCACAGAATAAAACAATTGCCTATATCGGCTTGCCTTATTATGCGAACGAAGCTGATTATCAGAATAAAATTGGCCTCTTTATCAACACGCTGATTAACATTTATGCCCTGGTTTTTGTGGCCATAGGTATACTGGCCGTTTTCCTGGCTAACCAGATTACCAGTCCCTTAACCTTTATACAGGACAGCATACGTAAAACAAAACTAGGTCAGAAAAATCAGCCTATCCAATGGTCCCGACATGATGAGATCGGATCTTTGATCAAAGAATATAATAAAATGATTGCTGCTCTGGAAGAGAGTGCGGCGAAACTCGCCCGGTCTGAGCGCGAAAGTGCCTGGAGGGAAATGGCCAAACAGGTAGCCCATGAAATAAAAAACCCGTTAACACCATTAAAATTAGGCGTTCAGTTATTGGAGAAATCCTGGAAAGAACAGGACCCTAATTTTGAAAAGAAGTTTGAACGCTTTAACAAATCATTCATTGAACAGATAGACAGCCTGTCTACCATTGCTTCCGAATTCTCTAATTTTGCCAAAATGCCTGATACCAAGCTGGAAAAACTACAGCTGTTGCCAATTATAGAACAGGCAAGGAATGTCTTTACAAATGCAGAAGACGCAGAAATCTTCATTTTCAACCATACCCGGATGGACATTGAGGTGCTTGGCGACAAAGACCAATTGCTCCGTACCTTTAATAACCTTCTTAAAAATGGAATTGAAGCCGGAAATGTAAACGACAAATGTCTGATCAAGGTCAGGATCAACCATAGTGATACCGATGTGTTTATTGAAGTAGAAGACAATGGGAAGGGGATAGACCCCTCCCTCCAGGATAAAATATTTGTACCCAATTTTACCACAAAATCATCCGGAACAGGTTTAGGGCTGGCCTTTGTAAAACAAGCGGTAGAGAACGCCGGTGGTACGGTCGATTTTAAATCCATTACGGGTGTGGGAACTACCTTTTATCTGAGTTTTCCTTTATCTTAAAACAACAGCGGCTTTGCCCATTGTAAAGCCATCGGTGTAGAGGATAATGGAATAATTACCTTTTATAAAGTCATTTGGGTTCACCCAGTCCATCTTATAGATTGTATTGTCGTCATTATAAGATATAGAGGTTGAGGAGGTATACTGCATTTCCTGACCATCAGCTTCAAACATGTTATTGTCGTCGGCAATGAGGTTGCCTGCAGGATCAAAAATGCGAAGATAGATCCTGTGGTAATTTTTCTCAGCAAGTGGATTGGATACAATGTTAAACTTGACACTTAATTTTTTTGCACTGCTGGCACGGGTTACTTCTATGTTCTTCCCACTGCTTTTTACTTTATAAGCAACAACCTGTACGTTATTAGCTTTTAAAGAGGCACTGGTCTTCACCTTGGCATTCAGTTCCGAGTTTTTCCTGGCCAGCTCTTCTGCTTTGCGGCTCTCGGCATTGGCAAATTCCTTTAAACTGTCCCGCTGGTTTTTCAGGTAGGCATTTTCCTTTTCCAGGCGATAAATCTGTTCATTGTGATTTTTAACAAATTCCCTCAGTTCCTGTACTTCCTTTTGTGCATCAGCCAATTTACCTTCTGTTAAAGCACCTTTCTGCAAGGCCAGCTTTAATGCTGCAATCTTATCTCTTGCTAACTTTTGTTCTTCCTGTAATTTATCACTCAACACCAAATTCAGGCTGTTTGCTTTATCCAGCTCTATTTCTATCTTTTCCACCTCCAGTTTCAAACGGTCCTTTTCCGTACTTACCGTCACAAAGCGCTGGTTCTGTTGCCTGTCTTTAACGTATAAATATAAATTGGTACCCAATAGTGCAACAATAACCACAACAAGAAAATAAATTTTGTTGCGGTCACCCTTATTCACCAGATCATTTTGGTTCGACATTTCTCAGTTCTAATCTAAAAACAAAAAAAAGAGAATGGAATTAATTGCAGGATTAAGTAAAAAAACATTCAAATTGTATGAGACTTTAAAAAAAATCGTTTACTTGCTAGATCAGCTATAGCACTGTAGACTGAACACAACAAAATGAAACCGAATTTTTAGCCTAACTGTAAAAGATGTTTAAACTCATAACCTATGCACTATTATCAATAATAATAACCCCTATTTCCCTAATCGCACAATCCCCATCAAAAATTGCTCCAAAAAGAGAATTTAGAGGAGTTTGGGTGGCAACTGTAGCAAATATTGATTGGCCATCCAGGCCAGGGTTAAGCATTGATCAGCAAAAACAGGAACTTATTGGTCTGCTTGAGCAGCATAAAGCGAACGGGATGAATGCCATTATTTTACAGGTGAGGCCCGCTGCAGATGCGTTTTATTCGAAATCAAGGGAGCCCTGGAGCCAATGGCTGATGGGTAAGCAGGGCCTGGCCCCGGCACCTGGATACGACCCGCTTGCCTTTGCCATTAAAGAAGCACATTCGCGTGGTATGGAACTCCATGCCTGGTTTAACCCTTATCGTGCAACCATGAGTGCAAACGCCATAGTCAGCGCAGATCACATGACCAGGAAAAGACCCGATCTGTTCTTTGTTTATGGAGGGAAGAAGCAATTTGATCCTGGTATCCCTGAAGTAAGAGAATACATTGTTCAGGTCATCCTGGATGTAGTAAAAGGTTATGACGTAGACGGTATTCATTTTGATGATTATTTTTATCCGTATAAGATTGCCGGACAAAGTATCAATGATGCCGCTACTTTTAATAAATATGCAAATGGCTTTACCAATATCAGCGACTGGCGCCGTAACAATGTCGATCTGCTGATCAAACAACTGGACGATAGCATCCACCACTATAAGAAATATGTAAAGTTTGGTGTCAGCCCTTTTGGCATCTGGAAAAATCTGTCAGAAGACAGTTTGGGTTCTGCTACCAATGGACTGTCCAATTACTCGGAGTTATATGCCGATTCCCGCAAATGGGTAAAAGAGGGTTGGGTTGATTACATCAATCCCCAGGTATATTTTAGTTTTACCAGAAGGGCCGCGCCATTTGGTACCATTGCAGATTGGTGGACAAAAAATGCCTTTGGGAGGCACGTTTATATCGGTCATGGCGCCTACCTGATCCATAACGGCAGTACCAGAAAGGAAGCCGCATGGGCTTTTCCTAACCAGATTCCCAATCAGATCCGGCACATACGTGAAAGTAACCTGATCCAGGGCAGTGTATTCTTTAGTTCCAAATCATTCTCAACCGTAGCCCGTGCCTTGGGTGATTCCCTGAAGAACAACTATTATAAATACCCCGCCTTGCCACCTCAAATGCCCTGGCTGGATGGTGTAGTACCCAATGAACCCATTAACCTTACGGCTGAAGCACAGGCGGATGGTGTGCACCTGAAATGGGAAAAACCGTTAAAGGCCAGTGATGGTGAAACAGCTTCAGGCTATGTGATCTACCGTTTTGACGAGGGAGAGAAAATAGATGTATTGGATGCCAGGAATATCCTCAGGATCAGCTTTGAGGATTTTCCCAGCTTCATTGATACAAACGTAGCGCATGGAAAAAGATACAATTACCTGGTTACCGCATTAGACCGGTTAAAGAACGAAAGTGAGCCCAGTGGCCCGGTTGGCATACAGGCAAAAGAACTGGCCAGCGCAGAATAAAATTGCGGGCCAGTTCTTTATTTCTGGGCCATCAGTACCGCCGGATATAATGTTATCAAACTTTTATAATAATTTTTTTATCGTACATCACCCAAAGAATAACCAGCCAGAACAGGATAAAACTAATGGCCCAGGCCAGTGAGGCATTAATAGGCGAAAAGGTCGCAGCAAAGCCGGAGTACATCCAGGCCTGCAGGTTCATGTCCGATCCATCAGCCCCCTTTACAGTAATCAAACGCAATATCCTCGGAATCAGTCCCGACAAAAAGAAAACCGTAATCGCATTTACTCCATAAACCACAAAAGGCCTGGTAAAGCGGTTGTATTGCTGGACATCGATGATCCAATAGCATAAGGACAGAATTATGGTAGCCAATCCACCTGTATAAAGTACAAAAGAGCTGGTCCAAAGGGATTTATTAATGGGGAACTGAAGGTCCAAAAGCAGGCCCAAAGCTACTGCTGCGCATCCTGTACAAAACAACCAGGCAATTTTTGTGGCCGCATCTGTATCCTTTCTCTTCAAATAGCCGCCAACCAATATGCCAAATAAACCAGTTGCAACAGCAGGCAATGTACTCAATATCCCCTCAGGGTCCCATGTTTTAGCAGCCTTATATAAATGGGCCTCTGTAAGTATGGTTCTGTCCAGCCAGGCGCCAAGATTGGTCTCTTTTTCCAGGTTCGGGTAACCTGATCCGGGTACCGGAACAAAGGTCATGAGTGCCCAGTAAACAGCCAGTATCAGCAACAAAATTTTGAAAATACTCCGCTCCGTATTTTTAAGGAAAATGACAGATGAAATGAAGAACACCACAGCAATCCGCTGTAATACCCCTGGAATGCGTACGTTTTGGAATGCTTCAATAGGTGCGGTGAAAACTTTGGGGAACAGGGATAAGAACAAGCCCAGTCCAAATAAGATCAGCGCCCTTTTTAAGGCCTTTAAAATGGTTTTACCATGCGTAGCGGGATCTGCTTTTTTACTGCCCATTGCATAAGCTATGGATACCCCTACAATAAACAGAAAAAAAGGAAAGATCAGATCTGTTGGTGTACAGCCATTCCATTCTGCATGCTTTAGCGGCGCATAAGTATTTCCCCAGTCTCCCGGATTGTTAACCAGGATCATCGCGGCAACAGTTGCGCCCCTGAAAAAATCAAGGGATAATAATCTTACTGGCTTGTTTAGGCTGGGTTGAGGATTCATAATCAATGATTTTAAACAAAAAAACCGTTATCGCCCAAGCGATAACGGTTATAAATATAATAAATTTAACTAAAACTTATAGCGGACAAAAGCTTCCATAGCCTCATATTCTGCTAAGCCTAAGCTGTCATAAGCCTGGGCTGTTTCCCTGTTCCTGTCTTCTGCACGTTGCCAAAATTCCCTTGCATCATCTCCAGGGAATACCGCTCTGTCTTTTTGCGACTGGTGTTTGAAGATGGCAAATTTCTTACGCTCCACTTCCTGCGGGCTAAGTGGTACAGCCATTTCAATTTCATGGGTCTCAAATTCCTGCCATGCACCACGGTACATCCATAGCCAGCAATCTTTAACCCAGTCTTCCGTTTTGGCCAGACGTTTTAAAGCCTCCAGTATGATGTTAAAGCAAACGATGTGTGTGCCATGCGGATCTTCAAAATCGCCTGCAGCAAATACCTGCTGAGGTTTTACTTTTTGCAGCAGCTCCATCGTCAATACCACATCCGCATCTGTAACCGGATTTTTCTGGCTTTTGCCGCTTTCATAAAAAGGAAGCGCCATAAAATGAATATGGTCGTCCGCTAAACCGCAATAGCGCGCGCCGGCAATGGCTTCACCCTTTCTGATCAGTCCCTTTACCGTCTGTATCTCCGGCGTATCTATCTGGTTGGGTTTCTTTTGCTCAATAAAACTGCGCATGTTCTGGTACAGGGTTTTTAATTCCTGAGTTTCCAAACCCATTTTTTCAGAAAAATCGATGTTGAACTCTACAAATCGCAAGGCATCATCATCCCAGACGGCAGTATTACCGGAAGTCTGGTAGGCCACATGCACATCTTGCTGCTGATCTACCAGACGGATAAAAGTACCGCCCATAGAGATCACATCATCATCAGGATGGGGAGAGAAAATAATAGCGCGCTTTTTGGCGGGCTCTGCTCTTTCCGGCCGCTGAGAATCATCTGCATTAGGCTTGCCACCCGGCCAGCCCGTAATGGTATGCTGCAGTTTGTTAAATATATGAATGTTGATGTTGTAAACCGGGCCCTGCTCTACAGCGAGTTGTGCCATACCGTTGTTGTTGTAGTCATCCTCGGTAAGTTTAAGTACAGGTTTTTTAAGGGTATTGGCCAGCCAGATTACTGCTTTCCTGGTTAATTTTTCATCCCATACACAATCCTTAACCAACCAAGGCGTGTTAAAACGAGTCAACAACGATGCCGCATCCCGGTCTAAAATGAATTCTACATGATCAGACAGTTGCAAATACGTTGCCGGTACCTCGCTGGAAATCTCCCCTTCAACAGTTTTTTTAATAATCGGTGCTTTTTTCTTGTTCCAGGCCATCAGAATGATTTCCCTGGCTTTAAAAATGGTGCCTACGCCCATGGTGATGGCTTTTGTTGGCACAAAAGACTTACCACCAAAATCCCTGGCCGCATCGCGTCTGGTCAGGTCATCCAATGTTACCAGACGTGTGCCCGAATTGGGAGCAGAGCCCGGCTCGTTGAAACCGATGTGACCTGTACGTCCGATACCGAGGATCTGTATATCCAGTCCTCCAAGGTCTCCAATCTTTTTCTCGTAATCCAGACAGAATGCAGGGATTTCCTCTAAGCTCAATGTGCCATCCGGAATGTTTACATTGTTCTTATCGATATCGATGTGATCGAACAAGTTCTCATTCATGAAGGTAACATAACTCTGTGCGGCGTTAGGCTGCATAGGATAATACTCATCTAGGTTAAACGTGACTACGTTTTTAAAACTCAAACCCTCTTCTTTGTGCATTCTAACCAGTTCGGCATATACTGCAATAGGAGTTGCGCCTGTAGCCAAACCCAAAACTGCCTGGGCGTTGTTTTTTTGTTTTTCTTTAATGAGGTTCCCGATGCGCTGTGCAACGCTAAGAGATGCTTCTTTGGGGTTTTCAAAGACAGAAACAGGCAGTTTTTCAAAGCGTGTTTCTTCCAGAAGATTTAATCTAGCCATTTTTAGTTCTTAAATTTTGTACGGAGCAGTAAATATAGCTACTCTGCTGACTTTATCAAATTTTTTAAGAAGTATAACCTACTTATTTATTGGGTAAGCTCCTGCGCAAACGGTTGAAAAGCAATAGAAAACCATTTCATTTTCTTATCTTGCCGTATAAAAATTCTTACGAAATGAACGCAACCTGGCAAAAGTTTTTTCAAATCATTCAGAAACCCGAGCGGCTAATTATTGGACTGATGTCTGGCACCTCCATGGATGGTTTAGATATTGCTTTATGTGCAGTTACCGGCAGCGGTGTAGCAACCAGGGTAAAGTTAGCGGAATTTAAAACCGTACCCTATACCAATGCCTTCAAAGCCGAGGTAAAATCTATTTTTTCAAGGAGGGATGCGGATTTACAAATGGTATGCCTGATGAACGAGAAAATAGGTTTGCTGCATGCCGAAATGATACTAGAGGCGATTGCCTCCTGGAATTTAAAGCCGCAGGATATCGATGTTATTGCCAGCCATGGGCAAACCATTTTCCATGCCCCGCAATCTTTACATGGACTGGATAATTATCCAAATGCAACTTTACAAATTGGCGACGGTGATCATATTGCGGTTAAAACGGGTATCATTACCATCGCAGATTTCAGGCAAAAACACATTGCGGCAGGTGGAGAGGGTGCTCCTTTAGCGGTTTACGGTGATTACCTGCTTTTTTCAAAAAAAGACGAAGATCGCATTATGCTCAATATAGGTGGCATTGCCAATTTTACCTACCTCCCAGGTGATCATGATGCCGCGAGGGTTTTTTCTACCGATGTTGGACCTGGAAATACGCTGATGGATCAGTTTGTGCAAAAACATTACAAAGGCAGGTATTTTGATGAAGACGCCAGGATAGCCATGGCAGGCTCGGTGAACGAGCAATTGCTTACAGCGCTGATGGTATCGGATTTCCTGCTTGCAGGCTTTCCCAAAACGACAGGACCAGAGCTTTTTAACCTCGGCTATCTGGAACAGGCCCAGGTAAGGTCAAAAACGGAACAAATCAGTAAGGAAGATGTAATGGCCACACTGTCCAGGTTTTCTGCTGATGTGATTATCAATGCCATTGAAAAATGCTTTGGAAAAACACAAACGCCTTCAATTTTTGTTAGTGGAGGAGGCATGCATAACCCACTCCTTTTAAACCAGCTTAAGGCTGGGCTGAAAAATGCCCGCTTCTTTTCAACTGATGCATTGGAAATAAATCCAGATGCTAAGGAAGCAGTTTTGTTTGCTATACTGGCAAATGAGACCATGGTAGGTAATAAAACCAATTTTGGCAACAGGGAAGGTGTGCCTTCTGTATTTATGGGGAAAGTCTGTCTGCCGGAATAGTTCTGGCCTATGCTAAGCAATTGGGTTGATGACATAGTACGCCTACTGTTAATCTACAGTTAACCCAGGCTAAGCCCACCTTTTTTTCGGAAAAAACGTGGACTCACTGTGGGCTCACTGTGGACTCACTGTGGACTCAGTACAAGAACGTCTGTAGTGGTGTTAAACAATAGGTTAATCAAATTTCTTTAACCTAAATGATCTGCAAAGTTTTTATCCTGTACGAATTCAGCGTTTCTGCTGCGGGGTCAAGTTCTGTGATCAGAAAATCTATATTTTCCAGCGCGGCTACTTTTAACCGGAGTGAGGTATCCAGTTTTTCGGAAATACATAAAATCCCGGTCTTTTTGGAAGCGCTGAACATCGCTTTTTTAAGCTGGTTGATCTCCCAGTCGGTATCTGTCAGGCCATCCTGGGGGTGTATGGCACTGGTTCCCAAAAGACACAGGTCTGCATTGATCTCCGAAAGCTGATTGATCACATGTCCTCCATAAGTTACCTGTGAGTTTTTGGAAAACAGGCCTCCAATAAGGATAACCTCGATTCTGGTATATTTGGCCAGTTCTATAGCTACAAAAGGACTGATGGTAAAGAATGTCGCATTTAAATTCTCCGGCAGTCGTTTAACCAGTTCTATAATAGAGGTACCACCCCCGGTTAAGATCACCATTCCATCTTTAATGAGCTGTATGGTTTTTTTTGCGATAATGATCTTTGCTTCTTTGGCATATACTTCTGTATCGTTAAAAGAAGACTGATAAGATTTGGAGAGCGCGCCACCATGTACTTTGGATAGCTGGCCTTTGTCTGCCAGCTCCTGGAGGTCGCGTCTGATGGTGTCTTCAGATACGTTTAAAAGCTGAACCAGATCAGAGGAGAGTACGCGGTTGTGTAAATTGATCTGTCGCATTACAAAATCATGGCGTTCGGTTTTAAGCATTCGTTTAATTTTTAGCCAAAATACACAAATGTACGCAAAAGCCTGCAATAAATTTTGCCGGTTTTTGCAGCTTTTTATTTTGGGCGCTAATAAAAATGTCTGTTTATATTGATAAAAATAGTATAATGTTTTGTAATAATGTAAATATTATTTATGATCTTTACTACAGGTTTGATTTTGTGCATGTAAATGCGTGTTTGAGAATCAGGCTTACAAAATTGCTAACTAAACTAAAAAAGCTTTTATGAAAAGAAGACTACTATTACTTTTTGTGGGCATTCCTTTATTGTTTACGCAAACGTTTGCGCAGCAAATTACAGTAACCGGTACGGTTACTTCTTCCAGCGACGGGCTGCCCATACCCGGAGCTTCTGTAAAAATTAAAGGAACACAGATCGGCACCCAGACCAAAGCTACGGGGGCCTATTCGATCAGCGCAAAAAATGGAGATGTGCTGGTGTTTTCTTACATCGGCTCCTTAACACAGGAAAAGACGGTGACCGGTGCAACGCTTAATGTAGTACTTAGAGAGGATGACAAGGCTTTGAGTGAGGTTGTGGTTGTTGGTTATGGTACACAAAGGAAGGCTAACCTGACCGGTGCAGTTACTTCTATTGACGTAAATAAGACCCTTTCCGGTCGGCCTGTTGCTGATGTTGGAAGGTCGCTCCAGGGAGTTGCATCAGGATTAAGTGTGGTGGTTCCCAGTGGAGAAGTCGGGTCAGATCCGCTGATTAAGATCAGGGGTCAGATTGGTTCCTTCAGAGGCAGTGCACAACCTTTAATTTTATTGGATAACGTGGAGATACCCAGTATTCAATTGGTAAATTCAGCTGATATTGCCAGCATTAGCGTGTTAAAAGATGCTGCTGCTGCATCTATTTATGGTGCCAAAGCCGCATTTGGGGTGATATTAATTACTACAAAGACGGGATCAGGATCTGACAAACCTACGATCACTTATACGAATAACTTTTCTTTCCAGAACCCCTGGAAAGAGTTGAGGATGGGTGAGGTCAGTGCCTTGAAATATACGGTTGATGCTGCTGAACGTATTGGGACATTTACACCTACAGGCGCATTTTATTATGTAGATCGTGCCAGCTATCAAAAGGCCGTAGAATGGCAGAATAAATATGGAGGTACAATAGGTTCCAGTGACCCCACTGTTTTTGGAAGAGATTGGTATGTGCAGGGTGCTGACAACCAGAAGATGGGGGTGAGGACATATAATCCATACGACTTAATGGTTAAAGAGTGGGCGCCAACCCAGCAGCATAACCTGTCAATTGGCGGTACAACAGGTAAAACCAGCTACAATGTCGGATTGGCTGCATTGAACCAGAGTGGTATGATGAAGCCGGCTAAATCGGATAAATTTACCCGTTACAATGGTTCGGTAAAAGTATCGAGCGAGCTAAATAAATACGTTACAGTTCGCGGAGGAGCATTGCTCTCTCAAAGAAATAAAGAATATCCTTATATCACCAACTCTACTACCGCCGATCCATGGTTGTATCTTTACCGCTGGGGGCCGTTGTATCCTTTCGGTAATGATGAAAATGGTGACCCGATAAGAAGTCCGGCCAGTGAGGCTGCGGCGGCAAATACAGCGAGTATTCTGCAAACTTATTTTAACGCTAATGCTGGTGCTACAGTTAATATCACAAAAAACTGGAAAGTAGATTTTGATTATACTTATTCCAGACAGGATACCGCCTGGAAACGGCCGGGTACCCGATATACTGCCAGAAACTCCTGGGTTGCACCAAGGGCAAGGGTAGATGGAAATGGGGCACCCGTTTATGTGAATTCAGAAGGGCAGGTGGTATCCAGTACTGCTCCCGGAGCTATCCGGGCATTTGACCTTTTCAAAGAAACCTATACTGCCGCCGGATCTAATCCGGACCATATGTACAGATTTGCAGGCAACTGGTATAGCCATACGATTAATGCTTTTACTACTTATAACCTGAAATTAAAGGAAGATCACGATTTTAAATTTATATTGGGTTTAAACCGTGTTGCAGTTTCCAATGAGACGCAGTTTACACAAATTACAAACCTTACTGATATCTCCAATCCTCAGTTTCCATTTGCTGCGGGTACAACTACAGGTGGCGGAGGTTTGTACAAGGAGGCGCAGCTGGGCTATTTCGGCAGGGTCAATTATGCCTTTAAAAATAAATACCTTCTGGAAGGTAACTTGCGTTACGATGGGACCTCAAAGTTTCCGCGTGATTTATGGTGGCGATGGTTTCCATCTTTCTCTGCAGGATGGGTGGCCAGCGAAGAGCAATTTATGGAATGGACCAAACCTTCATTGTCGATGTTAAAGGTGAGGGGTTCCTGGGGCTCTATCGGTGATCAGACCGTGTCTCCGGGCCTGTACATCTCTCAGATGCCAAACGGACTCTCTAACTGGATTAGTGGTGGGATAAGGGCTCCTTTTGTCGGAACGCCAACAGCAGTACAAGCCTCTATTACATGGCAGGATATTGAAACTAAAAATCTGGGTCTGGATCTGGGCTTCTTTAATAACCAATTGACGGCAACTCTTGATATTTATCAGCGGAATACAAAAAATGCCATTGTTCCTAAGGAGGGTATTCCGATTACTTTCGGTGTAACTGCACCTGTTGGTAATTATGGTGAGCTAAGTACTAAAGGTTTGGAATTGGCTATTGAGTATAACCATAAGTTTGAAAATGGCGTTGGGGTGAACCTGCAGGCTAACTATACAGATGCGAAAACTACCATTACCGAGTATGGTACACTTACCGGGGTGAATGATAATTATGTAGGCCGGAATATTGGCGACATCTGGGGGTACCGCACAGACAGGTTGTTTCAGCTGAGCGATTTTGACTTAGATGCTGGCGGGAAACCGCAGTTAATTACTTTAACAGCAGCAGAAAGTGCTTTAAATGCGGGTAAAAAAGCTTATAAATTAAAACCAGGGCCTAACGGTGAGAAACCGGTTTATCAGCCATTCCTGCAAACCTCTTCAAACTTTTATTTTGGCCCTGGAGACGTTAAGTTTGTTGATGTAAATGGCGATGGTGAAATCAGCAATGGAAAAGGGCTGCTGGCTGATCATGGTGACCAGGAGATTATTGGTAATGCCAATCCGAGATATGAATATGGTTTCAGATTAGGGGCTGACTATAAAGGATTTGACATCAGTGCTTTCTTTCAGGGTGTAGGTAGCCGTAAAATATGGGGGGATGGTTTCCTTGCCATTCCGGGTTATAACTCTGCTGACGGTGCAATGCCGGCAGCCTTTTCTGAAAATTACTGGACTCCCGAAAATACCGGGGCTTTTTATCCTGCGGCTTATAACAATGGAGCCAGTAATAATGCAAACAACATGCAGATTCAGGACCGGTACCTATTGAATATGGCTTATCTGAGGCTTAAAAACCTTACTTTGGGCTATTCATTCCCGCCTTCTTTACTAAAAAAGATAAGTGTAAGTTCACTTAGGGTATATGCGGCTGTCGAGAATTTAATTACCTGGGATAAGCTTGGGGATTTACCTATCGATCCCGAAGCGATCAATGGGTATTCCATGTGGAACATTTCCAATTATAATTCAGGTCGTACAGCGACAGGGGTGCCTGCTTTTAAAAGTATATCGTTTGGTCTTCAATTAAATTTTTAATACATAGAGATATGAGATATTTTAGATATATATATAGCCTGGTTGCGGTAATCATTTTATTCGCTTCCTGTAATAAAGAGGTTTTGGACAGACCTCCTCAGTCTTCTTACATCAATGATAACTTCTGGAGAAATGAAGATGATCTCCGTTTGTATGGCAATGGATTTTATGCCAACTATTTTAATGGGTATAATTCTGGTTTTACCGCTGATTATACGCCTGTAAGGGGCTACACATTTTCGGATGACCTGACTGGTAAAAACGTACAGACAGCTTTTGAAAGCAGTGTGCCAACTACGAGAGGATCTACATCTGAAACTGCAGAATGGCTAGGTACATATGCAGGCCCTACCTGGGATTTCGCCTGGGTACGCAAGGCGAATCTGTTCCTGAACCGGATAGATAATGTGACAAAGCCAAATCTTTCTGATGATGCCTATAAACACTGGACGGCTGTGGCAAGGTTTTTCCGTGCCTATGAATACTGCCGTTTAGTAAGCGTGTTTGGAGATGTGCCATACTTTGATAAGGAGATCGACGAAAGCGACTTGCCGACAATGTATAAAGACCGCGATGATCGCGGCTTGGTTATGGACAAGGTATACGATGATTTCAAATATGTAATGGCAAATATGCGCGAAAGCGATTTGAATGTGCAGAATTTGAACAGGTACGTTGCAGCTTCTTTTATATCCAGGTTCATGTTATTTGAGGGGACTTTTCAGCATTATCATAACCTGGATGCGGCAAGGGCTAAAAAATACCTGGAGTTTGCAGTGGAGGCAGCGAATTATGTGATGGCTCCGAAGAAATGGTTGTTTAACAGTGATTATAAAGCCCTGTTCTCTTCAGATAACCTGGCGGGTAACCCCGAAGTGATTTTCTATAGAACCTACGATGCTGGTTTGGGCATTACGCATTCTATTGGTTCCTATAATAATGGTACAGAGGTACCGGGCGTAGATGCAAACCTGGTGTTTATCAAGTCCTTTATTCTTAATGATGGTAAGGTATGGCAAAATTCGACAGTACCTAATGCCAGTTCGTTTGCTATTGCTGATCTGGTAAAAACCAGAGACCCAAGGTTTGAAGCTTCATTTATTGATAAGGCATTGGGTTCGTCAGCAACTTTATTGTATAGTTTTAAATATGCTTCCAGAGAGGCGATTACCTATATTGGTAAGAGCTATCCTGCCGTCTGGGGAAGCAATACCAACACCAGTGATGCGCCTGTAATGCGCTTAGGAGAGGTGGTATTGAACTGGATTGAAGCAAAGGCCGAACTGGCGACATACTACAGTGGTCCTCCTGTCGGTCAGGCAGATTTAGATGCTTCCATTAATGCCATTCGTAAGCGCCCTATAGATGCTGTTGCTGCTGGAAAAGGTGTGGTTCAAACAAAACCATTAATTTTGGGTGCTTACCCAGTTGATCTTGCAGCTGATGCGGACGTGCCTCCATTAATCTGGGAAATCCGTAGGGAAAGAAGGATGGAGTTGATGTTGGAACATTCCCGTTTGCTTGATTTAAAGCGCTGGAAAAAACTGAACAACATGAACTTTAGTACCAATCCTGATTACTTATTGGGACCATGGGTAAATGTTCAGACAGAGGTTCCTGCTTTTTTAACTGCTGCAAATGCGACTGCAAAAACAGTTAAGGTGAAAAAGCTGGATGGGACTATTGTGACATATGATGGCACCAATGCAGCGGCAATGATTGGCTTCTGGATGGTAACCGGCGCAGCGAATAGAAATCCTTTTACAGATCGTGCATACCTGGCCCCGGTAGGACAGTCGCAGATTGTTCAATACCAGGAAAAAGGCTACAAATTAACGCAGACCAAGCTTTGGTAATCTTTTCTTTTTAATGCTTGATATGAGGGTGCCTGAACAGGCACCCTTTTTTTGTCCGGCTTTATTGTTACCGGATCTGCAGGGTTTTTACGCGGTATGGATCCAGTTCTGCTGCTTCAGGATCCAGCTCTGTGATCAGGTAATCGATATTGTCCAATGAAACAACTTTTAACCTTAATGAAGTGTCCAGTTTTTCAGAAATACATAGGATGGCCGCCTTTTTTGAGGAGTTGAACATTGCTTTTTTGAGTTGGTTGATTTCCCAGTCGGTATCGGTCAGGCCGTCCTGGGGGTGTATGGCACTTGTTCCCAGCAGGCAGAGGTCAGCATTGATCTCGGATAGCTGGTTAATCACGTGTCCTCCGTAACTTACCTGAGAGTTTTTAGAAAACAGGCCTCCTATTAGGATAACTTCAATGCGCTGGTATTTGGCCAGCTCTATAGCTACAAAAGGGCTGATGGTAAAAAAGGTTGCATGTAAGTTCTCTGGCAAACGTTTTGCCAGTTCTATGATGGAAGTTCCGCCTCCGGTTAAAACAACCATTCCGTCTTTTATTAAGGGTATGGTTTTTTTAGCGATAGCGATCTTGGCATCTTTTGCGTATACTTCGCTGTCGTCAAAAAAAGATTGGTAAGATTTGGAGAGCGCACCACCATGTACCTTTGAAAGCTGACCCTTTTCGGCAAGTTCCTGAAGGTCACGCCTGATGGTATCTTCAGAAACATTGAGCAGCTGAACAAGATCGGATGTCAGTACACGATTGTGTAAGTTGATCTGGCGCATCACAAAGTCGTGCCTTTCTTTTTTAAGCATAAAATATTTTTTCGGCTAATGTAAAAAAAATATCTTAAATGCAATTTGCTGGTATTTGCGTATTTGTGCGTGATTAATTGCATTTTTTATGCTGAAATTTTGTATTTCCCTTGCGTATTGTAGAAAACTTTTATGATATTTACTAAAACGTTGCGGTTCTGCAGGTTAATGCAGGATTTCTGAGTGCTAAAAACCAACCAACTATTATACCAAACCAACAAATTATCGTTGCTGGTTACCTCTATACTACACAACTAATGATCTAAACAATGCTAAAAAACTAAACTAACAAACCAACCACCACATTACCTAAACTAAATTGAAAATTATGGAAAAAAAATTACTCATGCTTTTCATGGGGGCTTTTTTGTTGGTGTCACAAACTATGGCACAACAAATTACTGTTTCCGGTAAAGTAACTTCTTCTGAAGACGGAGGTGTTGTCCCTGGAACTTCTGTTTTAATTAAAGGGACAAAGACCGTCACCCAAACAAATTCTTCTGGTGCGTACACTATACAGACTAAGGCAGGAGATATTCTTGTTTTTAGCTACATAGGACTGCTTTCTCAGGAAAGGCCAGTTGGAGGCAACTCAATAATCAATGTTGTACTGAGCCCGGATTCAAAGGGGTTAAATGAGGTTGTGGTAACTGCATATGGAATTGAACGCGACTCTAAATCATTAGGTTACTCTACACCTAAGGTGAGTGGAGATGAGGTTTCTCAGACACAAAGAGAGTCGTTTTTCAGTGGCTTGCAGGGGCGTGTTCCGGGTTTGTCTATCAATCCGACCAGCGGTGATCCTGGTGCATCTTCGCAAATAGTATTGAGGGGCTTTGTATCGGTAAGTGGAGATAACAGTCCGCTCATCGTAGTTGACGGGTTGCCTATCGATAATTCCATTATCAATCAGACTAATGATTTAGTAGGAGGAGCAGCCAATCAAAACTCGGATTATTCTAACCGTGCCGGCGATGTCAACCCTGCAGATATTGAAAGTTATACCATCTTAAAAGGACCGGAAGCAACGGCCTTATATGGAAACCTTGGTGCCAGTGGCGCCATCCTGATCACTACTAAAAAAGCAAAGGCAGGTAAGGGGTCTATTACCTACAATACCAATTTTAACGTATCTACCGTGGTTAATATGCCGGCGGTACAAACCAAATATAATCAGGGCCTGAATGGTATATATGCTGCCAATACTACAGTTTATGGGGGGCCGGTTTATCCGGAAGGCACCAAGCTTTACAATAATTTTGATTCTTTTTTTCAGAACGCATTGTCTCAGCAGCAAAACCTGTCGTTTGAAGGGGGAACCGAAAAATATACCTATAGATGGTCCAATCAATATGCTACATTTAATGGTACAGTGCCCAATACAAGTCTGGATAAATTCTCTTCCCGCCTAACCGCAGAAGGGGAAATTGCACCCTGGTTGAAACTGACCACATCTTTTAATTACATTAACAATAAAAACACAAAGCCAACTAAAGGTGTTTCGGGATACTTGGCCACTTTGCTGCGTTATCCGCCAAGATATGACATCAACTACTGGCAGGATGAATTTGGTAACAGGGTATTGCGTATAGCCGACATTTTCAGCGAGTTTGACAATCCTTTGTGGACTGCCAATAAGAACGTTGCTACAGATGAGACCAACCGTTTTACGGTAAACAATACCTTTCGTATCAGACCTGCCAAATGGCTGAACATTAATGTGACAATGGCTGCAGACGTTTCCAATACTGCTGGTTTGAAGGCCTTTAATGCGCAGTCCTATTCGGGTTCTGGTGATCCTGATGACCCGGCGGGGGGAAGAATTACAATTTATGATAGAAAAACAAGGATATTAAACGGATCTGTTGTTGCATCTGCTAACCATAAGATCGGGAATTTCAGTACAACTTTTGTTCTGGGGGGAAATATATCAGACAATTACATCAACACCAACTCCATGTCTGGAGAGAAAATGTACGATCCTAATTTTTACAGTATCAACAATACCTTACCAACAACACAAAGAACACGTAACTCAATTAATAATTATAGGAATGTTGGTGCTTTTGCACAAGCCGTTTTAGGTTACAATTCCCTGGTTTATTTAACACTGTCAGGTAGGGTTGATGGCGCTTCCCGTTTAATGCCGAATGATCCATATTTTGCCTACCCATCTGCCAGTTTTGCTTTCAATTTTACGGATCTTGAATATTTCAAAAAAATAGATTGGATAACCGGGGGTAAACTCAGGGCTTCGGTAGGTTTGACGGGTAAGGAACCCTGGAAGACCTATGCTATTCTAACTAATTTGACAGGAAAAACCTCAAGCGGAGGTGGTTTTGCCTATGATTATTATGGTGGAAACAGCACACTCAAACCTGAAACAACAATTAACTGGGAAACCGGCTTTGACCTGAGAATGTTTAAGGACAGGCTGAGTTTAGATTTTACCTATTACCGTTTATTGAGTAAGGAACAGATTATCCGCCCGAGGATCAGCTATGCAACAGGTTATGTACTGCGGATGATGAATGGTGGAGAAGTCCGGAACCAGGGGATTGAGATCCAGGTTTTGGGCTCACCGGTACGGCGCAAAGATTTTGGCTGGGATGCGACGGTAAATTTTGCCCTGAACAGGGGTAAAGTGATATCTATAGCGGATGAATTGCCGGAATTGTATGATTCCGATACCTGGGTGCTCGGTGGTTTACGTTCTGCCGTATTTCCTGGTGCAAGTATGACAGCTATAGGTGGGGTTCGTTTTGACAGGAACAGCCAGGGCGACATTTTGATCAATCCCGCAACAGGACTTCCTTATACAACCGGTGAAACCTACGAAGTTATTGGTGATCGCCAGCCTAAATTTACGTTTGGTATCACCAATAACATCAGGTATAAAAGCTTTAACCTGTCCTTTCTATGGGATTTCCGTATTGGAGGTGATATCGTAAACGGTACAGAGTATGTAAACTATACACGAGGCATCAGCACCAAAACCCTTGACAGGGAAGAGCCCCGGGTAATAAAGGGCGTATTAAAAGATGGTCTGGAAAATTCTGGTAACCCTACACCAAACGCCATTGCAGTGACCCCCTACTTAAACTCTTTATATTATACCACGAACGTTTCAGCCGAGATGTTTGTGGAAAAGAACATCAATACCATCAGACTGAGAGACATCACCTTAAGCTATGTTTTTCCTAAAACGGTATTCAAAAGCCTGCCTTTTCTGCAGAGCGCAAGCGTGTTTGCAACATTAACAGACGTGGTGTTATTTACCAATTATTCGGGTATGGACCCTGAAAGCAATTCAAATAATGCCTCTTTGGGTGGAGCAGGTGGCATGGGGATCGATTATTTTAACATGGGCAGACCCTTAACTGCAAACTTTGGTCTGAAATTAAAACTTTAAATGCATAAGACAATGAATACGATAAAAAGATATAAGATAGTTCTGATCCTGTGCCTGATTTTAATGAATGCTGCAGGATGTAAAAAATTTCTTGATATAAATAAAGACCCTTCAGATCCCCAGATTGTAAGGGCTGAGTTTCTACTTTCACGGCTCATTTTTCAGATGGCCAATGGCACTTCTCAGGATTATATGCAACTGATGAGGCTGACGCAAAACTTTACGAATACAGATGCTAATGATTTGTATGAACGTCATGGCTTCCCGGCTTCTCCTTCTGACGTTACTGGAGTGATCTGGCGGATGAATTATGCTGACTTTGGTTTAAATATAGAAGACATGATCAAGGATGGCATCGAAAATAAAAAATATGAATACGTTGGAATAGGGTATGCCCTAAAGGCATGGGGATTCCAGATGACAACAGATATGTATGGTGATATTATCCTGGATGAGGCATTTAAAATCAATACTTTAACTTTCCGTTATCAAAGCCAAAAGGAAGTTTATGAAAGGGTAAGGGAATGGAGCAATCTGGCGATAAAATACCTGAATATGCAGAGCCCTCTGGATTACAAGCCCGCGCTTGCCGGTGCATCTGGTGATTTTATGTACAGGGGCGACATGAATAAATGGAAAAAATTTGTTTATGGAAATCTGGCGCTCCATTACAATCACCTGGTGAATAAGCCCAATTATGCTTCAACCTATGCAGACAGCGTACTCAAATATGTTGAGCTGTCATTTATAAACACTTCTGAAGACGCGACGGTGAAGTTTACTGCGAGCGGTTCCGATGACGCGAATGTATTGGGTGCTGATTTTGGCTATGTAAATAACATGAGGATCTCCAAGACCATTTTAAGTCTCCTGACAGGGGGAGTAAGAGGCGAGCCCACAGTGGATACTACAGCATCGAAAGATCCGAGACTTGCCAGGATGTTAACTCCGGCGCAAACAACGGCTACCAGTCCTGCATTTTATTACAGAGGGAACACCCCGACTAAAGGAACGGTTACTGTAACAGGTGTGCCTGGGACGCCTTTTGTATTAGGAACGTTTACTGGAAATCTGGTAGGTGGTTATCCCGGAAAGTATATTTTCAGCAATACCTCCCAATATCCGATTATGTCTTTTGCTCAGCTCCAGTTCGCGAAAGCGGAAGCCTTGTTCTTAAAAGGAGATAAGCAGACCGCATTAACTACCTATCAGGGCGCAATCCGTGCACATATGAGCTTTGTAAATACTTATGGCAATGGCGGGTCAGACTTTAAGGCCATTACTCCTGCAGAAATTGAACCCTATATGACTTCTGCTGAAGTTGCCCAGAACATAAGCCAGTTTAAAATGTCTGACATCATGAACCAGAAATATATCGCGCAATGGGGCTGGGCAGGATTGGAGCAGTGGTGTGATCTAAGAAAATACCATTATGATCCGGCTGTATTTACGCAGTACTATCAACTAACCGGTAGCGAATTTGCGCCTAATAACGGGGGTAAGTACGCTTACCGTTACCGTCCGCGTTACAATTCTGAATACATCTGGAACAAAAAGGAAATAGAGCGCATAGGCGGATTAGCGCCGGATTACAATACTAAGGAGACCTGGTTTAGTACTGCTGAAAATTAAAATTATTGTCATGAAAATATTCGAAAATTTATTAATAATATTTTGTTCGCTGCTGTTTTTATCCAGTTGCCAGAAAACCGTTGGGGATTATGGTGATGTCCGGAAATTTGGTGATGAGCAACCCCTGATTAAAATTAACTATGCATCACCTTATAAGGATGACCGAATGGTTATTGTGAAGTTTAATGGGAAACGGGTAACTTCCCAGATCCAGAACCGTACCCCATTTCCGGGTGGAGGATACAATACCCGCGGAGATGTAAGGGCAGATTATTTGACGGTAGATCCTGGCCAGGTAAAAGTAACTGTTGCCATGCCTTTTAAGAAAGACAACGGATTGGACTCTCTTGAATTGTACAATACCACCATTAACATTGAAACCGGCAAAAAATATGTGATACATATTGCCGATACCACCAATTTTACAAAATCAGTGCTAACGGAAGAGAACTTCTTAAAGCCAGATTCTGGTTATGCGGTGTATCGCTTTATCAACCTGATGCCAAACGTACCTGCAGTAGATTTATATTACGGGCAAAGTGCTACGGTACATACTGCGGACCGATTGGTAGCAGGAAATATCGGGTACCTGCAGATCAGCAATTATATTACGCTGAACAGGCAGGCCGGCAGAACATGGAAAATTCGTGCTGCCGGTGCCGCACTGACTACGGCAACTGTTCTGGCTAGTTATACAAGTGCAAGCAGCTTGTTAAACCAGCGTACCTATACGGTTTATGCCCATGGATATTCAGGAAAGACCACTGCCACAGAAAAACCTTATGTGTCCTTTTTCCACATCAGGTAGGGCAATTTGTTTTAAGTAGAACGCTATAAGATGTTACGAACATGAAGAAATTATTTAAGTTGATTTTGAAAGATATAAAAGCTGAAACAATGTTTTTCAGTTTTAAGAGTGCTTTACTGGTACTGGCTCTTACAATCGTATTTTACGGATGTAAAAAAGACAAAAAAGAAGGCGGAGATACGGAGACACCACCAGAGGAAGTGGTCGATAATGTGATTGAGCCACTTACCAAAAAGATTATGGACAACAGTACCGTGATCGGGACCTTTATTTCTGACGAGACGGGTTCTGTTACTGCCGGGATAAAGGTGACCAGGCTGGCTTTTCTGCGGAAAGACAAGTTGCCGGTAAGTATCTTTATTATGGAGGCTGATATGAAAACACCAAAACTTGAAATCCAGGCTTTGGCCCCGTATAACGACTACATTAACGGCTTGCAACGACTTTCTGAAATGTGCAGGGACAATGAAATTCCAGGGACAAATATTGTTGCTGCAGTTAATGGCGATACCTTTACTACAACAGGTGCCCCAAGTAGTTTGTTCTATATCAATAACCGCGTATACTTAGGTACTGTTGCAACAGGAAGAACCTTTTTTGCTGCATTGAATGATGGAACGATCGCTATTGGAGGAAAGGATACAAAAGGAGTAGAAAGGCCAGTTGATAAAGCCCAGGTTAAGAATGCTGTAGGCGGAAACCAATGGCTGGTAGACAACAATGTTAAAGCGACTTTGACAGACGCTACCATCACAGCCAGAACTGCAATTGGGTATAATACCAGTAAAGTAATTTATGCTGTGATCGTGGATGGATCGCAGGCAGCCTATTCCAATGGTTTAACACTTATTGATCTAAGAGATGTAATGGCTGCTCTTGGCGTAAAGGATGCAGTAAATCTTGATGGTGGCGCTTCTTCTACATTGGTGTCTAAGGATATCACTACAGGGAAATGGTTTGTTTTGAATAGGCCTGCGATGGCACTTAACACAGAAAGGCTTATTGGAAATGGAATTGGTTTTGTATTGAAAAACTAGACTGTATTTGTAAGTTTATTATTAGGAAGGAAATCGTAAGATTTCCTTTCGTTGTTATTTTGCAACCCGGGCTTTCAAAGAATATAGTCGCTGGCCTATTAAGAACTGTAATTGCGGTTTGCGGAAGTTTGCGTATTTATGCGGTGTTTATTGCAGGTTAGATTAAAAAAGTTTGCGGTTTATTGCGTTTTATGGAAAACATTTCCTTTCTTTACTAAAAGATTACAAATAATGCGGGTTATTGCTGGTTTGTGATTAATTAAAAAGCTTACAGCCAAACCGACAACTAAACAAATGCTCATCATCAACCATAATTATTCAAAATTTATTTAACCAAAATCTGCGTTTTATGAAAAGAAGATTACTCATACTGTTCTTGAGTACATTTTTGCTGGCTATCCAGGCGATTGCCCAGCAAATTACAATAACAGGTACGGTTTCGTCGGCGGACGGGCCAATACCAGGTGTTTCCATCCGGGTAAAGGGAACTGCCGTAGTTGCACAAAGCAACAGCGATGGAAAATACTCCATTAAGGCTGAACCAAATGCTGTTTTGGTTTTTAGCTATATCGGTTATACCACTGTAGAGAGAAACGTTGCTAATGGCAGCACAATTAATGTAAGCCTTACTGCTGACGCTAAAGGGCTTGACGAAGTGGTTGTGGTAGGATACGGCACCCAAAAGAAAGAAAGTTTAACAGGTGCAATTACCTCTGTTGATGTTGCTAAAGTATTTGGCAACCGCCCGATAGCTGATGTAGCCAGAGGTTTACAAGGTGCAGTTCCGGGTCTTTCGATAGTGGTGCCCAGTGGCGAGGTAGGCTCAGACCCGATTATTAAGATTCGTGGCCAGTTTGGTTCGATAAGTGGAAACAATACTCCGTTACTATTAGTAGATAACGTAGAACTTCCCAGCATCCAGTATATAAATCCCAGTGATATTGAAAATATAACTATCTTGAAAGATGCTGCCTCAACTGCTATCTATGGTTCGAAAGCTGCTTTTGGTGTAGTTCTAATTACCACAAAAAAAGGAGCTAAAACCGATGGAAATAAATTTACCTATTCCAATAATTTTGTGTGGCAGTCTCCATTTAAAGAATTAGATGTTGCGGGCGTTGATGGTTTGGAATATACCTTGGATGCACATGAAAACATGAAGCAGGTTGGTCCTGCCGGAGGTTTTTGGCGCATTGATAGAGCGAGTTTTGCTAAGATTAAAGAATGGCAGACAAAATATGGCGATGTGGTTGGTAATAATGATCCTGTTGTCTATGGTCGTGACTGGTTTTGGGACGGCGCTCAAAAATTCGGATATCGGATTTATGATCCGGTAGAAGCAATGATAAAAGATCATGGTCTGTCTCAAATCCATAACCTTGGCCTAAACGGGAAAAGTGGGAATACAACCTATAACCTAAGTGTAGGTTATTTGGGGCAGGAGGGGATGATGAAACCTGCCAAGCATGATGATTACAAAAGATTTATCCCATCACTATCTTTATCAACTAAAGTTAACGATTATTTAACGGTTCGTGGTGGAGTAAGATATGCAGATGCGACAAAACGGAATCCAAATTCGTTAAATTCAGGTGGTTTCGCAGCCGATCCCTGGTTATACCTGTATCGTTGGAGCCGATTATTTCCAATTGGTGTACAAGAGAATGGCCAGGATATCATTGATCCTGCTTTCTCGGCCCGGATGTCAAATGATCAAATCCGTGCCAATAAATTTTTGAACCTAACTTTGGGAACAACAGTTAATATCACTAAAGCCTGGGATGTACAGGCAGATTATACTTATAATACCGAAAATGAATTGAGAACATCTTCTGTGCCTTATGTGCAGGGCCGTACAACCTGGTATGGTGTTGAAGCGCTCAAAGATGCCGCTGGAGCACAGGTATATGTTGATGAAAATGGCGATGTCACCAGTACAGGTGGCATGCCGGCGTATCAGTTTCCGTTAACAGATCATACAGTAAAGGCTGATACTTATTTTTCTCAGGATAATTTCAGGTCACGACGAAACACGTTGAATGTCTTATCAAACTACAATCTGGATTTAAATGATCACAAGATCAAGTTTTTGCTGGGAGCTAACATCGTTGGTCTTGACTATTCCAGTCAATATTCAACTCGCGGTAACCTGTTAAACAATGATAATCCACAGTATAATTTTGCTGTTGGAACAGAAACTTCAGGAGGAACAGCCAACTGGGATTCTCAGGTTGGGTTTTTTGGAAGAATTAATTATGCATTTAAAGATAAATACCTGCTTGAAGCCACTTTGAGGCGTGATGGCTCTTCGAAATTTCCAACACGTTTGAAATGGCAAACTTATCCTGGGGTTTCGGGAGGTTGGATCATCTCGAACGAAGATTTTTTGAAAGATGCAAAATCTGTATTGAGTTTCGCAAAACTTCGTGCCTCATGGGGTTCAATTGGAGATCAGTCGGTGGCTAATTCTTTATATGTGCCAGTTATGGGGATTAGCAAAAACTCATGGTTAGGTGGTGGTGCCCTTCCTAATTTTCAGTTGGGTACCCCGCCTCCGGTGTCTCAAAATGTTTCATGGCAAAATATTGAACACATGAACCTGGGGGTTGATCTGAGATTCTTTGATAGTAAGTTTGGCATTACCGCTGAAGTGTTTCAGCGATACACCCGGGATATGATTGTTGCAGGTGAAGCAATGCCTGCTACCTATGGGGCCGCAACCGCACCTCGGAGTAATTTGGGAGAGGTTAGAACCAGGGGCTGGGAATTAAGTTTAGATTTTAATCATCAATTTGACAATGGCCTTCGTTTAAGCATTGACGCAAATCTGGCAGATGCGGTATCGTTTATTACAAGAGGTGAGGATTATAAAGACGCTCCGGCAAATAGACGGCTCTCGACAGATTATTCTACAGGTCAAAGGTATGGTGATGTATACGGTTTTGTAACCGATCGGTTATATCAAAAAGAGGACTTTGTTTATGATGCTAACGGTAAGTTTGTGCAAACAAATATTGTGTATAATGGAAACAGCAGAACAACGAATAAGCTCGTTGGAAATAATCCTGTTTATCAAACTTATTTCGAAGATGGTAACCAGACTTTGTTGATCAGCCCGGGGGATGTAAAGTTTGTGGATATCAATGGCGATGGCTATATCGATGCTGGGGACGGCACTTATGGCAATCTTGGTGATAGGGTAGTTATTGGAAATACAACCCCGAGGTATCAATATGGCTTCCGTTTGGGTGCTGATTACAAAGGGTTTGATTTATCCGTTTTCTTCCAGGGTGTAGGGGAAAGGAAAATTTGGGGTAATGGACAACTGGCCATTCCCGGATATTTTGCCAAAGAAGGCGCAATGCCACAGGCAATTGCTGGCGATTATTGGAAACCAGACCGTACTGGTGCATTTTATCCAAGAGCATGGAATTTGGGGGGTGCCAATGAAGGATATGTGATGAGGCCTCAAAGCAAGTACATGTTAGACATGTCTTATTTGAAAATAAAGAACATCACGGTTGGTTATAACTTACCTGCTGCTTTACTTAAAAGCGTTAAGTTGGCGAGTGCACGCGTTTATGTTTCGCTGGAGAACTTTATTACGTTTGATAATTTGAGAGGATTGCCGATTGATCCGGAGGCGATTTCAGGAAATTCTATCTTAGGTTCAACTAGTTCAAATTATAATTTAGGCCGTACAGGTACCTCAAATCCTGCATTTAAGTCGGCTTCTGCCGGGCTTCAAGTTGGTTTTTAATTTAAAGGGAGAAAGAAAATGAAAATAGCATTTAAAATAGTATTCGTCTTTTTAGTAATCATTTCTTCTGGTTGTAAGAAATTTTTAGACAGACCGCCTTTGACCACCGAAACGGATGAAACAGGTTGGACGAGCGAAGAAAAACTGCGTCTTTACGCAAACAAGTATTATACAGATTTTTTTGATGGTTATGGAAATGGTTTCACAACCACTGGCGCACCACTTGTAGGTTATACCAATAGTGATGATATGGTTGTTCAGGGAAATCAACTCAATTTTACGCGTTCGGTTCCGAATACCGGCATTTGGAGCTATGCTACTATCCGCTCCATTAACATCATGTTAGACCGGATAGAGACCAAAATGTCAGGAATTTTAACACCTGTCGCAAAGGCACATTGGCTAGGCGTAGGGCGGTTTTTCAGGGCATACAGGTATTCAGAATTGGTACAGGCCTACGGAGATGTTCCTTACTATGCGCGAGAGGTATTTGATTCAGAGCCGGATGAATTGTTTAAGGCCAGAACACCACGCAATGAAGTGATGGACCAGGTGTATGACGATTTGAAATTTGCATTGCAAAATGTGCGGTTGAACGATGGAGAGCAATTTGTGAATAGATATATTGTTGCAGGCTTTGTTTCCAGATTGGCATTGACAGAAGGTACCTGGCAAAAGTATTATTACAAGAATAACGCACGGGCCCAGAAATTTTTAGAGCTGGCTGTTGAAGCTGCTGATCTGGACATTTCAAGCGGCAAGTACGATATCGTCACCGATTATAAAACACTATTTACTTCTAAAGACTTAAAGGCAAATAAAGAATGTATCTTATATAGAGGTTATGATCCGGCTGCCGGAGTTACCCACGCTATTGCATCTTATGGTAATTTAGCAGAATCAACACTTAACGGGCCTACCTCAGATTTAATTAAATCTTATATTCTTAATACTGGTGGCGTATGGCAGAATGCAAGTCCTGCAATACAAGATTTTAATCTGGACAATATGATAAAAACCCGTGACTCCAGGTTTGAAGCAACTTTTTACAGTAAACCCAGTCTGTTAAACAGAGGTTCCTTTTACTATATTACCAAATTTTTGCCACGGGAGGTAGAGAAACGTACGCAGGTAGACCTTTTGGGTATGCCGCCGGAATTCACCGGGGATAAAAATGAAACTGATGCCCCTGTGTTACGCTATGCCGAAGTTTTGTTGAATTGGCTTGAAGCTAAAGCCGAATTGGCTACCCTTGGTGGTACCGCTATAGTGCAAAATGATATAAATAAAACTATCAATAAAATCAGGCTCAGACCTTTGGCACAAGAAGCAATAGACAGAGGAGTAGCAATGACTGCTCCCCTTAGTTTGGCAGCTCTTCCAGCAGATCCAGGTAGAGATCCACAAGTTTCTGCTTTATTATGGGAGATCAGAAGAGAGCGCAGAATGGAATTTGCCTTTGAAATTTTCCGTTTGGCAGATTTGAAGAGATGGTCTAAACTGGAATATATGGATAATGACCTGAACACGGATTTAATATCTGGAGGATGGGTCGATTTTCCGGCACAACTTCCTGCTGCTTTAACTGCTGCGAATGTTGGTAAAGTCGCTGTGCTAAGCTTAACTGGAACAGAGACCATTTACAATGGGACCAACGCTGTAGCTATGAAAGGCTTTTATAAAAATACCGTAAATAAGAACCGTTTGCCATTTTTAAATCAAGTCAATATAAATCCTTATTTAACACCTATCGGAATTTCAGAAATCGACTTCTACACGTCCAAGGGGTATAAATTGCAGCAGACACAAGGCTGGCCTCAAAACTAAAATTATATAAGCTTTATTATTAATAATAGACGATCATATGAAACTAACATATAAAACATCAAAAATTTGGCTCCTGGCGACCTTTGTGGGGCTGCTAACCCTGGCTTCATGTAAGGATGATTTCCCGGAAGCGATGGACACCTCTTCCAAGATGACTGTTTTAAATTCAATTAAAATAGTTAACGCCGGAGCAAACGGGACTACTGTGCTGGAGGGAATTGTTGATGAAGATGCGAAGACAGTCTCATTCCCCAGAATAGACCCCGGTACCAATTTCTCCAATCTTAAATTTGAGGCTAATGTATCGGAGGGCGGTAAGTTGAGCAAGGATACTTATCCGGTTGTATTTGAAGAGGGGAAATCAGAGCAGACGATCACCATTAAAGTTTTAAATTCTCCGCGTTATCGCGATTATTTTGTTAAATTAAGGTTAAAAGTACCGGTTTTCGGAGCTGATTTTGAAAAAGGAACTACTTTTGACTTTACCAGCAATCCATTAGGGAACCCAATCCACGATGCCTTCACCGGTGCATTAACCCGGGGTAGTGGGTTTGACGGACAAAAGGTTTTGGTTGTCAGAAGAGAAGCGCCACATTTGTTGAACGTATCTGAACTGAAAGCCGGGACAGTCAACAAAATTCTTTTAAATATGTCCGGGGTTTCGCAAGGTACCTTTATTACTAATATGGGCGCCCAGGTAAATGGACATACTTATATTGCAAATCTGTCTGGTAACACAGCTGCCAGTCCTTTAAAAGTTTACCATTGGACTGACCCTGCCGTTGCTCCACAGGTAATCGCCAATATAAATGTTGGGACCATAACCGGAGCGGGAGTTAGGCATGGCGACAATTTTTCAGTAAGCCTGGATGACCAGGGGAATGGCTATCTCTTTTTTGGGGACAATGCCGGTGCAAAAATACTAAGATTCGATGTTGCTAATTATATAACGGTTAGTAATCCCGTTGCTTTTGCAGTTCCAGTTACGGGAGCCGGGTCTTGGACCTCCTACAATCGGATTGGGAATACCAGCGAGTATATATTTACTGGTCACGATGCACCTGTCGCATTGGTGTCCGAAGGGGGAGCAGCTGCATTTACCATGAGTAGAACAGCTATTCCTATAAGAAGTTCAGACGCTCGTGTAGTTAATTTTAATGGTGAACGCTATCTGATTGTAACCACAGCAGCGAGAACTGGTTCGGAGGCTACTAATTTCATGGTTTACGACATTACGAAAGGCGCAGATGTAAAAGAGGCATTGACCAACTTAAATAATCAGCCTGTTGTTAATGCGGTATTTAACTATTCATTAATGGGGCCTGTAAATACCTCGCCATCTTCGCAAACAGGTTTTTATGTCAAAAAAGATGGGGCAGGTAACGATCTGTCTTTAATGCTTTATGCTGGTGCAAGTGATGCAGGGTTTGTATTTTTTGAATTTCCAAAAAAAGTAGCTTTAGATTAATCAGTAATGAAATTAGTATAAAAATTAAATCATGAAAAAAATCCATTTACATCTGGTGGTAGTGCTGGTATTGGCCCTGCTGCTGAATGCCTGTAAAAAAGGCGGTAATGAGCCAACGCCAGATCCTCCCAAGCCGCCAGGAGAAACAGGCGCTCCAATTTTCCCTAAAAAAGAAATGAGAGCGGTTTGGATTGCCTCGGTTTATGGTTTAGACTGGCCACAAGGTGCATATAACATGGCAAGCCAGAAACAACAGTATATCAACTATCTCGAAAAATTTAAAGCACTCAATATAAACGCCATTTACTTTCAGGTAAAGGGAATGGGAGATGCCTTTTATAATTCAAGTTATGAGCCCTGGAGCGCAGCTATTACAGGAACGAGAGGAGTAGATCCAGGATATGATGTGCTCAAATTTATGATTGATGAGGCTCATGCCAGGGATATTGAGTTTCATGCCTGGATGAACCCCTACCGGATCGCAACCCGTGCGAGTGCAGCCAGCTCATTTCCTGCTCTTCATTCGGCTGTTAAACCAGAATGGGTAGCAGACTTCCCAACGATACGAATTTATAACCCTGCATTGCCCGAAGTGAGGCAACGACTGGTTGATATTGTCAAAGAAACGATAACGAAATACGATGTGGACGGGATACATTTTGACGATTATTTTTATCCGGAAGGAGAAACATTTGCAGATCAGGCAGATTATACAAAGTTTGGTGCAGGTATAGCTACTGTCCAGGATTTTAGAAGAGAAAATGTGAATAAAGCGATAAAGGGGGTGTATGATGCCATAGTGGCGACTAAACCAGGTGTTATCTTTTCTGTTTCACCTGCTCCGGAAATCACCAAAAATTTTAACACGCTCTATGCTGACGTGAAGAAATGGAATCAGGAAGGTTGGGTAGATGTGGTTATCCCTCAATTGTATCAGGAGGTAGGAAACCAATACAATGATTTCCAATTGCGGCTTGCTGAATGGACTAATAACAGCTTCAAAGCTGCATTAATGGTAGGCCATGGTTTTTATAAGTTTGGAGACCCAACTATGCCTGCTGCGTTCCAGTCGTCGGCAGAATTGCAAAGACAATTTGATCTGACTAAACTGAATACAAAAGTTATAGGAAATGCAATGTACAGTGCTAAATATCTTGATATGAACAAGGTTGGTATTACGGATAAGCTTGCTGCTATTTACAAAGATCCCGCTGTTATGCCATTTTTAGGCCGTAGTGTTGCTGCAGCTCCAGCCGAGGCTACAAACATCAGGATAGAAAATGGAGAACTGAAATGGAATGCTTCAGGAAATGTGAAATCTGTTGTGTATTATTTTTCTGATTTAAAGAAAGAAGGAAAGGTACTGACGATAACTAAAGGAAACAGCATTTCAATTAACGCAATTGGATATTATTCTGTTTCAACGCTAAATACCGATAGCCAGGAAAGTAAACCATCCGCTGTAATGGAGAAAAAATAATCTGCCAGACTTAAATGTCTGATCAAATAGGTGTATTCAGGCCCCGGCTATCCAGTCGGGGCCTTTTGTTATTAAAAGGAGCGCTTTGCTCTCAAAAATTTTCCTACTTTTGCTGCAAAGTACATATTATGGCAAGTTTTACGCTTACTCCTGAAACCTGGAAAAAGGTTAAAATTAAATTTCTGAGAAAATACCGTGACCTGGCCCAGGTAGAGCTTGCCTTTACTCCCGGACAGGAAGACCAGCTGGTTGTACAGCTGATGGACCTGGTGAAAAGAGACCGTGCTTATGTGGAGTTTACCATCAATAAGGCCTTAGCTGATCCCGAGGGCAACAGACTTTAATTTGCCGGCTTGTTCTTGATATACAAGGCTTTTTTGTAAATTTACTTCAACAGATCGATGAACCCCATCTGCTTCCGATGAAAACATACAAAATTGCCGTAGCCGCTCTCCTTGTTGCTTTTGCTTCTTTAACCTGGTCTTTTAAGGAAGACCTGTTCCAGGTATCTAAAAACCTGGATATATTTGCTTCCCTGTATAAGGAAATCAACATCAATTATGTAGAGGAGACCAATCCTTCCAGCCTGATGCGCAGCAGTATTGATGCCATGCTGGAAAATCTTGACCCTTATACGGAGTATGTGCCCGAATCAGAGGTAGAGGATTATAAACTGAAATATGTAAGTACCCAGTATGGTGGGATAGGGGCCAGTACCATCTTTATAGAAGGTAAGCTCTTTGTGAATGAAGTGAATGAAGGGTATCCTGCGGATAAGCAGGGTGTAAAACCAGGTGATCAGCTGGTAAAAATCAATGGCACCGAAGTTAAGGGTAAAGACAGGGCACAGGTAAGCCAGTTGCTGAGAGGCCCAAAAGCATCAGCTGTAGACCTGCTGATCATCAGGGACGGTGCTTTAATCACCAGGAACCTGATTCGTGACGAAATTAAACAGCCCAACGTATCCTATTCCGGAATGACGGCAGATCACATCGGTTATATCCGTTTGGATAAATTCTTAGAGAATTCTGCCCAGGAAGTTAAGGATGCCGCGCTTGTACTGGGCAAGCAGCAACCTAAGGGGATGATCCTCGATTTACGGTACAATGGGGGTGGTATATTGCAGGAAGCGGTTAAAATAGTAAACATTTTTGTAAACCGGGACATTTTGATCGTCACTCAAAAAGGGCGAAATCCGGAAAAAACCATTACCTATAAAACACTTAACCAGCCCTTATTTCCGGACATGCCCTTGGTGGTACTGATCAGTGGTGCTTCTGCATCCGCTTCTGAAATTGTTGCCGGTGCATTTCAAGACCTGGACAGGGCCATAATTGTCGGGCAGCGAAGCTATGGCAAAGGTCTGGTTCAGCAGACGTTTAAACTGCCATATAACAGCCTGGTAAAGGTTACAGTTGCCAAATACTTTACCCCTTCGGGCAGGTGCATCCAGGCCCTGGATTATGCACATAAGGATGTGAACGGCAAGACCATCAAATTTGCCGATTCAGTGATGAACAAGTTCAATACCAGGACAGGGCGTAGTGTATACGATGGAAATGGGGTTTATCCGGATGTGCTGGTGAACACGCCTAAACTTAGCCCGATCACCATTTCCCTGATCAATAAGAACCTGTTTTTTGATTATGCCAATACCTATAAAAAGAACCATAAAGAAATTGCCCCTGCAGCCTCTTTTCAATTGAGCGAAAATGACTATGCCGCTTTTGTAAATGGCATGGCAGGAAGGGATTATTCCTATACTTCACGCACAGAGCGCTTGTTGTCCGACCTGAGAACGGAAGCGGAAAAGGAAAATAAACTGGCTGCGGTTAAAGCCGACCTTGAGGACCTGAAGGAGAAAATGCTTGGCGCGAAGAAAACAGACCTTAGTACTTATAAAGCCGAGATTAAAAGGGTACTCGAAACACAGATCGTAAGCCGTTATTATTATGATAAGGGCAAGGTGGTTCAGGCGTTTCAGTACGACAAAGAACTGAACACGGCAAAAAGCCTGTTAAATAACAACGACAAGATGCTGGCTATACTGAAAGGTGAGGGGGAGTATAAAACAATAGGCAGCCCTATCAAAACAATAGCAGCTGCCTCTGATCATAATTAGTAAATATTATTCTGCGTGATGGAGCTTTACCACCAGGCCATCCATGGCAGGGTTCAACTGCAGCTGGCAGGCCAGTCTGGAGTTGGGCAGCACATCTGGTAAGGTATCCAGCATCGCGTATTCATCATCGCTCATTTCATTTAACTGGTCTTCGCCTTCTAATACATCTACGCAACAGGTGGCGCAAAGTGCCATGCCGCCGCAGGTAGCCAGGATATCATATTCGCAGGCTTTAAGGTATTCCATCAGGCTTAAGCCCATATCTACCGGCGCTTCCAGTGTAGTACGGCTGCCGTCAGGATTTTGTACGTGTAGGGTAATGTTGTTTTCTTCCATGTTTTAAAACTCTGATACCCCATTTACTGTGGTGTATTTCATGGTATATTTAATTCCAGGGTTCATGTATTGATAAGCGCTGTGGCTCATCAGGGCTGCTTCATGGAAACCGCATAAAATCAGCTTCAGTTTATTGGTATAGGTGTTGATGTCACCGATGGCGTAAATGCCCGGGATGTTGGTAGAGTAATCATCCGTGTTCACTTCAATAGCACTTTTGCTGATGTTCAGGTTCCATTGTTCTATAGGGCCCAGTTTAGGGCTCAAACCAAATAACGGGATCAGGTGGTCGGCAGCAACCGTTGTGGTTTCCAGGCTCTTGTTATGGATCAGTTCCACGCTTTCCAGTTTCCCGTTACCGTTTACGGAGTTGAGGTTGCTGTTCAGTACCAGGTTAATGCGGCCGCTTTCAGCCAATTCCATTACCTTGTTCACAGAATCAGGGGCGCCGCGGAAGCTTTCGCTGCGGTGAACCAGGGTCAGTTCCTCCACAACATCTGCTAGAAATATAGTCCAGTCCAAAGCAGAATCACCACCACCGGCGATGACCATTTTCTGTCCGCGGTATTTTTCAGGATCAAGGATCATGTAATTTACACCACGTCCGTTCTCGAACTGCTCCAGGCCGGCAACTGCTGGCTTGCGGGGTTCGAAACATCCCAGTCCGCCTGCAATAACGATTACCTTGGCTTCTATAATGGTGCCCATATTGGTGGTCAGTACAAAATCGCCCTCACCACGTTTTTCCAGGCCCTCAATGCGTTCTCCTAAAGTAAAACCAGGATGGAAAGGCTTGGCCTGCTCCATCAGGTTGTCGATCAGCTCCTGAGCCAGGACAGTAGGGTAGCCGGGAATATCATAAATGGGTTTTTTAGGATATATTTCAGAAAGCTGCCCGCCAACTTGTGGAAGGTAATCTATTAAATGACAGCGCATTTTTAATAAACCTGCTTCAAAAATCGCGAATAAACCCACAGGTCCGGCGCCAATGATGGCTATATCAGTAGAAATCATAGTTTAAATTTTGTGCGAATTTACGAACTTTAGTTATTAATAAAGATTCTATTTTGTAATATTCTATTAAGCCTGTAGAGTTTATTTAAGGGTGCATGGCAGATAATATTAATTATCTTTGCGCTTTGATCCATGAAAAAGAACATTTATTTCGCTTCAGATTTTCACCTTGGCTCGCCGGACCATGCTTCAAGCAGGCAGCGGGAAGACCGCATCCTGAGGTGGTTAAATTTTATAACGCCTTCCTGTAGTGAACTGTTCCTGATGGGCGATATCTTCGATTTCTGGTTTGAATACCGTATGGTAATCCCCAAGGGTTTTGTACGGCTGCAAGGTAAACTGGCCGGGATGACCGATGCCGGAATAAAGGTCTACTTCTTTAAAGGCAACCATGACATGTGGGTGAATTCCTATTTTACAGAAGAAATGGGGATAGAAATCGTGAGTGATGAACTGGTGATGGAACGAAACGGAAAGCGATTCTTTTTACATCATGGTGACGGATTAGGACCTGGAGACAAAAAGTATAAATTATTAAGAAAGATCTTCAGAAACCCGGTTTGCCAGTGGTTGTTTGCCTTAGTGCCACCCAGGATCGGTTTGGGAATTGCCAACTGGTGGTCTGGAAACAGCCGGCTTGCCAGCAGTAAAGAAGAAGTTTTTGAAAGTGTGGACCAGGAATGGCTTGCTGTTTATGCGAAAGAGCTATTGTTAAAAACGCATTTTGATTATTTTGTTTTTGGCCACCGGCATTTGCCCCTTAATATTGATCTGGATGGCAAAAGCAAGTATATAAACCTTGGGGAGTGGATAAATTTCAATTCTTATGCGGTATTTGATGGCAATGATTTAAGCCTGAATTACTTTGAAAAAGAATAAGATGTTGCAGGGCCTGTAGGGTTATGCCAATAATTATTAGTGGTATTAAACGAAAAAACCTATTTTTGTTGTCCAAAATAAAAACCTTTTAGCTGATGAAGATCTTATAGAAAATGGTCTTTTGTGGTGGAAGAGGAATAAATTGTATTTCCTGAAAAAAAGAATATGTTAGAGAAATTAGAAGCAATTAAACTGCGTTGGGAAGATGTGGAAGAGCAATTGAGTAATCCAGATACGATGCAGGATATGAAGCGCTTCGCTGCTTTGAATAAAGAGTATAAGGATCTGGGTAAGATTGTGGAAGAATATAAGGTCTATAAAAATGTGATGAGCAATATAGAGGCCAACAAAGAGATCTTAAGTACCGAGAAGGATGCTGAAATGCGCGAAATGGCGAAAGAGGAACTGGACCTGTTATTGGTACAGCAGGAAGAGCTGGAAGAAAAAGTACGCTTAATGTTAATCCCGGTTGATCCGGAAGATGCAAAAAATGCGGTATTTGAAATCAGGGGTGGTACAGGCGGCGATGAAGCTGCGCTGTTTGCCGGAGATTTGTACCGGATGTACAGCCGTTTCTTTGAGCAAAAGGGCTGGAAAGTTGAAACTGTTGATGTTACAGAGGGTACCGCGGGAGGTTATAAGGAGGTGATTTTGAAAGTTAGCGGAGAAGATGTTTATGGACAGCTCAAATATGAGTCTGGTGTACATCGTGTACAGCGTGTGCCGGATACGGAAACCCAGGGCCGGGTGCATACGTCAGCTGCATCTGTAGCGGTGTTACCGGAAGCGGAAGAAATTGATCTTTACGTTAATCCTGCAGATATTGACCTGCAAACATCGCGCTCAGGAGGTGCAGGTGGTCAGAACGTGAACAAGGTGGAAACCAAAGTGCAATTGACGCACAGGCCATCGGGCATTGTGGTGGTTTGCCAGCAAGAGCGTTCTCAGCTGGGCAACCGGGTTATTGCTATGGAAATGCTGCGCAGTAAGCTTTATGATATCGAGCTGCAGAAGAAAAACGGGGATATAGCTGCAAGACGGAAAACAATGGTTTCAACCGGCGACCGCTCAGCAAAGATCCGTACTTACAATTATCCGCAGGGAAGGGTTACTGATCATCGCATCGGATTGACATTGTATAACCTGAACAACATCATGGATGGCGGGGTGCAGGAACTGATTGATGCCTTGCAGTTTGCTGAAAATGCAGAGAAACTAAAAGAAGGTGCTGTAATTTAAGGGATTGCGATTATTTTAAAAAATAGTTTGTAAATATAAATAAACGCTCTATATTTGCAATCCCGAAACGAAAGAGACGGGAAAACGGACCGGTAGTTCAGCTGGTTAGAATGCCGCCCTGTCACGGCGGAGGTCGCGGGTTCGAGTCCCGTCCGGTCCGCAACTTAAAGTTTAAGTCATTAAAAGCGCACTATACAGTGCGCTTTTTTTGTTTTCATAGCATTAGTGCTTTTGGCACAATGTCAGATTTAGGCGGTATTGCCGTAAATGACCCAAGTCTAACCGAATGCAGAGATTTCTACGTCAGTTATCATAAGATAAGAGCAGTATTTAAGAAATCTCCTATGGTATCCCGCGTTTTTTACAAAAAAAACAATTCAGGCATAAATAATATTTTTCATATTACTTGCATTAGTAATAATATTTAATAACTTAGAAGTGCCAACTTTAACCTAAACCAACATTGAAACCACTCTTTTATTTTAAAAACTCAGAATTTGAGTTTATTGGATACAGATTTTTCTTTCTGGCAATTTTTTTATTGCTTTTTTATAAGGGGACTTACTGCCATGACAGGGGCGAAATCCTCATTTACTCTTTGGGAGAGAACAATCTGAAGACCAATCTGAAAGCCGATCATGATAAATATCGTGTTGTTAATAACCAACTGGCAGCGACTTATAATACCGCTTCAAAAATCAGTGTCCTGAACGCCCGGAAGAAGGCGGAAGTTTATTTCGGGGATTTTATGACACTGTTTTCGGCATATGGTCTTATTTTTCAAAAAACGGGTACGTAACCGTGTATATTACTTCTTTGACAAATATTTTAAATAAGCAATTAAAGGAACATCATCCGCCC